>NZ_JARWAC010000010.1 GCF_029846175.1 Sphaerisporangium sp. TRM90804 | reverse complement strand
GACTTGAAGTCGCGGACCATGTTGTACACGCCCTGGGTCTTGGCCCAGGTCCAGTTGTCGATGTTGTAGTCGTTGTAACAGAGCTTGGCGGCCGGGTCGGCGGCCTTCGCGGTGCGGAAGGCGACCTCGATCCAGTCGTTGCCGGTGCGCTGCAGGTTGGAGTCGCGCCGCCCGCCGGAGTTGCCGTCGGCGAAGGCCTCGTTGACCACGTCCCAGGCGTAGATCTTGCCCCGGTAGTGGGCCATGACGCCGTTGATGTGGTCGATCATCGCCTGGCGCAGCGAACTGCCCGACAGCGACTGCATCCACCCGGGCTGCTGAGCGTGCCAGGCCAGGGTGTGGCCGCGTACCCGCTTGCCGTTCTGCACGGCCCAGTTGTAGACCCGGTCGCCGCTGGTGAAGTTGAACTGCCCCCGGTTGGGCTCGGTGGCGTCGATCTTCATCTCGTTCTCGGCCGTCACCATGTTGAACTCGCGGTTCGCGATGGTCGTGTACTGCGAGTCGCCGAGCCTGCCGGCGCTGATGGCGGTGCCGAAGTACCGCCCGCTCTGCGCGGCCGCCTCGCC
The DNA here is from genome assembly GCF_029846175.1 of Sphaerisporangium sp. TRM90804. Taxonomy (GTDB): domain Bacteria; phylum Actinomycetota; class Actinomycetes; order Streptosporangiales; family Streptosporangiaceae; genus Sphaerisporangium. The sequence goes on along the minus strand of NZ_JARWAC010000010.1, from coordinate 449,098 downwards.
GAGCGTGCTCGCCGCGGCGCCGGCCGGCGTAGGCGCCGTGAGGGCCGTGACCGCGGCGAGGACGCCGACGGCGCCGGCGATCAGAACCCGCGGGTTCAGGAGGGGTCGCCGGCTTCGCGGCGTGAGTATGGCGTTCGTGCCCATGACTGAGTGCTCCAGAGTGAATCGCGGAAAGCGCGGCACGCGGGGAGGTCGCCCCGCGCGATCGACGCCGCGTCCCGTGCTCGGGGAACGCACACCACTGGGGCGTCGTGGACGGCGGCCCTCGCCGTGCGCCACCACACGACAGAAGAACCGCCCTGGGGACACAGTGTGGAAACCCTTACGAAACATGTCAAGGTCGTTGCGAAAGTTTCAGACCGCCGCCCTCGCCGATCGCCGACGGTACCCGGATAACACCTGATGAACCGTATGTACGTCTCCGTGCCGCGGTGGGAGTCATGTCGCGTCCCTTGACGTCCACGCTCCCTCTCGTATTGGCTCCGACCTGCCACCACAACCATCAGGCAGAGCAGGAACCGCGATAGGCAAGACCGTATGTTAGCGATAACAACCAGGCGGGTTTCCCGCCCGGCGGCCATGGCGGGCGACCGGGGGCCGACACCACGTCCCTGGAACCCCTTCAGGTCGCCGATCATCTGAGGGAGGTTCCCGTCCACGGCGCCGGAGGCAGAACGGCCCGGCGATGCCTCATCGCCGACGCTGACGGCGCGGCCGTGGGACACCGTTCGTCCGTATCATCTCGGCATGGTGCTGAACCCGGAGCCGCGGCTCAGCCGGCGGGCGGTGTTCGTGATCGCCGGAGGGCTGGTCGCCGGGTGTTCTCGGCAGGCCGAGGTCGACCCGGTCCGGCTGCGGCTGGCCACCGGGCCGGCGGGGGCGGTCTATCGGCGTATCGGCGGGGCGCTGGCCGAGCACATCTCCGAGCAGGTGCCGGGGGCCACGGTGGTCACGGTGCCGAGCGGGGCGTCCACGGACAACATCCGGATGCTCCGGGCCGGGGAGGTGCATCTCGGGCTGACGAGCCTGGACGCGCTGATCACCAGCGACGGCAGGGCGCCTGAGGGACTCTCGGCGGTGTGCCGGCTCTACGACAGTCATCTGCATCTCGTGGTCATGGCCGGTTCGGCGATCAAGAGGTTCGGGGACCTCAAGGGCAAGCGGGTGTCCCTCGGCGCCCGCGACTCGGGCACGGAGTTCACGTCGCTGCGGGTTCTGCGGCTCGGCCGGGTGAACGCCGACGGGCGGCACCTCAGCCAGGCCGAGTCGGCGGCGGCGCTGCGGGACGGCGAGATCGACGCGATGTTCTCCCTGACCGGCGTTCCGACCCCGGCCGTCACGGAACTGGCGCAGCGGCACCCCATACGGCTGATCCCGCTGGGCGCGCAGGGGGACGCGCTCCTGAGGGCGTTCCCCGGCCCCTACACGCCGGCCATGATCCCCACCACCGCCTACGCCGGCGTACCGGCCACCCGCACCGTCGCCGTGCCGAACGTGCTTCTCGTGCGCGACCAGCTGCCGGACGACCTGGTGCACGCCATCACCGACACGATCTTCACGCACACCGGCTCGATCACCTCCGCCAGCCGCGACGGCACCGAGGCGGTTCCCGAAGCGTGGCAGATCAACGTGCGTACCGGGATCTCCACCGCGTCGATCCCGCTCCATCCGGGCGCGGCCACCTGGTTCCGCGACCGCAAACGCTGACCCGAGACGGCTGGCGGGCCGGCGGCGAAACCGGGCCTCAGACCGGCGAGGGAGCCGGGGCGTCGGAGGACGCCACCTGCGCGACGACCGGCAGCGCGACCACCGCGGCGAATCCGCGACCAGACCCGTCCGGGCGGGGCAGGCCCTCCTCCAGGCGCAGCTCGCCCCCGGCCGCCCCGACCAGGTCGGCGCAGATCGCCAGCCCGAGGCCGGTGCCGGTCACGTTCTGGTGCCGCGGCGACCGCCAGAACCGCCGTAGAGCCTGGGCCCGCTCGGAGGCGTCGATGCCCTGGCCGTCGTCGCGGACGGCGATCGTGACCACGCCGCCGGCCGCGGAGGGGTGTCCGGCGCCGTCGGGGACGACGCGGGCGGTCACCTCCACCACCCGCGCGTCCGAGAGCCGCAACGCGTTGCTGATCAGCTCGTCCAGGATGCTGCCCAGCCCGCCCGGCGGCTCCAGCAGCCGCAGCCCCGGCGGCACGTCGACCTTCAGCGTCTGCCCCGCCGTCGCCGTCAACGCCCGCCACCGGTCGACCCGGGTGGCCAGCACCGCGTCGAGATCCACCGGCGACGCCGTGCGTATGCTCTCCATGCGCGCACTGGCCTGCAGCGAGTTCAGCAGCCGCTGCATCGCCTTCAGCTCGTCGACGGCGATGTCGTACACCTGCCGCCCGTCGCCGGCCGCGCGCAGATGCGGTTCCAGACTCTCCACGGCGAGCCGGAGGCTGGTCAGCGGATTGCGCAACTGGTGCGACGCGTCGGACACGAAGGCCCGCTGCCGCTGCGCGGCGTTCTCGACCGCGTCCATCATGGTGTTGAACGACTCCGCGAGCCGCCGCAGCTCGACCGGGCCGGCCTCGGCGTCCGCCCGGATCGTCAGGTCGCCCCGTGAGATGCGCGAGCTCGCCGCGTCCAGCTCACGCACCGGCCGCAGCACCCAAGCCGACACCGGCCAGGCGACGGCCACCAGCGCGATCAACGGCAGCAGCCCGAGGCCGGCGAGCTGGGCCCAGCGCACGAGGATGCGATGGCGTGTCTTCGTCAGGTCGGAGATCGTCACGACGGCGCCGACGACCTCGCTGTCGCGGCCGACCGGTTCCGCGACCACGAGCGCCGAGTCGTCCCACGGCGCCCACTCCCCGGACGGTTCGGACCTCGCCCCGGCCAGCGCGGCCGTCACGACCCGGGGCAGCGCCGGCTCGGCCCGCGCGGCGTCCCGGTACGCGTCGGCCGGCCCCAGCAGCACCGTGCCCGACGTGTCGATCACCGCCACCGGGACGCCGTACAGCTCGTGGTAGCGCGCCAGCTCCTCGTGGAGCGCCTCGGTGCGCCCGGTCGACAGCGCGTTCTCGGCCAGCGACGCGAACCGGCCGGCGTCGTTGAGCCGGTCGACGTAGGTCTCCTGCATCTCGCGCTCGGCCACGGTGACGCTGAGCGGCACCCCGAGCGCCGCGACGAGCAGCACCGCGAGCGGCACCAGGACGGCGAGCAGGCGACGGTGCACGACGCGTCAGCCGGTCAGCTCCGGCCGGTCGGCCAGGAGCCGATAGCCGACCCCGTGGATCGTGCGGATGAGCACGGCCGGCCCGAGCTTGTGCCGCAACGCCGCGATGTGGGTGTCCAGGGTTCGGCTGGAGGACTCCCAGGTGGCGCCCCAGATCTGGTCGAGGATGACGTCGCGGCTCACCACGCTCGGCGCCCGCCGGGCCAGCAGCAGGAGCAGGTCGAACTCCTTGCGGGTCAGCGTCACGGGCGTGTCGTCGACGGCGACCTCGCGGGTGCCGACGCCGATGCGCATCGGGCCGAGGGCGAGCGGCTCGTCCGGGTGGCTCAGGCCACGCGCCACGCGGGTGCGCCGCAGGACGGCGTCGATGCGGGCCAGCAGCTCGGGGATGCCGAACGGCTTCACGATGTAGTCGTCGGCGCCGGCCCGCAGGCCGCGGACGCGCTCGTGCTCCTCCGAGCGCGCTGTGACGGCGATGACGGCGGTCTCCGGGCGGTCACGCAGCTTGCGGATCACGTCGATGCCGTCGCCGTCGGGCAGGCCGAGATCGACGAGGACCACATCGGAGGGGGCGGCGCGCACGGCCTCGGCGGCGGTGGCGATGCGGTGGACCTCGAAGCCCGCCTGGGCCAGGACGGTCACCAGACCGCGCGCGACGCGGTCGTCATCTTCGATGATGGTGATCCGCATACCGGATTGTAAGGCTCAGATCGACGCGCGTGTCAGCCCATCACTCTTGGGATTCCTCTGACATCTGCCGCATTCCTTGGGATTCCTCTGACACCATGCGCGCCCCCGCACGCCCAGACTGAGGCCGCGCACTCACCGACAGACGCGAATGTGCACGAGGAGGCCGCGAGATGAGAACGACAAGCAGGTACCGTGCCGCCGCGCGGACGATCGCCGTGATCGGCGTCGTCTCGCTCGCCGCCGCCTGTGCCGGCAGCGGCGGCACAGGCGGCGAAGGCGCCACCACCGGAGGCGCCACCGGCGGTTACCCCGAGCAGAACATCACGTTCGTCGTGCCGTTCAGCGCCGGCGGCCCGACGGACACCGTCACCCGCATGATCGCCGACCCGATGGCCGCCAAGCTCGGCGCCAAGATCGTCGTCCAGAACGCCGAGGGCGCGGGCGGCACGGTCGGCGCCGGGGAGGTCGCGCGGGCCGAGCCCGACGGCTACACCGTGCTCATGCACCACATCGGCATGTCCACGGCGCCCGCCCTGTACAAGGACCTGGGCTACAAGCCGCTAGAGAGCTTCCAGATGGTCGGGCTGGTCACCGAGGTGCCGATGACGGTCGTCGCCCGCAAGGACTTCCCGCCCGCGTCGCTCAAGGACCTCGTCACCTACGTGAAGGCGAACGCGAGCAAGGTCACGCTGGCCAACGCCGGCATCGGCGCCGCGTCACACCTGTGCGGCCTGCTGTTCCAGACCGCCGCCGGTGTGAAGCTCCAGGAGGTCCCGTACGAGGGCACCGGCCCCGCGCTGACCGACCTCGTCGGCGGCCAGGTCGACTTCATGTGCGACCAGACGACCAACACCAGCGGCCAGATCTCCGCCGGCGAGGTGAAGGCGTACGCGGTCACCACGCCGGAGCGGGTGAAGAGCCTGCCCGACCTGCCCACCACGGCCGAGGCCGGGCTGCCCCAGCTGGAGGTCAGCGTGTGGCACGGCCTGTACGTCCCGGCCGGCACGCCGCAGGACGTCGTACAGAAGCTGTCCGACGCGCTGAAGGCGGCGCTGGCCGACCAGAAGGTCGTCGACCAGATGGCCAAGCTCGGCACCGCGCCGGTCCCGGCCGAGGACGCGACCCCGCAGGCGCACAAGGCGAAGCTCGAAGAGCAGCTCGCCACCTGGGCGAAGGTCATCGCCGACGCCGGGGTCAAGGCCTCCTGAGGTGGAGCGCCGCCGGTCCCTCCCGGACGTCCTCGCCGGGGGAATCTTCGTCCTGATCGGTGGCGCGTTCGTGGTGGGGGCGCTCGGCTACGAGCTGGGCACCCCGCTGCGGATGGGCCCCGGAGCCTTCCCGATGCTGGTCGGCGCGACCGTGGCCGCCCTGGGCCTGGCGATCGTCCTCAAGGGGCTCGTCGCCGGCGAGGTGATCCCGTTCGGGCCGATCCCCTGGCGCGCGGTCGCCGTCATCGTGCTCGCGCTGGTGTTCTTCGGATTCACCGTCCGCGGCCTCGGGTTCGTCCCGGCGTCGGCGGTGACCGCCCTGCTCACCACGCTGGCCAGTTCGCGCGTGCGGCCGCTCACGGCCGTGGCCGTGGCCGCCGGGCTGACCGCGGCCGGCACGCTCATCTTCGTCGTCGGCCTTCAGCTGCGGATCCCGCTCCTGGGCCCGTGGCTGGGGTTCTGACGCGGCATCCGGATTGAGGCATGGAACTTCTCGACAACCTCGCGCTGGGCTTCTCGACCGCCCTGCTGATCCAGAACGTCCTGTACTGCTTCGTGGGAGTGCTGCTCGGGACGGCGGTCGGCGTGCTGCCCGGCATCGGGCCGACGGCGACGGTGGCGATGCTGTTGCCGATCACCTTCAGCTTCGAGCCGGTGACGGCGCTGATCATGCTGGCCGGCATCTACTACGGCGCGCAGTACGGCGGCTCGACGACCGCCATCCTGATCAACCTGCCCGGCGAGTCGTCGGCGGCGGTCACCGCGCTGGACGGGCACGAGATGGCCCGGCAGGGCCGGGCCGGCGCGGCGCTGGCCGCCGCCGCGGTCGGTTCCTTCGTCGCGGGCACGGTGGCAACCGTCGTGCTGGCCGTCGCGGCCCCGCCGCTGGCCCGCGTCGCGTTGACGTTCGGCCCGGCCGAGTACTTCTCGCTGGTGCTGTTCGGCCTGATCGTGTCGATCACACTGGCGCGTGGCGCGCCGCTCAAGGCCCTGGCGATGATCGCGCTCGGCGTCCTGTTCGGCACGGTCGGCCAGGACCTCTACACCGGCACGCCGCGGTTCGTGTTCGGCCAGCGTGAGCTGTACGGCGGCATCGACTTCGTGTCGGTCGCCGTCGGCATGTTCGGCGTGGCCGAGATCCTGCGCAACCTGGAGAACGAGCACACCCGTACGGCGATCGTCGGCAAGGTGAGGAACCTCTGGCCGACCCGCGAGGACCGGCGCCGCATCGTCGGCCCGATCCTGCGGGGCACCGGCCTCGGCTCCGCGCTCGGCGTGCTGCCGGGCGGCGGCCACGTGCTGGCCTCGTTCACCTCGTACGCCGTCGAGAAGCGGATCTCGAAGCGTCCGCAGGAGTTCGGGCGCGGCGCGATCGAGGGCGTCGCCGGCCCCGAGTCGGCGAACAACGCCGCCGCGCAGACGTCGTTCATCCCGCTGCTCACCCTGGGGCTGCCCGCCCACCCGGTGATGGCGCTGATGGTCGGCGCGTTCATCGTCCACGGCATCACCCCCGGCCCGAACGTCATCACCGAGGAACCGGCGCTGTTCTGGGGCCTGATCGCGTCGATGTGGATCGGCAACGTGCTGCTCGTGCTGCTGAACCTGCCGCTGATCGGCATCTGGGTGCGCATGCTGCGCATCCCGTACCAGGTGCTGTTCCCGATGATCATCCTGTTCGCGGCGATCGGCACCTACTCCCTGGAGTTCAACGCGTTCGACGTCTACGCGATCGTGTTCTTCGGGATCCTGGGCTACATCCTGATCAAGTGCGGCTGCGAGCCGGCCCCGCTGCTGCTCGGCTTCGTCCTCGGCCCCCTGCTCGAGGAGAACCTGCGGCGGGCGCTCATCATCTCCCGGGGCGACGCGTCGGTCTTCGTCACCCGTCCGATCTCCGCGGTGCTCCTGGCCGTGGCCGTGGCGGCGCTCGTCATCACCGTCCTCCCGGCGATCCGCAGGCGTCGCGAGACCGTGTTCACCGAGGAGGAGTAGGACACTTCCCCCATGAGGAACATGCTCCGCCCGGCCGGAGCGCTGCTGCTCGTGACGTTGGCGATGGCGATGGCGATGGCGGCGTGCGGCGGGCAGGCCCCGACGGCCACGGGGACCGGTCCGGCCCCGGCCCCGTCGCCGTCGCCGTCGCCGTCGAGGCTCAGCGCCACTCCCGCGGAGACCGCGGCGGGCCGTCCGCCCGGGCCGGACAGGAGCGACATCCCCTGGAACGGCTCCGGAGACCCGTACAACGCCGTGGTCGCCCTGGACGACGGACGGCGGGTGGCGATGCACTACCGGCGCGGTGAAGGCCTGTACGAACAGCACTCCGGCCCGCGGGACGGCGGGTGGACGCGGCCACGCCTCGTCTACGGGACGAAGACCGAGGCGTGCCAGGGCATCCGGCTGCGGGCCTTCGGCGAGACCGTCGCGGCCACGGCCGACTTCGGCCCCTACTGCTCGGACGGCGAGCCGCCGATGGAGTCCGTCGCCGCCGTGGCGGTGGGCGACCTTCGCGAGTGGCACCACCACCTGACCAGGAGCTTCGACGGCTGGGAGCGCGTCTCGGCGAGCCAGGACGGAAGAACGATCACCTTCAGACGCGGCTCCACCACGCTGCGATGGACCGTGTCCGGCGGCTTCACGAAGTAGGAGCCCGGCGGGCGGCGGTACGCGCCCGGGGGTCAGTCGGGTTGGGGCAGTGCGGCCTGCGCGGCTTCGCGGAACGCCTCGACCAGCGGGCTGTGCTCGCCATCCCTGTTGACCATCATGACCTTGTGCGGTTCGACCCCGCGCAGGGGGATCGTGGTGAGGTGCGCGGGAACCTCGGCGGCGACGGCTTCGGCGACGATGGCGACCATCTGTCCTGCCGTGATCAGTTCGAGCTTCTCCTCCACCGTGGTGACCAGCGGCGTCTCGGGTCCCGGACTGCCGTCGGGTCGAGGGCCGGTGCGGCCCAGCGGTTTCGCCGCCGGGTCGGGCCAGTGGGGAAGGGTTTCCTCGGCGATGTCCTCGGGCGTGACGTAGTCCCGGCCGACCAGACGGTGGCTACGGGGTACCAGCAGCACGCACGGCTCGTCGTAGAGGACGGTCACCTGGAGCCCGTCGGTTCTGAAGGGCAGGCGGCTCACCGCGGCGTCCACCCGGCGTTCGAACAGCGCTTCACGTGCCTGGTTCCACAGCAGGTGCACGGTGACCACGTCGGCCTCGGGCTGCCGGCGGCGTAGCTCGCGAACAGCCGGGGTGATGTCCAGGCCCGGGGTATGGCCGATGGTGATCTGGGCTGTCCGTGCCGCGTTCCGGGCCGCCGCACCGGCCTGGTCGGCGGAGTGCAGCAGCGCCTTGGCGCGGGGCAGAAACGCCTGGCCGGCCTTGGTGAGACGTGCGCCGTGGGTGGTGCGGTCGAGCAGCCGGGTGCCGATCTGTGCCTCAAGGCGCTGGATCTGGCGACTCAGCGACGGTTGGGCGATTCTCAGTGCGGCGGCGGCCCTGCCGAAGTGACCGAACTCCGCGACGGCGGTGAAGTATCGCACCAGGCGTAGGTCGAGGTCAGCCTGAGACGGTATGCGCTCATTGGACACCTTCAACCCTAGCCGAACACCTCCGTCCCGGGCGCGCACCCGCCGCGCCACTCGTCATGTGCTGCCCTCGCTCTCGACGTGCGCTGATAGCTGATCCGCATCGCCCTGCGAAGGGGGCATTGGACGCTGCGTGATCCCTGGCACGAGGCTGAAGGACGGATGGCGACAAGGACACCCGTGGACACCCAGGCCGGGGCGGTGAACCAGACCCGGTCGTGGTGGTCACGGATGCCCGCAGCCGCCCGTCAAATCACTCGGTCATCGATGCTCAGGAGTAAAGGGTGCGATTCATCAAGGCGATGGTGCGTGTCGCCGTCGCGCTGGCAGTGGCATTAGCCGGCGGGCTTGCCCTACCGAGCGGGACGGACGTGGCCAACGCCGACACCAGCCCGTGTGCCTTACCCGGCGTGGGCTGGAACAACCTGGGCCACACCACCGATTACACGTACTTCTACCAACGACCGGCCGGGGCCCTGCGCGGGGTGATGCTGTTCGTCGACTTCCCCGACCACCCGATGACTACCGCGCCGTCGGTGTTCCTGCCGTCGGGCGGGTATTACGACTATGTCGGCAACATAGGATCCGATGCCCAGGCGTGGTTCGACACGGCCTCGTACGGGCAGGTCGACCTGCAGGTCACGCCGGTCGACCGCTGGTACCGCATGTCCGGCGACGCCGCGTCGTACGGCATGATCAACGGCAGCGGGACCTTCCAGACACAGCGTGACTATCTCCAGGAAGTCGCCACGCTCGCCGACGCGGATGTGAACTTCAGCCAGTACGACTTCGTCTATGTGATGGCGGCACCCAGGCTCAACCCGCCAAGCGGGCAGAATCCCTACGCCGACTTCGACTGGACCGCGGCGTTCCACGGTAACGGGGGCCCTGCCAACGGTACGACCGACGTCGTCCTGCCTTCCGGTGAGCGCGTCCACCTGGGTGCCACGTTCGCGCCCTGGGCGCTGAACACCGACCGCGAACTGGTGGTGCAGCACGAGACCGGGCACCTGTTCGGCCTGCCCGACCTGTACGGCGGCCCGTTCGTCGGAGGTTGGGGCGTCATGGGCGGTGACCTGGGCGTCCGCTCACCCGACTTCTTCGCATGGGAGAAGTGGAAGTTCGACTGGCTGGCCGACGACCAGATCGCGTGCGTCCCGCCCAGTTCCTCGGGCACCACCACCGCCTACACCTTGACACCGCTGGAGACCGCGGGCGGACTCAAGGCCGTCGTCGTGCCCACCGGCGAATACACCGCCGACGTCGTGGAGTACCGCACCAGCGGCGGCAACAACGCCGGCACCTGCGATACCGGCGCCCTGGTGTACCAGGTGAACACCGCGACCAGCACCGGGCCGATACGGGTGCACGACTCCCGGCCCGGCCAGACCGGACTGCCGAACGGGTGCGGCGACCTGGACGTGGCCACCTTCGGAGTCACCGGCGGCCGGCCCACCACGTACACCAGCGCCGACGCGAACGTGACCATCCAGGTGACCGGCGCCGACGCGAGCGGGCTGCGACTCACGGTGACCAAGGGCGGCACGTCGACGCACGGATGCAGGATGACCTACGCCGTCACTGGTAGCTGGCCGGACGGCTTCCAGGCCGAGGTCACCATCGTCAACACCGGCAGCGCGCCCCTGGGCGACTGGTCGGCGTCCTGGCGGTTCCCGGGCGGACAGACGCTGCACACGCTGTGGGGTGCCGGCTGGACCCAACAGGGCGCACAGGTGCTGGTCAACCCCGCGACAGCCAGTGCCCTGGCCCCCGGAGCCTCGGTGTCGCTCGGTTTCATCGCATCCGGGTCACCACCGGCGTCGCTGACCTCGCCCACCCTCGCCGGCACGCCTTGCACCACGGCGTGAGGTTCCCGGCCGGCGCGTCGACGCCCCTCGACGATCACGCGTGACCACGCTCACGTAGCCCCGAGCTCTCGACAGGTGAGCGGCGCCTAATCACGCTTTCACCGCGCCCTGGCCGACGAATGGGCCTACACCCCGAGGCCGAACGCCGCCACGCGTTCGGCCTCGGGCTCCACGCCTACGATGACCACCGAGCACACACCGCGCTCGGCGGCCGCCCGCCGGCCGCGTACCTGACCTCTCAAGTCAGTACACCTAGTCGCCGATGATGATGCGGAGGCGGCGGAAGCCGCGGCCCTTGCTCTCGATCTTGGCGACCTTGATGCGGCCGATCTGCTTGGTGGAGGCGACGTGCGTGCCGCCGTCCGCCTGGGCGTCGAGGCCGACGATGTCGATGACGCGCACCTGCTCGACGTCCGGCGGGACGAGGTTCGTCGCCGTGCGGATGATGTCGGGGATCGCGAACGCCTCTTCGCGCGGCAGCACACGGACGTCGATGCGCCGGTCGCCCGCGACCTCGGCGTTGCAGGCGTCCTCGACGGCCTCCTTGAACCCCGCCGGCACCTCGGGCAGGTTGAAGTCCATGCGCGCGCTGAACGGCTCCATGTTGCCGCCGGTCACCAGGGCGCCGTAGTCCCGGAACACCACTCCGCACAGCACGTGCAGCCCCGAGTGCGTCCGCATCAGCGCCGACCGCCGCTCGTCGGCGACCGCCGCCCGCACCACCGTGCCCGCCGGCGGGATCGGGTCGCCCTCGGCCGGAATCAGATGCAGGTCGTCGTTCTTCCGGACGCCCTCGATGCGGGTCTCCACGCCCTGCCACAGCAGCACGCCGTGGTCGGCGGGCTGCCCGCCGCCGCCGGGATAGAAGGCCGACCTGTCGAGCACGACGCCCTCCGGCCCCGAGGCGAGCACCACGGCCTCGAAGTCCCGCAGCTCCTGATCGGCCAACTCCAGCCGCCGCGTCCGCCCATGAATGTCAAAGCCCATGCCGAAACCCTATGCCCGCCACCCCACGGGCGCCCTCCCATACCCGCGTATGCCCCACCACCCCACCGGCGCCCTTCCCGCCCACCCGAGCTCGCCGGCGACCCCGCCCGCCCTGGCCCCTCGCACACAAGACGCCGACACGGCGGATAGCGGACCGGCGCCCTCCCACTCACACCCCACCGCCCTGCCCCGCACACAAGACGCCGACACGGCGGATACCGGACCGGCGCCCTCCCGCCACCCAGCACATCGCCTGCCCTGCCCCACCCTCACGGCGCCGTTACGGCGGGTGCTGGTACGGCGGAGTCGGCGCCGCCGTGCGGCGGCCCACTTGGCAGCCGGACTGTCAAGGGGAAAGGAGGGAGCCATACCGTGGCGGTATGTGAGCGGTGCGATACGTAAACCACCCGATGCGGGAACCTCCCACCGCTCCTAGCGTCGGTCTACGACGAGAGCCCTCACGCCAGGAGTGCCAATGCGCGTGCTGACCGTGTTCCTCTCCACCCTGATCCTGCTGGCCGGGGCCATCGCCATCCCCGCCTCGGCGGACGCCGCGTCGGCGGCGGCCGCGGCGAAGGTCGTGTACCAGCGGGCCGCCTTCGCCTCCGGCACCTCCCAGGGTGTCACCGCCGGCGCCACGCTGGCCTTCGCCTCCGCGGCGGGCACCAGGTCCTACACCGACGCGCTCGGCACCAAGACGTGGGAGTACGCGCGGTGGACCGCCCGCGAGCGGTCGATCGGCTTCGGCGCGACCGAGATGGTCGCCTCCTGGACCGCCGACACCCCCGCGGGAAGCTGGCTGCAGGTCGAGATGCGCGGGCGCAACTCGGGCGGCCTGACCAAGTGGTACGTCCTCGGCCGCTGGGCGTACGGCGAGGCCGACATCCGCCGCACCTCGGTGTCGGGCCAGGGCGACACCAACGGCACCGTCTCCGTCGACACCTTCGTCGCCGCGTCCGGCAAGCCGGTCACCGCCTACCAGCTTCGCGTCACGCTGTACCGCAAGCCCGGCTCGTCGGTGAAGCCGGCGGTGCGGACGCTCGGCGCGATGGCCTCGGCCGTCCCCAACCGGGCCACGGTGCCGGTCAGCCCCGGCGGCCGCGCCTGGGGCGTCGAGCTGAACGTGCCGCGCCGCTCGCAGAGCATCCACCAGGGCCACTACCCCGAGTGGGACGGCGGCGGCCAGGCCTGGTGCAGCCCGACCTCCACCACGATGGTGCTGGGCTACTGGGGCAAGTGGCCGAGCAAGGCGGACACCGCGTGGGTCGACCCGTCCGACCCCAACCCCGAGGTCGACTACGCGGCCCGCTACGTCTACGACCACGCCTACGAGGGCGCCGGCAACTGGCCGTTCAACACCGCCTACGCGGGCCGCTACGGCCTGAACGGCTTCATCACGCGGCTGCGCACGCTGACCGAGCTGGAGCTGCTGATCGCCGCCGGCATCCCGGTCATCACCTCGCAGTCGTTCGAGGAGCACGAGCTGCCCGGCGCCGGGTACGGCACCAACGGCCACATCATGGTGGTCATCGGCTTCACCGCCACCGGCGACGTCATCGCCAACGACCCGGCGTCCCCCGGCAACACCGCCGTGCGCCGCGTCTACCCGCGCGCCGACTTCGAGAACGTCTGGCTCCGCAGCTCCAGCAGCGGCGGCATCGCCTACGTCATCCACCCCCGGTCCCACCCGCTCCCGGCCACCACCCCGGGAGCCCCCGCGAACTGGTGACCCACCCCCGGTGACGCGGGGACCCCCGCGTCACCGATCCGCGCAATCACCACCCCTCTACCGCGCCCCGCCCGACCCTCCTCGGCGGCTCCTCCGCCTGACCCGCCCTGTGGGGAGCGGCCGCCTCGGTCTGCGCCCGGCCCACCCGTGGTCGCCTGCTCGACGCTCCCTCCGGCGTCCCCTGGGACGCGGCGCCTCCCCGGCCCGCACCACCCCTCGGGCACGCAGCAGTGCCGTCTCCTCGGCGCCGATACGGTGATCGGCTGGTACGGCGAGGCCGGCGCCGGCGTGCGGCGGCCGGCCGACCGGGGGTTCACCCGGTGCGGAGGCCGTCGCATACCACCGCGATGACGCGGTGGCGGGCTTCGGCGTCGGCGCCCTCGCGTTCCCGGGCGAGGCAGCCCGCCATCAGGGCCTTCACGTCGGCGGTGTCGGTGCCGGGGCGGACGGCGCCGGCCTCCTGGGCGCGGGTGAGCAACTCGCCGATCGCGGCTCCGACGTCGTGGCCGCCGCGCCCGGCGACGGCGTTCACGTCGTAACCGACGCCGCTGAAGGCGTCCGCCAGCCCTCGGTCGGTCGCGCCCTCGGCGACCATGGCCGTGAAGAAGGCGAAGAAGGCCGGTCCCGGATCCTCCGTCGCGGCCAGCGACCGGGCCAGCGTCACGAGCCGCTCGACGCGGGCGAGCACCATCGCCTCGAACAGCGACTCCTTGGTGGGGAAATGCCTGCTGACGGTGCCGGTGCCCACAGCAGCGCGGACGCGAAGCCGTCCGCGTCGAAGGCGGTGGCGTTCGCCACGTCCACCAGCACCTTGCCCGACAGCGGCCCCGCGAGGCCGCTCAGCACCCCGAGCGAGGCCCAGCCGGGCGTCGCGTTGACGACCACGGCGGCGAACCCGGCCGCCTCGGCCGGCCCGACCACGTCTCCCGCACCCTCACCCCCGCCGTCCCCCCACGCGTCGACTACGCCCTCACCCCCTGGGCGAATCCCTCCTCCCCGTCCTTCAGGCGATAACCGACTGGGCCGACCACCACATGACCGCCGTGGAAGCCGCCCACCAGGCATACGACGCGAGAAACCCCTGAACCCTGGCATATCCCCCATCGGGAAGACGCTCTGCTCGCAGCCGGCCGGAAACGAGTGATCGCGTCAAGGGCGTGGCCGGGGCAGTGCTCCTGCTAGGACGGCGGTTACGGCCTTGTGGACGGTCGTGGGGTCGGGTGGGGGGCCTTTGCGGTCGGCGAAGAGGAGGTGGGCGGTGCCGATCAGCATGGGGGCCAGCATGTCGACCTGGGCGTCGGGGGCCAGGCGGCCGAGGGCGCGTTCGGCGGTGAGGTAGGACGCGATCATGATGGCGGCCTCGGTCAGGACCGGGACGCCGGCGGGCCAGTCCTTGCGGAGGCGGGCGCGCAGTTCGTCGCGGAAGGTGACGAGGGCGACGATGGCCACGGCGACCGAGCCGAACAGGGCGGTCAGCGCGGTGGTGAGGTTCTCGGCGACGTCGCCGGTTCCGGCCGAGTCGCGCAGGGCGGCGGTCTGGGCGTCCATCTGGCCGACGCGCGCGAGCACGAACTCGGCGAGGAAGGCGTCGAAGTCGGCGAAGTGCCGGTGCAGGACGCCGTTGGCGCAGCCGGCCTCGGCGGTGACGGCCCGGGTGGTCAGCGCACTGGGCCCGTCCCTGACCAGGATGCGCTCGGCGGCGGCGAACAACTGCTCGCGCACGTCTCGGAGAGCTACGCCTGTCGGCATCGGGCTCCATCCTGCTTCGTTGGGCTCGGGTCCGTTGCGGAGTGGACATGCGTCCACTAGCGTGGACGCATGTCCACTTTACCGCCGGAGGGGCGAAGCCCGTCTTCGCGACAGACCCCCGGACCTTCTGGTGACCCAGCACGTTCGGTGGGCGGCGCGGCCGCCGGGGGCGCGTCGGCGCCCGGCGATGAGCCGCATCGGCATCGGCAGATCGCGGAGTCGTTCGGGGTCGACGCCGCGCGTTACGACCGGGCGCGGCCCCGCTACCCCGACGCCCTGGTGGAGCGGATCATCGCCGCCTCCGGGCCGGACGTGCTCAACGTGGGCTGCGGTACCGGCATCGAGGCACGGCAGTTCCAGGCGGCCGGGTGCCGGGTGCTCGGCGTCGAGCCCGACGGGCGGATGGCCGAGTTCGCGCGGCGCACCGGGGTAGACGTCGAGGTGTCGACGTTCGAAGCCTGGGATCCGGGCGGGCGGACGTTCGACGCCGTCATCGCCGGGACGGCCTGGCACTGGGTGGACGCGGTGGCGGGAGCGGCCAAGGCTGCGCGGGCGCTGCGGCCCGGCGGCCTGCTGGCGCCGTTCTGGCACGTGTTCGAGCCGCCGCCCGACATGACGGAGGCCTTCGCCGCGGCCTACCGGCGGGTGGCGCCCGACTCGCCGTTCACCATGCCGCCGGCGGGGCGGACGCTGGACGGGTACCAGGTGCTGTTCGCCAGGGCCGCCGACGGCATGAAGCAGGTGGGCGGGTTCGGCGAGCCGGAGCAGTGGCGGTTCGACTGGGAGCGGTACTACACCCGCGACGAGTGGCTGGACCAACTGCCCACCTCGGGCGCCCTCACCCGCCTTCCGCCGGACAGGCTGGCGGAGGTGCTGGAGGAGGCCGGCGCCGCCATCGACGCGCGCGGAGGCGGCTTCACGATGGCCTACACCACGGTGGCGGTCACCGCGACGCGGACCGGCGCCGTCCCGGCCTGACGACGCCTCCACCGGCCGGAACCTCCGGCGCACGGACCAGGCGCGGGAGGACCGGCCTCGTGAAGGCGGGGGCACCGAGGGCGGTTCGCGCGACGGTGGGGGTGCTCTGGGAGAGGGCGCGCCTGACGCGGCTGCGCCGAAGGCGCCATCTCCGAAGGCGCCATCTCCGAGGGCGTCGGCTGCGGGGACAGGTCAGGTAGAGCGGAACTCCAAATTACTCGAATTCCGGATTTGTCACATCAAGCCGGAAGACGTCCCTCCGGGGGCGCGTGCCCGCCGCGGGGGGCGAGCCGAATCCCGGAGGGCTCAGTCGTCTCAGGAGTGGAATTCGAGAATGAGGAACTCGAACTCCCCCGTGTCCGCGACGCCATTGGAGTTCTTGTCGACGAGAACCGTCAGATAGAGGTTCTCCGTGAATTCCACCAGGGGAATGCTCACGCCGTTCGCGACGTCGTCGACGCCGCTGACGTAGTAACCGCCGGCGGACGACGCGGGCCTCCTGACGCGGTCGCCCACCAGGCTGTTGTGCGCGTCGTTCCGCAGCCCCAGCCGCCCGCTGCCGTACCGCGAGTCGGGCATCGCGGTGCCGGGCGCGAAGAACGGGATGCCGTCGACGGCGTGGCCCGCGCGCACGGTGAATATCGAGGCGTCACGCCACGCGCACACGCGCACCGGAACGTCCCCGGCCGGCAGCGGGAAGCGGATCTCGAAGGGCTCGCGCCGCAGGGACACCTTCACGGTCTCCAGCAGGGCGTTCTCCGCCATGGCGATGCGGCCCGCGAGCCGTCGCTGCCGGAACTGCAGCCCGAGCTGGGGGGTGTGCAGCATCGAGGTGAAGGCGGGCGACTCCCGCGGCGCCGGGTGCACCATCTCGGCGAGTTGCATCACCGCGTTGACGGCGCCCCACAGGACGCCGACGGCGCCCCCGACCGCGAGAACGACCGTCCACACGCGGAAGGGCAGGCCGCGCCGGCTCAGCGGGGAGAACCGGCCCCGCCTTCTCGTGGTACGGCCGGGAACCATCACCCGATCGGAGTTTCGACCGTGCCCCATGGGGATCACCAGAAATCACGACGGCGGAGGTGACATGACATTCTTGCCGCCACCCTACCTTTACCGGACGAGATATAAGCCCGAGAAGAAGGGGCGATTTTCACGCACGGCGAATATACCTAGAGAACCATCCGGCTGCGAGATATCTGAATTCCACCCAAATGCCGATATAGGATAATCAGCCGCTCGGAGAAGCCGGGCTCACCGCCGCACCGCGGCACCCGGGCAGCGCGGCGCACGCCACGAAATGGCCGGGCTCGGCCTCCAGCAGGCCGCCGGAGCCCCCCTTGTCGTGGTAGAGGCAGGTGTCCACCGGGTCGGCGTCCTCCCACGCGGCGTGCAGGCGCGGCACGGCCGACAGGAGCTGCCGGGTGTACGGGTGCAGCGGGCCGCCGAAGACCAGGTCGGTCAGGCCCATCTCGACGACGGCGCCGCGGCGCAGCACCACCGTGCGTTCGGCCAGGTAGTTGCCGAGCGACAGGTCGTGGGTGATGTACAGGACGCCGAGCCCGCGCGACTTGAGGTCGGCGAGCAGGTTGAGCACGTCGATGCGCGTGGAGGCGTCCAGCATGCTGGTGATCTCGTCGGCGACCAGCAGCTTGATGTCCAGCAGCAGCGCCCGCGCGATGAGCAGGCGCTGGAGCTGGCCGCCGCTGAGCTGGTGGGGGAACTTGTGCAGCACCTGCCCGGGGCTCAGCCGGACGGCCGCGAGCGCGGCCTCGACGCGCTCGTCCCAGTCGGCGACGCCCGGGAAGTACTCCTGCCTGATCATCTGGAACACGCGGTCGGCCTTGAACACCGGGTTGTAGGAGCTGAAGGGGTCCTGGAACACCCCCTGCACGTTGCGGTAGTAGGCCTTGCCCGGCTTCACCGCGACGCCGTCGAAGGTGATCGACCCGGCGGTGCTGGGCACCAGCCCGAGGATCATCCGGCCGATCGTGCTCTTGCCGCTGCCGCTCTCCCCGATGAGGGAGACCACCTCGCCGATCCCGACGTCGAAGCTGACGCGGTCCACGGCCGTCATCGTCTTGCCGCCGAAGGCTCCTACCTTGTACACCTTCGTGACGCCATCGAGTCTGAGCATCATGCCTTCCAGCACGCGACGAAGTGATCGGGCTCGACCTCCAGGGCCGGCGGCTCCTCGGCGCACTTGTCGAACGCCAGGGGGCAGCGGTCCCGGAACCGGCATCCGGTGGGCGGGTCCAGCAGGGAGGGCGGGCTGCCGGGGATGCCGGACAGCTTCTTGTCGCCGTACCGGACGCCGACCTCGGGCAGCGAGTCGATGAGCATCCGGGTGTAGGGATGCCGCGGCGCGGTGACGATCGTCCGCGCCGGGGCCTTCTCGGCCAGCTTCCCGGCGTACATGATCATGATCGAGTCGGCGATCTGGTACGTGAGCGAGATGTCGTGCGTGATGAAGATCATGCTCTTCACGAAGCCGGTGTCCCGGAACCCGGCCAGCGCCCTGGCGACCGCCTTCTGCGTGGAGACGTCCAGCGCCGAGGTGATCTCGTCGGCGACCAGCAGGGACGGGTTGAGCAGCGTGGAGATCACCATCACCATGCGCTGCTTCATGCCGCCCGACAGCTCGATCGGGTAGCGGTCGAGCACCTCGCGCGGCAGCTCCACCTGCGCGAGCCGGGCCTCCAGGTCGGCGCGGTCGAGCTTGACGCCCCGGGACCTGAGCAGCTCGCCGACCATCTTGCCGATCTTGCGGGTGGGGTTCATCGCGCTCATCGAGTACTGCGGGATGAGCGACACCTTGTGGAAGCGGTAGGGGTTCATGCGCGCGTCGTCGGCGATGGGGAGCCTCTCGCCGTCCAGCTCGACGGTGCCGCCGGCGTGCCGCATGCGGCCGTCCATGCGGATGAGGCTCTTGCCCAGGGTGGTCTTCCCGCACCCCGACTCGCCCGCCAGGCCGAGGATCTCCCCGTCCCGCACCGAGAACGAGACGCCGTCGAGGGCCTTCACCTCCCCCTTCAGGGTCCGGTAGTAGACCTGGAGTCCGTTGACGGTGAGGCTCATGTCTCCCTCAGCTTCGGGTTGAAGACCTCGTCGAGGCCGACGTTCGCCACGTACAGCGCGCCGACGACCGCGGTGATCCCGGCGCCGGGCGGGATGAACCACCACCACAGGCCGAGGTGCAGGGCGCTCCACTGGTGGGCGTTCTGCAGCATCAGGCCGAGGGACACCCCTTCGGTGGGGCCGAGCCCGATGAAGTCGAGGGAGGAGGCGATCAGGATGGACCCGCCGAACAGCAGGATGAACGTCATGAACAGGTAGGAGCTCATGTTCGGCGCGATCTCCCGCACGATGATCTTCCAGGCGCGGGCGCCGCTCAACCGGGCCAGGTCGACGAACTCCCGCGAGCGCAGGGAGAACGTCTGGGCCCTGATGGCCCGGGCCGCCCACGGCCAGGAGGTCAGGCCGATGAACAGGGCCTGCACGCCGACGCTGCGGATGCCGAGGTAGGCGTTGATGATCAGCAGCACGGCCAGGGTGGGGATCACCAGGATGATGTTGGTCAGCATGTTCAGCACCTCGTCGACCAGCCCGCCCCGGTAGCCGGCGACGAAGCCGACGACCATGCCGATGATCGCGGCCAGCCCGCCGCCGAGCACGCCGACCGCGAAGGTGGTGCGCAGGCCGTGCACGAACTGGACGAAGATGTCCTGGCCGAAGGTGTTGGTGCCGAACCAGTGCTCGGACGACGGGGGCTGCATGGGCAGGCCGACGTAGTCGTTCGGCGACGCCGCCACCAGCATGGGGCCGAGGAGGCCGGTGGCGAGGAAGACGGTGATGACGCCCAGCCCGACGAGCAGCTTGCCGTTGCGCAGCGCGAAGTACAGGGCCTCGCGCCGCACGGTCGGCGGGCTCGGCGGAAGCGCGGTGTCGAGGACGGTCATGCGGAGGCCCCTGCCATTCCCGTCCTCGTGCGTGGGTCGACCACGACGTAGACGACGTCGATGACGAAGTTGGCGATCAGTACGCCGAGGACGATGAACAGGAACGTGCCCTGCAACAGGAACAGGTCCTGGTTCTGGATCGCCTTGAGGATCAGGCTGCCCAGGCCCGGATAGGAGAACACGATCTCGGTGACCAGGGCGCCGGCCACCAGCACGCCGAGCTGGAGCGCCAGGCCGGTGATCTGCGGCAGGATCGCGTTCCTGAACGCGTACCTGCGGATGAGCCGCTGCGGCGCGCCGAGCGCGGCCAGGTAGTTGGAGTAGTCCGACTCCAGCTCATAGATGATCATGTTGCGCATGCCGATCGCCCAGCCGCCGAGCGCGACCAGGAACAGCGAGCTGAACGGCAGGAACCAGTGCAGCAGCAGGTCGCCGACGAACTGCGGCGACCAGTTGGGCCGCATGGCGAAGCTGTAGCCGCCTGCCACCGGGAACAGGCCTGCCACGACGCCGAGCCCCCAGGCCAGGATCACCGCCAGCCACATGTACGGCATGGCCGTCAGCACGTACCCCACCGGCAGCACCGTGTTGTCGAGCACCTTGCGCCGCGCCGCGAACGCGCCGAGCCGGTTGCCGACGAAGTAGCTCAGCAGCACCGCCGGGATCATCAGCCCAAGCGTGTACGGCACCGCGCCCATGATGACGGTCGACACCGGCGTGGGGAACACCCAGACGCTGATCCCGAAGTCGCCCTGGAGCAGTGCGGCCCAGAAGTTGAGGTACTGCTTCCATACCGGCTGGTCGAAGCCGAACAGGTTGGTGTAGTAGAGCCGCATGGCCTCGACGGCCTCCGGCTGCGACACCCGGGCTCTGGCCAGCATGCTGGCCACCGGGTCGCCGGGCATGAACCGCGGGATCATCCAGTTGATCGTGACGGCGACGAAGAACGTCAGGCCGTAGACGAGCAGTTTCCTGCCGAAGTACTGGCGCACGAGAGGTCTCCGAAATGCCCCCTCCCCGCGGGCGGGGAGGGGGCGGTCATCCGGTCAGGGGGTGACGGGCTGCAGCTGCGCGACCGTCTCGAAGCCGCCGAGCTCCAGCCAGTTGCGCCACATGGCGGGAGCGGCCTTGGGCGTGCCCGCGGCCGAGGAGGGCCAGTTCTTCCACACGGTGCCGCTGACCTGGGACCACAGGCCGTTGTACCAGAGCGGGATGATCGGCATCTCCTGGAGCTGTATCTTCTCGATCTGCGAGGTGACGGCCTTCATGCCCTCGGCGTCGTCGGCCTTGACCTGGTCGAGCTTCTGCACCAGGTCCCAGGCCTCCTTGTTCTCGTACCGGCCGAAGTTGACCGTGTTCTGCGTCTTGCGGATCGGCAGCTGGAAGACGTAGTCGAAGTAGGTCCACGGGGTGTTGGAGAGCTGCCGCTCGTTGTTGATCACCAGGTCGAACTTGCCGGAGCCGCGGGTCTCCACCAGGGCGTTGAAGTCGGGGAAGTCGGGGGTGATGTTGATCCCGGACTCCTTGGCGCTGGCGGCGATGACCCGGATGGCCTCCATCCAGTCGGTCCAGCCGGAGGGGACGATGAGCTTCAGGTTGATCTTCGAGCCGTCCTTGTTCTCCACCAGCCCGTCGCCGTCGCGGTCGCGGTACCCGGCGTCGGCGAGCAGCTTCTTGGCCTTGGCGGTGTCGAAGGAGAAGCCGTGCTCGGCGGTCACGGTCTTGTCGATGTAGGCGTCCCACTGCGGCAGCAGGCCGGTGGGGTCGGCGGCCTTGACGAGGTTGCCGTACACGCCCTCGACGATCTTCTTGGTGTCGACGGAGTAGGCCAGGGCCTTGCGGAACTCGGCGTCGTCCATCGGCTTCTTGGTGGTGTTGGGCACCAGCCACGCCGTGTTGGCCGACAGCATGTAGGGCGGCTCGGGGTAGTAGGTGCTGATGCCGAAGTTGCCCTTGACCAGGTTGGCCGCGCCCGGCAGGAAGTTGTTGCTCATGTCGAGCCCCTTCTGCAGGAGCAGGCCCATCGCCACCTCGTTGCTGGAGTTGACGATGTCGACGATGTAGCGCGGCTTGGGGTCCATGTTGAGCGCGGCCTTGCCCCACCAGTCGTCGCGCTTCTTCCAGACGACGCGGTCCTGGTCGTGGCTCATGTAGGTGTAGGAGCCGGTGCCGACGGGGTTCTCGTTCACCCCGTTGAGCACGTCCTCCTCCGACCGGCCGTTCCAGATGTGCTGCGGCACGATGGAGCGGCTGTAGAGGTTGAAGTCCCACTGCTGGTAGTTGGCCTTGGAGAAGCTGAACTTGACGGTGCGGTCGTCCACCGCCTCCACGCTGGTGAGCCAGTCCCACAGGTTGGCGTAGGGGATCGTCTTCATCTTGCCGAGCTCGAAGGTGTAGACGACGTCCTTCGCGGTGAGCGGCTGCTTGTCCGACCAGGTCACGCCCTGGCGGAGCCGAACCTCGTAGGTCTTGTCGTCGACCCACGTGCCGCTCTCGGCGAGCCAGGGGACGAGCTTGGCGGCGTTGGGGTCGTAGTGGAAGAGCGTCTCGTAGGCCAGGCCCTTGGTGCCGGTCGCGGAGTCCCACTCGCGGATCGGGTTGAAGTTGGCCGGGGGCCCCCACTGCGTGCCGCTGGTGTAGAGCGTCTCGTTGCGCGGCAGCGAGTTCGGGTCGGCGGCCTGGCCGCCGGCGGGGGCGCTCGCCGTGGCGCCCTGACCGGCGGGCGCGGGCCCGCCGCTCGTGCAGCCCGCTGCGACCATGCCGGCCGCCAGGAGCGGGACCAGGAACCGCGCTCGGTTTCGCATCGTGATTCTCCTTACGCCGCGAGTCGTCGCGGAGGATCCGAAGATGTGTCAGGCACCGGATTGACGGCCCCGGCGAGCTTCTCCGGGGCCTTGGGAGCGCTCCCAAACGCTGCGCGAAACGCTCCAGGGCATGGAGCGGCCGACCGTCCTACCTCGCCCCGCGGCCTGAACAGCCCGGCGGGACGTACCGCGGAGCCCGCTGGTTGCGGGCCTGTTATGAACCGGATAAGTACGGCGAACGTAAATTCGATGTTGCCGCCCTGTCAATGGTCGTGACCCCTTTGAGACATCGAGCAGCGGCGGGTGAACCGGCACATCGGGCCGGACTTCATGGCCGGGGGCGTAGTAGGGTGCACGACAGAGCAGTGGAGGCTAACCGGTTCAGGAGGGGGTCGTGAAGCGACCGACGATCGCCGACATCGCCCGCCGGGCGGGGGTGTCCAAGGTCGCGGTCTCCTACGCGCTGAACGACCGTCCCGGGGTCTCCGAGGCGAAGCGCGCGGCGATCAAGGCCATCGCCCGGGAGATCGGCTGGCGGCCCAACAGCGCCGCCCGCGCGCTGAACGGCGCCCTGGCCCGCACGGTGGGGCTGGCCGTGTGCCGGCCCGCCCGCATCCTGGGCATGGAGCCGTTCTTCATGGAACTGATCAGCGGCATCGAGAACGAGCTGTCGGCGCGGTCCTACGCGCTCATGCTCCAGGTGGTCCCCGACCACGACCACGAGATCGAGACCTACCGGCGCTGGTGGGGCGAGGGCCGCATCGACGGCGCCATCCTGGTCGACCTGCACTTCGACGACCGTCGTGTGGCCGAGCTGCGGACACTGGGGCTTCCGGCCGTGGTGATCGGCCATCCCTCCGAGTCGGGCTCGCTGGTGCCGGTGTGGTCCGACGACGCCGCCGCCGTCCGCGAGACCGTCGAGTACCTCGTGGCGCTCGGGCACCGCACGATCGCCCGGGTGGCCGGGCTGCCCGCTCTCGTGCACACCTCCCTTCGCGACGAGGCCTTCATCGAGGTGTGCGCGGAGCTGCGCGTCACCGGGCACCTCGTGCACACCGACTACACCGGGGAGGAGGGCGCCCGCGCCACCCGGCGGCTGGTCAGCTCCGCCGCCCGGCCCACCGCCGTCGTGTACGACAACGACATCATGGCCGTGGCCGGGCTGTCGGTCGCCCAGGAGATGGGGCTCGACGTCCCGGCCGACCTGTCGATCGTGGCCTGGGACGACTCCCCGTTGTCGCAGGTGGTGCGCCCGGCGCTGACCGCGCTCAGCCGCGATATCCCCGCCTACGGCGCCCACGCCGCCAGCCGGCTGTTGTCCCTGGTCAGCGGGGGCGAGGTAGCCGGTTTCGAGGACGAGGCCGCCCGCCTGACCCCGCGCGGCAGCACGGCGCCGCCGGCCGCGCCGCCGGTCTGACGGCCTGTCATACCGCCGTCTTCACCCTCGCGATCTCCTCCAGTCAAGGTTGCTTTTTCATCGCAAATTGCAACTTGGGGCCGTACCTTGGGAGATCGGGGGTTTCCCCACTGACAATCCGGGCAGAGCGGCCTGGTTCATGCTGGTCGATCAAACCGTCGGAAAGCGGCAGGTACAGACACCCGCCAGGGTGGGCGCGGAGCCGGCACAGGCCCACGCCGTACCGCCGGTGCGACGGGCGAACCACGGGAAGAAGGTCGTGATGACGACGAACGAGGTCTCGGAAGGCAAGGCCGCCGCGCGGGCGCTCGCGGCGAGGCTGCCCGGCTGGACGGTCTGGTACGGCGAGCACACCCACCGGTTCTGGGCCACCCCCCGCGGCCGGACCCAGGGCGCGCCGCTGGCCGAGGGCGCGACGACCGACGAGCTGGAGGACGCGGTACGCCGCATCACGGGTGCCCCTCCCCGCCAGGAGGCCGCCACGCGCGAACCCCAGCACAACCAGCAGGACACCCCGCACGTCGGCTACCCCGCGATGGACCCCCTCCCGGTGCGCCACCCCGTGGGCGCTCGCGACTGAGCGCCTGTGGCGGCGTGGACTCCCGCCCTGGGTGCGGCATGACGCACAGGTCTGCCGTAGCGGGAGGATCCACTGCGCACAGCGTCATACCGCCGCACGACCAGGCGCACCGCCCGGCGCCCCCGGGCCGTGGCCGCGGGCTCACCGGCACTGCGCGAGCATCGCCGCCTTGTCGGCACGGGTGACCGGAAGGCCGTACTTGACCGCCACCTGCGCGAACCTGGCCACATAAGCACAGCGCACCCTGCGCACCGGCGGCAGCCACGACGCCGGCCCGGCCCCGCCCTTGGCCTCGTTGACCGGCCCGTAGACCGGCATGAGGTTGAGCGGGTCGTTGGCGATGCGCACCCGCTTGGCCCTGGGCCACCGCGAGGCGCCCATGCGCCATTCGTACGACAGGGGCACCACGTGGTCGACCTGCACGCGGCCGGAGTCACGCTTGCTCCAGCGGATCAGGCGGCCGGTGTAGGGATCCCGCAGCCGCATCGCCACCACCACGCAGCGCGACCCCCGGCGGTACTCCAGCGCCTCGCCGTCGCGGGCGAGCAGGTCGTCGCGGGTGCGGCAGCCGTTGCGCGCGTACGGGACGCCGCGCGCGGTATCCGCCCAGTTCTCGCCGAACCGCGCCCGGCTGTACCCCGCCTTCGAGCCCATGCCGCGCACGCGGACCTTCTTGATCAGCCGAACCGCCGCGGCACGCTCGGCGCGGGAGGTGAGCGGATCGAGACCCGCCCGGGTGCCGCGCGGGTTCTCCAGCGGGCTGACCTGACGAACGATCTTCCGCTCGGCCCCCGCGGAGCGGTCGAAGCCGCCCTGGGTGGCCACCGCGGCGATGAGTAGGGCCCCCGCGACCGCGACGGCCGTCCCGCTCGTGCTCAGCGCCGCCTCCATGCTCCGGGGGGTAATGACGAGGTAAATCATCCCCGCCCGGCCACGCCCCGACACCGTCGTCCCGCATTCCGGAACGGCCACATGCGGACCCTGAGCCCCCGGCGGCACGGGGCGAACCGAGGCGTGGCACGTGGCGGCCTTGATCGGCGGACGCGAAGCCGCGAAGACACGACGGTACCGGTCCTCCCAGAACGGACGGGCGAGGTCCGCTATCGTGGCGACGCGACGGGGCAGGCGAACCCGGGCGGTGCCGCACGGCCCGGCGCGCCCGGCCACGACGACGACCGCGCGCCGTCCCCGCGAGACCGGCGGCTACCGAACGATCTGGAGGGTGGACACGTGGGTCAGGCACCCTCCCGGCTTCCGCGCGTCCCTGGTGGGCGTGCCGTGACGGGCACCGGGACGCCCACGGGCCCGCGCCGCGCGCTCGCCCGCCGGTGCCTGCCCGTGCTGACCGCCGCGGCCGTGCTGCTGGCGGCCGGCTGCGGGTCCCTGACGGGCCCGGCGGAGCCCGCGAGGCCCGTGCCGACCGGCCCGGAGGTGACGCTGGCGTTCGCCGGCGACGTGCACTTCATGCGGCGCACGGCCGAGCTGCTGAAGGACCCCGACAAGGCGTTCGGGCCGATCGCCGAGGTCCTGTCATCGAGCGACGTCACCCTGCTCAACCTGGAGACCCCGATCACCACGCGGGGCACCGCCGAGCAGAAGAACTACCTGTTCCGCACCGACAAGCGCGCGGTGCGCGCACTGCTGGCGGCCGGGGTGGACGCCGTCTCGCTGGCCAACAACCACACGCTCGACTACGGCAGGGTCGGCCTGTCCGACACCCTCGTGTACGCCAGGCGCGGCAAGCTCCCCGTCTTCGGCGCCGGGAAGAACGCCGCCCAGGCGTTCGCGCCGTGGCGCACCACCGTGCGGGGGCTGCGCATCGCGGTGTTCGGCTTCAGCCAGGTCGACGACCTGGCCGAGCCGTGGGCGGCCAAGGACGACCGGTCGGGCATCGCGATGGCCTTCGACGAGGACCGGGCCCTGAAGGCGGTCTCGGCGGCCAGGGCCGACAGCGATCTGATCATCGTCATGCCGCACTGGGGCACCGAGTACCAGATCTGCGCCGACGACCGGCAGAAGCGCTTCGCCGCCCGGCTCGCCGAGGCCGGGGCCGACGTCATCGTCGGCGCCCACGCCCACGTGCTGCAGGGCGCCGGGTGGCTGGGCCGCGCCTACGTCGCCTACGGGCTGGGCAACTTCCTGTGGTACAGCCCCGGCCTCGGCGCCTCGTCGCGCAACACCGGGGTGCTGAAGCTCACCGTGCGCAAGGACACCGTGGTCAAGCAGGAGCTGGTGCCCGCCATCGTCTCCGGCACCGGCCAGCCGGTGCCGCTCACCGGCAAGCTGGCCGAGGCCGAGCGGCGCCGCTTCGACGCCCTGCGCCCCTGCTCCGACCTCTCGGCCGAACCCGCCGGCTGACGACGGGCGGGGCGCGCGGCCGCCTTCACGGCGGGAGGGACGCCATCCTGCGGGACGCCCCGGACGCGCTGCCGGCCACGGCAGCCTTCATCGCGGGGTGACGCCCTCGCGAGCCGGCTCACGCGGCGCCCCGCGCGGGCCCGGGGGGGCGCGGGCTGAGAGCATGGGGCGATGACCTCGACCATCGACCTGCTCGTGGCCCGCGGCGCCGAGACGATCGAGCACCCGGGCGGAACGCTGCTGGCGCATCTGCGGCGGGTGAGCGCCCTGCTCGCCGAATGGGGGGCGCGGCCCGCGCTCCGCGAGGCGGGCCTGTGCCACGCCTTCTACGGCACCGACGGCTTCCCGGTCGCGCTGCTGGAGCTCACCGAGAGGGACGTGCTGGCGAAGGCCGCCGGACCGGAGGCGGAGGCGCTGGTGTACTTCTACGCCGCCTGCGACCGGGGGTTCACCTACCCGGCGCTCGCCGAGGACGGGGCCGTGTACCGCGACCGGTTCACCGGCGAGCGGCACGCCCCCTCGCTCCAGCGGCGGCGCGACCTCGCCGAGCTGACCGCCGCCAACGAGCTGGACATCGCCCGCGTCAGCCCGGAGTTCCGCCACCGGCACGGCGCCGGACTGCTCGCCCTGTTCACCCGCTTCCGGCCGCTGCTCGGCGACGCCGCCTGGGCAGCGTGCGAGGCCGTGCTCGCACCGGGGGCGTCAGCGGGTGACGTCGGCGAAGAGGCGGTCCCAGTCGGCGAGGAACCGCTTTAGGCCGTACCTCGCCAGGGCGGCGGCCCGCGCGGCCTCGCCCGCACGGCGGGCGAGCGCGGGGTCGGCCGCGAACTCCTTCAGGGCGGCGGTCAGGGTGGCCGGCCGGGTGGACACGACCCCGGCCTCCGCGGGCACCGCCTCGACGGCCTCGGTGGCGGCGAGCGCCACGACGGGCAGGCCGAGCAGCATGGCCTCGATCAGAGCCAGGCCGAGCGAGGTCCACCGGTAGGGGTGCAGGTAGACCCGCCGCCGTGCCAGCTCGGCGTGCATGGCGGCCTGCGGGAGGTCCTCGAAGGCGCCGAGCCGGTCGGCGGGCACGCCCAGGGCCTCGGCGAGGCCGGTCACCTTCATGCCGAACACGTCCAGCGGCACCGCGGAGGCGAAGACCGGGAGCAGGTCGGTGCCGGCGACCCGCGTGCGGCGTACCGGCTCGTTGACCACGACACCGGCCCGGGGCAGCTCGCCGGTGTACCGATGGCCGGGGTCGACGACGCCGTGCTCGATCACCCGCACCGGCGCGCGTCCCGCGTCCCAGTACAGCTCGTTGAAGTGCGTGACGTGCACCAGCGGCACGGCGTCCTGGCCGGCCAGCGGGTGGCGGGTGCGCGGCACGTCGCCCGCGGGCGTGTTGTGCTCGACGTAGACGGCCGGCACGTCGCGCCCCGGCCGACGTCCGGTCCAGCGTTCGGCCAGCTCGGCCTCGTGCGGCCGCTGGAGCACCACCAGGTCGAAGTCCTGCTCGCCCAGCCGGTCAGCGCAGACCTCGCGCACGGCCGCCGGCCACGGGTAGGTGCGCGCCCGTCCGAGGCCGTCGGGACCGCGCCCCGGGACCAGCGGGACGACGTAGTCGTGGGCGCCCTGCACGAACGCGGTGGCCCACGAGCCGTGCACGTGCCAGAACAGGATCCGCACCGGATCACCTCGCCTCCGGGGGAGACCGTCCCGATGTTCTGGGTACCCGGCGGCCAGGCCGACAAACTACGTCAACAACTACGTAGAGTGACAAAGTTCAAGATTCACACCTTTCTACCTCGACTTATCCGCAAAGCGTCGTTTGAGAGCCGCTTCTCTCGGTAACCAGACCCGTTGCGGTCCAACGGAGGTACGCCGATGCGCTTTCTGGGGATCAACGCCATATTCCACGACCCGGCAGCCGCCTTGGTCGTGGACGGAGAGGTCGTGGCGGCCGCGGAGGAGGAACGCTTCAGCCGCCGCAAGCACGGCAAGCGCCCGGTGCCGTTCTCGGCCTGGGAACTCCCCGAACTGGCCGCCGCGTGGTGCCTGCGGCAGGCGGGCCTGCGACCGGAGGACCTGGACGGCGTCGCCTACTCCTACGACCCCGACCTCGTGGCGCCCGGCGCCGGCGACCCCGGGCCCCGGCGGCCGAGCGGCCGCGCGGGCGCCAGGAGCTGGGACCTCCCCGCACGCGACACCGCGCCCGACTGGGAGGAGCTGCGCACGACGTACGCCCGGCGCGCCCCGGCGTTCCTCGCCACCGCCCTGCCCGGCCTGGACACCGCCCAGGTGCGCTACGTCCCCCACCACGTGGCCCACGCGGCGTCGGCGGGCCTGGCCGCGCCGTACCGCGACTCGGCGGTCCTGGTCTGCGACGGGCGCGGCGAGGCGGTGTCGCACCTGGCCGGGCACTACCGCGGCGGCGACCTAACCGTGCTGGCCGCCCAGGAGCTGCCGCACTCGCTCGGGCTGATGTACGAGGAGCTCACCGAGCACCTGGGCTTCCTGCGCTCCAGCGACGAGTACAAGGTGATGGCCCTGGCCTCCTACGGCGAGCCTCGCCACCTCGGCGCGCTGCGGGAACTGATCTACACCACCGGCGACGGCGGGTTCCGCGTCGAGCCGATCGACTGGAGCGGGTACGCCAAGGCGCTCGGCAGGGGCGACACGGAGGCGGACGAGCGCGACGGCGCGCCCGCGGGAGGCGGCGGGCTCGCCCACGGCGGGACCCTGACGTCCGACCACGCCGACCTGGCGGCCAGCGTGCAGGCCAGGCTGGAGGAGGTGCTGCTGGAGCTGGCCTCCTGGCTGCACGGCCGCACCGGCGAGCGATACCTGACGATGGCCGGCGGGGTCGCGCTGAACTGCGTCGCCAACACCCGGCTGCTCGCCGAAGGGCCCTTCGAGGACATCTGGGTGCAGCCCGCCGCGGGCGACGCCGGAACCGCGCTCGGTGGCGCGCTGTACCTGGCGCACCTCTACGGCGAGCCCGTGGCGCCGATGACCGGCGCCGACCTCGGCCGGGAGTGGACCGAGGAGGAGCTGGGCGCCTGGCTGACCGGCGCCCGGCTGCCCTTCCGCCGCCCCCGCGACCTGGCGGGCGCGGTGGCCGAGGACCTGGCCGCCGACCGCATCGTGGCCTGGTTCCAGGGACGGTCGGAGTACGGGCCCCGGGCGCTCGGCAGGCGCTCGCTGCTCGCCCACCCGGGGCGCGCGGCCAACACCGAGCGGCTCAACGCCGTCAAAGGGCGCGAGCCGTTCCGGCCGATCGCCCCGATGGTGCTCGCCGACCGCGCGCACGAGATCTTCACCCGCGGCCCGCTGCCGAGCCCGTACATGCTGTTCGTGCACGACGTGCGCCCCGAGTGGCGCGACCGCATCCCGGCCGTCGTCCACACCGACGGGACGGCCCGTGTGCAGACCGTCGACCGGGCGGCCGAGCCGCTGCTCGCCGGGCTGCTCGACGCGTTCGAGGCCCGCACCGGGCTGCCGGTGGTGGTCAACACCAGCCTCAACACCGCGGGCCGGCCCATGGTCGACGACCCCCGCGACGCGCTGGAGTGCTTCGGCTCCGCGCCGGTCGACGTCCTGGTGCTCGGGCCGTACATCGTCCGGCGCGGAGAGGTGGGCGCCTCGTGATCACCGTCGTGATCCCCACCGTCGGCCGCCGCAGCCTCGGCAGGACGATCGACGCCGTCGGCCCCGGCACGCCGGTCGTCGTGGTGGACGACCGCCGCCGCGCCTTCCCCGCCCTACGGGTGCCGCCGGGCGTCCGGGTGCTGCGCACCGGGGGGCGCGGCCCGGCGGCGGCGCGCAACGCGGGGTGGCAGGCGGCCGGCACCCCGTGGGTCGCGTTCCTCGACGACGACGTGGTCCCCGGGCCGCGGTGGGGGGAGGCGCTGCGCGCCGACCTCGCCGCCCTGCCCGAGGGCGTGGCCGGTTCCCAGGGACGCCTCGAAGTTCCGCTGCCCGCCGGGAGGGCGGCCACCGACGCCGAGCGCGACACGGCGGGCCTGTCCCGTGCGCGCTGGGCGACCGCCGACATGGCGTACCGGGTCGCGGCCCTGGAGAAGGCCGGGGGGTTCGACGAGCGCTTCCCCCGCGCCTACCGGGAGGACGCCGACCTCGCGCTCCGGCTGCTCGCGGCGGGCCACGAGCTCGTCGTGGGAGAGCGCGTCAGCCGCCATCCCGTGCGCGACGACGGCTTCTGGTCCAGCGTGCGCGCCCAGCGCGGCAACGCCGACGACGCGCTGATGCGGCGCGTACACGGCGCGGGCTGGCGGCGGGCCGTCGGCGGCGCCCCCGGCCGCCTGCGCCGGCACGCGGCCATCACCGTCCTCGGCCTGCTCGGCACCGTGGCCGCCGTCCTGGCCCTGACCTCCCCGGCGCACGCGCCGCCGAACGCCCGTGGAACGTTCCGGCCCGGAAGCCCGCCGGGCCGGGACGGCGTTCGCGCGTCGGCCGCCAGGTCGCTCATCGCCCTCGGCCCGCCGGCGTCACCGGCGGGACGCCCGCCGCGGGGACGGCGCCTGTGGGCGCTGCTCGCGTCGGGCGCCGGGGCGGGGTGGCTCGCGCTCACGGCCGAGTTCGTGTGGGCGCGGCTCGCGCCCGGGCCCCGCACGCCGGGCGAGGTGCTCCGGATGGCCGTCACCGGCGTGGTGATCCCGCCGGCCGCCTGCGCGCACCGCCTCCGGGGAGAACTGCGGGTGCGCCGATGACCGGCCCGCGGCGTCCCGGCGACGGCCGCGCACCAGGCCCGGAGAACGGACGCACACCCGGTGCGGGGAACGGACACGCGCCCGGTGGGGAGGACGACCGCGTACCCGGCCCGGAGAGCGACCACCCGCCCCGTCCGCGGACCGACCGCTCGCCCGGCGCGGAGAACGGACGCGCTCCCGGCGGGGTGGGCGGAACCGCCGCCGCCGCCGGGCCCGCTGGGGGCGGGGACGGCGGACCGGGCGGGCATGTGCTGGTGGCCCGGCTGGACAACGCGGGGGACGTGCTGCTGGCCGGGCCCGCGATCCGGGCGGTTGCGGCCGGGGCGCGGCGGGTCACGCTGCTGACCGGGCCGAACGGGGGCGCCGCCGCACAGCTGCTGCCGGGCGTGGACTCGGTGCTGGAGTGGCGGGCGCCGTGGATCGACCCCGAGCCGCGGCCGCTCACCCGGGCGCACGCCGAACGCCTGGTCGCCATGGTCGAGAGGGCGGCGCCGGACACGGCGCTCATCCTCACCTCCTTCCACCAGTCGTCGCTGCCGCTCGCCCTGCTGCTGCGCCTCGCGGGCACGCCCTGCGTCGCGGCCATCAGCGAGGACTACCCGGGCTCGCTGCTCGACGTCCGCCACCTCGTGGACGAGGCCGCCGACGTCCCGGAGACCGTCCGCATGCTCGGCCTGGCCCGCGCCGCCGGGTTCGAGCTGCCGCCCGGCGACGACGGCGCGCTCGCCGTACGCCGCCCGCTGCCGTCCGTCGGCCACCTGACCGGGCCGCCCGGCTACGTGGTCGTCCATCCCGGCACCTCGGCGCCCGCCCGGGCCTGGCCGCCGGAGCTGCACGCGCGGACGGTGCGGGACCTGACGCTCGCCGGGCTGCGCGTGGTCGTGACCGGCGACTCCGGGGAGCAGGCGCTCACCGCGCGGGTCGCCGGAGCCCACGGCCTCGACCTGGGCGGGGTGACGAGCCTGCCCGAGCTGGCCGCCGTGCTCGCCGGCGCGTCGGTGGTGGTGGTCGCCAACACCGGCCCCGCGCACCTGGCGGCGGCGACCGGGACGCCGGTGGTCAGCCTGTTCGCCCCCGTCGTCCCGGCCGGGCGCTGGGCGCCGTACCGCGTGCCGGTGGTGCTGCTGGGCGACCAGAACGCCCCCTGCCGGGGGACCAGGGCGCGCGTGTGCCCGGTGCCCGGCCATCCGTGCCTGTCGTCGGTAACCCCCGAGCAGGTCGCCGGCACGGTCCTCAGGCTGGCCGGCGTCCCGCCGGTCCCGCCGCCCCGGCCCGGGGTCGTCGCGAAGGGCGCCACATGAGCAGGTGCCACATGAAGAAGGCGGAAGGGGCGGGCACATGAGGATCGCCATGGTCTCCGAACACGCCGACCCGCTGGCGGCGGTCGGCGGAGTCGACGCCGGCGGGCAGAACGTCCACGTGGCGGGCCTGTCGGCCGCCCTGGCCGCCTTGGGGCACGAGATCACCGTCTACACCCGCAGGACCGGCCCGGACGGCCCCGCCACCAGGGTGATGGCGCCGGGCGTGACCGTCGAGCACGTCCCGGCCGGGCCGCCCGCGCCGCTGCCCAAGGACGAACTGCTCCCGCACATGCCCGCCTTCGCCGCCCACCTCGCCCGCCGCTGGGCCGTCGACCGCCCGGACGTCGCCCACGCGCACTTCTGGATGAGCGGGATGGCCTCGCTCACCGCCGCCAACGGGCTCGGCGTGCCCGTCGTGCAGACCTTCCACGCGCTCGGCACCGTGAAGCGCCGCTGGCAGGGCGCGGCCGACACCAGCCCCGCCAACCGGGCCGCCGTCGAGCGCCACATCGGACGGCACGCGGCCGCCGTCATCGCCACCTGCTCCGACGAGGCCGAGGAACTGGCCGCGATCGGCGTGCCCGGCGACCGGATACGGGTCGTGCCGTGCGGCGTCGACCTCGACCTGTTCCGCCCCGACGGGCCGATCGCCCGGCACGCCGAGCAGGACGGGCAGGCGCGGGTGCTGAGCATCGGCCGGCTGGTCCCGCGCAAGGGCGTCGACACGATCATCGAGGCGTTGCCGCACGTGCCCGGCGCCCAGCTCATCGTGGCCGGGGGCGAGCCCGGGGACGAGGAGTGGCTGCGCCTGCGCGGCCTGGCGTCGGCCTCCGGGCTCGCCCCCCGGGTGCGCCTCATCGGCAGCGTGGCCCGGGCGGACGTGCCGGCGCTGATGCGGTCGGTCCAGGTCGTGGTGGCGGTGCCCTGGTACGAGCCGTTCGGCATGGTGCCGGTCGAGGCGATGGCGTGCGGGGTCCCCGTGGTGGCCTCGTCGGTGGGCGGGCACCTGGACACGGTGGCCGGCTGCGGTGTGCTGGTGCCGCCGCGCCGCGCCCGGCTGCTCGCCAGGGCGTTGGGCGAGCTGCTCACCCGGCCGGAGCTGCGGGCCTCGCTCGCCGCGGCCGGGGTGCGCCGCGCCCGCTCCAGCTACGGGTGGCCGCACGTGGCTGCCCAGACCGAGTCGGTGTACCGCGCACTGGCCGGCGAGCGGACCGACCGGCTCGCCGCGGCGGAGGGGTGAGGCCATGCATCCGCACCTGACCAGGCTGAGCGACGCGCTGTCCGCCGTCAACGCGGACACTCCCAAGATCTACGTGTGGGGACGGAAGCTGGCGTCCGTGCTGAAGGGCGGCGGCCGGCTGCTGGTCTGCGGCAACGGCGGCTCGGCCGCCGAGGCCCAGCACCTGACGGCCGAGCTGGTCGGCCGCTTCCGCACCGACCGCCCTCCCTACGCGGCGATCCCGCTGCACGCCGACACCTCCTCCTCCAGCGCGATCGGCAACGACTTCGGCCCCCGCGAGGTCTACGCCCGGCAGGTGCGCGCCCACGGGCGGCCGGGCGACGTGCTGCTGTGCCTGTCCACCAGCGGGGCCAGCGCCAACGTGCTGGCGGCGGCGGACGCGGCGCGCGAGTGCGGCCTGCTGGCGTGGGCGCTGACCGGCCCGGCGCCCAACCCGCTGACCGGGCGGTGCGACGAGGCGCTCGCCGTCCCGGCGGAGGACACGGCCACCGTGCAGGAGGTCCACCTCGCGGTGATCCACATGCTGTGCGACGTGATCGAGGAGCCGGACGCATGAGCGCGCGCGTCCCGGGGCCGATCGTCGTCGTGGGCGACTCGCTGCTCGACGTGGACATCGAGGGCGACGCCGACCGGCTGTGCCCCGACGCGCCGGTGCCGGTCGTCCGGGGGCGGCGGGAGAGCAGGCGCCCGGGCGGCGCGGGCCTCGCGGCGCTGCTCGCGGCCAGGGAGGGCGCCGAGGTGGTGCTGATCACCGCCCTCGGCGAGGACGCCGCGGGGCAGCGCCTGCGCGGCCTGCTTTCGGGCTTCGCCGAGGTGGTGCGGCTGCCGCTGCGCGGCGCCACCTCGCGCAAGACGCGGATCCGCGCGCGCGGCCAGACCCTGCTGCGTGTCGACACCGGCGACGGCCGGGCCTGGCGCGGCCCCGACGGCGGGCGCGCGGCCCGCGCGCTGCGCGACGCCGGCGCGGTGCTGGTCTCCGACTACGGGCGCGGCGTGGCCGAGGCCGTCCGCGACCTGCTGCGCTGTCCCGCCGTGCCCGTGGTCTGGGACCCCCACCCGTCCGGTTCCCTGCCCGTGCCGGGCTGCTCGCTGGTCACGCCGAGCGAGGCCGAGGCGGCGGAGCTGCGCGCGCGGCCGTCCACCGCCCCGGACACGGCCCGGCCGCACGCGGCCCCGGTGACGGCGGCCCGCGACCTGGTGCGCGACCTGCACGCGGAGGCGGTCGCCGTCACGCTCGGCAACAGGGGCGCGGTGCTCGCGTGCCGGACCGGCGAGACGCTGAGCGTGCCGCCGCCGTCGCCGGTCGCCGGGCAGGACGCCTGCGGCGCCGGCGACCGGTTCGCCTCCGCGGCGGCGCTGGCCCTGCGGGACGGCGCCCGTGTGCAGGACGCGGTGCGGACGGCCGTCGCCGAGGCGGCGCGCTACGTCGCGGCGGGCGGCGCGGCGGCCATCCGCCTGCCCGAGCCGCCGCTCTGCGACCGTCCCCGGACGGCCACGGAGCTGGCGGCCCTGCTGCGGTCGACCGGCGGCACGCTGATCGCCACCGGAGGGTGCTTCGACCTGCTGCACGCCGGCCACGTCAGCCTGCTGCGGCAGGCCAGGGCGCTGGGCGACGCGCTGATCGTCTGCGTCAACGCCGACGAGTCGGTCCGGCGCCTGAAGGGCCCCGGGCGGCCGGTCGTCGGCGAGCGCGACCGGGTGGACATCCTGCGCGCGCTCGGCTGCGTAGACGCGGTCGCCGTCTTCACCGAGGACACCCCGAGCGCGCTGATCGAGCGGCTGCGTCCCGACGTGTGGGTGAAGGGCGGCGACTACACCGGGCTCGAACTGCCCGAGGCCGAGGCGGTCCGCCGCTGCGGCGGGGAGATCGTCGTGCTGCCCACCGTGCCCGGCCACTCCACGACCGGGCTCATCGCGGCCGCCCAGGAGGTGATCTGACCTCGCGGGACGGGTGTCGTCACGGCCCAGGAAACCCCCTGGCGAAGGAGGAAGCATGTCGATCGGCAACGTTCTGATCACCGGCGGCGCGTCGGGTCTCGGCAGGGCGGTCGTGGAGGCCGTCGCCAAGGCGGGAGGGCGGCCACTGGTGGTGGACGTGCGCGCGGCGGGCAACGGCGTGGACTGCGTCCAGGCCGACCTGGCCGACCGCCGCCAGGCCGAGCGCGCGGTGGCCGAGCTGGCCGGGCGGGCCGGCGGGCTCGACGGGGTGGTGACGGCCGCCGGGGTGGACGCGTGCGGGCCGCTGGACGCGGTGGCCGCCGACGCGTGGGAGCGGGTCGTGGCGGTCAACCTGCTCGGGACGGTGTCGGTGGTGCGCGCGGCGCTGCCCTACCTGGCCGAGTCGCGTGGCCGGCTGGTGACCGTCGCCTCGACGCTGGGGCTGCGCGCGGTGGCGGACGCGACGGCCTACTGCGCGAGCAAGTTCGGCGTGGTGGGGTTCTCGCGGGCGCTGGCGGCCGAGCTGGCCGGGCGGGTCGGGGTGACGCTGCTGGTCC
Organism: Sphaerisporangium sp. TRM90804; assembly: GCF_029846175.1. Lineage (GTDB taxonomy): Bacteria > Actinomycetota > Actinomycetes > Streptosporangiales > Streptosporangiaceae > Sphaerisporangium. The sequence goes on along the minus strand of NZ_JARWAC010000010.1, from coordinate 412,249 downwards.
CCGGCGGCATGGCGACGGCGTTCTTCGACGACCGCGACGAGCGGTACCGCCCGGGCCCGGACGCGCGGTTGAACACGCCGGAGGACGTGGCCGCGGCGGCGCTGTTCGCGCTCGGCCAGCCCGCCGGGTGCGAGGTCCGCGAGCTCGTGGTCTGCCCCTCCGTCGAGACGTCGTGGCCGTGAACCCGCGGACCAGGGCGGCGCCCGTGCTGCCCGTACTGCCCGTACTGCCCGTGCTGCTCGTGCTGCGCGGGCTGGGGCTCGGCGACCTGCTCACGGCGGTGCCGGCGCTGCGGGCGCTGCGGCGGGCCCATCCGGGGCACCGCCTCGTGCTGGCGGCGCCGGCGGCGCTGGGCGGCGTGGTGGAGCTGATCGGCGGCGTCGACGAGCTGCTCGACGTGTCCGGGCCCGGCCCGGTGCCGCTCGACCGGCCCGCCGTCGCCGTCAACCTGCACGGGCGCGGGCCGCGGAGCACGGCGGCGCTGTGCCGCACGGGCGCGGCCCGTCTGCTCACCCACGCCCACCCGCAGTTCCCGCACCTGCACGGCCCGCCCTGGCGGGAGGAGGTGCACGAGGTGGCCCGGTGGTGCGCGCTGCTGGAGTCGTACGGCATCCCCACGGACCCGGCCGACCTGTACCTGCCGCACCCGCCCGGCCGCCCGCGTCCCGCCGGCCGCCCAGACGGGACGTCCGCCGAGACGGCGCCGGCTCAGGCCGCGGGAAACGGCGCGGGGACGGGCGGGCACGTCGTCGTGCATCCCGGCGCGTCGGCGCGGGCGCGGCGCTGGCCGCCGGAGCGGTTCGCCGAGGTGGCCGCCGCGCTCGCCGCCGCCGGGCACCGGGTGCTGGTCACCGGGAACGCGGCCGAGCGGTCGCTGGCGCACCGCGTCGGCACGCTCGCCGGGCTGCCGGCGCGGTCGGTCGTCGCGGGCCGCACGGACGCCGGCGACCTGGCGCGCCTGGTCGCCGGGGCGCGCCTGGCGGTCTGCGGGGACACCGGCGTCGCGCACCTGGCGACCGCGTTCGGCACCCCGTCGGTGGTGCTGTTCGGCCCGGTGCCGCCCGCCCGCTGGGGGCCGCCCGAGCGCGGCCCGCACGTCGCCCTGTGGGCCGGGCGGCACGGCGACCCGCACGCGAGCCGGCCCGACCCGGGCCTGCTGGAGATCGGAACCGAGACGGTGCTGGACGCCGCCCTCGGCCTCATGGAGGTGGGCGTTCGATGAGAGCACAACGCGTCGTGGTGACCGGCGGGGCCGGGTTCCTGGGATCGCACCTGTGCGAGCGGTTCGTGGCCAGGGGCGCGCAGGTGATCTGCATGGACAACTTCCTGACCGGCGCGCCCGTCAACGTCGAGCACCTGATGGGACGGCCGCGGTTCCGGCTCGTGGAGTGCGACCTCACCGGTTTCGTCCACGTGCCCGGCCCGGTCGACCTCGTCATGCACTTCGCGTCGGCCGCGTCGCCCACCGACTACCTGCGCCATCCGATCCAGACCCTCAAGGTCGGCAGCCTCGGCACCCTGCACGCCCTCGGCCTGGCCCGCGAGAAGGGCGCCCGCTTCGTCCTGGCCTCCACCAGCGAGGTGTACGGCGACCCGCTGCAGCACCCGCAGACCGAGAGCTACTGGGGCAACGTCAACCCCGTGGGGCCACGCAGCGTCTACGACGAGGCCAAGCGGTTCTCCGAGTCGCTGACCACCGCCTACCGCGCCACCCACGGCCTGAACACGGCCATCGTGCGCATCTTCAACACCTACGGCCCGCGCATGCGCCCGCACGACGGCCGGGCCATTCCCACCTTCATCCGCCAGGCGCTCGCCGGGGAGCCCCTCACCGTCACCGGGGACGGCGGCCAGACCCGCTCGATCAGCTACGTCGACGACACCGTCGACGGCATCCTCGCCCTGGCCGACAGCTCCCTCGCCGGGCCGGTCAACATCGGCAATCCGGCCGAGCTGTCCATGCTGGAGCTGGCCTGCCTCGTGCGCGACCTGACCGGATCGGGGTCGCCCATCCGTTTCGTCGACCGGCCGGTCGACGACCCGCACGTCCGCCGTCCCGACACCACCCTGGCCGCCGCCGAGCTCGGCTGGCGGCCGCGCATCGGCCCGGAGGCCGGGCTGCGCCGCACCATCGAGTGGTTCGAGCGCGAGCTGCCGGAGGCCCGCTCGGCGTCCTGAGCGGGCACCGGGGGGCCGTGCGCGGACGCGGATCAGCTCAGGTAGCGGACGGCCCCCCGCCGCCGCGCGTCGACGGCGGCGCGCAGGCGCGCGGTCAGGATCGGGGGCATGACGGCGTCGGCCTCGTCCGGCGTGTAGAAGGCGTGGTCGTCCAGCTCCTCCTCCTGCAGGATGACGCCGTCGCCGTCGGGCAGGCCGCCGCAGTCGAACAGGAAGTGCACCATGGGCATCGGGCGGTCGTCGAACGGCGGCACCCAGTGGACGACGAGCAGCTCGCCCACGGGGAGGGTGAGGCCCAGCTCCTCGGTGATCTCCCGCGCGCAGGCCTGCTCGGGGGTCTCCCCCGCGTCCACGTGCCCACCTGGCCATCCCCAGTGGTCGCGGTAGTTGGGCTTCACGAGCAGCACCCGGCCCTGCGGGTCGGTGATGAACGCCCCCGCGCTCGCGACGATCTTGTTCAGGCTCGCGAGGAAGTCGCCGGTCGGGATCGTGGCCATGGTCTGACCGTACCGGCCGGCGGCGGCGTCCCCTAAGGGCTCGCCCGTAGGACCCCAGGCTGATCAGGCCCCCGCGGCCTACTCCTTCCGCCGTACCGGCGTTTGCGAACCCAGGGCGATGTATCGCGTCTTCCCCGGCCCTAGCTTCGGCCTTAAAGAGAACGGGGAGACATGTGATGGCACGCCGGAGAAACCTGGCCGCCTCGATCGGCGGGTGGAGCGCCCGCCACCGGTGGGCGGCGATCATGATCTGGGTCGGCTTCGTGGCGGTGGCCACGTTGGCGGGCAACGCGGTCGGCACGGCGCAGATGAAGGACTACGAGACCCAGAACGGCGATTCCCGCGCCGCCGGCGTGATCCTCGACGGCGCGAGGTTCCCGGAGGTCGCGGGCGAGGTCGTGCTCATCCAGGCGAGGGACGGCGCGCTTACCGTGGCCGACCCCGGCTTCCGCGACGCCGTGACGCGGGTGAAGGACGCGGTGATCGCCACCGGCCAGGTCGAGAACGTGCGCACGCCGTACGACGAGCGGCCCTCGCCGGTCAGCCCCGACAAGCGCACCGCCCTCGTGCAGTTCGACATGAAGGGCGACGGCGACACGGCGTCCGACCGGGTGCGGCCGGTGCTGGCGGCCGTCGCCGGGGTGCAGAAGGCGTCACCCGGCCTGCGCGTGGAGCAGGCGGGCGGGGCGAGCGCCGACAAGCTGATCGGCGAGGCGATCGACCAGGACTTCGTCCGGGCGGAGCGGCTCTCGCTGCCGATCACCTTCGGCATCCTGCTGGCGGCGTTCGGGGCGCTGCTCGCCGCGCTGGTGCCGCTCGCGCTCGCGATGACCGCCATCGTCGGCGCCACCGGCCTGCTGGCGCTGACCAGCCAGCTCCTGCACGTGGACGAGGCGACGCCCAACCTCATGCTGCTCATCGGGCTGGCGGTCGGCGTGGACTACTCGCTGTTCTACATCCGCAGGGAACGGGAGGAGCGCGCGAAGGGCCGCGGCAAGGTGCGCGCCATCGAGATCGCCGCCGCGACCTCCGGGCGCGCGGTGCTCATCTCCGGCATCACCGTCATCGTGGCCATGGCCGGGATGTTCCTCACCGGCAACGGCATCTTCATGGGCTTCGCCGAGGGCACCATCCTCGTGGTGCTCACCGCCATGATCGGCTCGCTGACCGTGCTGCCCGCGCTGCTGTCCCTGGTCGGCGACAAGATCGACGCCCGGCTGGTGCACGGCACCGTGCGGGTGCTGACCCGGGGGCGGGTCACCTGGGCGCGGCGGCTCGGCGGGGGCGGCGGGCAGGGCCGGGTGTGGAACGGCATCCTCACCGGTGTCCTGCGCCGCCCGCTGGTCTCCGCCGTCCTGGCGGGCGGGCTGCTGGTGGCGCTCGCCCTGCCGGCCTTCGGCCTGCGCACCGGCCCGCAGTCGATCGACGACCTGCAGGGCGGCTACGCCATCGCCGAGACCTTCAAGCGAATCGACCAGGCCTTCCCCGGCGGCAACGAGCCGGCCGTGGTGGTGCTCAAGGCCGCGGACGTGACCACGCCCGAGGTGACGGCCGCGATCGACCGCTTCAAGACGCGGGCGTTCGCCACCGGGCAGGCCAACGAGCCGTTCGGCGTCGAGGTCAACCCGGACAGGACCGTCGCGAAGATCTCGGTCGGGCTCAAGGGCGAGGGCGAGGCGTCCGAACGAGCCGTCCGCACGATCCGCGAGCAGGTCGTCCCCGGAACGCTGGCCCCGGTGGGCCAGGCGTACGTCACCGGCAGCGCGGCCGGGTCGATGGACTTCAACGACCAGCTCGCCAGGAGCATGCCGCTGGTGTTCGCGTTCGTGCTGCTGCTCGCCTTCGTGCTGCTGCTGACGTCGTTCAGGTCGCTGGTGGTCGCGGTCAAGGCGATCCTGCTCAACCTGCTGTCGGTGGCTGCGGCGTACGGCGTGCTCGTGCTGGTCTTCCAGTGGGGATGGGGCGAGGGCCCGCTGGGGTTCACCTCGACCGGGGCGATCACCGACTGGATCCCGCTGTTCCTGTTCGTGATCCTGTTCGGCCTGTCGATGGACTACCACGTCTTCATCCTCAGCCGGATCCGCGAGGCCTTCGACCGCGGCATGCGCACCGAGGACGCCATCGCGTCCGGCATCGGGTCGACGGCCGGCGTGGTGACGAGCGCGGCCCTGATCATGGTCGCGGTCTTCGCGACCTTCTCCACCCTCTCGCTGCTCACCTTCAAGCAGATGGGCGTCGGCCTCGCCGCGGCGATCCTGATCGACGCCACCATCGTGCGCGCGGTCCTGCTCCCCGCCACCATGAAGCTGCTGGGCGACTGGAACTGGTACCTCCCGCGCTGGCTGAACTGGCTTCCCCGCCTCTCCCACGGCGACGACGACGACGATGACGACCAGACCCCGGCCGGTCAGGAGCGGACCCCGGTCCCCGTCGGCTGAGCCCCGGTTCCTCGCCCCCGCCGGACGCCGGGCGGGGGCGCGAAACGGGCGAAACGTAAAATCGGCCGCGTGGCGGGGGACGGAACGCCCTTTCGGGTGTGGCTGATCTGGGCGACGGGGCTGGTGGCCTACGTGACCGCCGTCTTCCACCGGCAGTCGCTCGGCGTGGCCGGCATCGAGGCCGGGCTGCGGCTGGGGGTCGGGGCCGCGGGGCTGTCGCTGCTGGCCATGCTCCAGCTCCTCGTCTACGCCGGCATGCAGATCCCCGTCGGCATCCTGGTCGACCGCCTGGGCTCCAAGCGCATGCTGCTCACCGGGGCGGGGGTCATGGCCTGCGGGCAGCTCGTCTTCGCGCTCTCCGGCGGCCTCGCCGAGGCCGTCGGCGGCCGGGTGCTGGTGGGCGTGGGCGACGCCATGACGCTGCTGAGCGTCATCCGGCTGATCAACGTCTGGTTCCCCGCGCGGCGCAACCCGGTGCTCGTCCAGACCACCGGCCTGCTCGGCCAACTCGGCGCGGTGGCCTCGGCCATACCGCTCATCCAGGCCCTGCACCGCTACGGGTGGACCCCCACCTTCCTGACCGCCGCCGCCATGGGCGTGGTGTCCCTGCTGCTGGTCGCGGCGTTCCTGCGCGACGTGCGGCCGGCCGGGGCGCGCGAACGGCCCCGCCTGCGGGACGCCTGGGCCCATCCCGGCACCCGGCTGGGCATGTGGACGCACGCGGCGACCCAGTCGTCGGCGAGCGCGTTCCTCCTGCTGTGGGGCTATCCGTTCCTGGTCGAGGCGCAAGGGCTGTCGCCCGCGACGGCCGGGGTGCTGCTCACCGCGCTCACGCTGCTCGGCATGGTGTTCGGGCCGGGCCTCGGCTACCTGGCCGGACGCCACCCGTTCCACCGGTCGCGGATGGCGCTGCTCGTCATCGCGTCGACCGCGGCGGCGTGGACGGTCGTCCTGCTCTGGCCGGGCCGCGCCCCGCTCTGGCTGCTGGTGGCGCTCATCGTGGTCATGGCGTGGAACGGGCCCGGCTCCATGCTCGGCTTCGACTTCGCCCGCACCTTCAACCCGCCCGCCCGCATCGCCGTGGCGACCGGGATCGTCAACTGCTGGGGCTTCCTGACCACGATGTCGCTGATCGCGGTGATCGGCGCCGCGCTCGACCTGCGCGCCGGCACGGGCATGAGCGCGTACCGGTGGGCGTTCGCCCTGCAGTATCCGGTGTGGGCCGTCGGCGGCCTCCAGGTCGTGCGCTACCGCCGCAAGGCGCGCCGGTCAGCCGCCCAGCTCGGTGAAGGGCTCCGTGAAGTGCGCGGTGCCGATCAGCCCGCCGCGCGCGCGGACCGCGTCCAGTAGCTCCCGGCGCGTCGCCGCCGCCTGCCCGGGGTCCTCGTCGTGCGCGTACCGGATCGAGGGGTTGACGAGCTGCACCGGGTGCAGCACCGCGTCGCCGGTGAGCGTCAGCGGGCCGACGCGCACCACCTGGTGCCCCGGCGTGTGGCCGGGCGCCGGGACGACGTGGACGCCCGGGATCACCTCGGCCTCCCCCTCGACCGTGTCGACCAGCCCGGTCAGCGGGCGGAGCACCCGCTCCAGGATGGGGTTGGGGCCGGACTTCTCGATCCAGTCGACCTCGGCGCCCTGCACCACGTGCCGCGCGTCCGGGAAGGCCGGGACGCCCTCCAGCACGGCGCCGCTCGCGTGGTCGCTGTGCAGGTGCGTGAAGACCACCGTGCCGACGTCCCGCGGCGCGACGCCGGCCGCCGCGAGCTCGCCGATGAGGTGCCCCGGAGCCGGGGCCCAGCTCGACGCGGGCGAACCGGCGGCGCCCACCCCGGTGTCCACCAGGACGGGCCGCCCGGTGCGCCCGCGCAGCAGGTAGCAGCGGAAGTGCAGGACCCACTGCTCCTCGGGCACCGCGGCCCAGTCGTCATCCGAGCCGCCGGTGAGGATGTCGCGCAGCGGCCGCCGCAGCGCCGGCCCCATGGGGCCGACCGCGTCGCGCAGCGGGACCACCTCGATCCCGGAGAACACCCTTGGCGCGTACGACATCGAACCCCCACAGACCGGCCTGCCGCACAGACTAGATCAACGGTGCCCGCCGCGCCCGCGTGACGACGCGTCTGCCGGCCTCAGTTGGCGACTCCGACCGCCTGCTTGATCGTCGCCGGGTCGTCCAGGACGGCGAGCATGGCGTGGGCGAGGTCGGGATAGGAGATCGAGTGGCCGCCGGGCACGTTGCCGCCGATGGACCGCCGGTAGGTGCCGGTGAAGGGCTTCTGGGTGAGGCGGGGCGGGCGCACGATCGTCCACTCGGCGGAGCCGTGCCGGACCTCGTGCTCCATCACCGCGAGGTCGGCGTACATCGTGCTCAGGATCCTGCGCATCAGCGGCACGGCCACGGCGCGGTTGAGGAACGATTCCCCCTCGGGGATGGGGCCGACCGGGACGGCGCTGAGGACCACGAGCCGCCGCACGTCGCTCAGCTCCATGGCCCGCAGGATGGACCGCGTCGCGGCCGAGGCGATGCCGGCGTCCTTGCGGGCGCGCGGCCCGAGCGCCGACACCACGGCCTCGCGCCCGGCCAGGGCGGGGCGCAGCGCGGCGGGGTCGGTCACGTCGGCGACGGTCACGACCTCCAGGGCGGAGTGGCTCACGGGCAGCCGCGCCGGATCGCGGACGACGGCCGCGACCTGGTGCCCGGCGTCCAGCGCCTGCCTGACGACCTGCTGACCGGTGCGTCCGGTCGCGCCGAAGACGGTGATCTTCATTTGACGTCTCCCCATGTTGGTGAGTGCTCACTCACATCATAGGATGGAGATCCGGGTCCCGGCGGTCGACTCCGGTTCAGCGAAAGGAAGAATCCTTCCCATGCCCCTCCAGCGCGACGGCGCACGCACCCGGCGGCGCATCATCGACGCCGCCGAGCACCTCATGCGCACGCTGGGGCTCGCCCGGGTGACCACCAAGGAGATCGCCCGCGAGGCGGGCTGCTCGGAGGCCGCCCTGTACCGGCACTTCACGAGCAAGGAGGAGCTCTTCGTCACCGTGCTGCAGGAGCGGCTGCCCGGCTTGAGCGCGCTCCTCGCCGAGCTGACGAACGACCCCGGCGACCGCGCGATCGAGGACTGCCTGGCCGAGATCGCCCGCACCGCGACGCTGTTCTACGAGGAGAGCATGCCGATCGGCCTGTCGCTCTTCGCCGAGCCCTCGCTGCTCGAACGCCACCGCGAGCGGCTGCGCGAGCTGGACGCCGGGCCGCACAAGCTGCTGGAGGCGCTGGCCGGCTACCTGCGCGCCCTGCGCGCCGGCGGGCGCATACGCGCCGACGCCGACCCCGACTCGGCGGCGGCCCTCCTGCTGGGCGCCTGCTACCAGCGCGCCTTCCTGCGCCAGTTCATGGGCCCCGCCGCCTCGCCTCCGCCGCCGCTGGAGACCTTCGCCGCCGGCCTGGCGCGCACCGTACTCGGGGGCATCGCCTGACCGCTTCCAGACGGTCGCCGGGCACGACGACGACCCGGCGCGTGGCATCATGTTACTGATGAGTAGCCTATGTGGCAGGGAAGCCGCCAGGAATCGAGGAAGCAGCCGTGCCTTCGTCTCGTGACGTCGTGTTCGTCGACGGCGTGCGCACACCGTTCGGAAAGTCCGGGCCCAAGGGCCTGTACGCCGAGACGCGCGCCGACGACCTGGTCGTCCGTGTCATCCGCGAGCTCATGCGGCGCAACCCCGCGCTGCCGCCCGAGCGTGTCGACGAGGTCGCCATCGCGGCCACCACCCAGATCGGCGACCAGGGCCTGACCATCGGCCGCTCGGCCGCCGTGCTGGCCGGCCTGCCCAAGTCGGTGCCCGGCTACGCCATCGACCGCATGTGCGCCGGCGCGATGACGGCCGTCACCAACGTGGCGGGCGGCATCGCCTTCGGCGCCTACGACGTCGCCATCGCCGGCGGCGTGGAGCACATGGGCCGCCACCCGATGGGCGAGGGCGTCGACCCCAACCCCCGCTTCCTGTCCGAGAAGCTCGTGGACGGCTCCGCGCTGATCATGGGCATGACCGCCGAGAACCTGCACGACCGCTACCCGACGATCACCAAGGAGCGCGCCGACGCCTACGCCGTCGCCTCCCAGGAGAAGGTCGCCAAGGCGTACGCGAACAACAGGATCCAGCCCGACCTGGTGCCCACCGCCACCCGCAAGGCCGCCGAGGGCTGGGGCCTGGCCACCGAGGACGAGCCGCCCCGGCCCGGCACCACCCTCGAAGGGCTGGCGGCGCTGAAGACGCCGTTCCGCCCGCACGGCCGCGTCACCGCGGGCAACGCCGCCGGGCTCAACGACGGCGCCACCGGCTGCCTGGTCGCCGCCGCCGACGTCGCAGCGGAGCTGGGGCTCACGCCGAAGATGCGGCTGGTCTCCTACGCCTTCGCCGGCGTGGACCCCGAGGTCATGGGCGTGGGGCCGATCCCCTCCACCGAGCGCGCGCTGCGCCTGGCCGGGCTCTCCATCGACGACATCGGCCTGTTCGAGATCAACGAGGCGTTCGCCGTCCAGGTGCTCGCGTTCCTGGAGCACTTCGGCATCGCCGACGACGACACGCGGGTCAACCCGTACGGCGGCGCGATCGCGTTCGGCCACCCGCTCGCCTCCTCCGGCGTGCGGCTGATGACCCAGCTCGCCCGCGAGCTGGGCGAGCGGCCCGACGTGCGGTACGGCGTCACCACGATGTGCGTCGGCATGGGCATGGGCGGAACGGTCGTCTGGGAGAACCTCGCCTGGGAGGGCGCCAAGTGAGCGGCATCACCGAGATCTTCGACGACGAGGTCGTCACCCGCGCGCTCGTGCGCGACGTCCGGCTGCCGGGCGGGGCGGGCACGATGGCCCTGATCACGCTGGACAACGGCTTCGACCACACCAAGCCCAGCACCTTCGGCCCGCGCGGCCTGGCCGAGCTGGACAAGGCCCTGGACAGCGTAGCCGCGCGCACCGACCTGGCCGCGGTCGGCGTGACCGGCAAGCCGTTCATCTTCGCCGTCGGCGCCGACCTCAAGGGCGCGGGCCTGGTGCGCCGCCGCGAGCAGGCCGAGGAGCTCGGCCGGCTGGGGCACGAGGTGTTCCGCCGCCTCGGCGAGATGGAGGTGCCGTCCTTCGCGTTCGTCAACGGCGCCGTCATGGGCGGCGGCCTGGAGCTGGCGCTGCACTGCACCTACCGCACGATCTCCTCCGGCGTCCCGGCGGTCGCGCTGCCCGAGTGCTTCCTCGGCCTGGTGCCCGGCTGGGGCGGCACGCAGCTTTTGCCCCGGCTGATCGGCCCCGCGAACGCGCTGAAGCTGATCATCGAGAACCCGCTGGCGCAGAACCGGATGACCCGGGGCAAGGAGGCCTTCGAGCTCGGCGTCGCCGACGCGGTCTTCGAGCCGGCCGACTTCCTGGAGGAGTCCCTGCGCTGGGCCGCGCGCGTGCTCACCGGCGAGACCTCCGTGGCCCGCCCGCCGTTCACCCAGGACGCCTCGTCGTGGGACGCCGCGGTCGCCGCCGCCAAGAGCCTGGTCGACGGCAAGCTGCGCGGCGCCTCCCCCGCCCCGTACCGGGCGCTGGAGCTGGTGGAGCTGGCCCGCACTGCCGGCCGCGACGAGGGCTTCGAGGCCGAGACGCGGGTGCTGGCCGACCTGCTGATGGGCGACGAGCTGCGCGCCGGGCTCTACTCCTTCGACCTGGTGCAGCGGCGGGCCAAGCGGCCCGCCGGGGCGCCCGACCGGGCGCTGGCCCGCAAGGTGACCAAGGTGGGCGTGGTGGGGGCCGGTCTGATGGCCTCCCAGCTCGCGCTGCTGTTCGCCCGCCGCCTGGAGGTCCCGGTGGTGCTCACCGACCTCGATCAGGCGCGCGTCGACAAGGGCGTGGGCTACGTGCACGCCGAGGTCGGCAAGCTGCTGAGCCGGGGCAGGATCGGCCCCGACCAGGCCAACCGGCTGAAGGCCCTGGTGAGCGGGTCGACGGACAAGGCGGCGTTCGCCGGCGCCGACTTCGTCATCGAGGCGGTCTTCGAGGACCTGGCGGTGAAGAAGCAGGTCTTCGCCGAGGTGGAGGCCGTCGTCGGCCCCGAGTGCGTGCTGGCCACCAACACCTCCTCCCTCCCGGTCACCGCGATGGCGGCCGGGCTGCGGCACCCCGAGCGGGTGGTGGGCTTCCACTTCTTCAACCCGGTCGCGGTGCTCCCGCTGCTGGAGATCGTCAGGGGCGAGCGCACCGACGACGCGACGCTGGCCACGGCGTTCGCCGTCGGCAAGACGCTGAACAAGTCGAGCGTGCTGGTGAAGGACGCGCCCGCGTTCGTGGTAAACCGGCTGCTCATCCGCATGATGGGCGAGGTGCTCGGCGCCGTCGACGAGGGCACGCCGATCGAGACGGCCGAGCACGCCCTGGACGACCTGGGCCTGCCCATGTCGCCGTTCGCGCTGCTCCAGCTCGTCGGCCCGGCCGTCGCGCTGCACGTCTCCGAGACGCTGCACGAGGCCTTCCCCGACCGCTACCGCGTGTCGCAGAACCTGGCGACCCTGGTGAAGGCCGGCAAGCCGGGCGTGTACGCGCCGGACTTCACCGTCGACCCCGAGGCGCGGCAGATCTTCGAGGGGGCCGGCGCGGCCGGCACCGCGCTGAGCGGGCGGCAGGTCCGCGACCGCGCGCTGCGCGCGCTCGCCGAGGAGGCGCGGTTCATGCTCGACGAGGGCGTGGTCGCCGCGCCCGAGGACATCGACCTGTGCATGCTGCTCGGCGCCGGCTGGCCGTTCCACACCGGCGGCCTCACCCCGCTGCTGGACCGCACGGGGATCTCCGCCGAGGTCACCGGCCGTCCCTTCCTGTCCCCCGGCGTGGCCTCCGTCCCCGCCTGACGCTCCCGCGCCCGCCCGGGGGGCGGCCCCGCCTCGCCGGGCGGGGCCGTCCCCCGGGTCCGCGATGATGGAGGCATGCTGCGGGACGCCGTCGACCACCTCGCCTGCCCGGTCTGCCGGGGCGGCCTCGCCCTCGGCGACGACGCGGTGCGGTGCGCGCGGGGCCACTCCTTCGACGTAGCCCGGCAGGGCTACGTGAGCCTGCTCACCGGCTCGGCCGCGCCGGGCACCGCCGACACCGCGGCCATGGTCGAGGCGCGGGCCCGCTTCCTCGGCGCCGGGCACTTCGCCGCCGTGACCGCCGGCCTCCGCGAGCTGGCGTCCGCCCCCGGCGGGCCCAGGGTCGTGCTGGACGCCGGCGCGGGCACCGGCCACCACCTGGCCGCCACGCTGGGCGAGCGCGACGTGGGCATCGCCCTGGACGTCTCCAAGCACGCGCTGCGGCGCGCCGCGCGCGCCCATCCCCGCATCGGCGCGGTCGTGGCCGACGTGTGGCGGGAGCTTCCGGTCAAGGACGCCGTCGCCGACGTGCTGCTCAACGTCTTCGCCCCGCGCAACGGCCCCGAGTTCGCCCGCGTGCTGCGGCCCGGCGGCGTCCTGATCGTGGTCACGCCCACCCCGCGGCACCTGTCACCACTGGTGGAGCGGCTGGGGCTGCTGTCGGTGGACGAGGCGAAGGCCCGCCGCGTCGAGGAGGCGCTCGGCGCGCACTTCGCCGAGGCCGGCCACCAGGTGCGCGAGGCCGAGATGCGCCTGGACCACCGGGCCGTCGCCACCGTCGCCGGAATGGGCCCCAGCGCCTGGCACACCGATCCCGCCGCCCTGGCGGAAGAGATTACGCGGCTTCCAGACCCGATCGCCGTGAATCTGTCGTGCAGGATCTCTCTGTTCCGTAAGATCACCTAGAACCATGGAATAGGAATTTTCCCCGAGTTTGTAGGCCAACTTCCATTTACAAGCGACATACTTAACGGCAACCCGCCGATCCCGTCCCGGGAGAGCGTGAGGGAGGGCACGCCCATGAAGGCCGAGGAACGCTGGCAGGCCAGGTTCCGCGCGGCACGTATGACGTTGCCCATCTGGGCACGACTGGCTCCGGCCAGAGCCGTGTACCGATGCAACATCTCGGGCACCTGGGAGATCCACGCCTGGGACCGGTCCAACGGCTCCACCCGTCAGGTCACCAAGCGGCCACGTGGCACCTCCCACACCGCGATCGACCCGACCGGCCAGTGGATCTGGTGGTTCGCCGACACCTACGGCGACGAGTTCGGCGTCTGGATGCGCCAGGCGTTCACGGGCGGGCCCGAGATGCCCGCCCATCCCGACCTCGCCCCCGGTCACCCGACCGGCCTCGCGCTCTCGGCCGCCGGAACCGCCGCGGTCGGCAGGAGCAGCCGGCACGGCTTCCAGGTGCTGCACGCCCGCGTCGGCAGCGCCGACAAGCCGACGGTGATCTACGAGTCGCGCGAGTTCGCGCAGGTCGCCGGCATGTCGCTGGACGGCTCGCTGATCGCCGTGAGCCACAGCGAGCACGGCGACTCCCGCCACCCGGCGCTGCGCGTGATCAGGCCCGACGGCCGGGTCGTCGGCGACCTGCACGACGGGCCGGGCAAGGGCTTCTCCGGCGTCCGGTTCGCGCCCACCATGCTCGACCGGCGCATCCTGGCCCTGCACGAGCGGCGCGGCCGCCGCGAGCCGCTGGTCTGGGATCCGACGACGGGCGAGGAGCGCGAGATCTGGCTGCGCGTGCCCGGCGAGATCACCGCCGACTGGTACCACGACGGGCGCGCCGTGCTGATCGGCCACAACAACCGGGCGCGCACCGAGCTGTTCCGGTACGACCTGGGCGGCGGCGGCCTCACGCTGATCCAGACGCCGCACGGCGTCATCCACGACGCCATGCCGCGCCCGGACGGCGCGGTGGAGTACTCCTGGTCCAGCGCGGCGCACCCTCCGGTGGTCAGATCCAGCGAGGGCCACGTGGTGATGAACCAGTCGGGGCCCTCCGCGCCGCCGTCGGTGCCCCTGGAGGACGTCCACGTCGAGGGCCCGGGCGGGCGCGTCCACGCCCTGGTCTCCCGGCCCGAGCACGGGTCGGCGCCGTTCCCGACGATCTTCCTGCTGCACGGCGGCCCGGCCGCCCAGGACGACGACTCGTTCATGCCGAACGTCGCGGCCTGGGTCGACGCCGGTTTCGCCGTCGTCCGCGTCAACTACCGGGGCTCGACCGGGTACGGCTCGGCGTGGCGGGACGCCCTGCGCGGCGAGGTGGGCCACATCGAGCTGTCCGACGTGTCGGCCGTGCGCGACTGGGCGGTGGGCCAGGGCATGGCCGACCCCGAGCGGCTCGTGCTCGGCGGCGCGTCCTGGGGCGGCTACCTGACCCTGCTCGCGCTCGGCACCCAGCCGAAGTCGTGGTCCGCCGGCATCGCCGCCGTGCCGATCGCCGACCACGCCGCCACCTACCGCGACGAGACCGAGGGCCTGCGCGCCTACCACCGCGCGCTGTTCGGCGGCTCGCCGCAGGAGGTGCCCGAGCTGTACGCGGCGTCCTCGCCGATCACCTACATGGACGCGCTCCAGGCCCCGCTGCTCGTGCTGGCAGGCGAGAACGACCCGCGCTCGCCGATCGCCCAGATCGAGAAGTACCTGGAGAAGCTGAGCGAGCGCCGGCACGAGTTCGAGGTCTACCGCTACAAGGCGGGCCACGGCACCCTGGTGGTCGAGGAGCGCATCCGGCAGATGGCCGCGCAGCTCGACTTCGCGCGCAGGCACGTCGGCCTGGCCTGACGGCCGCGGCGCCTAGGGGCGGCTCAGGGCTGTTCGGCCCGGAGCACCAGGATGGCGAGGTCGTCGGCGCTGGGCTCGACCGCGAAGTCCTGCACGGCGCGGTGGATGCGCTCGGCCACCGCCCGCGCCGAGAGCTCGGCGCACTCGGCCAGCAGCTTGGCCAGGCCGCCGTCGTCGTCGAGCAGCCGCGCGCCCGACCGGCGCTCGGTGACGCCGTCGGTCACGCCCAGCAGGACGTCGCCCGGGGCCAGGTGGACCCGCTCCGCGACGAACTCGGCCTCGGGGAAGACCCCGAGCAGCGACTGGGAGGTCACCACGGCCTCCACCACGCCGCTCGGGCGAAGCCGCAGCGCCTCGGGGTGGCCGGCGGAGATCAGCGACAGGTCGAGGCCGTCGCCGGTGCGGACGATCTCGCCGTGCAGAAGGGTCAGGAACCTGGCGCGGTCGCCCTCCTCGAGGATCGCCTGGTTGAGGCGCGAGAGCACCGCCCCCACCTCGTACCCCTCGCGGGCCAGCAGCCTGATCGTGTGGCGCGCCAGGCCGGTCACCGCGGCGGCCTCGGGGCCGGTGCCGCAGACGTCGCCGATCGCGAAGCGCCAGGTGCTCTCGCCGGTGGCGAAGAGGTCGTAGAAGTCGCCGCCGACCTCGTTGTTCTCGCCCGCCGGCTCGTACACCACCGAGTAGTCGAGGCCGGGTGTCACCGCGGGCGTGCCCGGCGGCAGGAGGCTGCGCTGCAGGGCGCGGTTGGCGTCGGCCTGCTGGGCGTACAGCCGGGCGTTGTCCATCGCCAGCGCGGCCCGCCGCCCGAGGTCCTCGGCGAGCTGGGCGACGTCGTCGGGGAAGCGGCCGGCGCGGCCCAGGCACATGACGCCGAGGCTGCGGCCCCGGGCGACGAGCGGGAAGGCCAGCGACTGCCACTCGGGGAGCTGGAGCGGCAGGGGCCTGAGGTTCTCGGGCGAGGGGATGGCCGCCTCGTCGAGCTGCTCACGCAGAGTGTCGATCTTCGACTCGTCGGCGTGCCAGAGGTAGGCCAGCTCCTGCTGGCCGTCGCCGGAGTCGGCGGTGTAGACGGCGCACCAGGTGGCCAGCCGGGGCACCACGATCTGCGCGATCAGCGCGGGCACCATGTCGGGGTCGAGGGTGCCGGCCAGCAGGTCGCTGGCGTCGGCGAGGAAGCCGAGCCACCCGGCGCCCTGGGAGGTGCGCTCGCCCGTCCAGTCGCCGACCGGGGCCCGGACGCCGCCGGGCAGGTCGAGGCGGGCCCAGCGGGTGCTGAGCGGGCCGGCGAAGCTGAGGCCCCAGACGGCCACCGGGGTCGAGGGGGGAGCCGTGACGGTCTCCTCCTTCTCCTTCTGCCGGACCTCGATCTGCACCGAATCCCCTTGATGCACCCATACAATCTCAAATGGGACATCGCCAACTTCAGAGACGAACTCCCCCGTCAGTCGCTCAGCCTCCGTGCTGACCGAAGCGGCGGCCCACGCGGTCAGAACCTCGCGCGTGAAGCGCTGGGCAGCGGGTAGGGCCGTCCTGCCGGGCGCGAAAGAAGCGGCCAGCACACCCCGGGAAGAACTTGTCATTACACCGTGCTTACCACAGATGGCTGTCACATGCGGTCATTCGACCAGGCGACCGCATCGCGTCCTTCATGCCAGACTGGCAGTACTCCATGTCCCGCCCGAACAGCGTGAAGGAGGCTTCATGAAGGGTACCCCGACCATGGGGGCCGGTTCGGAGCGGTCGTACACCGAATCCGATCTGCGCCCGTTGCTGGAGACGCTCGTCGCTTGGCGTGACGGCGACTTCCGCCAGCGCGTGCCCTTCGCGCCCCCCGGCATCATGAGCGAGGTACGCCTCATCATCAACGAGGTGGCCGACCGCCGAGAGCACCTGGCGAACGAGCTGATCCGCGTGTCACGCGAGGTCGTCGAGGAGGGCCACTTCGGCGCCCGCCTCACCCCCGGCCCCGGCGTGGGCTCGTGGGCCCAGAGCGTGCACAAGGTCAACGAGCTGATCGACGCCCTGGTGGGCCCGATGAGCAGGGCGGCCGACGTGCTCGACGCCGTCGCCCAGGGCGACCTGTCCCGCCGCATCGACATGGACCCCGGCGCGCGCGGCGAGGTCCGCCGGCTCGGCAAGGCCATCAACGGCATGGTCGACCAGCTCGCGCTGTTCAGCTCCGAGGTCACCCGCGTCGCCCGCGAGGTCGGCTCGGAGGGCCAGCTCGGCGGCCGGGCCAACGTGCGCGGCATGTACGGAAGCTGGCGCGACCTCACCGAGGCCGTGAACACCATGTCCAGCCGGGTCTCCGCGCAGGTGCGCGACATCGCCGTCGTCACCACGGCCGTGGCGCGCGGCGACCTCAGCCGCAAGGTCACCGTCGACGCCGTCGGCGAGATGCACGAGCTCAAGAACACCGTCAACACCATGGTCGACCAGCTCTCGGCCTTCGCCGAGGAGGTCACCCGCGTCGCCCGCGAGGTCGGCACGGAGGGCGAGCTGGGCGGGCAGGCCCGGGTGCGCGGCGTGTCGGGCGTCTGGAAGGACCTCACCGACAACGTCAACGTCATGGCGAGCAACCTCACGAGCCAGGTGCGCAGCATCGCCACCGTGGCCACGGCCGTCGCCCAGGGCGACCTCTCCAAGAAGATCACCGCGGACGCGCAGGGGGAGATCCTCCAGCTCAAGGAGACCCTCAACACGATGGTCGACCAGCTCTCGCTGTTCGCCGACGAGGTCACCCGCGTGGCCCGCGAGGTCGGCACCGAGGGCCAGCTCGGCGGGCGCGCCGAGGTGAAGGGCGTGTCGGGCGTCTGGAAGGACCTCACCGACAACGTCAACTCCATGGCGAACAACCTCACTTACCAGGTGCGCAACATCGCCCAGGTCACCAAGGCCGTGGCCGGCGGCGACCTCTCCAAGAAGATCGACGTCGACGCCCAGGGCGAGATCCTGGAGCTGAAGTCGACGATCAACACGATGGTCGACCAGCTCTCGCTGGTGGCCTCGGAGGTCAGCCGGGTGGCCCGCGAGGTGGGGTCGGAGGGCCAGCTCGGCGGCCAGGCGCAGGTGCACGGCGTGTCGGGCGTCTGGAAGGACCTCACCGACAACGTCAACTTCATGGCCAACAACCTCACCTCGCAGGTGCGGCAGATCGCGGCCGTCTCCACCGCCGTCGTGCAGGGCAACCTCTCCAAGAAGATCACCGTCGACGCCCAGGGCGAGATCCTGCAGCTCAAGGACACGGTGAACACCATGGTCGACCAGCTCTCGCTGTTCGCCGACGAGGTCACCCGCGTCGCGCGCGAGGTCGGCACCATGGGCCAGCTCGGCGGCCAGGCGCGCGTGCGCGGCGTGTCGGGCGTCTGGAAGGACCTCACCGACAACGTCAACTCCATGGCGACCAACCTCACCTACCAGGTGCGCAACATCGGCGAGGTCACCACCGCGGTCGCGCGCGGCGACCTCTCCAAGAAGATCGACGTCGACGCCCAGGGCGAGATCCTGGTGCTCAAGACCACGATCAACAAGATGGTCGACCAGCTCTCCTCGTTCGCCTCCGAGGTCACCCGCGTGGCCCGCGAGGTCGCCTCCGAGGGCCAGCTCGGCGGCCAGGCGCGGGTCGAGGGCGTCGAGGGCACCTGGAAGCAGCTCACCGAGAGCGTGAACGAGCTGGCCGGCAACCTCACCACGCAGGTCCGCGCCATCGCCGAGGTCACCAGCGCCGTCGCGCGCGGCGACCTCACCCGCTCGATCAGCGTGCAGGCGCAGGGTGAGCTGGCCGACCTGAAGGACAACATCAACACGATGGTGTCCAACCTGGTCGACACCACCAAGGCCAACCAGGAACAAGACTGGCTGAAGAGCAACCTGGCCCGTGTGTCGCGGCTGATGCAGGGCCACCGCGACCTCATGGAGGTCGCCAAGCTCATCATGAGCGAGCTGACCCCGCTGGTGTCCGCCCGGCACGGCGCCTTCTACATGGTGCCCAGCCCCTACGACAACCAGCTGCGGCTCATCGCCGGTTACGGCCTGCGGCCAGGGTCCAGCACCCGCGAGGTCTTCGGCTTCGGCGAGGGCATCGTCGGCCAGGCCGCCATCGAGGGCCGGCCGATCGTGCTCGACGAGGTGCCCTCCGAGTACATCACCATCGACTCCGGCCTCAGCCGCTCCACCCCGGCCCAGATCGTGGTGCTCCCGGTGCTGTTCCAGGACCAGGTGCTCGGCGTGCTGGAGCTGGCGTCGTTCGCCCGGTTCAGCGAGGCCCACCTGGCCTTCCTGAACCAGCTCGTCGAGACCATCGGGGTCACGATGAACACGATCATCGCCAACTCCCGAACCGAGGGCCTGCTCACCGAGTCGCAGCGGCTCACCACCGAGCTGCGCGAGCGCTCCGACGAACTGCAGCGCCAGCAGGAGGAGCTGCGCCGGTCCAACGCCGAGCTGGAGGACAAGGCCGCGCTGCTGGCCAAGCAGAACCGCGCCATCGAGATCCAGAACTTCCAGATCGAGCAGGCCCGCCGCACGCTGGAGGAGCGCGCCGAGCAGCTCGCGGTCTCCTCGCGGTACAAGACCGAGTTCCTGGCCAACATGTCACACGAGCTGCGCACCCCGCTCAACAGCCTGCTGGTGCTGGCCAAGCTGCTCACCGAGAACAGCGACGGCAACCTCACCGGGCAGCAGGTCGAGTTCGCCCGCACCATCCACGGCGCCGGGTCGGCGCTGCTCCAGCTCATCAACGACATCCTCGACCTGTCCAAGGTCGAGGCCGGCCGCATGGACGTCCACCCGCAGCAGCTCTCGATGCCCAAGCTGGTCGAGTACGTCGAGGCCACCTTCACGCCGCTCGCGCAGGACAAGGGCCTGTCGTTCAGCGTCGAGGTCGACCCCTCGGTGCCCGAGGAGCTGCTCACCGACGAGCAGCGCCTGCAGCAGGTGCTGCGCAACCTGCTGTCCAACGCGGTGAAGTTCACCCCCAAGGGCGAGGTCCGGCTGGTCGTCTCGCGCGCCGAGGGCGGCGTGCCCTACATCGACCAGGCCCTCCAGGACAGCGACGACATCCTGTCGTTCTCGGTGGTGGACACCGGCATCGGCATCGCGCCCGACAAGCTTGAGGTGATCTTCGAGGCGTTCCGCCAGGCCGACGGCACGACCAGCCGCAAGTACGGCGGCACGGGTCTCGGCCTGTCGATCTGCCGCGACATCGCCCGCCTGCTCGGCGGCGAGATCCACGCCACCAGCGAGCCCGGCCGGGGCAGCACCTTCACGCTGCACCTGCCGATCAGCTACGCCGGGCCGCTCGTGGGCGGCGCGATCGCGACCGCGCCCCCGCGCGAGAGCCGCGCGGAGGTCATGCGGCTGGAGGCCTCCGACCTGCCGTCCGAGACCGCCCACCTGAACGAGGCCCTGCGGGTCCCCCAGCTGTCGATGGGCACCGAGGCGCCCACATGGCAGGGCGACGACCCGCTCAACGGTGCGAAGATCCTCATCGTGGACGACGACATCCGCAACGTGTTCGCGCTGACCAGCGTGCTCGAACGCCACGGCACCACCGTGGTGTACGCCGAGAACGGCCGCGAGGGCATCGAGCAGCTTGAGCGCAACGAGGACGTCGCGCTCGTGCTCATGGACATCATGATGCCCGAGATGGACGGCTGGGCCACCACCTCGGCGATCCGCCGGATGCCGCAGTTCACCGACCTGCCGATCATCGCGCTCACCGCCAAGGTCATGCGCGGCGACCGCGAGAAGAGCATCTCCTCGGGGGCGTCCGACTACGTGCCCAAGCCCGTGGACGTCGACCGGCTGCTCGAACGCCTCCGCGGCTGGCTGACGCGCGGCAAGGGCGCACCCGGCGACGTCAAGGAAGGACGGGGTTGATGCCCGACCGCGCGAAGATCCTCCTGGTCGACGACCGCGAGGAGAACCTGATCGCCCTGGAGGCCATCCTCAGCTCGCTGGACGTGGTGGCGATCCGGGCCAGGTCGGGCGAGGAGGCCCTCAAGGCGCTGCTCAGCATCGACTTCGCGCTGATCCTGCTCGACGTCCGCATGCCGGGCATGGACGGCTTCGAGACCGCCGCGCACATCAAGCGGCGCGAGCGCACCCGCAACATCCCGATCATCTTCCTGACCGTCGTCGACAGCGCCCCCGACTACGCCTTCCGCGGCTACGCCGCCGGCGCCGTCGACTACCTCACCAAGCCCTTCGACCCCTGGGTGCTGCGCGCCAAGGTGTCGGTGTTCGTCGAGCTCTACAACATGAACCGCCGCCTGACCGAGCAGGCGTCCCTGCTGCGCGAGCGGCTCGGCGTCGAGCTTCCCGACGGCGTCGGCGGCGCCGAGGTGCTGCCCGAGCTCTCCCGGCGGCTGAGGGCCGTCGAGGACGAGCTGGGGCGCATGGGCGAGCTGGTCGGCAAGGGAAACGGCAGCGTCACGCTGGCCGGGCCGCTGCGCGAGCTGTCGGAGCGGGTGCTGCACCTGCGCGCGGGCTTCGACGCCCTCTCGTAGCCCCCGGGCTCAGGCGTTCTCGGCGGTGATGGCGGCCACCAGGCCGGCGAGGTCGACGGTGCCCTTGCCCACGGCGGCGTAGAGGTCGTCGAGGTCGGTGAAGCCCATGTGCTCGGCGACGCTGCCGGAGATGCCGCGCGACTCGAGGTCGAGCAGGTCGACTCCGGCGGCGGCGGCGACGGCCTCGGCGACCATGCGGCGGCCCTGGGCCGCGGCGTCGCCCGCGCGCTGGGCGGCCAGGTGGCGGCGGATCTGCAGGCGGGCGGTGGGGGTGACGACCGCCGCCAGCCCGTCGGCGGAGGGGCGGGCGGTCTCGGCGGTGAGGATCTGCACGACGGCGCCGTTGTCGACCGGCGCGTGCAGGGGGACGAGCCTGCCGTTGACCATGGAGCCGATGGCGTGGTCGCCGATCTGCGGGCCCAGGGCGTAGGCGAAGTCCAGCGAGGTGGCGCCGGGCGGCAGGAGGATGACCTCGCCGTCGGTGGTGAAGGCGGCGACGCCCTCGGGGCGCAGGTCGCCGCGCAGCGACTCCAGGAAGTCGGCGGACGTCGCGTCGTTCTGCCAGGCCAGCAGGCGGCGCAGCCATTCGAGGTCGATGCGGCCCTCGAAGCCGTCGCGCCGCCCGTGCGCCACGTCGTGGATGTGCGCCGCCAGGCCGCGCTCGGCCATGCGGTGCATGTGCCGGGTGCGGATGATGACGTCCATGACCTTGCCGCCCTCGGCGATCACCCGGGTGTGCAGCGCCCGGTACAGGTTGAAGCGCGGCAGCGAGATGAAGTCCTTCAGCCGGCCTGGGACCGGCTTCATGATCGCGTGCACGGAGCCGAGCGCGATGTAGCAGTCGCGGTCCTCCCCGTCGATCAGCACCATGAGGCGGAACAGGTCGGCCGGCTGCAGGGTGTCGAGGCGGTCGCCGACGTCCAGGTGGACCGCCCACAGGTGGCGGCGGTGCAGCACCACCTCGCCGGACAGCCGCTGCTCCACCAGGGCCTCCCGCAGGCGGACGACCACCGGCTCCAGCAGCGCCCGCGCCTCGGCCTCGTGCGCGGCGAGCGCGACCTCGGTGGCGGCGTGCGCCTCCGGGCGCAGCACCGAGAAGCACAGATCGTCCATCTCGCGCTTGAGCTCGTACATGCCGAGCCGCTCGGCGAACGGGATCAGCAGCTCCTGCGACTGGCGGGCGATGCGCCGCTGCTTGTGCGGCGGCTGGAAGCCGAGCGTGCGGAGGTTGTGCAGGCGGTCGGCCAGCTTGATCAGCAGCACGCGGAGGTCGGCGGCGGCGGCGAGCACCATCTTGCGGAAGGTCTCGGCCTCGGCCCGCTCCCCCCACTTGGACCCGTCGAGCTTGGTCACGCCGTCGACCAGCAGCGCGATCTCGTCGCCGAAGTCGGCCCGCAGCTCGCCGATGGTGTAGTCGGTGTCCTCGACGGTGTCGTGCAGGAGCGCGGCCTGGAGCGTCGCGGTGTCCATGCCCAGCTCGGCCAGGATCAGCGTCACCGCCAGGGGGTGGGTGATGTAGGGCTCGCCCGACTTGCGGGACTGCCCGCGGTGGGCCCGCTCGGCGGCCTCGTACGCGCGCCGCACGGGGCCCGTGCGGGCCTTGGGGTAGCCGGCGCGGTGGGCGCGCAACACCGGGCCGAGCCCGGCCGTGCCGCTGGACCATCCGGCGGTCGGCCCGACGTCCCACAAAGGGCGGTCGTATGAACCCGGGAGCCGCTCGTCACCCATCGTCTCCCCCCTCAGGACGGGAGCCAGGCCGCGCACACGCGCGTCACCTCAACGTTAGCGCCGGGCGCGTTCCAAAGCGTCCCAGAAACCGCGCCGCAACGCGTGGCGCACCTCATCGTGCAGCAGGAAGTCGATGGGCAGGGAGGACCCCTGCAGCAGCCGGGCCTCCAGGTCGGACGGCATGCGCGGCTTGCGGGCGAGCACGGCCTCCAGCCAGAGCGCCGGGGCGTCCCTGGCTACCGACTCGCCGAAGTCGTGACCCTCCTTGTGCGCCGCCTTCACGGCGTCGGCCAGGGTCGTGGTGCCCGGCGAGCCGGTGAGCGGCACCGGAGCGGGCTGAGGGCCGGTGTAGGGCCCGAGCTGCGACGGCGGGTACGGCGAGGGGGAGGTTCCGGAGTCGAGGTTGTACTGGCCGGGCACGGCCGGGAGCTGCGGGGGCACGGGCGCCGCCATGGGCCCGGTCGGCGGGGACTGCCGGGACGGCTGCCCGCCGTAGGAGGGCCGTTGGTCCGCGGAGTAGCCCGAGTAGGCCGGCGGCAGCGCGGGGGGCGTGGCGCGCGGCGGGCTCGACGGCGGGGAGGACGGCGCGTCGGAGTAACCGGTCGCGTGGGCTCCTGAGCCGATGCCCCGGGAGCCGGAGTCACGGTTGTCGGAGTCGCGGGAACCGGGGGCGCGCGGGCCGGAGTCGCGGGAGACGCCGGTACCGGAGTCGCGGGAGCCGCCGCCGTGGGCGCCGGAGCCGCGGGAACCCGAGCCGTGCGAGGCCTGGCCGCGGGAGTCGTAGTCGGAGC
Organism: Sphaerisporangium sp. TRM90804; assembly: GCF_029846175.1. GTDB lineage: Bacteria > Actinomycetota > Actinomycetes > Streptosporangiales > Streptosporangiaceae > Sphaerisporangium. The sequence continues at coordinate 388,435 of NZ_JARWAC010000010.1, read as the reverse complement.
CGCGCGAGGCGGAGTCGTAGCCGCCGGACCCGCCGCGGGAGCCGGAGTCGTAGCCGCGGGAGCCGGACTCATGCGCGCCCGAGCCGCGCTCGGACGGGCCGGACCCGCGCGAGCCGAGGCCGCGCGACCCCGGGTCGGAGGAGGAGCCGTGCGCCCCGCCGCCGGCGTGCGCGCCGCCGCCCTGGACCGGCAGCCCGTGGGCGGGGCCGAGCGACGTGGCCCCGAGGGAGCTGGCCCCCAGGGAGCTGGAGCCGAGCGGGCTCGGGCCGAGGGAGTACTCCGGGGGGGCCGGAGCGGACGGGGGGGTGTCCTGCGGGCGGGAGTCGTACTGGCCGGAGGGCGCGGCGCCCGGCCGGGAGGAGTCGGACCCGTGGGCGCCCGGCCGGGAGGACGCCTGCTCGGGCGGGTTGTGCGACCCGGGCTGCGTCCCGTGGGAGCCGGAACCGAGCGGCCCGGAGCCGGAGATGCGGCCGAAAAAGCCGGTTTCGGGGGAATCGGACCCCGGGCCGGCGGAAGCGGGGGCGGCGGAGCCGGAGTCGGGCGGGGCCGCCCCGAGCGGCCCGGAGCTCAGGGGCCCGGAGCTGGAGGACAGCGGCCCCGACCCGTGCGAGCCGGAGGCCCGCGACCCGGAGCCGGGCGAGCCGCCCCCCTGCGAGCCCGAGGGCCCCGGCTGCGCCGGTCCTGCGGGACCGCCGGGTGAGGAGGACAGGGAGCCCGAACCGGGGCCGAGCGCGCTCGGGCGTAAGTCGAGGGCGCCGGCCTGACCGGCTCCGGACGAGCCCGGGGAGGAGGACGCGGGCGAGCCGGCGCCCGAGCCGTGCGCGCCCGAGCCGTAGGCCCCGGAGGAGCCCAGCGGTGCGGCGCCGTACCCGCCGGAAGCCGGCGAGCCGGGCCCGGGGGCGCCGGAAGCCGGGCCGAGCGCGGCCGAACCATACGAACCGGGGCCGCTCGCGCCCGGCCCGGCCGGGTCGCCGGAGCCGCGCGAGGGTGCCTCGTGCGAACCGCCGCCGGAGGAGCCGTGCGAACCCTGGGCGGACGCCGGGGCGCCGGAGGAGGGCTGGCGCCCGTTGCCGAGCGGCTGGGTGCGCTCGCGGGCGTGGCCGTTGCCCGACGAGGACCCGCCGATGGTGATGTTCCCGGTCACGAGGTTGACGTAGGGCCTCAGGTGGCCGCTGCCGATCTCGATGAGGTCGTCGCACTCCTGCTGGAGCGTGCGGGAGACGGCCCACCCGCCCTCGGCCGTGATGTGGACGACCGTGACCCGGATGCCGAGATCCTGCGCGTCGCTGACGACCTGCGCGAGGTCTTCGTCGCCGCTGACCACCACGGCGTCGCAGATGGCGTTGTTACGTGCCAGCGTCATGAGGTCACGGTGGACCTGCGCGTCCACGCCCTCCCGGCGCCCGGGCCGGATGCGGGCGAGGCGCAGCTTGAGGCCCGGGATGTCGGCCAGCGCGTCGTGCTCGGGGGTGCGCCTGCCCTCGACGGTCGCCTCGTACCAGTAGCAGCGCAGTTGGGGAAGGCCGGTGCGGTCGCGGGCGAGCGTGGACAGTAGCTGCAGCAGACCGGGGTAGTCCCACGCGACGGCCTCACGGTGGCGGGTACCGTGCACCGCCATCGCGCCGTCCGCCAGAAGATAGCCGGCGTCCACGAACAGCGCGCAGCGATCCACGCGACACCGCCCTTTCTCCATGGCCCTGGCCCGGTGACAGCCGAAGCCCGGCCCTATCTCAGGGTAATGAAGGCGCTCATGGCGCGAGGGTGAATCCCGGCGATTCGGCCCGCGCCTGACCATATCTAGGGACGTCCCCGCCGACCGTACCAGTTTGCCGCTCATTACTGACCTGCGGTGATGAACGATGCCCGACGGGCCTCGCGGCGACCGGCTCTCTAGGCTGGGGCCCATGGACGACCGTGCGAACCTGTTGGACGAGATCATCAACAAGGGGGTGGTGCACGGCCGGGTCGTGCTCTCCTCGGGCCGTGAGGCCGACTGGTATGTGGACCTGCGCCGGATCACGCTCGACGGCACCGCCGCGCCGTTGGTCGGCCGGGTGATGCTGGAGCTCACCGAAGACCTGGACTACGACGCCGTGGGCGGCCTGACGCTCGGCGCCGATCCGGTCGCCGCCGCGATGCTGCACGCGGCGGCGGCGCGAGGCCGCCACCTGGACGCCTTCGTCGTCCGCAAGGCCGGCAAGGCCCACGGGCTGCAGCGGCGCATCGAGGGGCCCGACGTCGCGGGCCGCCGCGTGCTGGCCGTGGAGGACACCTCGACGACCGGCGGCTCGGTGCTCACGGCGGTCGAGGCGCTGCGCGAGGCGGGCGCGCAGATCGCCGGGGTGGCGACCATCGTCGACAGGGGCGCGGCCGCGAAGATCGAGGAGGCCGGCCTCCTCTACCGCACCGCCTACACGATGGACGACCTCGGCCTGTCGTAGGCCGCGCGGCCCCGCCTCAGCGCTCGGCGGTGAAGGTCTGGCGCTCCCCGGGCCGCCCCGGGGGGCGCGGCTCGCCGTTCACCTCGACGTAGACCGTTGAGGCGTCGGCGAGCACGACGTCGAGGGACTCCTGGGAGAAGACGGCCTGCTGGCCGCGGCTCAGGTCGCGGTCCTCGACGATGTCGCCGCCGGTGACGCGGACGAACAGCGGGCATCGGTCGGCCCGGCACTCGACGAAGACGGTGGGGCTCTCGGCCGAGGTGGGCAGCGGCCGCGGCTCCGACGGCCCAGGCGGCTCTGACGGCGCGGGCGCGGCGGAGGTCGGGGCGGCGGCTCCGGCGGACGACTCGGCGGATGGGCCGTCGGAGTTCAGCGAGCCGATCAGGGAGATCACGCCGACCACGATCAGCACCAGCACCACGAGGACCGCCAGGCCCGCGATGAGCAGGCGGGCGAGCCCCATGGGGTCGGTCCTGTGGCGTCCCACATATCGGAGGGTAGCGGCTGTGAGCGAGGGAGGGCCCGCTCAGCAGGACTTTCATGAATGCGCGACCGTTATGGGCCCGCCGCGGCGGCCGTGGACGGCGGCCCGCCGTCCACGGCGGTGGAGCGCGCGTAGCGGGCCGTGAGGTCGCGCAGGTGCTCGACGAGTTCCGGGGGCTCGGTGACCTCGAAGTCCAGGTCGAGCATGCCGAGGTGGACGGCGAGCGTGTTCAGGCTGTCGGCCCCGGTGTGCAGCACGCAGGTGTGCCCGTCCACGGCCTCCACCACTCCGACGGCGGGGTTGACCCGCTCGGTCACGACCTGCGCGGGCGCGTGGACGACCACCCGGGACCGGTGGCGCCAGGCCGCGGCCGACACCCCGCGCGCGACGTAGGCGGCGGCGCCGCCCTCGGGCGGGTCGCGAGGGGGGAAGCGCGGGCCGGTGGGCGTGCGCGGCTCGACGCGGTCGGCCCGGAAGGTGCGCCAGTCCCGGCGGTCGACGTCCCACGCGACCAGGTACCAGCGGCGGCCCCACGAGACGAGCCGGTGCGGTTCGACGACGCGAAGGCTCGCGGACCCGTCGTGGGAGCGGTAGTCGAACCGCAGCCGCTCCTGGTCGCGGCAGGCCGCGGCGAGTGTGGTCAGCACGCCCGGGTCGGCCACCGGGCCGGGGCGGTCGGCGGGCACCGGCTCGGTGTACGCCTGCAGCGTGTTGACCCGGGAGCGCAGCCGGGTGGGCAGCACCTGTTCGAGCTTGGCGAGCGCGCGTACCGAGCTCTCCTCGATGCCGGCGACGCCGCCGGCGGCGGTGCGCAGCCCGACCGCCACGGCCACCGCCTCCTCGTCGTCGAGGAGGAGCGGCGGCATGGCGGTGCCCGCGCCCAGGCGGTAGCCGCCGTCGGTGCCCCGGGTCGCGTTCACGGGATAGCCGAGCTCGCGCAGCCGATCGACGTCGCGGCGCACGGTGCGCTCGCTCACGTTCAGCCGTTCCGCCAGGGCCGCGCCGGCCCATTCTCGCCTGGCCTGCAACAACGACAGCAGGCGCAGCAGCCGCGCCGAGGTCTCCAACATATTTCCCAGCCTGGCAGCACTTCAGGACAGAAGCTGACCGGAAGGGTCCCTAATGTTCCGGCCATGAGCGAGAACACAGAGATCAAACCCTTTCGCATCGACATCCCGCAGGCCAAGCTGGACGACCTCCGCGACCGGCTCGACCGCACCCTCTGGCCCGACGAGATCCCGGGCGCCGGCTGGGACTACGGCGTTCCGGTGGCGTACGTGCGCGAGCTCGCCGAGTACTGGCGCGACGGGTACGACTGGCGCGCCCACGAGGCGCAGATCAACCGGTACCCGCAGTTCACCACCGAGATCGACGGGCAGAACATCCACTTCCTGCACGTCCGCTCGCGCCACGAGAACGCCCTGCCGCTGATCCTCACGCACGGCTGGCCGGGCTCGATCGTGGAGTACCTGAAGATCATCGACCTCCTCACCGACCCCGAGGACCCGGCGCAGGCGTTCCACGTGGTGATCCCGTCGCTGCCCGGCTTCGGCTTCTCCGGCCCGACCAGGGAGAAGGGCTGGAACCGGTACCGCACCGCCAAGGCGTGGGTGGAGCTGATGCGGCGGCTGGGCTACGGCCGCTACGGCGCCGCCGGCAACGACGGCGGCTCGTTCGTCGCCCCCGAGGTCGGGCGGCTCGACCCCGAGCACGTCGTCGGAGTGCACGTCACGCAGATCTTCTCCTTCCCCTCCGGCGACCCCGCCGAGTTCGAGAAGATCACCCCGGAGGACCAGAAGGCGCTGGAGGCGCTTCAGTGGTTCTACGACCACAAGATGTCGTTCAACGTCCTGCACTCCCAGCAGCCGCAGACCCTGTCGTACGGGATCTTCGACTCGCCGGTCGGGCTGCTGGGCTGGAACGCGCAGCTCTTGGGCGACACCGCCGACGTCGGCGCCGACTTCGTGCTGACCAACACGATGCTCTACTGGCTGACCGGCACCGCGACCTCGGCCACCCGCTTCTACTACGAGGACGCGCACGCCGAGCACCCCGCGGAGCCCACCACCGTCCCGACCGGCCTCGCGATGTTCAAGGGCGACTTCGTCTCCATGCGCACGTTCGCCGACCGTGATCACAAGAACATCGTGCACTGGAAGTCCTACGACAGCGGCGGCCACTACGCCGCCCACCTCGTGCCCGGCGTGCTCGCCGACGACCTGCGCGCCTTCTACGGCGCGCTGCGCTGACGGCCCGGCGCCCCCGCCCGCGCGCCGTCTAGGGCCGGGCGGCGGGGTCGCCGCGTCGCGGGGCCGCGGGGGCGGCCGGGGCGGGCGCGGGGTGCGCGCGAGCTTTCATGATCTCGCGTGCGATCGGGACGACCGACACGAGGATGATCAGCACGGCGCCCGGCAGGATGTAGCGGTCGACGTTCGGGATGGAGCTGCCCGCGTAGTAGCCGACCAGCAGCAGCGACTCCGTCCACAGGACGCCGCCGACGACGTTCCACACCAGGAAGCGGGGGGCCGGCATGCCGAGCATGCCGGCCACCGGGTTGAGGAACGTGCGGACGATCGGGATGAAGCGGGCGAGCACCACGGCCTTGGCGGGGCCGAACCTCAGGAAGTAGTGCTCGGCCTTCTCGGCGTACTCGCGCCGGAACAGCCGCGAGTCGGGCCGGGAGAAGAGCCGGGGGCCGGTCTTGGCGCCGATGAGGTGGCCGAGCTGCGCGCCCGCGATCGCGCACAGCGGCGCGCAGGCGAGCAGGACGCCGAGCGGGAACGGCGTGTCGAGGCCGACCGAGGACGCCACCGCCGCCGACGCGCCCATGCCGGCGACGACCAGCAGGGAGTCGCCCGGCAGGAAGAAGCCGACGAGCAGGCCGGTCTCGGCGAAGATGATCACGAGGATGCCGATGAGGCCGAACGTGACGATCCACCACTGGGCGTCGAGCAGGTGGGTGAGCTGGATCACCGCACGAGGGTACTCCCGGCGGGCGGCGTCGGGCGCGCGAACCGCGGGAGGCACAATGGCGGAAGGACGGCGACGTCCGGCGGGAGGCGGAGGAGGCGGAGGAGGCGGAGCGGTCCCACCAGGTGGACACGAGCGCCGCTCCGGCTTCCTCGTCAGCCGGTCCTTCGCGATACTTGCCCGGGGGAAGCTGGACCCCCCGCTCCGCCATCCGTTCGTTAGGGAGATGACTTCCGATGCCTATCGCGACCCCAGAGGTCTACGCCGAGATGCTCGACCGGGCCAAGGCCAATGGTTTCGCATACCCGGCGATCAACGTGACGTCCTCGCAGACGTTGAACGCCGCCCTCCGCGGTTTCGCCGAAGCCGAGAGTGACGGCATCGTGCAGGTGTCGACCGGCGGCGCCGAGTACCTGTCGGGCCCGGCGGTGAAGGACATGGTCACCGGCGCGGTGGCGCTGGCGGAGTACGCCCGCGTGGTCGCCGCCAAGTACCCCGTGAACATCGCCCTGCACACCGACCACTGCCCCAAGGACAAGCTCGACGGCTTCGTCAACCCGCTGCTGGAGATCTCCCTCCAGCGGGTGGCCGAGGGACGCGACCCGCTGTTCCAGTCGCACATGTGGGACGGCTCGGCCTGCCCGCTGGACGAGAACCTCCAGATCGCGCGCGAGCTGATCGCGAGGACCCGCGAGGCGCGCATCGTCCTGGAGGTCGAGATCGGCGTCGTCGGCGGCGAGGAGGACGGCGTCGTCGGCGAGATGAACGAGAAGCTGTACAGCACCCCGGAGGACGCCCTGGCCACGGCCGAGGCGCTGGGCCTCGACGAGCAGGGCCGCTACCTGCTGGCGGCCACGTTCGGCAACGTGCACGGCGTGTACAAGCCGGGCCACGTCAAGCTGCGCCCGAGCGTGCTGAAGGAGATCCAGGACGCCGTCGGGGCCAAGTACGGCAAGGAGAAGCCCTTCCACCTCGTCTTCCACGGCGGCTCCGGCTCGACGCTGGAGGAGATCCGCGAGGCCATCTCTTACGGCGTGGTGAAGATGAACATCGACACCGACACGCAGTACGCCTTCACCCGCCCCGTCGCCGGCCACATGTTCAGCAAGTACGACGGCGTGCTGAAGGTCGACGGCGACGTGGGCAACAAGAAGGACTACGACCCCCGCGCGTGGGGCAAGTCGGCCGAGGCGGGCATGGCCGCGCGTGTGACGCGCGCCTGTGAGGACCTGCTGTCGGCGGGCACGAAGATCTCCTGACTTCGTGACCGGCCGGGGCGCATCGGCCGGGCGGGGCTGCGGATCGCCGCTATCCCATGCCACGACATTCCACGACATGCGACTGAAGGGGCGGACCGTACGGTCCGCCCCTTGCATGTGAATTCCATGAGAAAAAGGGTAAAAACTGAGGCCCGCGAGCTTGGAGTTACAAATACGTAGTTAGTATGAGTTCAATGTTCATCCCGCTCCGAACGGTGCCTACCCGGTCATGGCGCCCCACGGAAGCGGGGTGCGCGCGCGATGGAACGGCCTATGGGGGACCGCTCGCGGTACGGGTGTTCTCCCGTGGACCGCTCACCTGGGACGCATGAAGTCCAGGGCGACGTCGCGGCGGCCGTGGACCGAGGTCCGCACGGCCCGTGCGCGGCGAGGGCATGACTCCGAAGTCGCCTGGAGTCCGATCACCTAACGCCCATATGGTGAAAGTTGCCCCCGTCTGCACGAATAATGAGAAAGGGTAAGAATGCGGACACTACCCCCACGCCTGCTGCTGATCGCCAGCGTGGCCCTGGCCGGCCTCGCGGTGTTCACGCTGGTGCTGCTGTCCGCCGAGGGACTCCTGGACCCCGCCCCCGCCGTGCAGATCGCCCTGTCCAGCCTCACCCTCGCCGCCGCCGCCGTGATCGTCGTGACCGTGCGCAGGACCGACGGCAAGGCCCTGCGCATGGACGCCCGCAGCAAGCGCCAGGACCTCGCGCTCGCCAGGGCCGGCAAGGACATCGCGATGCTCACCACCCGGGTCGACGGCCTGGCGGCCCGCGTCGAGACGGCCGGCCGCGAGCAGGCGCGCCAGGTGCTGGCCGCGCTCGGCGAGGACCGCATGGAGCTGACCGCGCAGGCCGACCGGCTGACCGGCCTCCAGGAAGCCCTCTCCCGGCTCGACGCCGCCGTGCGGGAGGGCGCCGGCACGGACGAGGAGCTGCGCGAGCTGCGCGGCATGGTCGAGAAGGGGCACGCGGACGTCACCCGGTCGGTCCGCCAGAACTACGCCCAGCTCGAAGCCCTGATCGACATACGCGCCCTGCTCCAGCCGCGCGCCCCGCTGCCCCGGCTCCGCGGCTGGGCCGCCTCGCCGGACGTCCTGCGCCTGCTCATCGAGCGCATCGCGGCCGACCACACCAAGATCGTGGTCGAGTGCGGCAGCGGCTCGTCCAGCGTCTGGCTCGGCTACGCCGTCCAGCGCTTCGCCGCCGGCCGCGTGATCGCCCTGGAACACGACGAGCGGTTCGCCGAGACCACCCGCGACCTGGTGATCGCGCACGGCCTGCAGGACGTCGTCGAGGTGCGTCACGCGCCGCTCGCCTCGTGGACGCCCCGGCACCGCGACGCGGGCGCCGGCGAGGCCATCCCCTGGTACGACACCGCCGCCGTGGACGACCTCAACGACATCGGCCTCGTCTTCGTCGACGGGCCGCCCGGCGCCACCGCCCCGCTGACGCGGTACCCGGCCGTTCCCGTGTTGCTGCCGCGCTGCGCCCCCGACGCGTGGTTCGTCCTGGACGACTCCGACCGCGCCGCCGAGCGCGAGGTCACCGCGCGCTGGCTGAAGGAGTACCCCGAGCTCGCGGGCACCCCCGTTCCGGCGGAGAAGGGCGCCATGGTGCTGCGGCGGACCCCGGGATGACGCTGGTCCCCCTGCCCGCAGAGGCGGCGGCCAAGTTCTCGGCCGCGGGCGGCAAGGTCGCCGTGGCCGTGGCGGGCGTCGCGATCGCCGACCTGGACGACCTGCTGCCCGGCGTGGCCTTCGAGGCGGCCGACCTCGACGTCATGGGACCGCACCCGTGGACGGTGACCGCACCCTCCGCCGTCATCGTGGTGGCGCGGACGCCGACCGACCTGCGCCGGGTGGTGACGCTGGGCGAGGCGCTGCCCGCCGTGACCATGGTGGGCGTGGTGGTCCTGGAGGCGCCGCCGTGGTGCGACGCCCCGGGCGTGCCGCTGTCGCCGGGCCTCGGCCGCCGCGTCCTGCGCGAGGTCTCCGTCGCCGGGTACGCCAAGTCCGGCTGGCGCGTCCGGGCCCGCTTCGCCGAGCCCCGGCCCGCCGGCGAGGTGACGGCGGCCGTGGCCAGGAGCTTCGGCGGCCACCACCTCAACGCGTACGCCCTGCCCGTCGCGGGCCTCGCCGGCCCCGGCCTGGCCGACTGGCGCCCCGGCGACCCCGACGCCCGCTTCTCCGGCACCGGCGGCCCCGTGCCCGACCGCGCCGACGTGCCGGCCGCCGACCTCGCCGTCCGGGCCACCGGCCTGCCGGGCGAGGGCCTGGCCGGGCCGCCCACCGAGGGCCCGGACGAGCCGCCCACCGAGGGCCCGGACGAGCCGCTCGCCGGGGGGTCGGGCGGACTGCCCACCGAAAACCCTTCCGTCGGCGGGGACGGCGAGCCCGCCGGCCGACCGGCCGCGGTGTGGGCCGACGACCGCATCCCCGTCGTCGACCGGCCCGCCGACCTCGGCTGGGCGCGCTTCGGCTCCCCCGGCGGCTACGACGCGCTGCGCGCGACCGTGTTCGAGCCCGACGCGGTGCCGCCCGTGGACGAGCGCACGGTCAACCCGCGCGGTTTCCTCAAGACCCCCAAGCGCGGGTTCGGCACGCTCGTCCAGGGCCTTGCCGGCTGGGAGGCCCGCCTGGAGGGCCGCACGGTCGTCCGCCTGCCCGCGTCCGGAGGCGTGACCGACGCCGACGTCGGCCGCCTGCGCCGCCTGCGCGGCCTCGGGGTCTCCTGGCGCCCCGCCCACACCGGCCCGGTCGCCGCCGTCCGCGCCGTCGCGAGCCTGGCCGCCGCCGGCGTGCCACTGGTGTCCCGCCCGGTGCCCGGCTGGGCGGCGCGAGCGCTCGGCCCGGAGCTGACCGCGCTGCTCACCGCCGCCGGCGAGGCCGACCTGGCCGACGAGCTGCGCCGCGAGGAGCACAGCGTCCGGCTCCGCCGCGCGGCGCTCAACGTCCACGGCACGACCGCCCGCTGGCGCTCCCTGGCCGCGCGCACCGGCGTGCCGGTGCCGCCGCGGCCGTCCATCTCGGTCATCATGTGCACCCGCCGGGCCGGCCTGGTGCCGTTCGCCCTGGCCCAGATCGCCCGGCAGCGCGGGGTGGAGCTGGAGGTCGTGCTCACCCTGCACGGCGTGCCCGCCGACGCCCCCGAGGTGGCCCGGGCGGTGGCGGCGTTCCCCCGCCCGATCACGATCGTCGAGGCCGACGCGGCGCTGCCGTTCGGCGTCGTGCTCAACCAGGCCGCCGCCCGCGCCTCGGGGTCGTTCCTCAGCAAGTGGGACGACGACGACTGGTACGGCCCCGACCACCTGGCCGACATGGCGCTCGCCCACGCGTACTCGGGCGCGGAGCTGGTCGGCGCGGCCTCGGAGTTCTTCTACCTGCAGCAGATCGACGTCACCATCCGGCGCAACTGGACCAGCGAGACCATGTCCGACCACGTGGCGGGCGGCACCTTCGTCGTGTCGCGCTCGGCCTTCGAGGCGCTCGGCGGGTTCCGGCCGGTGGCGCGGGCGGTGGACGTCCAGTTCTTCCAGCACCTGCTGCGCGCCGGGGGCGCCATCTACCGCGCGCACGGCCTCGGCTTCGTCGCCCGGCGGGCGGCGCGGGGCAGGCACACCTGGCAGGAGCCGGTCGGGTACTTCCTGGCCCGGGCGAGAGAGCAGTGGCGCGGCTTCCGGCCGAGCCTGCTGATGGAGTGTGAACCGGGCCCGCCGGACGGCCGGGAGCCGGGTGGACCGATGGAGTTGAGGCAGTGACGCAGCCGCGGATCCGGCACAACGACTACGGCGTGCTCGCGCCCCCGGCACCGGGAGACTGGCGGCCCAGCCTGACGGTCAGCGTGGTCATCGCCGCCTACGGGCACCAGGACAAGCTCGACCTCACCCTCGCCGCCCTGGCCGCGCAGAGCTACCCGGCCGAGCTGACGGAGGTCGTCGTCGTCGACGACGGGTCCGTGCCCGCGCTGCGCCTGCCCGAGATCGTCCCGGCGAACACGCGGCTCCTCACCACCGAGCCGGGCTCGCGGGGGCGGTCGAACGCCCGCAACGCGGGGCTGGCGGTGGCGGGCGGGGACGTCGTCCACTGGCTGGACGCCGACATGGTGACCTTCCACGACGAGGTCGAGGCGCACATGCGCTGGCACCACGTGGCCGGCTACCTCGTGGTCATGGGCTACGTGCGCTACGTCGAGCACCGGCCGGGCTCGCCGACCCCCGCCGAGGTGCACGCGGCCGTCTCGGCCGGGGCGGCGGACACGCTGTTCGACGAGGAGGCCAGCGAGCCGCACAGCTGGATCGTCGACCTCGCCGAGCGTACCGACGGCCTGCGCACGGCGGGCGACACCGCCTACCGCGTGCACGTCACCAACGCGGCGTCGGTCAACACCCGGCTGCTGCGCCGGGCGGGCCCGCTGGACACCGGCCTGGTGCTCGGCGAGGACACCGAGCTGGGCTACCGGCTCGCGCAGGCCGGGGCCGCCTTCGTGCTGGCGCCCGAGGCCCGCAGCCGCCATCTCGGCGCGTCGATGATGATGCGCGACAAGGAGCGGGTGAAGCGCTACAACCACGCGTTCGTGCCCGGCCACATCCCGCACATGCGGTGGCTGCGCACCCATCCGGGCCGCCAGTGGCTCGTCCCCTACGCCGAGGTCGTGGTGGAGGCCGGCGGGGCCTCGTACGAGTCCGTCCGCGCGACCGTCGACGGGTTCCTGGCCGGCACGCTGAACGACATCCAGATCACCCTGGTGGGCGCGTGGGACGCGGTCCGGGAGGACCGGCGCAACCCGCTCGACAGCTCCCGGCTCGACCTGCTGCTGCTGCGCGGCCTGTACCGGGGAGAGCACCGCGTCAGGTGGGCCGAGGAGCTCGCCGGGACGCCCTCGCCCGCGCCGTACCGCCTGCTGTGCCCGCCCGGCTGGGTGCCCGGCCCGGAGTCGCTGCGGCGGCTGGTGGAGCTGGCCGCCGAGCGCGGGTTCGGGCTGGTGAGCGTCGCGCTGGACGAGACCGAGGACGAGGTGGTCGCGGCCCGCCTGGAGCACACCGCCTCCTTCGCCCGGGCCGCGTTCGTCCAGGCCCCGGGCGAGTCGCGGGACGCCGCCGTGGACGACGTCGCGGGCACCCACTGGGTCGACGGCAGGACGTACGGCTTCCTGCCCGAGCGGGACGCGGAGCCGCCCCGGCGCGGCAGGGCCGGGGACCCGGCGCTGCGGCAGGAGATCGTCAGGCTGCGCGAGGAGAACGCCCGCCTGACCGAGCGCCTCGCCGCCCTCGGCGACCCCGCCCCCGCCGGGCCGCCGGCCACGACCCCCGCCACGCCCCCGGGCCCGGCGGCCGGTTCCGCCGCCCGCCCGACCGGCCCCCGGGCGTTGCTGCGCCGCCTGCGCTGACGGCCGCGCCGCGAGAGAACGAGCGGCGGGTACGCCCTCGTGACGCAAGTTTTTCAATTTCATCGCATTCCGCAGAAGGCGGTATGACCAGACAGCCGGAACACAGGCCAGACTGTGCTCATGGATACGCACGAGAACCTTTTCGCGGGGCCTCCGCCCGCACACCTGCCGGACACCCCCGAAGCGAGGGAGGCGCTGGAGTCCGGTGCCAAAGCCAGCGACGTCGCCGCCCGCTTCCCGGCCTACGCCGCGGCCTGGGCGATCTTGGCCGACGAGTACTTCACCGCCGGCCACGCGGTGACCTCGTACGCCTTCGCGCGCACCGGCTACCACCGGGGGCTCGACCAGCTGCGCAGGGCCGGGTGGAAGGGGCACGGGCCGATTCCCTGGGAGCACGAGCCCAACCAGGGCTTCCTGCGCTGCCTGCACGCGCTGAGCCGCGCGGCTCAGGCCATCGGCGAGAAGGACGAGGCCGAGCGGTGCGCCCAGTTCCTGCGTGACAGCAGCGCCACCGCGGCCAAGGTGCTGACCTCCCCGTAAGCCGCGCTTGGGCCTCGTCACCCGGCTCGGGTAGTCTCTCTACGCAAGAGCCCCTGTCGCACTTGCGCCAGGGGTTTTCGTATCGCTTGTCCGGGAGTTAACCATGCCGGCTGTCGTTCTCGTGGGCGCCCAGTGGGGCGATGAGGGCAAAGGTAAAGCCACCGACCTGCTGGGCGGCGAGGTCGACTACGTCGTCCGCTACCAGGGCGGGAACAACGCCGGTCACACGGTGGTGATCGGCGACCAGAAGTACGCGCTGCACCTGCTGCCCACGGGCGTGCTGTCGCCCGACGTCGTGCCGGTGATCGGCAACGGCGTCGTCATCGACCCCGGCGTGCTGCTGTCGGAGATCGACGGGCTCAAGGAGCGCGGCATCACGTGCGAGCGCCTGCTGATCTCGGCGAGCGCGCACCTGATCATGCCCCACCACAAGGCCCTCGACAAGGTGACCGAGCGCTACCTCGGCAAGGCCCGCATCGGCACCACCGGGCGCGGCATCGGCCCTGCCTACGGCGACAAGATCGCCCGCATGGGCGTCCGCGTGCAGGACCTGCTCGACCCCGGCATCCTGGGCAAGAAGATCGAGGTGGCGCTGGGCGAGAAGAACCAGGTGCTCACCAAGGTCTACAACCGCAGGGGCATCGACCCGGCCCAGGTGCTGGAGGAGTACCTCGGCTACGCCGAGCGCCTCACGCCGCACATCGCCGACACCTCGCTCGTCCTCAGCCAGGCGCTCGACCAGGGCAAGGTCGTGCTGCTCGAAGGCGGCCAGGGCACGCTGCTCGACATCGACCACGGCACCTACCCCTTCGTGACCTCCTCCTCGCCGACGTCGGGCGGGGCGTGCGTCGGCGCGGGCGTGCCGCCGAACCGGCTGACCCGGGTGATCGGCATCCTCAAGGCCTACACCACGCGCGTCGGCTCCGGGCCGTTCCCCACCGAGCTGACCGACGACATGGGCGAGTGGCTGCGCCAGACCGGCGGCGAGTACGGCGTCACCACCGGCCGCGACCGCCGCTGCGGCTGGTTCGACGCGATCATCGCCAGGTACGCCACGCGGGTCAACGGCCTCACCGACTTCTTCCTCACCAAGCTCGACGTGCTGTCGGGCCTGGAGCGCATCCCGGTCTGCGTCGCCTACGACGTCGACGGCACGCGCCACGAGGAGATCCCGATGACCCAGACCGACTTCCACCACGCCAGGCCGATCTACGAGGAGCTGCCGGGCTGGGACGAGGACATCACCGAGGCCAAGTCGTTCGACGACCTGCCGAAGAACGCCCAGGACTACGTGCGTGCGCTGGAGGAGATGAGCGGCGCCCCGATCTCGGCGATCGGCGTCGGCCCCGGGCGCGACCAGACCCTCACCATCCGCCCGCTGATCTGAGCGGCGGCCGGCCGGCGGCCCCGGCGCCGCCGGCCCGGGCAGACCGCACGGGCCGATGGGCGCTTCGGACGGCCCCGCCTCACCATGGCCCGGGCGGGTGACCGATAGGGTGCGCCATTGTGCAGGTGGAGATACACGGCCACCGGGGCGCACGGGGCCTTCGCCCGGAGAACACGCTCCCCGGCATGGTCCACGCGCTCGAGCTCGGCGTCCACGCGATCGAGCTCGACGTCGCGCTGACCGCCGACCGTCAGCTCGTCCTGACGCACGATCTCACCGTGTCGGCGGTGACCAGCGCCGACACCGTCCCGGCCACCCCGGGTGACCCCGCGTTCCCCTACGTCGGCAAGCCCATCCGCTCGCTGTCGATGACACAGTTGCGCACGCTGGACGTCGGCGTGCGGCATCCGAGGTCGGCGAACGACCGCTTCGCCCGCACCCAGGTGCCGGTGCCCGGCACCCGCATGCCCACGCTGGGCTCCGTCCTGGCCCTGGTGGGCGCGTACGGCGCCGACGACGTCCGGCTGAACGTCGAGCTGAAGTCCGACCCCACCCGGCCCGACCTGTCGGGCGATCCCCTGGAGTTCACCGAGCGGGTCGTGGCCGAGCTCGACCGGCACGGCAGGCTCGACGGCTCGGCGATCCTCAGCTTCGACTGGCGCGTGCTGCGCGTCGCCGAAGACCTCGTGCCCGCGCGTTACGCCCTGGTGGAGAAGCCGACGCTCCGGCCCGAGTGGCTGGGGCTCGACCATCACGCCGACTTCGGCGGCGACATCGCGGCCGCCGCCGCGTCGGTGGGCGCGACCACCCTGTCCCCCGACCGCGTGCTCGTGGACGAGCACCTGATGGCCCAGGCCGGCTCCGCGGGGCTGCCGGTGGCGGTGTGGACGGTCAACGACGCCGAGGAGGCGTCGCGCATGATCGACCTCGGGGTCCGTGCCATCGTCACCGACTACCCCGACGTCCTGCGGGAGCTGTGGGCCGCACGCGGCCTGCCCCTCCCCGAACCGGTCGCCGCGCTGCGCCCGACGCCCGCCTGAGGCCCGCGCCCCTCCGCGCCGGCGCGTCACAACATCAACTGGAGTGCCGGCGGGAGTATGGTGCGGAGAACTGAAGTGGCAGCGCCGATCATCTGACAGACGTCACGCCGCGGACCGGAGGTCACCGATGCACGCAGAGCCGCAGATTTCCCGCTGGGCCGCCGAGCGGTTCGGCGACCGCGCCGAGTCGGTGCGCGGGCAGCTCGCCGCGTCCCTGCTGGAGGCCGCCGGCAACGCGCAGGACGCCCAGCGCTCCTCGCGCAGCGAAAAGCGGTACGCCTACGGCTCCACGCTGATGGCCCGGCGCTACGAGGCGCTCGTCGACGGCTTCAAGCACGAGCCCGGCTTCCAGGTCGTCCGGCCGTTCGGCTCGCCCCACCATCTGGTCGTGCTCGACGGCAACCTGTTCCTGCCCTTCCGGTACGCCGACGACGACACGACGCCCATCAGCGAGGCGCGGGTGGGCGACGGGCGGGTGTCCGCCCTGGTCCGCGAGCTGTTCACCCGCTTCGGCCCGCAGACCCGCTACTTCCAGGAGGTGCTCGACCTCGCCCTCGACGAGGGCGACGACGAGGCCGAGCGCGCCGAGATCCGCCCGGTGCTGGCGCAGCTTCCCGACGACACCCGCCTCATCCCGGTGGCGTACGCCGCCAACGCCCAGGCCAGCCTGCTCAAGCTCTACTGGGGAGAGGCCGAGCTGATCGACGACATGGGCAGGATCCACTGGCTGCACTGCGAGCAGATCCCGCTGCTCACCGCTCTGCCGTGGATGGCGCTGCCCGCCGCCGAGCCGGGCGCGGCCGAGCGCTTCGACCACGGCGCCGAGCCCGACCTGACCATCGTCGGGCGGCCCGCCGCCGAGCGCGGCAACGGCGCGCTGTTCCCGGTCGACAGCGAGGCACCCGACGAGACGCCGATCGCCGCCGATGAGCGAGCGTAGGTCCGGCCGCGGCCAGACCCGCCTCTTCGACACCTCCGCCGACGCCCGCCGCGGCCCGACGCCGCAGGCGGTGGCCGACGCCTTCGACCAGGCGCGGCTCACGCAGGCGCGGCGGCTCGCCGGGATGACCAAGAAGGACCTCGCCGAGCGGGTGGGCGTCACCCCGGCTGCGGTCGGGCAGTACGAGACCGGCATGACCCATCCCCGGCCGCACCTCATCCCGCGCCTGGCCGGCGCGCTCGGCGTCCCGCTGGCGTTCTTCCTGTCGGGCCGGCCGCACGGCAAGCTCGACGGCTCCATGGCGC
Source organism: Sphaerisporangium sp. TRM90804 (assembly GCF_029846175.1). Lineage (GTDB taxonomy): Bacteria > Actinomycetota > Actinomycetes > Streptosporangiales > Streptosporangiaceae > Sphaerisporangium. The sequence goes on along the minus strand of NZ_JARWAC010000010.1, from coordinate 371,676 downwards.
ACTTCCGCAGCCTGCGCTCCACCCGCGTCCACCAGCGCGCCAAGGCGGTCGCCTTCGTCGAGCAGGTGTGGGAGCTGACCCACGCCCTGGAGAAACGGGTGCGGCTGCCGCACGTCGACCTGCCGGGGTTCTCCGGCGGCGAGGTGCACTCCGGCGTCGACCTGCCGCGCGAGCCGGCCGCCGCCGCGCGGGCGCTGCGCCGTCACTGGGGGCTCGGCACCGGGCCGATCTCGCACCTGGTGCGGCACATGGAGGCCCACGGCATCGTCGTGGTGCTGCCCCCGCCCGACGAGGACGCCACGACCGTCGACGCCTTCTCGACCTCACAGCTCCCCCGGCCGATCGTGGTGCTCACCGCCAACCGGTTCGACGACATCCACCGCTACCGCTTCACCGCCGCCCACGAGCTGGGGCACCTGGTGCTGCACGGCGACACGGCCGCCGGGGACGCCCAGCAGGAACGCGAGGCCGACACGTTCGCGGCCGAGTTCCTGACCCCGCGCGACAGCATCCTGCCGGAGCTGCCCCGGCGCCTCGACCTGCGCCGCCTGGCGGAGCTGCGGCACGTGTGGGGCGTCTCGGTCGACTCCCTGCTGTACCGCTGCCGCGAGGTGGGCCTGCTGTCGGACTCCTCGTCCGGCCGCGCCTACCAGCGGCTCAAGGCCCTGCGCGACCAGCCGGGCTTCGCGGGCGAGCCGATCACCGGCTACCCGGGCGAGCACCCGGTGCTGCTGCGGCAGGCCTTCGAGCTGGCGGTGGCCGACACCGGGCTCGGCATGGTCGAACTGGCCGCCCAGCTCGCCTGGCACGTCTCGCGCGTCCGCGAGCTCCTCGGCCTCCCTGACCACCGGCCCGAGCTGCGCATCGTCCCCTGACCCTCCCTCGTCGCCCGGTGTCCCGCCGTCGTCGCGCGACACCCCGCCCCGGGTTTCGACGAAGCGGGCTGAGAGCCGCGTCTAGGCTGTCAGCCGTGACGGAGCACCCTTCGATGACACTGACGGGCACCACCCTCGACGCGCCCGACGCACGTGAACTGGCCGCCTTCTACGTCCGGCTGCTGGGCTGGAAGGTCGAGGAGGACGAGTCCGACTGGGTGAAGCTCAGCGCGCCCGACGGCGGGCGCGGCCTGGCGTTCCAGACCGAGACGGCCTACACCCGGCCCACCTGGCCCGCCGTCGCGGACGCCCAGCAGATGATGATGCACCTGGAGATCAAGGTGGACGACCTGGAGGCCGCCGTGGCGTACGCGCGGGCGGCGGGCGCCGTGCTCGCCGACTTCCAGCCCCAGGACGACGTCCGCGTCTGCTTCGACCCCGCCGGGCACCCGTTCTGCCTCTACCTGTGACCCACGAAGCCCTCCCCCCGCCCGTGGCCTGTGAAGCCGCCACCGGGCCTCCGGCATGCCAGTGATCGTCTCGCCGGAGCCGAGGACGAGCACCGGGATGTCGGGGCCGGTGCCGCCGAGACGGCTGTGGCGCATGAGAGGAATCCAGCCACAGGCCCGGCTCTGTACGGCGCGCGGGTGACGGTCATACGATGCGCGCATGCCGTCCTTCGGGCCCCTCGAGCTCGCGATCCTGGTAATCCTGCTCGCGGTCGTCCTGGTGGTGGTCGTCGGCGTCGTCAAAGGCGCGCGCCAGGCGGGCGGCGGCACGCCCGTCATGCCTCCTTCGCCCGAGGATCTCGAACGGCTCGTCACGCAACTGACGCACCGAGGACGCAAGATCGAGGCGATCAAGGAGCTGCGCACCCACGTCGGGCTCGGCCTGAAAGAGGCCAAGGACGTCGTGGACGCCGTGGCGGTGGGGCATCCCCTGTGGAGCCACCCCAACATGGCGCGCTTCCGGCCGGGCGCGCTCCTTTCGCCCCAGGACGCGCCCCGCTCCCCCCAGGACGCCCCCCGCGCCGACCTGGCGACCCGCGTGCGCGAGCTGAAGGCCACCGGCCGCGCGGAGCAGGCCGTCTACCTCGTACGCGGCGAGACCGGCATGGGCCAGGCCGAGGCCGAGGCGTTCGTCGGCACGCTCTGAACGTCCCCGCATACCGGCGTCCGGCGCGCGGGCCGAGGGCCGGTCGCGCAGACTGGCCGCATGGCAGACGAACGCACCGCACGGCTGCTCGACCGCTTCGTCACTGATATCCGGTCGATCGTGCCGGTCGTCGCGGTATGGGCGCACGGGTCCCTGGCCGGCGGCGACTACCAGGAGGGCCGCAGCGACCTCGACCTGGTGGCCGTCCTCGAACGGCCGTGCCGTCCCGGCGAGGAGCGGCGGCTCGTCGAGACGCACGAGAACCTGACCGGCGCGGAGCCGTTGGCGTCCCACCTGCACTGCGGCTATCTCGCCGCCGGCGAGCTGGCCGATCCCGCCCGCGACCATCTGGTCTGGGCACACGAGGAGCTGTTCCGCCGCCCGGTGACGCCGATCTCCCGGCGGGAGCTGCACGAGTTCGGGCTGGTGCTGCACGGCGAGGCGCCGGCGGCGCTGCTACCGCCGGTGCCCGCCGAGCAGCTCGCGGCCTTCGTCGTCGAGGACCTGACGACCTTCTGGCGGCCGGCGCTGGACCACCCTGAGCGGTGGCTGGAGGACATCTGGGTCGACCTCGGGCTGCTGACCCTCGCGAGGGCGTCGGTGACCCTGCGGGACGGAACGCTGATCACCAAGGGCCAGGCGCTCGGCGTGCTGCGCGAGCTGGGCGCGCCCGCCGAGGTCGTCGACGACATCAGGCGCCGCCGGTACGACGACCCCGGCCCGGCCTCGCCTGAGTGGCTCGGCCGCCGGGCGCGCCTGTCGCGCGGGTTCCTGGGGCCCGCGATCGACCGGGTCGCCGCCGAGGTCAGTACACGAACGGCCAGCCCGCCGAGTCCCAGCCGAGCAGGTTGATGCCGAGACGGGAGGAGTTGTCGTTGGCGTACCAGTGGTAGAACAGCACGTCGCCGTCGTTGTCGGCCAGGACGGCCTGGTGGCCGGGGCCGTGGATGCTTCCGTGGCCGGCCAGCACCTGGGTGCCGCCCCCGGAGGTCATCGCCACCCCGTTGCGGTCGGTGTACGGGCCGGTGACCGAGGTGGAGCGGCCCACCATGACCCGGTAGGTGCTTGAGGCGCCCCGGCAGCAGGTGTCGAACGAGACGAACAGGTAGTAGTAGCCGCCCCGGCGCATGATGGTGGGCGCCTCGATGGCGCCGCCGCCCCGGCCGGCGATGCTACGGATCGTGCTGTTCGACCGCTTGCCGGTCGCCGGGTCGAGCTGGACGAGCTTGATGCCCGACCAGAACGAGCCCAGGCTCAGCCACCAGCGGCCCTGGTCGTCGATGACCAGGTTGGGGTCGATGGCGTTGAAGTTGTCCGACGTCCGAGTCTCGATGACCAGACCCTGGTTGGTCCACGATCCCGCCGCGCCGCTGGTGCTGGTGGCCAGGAAGATCGCCGAGCGGTTGGAGCCGAAGGTGGAGGCCGAGTAGTACATGACGTACCGGCCGTTGACGTAGGTGATGTCCGGGGCCCACACCGTGTTGCTTCCGTTGGTGTACGGATGCGCCCAGGGGACGCCGCCCGGGAACGCCGACCCGGCGTTGCGCCAGGCGGTCCGGTCGGTCGAGGTCTTCAGCGAGACGTTGTTGCCGGTGTACGCGAGCAGGTAGGTCCCGCCGGGGGTCTTGGTCACCTCGGGGTCGTGCACGTTGACGTCGCCGGTGACGTAGCCGGGGTTGGGGTACGACGACGGCGGCGTGGTGGGGGCGGCCACCGGGCGGACGGCCGGGGCGGCGTCCGCCGCGGCCGCCGGCCCCGCGGCGATCGCCGCCTGGCACACCGCCAGCGCGGTGACGGCCGTCGCGAGGACGGCGACGAGCCGGTGACGGCGGGGGCGCGCGGGCGGTGCTGGTGATCTGTCCATCTGAGGCGGCCTCTCGGTCGAGACGACATCGGGGGAAGACGGCGCTGACCGGGCGGGCCGCACGGCGGCGGTGAGACACCGGCGCGGGCCGTCCCCCGGCGCGTCACGTTCGCGCGAACGCGGACCGCACAGGGTGCGGACCGCATAGGGACGCGGACCGCACAGGGAGCGCGGACCGCACAAGGGAGCGTGGACCGCACGACCACCTGGGTCGCGCGGCCCCCCGGGTCAGCGGCCGGGCGAACAAGGATCTGGCAGCGGGAACGACCTCCTGGCGGCTCCGGAACAGGGACACGGGGACTTCCCGCCACTGCGGCACGGGCGGGACGCTCGCGGTCGCACTCATGAGCGTTCCGCATCACCTGTGTGCGCTAACAAGCGCACATCACAATGCGTCAGTGCTCCCAGTGCGGAACACATTCGTAAGCCGCTCCGGCAACCCTGTCAACACCCGTCCACGCCTCGACGAATCACCACTGCTCATACCAGCAGGCATTCAGGCCTACCTGAACGTTTCACGGCTTCGCCCGGCCACCCCGGCGCCCATCCCAGGTCACCCGTGATGAGCCGCCAAGGCGCGGGGAGCCCCTTGACGACCACAGTTGTTAACGCCAACATATCGACACGCGATACCGCCGGGATGGCATCGGCCCCCAGGACCGGCCACCGTCCCGGCGGCGTCGCCCCAACGCCCGCCCGCGGCCGGCCGCGCCGTCGGCGCGGCACGGCCGGCCGCGGTGCGATCAAGCGCGACGCCGCCCCGCACACCCGGCCGACGCGCCACGCCCCGCCGTCACCGCCCGATCCCGAGCCCCGGGACGCCCGACCACAGCGCGATCAAACACGACGCCACCCCAGACACCCGGCCCACGCGCCACGCCGCCGCCGTCACCCGCCCGATCCCGTGAACTCGGGCGCTCCGCGGAGACCGCCAAGCCGCCGGCTCGCCGCGGGTTCAGGATTCGTGCAGGTCGAAGAGGCGGTCGAGGCGGGACAGCGTCTCGCGGACGTTGGGCTCGGGGGTGAGCGCACCGGCCTCGGCCACCGAAAGCCAGCGGAGCCGGGCTTCCGGGTTCTCCGGCCTCACCGCGTCGGGCGTGCTCGTCGCGAGGACGTACCGCAGGTCGGCGTGCTCGTGCGCCGGCTCCCGTCCACCGGCGGCCACCGGCACGATGACGACGTGCACGAGCTCCGGGCCGGGCCATGGCGTGAGGTCCGCCAGCCCCGTCTCCTCCCGCGCCTCGCGTGACGCGACGGCGAGCGGGTCGACCTCGCCAGGGTCCGCGTGCCCGCCCACCTGGAGCCAGGCCTGCTGGCGCGCGTGCCAGCGCAGCAGCACCCGCCGCGTGGGCGGATGCACCACCAGGGCCGACACCGTGACGTGCAGGGCCGTCGACCGGTGCCACGGGTCACCCGCCGCGGGCAGCGCCCGCGCCCGTTCCAGGTCGGCGGCCTCGACGTCCGTCAGGGGCCGATGCCCGGCCAGTACCTCGACCAGCGCGTCCACGTGTTCGTCCACCGCCATCGCCAACCCCCGGGGCCACTTCGACACGACAGCCCCTTACCGTAGACGCCGGCCCCGCCGCGGGGGGATCGGTTTTCGGGGTCAGGCAGGGCCGGGGTCCACGGGCGGTTCGAGGCTGAAGGCCTGGAGGGGCGGGATCGGCCCGCGCGGTTCCCGGACGCCGCCTTCGTCGCCGGGCTCGTGACGGACCCACACCGTCACGGTGTCCCATCTGTCCACACGGGTGCCGGGTGGCGGCTCCTGGGCGACCACGATGCCGTGCATGACCGGGTGCGGACTGTCGGGGTCGGGCCCTTGGAGCAGGACGCCGACTTCGTGACCGGCCAGCCAGGCGTTGAGCGCCTGGACGCCGCAGAAGTCTGGAACCACTACGGTGTCGAGCAATTCACCATCACCTGCTTCGAGGGTAGCCCCGCGAAGGGCGCCGCGTGGCCGTGACGGCTTTTCCGCTATACGAGGCGTGAGCTACGGAGCCCCCGGGGAGGAATCCGACCCCTGTGATCACCCCGCCCCGGCGCGGACGGGCCCTCTGGTCGGCCCGCCCGGCTTGGAGCCCTCCTGGATTTAAGTGGGGGCGGACGCGCTAGTCTCGTTGCGACAGAACGCGGGAGTCCGGCGTACCGGACTGAGAGTGCGGCTGACACGGCCGCAGACCGCTCGAACCTGACCGGGTCATGCCGGCGTAGGGAGTCAGTCCTGATGACGTCTGAAGTCACCCTGTCCTCGTCCGCCCCGGCGTCCGGGCATGCCACCGGACGGCCGCCGCTCAGCCGCGAGATGTGGGACGGGATCGCGCCGATCTACTCGGCCATCCTCGACCACCCCTTCATCACCGGCCTGGTCGACGGGTCGCTGCCCCGGGACGCGTTCCGGCACTTCGTGGTGCAGGACTCCCACTACCTGCGCGACTACGCCCGCGCGCTGGCGGTCTGCGCCGCCCGGGCGCCGAGCGACGACGGCGTGCGGGCCTTCGCGAGCGACGCCGTGGGCGCCATCGCCGCCGAACAGGAGATGCACGCCGCCTTCATGGAAGGCCTGGGCGGCACCGCCGAGCAGGCAGCCGCCCTGCCCGTCGGCCCGACCACCCGGGCGTACACCAGCTACCTGCTGGCGACCGTGTACGGAGGCTCGTTCCTGGACGGCCTCGCGGCCGTCCTCCCCTGCTACTGGATCTACGCCCGCGTGGGCGAGGCGCTGCTCGAACGATCCTCCCCCGACCCCCTCTACCAGCGCTGGATCTCGGTGTACGGCGACGAGGCCTTCCAGGGCGTGGTCCGCCGCGTGGTGGCCCTGGCCGACCAGGCGGGCGAAGAGGCCACCGACGCCCAGCGCGCCCAGGCCCGCGAGCACTTCACCACCACGTCCCGCTACGAGTGGATGTTCTGGGACGCCGCCTGGCGCCGCGAGTCCTGGCCCGTCTGACCCTCGGCGCCTTCGGCCCGCTTTCCAGGGGCGACACTCGACGCACTCCATCTCATGCTCGCGCGAGCAGTCGTCCTCAGCCTCATGCTCGCGCGAGCAGTCGTCCTCAGCCGCCGAGGGCTCCAGGGCGGGGGCGGGCCGCGCGAGGGCCGTCCGCCGGAAGGGCTCGCGGCGGCGTGGGTGAGCCGCGGACACCTGGGCGGCGGACGGCCGGCGCCCAGGCGGCGGGGCGGGGTGGTACAGGTCAGAGCCAGCTGTTGCGGCGGAAGCCTCGGTAGAGGATGGTGCAGATGATCAACATGGTGCCGACGACCACGGGGTAGCCCCAGGCGGCGGAGAGTTCGGGCATGTTGTCGAAGTTCATGCCGTAGATGCCGGCGATCATCGTGGGGACGGAGATGATCGCGACCCAGGCGGAGATCTTGCGCATGTCCTCGTTGGCCAGGGCGTTGGTGCGGGCCAGGGCCGCCTGGAGGATGGAGTTGCACAGCTCGTTGGAGGACTCGACCTGCTCGCACACGCGGGAGAGGTGGTCGACGACGTCGCGGAAGTACTCGCGCATCTCGGAGGGGATCATGCGGCGCTGCGGGAGCGCGCCGAGCGGGGTGCGCAGCGGGGTGACGGCGCGCTTCATCTCGATCATCTCGCGCTTGAGCTGGTAGATGCGGCTGATGTCGCGCGAGCTGACGTCGGAGAAGACGGCGGCCTCGACCTCCTCCAGCTCGGCCTGCATCAGGTCGGCCACCGAGAGGTAGCGGTCGACGACGTGGTCGGAGATGGCGTGCAGCACGCCGGAGGGGCCGCGTGCCAGCAGCTTCGGCTTGGCCTCCAGGCGGGCGCGCACCTCGGCGAGCGGGGAGTGCCGGCCGTGGCGGACGGTGACCACGAAGTCGGAGCCGACGAACAGCATGATCTCGCCGGTGGCGATGATCTCGCCGGTGGCGGAGGTGTCGTCGTCGCCGAGGTAGGCGATGGTCTTCAGCACGACGAACAGGGAGTCGCCGTAGCGCTCGACCTTGGGCCGCTGGTGCGCCTTGATGGCGTCCTCGACCGCCAGCGGGTGCAGGCCGAAGACCTCGGCCAGCCACTCGACCTCCAGGGCCTCGGGCTCGTGCAGCCCCACCCACACGTACGCGTCGCCCGCGCCGGAGGCGGCGTTGTGCGCGCGGACGAGCTCGACGGCCTCCGGGATGCCGGGGACCTGGATGCGCTTGCCGCCCACGTAGGCGCCGAACTCCACCAGGGAGTCGCTCGGGGGGACGCAACGGGCGCCGGTCACGTCACGGTGCGGCGAGGGCCGCTGCGCGGCGGCCGTGGCGCCGAAGCGGACGTGGACGGGGCGGGGGTGCCGGTTGATCCGCTGGAAAAGGGTGGAGGAACGCATGGCGGTGCCTTTCCCGCCCGGCGTGGAGAACCAGCATGCGCGAGCACGGCGCGACAGATGTCACGGGAACGAACGCGCGAGAAGAAGGCTCTAGGCCGGGCACCGATTGGAGTGGTCGGTTATGCGCACGGCGTACGTGTGTGGGCACGTACTGTTGGGATCGCCAGATGTCATAACGACTGCACCTCCAATCGCTCGAAAGCAGCCAAAGCCGCCCCAACCTAACACGGTCCGGGCTATCGACCTAGCTTACATCCGCCGCCACCCGCCAGATCATGGAACTCCACAATGTGGGGTCCCCGTCCGGGTGCGGCCCCGCAGCCCCTCAACCAGGCACCGAGAACCGCGAGCCGGAGACGATGCGGGGTGACGGCGAACCGAGCCCCGGTCCCCACTGGCGCCCGTGGGCGATACGCACGGGTCCCCGAGCCCCGACCCCCGATCCCTACCCGGGCCACACCGCGCGCCCGGGAGCGGGAGGGAAGCGGGTAGCCCGTGAAGCGTGGCGGGGTGGGCGGGCGGAGCGCGGTACCCACTCCCGAGCGGCGACCGTGCGCGTGGCAGGGGCGCGAGACACCAGCACATCACCTTCGTCACGCGCCCGGAGGCGACCGCGCGCACGGGGGACGGGAGACCACCACACCACCGTCGTCACCTGCCTGAAGGCGGCCGTGCGTGTACGGGGGCGGGAGGCTGGGGGCGGGGGCCGTAGACTCCCCCACGTGCGCGTTCTCGTGATTGGGTCCGGTGGCCGTGAGCATGCTCTTTGCCGCGCCCTCGGGCTCGACCCCCAGGTCTCAGAGCTGCACTGCGCTCCCGGCAACGCCGGAATCGCGTCGGTGGCGGCCGTCCATCCCGTGGTGCCGACCGACCCCGGCGAGGTCGTGGCGCTCGCCGAGCGGCTGGGCGCCGAGCTGGTCGTGATCGGCCCCGAGGCGCCGCTCGTCGCCGGCGTCGCCGACGCCGTGCGCGCGGCGGGCGTCGCCTGCTTCGGGCCCTCCGCGGAGGCGGCCCGACTGGAGGGCTCCAAGGCGTTCGCCAAGGAGGTCATGGTGGCCGCGGGCGTGCCGACGGCCGGGGCGCGTGTGTGCGTGACGGCCGAGGAGGCCGAGGCCGCGTTCGACGCGTTCGGCGCGCCGTACGTGGTCAAGGACGACGGGCTGGCCGCGGGCAAGGGCGTCGTGGTGACCTCCGACCGCGCCGAGGCGCTCGCCCACGCGGCGGCCTGCGGGCGGGTGGTCGTGGAGGAGTTCCTCGACGGCCCGGAGGTCTCCCTGTTCGCCCTCTGCGACGGCACGGTCGCCGTCCCGCTCCAGCCCGCGCAGGACTTCAAGCGCGCCTACGACGGCGACCAGGGCCCGAACACGGGGGGCATGGGCGCCTACACGCCGCTGCCCTGGGCGCCCGAGGGGCTGACAGAGCGGGTGATGGCCGAGGTCGTGACGCCGACCGTCGGCGAGCTGCGGCGGCGCGGCACCCCGTACACGGGCGTGCTGTACGTGGGCCTGGCGCTGACGTCGGCGGGGCCCAAGGTCATCGAGTTCAACGCCCGGTTCGGCGACCCGGAGACCCAGGTGGTGCTCGACCGCCTGGAGACGCCGCTGGCCGCCCTGCTGCACGCCTGCGCCACCGGCACCCTGGCCGGGAGGCCCGCCCCCCGCTACCGCGACGGCGCGGCGGTGACCGTCGTGGTCGCGGCCGAGGACTACCCGGCCGACCCGGTCAAGGGCGACCTCATCGAGGGCCTCGACACCCCCGCGAAGGACGCCTACGTGCTGCACGCCGGCACCGCCCTGGACGATCAGGGCCGCGTGGTCTCCGCCGGAGGCCGGGTGCTCAACGTCGTCGGCACCGGCCCCGACATCCCCACCGCCCGCCGGGCCGCCTATGAGGCGCTGGCCAACCTCAGCCTCCGCGGCTCCCACCACCGCACCGACATCGCCGCCCGCGCCTGATCCCTGGGCTATGCGACCGGTGATCGTGAAAAGGGTGGCGCGGGGGGCGGCGGCGCGGTAAGCCGGGGGCATTGGCCGAAACCGGGAGGATCGTATGGCAGCCGAGCCCGCCGTCGAGGAGAGCGAGGGGTCCCCCCGGGACGCCGGGAACGTGCCCGAGAGGGACCGGCCGCAGTGGCCGGGGGTGTGGCGCGTCTACATCGCCGCGCGCGGGGAGGACTTACGGGCTGACGCCGACCGCTGCCTGGCGGCCCGGCGGCACGAGCCGGGGACGGCGGCGCTGCACGCCGCGCTCGTCCGCCACCTGGAGAAGTCCGCGGCGTACGCGGCGGAGCGGCAGGGGTGGCGGCGGTGGCTGACCGGGCAGACCATCGAGGGCGCCTGGTCCAACCTGCACGGGGCGACGATCCTGCTGTACGGCCTGCTGCCGGCCGGCGAGCTGAACGCCCGCACGCCGGAGGTGCTCGCCACCGCCAAGGCGTACCTGCCCGCCGACGACGTCCGGCTCACCCGGCTGGCCGCGCGGGCCGAGGCGGGGGACGTCGACGAGCGCGACCGGTCGCTGCTGCAGTCGGTGCTCCGGGCCGCCTACCACGCCGTCGCCGTGGAGAGCGGGCGGGTGCGCAGCTTCCGCAACATGCTGCTCGGCGGGGTCATGGCGCTGACGGTCATCGTCTCGGCGCTGGTCGCCGTGGGCGCGGTCTGGCCGCGGGCGATCCCTATGTGCGGCAACGGCACGATCCTCGCCACCCTCGGCTCGACCCCGATGACGTTCATCTGCCCGAGCGGCGGCCCGCGGCCCAGCCGGGGCGACGTCCCGCTGGTCGCGCTGGTCGGCATGCTGGGCGCGGCGCTCGCCACGGCGGCCAGCCTGTCGACCAGGTCGGAGCTGTCGACGAGGTACTCGCTCGCGGTGGCGCAGAACCTGCTGAAGGCGCCCGCCGGCGTGGCCACGGCGATCTTGGGCCTGCTGATCCTCAACTCCGGGTTCGTGCCGGGTTTCGGGGGCCTCAGCTCCCAGACATCCATCCTCGTGTGGGCTATGGTTTTCGGCTACGCACAGCAGGTGGTCACGCGGTTCGTCGACCAGCGCGCGAACAACCTGCTGCTCGCCGCTTCTCCAACAGTTCCGACGAATCAGCCCATACGGTGAGTAAAGGTGACATTCCGGGGCAGCTCTGTGGAGGCAAAGCGGCCAGCCGTCCATCCCGAAAGCACTACTGTTGGCGCATAACCTCGCCGCCGCCCGCTTGACCGGCGTGTCGCGTATGGCGCGCACTTCCCCAGACTCCAAGGAGCCACATCATATGGTTCGTTACCGCGTGCGCGGTGGCAACGCCCTGAGCGGAACCGCCTTCATCCAGGGAGCCAAGAACGCCGTGCTCCCGATGATCGGCGCGGCCCTGCTCGCCGCCGAGGGCCGGACGGTGCTGCGCAACGTCCCCATCATCGAGGACGTGCGGCGTGCCCTCGAACTGGCGGAGGCCGTCGGCGCCAAGGTGCAGCTCCACGAGACCGAGCGCACGCTGGTCATCGACGCCTCCAACCTGAGCAGCCCGGTGCTGCCGGCCGAGATCGCCCGCAGGTTCCGCGGGTCGGTGCTGTTCGTGCCGGCCCTGCTCCACCGTCTCGGCGAGGCCGTCATCGAGGGCGTGGGCGGCTGCAACCTCGGCAGCCGCAACCTCGACTTCCACTACCTCGGCTACAAGCGGCTCGGCGCGATCGTCGACGAGGGCGAGAGCGTCATCCACGTCAAGGCCTCAGGCCTGACCGGCGCCCCGCTGTACCTCGACACGCCCTCGCACACCGGCACCGAGAACCTCATCATGGCGGCGGCCCTGGCCAAGGGCACCACCATCATCGAGAACGCCGCGCTGGAGCCCGAGGTGCTCGACGTCATCAGCATGCTGAGCCGCATGGGCGCGCGCATCAGCGGCGGCGGCACGGGCTTCATCACGGTCGAGGGCGTCGACGAGCTGACCGCTGTGGAGCACCGCGTCATGCCCGACCGGCTCGACGCCGGCGTCTTCGCGATGGCCGCCGCGATCACCGGCGGCGAGGTGCACCTGGTGGGCGCGTCCCTGGAGCACCTCGGCGTGGTCCGCTGGAAGCTGGAGCAGATGGGCGTCGAGTTCGCTACCAACGGCGCGGTGCTCAGCGTGCGGCAGGACCGCCAGCTGCGGCCGATCAACGTCATCACCGACACCTACCCCGGCTTCGCGACCGACCTGCAGTCGCCGCTCATGACGGTCGCCTGCGTGGCCGACGGCGCCAGCTACATCCACGAGCGCATCTTCGACGGCCGCTTCGCGCTCGCCGGCGAGCTCAACAAGATGGGCGCGCGCATCGAGGTGGAGGGCAGCCGCGCGGTCGTGCACGGCCCGACCCCGCTCACCGGCACCGACGTCACCGCCCACGACCTGCGTTCGGGAATCGCCCTGATTCTGGCCGGCCTCGTGGCCGAGGGCGAGACCGTCGTCTCCCCCGGCTATCTCATCGACCGCGGTCACCACGACCTCGCGTTGCGGATGAAGGCCCTGGGAGGCGATGTGGTAAGAGAAATTTCCTCTCCGTCGTGACTCTGCCCGTAAACCGCCTCTGACCAGTCCATATGCTCTTGTCTCCCATAACCTGCCGGCATGGCCGGGTAGGGGTCGGGCAAATCCGGGCGTGACATTAGTGCCTCGGCGAGCGATCGTTCCAAAGAGGACTAGACCGGATGGGCGACGAACCCTGCCCGGGAACCCCTGTGAATCGCCTTGACCGCGGTCTCACGGTGGTCTCCGCCAGGCGGAATCGACCGATGTGGAGGGAGAGGTGGCCACGCCAGTGCGCGATCGGGCAGCACCCACGGCCCGGCCGGCGCGAGGCGGGGCGGCCTCGATTCAGAGGTATGGCGGGATGGGACGAACATTGGTCGAGCGGGCCGAAGAAACTCCGCGAGGGTCACGCGTGGGGGCATCGGCCCCAGACTTAACCATCGGGGTGGTGGGACCCCACGACCTGGTCGAGAGAGTGATGCTCATGGGCCATGCGGCGGCCCCGGTTCCGTGCCGGCTGGTCGCCGCCGCCTACCGTGACGAACAGGAGGCCGCCGACAAGGTGGTGCGGCTGGGCCCGGGGGTGGACGCCTGCCTGTTCGCCAGCCCGGTCCCCTACGACCTGGCGAAGCGTTCGGGCGTGCTGACGATCCCGGCGACGTACGTGCAGCTCGGCGGCCCGGCGCTGACGGCGGCGCTGGCTCGCGCGGCGCTGGACGATCGCATCGACCCGCGCCGGGTGAGCGTCGACGTGCTGGGCCGGCCTGAGGTGGAGGAGGCGTACGCCGACCTCGGCCTGCCGTCCTCGGGGGTGCAGACCCGCGAGGAGTCCGGCGCGACCGGCACCGTGGCGGCCTTCCACGAGAGGCTGCATCGTCAGGGCAGCACCACCGGTGCCCTGACCTGCCTGCCGGCGGTGGCCGACCGGCTCACCGCGGCGGGCGTGCCGACCGTGCGGGTGCGGCCGACCTCTTCGGCGGTGCGCACGGCGCTGCACACCGCGGCGCTGCTCGGCGCGCACCACAGGCTGGAGGAGTCCCAGCTGACCGTCGTCCTGATCGAGGTGCCGACGTTACGCGAGCCCGTGCGGCGGGCGGCTCCGAGATACTGGCGCGACGAGCTCAGGCTGTCCCTGCACCGCCTGCTGGTCCAGGAAGCCAACCGGATGAACGCCGCCGTATGGGCGATCGACGACCACAGCTACCTGGTGACGGCGACGCGGGGCTCGATGGCCGCGGCGACCGACGGGTTCCGCGTCCTGCCGTTCGCGGCGCGCATCCGCGACGACCTCGGGTTGACCGTCGAGGTCGGCGTGGGCATGGGACGCACCACCCACGACGCCGAGACCCACGCCAGGGCCGCCCTGGCGCGGACCCAGGCCGGCAAGCAGCCCCAGGGCTTCGCGGTCGACCGCGAGGGCCGCACGCTGGTGCCGGCGCCGCGGATGCCTCCGCAGGCACCGGGGCAGGGAAGGCCCAAGGGCGTCGAGGTGCTCGCGCGCCTGGCGGCCAAACTGGAGGGCGGCGACACGATCGTGGACGCGGAGAGCGCCGGGCGCATGCTCGCGGTGACTCCGCGCACGGCTCGGCGGCTGCTGCGCACGCTGGTCGACGAGGGGCTCGCGTGGCCGCTCCCGCCTAACCGCACTCCGCAACCGGGCCGCCCCCGGCAGCTCTACCGGCTCATCGTGGAGAAGCTGGGCCCCCGCTAGCGGGACGGCGGGACCCCGCGAACTCGGCCGGGCGCCTCCCACCGCATCCGGCCGGGTTCCGGCGTACCGCCGCGGACCGGCCGCGTTCCCCGGCTCCGACCGGGCGACGCCCCGTCTGCCGGCATTCCGATTTCCGAGACGGCCGAACGCTCGCTACCGCCCTTCTTGTTTCGGGAAGGCGTGGCGCGGCTCCCGCTCCGGCCCGGCGACGGCCGGTTCCCAGGCGCACCGATTTCCCAGACGGCCGAACGCTCGACACCGCCCCTCCTGTTTCGAGAAGGCGCAGGTTCCGGCCCCGCGACGGGCGGCTCCCAGGCGTACCGATCTCCGGCGGGACCGCACGCCCGAAACACGCCCGTCTTCTTTCCCGGCGGCGGGCCCGGGTTCCGGTCGTGCCGCCCGCCCGGGCGCACCCGGACGGGCTTTTCATTCACAGCCTGTGGATAACCCGGCTCATGCGCGGACCTGACAATTCCCGGTTTCAGATGCGCAAATGGAATGTCCGCCACTCCGTGATGCGCCGGTTATCCACATGGTGTGGAAACTTCACTCACCGGTTGGTCAACCTGTGTTCGCCGCCCGGAAATCCGCCGCGGCGGACAGGAAGGCGTCGTTCGCCTCCGGCGAGCCGATGGACACCCGGGCGCCCTCCCCGGCGAACGGCCGCACCGCGACGCCGTCGACCGCGCAGCGCTCGGCGAACTCCAGCGTGCGCCCGCCCAGCCGCAGCCAGACGAAGTTGGCCTCGGTCGGCGGGATCTCCCAGCCCTGGCCGAGCAGCCCCTCGCGCACCCGCGCGCGCTCGGCGACGACGGCCTCCACCCGCTCCAGCAGCTCCCCCTCGGCCTCCAGCGAGGCGATCGCGGCCGCCTGGGCGAGGCTGTTGACCGCGAAGGGCACCGTGGTCTTGCGCACGGCCGAGGCCACCGGCTCCTGGGCGACGAGGTAACCCACCCGCAGGCCGGCCAGCCCGTACGCCTTGGAGAAGGTGCGCAGCACGGCCACGTTGGGACGGTCGGCGTACAGGGTGAGGCCGTCGGGCACGCCGGGGTCGCGCACGTACTCGCGGTAGGCCTCGTCCAGGACGACCAGGACGTCCTCGGGCACGGCGTCGAGGAACCCGCGCAGCTCGGCGCCGTGGTTGACCGTGCCGGTCGGGTTGTTCGGGTTGCACACCAGGACCATGCGCGTGCGCGGCGTCACCGCCGCCGCCATCGCGGCGAGGTCGTGGGTCTCGGCCGCCAGCGGCACCCGCACGGAGGTGACCCCGGACAGGTCGGCGAGCAGCGGGTAGGCCTCGAACGAGCGCCAGGCGTAGACCACCTCGGCGCCCGGCTCGCCGACGGTCTCGAAGAGCTGCTGCGCGATGGTCACGGAACCGGCGCCCAGGGCGACGTGCTCCTGCGGTACGCCGAGGCGCCGGGCCACGGCCTCGGTCAGCCGGACGCACGCGGGGTCGGGGTAGCGGTGGACCTCGCCGGCCGCGGCGGCGATCGCCTCCCGCACGGACGGCAGCGGACCGTAAGGGGACTCGTTGGACGACAGCTTGAACGACCGGCCGTCGGCGGCCACGACGGCCTTGCCGGGCCGGTACACGGGCAGCTCATCGAGAATGGGGCGCAATCGCGGCATGACCTTACCTTATGGGCGTCCGGGGCCCTCCCGCGAGACGCGGCCGGGCGTGGGGCCGCCGGCCGGGGGAACCCCGTGCGCCGGGCGAGGGTTCGCGCGGTGGAACGCCAGGCGGGGCACGGGACCGGGGGGTCAGCCGGCCGGGCGGCGCACGGGGACCGATTGGGCGATAAGCCCACCATGCGGCGCACGGGCACCGGCGGGGCGCTAGCCGGCCAGGCGGAGCATGGGGGGGTGCAGCAGCTCGGCGGGGCCCCTGCGATAGAGCATCGCGGGGCGGCCGCCGTCGCGGGTCGTCGTCCGGCCCGTGGGCACCAGGAAGCCGTCGGCCTTGGTGACCTTGCGGTGGAAGTTGCGAGGGTCGAGCGGGCGGCCCCACACGATCTCGTACACCCGGCGCAGGTCGGCCACGGTGAACTCCACCGGGCAGAAGGCCGCGCCGAGGGAGGTGTACTCGAGCTTGGCCCCGGCTCGCTCGATGCCATCGAGCATGATCCTTCGGTGGTCGAACGCCATCGACTCCAGCGAGGAGACCGGCTGCCAGCTCATGTGCGCCTCGGTGGAGGCCGGCAGGTCGGGGGCCAGGCCGAGGTAGGCGACGCTCACCACCCGCTGGCGGGGGTCGCGGTCGGGGTAGCCGTACGTGCGGAGCTGCTCCAGGTGGATCGGCGCCCCGGGCAGGCCGGCGCGCTCGGCGAGCACCCGGGCCGCGGCGGCCGGGAGATCCTCCTCAAGCTGGATGAAGCCGCCGGACAGCGCCCAGCCGCCCTGGTACGGCGGGCGGTCGCGCTGCCAGACCAGCGCGGAGAGCTGCTGGAACCGCACGGTGAGCACGACGAGATCCACGCTGACGGGGATTCGCGGGACCATGGCACGCACGTTACACCGCCCCGTGTGACGCCGGGTGGCCGCTCACCGGCCGGTTCAGGCCGCGCGGTTGAAGTAGACGGGCGCGTTGCCCTCGCGCCCGTCGGCCGAGGCGACCTCCACGCGCACCCACGCGCCCTCCGGGACCGTCGACCAGTCGACCGGGATCCACAGCTTCTGCACGGCGGGCGGCAGGCCGGGGATCGGCGTGAGGTCCGACCAGCCCACCGCGCCGGAGTCGGCCACGCGCGGCTCCTCGCCGCCGTGCCAGCTCAGCGTGACCGTGCCGCGCGCGAGGTTGTAGCCGCGCACCTCGATGCCGTCCTGGATGCCCCGGCGGCCGGGGAAGGCCTGGATGGGGATGGGCCGGTCCCAGTCCTTCTCGACCTGCTCGGCGAGCGTCGGGGTGCCGCAGGTGAAGAAACTGCTCCACTTGTAGGAGATGATCTTCGAGACGTACGGCCCGGCGAGCGCGACCGCCTCGTCCAGGCGCTGCTTGTCGGTGACGCCGCGCACCCCGCCGTTCTCGCACGCGCCGTCGCCCTCGGGCTCGAACGCCTCGACGTTGGCCCACAGCTCGACGTCGTCGCCCTCGGCCCGCAGCTCGGCCAGCGCCTCGCCCATCGCCCGGTAGTAGTCGCGGGTGGAGCCGTGGTAGGCGTCCCCGTAGGAGGTGTCGCCGACGACCGGCTTGAGCCGGTCGTCCACGGTCGTGCCCTTGAGGTTGGGCCAGTACAGGCCCACCTTGCCGGTGCCCCGGCTGTCCTGGGGGGCGATGATGCCGACGCCCGTGCGTGCGAGCTCCTTGAAGCCGGCGCTCACCTCGGCGGGCGTCGAGGTGAACGGCTTGTCCTTGCGCGCGTCCAGGTACGGGCTCACCATGATCGGCTTGCCGGGCAGCTCCTGCTCGACGATGTCGTGCTGCTCGGCGTAGACCTGGAGGGTTGAGACCTCCGCGGGGTCGGGCCACTTGCGCAACTGCAGCTCGAAGGGCTGGTAGACCCCGCCGAGCGAGGCGCGGTCCTTGAAGCGGTCGCCGTAGTCCTGCAGGATGCGGCGGGTCAGCGTGGTCAGCGTGCCGATGTGCCGGGGATCGGCCCTGGTGGGCACCAGGCGGTCGCGCGGGGCGACGGGGAGTGCGGGGAAGACCTTCATCGCGAACCGGTCGGCGAGGCCGAGGATCTCGGTGAGGCTGTCGTCGGAGCTGCCGTCGATCAGGATGAGGTGGTAGCCGCGCCCACGGGAGCTGAAGTCGCAGGTGGCGTCGTCCGAGCCGTCGTCGGGCGCGATCAGCCGGAAGAACACCTTCTTCCCGACGGTGATCGGGTGCTCCATCTGCGGGCAGCGGAACAGCCCCGGGCCGAACGACTCGTCGGTGCGGTAGACGTACGTCCAGGAGATGCGGTTGCCGGGGTTGGCGGCCTTGAGCGCGGACTCGGCGGCCTGCACGCAGGTCATGCCGTTCTCCTCGCACCGCTCGTACCGCGGGTCCGGCGCGTCGCCGGCCGAGTCCATGACGAAGCCGTCCTGGTCGACCGGGCGCGGCTGCAGGCCGTAACCGAGCCGCACGACGGTGTCGCCGCCCACCCGGTGGATCGCCTGGAGCTGGCTGCGCCAGGTGCAGTGGTCGGCGGTCGGCACCAGCCAGTAGCCGGTGACGGCGTACGGCGTGGGAGTCGTCGTGTCGAACGTTCCACAGGGGTCGCTGAAGACGCGTGCCGCGGGGGTGGGCGTGGCCTTCCCGGCCCCGGGCGGCGTGCCGGTCGTCGAGACCGGTGAGCCGTTCGGGGAGTCCGGCAGGACCATCACCATGGCCGCGACGGCGGCCAGGAGAGCAGCTCCCAGGAGCAGTGTGAGCCCGCGCACCTTCAGGAGATTACCGTCCTTAGGTTGTGGCCCTCATAAGGCGGACGAGGGCCTGATATGACACAGCTCGATCTTTCACGGGCCGGCGCCGGGGTCACTTCCGCGCGGCCGCCCAAGCCTCAAGCTGGCCGACGAACCTGCGCGCCGAGTTGGGCCAGTGGTGGTTCGCCCTGGCCGCCGCGTACCCGCGCGCGCCGGCGGCCCGGCGCTCGGCCGGATGGTTGCGCAGCCGCAGCACCGCCTGCGCGACGGCCTCCGGGTCGCGCCAGGGGACCACGACGCCGCTCTGGTAGCGCTCCACCAGCTCCACGGCCCTGGGCGACGGCGTGGTGATCACCGGGATGCCGTGGGCCATGTACTCCACGATCTTGGTGGGCATCGAGTGCCGGTAGTTCGGCTCGTCGTGCAGCAGCGACAGCCCGGCCAGCGCGCCGTCGAGCCGCTTGAGCGCCTCGTCGTTCGGCATGAAGTCGCGCCACTCCAGCACGCCCTCGGCCACGGCCTTGTTCAGCATGGGCCTGCTCTGCGGGTCGGCGTAGCCGATGAGCTCCACCGCGATCCTGTGCGGCTGCAGCAGCCGGCCCACCTCGACGGCCTCGCGCACGCCGCGGGCCTCCGACAGCCAGCCCAGGTAGACGACGCGGTCGTCGGAGGGCGCGCTCACGTGGTCGGGCACCCAGGTCTCGTTGGGCACCACCAGGTGCGCCTGCCGGAACCGCCCGGCGTAGGCCGTCTCGGCCAGCAGCAGGTGCAGGTGGCGCTCGGCCGTGCCCTCCAGCATGCGCGCGAGGAAGCGCGTCGGCGGGCGCAGCAGCGCCGGCAGCCACGGCTTGAGCGACAGCGTGGCGGGCGTGTCCTCGTGCACGTCCCAGACGACCGGCGGGCGGCGCCGCACGCCGGCGACGGCGAGCAGCAGCTCGGGGTCGTGGATGACGGCCAGATCGACCTGGTCGCGCATGCTCTTGAACAGGCGCCGCGCCGCGCCGATCGCGGTCAGCCGCCTGCGCTCGGCGGCCCTCGGCAGGTCGACGCCGGTCACCCACGACCGCGGCACGACGCCGCGCGCGCTGTAGGGCGCCGCGTACGTGACGACATGCCCGGCGTCCACGAGCGCGCGGATCTGCCGGTGCAGGATCCGGGCGTCCTCTGGGTGGTGGACCACCGTCATGACAAGCACGTGCACGCGCCGACCCCCGTCAGAGCCGCTCGACGCGTTCGCCCTCGGAGAGGACGCCCCGGGTGTCGAGCAGGAGCGCGGCCTGCCGCTCCACCATGTCGAGGTCGAACGCGGAGTGCTGCTGGAGCAGCACGGTCACGTCCGCCTTCTCCACCGCCGTCTGCAGGTCGTCCTCGCGCGGCACCTCCACCCCGTCGACGGCCCACGACTTCACGTGCGGGTCGGCGAAGGTCAGCTCGGCGCCCAGGTCGCGGAACGCGCGGGCGATCGGCACGGCGGGGGTCTCGCGCTCGTCGGCGATGTCGGGCTTGTACGTCACTCCCATGAGCAGGACGCGGGAGCCGTTGACCGGCTTCCTGGCACGGTTCAGCAGGCGCTGCACGCGGGCGACCACGTAGGCGGGCATCCGCTCGTTGATCTCCTGCGCCAGCTCCACGAACCGGAACGGGTAGCCGAGCCTGCGGACCGCGTGCGACAGGTAGGAGGGGTCCACCGGGATGCAGTGGCCGCCCACCCCCGGGCCGGGCAGGAACTTCTGGAAGCCGAACGGCTTGGTGGCGGCCGCCTCGATCGACTCCCACAGGTCGACGCCCAGCTCGTCGCAGAAGATCGCCATCTCGTTGACGAGGGCGATGTTGACGTGCCGGTAGGTGTTCTCCAGCAGTTTGGCCATCTCGGCCTCGCGCGTGCCGCTCACGGTCACGACCTGCTCGATGAAGCGGGCGTAGAACGTCTCGGCGCGGTCGCGGCACACCGGGGTGTAGCCGCCGACGACCTTCGGGGTGTTGCGCAGGCCGTACTTGGCGTTGCCCGGGTCGATGCGCTCGGGGGAGAAGGCGAGGTGGAAGTCGACGCCCGCGGTGAGGCCGGACGCCTCCTCCAGGATGGGCCGCACGACCTCGTCGGTGGTGCCCGGGTAGGTCGTCGACTCCAGCACCACGAGGGTGCCGCGCTGGAGGTAGCGGCCGACCGCTCCGACCGCGCCCTTGACCGCCGAGAGGTCGGGGCGGTGGTCCTCGTCGAGCGGGGTCGGCACGCAGATCACGATGGTCTCGCTGCAGGCCAGGATCGACTGGTCGAGGGTGGCGGTGAAGCCGCCCGCCAGCATCGCGTCCAGGTCGGCGTCGGTGAGGTCGTCGATGTACGACCGGCCGGAGGTCAGGGCGTCGACCTTGACGGGGTCGACGTCGAGCCCGACCACCCGCAGGCCCGCCCCGGTGGCCTCCTTGGCCAGGGGCATGCCCACGTATCCGAGGCCGATGACGGCGAGATCGTATCCGCTCACATCGCGACCCGTGGAAGTCCGAAACAACACTGCATGGTGGCAAAGGCTATCTCAAGTCGGCATAGCTCATGTCGAATGCGATTGAACGGGCAGCAAAGGGGAGGGTGACTTCCTGTCATGGCCGTTCCTCAGGACACCACTGACTGGTAGATCGCCCGGTAGCCCTCGGCGATCCGGCTCCACGTGCGCTTCGCTGCGACCTCCGCGCGCCCCGCCTCGCCCATCGCCGCGCGCCGCTCGGGGTCCTCACGCAGCGCCGCGAGGGCCTTGGCCAGCGCGGCGGGGTCGCCGGGCGGCACCAGCAGCCCGGCGCCGTCCGACCCGACCAGCTCCGACAGCGCGGGCAGGTCGCTGAGCACGACCGGCTTGCCCAGCGCCATCGCCTCCACCGGCTTGAGCGGCGTGACCAGGCGGCAGACCCGCAGGTCGTCGCGGGGACACACGAAGATGTCCAGCGCCGACTGCGCCTGCAGCGCCTCCTCAGGGCCCACCCTGCCGGGCAGCAGCGCGAGGTCGCCGAGACCGAGGGCCGCGGCCTGGGCGAGCAGCGCCGGGCGCTCGGCGCCGTCGCCGACGATCAACACCCTGACCGGCGTGCCGCCGTCGCGCAGCAGGGCGGCCGCGGACAGCAGCGTGGCGAAGCCCTCGTAGCCGACGATGCTGGACACCGACCCGACGACGATCTCGCCGGGCTCGATGCCGTACGCGGCGCGGAACGCGGCGCCGTCGTACCGGGCGGTCAGCAGGCTGTCGTCGACCGCGTTCGGCGCCAGGAAGATCTTCTCCCGGGGCACCCCGCGCTCCACGATCTCGGCGGCCATCGTCTCCGCCAGCGTCACCACCGCGTCCGCCGAGCGCATGATGTGCGCCTCGCGGTCACGCTGGAGCAGGTGCCGCTCGCTGCCCACCCGCGCGGGGTCGCGCGAGGCCCAGGTCTCCTCTAGGAAGCCGCGCACCTCGTACACCAGCGGCGTGCCGGTGCGCTCGCGGACCGCGAGCCCGACCGAGCCGTTGCGGTGGTCGGTGGCGGCGTGCAGGACCTGCGGCCGCAGCGTCCTGACCAGCTCGGCGACCTCGCCGGCGCCGCGGATCATGCGGCCCCGGCTCTCGAACGGCACCTCGCCGCTCGGCAGCAGCCGGTGGTAGGGGATGCCCTCGATCTCCTCGTACGGCTCGGCGTCGGCGTGCCCCTGGAGCATCGGCCAGCCCCAGCTCGTCACCACGTGCGGGTCGAGCCCCGCGGCGAGCTGGGCGGTCACGATGCGGTGGGTGCGCACGGTGTACCCGGCCTGGGTGTACGGCAGCGCGTTGGTGACGCAGTGCAGCACCCGGCCGGAGACCCGCTCGCCGACGATCACCTTGGACTTCGGCGGGATCGGGGCGGGGCCGATGGCGGCCTTCTCGCCCTCGTAGTAGGCCATCCGGCGGCGGATGAACGGCCACCGGGCGTGCGGCCGGAGGGTCTCGACCGCCTTGGTCATCTCGCCGCGCTCGAACCGCGTCTTGGCGGCCTCCAGGGGGCCGTCCGCCATGCGCCGGGCGACCCTGCGCGCCGTCACGCGCGCGACGCGGGCCACGGGCCAGGCGACCCTGCCCACGACGGGGCGCAGTCGCGACGGCATCGCCTCCGCCGCCGCCTGCGCCACCCTCATGGGGTCGGACTTGACCCTGGTGACGAAGACCCTGGAGACGATGACCGGGTGCTGGATGAAGCCCTTGAGGAAGCCGCGCAGGCCGGCGCGAGCCGACTTCGGGGAGACCTTCTCGGGCCGGCTGGCCTCGGAAACCACGCGGCGACCGTACCATAGGCACGGCTTGGGCCCATTGGATCCCAGATGACACGCTCCCGGCTGAAAGGCGAGGTCAATGAGGGAGAACCCCCTCGTTCTGCACGTGCTCGGCGCCCGCCCCAACTTCGTCAAGGCGGCGCCCGTCGTGCGCGGGCTCGGCGCTCTGGGCGTCCGGCAGGGCATCGTCCACACCGGGCAGCACTACGACGCGCTGATGTCGGACGTCTTCTTCGCCGACCTGGGCCTTCCCGAGCCGATCGCCAACCTCGGCGTCGGGTCCGGCAGCCACGCGCGCCAGACGGCGGCGCTGCTCGTCGGCCTGGAGGAGGTCGTGCTCGCGCACCGGCCCGACCTGGTCGTGGTCTACGGGGACGTGAACTCCACCCTCGCGGCGATCCTCGTCTGCGCCAAGCTGGGCGTGCCGACCGCGCACGTCGAGGCCGGGCTGCGGTCCTTCGACCGCGAGATGCCCGAGGAGGTCAACCGGGTCGTCACCGACGCCCTCGCCGACCTGCTGCTGGTCACCAGCCCCGACGGCCTGTCCCACCTGGCGAACGAGGGCGTGCCGCCGGGCAAGGTCCACCTGGTCGGCAACCCCATGATCGACAGCCTGTTCTCGGCGCTGCCGAAGCTCGACCCCGAGCCGGTCCGGGCGCGTCTCGGCCTGCCCGAGCGGTACGCGGTCGCCACCCTGCACCGGCCGGGCAACGTCGACGACCCGGCGTCGGCCCGCGAGCTGGTCGAGGGCGTGCTGGCGGTCGCCGAGCAGGTGCCGATCGTCGTCCCGCTGCACCCGCGCGGGCGCGGGCGCCTGGCCGAGGCCGGCCTGGTCACCGGCGGCAACCTGTCGATCATCGACCCGCTGGGCTACGTGGAGTTCCTCTCGCTGGTGCGCGGCGCGGCGCTGGTCGTGACCGACTCCGGCGGCGTCCAGGAGGAGACCACCATGCTGGGCGTGCCGTGCCTGACGGTGCGGCCGAACACCGAGCGGCCCATCACGATCACCCACGGCACCAACCGGCTGGTCACCCCCGCGACCTTGCCGGCCGCGGCGTCCAAGGCGCTCGCCGACGGCGCGGCGACCCCGAGCGGCGAGCTGCCGCCGCTGTGGGACGGCGCCGCCGGGCCGCGGATCGCCCGCGTCATCGAGGCGTGGCTGCGCGGCGACAACCTCTCCCCCGCCTCGCACGGCACGCCGCCGACCGCTTGATCCACCCCCGCTGATCTGGGCATCTAGCCAGAAATGCCGCGATACATCGGGGAACGCCGTACGATCGCACATTGCCGGGCAGTGAGCCGGATGTGAGGGGGGCAGGTCGCACCATGGCCGAAAGTGACCAGACGAACCCGGACGAGCCGCGTTTCCAGCGCCTCGGGGCGGCGAACTGGCTGCCCGAGGAGCGCAAGGCCGTCGAGCGCTACGAGGAGCGGATCCGCGAGCTGGAGCGGCGCCTGGCCACCGCCGAGGCCCGCGCCGAGTACGCCCAGTGGCAGCTCTCGGCCACCAAGGCGCAGCGCCCGTACCGCGTCAGCACCGCGCTGGCCGGCGCCAAGCGCCCGGCCAGGCTCGTCCGGCTCCCCCGCGACCTGTCGCAGGCGATGAAGCCGAAGAAGGCGCCCAAGCCGCCCGCCACCGTCGCCGCGAGCGGCGTCGCCATCGAGAGCAGGCAGGCGCACGCCCCCGAGGTCAGGATCCCGAACCTCGCGTGGCCGGAGGGGCCGGTCAACCGGCCCGGCCTCAAGGTCGCCGTGATCCTGGACGACTTCTCCCGCATGGCGTTCAAGTACGAGTGGGACCAGATCGAGTTCGGGCTCAAGGACTGGCCGGAGATCTTCGCCGAGAAGCGTCCTGACGTGCTGTTCTGCGAGTCGGCCTGGCACGGCAACCAGGGGCGCTGGCGCTACCAGATGACCGGCACCAACGCGCCCAAGCAGGAGCTGCGCGACCTGCTGGCCTGGTGCCGCGAGCAGGGCGTTCCCACGGTCTTCTGGAACAAGGAGGACCCGCCGAACTTCGACTTCTTCATCGACACCGCCAAGCTGTTCGACCACGTGTACACGTGCGACGGCGACATGGTGCCCAAGTACCGCGAGATCCTGGGGCACGACCGCGTCGGGGTGCTGCAGTTCGCGGCGCAGCCCCGGGTGCACAACCCGGTGCAGACCAAGCAGGGCCGCCCGTACGACGTGGTCTTCGCGGGCATGTACTTCCGCGACAAGCACCCCGAACGGCGCGAGCAGATGGAGACCGTGATCGCCCCCACCCGGGAGCTCGGCCTGCACATCTTCGCCCGCAACGACAAGGCCGGCGACAAGTACGCCTGGCCCGAGGAGTACCGCCCGCACATCGTGGGCGAGCTGCCGTACGAGCAGATGCTGGCCGCGTACAAGATGTACAAGGTCTTCCTCAACGTGAACTCGGTGATCGACTCGCCCACCATGTGCGCGCGGCGGGTCTTCGAGCTGTCGGCGTGCTCCACCACGGTGCTCTCGGGCTGGTCGCGTGCCATCGAGGAGACCTTCGGGCCGCTGGTGCCGGTCGCGCACACCCAGGAGGAGGCCTACAACATGGCCCTCTACCTGATCAACAGCCCCGAGCTGCGCGCCCGCCAGGCCCATCTCGCCATGCGCGAGGTCTTCGACAAGCACCTGTTCTCGCACCGCGTCGACCAGATCCTCGGCGACCTCGGCCGCCCGGTGCGCACGGCCACCAGGAGCGTGTCGGTCGTGCTGCCGACCAACCGGGCCGGGCAGCTTGAGCACGCCATCGCGCAGGTCGCCCGCCAGCGCCACCGCGACCTGGAGCTCATCCTGGTGCTGCACGGGCTGGACATCGACCCGCAGGTGGTCACGGACAAGGCCCTCGCCGCCGGCGTGCCCGCCGTCAAGGTGCTCACCGCCGCGCCCTCGCTGACGCTCGGCGAGGTGCTGAACCTCGGCATCGCCCAGGCCGACGGCGACCACATCGCCAAGATGGACGACGACAACCTGTACGGCGAGCACTACCTGTCCGACCTGCTGCGGGCCTTCGACTACGCCGACGCCGAGATGGTCGGCAAGGGCGCCCACTACACCTACTTCCCGGCCACCAACACCACCGTGATGCGCCTGCCGGGCCTGGAGCACCGGTACGCCCACCTGGTGCAGGGCGCCACGATCCTCGCCAAGGCCGACCTGCTGCGCGCGTTCGCGTTCGAGCCGGTCAACGCGGGCGAGGACACCCGCCTGGTGCGGCGTTGCAAGGAGGAGGGCGTCCGCATCTACTCGGCCGACCGCTTCAACTTCGTCTACATGCGCGGCGCCGACGCCTCGGCCCACACCTGGAAGGCGCAGGACTACAAGCTCACCCGGAACGCCCAGTTCAGCTTCGTCGGCCACCCCGAGGCCCACGTCATGATCTGACCTCCGGCCGTCGCCGGAGCAGCCGCCGTACGGGCCTCGCCCGTGGCGGGTCACCGGGTGTCGGGACCCTCCCGCACCCCTGTTACTTCCCCTCTCGGATCGTATAAGTCCGGACAGAGGGGAATGTAAAGGGCGAAGTGCCGGTTTCGTACTCGCGTGCGACCGCCCTATCGACGGAGGTGCCACGCCCGATGTCGACGCCCGAAGCGCAAGGAGAGCTCCCGACGTGACGACGACAACGACATCGAAGGGCGTCGGTCTCCGGTCGGAGCGCGGGCCGGTCCTGGCGGCGATCATGCTCTGCACCAGCCTGGTGGCGCTCGACAGCACGATCATCGCGACGGCGGTGCCGTCGATCGTCAGCGACCTCGGCGGCTTCTCGCAGTTCCCGTGGCTGTTCTCCGTCTACCTGCTCACCCAGGCCGTCACCGTCCCGCTGTACGGCAAGTTCGCCGACCTGTTCGGGCGCAAGCCGGTCATGTTCTTCGGCATCGCGGCCTTCCTGCTCGGGTCGATCCTGTGCGGCTTCGCCTGGAGCATGCCCGCGCTGATCGTCGCGCGCGCCATCCAGGGCATCGGCGCCGGCGCCGTCCAGCCCATGAGCATCACGATGGTCGGCGACCTGTACTCGGTGGAGGAGCGCGCCCGCGTGCAGGGCTACGTCGCCAGCGTGTGGGGCATCTCCGCCGTCATCGGCCCCACCCTGGGCGGCCTGTTCTCCGAGTACCTGAGCTGGCGGTGGATCTTCTACATCAACCTGCCGCTCGGCGCGCTGGCCGCCTGGATGCTGGCCCGCCGCTTCAAGGAGCGGGTGGAGCCCAGCAAGCACCACATCGACTACACCGGGGCCGTGCTGCTCACCGGCGGCTCCAGCCTGCTCATCCTCGGCCTGCTCGAAGGCGGCGTCGCCTGGGCGTGGGACTCCGTGCCCAGCTTGGCGATCTTCGCCGTCGGCGTCGTGCTCATCGTGGCGTTCGTGCTCGTCGAACGCAGGGCCGCCGAGCCCATCCTGCCGCTGTGGGTCTTCCGGCACCGCACGCTCACCGGCGGCAACCTGGTCGGCCTCACCGTCGGCGCGCTCATGATCGGCCTCAGCTCGTACGTGCCGACGTACGCCCAGGGCGTGCTCGGCACCGGCGCCCTGGTGGCCGGCTTCGCCCTGGCCGCCCTCACCATCGGCTGGCCCATCGCCGCGACGCTCTCCGGCCGCGTCTACATGCGCATCGGCTTCCGCGACACCGCCCTCATCGGCGGCGTGCTGGTGGTGGCGGGCGCCCTGATGGGCTTCCTGCTCACCCAGCAGGCGAACGTCTGGCAGGTCGCGGGCGCCTGCTTCGTCGTCGGCGCGGGCCTGGGCCTGGCGTCCAGCCCGACGATGGTCGCCATCCAGTCGGTGGTGGGCTGGGAGCGCCGCGGCGTCGTCACCGCGACCAACATGTTCTCCCGCTCCATCGGCAGCGCCGTGGGCGCGGCCGTCCTCGGCGCCATCTCCAACGCCACCCTCGCCGACCGCTTCGCCCACCCGCCGGCCCAGCTCGCCGGGCAGCTCCCCACCACCCTCGACGCCACCAGCCTCGTCCTCGGCGCCCAGGGCGCCGCCGCCCACACGCCCGCCGCCACCTACATCCGCGGAGCCCTCTACGAGGCCACCCACCACGTCTTCCTGGCCCTGCTGGTCGTCGCCGTCCTCAGCGTCGCCGCCATGCTCCTGATGCCCCGCCACACCAGAGAACTCACGTTCGACTGACCGTCCCCGTCGGCTAGGTGAGGGAGAAGGTGTCGGCGAGGGTGTGGAGTTCGGTTTCCATGAGGGTGGCGGGGTCGTGGCCCATGCCGGCGAACTGGCCTTCCACCTCCAGGGTGAGGACGCCGTGCAGGCGGGTCCAGGCCTGGAGGGCGCCCGCCAGGGCCACTCCGGCGGTGTCGTCGCCGGTGGGGGTGGTGTGCTCGGCCACCCACGCGGCGACCTGGGGTTCGCGGGCGGCCCAGGCGCGCATCTGCTCGACCAGGGACTGGACGGCGGGGGCGGGCTTGCCCTCGGCGAAGATGCGGACGAAGGGGCCCAGGGCGGCGCGTGCGCTGGTGACGGTGTCCGGCGGGGCGGCGTAGCCGGGGAGCGGGGAGCCGAACAGGAGCAGGTAACGGTGCGGCTGGGTCACGGCCCAGGTTCGGTAGGCGCCGGCCAGCTCCCGGAGCCGCTCGCGGGCAGGCCGCGCGGCCGACCGCCCGGCCGCGGCGCGCAGGATGGTGGCGATGTCGTCGTAGGCGTCGAGGATCAGCGCGCTCAGCAGATCGTCGCGGCTCGCGAAGTAGCGGTAGAGGGCCGGGCCGGACAGGCCCAGGTCCTTGGCGATGCGGGTGAGCGCGATGGCGCCGATGCCGCCCTCGGCGAGCTGGCGGAGCGCGATCTCCTTGATCTCCCCGCGCGTCTGCTCCCGGTAGCGGGCCCGAGGGCCTCCCGCCGTCTGCGCCACAGTCGTGTCCTTCCTTCCGCCCTGCCGTCGATCCCAACGGCGCGACCTACCCTAGCGAAAGTTAGACGATATAACCTTCCGGCCGGACTCGCTGTCCGGCGGACGGCCCGGTGGGCCTCAGCCCGGGTGGTGGGGCGGGGCCGAGGCGCGGGCGCGCTGGGGGACGACGGTGTAGCGCGGGTCCTCGGTGGAGGCCACGCCCGCCGCGAAGACGCCGAAGCGCACGAAGGCGGAGGCGGCCATCAGGGCGGCTCCCGAGGCGACGGCCAGAGCCCGCCTGCGGCGCGACAGGAGCGTACCGGCGGCGCCGGCGACGGCCAGGGTCTCGGCGGCGCGCATCAGGGCGCCCGCGCTGCCCAGCTCGTAGGCATCGGCGATCATGCCCATCCGGCGGCGCATCAGCCGTCCGGCGACCAGCTCCACCGCGGTGCCGGCCAGCGCGGCGCGGCGCGCGGGACCGTTCTCCGCCAGGGGCGTCGCGATCAGGGCGAAGCCCGCCGCCGTGGCCGCGGCCGAGCCGGCGAACAGGAACGGCAGCTCGCGGTGCCCCTCGTGCCAGGCCGGCACGGCGGTGTCGCTGAGCAGCGCCGCCGTGTACGTCGTGACGGCCGGCCCGAGCAGCGCGGCGCCGTAGCCCGCCGCCCGGCCCAGCGCGGGGCAGCGGCCGGTGAGGTCGGAGGCCAGGCCCGCCACCGCCAGCGGGGTGTACGCGGAGAGCAGCCAGGTGCCGACGCTCATCGGCGAGGTGGGCTTGAACGTGCGCAGCATGTTCACGAAGCGCTCCGGCCGGCCCAGGTCCTCGATGAGGGCGGCGAGCGACAGGGAGACGCCGGCGACCGCCGCGACCCTGCTCGCCCGGGCCAGGCGCGGCCGTCCGGTGAGCTCACCGCCCGCCGCGAGCACCGAGGAGGCGCCCGCCAGGCCGCCGAGGTAGAGGTAGCCGGCGATGTTGGAGGCCTTCCACGTCGGCGGCTTCAGGATGGGCCGGTCGTAGTAGGAGGCGAACTCCTTCTCCGCCACCACGCCGTGCCCGCCGGCCCGGCCGTCGGCGCGCCCGTTCCCGGCGGCCGGGTACGGGGTGTTCATCGGCGCTCCAGGGCGAAGGCCGCGGCGACGCCGGCGGCGAGGGTCAGGGCGGCGGCGGCCGCGTGCCGCCAGATCGAGGGCAGGTCGCGGGTCGTGTCCATGGGGGCGGGCGGCAGGCCGTAGACCTCGGGCCTGTCCAGGAGCAGGAAGAAGGCGCCGTTGCCCCGGACGCCGTCGGCGGGGTCGTGGCCGTACAGGCGGGCGTCGGTGACGCCGTCCTCGTGCAGGTCGCGCACGCGGGCGGCGGCGCGTTCGAGCAGCTCGTCCAGCGGGCCGTACTGGATCGACTCGGTGGGGCACGCCTTGGCGCACGCCGGGGTGAGGTCGTCGACCAGGCGGTCGTAGCAGAGGGTGCACTTCCACACGCGGCCGTCGCGCTCACGCTTGTCCAGGACGCCGTACGGGCAGGCCGACACGCAGTAGCCGCAGCCGTTGCACACGTCCTCCTGCACCACCACGGTGCCGAACTCCGTGCGCAGCAGCGAGCCGGTGGGGCAGACGTCCAGGCAGGCCGCGTCGGTGCAGTGCTTGCACACGTCCGACGCCATCAGCAGCCGCAGGTCACCCGCGCCGTCGTCGCCCGCGCCGGTCGGCGCGCGCATGGGCTTGCGCTGCTCGATGAAGGCCACGTGCCGCCACGTGGACGCCGAGAGCTGCCCGGTGTTGTCGAAGGACATGCCGGTGAACTCCAGCGGGTCGTCGGCCGGGAGCTGGTTCCACTCCTTGCACGCGACCTCGCACGCTTTGCAGCCGATGCACACCGAGGTGTCGGTGAAGAACCCCATGCGCGGCGGATGGTCGGCGTAACCGGTCTCCTCCTGCACCTGCGGCAGCCGGGTGGCCGCCTCTGCCGTGCGTTCCGACATCGGTGTCAGACCTCCAGTCCGGTGCGCTCGCCGATGCCGGCCCTGCGCCGGAAGGTCTCCACCAGGCGCACCAGGCCCGGCCCGCGCGGACGGCGGCCCGGCTGGATGTCGGCGGTGGTCGCCTTGCTCTCCTGGATGTCGGCGTTGGGGTCCAGGACGATGGACGTCAGCTCGTTGGCCGGGTCGCCGATCGTGAGGCCGTTCGGGCCCCAGTGGTACGGCAGCCCGATCTGGTGGATGACGCGGCCGTTCATGCGTAGGGGCGGCACGCGGTCGGTGACCATCACCCTGGCCTCGATCGCCCCGCGCGCGGTGACGATGGTGGCCCAGCCGCCGTGCTCCAGCAGCCGTTCGTCGGCGAGCTGCGGGGAGACCTCGCAGAACATCTCCGGCTGCAGCTCGGCGAGGTAGGGCAGCCAGCGGCTCATCCCCCCGGCGGTGAAGTGCTCGGTGAGCCGGTAGGTGGTGACCACGTACGGGTACACCTCGTTGCCCGGCGGGTGGTAGAGGTTGCCCGGGTGCGAGTAGAGCAGCCGCGCCGGGTTGCTGCGGTGCGCCCG
Organism: Sphaerisporangium sp. TRM90804; assembly: GCF_029846175.1. Lineage (GTDB taxonomy): Bacteria > Actinomycetota > Actinomycetes > Streptosporangiales > Streptosporangiaceae > Sphaerisporangium. The sequence continues at coordinate 340,240 of NZ_JARWAC010000010.1, read as the reverse complement.
GTACAGCGGGTTCTCGCACGGCGTGTCCTGCGGCTCGTAGTGCGTGGGCAGCGGCCCGTCCATCAGCCCCGCGGGCGCGAACAGCCACGCCTTGCCGTCGCCCTGCATGATGAACGGGTCGATGCCGGACAGCGCGTCGACGCCCGACGCGTCGTCCGGGGGGCGGTAGTCCGGCGGCCGGTCGTCGACGAAGTCGGGGATGTCGTGCCCGGTCCACCTCCCCTGCTCGGCGTCCCACCAGACGTACGCCTTGCGCTCGCTCCACGGCCGGCCGTCCGGGTCGGCCGAGGCGCGGTTGTACAGCGTGCGCCGGTTCATCGGCCACGCCCAGCCCCATTCGGGCGACACCCAGCTCTGCTCGGTGTGCGGCCTGCGCCGCGCCGCCTGGTTCACCCCGTCGGCGAAGACGCCGCAGTAGATCCAGCAGCCGCAGGAGGTGGAGCCGTCGCCGCGCAGCTCGGTGTAGCCGCCCAGCAGGCGGCCGCCGGGCCCGTACCCGTTGACCTCCCGCAGGACGGCGTCCGCGCTCGGCTCGCGAAGCTCGCCCTCCTCGGGATAGTCCCAGGTCAGGTCGAGGATCGGCCGGTCGGCCGGGTCGGTGGAGCCGGCCAGGCGCTCCCTGATCTTCCGTCCCAGGTGGTAGACGAACCACAGGTCGCTGCGCCGGTCGCCGGCGGGCTCGACGGCCGCGTGGTGCCACTGGAGCAGCCGGTTGGTGTTGGTGAACGTGCCGCTCTTCTCGGTGTGCGAGGCGGCGGGGAAGAAGAACACCTCGGTGCCGATGTCGGCGGTGCGCATCTCGCCGGTGCGGATCTCCCGGCCGTCCTTCCACCAGGTGGCCGACTCGATCAGCGAGAGGTCGCGCACCACCAGCCATTCGAGGTTGGCCATCCCCTTGCGCTGCAGGGCGGCGTTGGCGTGGCCGACGGCCGGGTTCTCGCCGAACAGGAACATGCCCTTGCACTCGCCGGCGAGCTGCGCCATCACCGTGTCGTAGGTGCTGTGCGTGCCGGTCAGCCGGGGCAGGTGGCCGAAGCAGAACTCGTTGTCCGGCGTCGCCGCGCCCCCGTAGTAGGCCTTGAGCAGGCTGACCACGTAGTGCCGGGCGTCTGCCCAGAAGCCCTTGTGGGTGCTGACGACGTCGACGAAGGTGTCCAGGTTCTCGTCGGTGTGCGCGAACGGCATGGGGATGTACCCCGGCAGCAGGTTGTACAGGGTCGGGATGTCGCTGGAGCCCTGGATGCTCGCGTGGCCGCGCAGCGCCATGATGCCGCCGCCCGGGCGGCCGATGTTGCCGAGCAGCGACTGCAGGATGCTCGCCGTGCGGATGTACTGGGTGCCGACGGTGTGCTGCGTCCAGCCGACCGCGTAGGCGAAGGCGGTGGTGCGGTCGCGCCCGGAGTTGGACGTCACCGCGTCGCACACCCGGGCGAACAGCTCCGGCGGGATTCCGCACGTCTCCTCGACCAACGCGGGGGTGTAGCGCGCGAAGTGCCGCTTGAGTATCTGGTAGACGCACCGCGGGTGGGTGAGCGTCGGGTCCGACTCCGGCAGGCGGGTCACCGGCGCCCCGCCCGAGCCGTGCGACTCGCCGCGGCCGGGCGTGTGGTACTCGCCGATCCTGATGCGGTGCCCTGAGGCGGCCTGGACCTCCGGGCCCTTGTAGTGCCAGGTGGTGACGTCGTAGCCGCGCGTCTCGGGGTCGAAGCCGGAGAAGACGCCGTCGAGGTCCTCGGTGTCCTTGTAGTCGTCGTTCACGATGGTGGCGGCGTTGGTGTAGTTCAGGACGTACTCGCGGAAGTCCTTGCCCTCGCTCAGCACGTGGTTGACGATCGCGCCGAGGAAGGCGATGTCGGTGCCCGCGCGGATCGGCACGTACAGGTCGGCCATGGCGCTGGTGCGGCTGAAGCGCGGGTCGACGTGGATGATCGTCGCTCCGCGCAGCTTGGCCTCCACCACCCACTGGTAGCCGACCGGATGCGCCTCGGCGAAGTTGGAGCCCTCGATGACGATGCAGTCGGAGTGCTGCAGGTCCTGCAGGAACGTGGTGGAGCCGCCCCGGCCGAACGAGGTGCCGAGGCCGGTCACCGTCGAGCTGTGGCAGACCCGCGCCTGGTTCTCCACCTGCACCACGCCGAGGCCGGTCATCAGCTTCTTGATCAGGTAGTTCTCCTCGTTGTCCAGCGTCGCGCCGCCCAGGCTCGCGATGCCGAGCGTGCGGGCCACCCGTTTGCCCTGGTGGTGCTCCTGCCAGGTCGCGCGCCGGGTGCGCACCACGCGCTCGGCGACCATCTCCATCGCCGTCTCCAGCTCCAGCGGCTCCCACTCGGTGCCGTACGGCCGGCGGTACAGCACCATGCGCTCGCGGGCGTCCCCGGTGGTGAGCTGGAGGGTCGCCGAGCCCTTGGGGCAGAGCCTGCCCCGGCTGATCGGCGAGTCGGGGTCGCCCTCGATCTGCACGACCTCGCCGCCGGAGACGTAGACGTTCTGCCCGCAGCCCACCGCGCAGTACGGGCAGATGGACTTGACCACGCGGTCGGCCGTGGCCACGCGCCCGCGCAGCGTGTCGGTGCGGGGCGAGCGGACGGCGACGCCCAGCCCGTGCCGGTCGGGGCCGGTGAGCTGCCGGACGACCGGCCATCTGCCCAGCAGGCCACGCAAGCCCATAATCTCGCCCCCACCCTCTGCGACCGGACGAATCCGGACGGTCACCGCCGGGGGGCGCAACGCACTACCTCCCCCGAAGGGGACGCTCCCAATCTTTGCGGTCTCCGGCCCCCCGCGCCGGAACGGCGTGGCGTGCTCGCGCCGGGCGTACCGGGTGACCGCCATGCGGGACGGCGTCCGGGAACCCTCAGCCGGCGGGGCGCACGTAGGTGCCGGGGACCAGCCGGGCGGCGCCCGCGACCCGGTTCCACGCGTTGATCACCACGATGGCCCAGATGAGCTTGACCAGGTCACCCTCGGAGAAGTGCCGGGCGGTCCGCTCGTAGAGCTCGTCGCTCACGCCGTTCGCCGGGAGCAGGGTGGCGGCCTCGGTGAGCTCCAGCGCCGCGCGCTCGCGCGGGGTGAAGAACGGGGTCTCGTGCCAGGCCGTCAACGCGTAGACGCGCTGCTCGCTCTCACCGCCCGCGCGGGCGTCCCGGGTGTGCATGTCGATGCAGTACGCGCAGCCGTTGAGCTGCGACGCGCGGATCTTGACCAGCTCGATCAGCGAGGGTTCCAGCCCGGACCCCTCGACGGCGGCGTCCAGTGCCCGCATGGCCTGGTAGATCTCGGGTGCGGTGTCGCGCAGGGAGAACCGGGGCTTCATCGGCCCGGCGGCCTCGGCCGTCGCGCCGTCGGTCATCGTGTTCGTCATGGCCACGACGCTAGGGGGGCGGGTGGCCCAAGGTAAGGTCCATTTCCGCGCCGGGAGACTGGGCCACTTCCGGGGGCGGCCCGCCCGGAGAACTCCGCTGCCGCGCGGACCGGCGCGAAGGTAAGGTCCCTTTCCGTGTCGGGACACCGGGCCACTTTCGGGATCGACCTGCATGTGGAGCTGGACTCCGGCGCGGGCCGGCGCATCGGCCTGGAGCGCGCGCTGCGGGACGCCGTCCGCGACGGGCGGCTCGCGCCCGGCACCCGGCTGCCGTCCACGCGTGTCCTGGCCGCCGAGGCGGGCCTGTCGCGCAACACGGTCAGCGCGGCCTACGACCAGCTCGTCGCCGAGGGGTATCTGACCGCGCGCCGGGGGTCGGGGACGTCGGTGGCCGAGGTCGCGGCCCGTCGCCCGGACACCGCTCCCGCCGGGCGCGAGCCGGCCTCGCCGCGGCACGACCTGCGGCCCGGCCGCCCGGACGTCACCGCGTTCCCGAGGGCGGCGTGGCTGCGCTCCACCCGCCGGGTGCTGGCCACCACGCCGGCCGCGGCGTACGACTACGGGGCCGCGCAGGGCGCCGGGGAGCTGCGGCACGCGATCGCCGGCCACCTCGGGCGGACCCGCGGCGTGCTGGTCGCCCCCGGCCGCGTGGTGATCGTCTCCGGCTTCACCCAGGCCCTTTCCCTGCTCGCCCAGGTGGTGTCCGCCGGCCCCGCGCCCGCTATCGCGACCGAGGACCCGGGGTTCGCGTTCCACCGTGACGTGGTGCGCCGCGCGGGCGGGCGGGTGGCGCCGCTGCCGGTTGACGAGCGCGGCGCCCGCACCGACCTGCTGGCCGGGCCCGCGTACGAGGGGGTGGGCGCGGTGGTCGTCACGCCCGCCCACCAGTCCCCCACCGGGGTGACCATGCACCCGTCGCGCCGGCACGCCCTGGTCGAGTGGGCGCGCGCGACCGGCGGCCTGGTCGTCGAGGACGACTACGACGGGGAGTTCCGCTACGACCGCCAGCCCGTGGGGGCCGTCCAGGGCATGGCGCCCGACCACGTGGCCTACGTGGGAACCGCCTCCAAGACGCTGGGCCCGGGGCTGCGGCTGGCCTGGATGGCGCTGCCCGACCGGCTCGTCGGGCCCGTCGTGGACGCCAAGCTGCACGCCGACCACCACACCGAGACGCTCGGCCAGCTCGTGCTGGCCGACCTCATCGTGGGCCACGCGTACGACCGCCACGTGCGCGCCTGCCGCCTGCGCTACCGCCGCCGCCGCGACCTGCTGGTCGCCACGATCGGCCCGGGGCCGGGACGGCCGCGCGGCCCGGTCGTGCGGGGCATCGCCGCCGGTCTGCACGTTCTGATCGGCCTGCCGCCGGACGGCCCCGCCGAGCCCGAGGTGCTCGCCCGCGCCGCCGAGCACGGCCTGGCCCTCAGCGGCCTGGGCCCTTCCTGGCACCACCCCGGCGACCACCCCCAGGGTCTCGTCGTCGGCTACGCCACCCCACCCGAACACGCCTACCCGGCCGCCCTCGACGCCCTGACCGAAGTCCTGACCGAAGTCCTGGAAGCCGTCCACCCCCACCCACCCGCACGCCACCGATAGCGCCTCACGGCCCGGGGCCCCGGCGAGCCGCCGTACACGGCGCCGTCTTCGCCACACAAGCAAGCACCGCGTCGGCGCCGGATGAGCACAGCACTGCGGCCGAACGAACAAGACGACCGCCCACGGCACTCATGCCGCGCCCACTACCAACCGGCCACCGACCATGGAGCCGAAACCAGCCAACCGCCGTACACGGCGCCGTCTTCGCCATCCGGGGCAAGCCCCGTATCGGCGCCGGAACGAGCACTACCACCGCGCCCGTTCCGACAAGAACCGCTGCCTTCCCACAGGTCCCATCCCGCTGCCGACCACCAACCGGCCACCGTCTCGAAACGGTGTCTTCGGCGCAGCCTTCCCCAGGGCGACCCTCGGTCGCTCACTCCGCACCGTCGCGCACAGCAACCGCTCTCAGCCGATGAGGACCCGCGTCAGCACGACCCGGCCGGGTCGCCCTCCCTCCACCTGCCTAGTGCCCGATCCCGGCGCCGTGTCGGCCGGGAGTCGTACGGCGAAGGCGGCGCGGCCGTACGGCGCGCGGCGCGGTGAAGCTCGCGGACACCGCGCCGGCCTGTCGGCGTCATGACGCCGCCCCGGCCGACCCACAGCCAATCCCCGGCCACGGTCTGGCCGACGCGTTTCTCCGGGCCCGGGGTGGTTGTCCGCGCGACGGAGAGAGGTGACCGGCGGAGGGTCGCCCCTGATGAGGCTGTGCCGAAGGCGCCGTTTCGGAGACGGCCGCCGATCGGGGAGGGACACGGCGGCCGGTCAGAGGGGCGAGCGACGCGGTAGGGCGGGGGCATTGGCTGAAACAGGCCTTGGGCCTCCGGCGCCCCGCGACCCGGGCACCGGAGGCTGATCATGGGACGGCGGGGTCAGCCGCCGTCGGTGACGCGGGGCTTCGGGTGGTCGACGCCGTTCAGGACCGGGGCCGGAGCCGGGGCCGCGGCCGGGGGCGTGGCGCCGTTCAGCAGCGAGCGGGCCAGGCCCAGCCCGGTGCCGCCGAGCGTGAGCGCCTTGGCGAGCATCTCCTCGATGCCCTGGGCGCCGTTCAGCACGACCATGTGGTCGACGTTGCCGAACGCCTTGGACCCCGCCTCGACGATCGCGGGCCAGTTCTGCGCGAGCTGCTGCGCGATGACGGCCTCCTGGTTCTCGGCCAGAGCCTCGGAGCGGGCGCGGATGGCGTCGGCCTCGGCCAGGCCCTTCGCCTTGGCCGCCTCCGCCTCCGCCAGGCCCTTGGCCTTGGCGCCCTCGGCGTCGGCCAGCGCGCGCGCCTTGGCCGCCGCGGCCTCGCCCTCACCGGTCGCCCGGGAGGCCGCACCGGCGGCCTCGCCGCGCAGCCGCACCGACTCGGCCTCCGCGACCGCGGCCTGCTTCACCTGGGACGCCTGGGCGACGGCCCGCAGCTCGGTCTCCTTCGCCTCGGCCTGGGCCTGGGCGATGCGCGCGTCCCGCTCGGCCTGCGACAGCGTCACCGTCTCGTACGCCCGCGCGTCGGCGGGCTTGCGCACCTGCGACTGCAGCCGCTGCTCGGCGAGGTTGGCCTCCAGCTCGGCGGCCCGGGTCTCCTGGACGACGACCTCCTGCCGCGCGGTCGCCTCGGAAAGCGGCCCAGCCTGCCGCGACCTGGCGGCGGCCTCGTCCATCTCGGCCTGGTAGCCGGCCTGCTGGATCTGCGAGTCGCGGACGGCCGCCGCCTTCTTGGCCGCGGCGATCTGCTCGGCCTCGGTGGCCTCCTGGTCGCGCTGCGCCTCGGCGATGCGGGCGGAGGCGGCGATCCTGGCGGCGTGCGGCTTGCCGAGGTTGAGGATGTAGCCGGTCTCGTCGTCGATCTCCTGGATCTGCAGGGAGTCGACGACCAGCCCGAGCTTGCTCATCTCGTCGGCCGCGCTGCTGCGGGTCTCGCCGGTCAGCCGCTCGCGGTTGAGGATGAGGTCCTCGACGGTGAGGTTGCCGATGATCGAGCGCAGGTGGCCGGTGAACAGCTCGTGGATGGCCCCGTTCATGCTGTCCTGCTGGTCGAGGAAGCGCCGGGCGGCGTTGGCGATCGAGGCGAAGTCGTCGCCGACCTTGTAGATGATCACGCCGCGCACCTGCACCGGGATGCCCTGCTGGGTCACGCAGTTGACCTGGAGGTTGGTGGCGCGGCTGTCGAGCCGCAGCCGCCGCGCCGTCTGGAACCCGGGCAGCACGGCGGCGCCCTTACCAGTAATGATCTTGAAACCGAGGCTCTCGGCGAGCTCGTTCTTCGTGCGCGCGCCCAGGCCGGAGATGATCAGGGCCTCGTTGGGCTCGGCGACCCGCCAGACGGCCTTGAACAGCAGAACGGCGATGACGAGGAGGATGACGGCGCCGCCGGCCCAGACGGCCAGCTCCATGGTGGTCAATGCGACCTCCGCAAAAGAGGGGGGTGGGAGAGAGAGTTCAGACGGCCGCGCGGGCCACATACACCGTGCGGGGCGGGTAGTACTCGACGACGACGATGATCGACCCCACCAGGATCTCCTCGTCGGGAATCGACGGGTGGGCGTAGAAGGCCTCAACGCCCCCGCGTATCGGCACCATCACCTCGCCCACAAGGCCCGGCCCGATTCTGCCGGTCACCCTGCCCTGCCTGCCGACCACCGCACACCCCGTCGCCTCATACAACTGCAAACGCGAACGTTACCCCGTTTATCCCAGCACATCGATACTTCGGAAGAAACGGCAACTTCCCCGTGGCCGTCACCTTCGCGCGATACGCCTTCTCCCGGGCCAACGAGCGACCCGAAGGCCGCGTTCCCGTACCGGCATGAAAAAACGGCGAGAAGCCGGACACGTTCCCTGTACGGCGGGCGCAATAAACCCCAAAAGACTTGCTCCCCGCTCCCCGACACGCCCCATTCCGCTTGTGACCGGGGGTGATGATCGCGGAATGACCGCTCATTTCCCGCTTGGCGAAGATCATTACGGAAGTCGGGCACACGAGCTGGGAATGGACCGGCCGATCAGCCGCCGGGACTTCTTCGACGGGGTCACGATGGTGGCCGCCACCACGGCGCTCGGCTCCCTGGCCGGTCGCGGCGCGCCGTCCACGCCGCTCGAAGGCCCGGGGCGTACCCGCTCGGCGGCGCACCCCGCCGCGGCCCAGGGGCTGCGCGGGAACACGCCGGACGCGCTCGCCGTCCCGCACGCCCTGCGCGACGGCCGGTTCTGGGAGCGCGCCGGGGAGCCGGAGCCGACCGGCGAGCGTTACGACCTCGTCGTGGTCGGCGCCGGCGTCAGCGGCGTCACCGCGGCCTACGCCTGGACGCGGCGGCACCCCCGGGCGCGGGTGCTGGTGCTGGACAACCACGACGACATCGGCGGCCAGGCCCGGCGCAACGAGTTCCACCCGGCGGGCCGCGCGGGCCCGCTCGTCTCCCACGGCGGCTCCGGCGGCCTGTACGCGCCGTCGGAGTGGTCGCGGGACGGCAGGGAGCTGCTCGCCGACCTCGGCGTCGAGGTGAGCGGGGCGGGCGGGGCGGGCGGCGCCGACCCGGCCCTGTACCCCGGCCTCGGCATGCACGAGGCGGTGTTCTGCGACCGCGAGAGCTTCGGCGCCGACCGGCTGGTGCGGCTGGCGCCCGGGCGGGCCACGGCCGACTGGGTGGCGGAGCTGCCCGTCGCCGCCCGGGCGCGCGAGGAGCTGGCACTGCTCTACGACCATCCCCCCGACTGGTTCCCGGGCCTGTCCGGCGAGGAGAAGAAGCGGCGGCTGGCCGCGCTGACGTACACCCGGTTCCTGCGCGAGGTGTGCGGGGCGCATCCGGACGTCGTCCGCTTCTGCCAGACGATGCCGAGCGCCACGTGGGCGCACGGCGCCGACGCGCTCGGCGCGCTGGACGCGTGGCTGCTCGCCGGCCGCTTCACCTACCCCGGGTTCGCCGGGCTCGGCCTGGACGCCTCCCACCCCTCCCCGCTCGCCTCCACCAGGGCGGCGCGCGGCCGGGCCGCGGACGCCCACCCGTTCCCCGAGGGCAACCAGGCGCTGGTGCGCATGATGGTCGCCCGCATGGTGCCCGGCTTCGCCGGCGCCGCCTCGGCCGGGGAGATCACCACGACCCGGCTCGACCGCGGCGCGCTCGACCGGGCGGGCAACCGGGTGCGGGTGCGCCTGTCGAGCCCGGTGGTCCTGGTGCGCGCGGACGGCACCGTGGGCTACTTCGACGGCGCCCGCGTGCGCACGGTGCGCGGCGGCGCGGTGGTCATGGCCTGCGGGCACACGATGATCCCCTACCTCGTCCAGGACCTCCCGGCCGAGCAGAAGGACGCCATGCGCCAGGCGGTGCGCATGCCGCTGGTGCACGCGACGGTACAGCTGCGCGACTGGCGCGCCTGGCACGCGGCGGGCGTCCACCGCGTGCGCTTCACCGGCGCGTACTGGGCGTCGGCCGAGCTGGCCGTCCCGGTGAGCACCGGCTCCTACCGGTGCCCGCGCGAGCCGGGCGAGCCCGTCACCGCGCACCTGGTGCACGCCCCCGCCCCGCCGGGGGTCTCCCCCCGCGACGCCGCGGCGGCCGGGCGCCGCGCCCTGGCTGCCACGCCGTACAGCGCGCTGGAGTACGGCGTGCGGCAGCAGCTCGCGCGGCTGCTCGGCCCGTGGGGCTTCGACCCGGCCCGCGACGTCGAGGGCCTGACGGTCAACCGCTGGGGCCACGGCCACGCCCGCGAGTACACCCGGCCGTGGGACGCGTTCCACCCCGCCGGGCCGCTCCCGTCCGACACGGCGCGACGGCGCTTCGGGCGGGTGGCCATGGCCGGCGCGGACGCCGTGCCCGGCGGCGACGTCGACGCCGCCGTCACCGCCGCCTGCCAGGCCGTGCGCGACCTGGAAGACGCCTGACCGCCGGTCACCGCGACGGGCGCGACCGGGGCCGGCGGATCTTGGTGAAGGCCCAGGAGGTGTCGGGCTCGACCGCCCACCCGGTGAGGCGGCGGACCGCCGGCGAGCAGAGCAGCACGGTCAGCCCCACGCCCAGCACGATCACCAGCGCGACGCCCGCCGGGGTGCGCAGGCCGCCGTAGTACGGCTCGACGGCCTTCACGACGAAGCCGTGCAGCAGGTAGGCGTACATCGTCGCCGCACCGAGGCCGGAGTACCACGTGCGCCGCGACGGCGTGACGGCCAGGAACGCGAGCACGAGCGCGGCCCCGGCCGTCAGCAGGCCCAGGCGGATCGCGCTGCCGGCGAGGTCGTTCACCCCGATCGCGGTGTTGCTGCTCCGCCAGCGGATCCACTCGGTCGCGATGTCGGCGTGGAACCGGAACGCCAGCGCCAGGCCCGCCGCCAGCACCGCGGCGCCGGCCAGGCGGACCCACCGGCCCTTGAGGAACTCCAGGTCGGCCGGGCGGAGCATGAGGCCGAGGACGTAGAACGGCAGCAGGCCGAGCGTCCTGTTCATCGACAGCTCGTCGGGCAGGTCGCTCATGCCCGACAGCAGCGACAGCCCGACCGCGACCGCCAGCGGCCAGCGGAGCTGCTGCCACACCGGGGTCGACAGCCGCCACATGAACAGCGACATCAGGAACCACGTCAGGTAGTACGGTTCGAGCAGGCTGAACTCCAGCGTGCCGGTGGTGAGCCACCGCGACAGCGAGTAGGCCGCCTCGAAGACGGCGTACGGCACCGCGAGGCCGCTGATCAGCTTCCTGGCCTTGCCGGGCGAGAACGTCCAGTTCCGCGACAGGTAGCCGCTGAGCAGGATGAACAGCGGCATGTGGAACAGGTAGCCGAAGAAGTAGAGCGCGTGCGCGGCCGGCACGTCCCGCAGGTCCTCGATGAGGTGGCCGGTGACCACGAGGGTGATCGCCAGGAACTTCGCGTTGTCCAGGAACGGGTCCCTGACCCGCTCGCCGGAGCGCGGCGCGATGGGCTTCGGGGGCGCGGTGGCCCGCGTGCCGGCGTTCCTCGGGGCGGGGGCGGCGTCCGTGGGCGCGGCGACCCGCGGGGGCGCGGCGGTCTCCGGCGCCTGGGGCGGCGCGACATCCCGGGGCACGTCAGGCGGGGCGGCGGGCACCGGCGGGCGGGGAGCCGAAGGCGAGGGCACCGAGCCGGGGGACGCCGGAGTGGCGGAGGTCACGAGCCCGGGACCCTAACGCCGGGCGCTGGGAACCAGGGGAACGCCCGATGTCGGCGAGGCGAACATCACCGGACGAGCGCCCACCACACGCCCCGGCCGTGCCCCAAGATGGGTCCGCCCCGGACGGAGATCCGCCCACCGGGGCGCCCCGGCGGCTCGGGCGAGGGCTCAGGACTCCTCGCGGGACGGCTTCTCGGTGGACAGGCCGGTGAGGGCCGCGGTGGCCTCCCAAAGCGTCTCGGCCAGGCCGGGGTCGGTCATCAGCCGCGTGGCGGGGGCCGGCACGCCTCCGGCGAAGTAGCGCCCGGCGTGCCGGGTGCCGTCGATCGTGGTGGCGAGGTGCACAAGCGGGCGCGCGGCCTGCTCCGGCGGGATCGCCAGGCCGGGCACGGCCATCAGCAGCTTCATGTACAGACTGCCGGGCGCGAACGCCGTACGCACCACGCCGGGGTGGAAGCAGGTGGCCGCCACGCCGCGCCGAGCAAGGGCGGCGGTGATGAGCGTATTGGCCTGCTTGGTGTCGCAGTACTGCAACCAGGCCATCCAGCGCCTGCGCGACCGGTCGAGGTCGGCGGGGTCCAGCCGGCCGCTCCTCGCGGCGCCGGAGGCCGTCGTCACCACCCGGCCCTCGGACGCCTTGACGCGGTCGAGCAGCAGGCTGGTCAGCAGGAACGGCGACAGGTGGTTCACCTGCATCATCGTCTCGTGGCCGTCGGCGGTCATCCGCTTCTTGGTGCACATGACGCCGGCGTTGTTGGCGAGCACGTCGATGCGCTCGTAGCGGTCGAGCAGGTCGGCCGCGAGCCGGGTGACCTCCTCGAACGAGGTGAAGTCGGCGGTCGCGACGGCGGGGTGCCGGCCCGACGCGTGCGCGATGCGCTCGGCCACCGCGTCGAGCCGGGCACGGGCCCGGCCGACCAGGACGACCTCGTGCCCGTCGCGCGCCAGCCGCTCGGCCGCGGCGGCGCCGATCCCGGCACTGGCCCCCGTAATCACAGCAATCATCTGTCCTCCAGTACGCCGGAACTCTATCGGTGCTAGCCTTCTGTGCGATCTTCCGGAGGTGCATTCCGCTCAAATGCCACAAGAGCCTCCGAGCGCTGCAGGAGTGTCCATGGGTTCTCGAAAGCGGTCCATCCGCTTCAAGATCTTTACCTTGCTACTCCTGCCTCTGCTGTCTCTGAGCGCTCTGTGGGGATTCGTTCTTAACCTCACCATCGGTGATGGAATATCACTCCTGCGGGCCAACACGATCTACCAGAGCCTCGGCGTCACCTCCACCGACCTCGGCCTCAAGATCCAGGCCGAGCGCTCGCTCTCCGTCGCCGTCCTCAGCACCGGCACCGGCGACCCTGCGGCGCTGGCCACCCAGCGGGCCGCCACCGACACCTCCCTCGGGAAGTTCCGCGCCTCGGCCGAGTCCGGCGACACCCTCAGCGCGCTCAACGAGCCCATGAAGACCTCGCTGACCGGCCTGCTCAACGAGATCGAGCAGCTGCCCGGCATCCGCGCCAACGTCGACACCCGGCAGGCCGGCCGCCTGGAGACCGCCCAGGCCTACACCCGCGTCATGGACGCCCTCTTCCGCCTCTACGACCGCATGGTGTCGGTGCCCGACCTGTCGATCTACGAGCAGGCCGGCGCCATGCAGGCGATGGGCAACGCGAGAGAGATCATTTCCCGGCAGAACGCGCTGGTCAGCGGAGCCCTCACCAGCCAGGGCCTGTCGGACGCCGAGTACACCGCCTTCGCCGAGTGGGCGGCCAACCGGCGCTTCCAGTACTCCAAGGGCATGGCCATGCTCGACCCGGAGCTGCGCAGGCCGTACGAGGAGGTCTTCGCCTCCCCGACCTTCCGGCGCTTCGCGGCCATGGAGCAGGACCTGATCTCCAACGCCCGCTTGAGCGGCCCGCTGCCCGACTCGCTCGGCCGGTGGAAGGCGATCACCGACAACCTCTCGGCGACGCTCGACCAGGTCGGCGCCAAGGACTCCTCCCTGCTGGCCGACCGTGCCCGGACGGTGGCCACCGGCATCCTGGTCCGCATCGGCCTCGCCGGCGGGCTCGGCCTCGTCGCGGTGGTGGCCTCGATCGTCATCTCGGTGCGCTTCGGCCGCCGCCTCATCCGCGAGCTGGCCGGGCTGCGCAACTCCGCCCGCGAGCTGGCCGATGTCCGGCTGCCGCACGTCGTCGACCGCCTGCGCAAGGGGGAGCCGGTCGACGTCGCCGCCGAGGCGCCGGAGATCACCGCCGGGGAGTCCACCGAGATCGAGGACGTCGCGCGGGCGTTCGGCTCCGTGCAGCACACCGCCGTCCAGGCCGCCGTCGAGCAGGCCGACCTGCGCAGGGGCGTCAGCCAGGTGTTCCTCAACCTGGCCCGCAGGAAGCAGGGGCTGCTGCACCGGCAGCTCACGCTGCTGGACGCCATGCAGCGCCGCGCGGCCGAGCCCGAGGCGCTGGAGGACCTGTTCCACCTGGACCACCTCACCACCCGCATGCGCCGCCACGCGGAGAGCCTGATCATCCTGTCCGGCTCCGCGCCCGGCCGCGTCTGGCGCAAGCCGGTGCCCGCCGTCGACATCATCCGGGCCGCCGTCGCGGAGGTGGAGGGCTACACGCGGGTCAACGTGCTGCCCGTGCCGAACGCCTACCTGTCGGGCGCGGCGGTCGCCGACCTCATCCACCTGATCGCCGAGCTGGTCGAGAACGCGACGGTCTTCTCGCCGCCGCAGACCCGGGTGCTGGTGCGGGGCGAGTCGGTCGCCAACGGCTTCGTCGTCGAGATCGAGGACCGCGGGCTCGGCCTGCTGCCCGAGGAGTACGAGGCGGTCAACGACCGGCTCGCCCACCCGCCGGAGTTCGACCTGGCCGACAGCGACCGGCTCGGCCTGTTCGTCGTGAGCCAGCTCGCCGCGCGCAACGGCGTCAGCGTGCTGCTGCGCGGGTCGCCCTACGGGGGCACCACGGCCATCGTGCTCATCCCGAAGGCCCTGGTCGTCGACGACGGCTCCCCGTCCCCCATCCCGGGCTCGCTCGCGGACGACGTGCCGCACCGGCCGCGCGGGTCGCTGGCACGGGTCGCGCTCCAGCAGGGCGGCGGGGGCCACGAGCACCCGCCGGTGCCGCCCGAGGAGGACGACGACGACCCCCGCTTCACCACCTCGCCGTTCTTCACCCCCACGAACCCGCGGGGCGACGCGCCGTCGCTGACCGTGGTGCCGGCCATCCCGCACTCCGACGACCCGCCCGGCACCGACGTCCCCGACGCGGCCGGCAGCGCCTCCGACGACGGCGGGCCGGCGGCGACCGCCCCGCCCAGGCCGGCGGGGGCGGTGCCGTCCCCGCGCGGGCCGCTGACCGGCGGCACCCACAACGGCCTGCCGCGCCGCGTCCGCCAGGCCAACATGGCGCCGCAGCTGCGCGAGACCACCGGCCCGCTGGCCGCCCCCACCCCGCCCTACCCCGGCGAGCCCGGCGCGCCGGAAGCGGGCATGGCGCCGGCGGGGCCGGCGACCGGACCTGCCGGGCCGACGACCGGCTCCGGCCGCCCGGAGCGCTCGCCCGACGAGGCGCGCGCGATGTTCTCCGCCTTCCAGCAGGGCTCGCGCCGGGGCCGCGAGGACTCAGGCCCGGAGGACGGCGATCCGCCCGGCGACCCCGAGGGCGCGCGAGATTCCTCCAAGGAGACCCGAGATCCGTCCGAGGGGCGTCTGAGCAGGTCCCGAGGCGAGCACGACCCGTCCGGCGGGGGCGAGGACGGCGACGTCCGGCCCGACGAGGATGACCAACAGCCCGACCTGCGCGACCATAGTGAGGGTTACGTACATCTGACGACTGGCGAGAAGGGTGACGAATGACCGGCAAAGTCTCGTCAAACGGCGAACTCAACTGGCTTCTCGACGATCTCATCAGCAGGGTCGCCGCCGTACGCCAGGCGGTCATCCTGTCCACCGACGGCCTGGTCGTCGGTGCCTCCATGGGGTTCAGCCGTGAGGACGCCGAACACCTGTCCGCCGTCGCGTCCGGCTTCCAGAGCCTCGCCCGGGGTGCCGGACGGCACTTCGGCGGCGGCGAGGTCCGGCAGACCATCGTCGAGATGGAGAACGCCTTCCTGTTCGTCACGGCGGCGGGCACCGGCACCTGTCTCGCGGTGCTGAGCAGCGCGGACGCCGACGTGGGCCACATCGCGTACGAGATGGCGATGCTGGTCAAGCGGGTCGGCCAGCACATCTCCACCAACCCCCGGCGGTCGCCATGACGATTCGCGGCGAGCAGTGGCTCGATGAGGAGGCCGGGCCGATCGTCCGGCCGTACGCGCTCATCCGTGGCCGCACACGTTCGTCCGGTGACGATCTCGACCTGATCGCCATGGTGTCGGCGACCGGGTCTCCGTACACTGGCGAGGCCGGTCTCGGCCCCGAGGAGCAGCGCATCCTGGAGCTCGCCGACCGGCCGATGTCGGTCGCGGACATCGCCTCAGAGCTCGACCTGCCGCTCGGCGTGGTCCGCGTTCTACTTGGCGATCTCCAGGATCAGGGCATGATCAGCGTCCGGGCTCCCGCCCAACGTGGACCGCGCCCGAATGAGCGCCTTCTCAAGGAAGTGATCAATGGCCTACGAGCACTCTGAGGAGCCCGTCGCCCTCAAGATCTTGGTGGCGGGTGGCTTCGGCGTG
Organism: Sphaerisporangium sp. TRM90804; assembly: GCF_029846175.1. GTDB lineage: Bacteria > Actinomycetota > Actinomycetes > Streptosporangiales > Streptosporangiaceae > Sphaerisporangium. Next base: position 324,511 of record NZ_JARWAC010000010.1, on the reverse strand, counting down.
GGCAAGACCACGCTGGTGGGCGCGATCAGCGAGATCCGGCCACTGCGCACCGAAGAGGTCCTCTCCGACCGTGGCATCGGCGTCGACGACCTCGACGGCGTGGAGGCCAAGACCACCACGACGGTCGCCATGGACTTCGGCCGCATCACCATCCGCGAGGGCCTGGTGGTGTACCTCTTCGGCACGCCCGGCCAGGAGCGCTTCTGGTTCATGTGGGACGAGCTGTCGTACGGCGCCCTCGGCGCGGTCGTCCTGGCCGACACCAGGCGCCTGACCGACTGCTTCCCCAGCATCGACTACTTCGAGCAGCGCGGCACCCCCTTCATCGTCGCCGTCAACTGCTTCGACGGCGCCGACCGGCACGAGGCCGAGGACGTCAGGATCGCGCTCGACCTGGACCCCGACATCCCGGTCATCATGTGCGACGTCCGCCGCCGAGCCTCGGCCAAGGTGGTCCTGGTGACCCTCGTGGAACACGCCCTCCGCACCCTCACCCCGGCCGCCGGCTAGGAGCCGTGATCCGGCTACGGCCGGTGTTCAGACGGTGTGGGTGACGGAGTCGGGGCGCCTGATTCGAGAGGTCAGCAGGCGCCAGAGCCGGCCCACGACGATGGTGCCGCCGATCCACAGCAGGTAGGTCAGCACGGTCCACGTGCCGGTCAGCTGGGTGGCGTAGCCGTCGGCGAAGGTGAACGTGGTGGGGGTCTGCAGATAGCTGACGCCGGGCCAGACGAAGGTGCCGTCGGCATGCGGATCGACGGCGAGGACGCCCTGCCGGTACGCGTCGGCCGCCTCGCCGAACACGAAGTTGAGCACGAACGGGGTCAGGCTTCCGAACCAGAAGGCGGCCACCCAGGAGTGGCGAGGACCTTCACCCAGCTGGGCAACCAGATACCGCTGGGCGAGCTGCCCGCTCCCACCGACGCGGCGCAGCGCCTCGGTGGTGCCGACGTCCGCGGCGGCCTCCAGCAGGTTGGCCCTGACCTCCCGGCGGATGGCGACTCGCGATCGTGTGGGCAGGTCGTACAGGCGCTGATCCAGCGTCCACACGAGACGCTCGATGCGTACCCGGTCCCACCAGCCGATGGTGTGCGACATGTCAGCTTCCCTCCTCGGGTGCCGTGGGCAGAGGCCGTGCCAGGACGGCGTCGACGCTGCTCGTGTGCCGGGCCCACGCGGTGGACCCCGCTCGCAGCGCATGCCATCCGGCCGGAGTCAGTCGGTAGTACTTGCGCGCGGGCCCGCTCGGCGAGGGCACCAGCCGGGTGGCGATCCGCTCCTCGCGCTCCAGGCGCGCCAGCGCCGGATAGACGCTGCCTTCGAGCACGTCAGCGAACCCGGCCTCCTGCAGACGCCGCACCACTTCGTACCCGTACGACTCCCGCTCGGCCAGCAGATGCAACAGCAGAAGCGACAACACGCCCTTCAGCAGCTGCGGATCATGGCTCGACGTCACACTCCTAGACTGTGCCCAGTACTAGTGACTGTCAAGTACCTCCCCCGAAGACGCCCCGAACCAACCGCCGTCACCGCCCGGCCTTCACCCCACCGACAAACGCCGACCACGCCCCCGAACTGACCGTCAACACGGGGCCGGAAGGGTTCTTACTGTCCCGAACAGCGACTCCGGCCGAAAAAGAGGCGATCTCCACACAGTCGCCACCGTTGCCGCTGCTGTACGAGGACTTGCGCCAGTGCAGCTCTGTCATATCCATGTCTCCGCCACCTTTGCCATCAACTCGATCGATTGCTTCATCGGCAGCGCCTCCGCCCGCAGAGACTCCCAAAGGCGTTTTAGGGTCGCCACGTCGGGTGCGTGCTCGATGACGTCTCCGCTCAGCGCATTATCGACATAGACCACTTCCCTTCCGGCCATATCGGCCACGACGAAGGGCCCCGCCAAGCCAGAATAAGCACCGGCTTCCAGCGGCACAATCTGTATGACGACCTCTGGACGCCTTACGGTGTCGAGCAAATGCAGTATCTGATCGTGCATGACCTGCGCCCCGCCGACGGGTCGGCGCAGGACGCACTCATCGAGGACGACGACCAGCATCGGCCTTCTGTCGCCGTCCAGGATGGACTGGCGTGCCAGACGAGCCGTCACCTGATCGTCGACATCGAAAGGTCTACCCGATGTGCCGATGACCTCTCGCGCGTACGACTCCGTCTGAAGTAGTCCAGGTACCAGGAGCGGCTGGTACGAAAGCAGTGCGGTCGCCGTGCTCTCTATCTGCAGCCATTTACCCAGCCACTCCGGGGGCATGGCTCGGCAGACCAGGTCTTCTGTCAGGCGGGCGAGGATGCCGCCGGTGTTCAGTGTGCGGTCGCAGCGTTCGGCGAAGTCGGGCTTGGGGAACCTTCGGCCGGTCTCGACCATGGCGACGAAGGACGGGGAGTAGCCGACGACGGCGGTGGCGAGCTGGGCCTGGCTCAGACCGGCCGCCTCGCGGGCCTGGCGCAGTTCCCTGGCGAAGAATTCGAGCGGTGTCATACCGGTGCCGTTCACGATCCCTCACAGACGCTCACGGGGTGAATGCCGCGCGCACAATCACCGGTGCACGCGGCGCGTTACGCCGGAGCCTACGACGATGGCTCTGAACGCCGGAAGCGTGAAATAAGAACTGTGGAATGCGGTCGGACACAGAGCAGCGAACAGATTCGACTCCAACCCACGGCGGCCACGCAGTGCCCTATATGCACTGACTCATACACATTTCCACTTCCGGGATATCGCCGCACGCGCCTATTCCCAGGAGAACCGATGCCCGAGACCCCGGACGGCATTCGCACCGTCCGATGGAACCTCCCCCACCACCTCGCCATGATCCCCAGAGCCCGGGCCACGACCGCCAGGCTTCTCACCGACTGGGGCCTTCACGACCTCCAGGACGACGTGATCCTGACCGTCGACGAACTACTGGCGAACGCGGTCAACTACGGGGACCCCCCGATCACCCTCGCGATGCAGGCCACCACCGAAGCTCTAACCGTCGAGGTAACCGACCACAGCCCCGGAAAGGTCCGCCACCTCGACCTAGGCCCGGAAGCCCTACACGGCCGAGGCCTGACCATAGTGACCGCCCTAACCCACGACCACGGCGTAACCCCACTCACCCCAGGCCCAGGCAAGACCGTATGGGCCCACTGGAAGCTCACACCCCCTGCCACTCCCCCGGGTGCGGCGCGCCTTGAAGCAGCGATCGGATGACGTTCCCAACGCGTGCCCGCGTTTTCCGAAATGGGAATGCGTCGGATGAAATCGCTCGGTAGCGTTGTATGCGGTTCACAGGGCTTGGAGTGGGCACCCGAGACGCCGGGGGCGACGCCACATCCGTGTCGGCTCCAGACCTGGTCGTTCGTCAGCACTGCCGGTGGTACGGGTCGAATCCGGCTGGTTATCACTGGTGATTCATTACAGGTTCGAGTCCTGTCGGGTCGTCTGGCGACCTGATGCTCCGGTCGGTACACCACATCCGTGCCGCCGGCAGAGCTGACGAGCATGGGGAGAGCGGGTCGAAGTACGTCGGTTATGGGGTGCCGGTCACGCGGGTTCGAATCCCGCCGCCCCTCGGGGTGTCGTCCAGCGGCCCAGGACGCCGGCTTAACCGGCGCACACACCACCACATCCGCTCTCCCCACCCCCCTCACACATCCGCCACCCGGCGGGTCGAACGGCACACGGAGGCCGACATGGCTCGTGACCCCCTGGCGTCCATCTCCACCGTCGCGACCCCGCAGAACCAGCCCATCCCCGGCCGCGCCGACCAGGTGAAGAACGCCGCCGGCGGCTACGTCCACGCCAAGGACACCTGGAACCGCCTGGAGGACTTCCTCCTTCTCGGCACCTCCGGCGGTACCTACTACGTCGGCCAGGACAAGCTGACCTCGGAGAACGCCGACGTGCTGTTCGAGGCCATCGCCGAGGACGGCCCGCGGGTCGTCGCCCTGCTCACCGACATCTCGACGGCGCGGCCGCCCCGCGCGCCCAAGAACCGGCCCGCGCTGTTCGCCCTCGCCGCCGCCTACGCCAAGGGAGACCCCGGCACCCGTCAGGCCGCCAAGCTCGCCCTGCCCAAGGTCGCCCGCACCACCGACCACCTGGCGACGTTCTTCGGCTACCACAAGAACCTGGGCGGCAAGTCCACGGGGCGGGGTACGGCGCCGGTAGTCGGCCGCAGCCTGCGCACCGCGCTCGGGTCGTGGTTCCTGGAGGGCGCTCCGGACGACGTCGCGTTCCGCGTGTGCAAGGCGGCCCAGCGCAGGACCCCGGCCAGGGAGGCGTTCGCGCTGCGCGACGTGCTCCGCATCGCCCACCCCTCCGCCGACACCCCCCAGCGCCGGACGCTGTTCGGATGGATCGCGGGGAACGTCTCCGACGACGAGGCCCGCGACGAGCTGCCCGCCGTCGACCGGTTCCTCACCGCCAAGGCCGTCACCACCCCCGCCGAGGCGGCCCGCGTGGTCGGCGAGGCGCGGGTGCCGTGGGAGTTCCTCCCCGACGCCATGCTCCGCGAGCCGTCCGTGTGGGAAGCCCTGGTCGACACCATCGGCATGACGGCGCTCATCCGCAACCTGGCTCGGATGACCCGCATCGGCACCCTCACTCCGATGGGGGACGCCACCGCGCGCGCCGCCGCCCGGCTCCGCGACCCCGCCGCCGTCGTCAGGGCACGCGTCCACCCCATGGACGCGTGGCTCGCGATGCGCGTCTACGCCTCCGGCCGCTCCCTGCCCAACCGGCGCGCCGAAGTCCAGAGGTGGAAGCCGCTGCCCGCGATCCTCGACGCCCTGGAGGAGACCTACGAGCACGCCTTCGGCACCGTGCGGCCGTCCGGCAGGCGGCTCCTGGTCGCGGTCGACTCCTCCGGCTCCATGGGGCACTCCCCTCTCACCGTCGGCGGCTCGCCCCTCGGCACCGCGTACGAGGTCGCGAGCGCGATGGCCGTCATGCTGGCCCGGATCGAGCGCGAGAACGTCCACCTCATCGACGTCGACACCAGCGTCCACGCCTCGCGCGTCACCCCGCGCACCAACCTGCGGGAGATCGCGACGTGGCGCCCCTCGGGCGGCGGCACCGACCTGTCGCTCCCGTTCACGTGGGCGAAGGACGTCAAGCTGAACGTGGACGGCATCGTGGTGTTCACCGACAACGAGACCTGGGCCGGCCGCTCGCACCCCTCCCAGGCGCTCACCGCCTACCGGCACGCGGTCAACCCCGCCACGCGGGTGGTCGTGTCGGCCATGACGGCGGCCGGCTACACGATCGCCGACCCGGGCGACCTCGGCGTGCTCAACGTCGTCGGCCTGGACGCGTCGCTGCCGCTCGTCGTCAACGGGTTCCTGCGCGGCTGACACCCCCACGCGTCAGACCCGGGCGCCCCGCCGACAGCGGGGCGCCCGGGCCTCCGCCCGAACGGAGTGGCAGATCGTTCCGGCCTGGGACGTGGATGCGTCAGTAGCGGGTGAGGAGGGCGGGGCCCCGGGTGTGGGCGAGGTGGGCGTCCTCGGGGTGGCTGGCGCTCATGGCCATGGTCATGGTGGGCAGGGCGTGGGGGGTGCGCAGGGCGGTCATCATGGCGGCGTTCGCGAGGGGGGCGGGGGCGCGCATACCCGTGTTCCGGAGCGGGAGGGCGGGGGTGGGCGCCGGCGCGGGCTGGGTGTCGGCGTCCTCGGAGGTCCAGGCGATACGGGTGAGCTGGGCGGTGATGACGCCGAGGACGGCGATCGCGATGCCGAGGAGCGTCCACTCGACGACGCCGACCATGACGCCGCGGCCGGGCAGGAGCACGTAGATCAGCGCGGCGATGGCGCCGCCCGCCGCCAGGGCGAGCCACTCCAGGGGGCGCGCCACCGGCCTCCAGCGCTCGTCGTCGCCGAAGAGACGGGCCAGCAGCGCCGCCGCCCCGGCCAGGGCCGCCATGGCGGTCACCATCAGGAACTCACCCACCCGGGTGCCCGGCAACATCGCCGCCCCGACGGCCGACCCCGCCCACACCAGCACAAGCCTCTCGGGCCACCCCTCCACGGGCGCACCCACCACCCGCATGCCCGCCAGCACCCCGAGCGACGACAGGCCGAGCAGCGCCAACGCGAGCTGAGTGGCTCCCCCAAGCTCCAGCGCCGCGTACTGACCGATGGTCAGCCCGACCCTGTCGTGACCGACACCGATCTGACCGGCGGCCACCATGACCAACGCGGCGAGCAATCCGGCGACGGCGAGGAGCGGATAAAGCCTTCTCAGGGGAAGCATGGATCAAGACTGCCTCCAAACGGCGCCTTCCAACATCCGTGTCACCCCTGACCCGTCCCTGATCCGCCCTACGGGTCCCTCAGGGTGGATCAGGGATGTCGACCCCTCGCACTCGGGCCGGAAGGTGCTCAGTCCATGGGAGATGCGTCCTTGAGCGCACCGGCCCCGCCACTTCAGCCGGTCGGGGGGCGGTGGATGTGGTGGAGGGTGAGTGGGGGGCTTGGGGGGAGGGGGGTGGCGGTGGCGGCGCGGAGGGCCTGGAGTTGGTAGGCGACGAAGCGTCTTGAGGCGGCCTGGGTGAGGTGGGGGGTGTCGGTGACGATGCCGGCGTTGGCCATGAGGAGCAGGATGAGGTCGGCCGGGACGAAGTCGGGGCGTAGCTTGCCGGCCTCCTGGGCGCGACGGGCCAGGTCGGCGAAGACCTTCTCCGCACGTACGCGTTCGCCCTCGTGGTCGAGGTTGTCGGGGTAGGCCGAGAGGAACGCGGCGGTGAACGCCCTGTCGTGGGCGTGCATGGCGCACAGGCGCTCGATCACCGTGCAGAAGCCGCGCCACGGGTCGGGGTCGCGGGCGGCGTCGTGGACGACGGCCGCGCAGGCCGCGACCTGGTCGGCGAAGGCCTCGGTGACCAGCGCCTCCTTGGTGGGGAAGCGGCGGTAGAGCGTCGCGGCGCCGACGCCCGCGCGCCGGGCGATCTCCGACATCGGCACGCCCAGGCCCAGCTCGGAGAACGTCTCGCGGGCGGCGTCCACGATTCGGTTGCGGTTGTGCCGCGCGTCGGCCCGCAGCGACGGAGCTTCACCCGGGGCGTCGCGCACCGGGACGGTCTTCCGAGAGGCCTCGACGGACATGTCTCTCACTTTACCCCTAAGTGGAAGACCTCCTTCACTTACCGCGTTGCGGTGGACGTAAGTGGAAGACCTCGTTCACTTAGACCCGGTGGGGCGGCGGTGCCGTCGTACGAACCCGCCGACGAACCGATGGAGGAATCCGATGAGTCAGATGCGCGCAGCCATGTACGACCGGTATGGGCCGCCCGACGTGCTGTACGTGGGAACGGCGGCCGTCCCCGTCCCCCGCCCCGGCGAGGTCCTCGTCCGCGTGCACGCCGTGAGCGTGAACGGAGGCGAGCTGCACCTGCGTTCGGGCGGGCTGCGGCTGATGTCGGGCCGCTCCTTCCCCAAGCGCATGGGCATCGACTTCGTGGGCGAGGTCGCCGAGGTGGGCGCCGAGGTGCGGGGACTGGCCGTCGGTGACCGGGTCTGGGGGATCCTGTCGCGCAAGGACAACTACCGCGGCAAAGCGGGCAGCGCGGCGGAGTTCGTGACCGTGCAGGCGCACCTGATGTCCCACACCCCGAAGGGTCTCGATCTCGTCCAGGCCGCGGCGCTGCCCGTCGGCACCACCGCCATCACCGCCCTGCGCGACAAGGCCCGCCTCCAGGCGGGTGAGCGGCTGCTGGTGCGCGGGGCCGCCGGCGGAGTCGGCAGCGTCGCCGTCCAGCTCGGCAAGGCCTTCGGCGCGCACGTCACCGCGCTGGCCGGCGGCAAGAACCTCGACCTCGTCCGGGAGTTGGGGGCCGACGAGGCCTTCGACTACGCGGTCACCGGCCCTGGCCACCTGGGAAGGTTCGACGTCGTCTTCGACACCGTCGGCAGCCGGCTCCCCGCCTACCGTCGTCTCCTCACCCCTCGGGGCAGGATGGTCACCATCGCCCCCGACACCGGCAACCTCGTCGGCTCGCTGTCGTACATCCTGGTGTCCACCGTGTACGGTCGCCGCCGCGTGCAGTTCTTCTCGGGCGCCCCGACCCGCGACCTCTTCTCCGACCTCACCGCCTACGTGGAGAGCGGCGCCATCCGCCCGGTCGTCGACACCGTGCACCCGCTGACCGCCATCGCCGAAGCCCACCGCGCCCTGGAAGCCGGCGGCGTCCGAGGCAAGCACGTCATCCAGATCGTGTGACCGCGCTTCCGCCTATCCGTGTCCAGGCCGATCGCGCTACGGACGGACGAACCCACCCGGCCGCCGCGCACGGCGCGATGCCTCCAGCACCGTGACAGGCGAGGTTCCCGGCCGAGACTCGATTCTCGTGGCGCCGCGGGGACGCGGTGGGGTTGTGGGGCGAAGCCCCTGGTCGGGGGTCGAAGGGGGCTTGCCACCTGGAAAACGGTCCGGAGCGAAGCGGAGCCCATTTGAGGGATCTGGGCGGGGATTCCTCCCATTTGCAGGGCGGGTATTCCCTCTCGTTCTTCGACGAAAAGGCCCCTGGCGCTGGGCGTCAGGGGCCTTTCGGGCGAGGGGTCAGGCTGACTTGGCCGCCACTTCCGCGTAACGGGGGCGGAGGCCGGGGGTTGCGGGGGCTTCGTAGGGTTCGGGGGTGGTGGCCTGCCAGGGCGGGGGGTCGGGGGTTTCCGACAGGAGCCAGGCCGCCTGGCGGGCGGCGCCGTCGGCCACGTACTCGCCCGGGTCGGGGACGAGGACGGGGTGGCCGAAGACGGTGGGGGCGATGCGCCGGACGGCCTCGGATCTGGCGCCGCCGCCGATCAGCAGGAGCCTCTCGGGGGTCAGGCCCATGGCGTCCAGGCCGTCGGCCAGGCCGCAGAGCATGCCCTCGACGGCCGCTCTCGCCAGGTGGGGCGCGGTCGAGTTGGCCAGGCGGAGGCCGTGCAGCGAGCCGGTGGCGTCCGGGCGGTTGGGGGTGCGCTCGCCTTCCAGGTACGGCACCAGGACGAGGCCGTCGGCTCCGGGCGGAGCCTGGAGGGCCAGGTCGGAGAGCTGGGCCGGGGTGACGCCCAGCATCGCCGCCGCCGCGTCGAGCACCCGCGCCGCGTTCAGCGTCGCCACCAGCGGCAGGAAGCGGCCGGTGGCGTCGGCGAAGCCGGCCACGGTGCCCGAGGCGTCGCGGCTGGGCTCGGCGGCGACGGCGAAGACGGTGCCCGAGGTGCCGATGGAGACGATCACGTCCCCCGGCAGGGCGCCGACCCCCAGGGCCGCGGCCATGTTGTCACCCGTGCCCGGCGCCAGCCGGGCACGGGTGACGGGGCCGCCCCGCCCCGCCGAGGACGACCCGGCTGGATCCGCCCCCCCGGGGCCCCAGGGGCGCAGGAGGCCCGCCTGGCCCGTGGGGGTCAGGACTTCCGGGAGGAGCGGGGTGTGGCCGAGGGCTTGTTTGAGCAGGTCGGTGCGGTAGGAGCCGGCGGACGGGGACCAGTAGCCGGTTCCCGAGGCGTCGCCACGGTCGGTGGTGAGCGCCGTGATGCCGGGGGAACCGGCCAGCCGCCAGGTCAGCCAGTCGTGCGGCAGGCAGACCGCCGCCGTGCGGGCCGCGCTCGAAGGCTCGTGCTCGGCCAGCCAGCGGAGCTTGGTGACGGTGAAGGACGCCACGGGGACGCTGCCGACGGCCTCGGCCCACGCGCCGGGGCCGCCCAGCTCGGCGATCAGGTCGGTGGCGGCCCGAGCCGAGCGGGTGTCGTTCCACAGCAGGGCCTCGCGCACCACGGCGCCGTTCTCGTCCAGGCACACCATGCCGTGCTGCTGCGCGCCCACCGAGACCGCCGCGACGTCGTCCAGCCCCCCGGCGGCCTCGACGGCCTGCCGGAGGGCGGTCCACCAGTGGTCGGGGTGGACCTCGGTGCCGGGCGGGTGCGGCGCCCGGCCCTCGCGGACCAGGGCGCCGGTGGCGGCGTCGCGGATGACGACCTTGCAGCTCTGCGTCGAGGAGTCGACCCCCGCGACCAGCGTCATCCCCGAACCCCGAGGAGGTGTTCGAGCGCGAGCTGGTTGAGGCGGGTGAAGTGGAACCCCCGCTCGGCGGCCTTGTCGGGGTTGAAGTCGTCGCGGGCCAGGTCCTCGAAGGTCTCCCCCGGGGCGAGCGTCGGCACGGCCAGCTCGGTGACGCGGGAGTCCTCCAGGGCTTGCTGAACCTCCGGGTCGGCGCGGAACGCCGCCGACTTGGCCTTGAGGATCAGGTACGTGCGCATGTTGGCCGCGGCCGACACCCAGACGTCCTCGGAGTCCTCGGTGCGCAGCGGCTTGTAGTCGAAGTGGCGCGGGCCGTCGTAGCCGCCGTTCTCCAGCAGGTCGACCAGGAAGAACGCGCTCTTCAGGTCGCCGTGGCCGAAGACCAGGTCCTGGTCGTACTTGGGGCCGTGCTGGCCGTTGAGGTCGATGTGGAAGAGCTTGCCGTGCCACAGCGCCTGCGCGATGCCGTGCACGAAGTTGAGCCCGGCCATCTGCTCGTGCCCGACCTCGGGGTTGAGCCCGACCATCTCGGGGTGCTCCAGCTCGCCGATCAGCGCCAGCGCGTGGCCGATCGTCGGCAGCAGGATGTCGCCGCGCGGCTCGTTGGGCTTGGGCTCCAGGGCGAACCTGATGTCGTAGCCCTTCTCGCGCACATAGGAGCACAGGATGTCCAGGCTCTCCTTGTACCGGTCGAGCGCGGCCCGGACGTCCTTGGCGGCGTCGGACTCGGCGCCCTCGCGCCCGCCCCAGCAGACGTACGTCGTCGCGCCCAGCTCGGCGGCGAGGTCGACGTTGCGCATGACCTTGCGCAGGGCGTACCTGCGGACGTCGCGGTCGTTGCTGGTGAAGCCGCCGTCCTTGAAGACGGGGTGGGTGAACAGGTTCGTGGTCGCCATCGGGACCTTCAGGCCCGTCTCGCTGAGCGCCTGCTTGAACGCGGCGACGGCCTTGTCGCGGTCGGGCTCGGTGGCGAGCAGGTCGTCGTCGTGGAAGGTGACGCCGTAGGCGCCGAGCTCGGCGAGGCGGTGCACCGACTCGACCGGGTCGAGCGGAGCGCGGCTGGCGTCGCCGAAGGGGTCCCTGGCTTGCCATCCGACCGTCCACAGGCCGAAGGTGAACCGGTCTTCTCTTTTGGGTGCGTACGCGTCCACCGCTGGTCTCTCCCGATTTAGTCTAAGTTGTGGACTAAATATCGAACGGTACGCGCCCCAGGTCAAGGGGGACGCGTCCGTGACTTCACCGGAAAGGTCTGACTGCTGTGATCGAGCCCGGGAACGGCCCCTGATGTCACCGGCGGTGCGGCACGGCGCCATGCGCGCGGGCAACCTCGCCGCCGTGCTGGGAGAGCTGGACCGCCGCGGCCCGCTGACCCGCGCCGCGCTGGCCGAGTTCACCGGCCTCACCAAGACCACGGTGTCGAAGCTGGTGGCGTACCTCATCGACGCCGGCATGGCCGTGGAGTCGGGCACGGTGCGCGACGGCGAGCGGGGCCGGCCGGGCGTCGTGGTGCGCCTGAGCGGGCACCGGGTGGCCGCGCTCGGCCTGGAGATCAACGTCGACTACCTGGCCGGATGCGTGGTCGACCTCAGCCGGACGGTGCGCCTGCTGCGCACACAGCCTGTGGACAACCGGGCGGCGACGCCCGAGGACGTGATCGCGCGGCTGCGGGAGCTGGCGTCCGCGCTGCTGGTCGACGCCGGTGAGCTGGGGCTGTCGGTGGCGGGCGGCATGGTGGCCCTTCCGGGCCCGGTCGACCGCGCGACGGGCGCGGTGCACCGCGCGCCCAACCTCGGGTGGCGGGACGTCGCCGTCACCGAGACGCTCGACCTGCCATTGCCGGTGGTGGTCGACAACGAGGCGAACCTCGCGGCCCTGGGCGAGCTGTGGTTCGGGTCGGGCGCCTCGCTCGGGGACTTCCTGCACGTCTCCGGGGAGATCGGCATCGGCGCGGGCCTGGTCGTCCAGGGCGAGCTGTTCCGCGGCGCGCACGGCTTCGCGGGCGAGCTGGGCCACGTCGTCGTCTCCCCCGAGGGGCCCGCGTGCCGGTGCGGCGGGTCCGGCTGCCTGGAGCGCTACGCCGGCCAGGACGCGCTGCTGGCGCCCGGGGAGGACCTCGCCGGCCTGGTGGCGCGACTGCGGGGCGGGGACGCGGCGGCGGCCGCGGCGTGCGAGCGCGCCGGCTCCGCGCTCGGGGTCGCGCTCACCTCCGCCGTCAACCTGATCGACCCCGACACGATCGTGCTTGGCGGCATCTTCGCGCCCCTGTACGGCTGGGTCTCCGCCCCCGCCGGGCGCGCCATGCGCGAGCGGCTCGGGCAGATGCGCCGGCGCGTCCCCACGCTGGTGGTGTCGCGGGTCGGCGCGGACGCCGCGACGCTGGGCGGCGCCGGGCAGGTCATCCAGCGGATCATCGCCGATCCCGGCGCCCACCTGGTCATGCTGGACGCCACGCCGTCGAGCCCGGCCCGCTGACCCCGCACGCGCGCGACACCGGAAAGAGAGCTAAGCTGGAAATAGTTGAGCATTCAACCTTTGGAGGACCCCATGCCCGTCCGCCGCCTCAACCACGCCGTGCTGTACGTCCGCGACGTCGAGCGTAGCGTCGCGTTCTACCGCGAGGCCCTCGGCTTCCGCGTCGTCATGTCCATGCCCGGCGCCGCCTTCCTGCAGGCGCCGGCGTCGTCCAACGACCACGACCTCGGGCTGTTCCAGATCGGGACCGGCGCCGGGCCGTCCCAGGCGGGGCGCGCCACCGTCGGCCTGTACCACCTGGCGTGGGAGGTGGAGACGCTGGACGACCTGGAGCAGGCGGCCGGGAAGCTGGCCGCGCTCGGCGCCCTGGCCGGTTCCTCCGACCACTCCACCACCAAGGCCCTGTACGCCAAGGACCCCGACGGCATCGAGTTCGAGGTGTCCTGGCTGGTGCCCGCGAGCCTGCTCACCGAGGAGACGCTGGCGGGACGCGCCCGCATCGAGCCGCTGGACATCGCCCGCGAGAAGCGGCGGTACGGCGCCGGGACCCCGGGCGGCGTGGGCGTCTCCATCCCGGGCTGACGGCCGCTCGGGCCGGCGGGGCGGGCGGGCCGACCGGCCCGGTACGGGTCAGGCGGCCCGGACGGCGACGACGGCCTCTTCGATGGTGTCGTGGAACTCGAAGTGGCTCTCCAGGCCGCTGATGCGCATGCGCCGCCGCAGATGGTCGGGGATCGCGACCAGGACGAGCCGCCCCCCGGCGTTCTTGGCCTTGTTGAAGATGTGGACGAGCGCCCCCAGGCCTGCGGAGTCGCAGAACCGGATGCCTGCCAGATCGATCACGAGCCTGAGAGCCGCGCCGTCACCCCACACCCGCTCGACATGCGCGTACAAGACGGGCGTACCGCGGAAGTCCAGCTCGCCGCCGACATGCAGCACGGTGCAGTCTTCGAGCTGTTCGTCGATGATTTCCACATTCTGGCCGTGCTGCGACGCGGACATGGGTATGCACCCCTTTACTGACTTACTTGTTGCCAGGAAGGCTATGCCCCGCGCGTCCCATCAGGCCAGCGACGCCGGTTACCGCCCCCTGCCCTCCACGTCCCGCTTGTACCAGCCGCCGCTGTAGAACTCCCACGTCGGCGCGGCGCCGGGCAGCGGGGACCGCCCCCCGCCCGGGCGCAGGCCGGCGAGGGCCAGGGCCGGCAGCCGCCGGCCGACCGCTCTCCGGCTAGCGCGGGCCGGGGCTCAGGGACGCGACGGCGGCGACGATCATCTGGGTGTTCGCCGGAACGGAGACGCCCTCCACGTAGACGGTCGGGGTGGCGTTCACGCCCTGGCGGATGGCGACGGCCGTCACGTAGGCCGCCCAGTCCAGGTAGGTGTGCCGGCGCACGCAGATGCCGAAGGCCGGTTCTGTCACGCCCACCGACTCGCCCAGCCGCGCCAGCTCGTCGTCGGGCAGGCCCGGGCCGCCCTCGGGGGGCTGGGCGGCGAACAGGGCGTAGGTGTACTCGGCGAACCTGCCCTGGTCGGCGGCGCATCCCGAGGCCGACGACGCCCGCGAGGAGTAGCGGTCGGTGGACGCGGCGTCCAGGAAGGCCACGGGATGGTGCACCAGGGTGATCATCCGGTCCTCGACCAGCCCGTCCAGGGTCGGGCCCGTCGTCAGCTCGAACTGCTTGCAGAACGGGCACTGGTAGTCGAAGTAGACGTCCACGCCGACCGGGCCGCCGCCGCGGGCGATGCCGTCGCCCAGCTCGGTGACGCCGTCCGGCACATGGGCCGGCATGATGCCTGGACCTGCTCGCATACTCATACGATCACCCCCGGAGGCCGGAGCCTCGACGTCCCGGAAGGGCGGCACGGCCGCACGCTGCCACTCCTCGCCAAATGGGGACGAACTCCCCTAAACCGTCATGCCCGCAGAACGCGGGTGGCACGCCCGGCGGTCACCAGGCGACCAGCCCCGACTGGTAGGCGAAGACCACGAGCTGCGCCCGGTCGCGCGCCCCCAGCTTGCTGATGGCCCGGCTGACGTGCGTGCGCGCCGTGGCCGGGCTGATCACCAGCCGGGCGGCGATCTCGTCGTTGGCCAGGCCCTCCGCCACCAGGGCCACGATCTCGCGCTCGCGTTCGGTGAGCGCCTCCAGGCGGGGGTGCGGCCGCGGCGTCCGGCTCGGGCGGCCGGCGAACGCGCGGACCACCCGCCTGGTCACCGAGGGGGACAGCAGCGCGTCGCCGCCCGCGACCACGCGCACGGCGCGCAGCAGTTCGGCGGGTTTGGTGTCCTTGATGAGGAAGCCGCTCGCGCCGACGCTCAGCGCCTCGAAGACGTACTCGTCGATCTCGAAGGTGGTGAGCACGATGATCCGGGTGGCTTCCGGGCCGCCGAGCGAGGGGTCGGCGACGATGCGCCGGGTCGCCTCGATGCCGTCGACGCCCGGCATCCGGACGTCCATCAGGATCACGTCCGGGCGCAGCCGCCGGGCCAGCTCCACCGCGCGCAGGCCGTCGGCCGCCTCGCCGACGGTCTCCAGGTCGTCCTCGCTGTCCAGCAGCGCCCGCAGCCCGATGCGCACCAGCTCCTGGTCGTCGGCGAGCAGTACCCGGATCATCGCGGCACCTCGGCCATCGGGAGGCGGGCGTGGACGCGGAAGCCGGCGCCCGGGCGCGGACCGGCCTCGAACCGGCCGCCCAGGGCGGTGACCCGTTCCCGCATGCCCGATATGCCCGACCCGCTTCCGGAGCCGGCGCCGCCCCGGCCCGCGTCGGTGACCTCCACCGTCAGCTCGGAGGCCCCGTAGGCCAGCCGCACGGAGGCGGCGTCGGTGCCGGCGTGGCGCATCACGTTCGTGAGCGACTCCTGCACCACGCGGTACGCCGCCAGGTCCACGGCCGGGGGCAGCTCGCGCGGAGCGCCCTGCGTGGTGACGGCGACCCGCACACCCGCGGCGGCCATGCGGGCGGCCAGGTCGTCCAGGCGCGCGAGGCCGGGGACGGGCCCTCGCCCGCCGGCGTCGGCGCCCTGACGGACCACCGCCAGGGTGGCCCGCAACTCGTCCAGGGCCTCCTTGCTGGTGCGGCTGATCGCCACGAGCGCGGTCTCGGCCTGGCCGGGGCGCCTGGCCAGCAGGTGCAGCGCGATCTCCGCCTGCATGTGGATCGCCGCGAGCCCGTGGCCGACAACGTCGTGCACCTCCTGCGCGACCCGCAGCCGCTCCTGGTAGGTGTGGCGCTCCACCTCCTCGGCGCGGGTGCGTGCCGCCGTCTCGCGCGACAGCAGGACCGTCCTGCCGAGCGCGTACGGGACGATCACCCAGGCCGAACCGGGGACCACGCCCACCAGCGCCTCCGCGCCGGCCGGGCCCGCCATCCGCACGACGATGTGCGCCAGCAGCACCCCCAGCGCCACCGCGCACGCGGCGGTCGCCTCGCGGGCCGGCAGCCGGGAGGCCGCCGTGTACACCGCGATCATCAGCGCCAGGAGGATCGGCCCGTACGGGTAGCTCAGCACCAGGTAGGCGGAGGTGGCCGCCGTCGTGAGCGCCAGCGTCACCAGCGGCCGCGCCCGGCGCGCCGCCAGCGGCAGGGCCGCCGCCACGATCAGCGCGAACCCCGGCGCGCCGATCGCGGACGTCCCCTGCTGCCAGTACCCGATGCGCGGGGTGACCACCACGCCCAGCACGGCCAGCGCCAGCGCCAGCCCCGCGTCGGCGAGCACCGCGCGCGCCCACGGCCGCACCGCCCCCCCGGGGGGCCCGGCCGGGCGCGGGGACGCAGGCGGGCCGGACGGGCCGGGCGCGGGCCCCGGCGAGGAGGGCGCCGGTCGCGGCGGATGCGGAGAGGGCACAGGTGGCGAGGGTGGACGCACCCTTCGATGGTGCCCCCCGGACGCCTTGATCGCCTCCCCCGCGGCCCGGATCACGGCGTACGGCGCGGAGCGTACGCCCCGGCCCTCGCGTACGGCGAGACGCGCACGGGGGTACCGGCGCGCCGGTACGCCGGCCGCCGCCCACGGCCCGACGACCCCGCCGGGCCGCGCGACCAGGATGAACCCAGACAGGTCGCCGCCACGAGCGACGGAAGGAAGGGCCCGATGGTGACGGTACAGAGACCAGGCACGGCACGGCCGGCCACGCCCGGGCGTGCCCGGAGCCGCCCCGGGTGGTTCACCCTGCCCCGGCGCGCCCGCCGCGCCCTGGTGGTGCTGCACGTGGCGGTGTCGGTGGCCTGGCTGGGGGTCTCGCTCGGCCTGCTGACGTTCTCGCTCACCGCCCGGCTGACGGACGACGCCGGCACGGTGGCCGTGGCCTACCGCGCCATGTCGATCCTCGCCGAGACGATCCTGGTGCCGATCGCGCTGACGGCGCTGGTCAGCGGTGTCGTGCTGGCCGCGGCCCGCCCGTGGGGGCTGACGCACCACTACTGGATCCTCGTGAAGCTCGTGCTCACCACCGTCACCGCCGGTTTGACGGTCTTCTCGCTCCGCCCCGCGATCTCCGGCGCCGTCGACGCGCTGGCCACCGGCGGCCCCGGCCCCGAGCTGGTCAACTCCCTCACGGCGGCGCCGATCGTGTCCACGGTGACGTACGCCTCGCTCGTCGCCGTCTCGGTGCTCAAGCCCTGGGGCCGCGTCCGCCGCGTCCGCCGCCGCTGACCGGCGCGCCGGGGCGCGCCCTTGGCGCGCAAGCGGGGGCCCCGGCGCGCCACCGGTCAGCGCGTGCGCCCGGCCCCGCGGGTCAGGGACGGGACGGCGGCCCCGCTCCCCGGCTTCGACCCGGTCTGAGTCGCGCGAGCGGCCCGTCCCGCCTCAGGCCACGTCCTCGGTGGTGGGCTCCTCCGGCGGGACGCCCTTGAGCTCGTGGAAGCCCGGCACTCCCGCCACCAGCAGCGTCCCGTCCCACAGCCGGCCCGCCCGCTCGCCGCGCGGGACGCGCGAGATGACGGGGCCGAAGAACGCGACCCGGCGGCCGTCCGGGTCGTCGGCGGCGATGATCGGGGTGCCGACGTGCGTGCCCACGAGGCCGATCCCCGCCTCGTGGGAGGCGCGCACCGCGTCGTCGTACTCGGCCGACCAGGCGAGCCCGGCCATCTCCGGCGGCAGGCCGGCGTCGGCCAGCGAGCCGGGCAGCACGTCCCAGTCCTCCGGGACACGATCGTGCACCCGGCGGCCGATGGCGGTGTAGAGCCGGAACAGCCCTTCGGGGCCGTACTCGCGCTCCACCGCGACGCAGACGCGCACGGGCCCCCACAGGTACCCCTCCGGGTCGCCCTCGGGATCGTCGTCACGGCCCTCGTTGAGCACCGACAGGCTCATCACGTGCCAGCGCACCCGCACCGGCCGGACCTTCTCCACTTCGAGCATCCACCGGGACGTGATCCAGGTGTACGGGCACATCGGGTCGAACCAGAAGTCGGCCGTGCTCTCCACCGGGCACACCCCTCAGCGGTTCCGCGGTCGCGATCTTCCTAGCGTAACGCCGCAGAACGGCGAAAAAGGGCGGAGAACGGCCGGAAACCGCGACGCGGGCGCCTGTTCTGGCACGGTGAAACGGTTTTACTTCGTCACTCCCGGGACAGGAAAAGGTGGCCGGTCCCGCTCTGGGGCGGCCCTCCGGCGGTTCGTACGGTCAGGGGGATGGCGAGGAGAGTGAGGGTCCGAGGTCACGTGCGCAGACTCGGCAGTGGCAGGCTGGTGGCGGTCAGGGAGCACGTGCGAAACCTGCCCACCCGCACCCTGGTCACGGCGACCGGGATCGCGGCGGTGCTGGCGGTGGTGCTGGTCGCCCTCGCCATCCTGCTCCCCAGCGGCGACGAGAGCACCCCCGCCGCCCCGGCGGCCACGACCGTCCCGGCGACCGATCCGCCGCCCGAGGCGGAGCCGCTCGTCGAGCCGCCCGCCGGCGAGGCGCTGCCCGCCACGCGGGCCGCGCTCACCCGGGCGCTGCGGCAGGCGCGGCTGGCCGCGGGCGTCACCCGCACCGACGCCGCGCGGCGGGCGGGCCTGGCGACGACCAGGATGGCCACGATCGAGGCCGGCCGCGTGACGCCGACGGCCAAGGAGGTCGACGCCCTCTGCGAGGTCTACCGGCTCACCCCGGAGCGGCGCAACGACGTCATGGAGATCCAGTGGACCATCGGGTGACGCCGCTCCGGGGCGGCCGCGCGGCTCAGGCGCGTGGCGTCACGGCTTGCCGTCCGGGCCGCACTTGACGACCGGCCGGATGCAGTCGCGCACCCGCCGCTCCAGCTCGGCGACAGGCCAGGCGTTGAAGAAGTCGCCGTGCATCGTGTACCCGGGCCCGGACGACAGGCGGAACCGGGAGGGGTCGCCGCTCACCGGGTAGCGCAGCACCATGCGCAGCTTGGGCACGGCCACCGGGTGCGTGGACGGGCAGGCGTTGCCCACGGGGTACGACATGTGGCTCTTGTGGTCGGCGGAGTCCAGGTCCTCGCCGTTCCAGCACTGCGGGAAGTCCAGGTAGGTCTCCAGCTTCGTGCCGGACGGGCACTCGACGAAGTTCTTGGACGCGCCCACGTGCCCGGCGTGCAGGCACGACCAGCGCGCGCGGCTGGTGTTGTCGGCCCCGGTGGCCTTGGCGTTGCCGGCGATGTACCGCAGCCCCAGCGGGAACGCCCGCGTCTTCGCCACCACGTCGTCCCGGACGCCCTCGCCCAGGTAGTAGAAGGTGGTGCCGGTCGGCTCGACCGGCTTGTCACCGTCGTACAGGGTCGGCACCCAGTACGACGACAGGTCCACCCTCGGGCTGCACGTGCTGTCGCCCTTCAGCAGGCTCGCCGCGGTGGAGGCGGCGTCGGTCGTGGTGTTGCCGAAGAAGCTGTGCATGTGCGACGCGCCCGGCAGGCCCGGGAACACGATCGGGTCGTCGGGCAGGCGGTGCGTGAACGGGCACTCGGCGACGAACTCCGCCACCCGCACCGCGCCGGGCGGAACCGGGCCCTTGCTCGGGGTGCCGCTGGGCTCGGGATCGGGGTCGGTGGTGCCGCTGGGCTGCGGCTTGGTCGGCGACGCGCTCGGCTGCGGCTTGGTCGGGCTCGCGCTGGGCTGGGGCTTGGTCGGGGACGCGCTGGGCGCCGGCTTGGTCGGCGACGCGCTGGGCGCGGGCCGGCCGTTCCGCTTGCCGTACACCTCGAACTCCCACAGCGAGACGCCCCACCGCGTGGCTCGCTCGGTGGCGTGCAGGCGCACGTACCGGCCGGTGGTTGAGACGTCGAGCTCCTGGAGGCCCTCCTCGCCCTGCGCGGTGCGGACCGTCTTCCACTGGCCGCCGCCGTCGGAGACGCGGATCGTGAAGGCGGACGCGTACGCGTTCTCCCAGTTCAGCACGACCTTGCTGATGGTGCTGGTGACGCCGAGGTCGACCTGGATCCACTGGGGGTCGGCGAACCTGCTCGACCAGCGGGTGCTCTCCTTGCCGTCGACCGCGGCCGAGGGCGCGAGGTCCGCGCGCTCGGACGACGAGGCGGTCACCGGGCGGCCCTGCGACAGCGGCGCCTCGGCGGCGCCGGCGGGGACGGCGCCGTTCACCAGGGAGGCTCCCAGAACGGCTGCGAGGGCGCCCGCCAGCACCACGCGGCGGGCAGCGCTGTGACCTGGCACGACGGCGCGCGGAACAGTCTGACTCATGATCGATGAAGTTCCTTAGTGCGGAGGAGCCGGGATTCGTCACGTCCGGCCGGACGCGTGCGCTCCTGAACAGGAGACCCGCGGGCCGGATCCGGACAACGAAAACCTCGGAAACCGGGCCGCGGATTTCCGTTGTCCGAGGCCGGCGCCGCCGGTCTCCTCTCAGAGAAGGGCTCATCAGACCGCCGATTTCGAGAGAATCGTCCCCGAACGACCCATATGGACGGCGGTGCAGGGCGGCGGAGAGGAGCGGAGCGTGATGTCCGGAACCGGCAGGGAGGGCCCCGACGCGGCGATGGTCACCGCCGCGCGCGACGGCGACCGGCGGGCGCTGGACGCCCTGGTGGCCGACTCCCTCCCGCTCGTCTACAACATCATCGGCCGCGCCCTGAACGGCCACACCGACGTGGACGACGTGGTCCAGGAGACGCTGCTCCGCGTCGTGCGCGCCCTGCCCGGCCTGCGGGACCCGAAGTCCTACCGCTCGTGGCTCGTGGCCATCGCCGTCCGCCAGGTGCGCGACCACGAGCAGGACCGCCGCAGCACGCAGCACCGCAGGGCCGACCTGGACGTCGCCGCCGAGATGCCCGACCCCGCCTCCGACTTCGCCGGAGTCACCATCCTGCGCCTCGGCCTGACCGACCAGCGCCGCGAGGTCGCCGAGGCCACCCGCTGGCTGGACGACGACGACCGCTCGCTGCTGGCGCTGTGGTGGCTGGAGGAGACCGGCGGGCTCGACCGCGCCGACCTCACCAGCGCCCTCGGCCTGTCGGGCCGGCACGCCGCCGTGCGCGTCCAGCGCATGAAGGAGCAGGTGCAGACCGCCCGCACCGTCGTACGGGCGCTCCGCGCCGACTCCGGCTGCTCCGAGCTGCGCACGCTCACGTGGAACTGGGACGGCGCGCCCAGCCCGCTGTGGCGCAAGCGCTTCGCCCGGCACGTCCGCGGCTGCGCCGTCTGCGGCCGCCGCACCGCCGGCATGCTGCCCATCGACCGCCTGCTCGGCGGGCTGCCGCTGCTGCCGGTGCCCGCCGGCTTCGCCCTGCCCGACCTGCCGTCGGTGGGCTCGGCCGCCGCCGAGGGGGTGCGGCAGGTCGTGTCGTCCCTGCCCTTCGGTGGCGGGGCGCACCGGGGAGCCCACGCCCTGCCGCCCCAGCCGCGCGGGCTGCTCACCGCCGTGTCCAGACACCCGGTCGCCGGGTCGCTCGCCGGCGCGGGGGTGGCGGCCATCGTGGTCGCCGTCCTGGTGACCGGCCCCTTCGCCACGCCTCCCGCCCCGGCGCCCGAGCGCACCGCCGGGCCGCTGGCCGCCTCGGCCGCGCCGTCGCCGTCCCCGCCGAGCGCCTCCCCCTCCCCCTCGCCCTCCACGCTCAGGCCGTCACGCACCCCGCGCCCCACCCGCTCGGCCGCGGCACCGGTGGTGACCTCGGCGAAGAAGGGCGTGAGCGCGTGGCGGGCGCCCGGCGCGAGCACGGCGCTCGCCAAGTCGGGCGCGAGCTGGTACTACACCTGGGCCGCGCACCGCGAGGGCATCACCGCGCCCCGGTCGGTGGAGTTCGTCCCGATGATCTGGGGGGCCGACAGCGTCACCTCCCGCAACCTCGCCCAGGCCAGGAGCGCGGGGCCCTACCTGCTCGGCTTCAACGAGCCGGACATGCCCGAGCAGGCCAACATGACGGTGGAGAAGGCGCTCTCGCTGTGGCCGAAGCTCATGTCGGCCGGGCGCGTGCTCGGCAGCCCCGGCGTCGCGTTCGGCGCGGACACCCCCGGCGGCTGGCTCGACCGCTTCATGGCGGGCGCGAAGGAGCGCGGCTACCGCGTCGACTTCGTCGCCCTGCACTGGTACGGCGCCGACTTCCGCACCGGGCCGGCGGTGAACCAGCTCAGGTCCTACATCGAGGCCGTGCACAAGCGCTACCGCAAGCCGATCTGGCTCACCGAGTACGCCCTGATCGACTTCTCGGACGGCACCCGGTACGCCTCCGACGCCCAGCAGGCCGCCTTCGTCACCGCGTCGTCGCGGATGCTGGCGTCCCTGCCGTACGTGCGCCGTTACGCGTGGTTCGGCCTGCCGTCCTCCGGCACCGAGCCGAACAGCGGCCTGTTCCGGGCCGACGGACGTCCCACGCTGACCGGCCGCGCCTTCCAGAAGGCCCGCTGAGCGCCGACGGTACCCGCCGCACACCAGGGGATGGCCACGATCGGATGATTGATCGCACACGGATCGTTATCTAGGCTTTCGGCATGGGCATCCCCACCGAACCTATCGGAAGCATCCCCCGACCCCCCGCTCTGCTCGCTCTGCTCGCCGACCACGCGGCGGGCAAGGCCGGCGCCGACGAGTTGGCCGCGGCGCAGGCCGAGGCGGTCGCCGACACGATCACCCGGCTGGAGGCGACCGGCTCCCCGGTCCTCGTCGACGGGGAGCAGTCGAAACCGAGCTTCGCCACCTATCCGATCGCCGGGCTGGCGGGCCTCGCGCCCGACGGCGCGGTCATCCCGTTCGCCGACGGGCACACCCGGCAGCTCCCGCGCCTCACGAGCGGCCCGTTCCGCTACCAGGTGCACGCCGAGACCTACCTGCGCGCCGCCCGCGAGCACACCGGGGCCCCCGTCAAGCAGGCCGTCATCGCCCCCTCGGCGCTGTCGCTGCTGTACCCGGCGGACGGCATCGACGACTACCCGCGCAAGGCGTTCCTGGACGACCTGGTCGCCGAGGCCGAGGCCGACATCCGCGGCTGCCTGGACGCCGGCGCGCACGTCGTCCAGCTCGACTTCACCGAGGGGCGGCTGTCGCTCAAGCTCGACCCCAGCGGCGGGCTGCTGGACGACTTCATCGCCCTCAACAACCAGGTGCTGGAGCGGTTCAGCGAGCGGGAGCGCGCCCGCATCGGCGTGCACACCTGCCCCGGCGGCGACCAGGACTCCACGCACAGCCTGGACGTCGACTACGCGGCGCTGCTGCCCAAGCTCTTCGGCCTGCGCGCGGGCAACTTCTACATCCAACTCGCCAGCGAGCCCGAGCCCGGCCGGGTGCTCGACGTCATCGGCACCCACCTGCCCGCGGACGCGCGGGTGTTCATCGGCGTCACCGACCCGATCGACCCGCGGGTGGAGACGCCCGAGCAGGTGCGCGACCGCGTGCTGGAGGCCGCCCGCCACATCCCCGCCGAGCGTCTCGGCACCTGTGACGACTGCGGCTTCTCCCCGTTCGCCGACGACACCTCCACCTCCCGCGACACCGCCTTCGCCAAGATCACCTCGCGCGTCCGGGGCACCGCCCTGGCCGCCGAGTCCCTGGGCGTCTGACCCCCACCCCGGCGGCGGGCCCGGCCGGCGGCACGCGACCCGAGACGGATCGTGTGCCCGCCGAGCCGCGGCCCGGCGTCGGCCCGCTGCCGGCTCGGCGCCTGGGCCGGCGCTCCCTGTTCAGTCGGCCCTGCGGGTGGACTCCATGATCCAGTTGGTCTCCCAGGTCTTCTCGCCGTCCACGGAGAACGCCTGCTCCCACCGGGCGGTCGTGGCGGTGATCCCGGACCACACGAAGCGCACCCTGACCGGCGTGCCCTCGTGGGTGTCGTCGCAGTAGAAGAGCCCGACGCCGCCGTGGAACCGGCCGACCACCGCGGGCTCGATGACCGTCGAGCGGCTGCTCGACCAGTACAGCGACCACTCCTCGCGCTCCGGGTCGTACAGCCGCAGCGTCAGGCCCGCGAAGCCGCGCGTGGGGAAGTCGATCTCGTCCATGTTGCCCGCGCCGCCGAAGATGCTCCTGGCGACCGAGACGCCGGGAAACTCATCCCATTCCGTGCACCCGGTGAGCCGCTCGCGAAGCCGGCGGTTCACGACGTCCCAGGTACCGGTGTAGAAGTCGAAATCGTTCATGCCCGCACACTAGGGGCGTACCACTGACATCCCCCGTCAGCGACCTCCACCGTCCCGTCCCGCCTCCACCGTCCCGTCCCGCCTCCACCGTCCCGTCCCGCCTCCGCCGCCCCGGCACGCCTCCGTCCTCCCGGCACGTCTCGACCGCCCGGCGACCGCCGGGCAGGCGGTCGGCTCGGATGACTGGACGAACGGAGCGGCCACGCTTCGGCGGACCGGACGAACACCGCGGCCCCCGCCTGTCATACGGTCGCGGTGAACCACCGATCGGAGGGGTGCCCCGGTGAAGCTCGACGCCATGCTCGAGGACCTGGAGGAGCTCGTCGTCTGCGAGTCGTTCTCCGCCGACCACCCGGCGGTGGCCCGCAGCGCCGCGGTGGTGGCCGGCCAGGGCGCCAGACGGCTCGGCGCCGTCCCCGAGACGATCGTGATCGACGGCGTCACCCATCTGCGCTGGAGCTTCGGCACCCCCCGCGTGCTGCTGCTGGGCCACCACGACACGGTGTGGCCGACCGGAACCCTGCGGGCCCGTCCGTGGTCGCTCGACGGCGGCGTCGCCCGGGGGCCGGGCGTGTTCGACATGAAGGCCGGGCTGGTCCAGATGTTCCACGCGCTGGCGGCCCTGCCGTCGCTCGACGGCGTGTGCGTTCTGGTCACCGGGGACGAGGAGCTGGGGTCGCGGACCTCGCGCGCGCTGGTCGAGACGACGGCACGCGACCTCGCGGCCACGTTCGTGCTGGAGGCGAGCGCCGACGGCGGCGCGCTCAAGACCGCGCGCAAGGGCATCTCGTCCTACGAGCTCGTGGTGCACGGCCGCGCCGCGCACGCCGGCCTGGACCCGGCCAAGGGCGTTAACGCCGGCGTCGAACTGGCCCACCAGGTGCTCGCCGTCACCGCGATCGCCGCCCAGGTCGAGACCGAGCGGCCGGACACCGGCCAGGCACCGCCCACCACCTCGCCCTCGGGGCTGGGGCCGACCACCGTCACGCCGACGGTGCTGTCCGCCGGGACCACGGTGAACACGGTGCCCGCGCTGGCGCGCCTGGCCGTGGACGTCCGGGTGCCCACCCTCACCGCCCAGCGGCGGGTGGACGAGCTGATCCGGGCGCTGTCCCCCCGGCTGGCGGGGGCGCGGCTTGAGGTTCTGGGCGGCCCGAACCGGCCTCCCATGGAGCACGCCTCGTCGGTCGCCCTGTTCGCCCTCGCCCAGCGGGTCGCCGCCGGCCTGGGCCTGGCCCCCCTGTCAGAGGCGGCCGTCGGCGGCGCGTCCGACGGCAACTTCACCGCCGGCGCCGGCTGCCCCACGCTCGACGGGCTTGGCGC
The DNA here is from genome assembly GCF_029846175.1 of Sphaerisporangium sp. TRM90804. Classification (GTDB taxonomy): domain Bacteria; phylum Actinomycetota; class Actinomycetes; order Streptosporangiales; family Streptosporangiaceae; genus Sphaerisporangium. The sequence continues at coordinate 299,183 of NZ_JARWAC010000010.1, read as the reverse complement.
CGTCGGCGGCGGCGCCCACGCCGACGGCGAGCACGTGGTCGTGGCCGAGATGCCCGCCCGCGCCGCGCTGTTGGCCGCGCTCGTCCAGGCGGTGCGCGAATGACCGGCCCGCTTCAGGCTCCGCGCGTCGCGAGGCGGATGTGCGGCCGGCTCTCGTCGGACCCGCGGCCGGCGGTCGTGCTTCCCGTCACCGACCGAGCACGGCTCGACGGATCACGGGATCAGGTGGCGCCGGGACGGACCAGGCCGCTCTCGTAGGCGATGACCACGAGCTGGGCGCGGTCGCGGGCGTCGAGCTTGGTGAGCAGCCGGCTGACGTAGGTGCGGGCCGTGGCCGGGCTGATGAACAACGCGGATCCGATCTCCTTGTTCGACCGGCCCGCCGCGATCTGGGCGAGCACCTCGCGTTCGCGCTCGGTCAGCCCCGCGACGCGGCCGGGGTCGAGCCGTCCCGACGCCGCCGCGACGGCGTTCAGGACCCGCCGGGTCACCGCCGGCGACAGCAGCGCGTCGCCCGACGCGACGGTGCGCACGGCGTCGCGCAGCTCGCCGGGCCGCGCGTCCTTCAGCAGGAACCCGGTGGCGCCCGCGCGGATCGCGTCGAACAGGTACTCGTCGGTGTCGAACGTCGTCAGCATGACCACCCGCACCTGGCGCAGCCGCTCGTCGGCGACGATCCGCCTGGTGGCCTCGATGCCGTCGACGCCCGGCATCCGCACGTCCATCAGCACGACGTCGGGCCGCTCGGCCCGGACCAGCGCCACCCCGGTCTCCCCGTCGGCCGCCTCCCCGGCGACGGTGATGTCGGGCGCGCGCTCCAGCAGCGCCCGCATCCCCGCGCGGACGAGGTGCTGGTCGTCCACGAGCACCACCCTGACCACCGTCTCCGGAGCGGTCGGGACCGCCTCGCCGCCCTCCGCCGCCTGGCCCGCGTCCAAGCGGCCGCCTTCCCCCACCGCCTCGCCCGCTCCCACCCGATCGCCGCCGCCCACCGGCTCAGCCCCGCCCACACGATCGCCGCCGCCCAGTTCATCGACGCCGCTCACAGCGCCGCCGCCCGGCGAATCGCCTTGGCCCACCGCCTCACCCGCGCCCACCCGGTCACCGCCGTCCACCGCCTTGACGCCGCTCACGGCGCCGCCGCCCGCAGGATCGCCTTCGCCCCCGCGATCGCCTCCGTGCCGCGCCGAGCGTCCGGCGCTCATCGGGCCGCCCCGCCCTCGCCGGTGAGGGCGCCGTTCGGCCGTGCCGTTCCGGAGCGGCCGGTGACCGCGCCGACCGGCGCCGTCATCGGGGCGTCGCCGTGCATCGCGCTCCTCTGCACCGCGAGCGGCAGCACGACGTCCACCCGGAAGCCGCCGGACGAGCCGTTCCCGGCCCATACGCCGCCCCCGAGCAGCGCCACCCGCTCGGCCATGCCCCGAAGGCCGTACCCGGCTTCCGGGGCGGCGTCGCCTGTGCCGTTCACGCCGCCGCCGGGCCCGTCGTCCCGGTCGACGGCGCCGCCCCGGCCGTCGTCGTTCACGGTGATCCGCAGATCGGCGCCGTACGTGAGAACGACCTCGGCCGTGGTGGCGCCGGCGTGGCGCAGCGTGTTGGTCAGCGCCTCCTGCACGACGCGGTAGGCCGTCGAGTCGACGACGTGCGGCAGCGCCACCGGCTCGCCCAGGACGGTGACCGTGACCGGCAGCCCGCTGCCGCCCATCGTGCGGGCCAGGCGCTCCAGATCGCTCAGCCCGCCGACCGGCGCGAGCGACGGCCGCCCCGCCTCGCCGTGGCGCAGCAGCCCGAGGGTCGCCCGCAGCTCCTTCATCGCGTCGGCGCCGGCCTGCCGGATCACCTCCAGCGCGGCCCCGGCCGCGGGCGGGTCGGCGGGGAGGGCCTCGGCGGCGACCGAGGCCTGCACCGAGATCACCGTGACGGTGTGGGCCAGCACGTCGTGCAGCTCACGCGCGATGCGCATCCGCTCCTCCTCGGTCCTGCGCGCCGCCTCCTGCTCCCGCTCGGCGGCGGCCCGCTCCTCGCGGCGGCGCATCTCGGCGCGCAGCAGCCGGCGGGCGCGGAGGCCGTCCCCGAGCGCGATCATGGCCACCATCAGCGCCACGGCCGACGTCAGCTCCAGCCCGAACAGGAACGAGGGGTCGTCCCCGTCGCGGAACCGGAAGACGCTGGACACCGTGATCATCATTCCGGCCACCCCGGCCGCCCAGCGCACCCGGCCGGCCTCCGCGGCGGAGTACAGGGCTCCGGACAGCGGGATCGCCAGGCCGATCGGGGGGAACCGCGCGGCGTAGTACGCCATCAGCCCCAGGGCCGTGGCCAGCAGCACGAGCACGGGAAACCGCCGGCGGACCGCCATCAGGGCGCCGAAGCACAGCGCGAACAGGTAGGCCCCCGGCGGGGGCGGCGCCCCGCCCCCGATGTCGGCCGCGACCGCCACGGCGGTCACCGTGGTGACGGCCGCTCCGATGCCGGCGTCGACCACTCCGGCGCGCACGCTTCGCATCCCGGCAGTCTACGAACGGCGTCCGGCCCGGCACCGTCGCCTGACGACGTACTTCACGAGAGCGGCGATACGTCCCGAGGCGACCCCGGCTCACGACCACGACCGGAAGACCGGCCCCCGGCCCGCGCCTAACGTCGTCCCCGGCCGCCACCTTCGATCCCCGACGGAGCACCCACATGATCCGCGAGTCCCGCATCACGACGGCGACACTGGTCGTGCTCGTCTGGACCTCGATGATCTCGCTGGGCGGTGTGCTGGCCGAGACCGTCATGCTCTACCCGAACATCTTCCGCGACCCGCCCGCCTCGCTGGCCCAGGCCCGCGAGTTCATCGTCGCCGGCGGGCCGTCCGACTTCTTCCCGCCGCTCGGGCTGAGCATCATCGTCTGCTCCGCGCTGGCCACGCTGCTCACCTGGCGGACGCCGGCGGTGCGCTGGTGGGCCGCCGGGGCCACCGTCGTGTTCATCTGCGCGGAGTTCCTGTTCTCCGCCGCCTTCTTCTGGCCGCGCAACACCGTCATGTTCGTGGACCCGGTCGGCACCCACCCCGCCGCCTACCTCCGCGCCGTCGCGGCGGAGTTCGAGACGGGCCACTGGGTGCGCGTCGCGGGCGGCGCGGCCACCGCCGCCCTGGCCTTCACCGGCCTGCTCCGCTGGCTCCGCGAACGGCCGCCGCGCCGGTAGTTATGCTGACGCCAGGGACACGGCGACCAGGGGGCACAGATGGCGAGGCCCGGGACGCGCGCGACCGTGCGCGACGTCGCGGCGGAGACGGGGCTGTCGATCGCCACCGTCTCGCGGGTCCTGAACGGGCAGGCCAACGTCGCGCCGCACACCCGGGAGCTGGTCCTGCGGGCCGTCGGCCGCCTCGGCGACCAGGCCCCACGCCCGCGCACCGGGGAGGGGCTGGCGCGCGGCGCCGTCTACGTGCGCTGCCCCTACCTGCTGACCGACTATTTCGGGCTCATCGTCTCCTCGGTCGGCGAGACCATCGAGCTGCACGGCGGGCAGATGATCCTCGGCACCGGCGAGTCGGCCCAGCACACGCCCGTGCTCGCCGGCCTTCCCGACCGGCCCGGAATCGCGGGGGCGATCCTGATCCTGCCGCCCGAGCCGGCCGGCGAGCTGGTGCGGCTGCGCGACCGGCAGTTCCCGTTCGTGGTGATCGACCCCAGCACCTCGCCGCCCAAGGACATCGTGGCGGTGTCGGCGGCGCACTTCGCGGGCGCGCGCAAGCTGATGGCGCACGTCGTCGAGCTGGGGCACCGCCGGGTCGGCATCATGGGCGGCCCGCCGGAGTGGCTGCCGAGCGAGGCCCGGCTGGCCGGGTACACCGCGTCGCTGGCCGACGCCGGCGTGCTGCCGTCGGCCGAGCTGCTGCGCAGCGCGCCGGAGCCCAACACCGAGCACGGCTACCGCGCGGCGTGCGAGCTGCTCGACCTGCCCGAGCGGCCGACCGCCCTGGTGGCGTTCAACGACAAGATGGCGGTCGGCGCGCTGTGGGCGGCGGCGGAGCGCGGCCTGAGCGTGCCCGGCGACCTGTCGGTGGCGGGCTTCGACGACATCGACCTCAGCCGGGCGACCCTGCCGATGCTGACCACGGTTCGCCAGCCGCTGCAGGAGATGGGCCGCATGGGCGTCACGCTGCTCATGCGGCTGCTCAGCCGGCACCGCCTGGAGGCGCTGCACGTCTCCCTGGGCACCGAGCTGATCGTCCGCGGCTCCACGGGGCCCGCCCCGCACTGAGCGTTTGTTTCATTTGTTTCAGCCAGCGGCGCAACCGGGCACGACCCGGACGACTGCCGTCATTTTCAGGTCTTGACAATGGATTTCCACCCGTGTTGTCCTGTCCTGAAACCGATAAGTTTCTTACCTGTTACATCGGTTACAGCAACGCTTCCCCGGGCGGCTCGTGTCGCCGGTGTTCGAGGAGCCCGGGGCGTCGCGGGCCCAATCGCGCCCCCCCGAAAGGACTCCGCCGTGTCTCGACCCCCTCGCCGGGCCCTCACCCTCGCCCTGGCCTTCGTCGCCGCCCTATGGATGTCGGGGCCCGTCGTCGCCCCGCCCGCCCTCGCCGCCGACGAGCCGGTGAACATCTGGCTCACCACCACCTCCGACGCGGGCGGCCGCAACGTCACGCGGGGGCTCCAGCAGCAGTCCCCGATCGCCTTCGGCACCGCCGGCGGCAGCGCGAACCACACCATCACCGTCAACGAGGGCACCACCTACCAGCAGTTCGAAGGCGGCGGGGCGTCGATCACCGACACCACGGCGCACCTGCTGCGCGGCGGCGCGGTCAGCGCCGCCACCCGCGACGCCGTGATGCGCAGGCTCTTCCACCCCACCGACGGCATCGGCCTGTCGTTCGTGCGCAACCCGATCGGCGCCTCCGACCTCTCCCGGCCCGGCCACGTCTCGCTGGACGACACCTGCTGCGACCTCAACGACTTCGGCGCCAACGGGTACGACACCAACGTGCGCCTGCTCACCCAGCAGGCGAAGTCGCTCAACCCGGCGCTGCGCGTGAAGGGCGTGCCGTGGAGCGCCCCCGGCTGGATGAAGGACAACGGCCGCATGGACCAGATGGGGTGGCTCAAGTTCGAGTACTACCCCATGTACGCCCAGTACCTGGTGAAGTACATCCAGAGCTACCAGGCCGCCGGCGTCCCGGTGAACTACATCTCGGTGCAGAACGAGCCCAACTGCTGCCAGGCGGGCAACCCGACCGCCATGAACTACCCCGGCATGAGCTGGAACTCCTCCGGGCTGGCCGAGTTCACCAAGAACCACGTCTACCCGGCGTTCCGGGCCGCCGGCATCACCACCAAGGTGCTCGTGCACGACTGGAACTACGGCGACTACGCCGGCATGGGCGCGGGCGTGCTGAACGACGCGGGCGTGCGCAACGACCCGCTGTTCGGCGGCATCGCGTGGCACGGCTACGGCGGCGACCCGGCGATCGGCACGCAGGTGCACAACCAGTACCCGTCGGTGCGCCAGTTCAGCACCGAGCACTCGGGCGGCACCTGGATCAGCAACCAGCACAACGAGGACCTCTCCGACATCGTCAACTACACGCGCAACTGGAGCGGCAGCGTCGTCAAGTGGAGCCTCGCCCTCAACCAGTACATGGGCCCGCACAACGGCGGCTGTGACGTCTGCACGGGCCTGGTCACCGTGCAGGAGGGCGGCGCCCGCGCCGGCCAGGTGGACAACACCATCGAGTACTACACGACCGGCCACCTCACGAAGTTCGTGAAGCCCGGCGCGTACCGCATCGACTCCACGGCCAACGGCACCATCCAGAACGTCGCCTGGCGCAACCCCGACGGCTCCAAGGCCCTGATCGCCCACAACCGCGGCACCTCGGCCCAGTCCGTCCGGGTCAACTGGGGCAACCAGTCGTTCGTCTACTCCCTCCCGGCCCGCACCACCGCGACCTTCACCTGGAGCGGCACCCCGGGCAGCGGCAACCCCGGCGGCGGCGACCCTGGCGCCATCACCGGCCTGGCCGGCAAGTGCGTGGACGTCGCGGGCGCCGGCAGCGCCGACGGCACCGCCGTCCAGCTCTACGCCTGCAACGGCACCGCCGCCCAGCAGTGGACCCGCCCCGGCGACGGCACCCTGCGCGTCCTCGGCAAGTGCCTGGACGTCGTGAACAACGGCACGGCCAACGGCAGCCAGCTCCAGTTGTGGACGTGCTTCGGCGGCGCCAACCAGCAGTGGAGCTACAACGCGACCACCAGGGACCTGGTCAACCCGGCCACGAACAGGTGCGTCGACGTGACCGGCAACAACAGCGCCGACGGCACCCGCCTGCAGCTGTGGGACTGCACCGGCGCCGCCAACCAGAAGTGGACGATGTCGTGACCTGACCAGATCTTCCGCTACCGCGGACGCGGGCCTTTTGAGGGGAGGCCCGCGTCCGCGTCTTCTTGCCAACGGGCCGGTGCCGTGGTGAGAAGGGAGGGACGAGACCGCAGACCGGCGCCGGACCACCGTTAGGAGAGCCCATGCGTCTCTTGCCGCCCCTCCGTCTCCTGCTCACCGTCCTGCTGGCCGCCGCCGGCCCGGCGGCGGCCGCCTCCCCCGCGAGCGCCGCGCAGGAGTACCGCGTCCTGCAGCTCAACCTGTGCCACAGCGGCGTCAACACCTCGTGTTACAACGGGGACGCCACCATGCGGGAGGCGCGTGACGTCATCGCCGCGCGACAGCCCCAGGTCGTCTCGCTCAACGAGATCTGCCGGAACGACGTGCCCGCGCTGGCCGCCGCCATGGGCGACGGTTTCTCCGCCTTCGCGCCGGCCCGGCGCCCCGACGGCACGCCCGTGCGCTGCACCAACGGCGACGAGTACGGCAACGGCCTGATCTTCCGGTCGGCGGCGGCGGGGAACGTCTTCTCGGGTCAGTACACCGCCCAGGACGGCGGGAGCGAGAAGCGGGTCTACGTGTGCGTGGACTTCGCCGACCTGACCGGGTGCGCCACGCACCTGTCGACCACCGGCGGCGTCGCCATGTCGCAGTGCAAGGCGGCCATCGCCCTGCTGCGCGACCGCGCGGCGTCCGGCAAGGCGACCTTCCTGGCCGGCGACCTCAACCTCAGGTACGCCCCGCTGTTCGGCCACAACGTGCAGGACTGCAACGTGGCGCCCTTCTTCCGCAAGGGGGACGGCTCCGTCCAGCACGTCTTCGCGGCCAACCTGGGCTTCACCCGCACCGAGGTGATCGGCATGAGGTACACCGACCATCCCGGCCTCCTGGTCGTGCTGACCCGGCCGTGACGCCCGTCGCGGCGCGAAGGCCCCCGCCGCGACGGCGGGGGCCTGCGGGGCGGCGGGTGACCGTCAGCGCACCAGGCCGAGGTCGCCGATCGAGCGGTCGTACTGGGTGTAGGACTCGTTGGTGTACGGCGCGTAGATCCAGGTGCGCAGCGCGTCGGCCGCGGTGTCGATCTCCACCAGGCGCACCGGGTTGGTGGTGCTGGAGTGGAACGTCTGCAGGAACGTGTAGATCTTGTTCCCGTGCACGCCGGTGTCCACCCGGTTGCCCGCGATGCCGACGTGTCCGGAGAAGACGAACTTGACGTTGGCGTACTGCTTGATCAGGTTGTCGAACAGGTACTGCGGGCTGGTGGCCCCGTACCCGGCGCTCCGCTCGATGTTGCCGTTCCCGTCGATGTAGTCGTGCGTGACGACGACGACGTTGTGGTCGGGGTGGGAGGCGACGACCTCCTTGGCCCAGTCGACGGCCTCGACCCGCGGCCACAGTTCGAGGGTCATCACCAGCCACCGCGTGCCGCCGGCCTCGTACGTCGAGAACGAGTTGTCCACCTTGCCGTCCTCGAACCACCCCTCCACGGCGCCGTACCGCTCCCGGGTGAAGTACCGGTTGAAGACGGTCGTGTCCCGCACCAGCTCACGGGTGCGGGAGGGGTCGCGCGCCGAGCCGCCGACGCCCGTCGCCTGGGTGTCGTGGTTGCCGATCGCCAGCGAGTACGGCACCTTCGCCTCTTCGAGCGGCCGCATCGCGTCCTGGGCGATCGCGTACTGGGAGTGGTCGGGGGTGTCCCAGTTGACGACGTCGCCGGAGTGCGTGACGAACCGCAGGTCCAGCTCCGACCTGTTGGCGGCCAGCCACTCGGAGCGGTGGCGGAAGCGGGTGTCGCGCGCGTTCAGCACCTCCTGCTGGGTGTCGGGCATGACGGCGAAGCTGAAGGTCGTGTCGTCGTCGGAGGTGGACGGCGACTCCATCCGCGCGTAGGCGAGGTGCACGTTGCGGTCGCACGCCGAGGTCTGCAGGTCGTTGATGAACTCGATCTTCACGGTGTGCCGGCCCTCGTCGAGCGCCGGGCCCACCGGGTAGGTGCCGTAGCTGGTGGGGCTGACGATCGTGCTGGCGCCGGCCACCTCGCCGTCCACCGTCACGCGGATCGTCGGCCGCGCCTCGCAGGTCTCGGCGATCGCGCCGATCAGCACCCGGCCGGAGCCGCTGATCGTCGTGGTGGCGTAGCTGGCGTTGCCCCACAGCGAGGCCTGCGTTCCCGACTCCGGAACCGGGGTGCCGGTCGCCGGGAGGATCGCGCCGTTCACCACGCTGAACTGCGACGGCGCGTCGGCGTTCGCGCTCGCGGCCGTGCCGGCCGCTCCCGCGACCGCCACCGCCGCGAGTACCGCGAGGATCGCGGATCTGGTTCTCCTCAGGCGCATTGCCGGTTTCCTCCGTGCGTGTCACATCTCGCCGCTGGATCTTATGGATGGTAGGCAACACCGGGGTCGTCAATGCAAATAGCGAAAACACATGACCGATACGGCCCGTGCACTTTCCCGGAAACCGACAAAACACCCGAACTACCACCCGTGCCGGCCCTTGGGCTGGTTGAGGCCCGTTTTCCGGCGAGGAGTACTGTCGGCGTCCTCTGCGGACAGGAGAGCATGATGACCGAACGAACGGATCAAACGATCAAGGTGCTCCGCTCGGAGCTCGACGGGCTCGGAGCGCTGGTGCGCAAGTTGACCGCCGACGACCTGGCACGGGTCTCGGGCGCCTCGGAATGGGACGTCTCCCAGGTGCTGAGCCACCTGGGCAGCGGCGCGGAGATCAACCTCGCCGCGCTGAACGGGGCGCTGGACGACTCCGGTCCGCCCTCTTTCGAGGCCATCAAGGGCATCTGGGCGCGGTGGGACGCCATGTCGCGCACCGACCGGGCCGAGGGTTTCGCCGTGGCGAACGAGGCACTCGTGAGCCGCTTCGAAAACCTGGAGCCCCAGGTGCGGAACGAGCTCCGGATCGCACTCTGGTTCCCCAGCGAGCCGTTGGACGTCGCGGGCCTGGGCGCCATGCGGCTCAGCGAGTTCGCCCTCCACAGGTGGGACGTCGAGGTCGCCTTCGACCCGTCGGCGACGCTCACCCCCGAGGCCGTCGAGCTGCTGGTCGACCGGGTGGCCGGTCTCGTCGGCTTCGCCGGCAAGCCCGGTGAGCGCGAGGCGACCGTCGCCGTGCGCGTCACCTCCCCCGAGCGGTCGCTCGGGCTCCGGATCGGCGAGGCGGTCGCCGTCGCCGACGACCCCGCCTCCCCGGACGCCGTGCTCACCGCTCCCGCGGAATGGTGGCTGCGCCTGGTCTCCGGCCGGCACGCCCCCGCGCACACCCCGGCCGGGGTCGAGCTCACCGGAGACTCCCTCACCCTGGACGACCTGCGCCGCACCTTCCCCGGCTTCTGACCCCCGGGCGCCCGCGCCCGCACACGACACGAGCCCCGGCCGCCGTCCCCACGGCCGCCGGGGCTCGCGCGTGGGGCCGCCTCCGCGCCGCGAAGGCGGACAGGTATGGCCAATATCCTGTCTAACAGTATATCTTGGCTGCGTGAGCCGAACCATGACGGAACCCGCGTTCCTCGTCCTCACGGCCCTGGTCGACCAGTCCCGGCACGGCTACGGCATCGTGCAGGAGGTCGAGAAGCTGTCGGGCGGGCGCGTGGCACTCAAGATCGGCACCCTCTACGGCGTGCTCGACCGCCTGGCCGCCGAGGAGCTGGTGTCGCTCGACCGCGAAGAGGTGTGGCAGGGGCGGCTGCGCCGTTACTACCGGCTCACCGAGGCCGGAGCCCTCGCCCTGGACGCCGAAGCCGCCCGGCTGGCCGAGAACGCGGAACACGCGCGCGAGCGGCTGCGCGCCCGGCACGCGGGAGGTCTGGCGTGAGTCTCCTGGAGGACCGCTACCGGTACGTCCTGCGCCTGCTGCCCGCCCCCTACCGCGCCGAGCGGGAGGAGGAGATGGTCAGCGCCTTCCTGGAGGGCGCGGGCGACCCCTCCGACGCGCAGAGCCCCCGGCCGCGCTGGTCGGAGGTCGCCAGCGTGGCCGCGCTGTCGGTGCGCGTGCGCCTGGGCGGGGCCGGCGCGGCGCCGAGGCCGTCCGCCTGGGGCCGGGCCGTGCGCCTGGTGGCCGTGCTCGGGCTCTTCTACCACGCGATGATGGGATGCGTCTGGTTCGCGGGCTTCGTGGAGACCTACGGCCTCTTCGGCGCGCCGTTCCCCGACTACCAGACCCGCCTGGCCCCGGCCGGCTCGCCGGAACGGCTGTGGGACATCGCGTTGGGCTTCGCCGGCCTGCCGTGGCTCGCGGCGTTCGTCGCCCTGGTGCGAGGCCGCCCGCGCGCCGCCAAGATCCTGGTGTCGTTCGCCCTGGTGGCACACTTCGGCTTCGCGCTCGAACTGGTGCGCGCCGTCCCCGAGGAGGCGCTACTGATCACGCTGCAGCGCGGCGTGCTGGCGGCGCTTCCGGCGCTGGCGCTGGCGGCCGGCTTCCACCGCGACGCGCCCCGCACGCGCCACCCCCTGTGGGTCGCCGCCCTCCCGGCCGGCGCGGGCGCCCTGGTCCACGTGATCCTCGGCCTGCTCGCCACCCGGTCGCCGCAGACGCCCGCCTGGTCGTGGATCTGGCCCTGGTTCGACGAGACCGGCCTGGCCTGCCTCGCGCTCCTGCTCGCCACCGCCTGGGCCGTCACCCGCCCGCGCCCCGGCGACGGGCCGGCCCCCGTCCTGCCGCTGGCGCTGGCCGTCCTCGTCGTCCCGGTGGCCCTTGGCCGCCTGCTCCGGCTGAACCTCCGGGCCGCCGACCCCATGTCGCAGGTCATGACGGCCGTGAACGTCGGCCAGCTCGTCGCCCTCCTGCTGTGCGGCGTCTCCCTGGCCGTCCTGGGCGCCAGAACCCTGCCCGCCCGTACGACCCTCGCCTCCCGGCAGGATTGAGCGGCTCCGGTACGCGGAATGACTCCCGACAAAATGATCTTCCGCTCGACAGGAGACTGAGATGCAGGTCGGGGCCCTGTTTCCGCAGACCGAGATCGGCCCGGACGCGGGCGCGGTGCGCGCCTACGGGCAGGGGGTGCAGGAGCTCGGTTTCCGGCACGTGATGGCCTACGAACACGTGCTCGGCGCGGATCCTGCGGTGCACGAGAACTGGCAGGGCCTCTACGACGTGCGCTCGGCGTTCCACGAGCCGATGGTGCTGTTCGGCTACCTGGCCGGGATCACCACGCTGGAGATGGTCTCGGCCATCGTCATCCTGCCCCAGCGGCAGACGGCGCTGGTGGCCAAACAGGCGGCCGAGGTCGACCTGCTCACCGGCGGCCACTTCCGGCTGGGCGTGGGGCTTGGGTGGAACGCGGTCGAGTACGAAGCCCTCGGCCAGGACTTCAGCACCCGAGGCAGACGCATCGAGGAGCAGGTGGAGCTGCTGCGCCGGCTGTGGACCGAGCCGTCGCTCACCTTCGAGGGCACCTACGACCGGGTGACCGGAGCCGGGCTGGCGCCCCTGCCCGTGCAGCGGCCGATCCCCGTCTGGTTCGGCGCCTGGTCACCCCCGGCGTACCGCCGCGCCGGGCGGCTGGCCGACGGCTGGTTCCCCGACGTCCCCCCGGGCCCGAAGCTGGAGGAGGCCAAGGCGATGGTCGAGCGGGCCGCCGTGGAGGCGGGACGCGACCCCGCCCATCTCGGCATGGAGGGCCGCGTCGCCTGGACCGGCGACGCCGAGGCGCTGGCCGGCCAGGCCCGTCGGTGGCGCGAGGCCGGCGCCACCCACCTGGCCGTCGACACCATGAAAGCGGGCCTGACCGGCGCGGACGAGCACCTGGCCGCCCTGGCGGTCGCGGCCGAGACCCTGGGACTGCGCGAGAACTGACCGGCGGACACCCCGGCCGCCGGGACCTCCCGGCCGAGACCCTGGGTTCGCGGGGGAACCGACCGGCGGCCACCTCGGCCGCCGGGACTTCGGCCGGGGGGGCCGCGCGTGAGACCGGACGCGAGGCCGGCCACGCCGGGGCGACAGGCAGAGCCTGGCCTCCGGTCGAACCGGACCGGAGATCTCGGTCACCGCTCCGGCAGTTCGATGACCTCCACGAGGTCGGCGAGGTCCACCAGCTCGGCCAGGCGGTGGATGCTGTGGCAGTACTCCACGAGGTAGCCCCGTCGCGTCACCTTGAACACGCGCCGCCCGTCCAGCATGACCTGCCGCACTTCGAGCCGCCCCGGCCCCACCCACTTCGCCACGCTAGGAAGGGTAAGAAACCGCAGGTCAAGGCGGTACAAAGCCCGTCACGCCCAAGCGCGAAGCCCGCCCGGGGCCCGCGAACCGGCCGCCACGCACCACGCGCCGCGCGCCGCGGACGATCACCGGCGGCGCGGGGACCGCGAACCCCTGGAACCGGACGAGGTGGAGGTGAGACCGGGGCCCCACCCGGCACGGGGGCCGCACGACGTCCGGAACGCGCGAGGCCGCACGACGTCGGGAACGCGCCAGAACCGCACGACTTCAGGAACGCGGAGGACCAGCCATGGGCGTGCTCCCCGTTCTCACGGGGAGCGCGCCACAGGGCTGGTCGTCGTTTCTCACGTCCTCGATCAGGGGATCACGCCGGAGCGCTCACCCCGGGCACTATCCTCCGTTGATCACGAAGGACGTTCCCGGCTGACGCACGATGTCTCCGTCGGCCGAGTTGGTGATGGTCACGTTGGTCAGCGTCGCGCTGCCGCGAGCGCCGCTCATGGCCAGGATGCCCGCACCGTTGTTCGATCTGTCGATGCGCACGTTGGTGATCGCGACCCCCGGGGTGGAGCCGCCGCCGTTCTTGAACTGGATTCCGTCGTAGGTCGAGTCGACGATGTCGGTGTCCCGGATCGTCACGCCGGGGATGTCCACCGTCGCCGCGAACAGCGTGATGGCTCCGAACTCCTGGTCCTCGTTCCAGAAGGCGCCGCCCGTGCGGTAGAGCCCGTTGTTCGCCAGCAGGGTCTGACCCGAGAACGGCAGCGGGTCGTGGTCGGTCGCCAGCATGATGCCGGGGTAGTTCATGGTGTCGTAGACGAGGTTGTTCTCGGCCCTGTTGCCGTAGCCGCCGTAGATCGCGATGCCGTTCGCGCGCCACGGGAGCTGGATGGTGTTGTTGACGAAGGCGTTGCTGTGCGCGATGTCCACCGACGGGTCCTTGACGTACCGGTTGGCCCAGACCGCCAGGGAGTCGTCGCCGGTGTAGCGGAACGAGGAGTTGAACACCCGCGAGTTACGCGTGCCGTTGGTGAAGTTGATGCCGTCCGCGTAGGTGTTGCGGATCCGCATGCCGGTGAACTCCAGGCCGTCACCCGGGCCCCACAGGGCCTGGATGTTGTCGTAGTCGCGGCCGACCCAGACGCCCACGTTGGCGTGCTCGATCCAGACGTTGCTGATCTTGGTGTCCTTGCCGAACCGGCCGTTCAGGCCGACTCCGCCTTCGGCGCCGCCCTCTCCGCCGCGGATCCGGCCGGATCCGAAGATCGCGATGTCCGAGATCTGCACGTTGTCGTCGATGTCGAAGCCGAAGTTGCCCTCGTGCGGGTGGTTGATGCTCCCCGTGGCCAGGTGCGGCTCGGTCAGCGTGTAGAGCTGGGAGTGCCACATGCCCGCGCCGCGGATGGTGACGTCGCTGATCCCGACCTGGTTGTACTGACCCCGGTTCAGCGGGTCGTCGGTGAGGATCTTCTTCTCCTGGCGCCACTGCCCCGCCGGGATCCACACGCAGCTGATGACGCCGTTCTGGTCGTCGGTCACCGCGCGCTGGATCGCCGCCGTGTCGTCGTTGCCGTCGTTGGGCACCGCGCCGTAGGTGGTGATCGAGGTGCATCCGGCGGGCTGGCTCGCCGGGGGCGCTACCTGCTCGAGGTCGATCAGGTCGATGATGTAGAACGAGGCCGTGTCGGTCGCGTCCCGCTGCAGCTTGAACCGCGTGCCCGCCGGGTAGCTCGACGCGAGCAGCGCGTGCGACTCGTCGAACATGCGCCGGGCGTCGGCCTGCGGGGTGTTCGACAGCGCCTCGGGGCCGTCGGTGTTGCCGTACAGCCAGCTGTGGCGTGACGACAGGGTCAGCTTCCTGGAGAAGGTGTCGTTGATGTAGAGGCTGATGGTGGCCTCGATGCCGCCGCCGCCGGGCGCGTCCGGGATGGAGTTGCGCACGACGATCGAGTTCGAGGGGGCGGTCGAGGTGAACTCGACGAACTGGCCCGTGCTGTTCAGCCGCACCGACTGCCGCCCGGAGGACTCGGTGGCGAAGTTGGTGTGCCCGAACGTGCGCAGCGGGTCGGTCGTGAGCAGGGTGCCCTGGTACCTGGCGGCCTCGGCCTCGTGCTCGACGTACGGGACCGCCGCCCCGCGCCCGACCACGATGGCGCGCGAGAAGGTGTTGTTGGTCTCGTTGGTCTCGGCGACGGTGTTGGTGGCGTCGGCGGTGGCGGTGATGGTCGCCCCGCCGCTGGTGGCGGTCCAGGTGCCGCTGACCGCCACGTTGACCGTGGCGCCCGCGGCGATCGAGGCGGTGGTGCCGTTGAGCGTGGTGCCGCCCACCGTCACGCGGGTCACCGAGGTCGTGCCCGAGGCGCTGATGCCGCGGTTGTTCACCGCGACGGTGAACGAGACCGCCGCGCCGACGGCCGGGTTCGGCGGGTTGGAGGTGACGCCGACGACCTGCAGGTCGGGGCCGGGAGCCTGCCCGACCACCAGCTGTGAGGACGCGGTGAGGGTGTTGTTGCCTTCGTTCTGCTCGAAGACCGTGTTGTCGGCGTCCACCGTGGCGCTGACCACGTAGCTGCCCGCGCCGCGGGTGCCGATGTTGTGGGTCACCGTGGCGGTGGCGTTGACGGCCAGGGCCGGGATCGCGACGGTGCCGGCCACCGAGCCCCCGACGTTGAGGTTGACGCTGTCCGCGGCGGAGGCGGCGGTGCCGGAGTTCCTGACCGTGGCCGACAGCGTGATCGCGCTGGTCTCGGTGGGCGAGGCCGGGGTCCACGACAGGTTGGTCACCGTTAGGTCGGGGTTCGGCGCGGGGACGCCGAAGACCTGGAACTCGGCCACCTGGCCGCCGGGCGCGCCGGTGTTGCTGGTGAACCTGAGCTGGACGTCGGCGACGCTCCCGGAGACCGGGATCGTGACCGTGTTGCCGCTCGCCGGGTTGAAGGTGTGGTTGGCCGCCGCCGCCAGGCTCTGGAAGGTCGTGGCGCTCTGCTCACGGCCCAGGACCTGGATGTTCTGCGTGCGGGTGCCCCACGCGGAGTCGGGGTTGAGCTTCACCACGACCGAGCTGACGCTGGAGTTGGCGCCGAGCTTGACGGTCAGCGTGTTCGGGAACGCGCCGGAGTTGGCCTCCCAGTAGGTGGCCAGGTTGCCGTCGTTCGCGTTGGCTGCGACGAACGAGTGCACGTGGCCGGAGGCGGTGATCTCCTTGCCGGTGGCGAGGTTCGTGCCGGGCTCGCCGGTGCCGGTGCGGGTCACCGAGTTGCTGTTGGACGACAGGTTGCCCGCCGCGTCCTTGGCACGCACGAAGTACGTGACGGTCGCCGAGGCCGGCTGGGTGTCGGTGTAGGTGGTGACGTTGCCGACGCTCGCCCGCAGCTGGTTGTTGGCGTAGACGTCGTACCCGGTAACGCCCGTGTTGTCGGTCGAGGCGTTCCAGGTCAGCCTGATCTGGCCGGAGGCCGGCTGCGTGTAGGCGAGGTTGGCGGGCGCCGAGGGGGCCGTGACGTCGCCGCCCGAGCTCGCGCCGTACACCTCGAACTCGGAGATCTGCGCGGCGGGCCAGCCGGTGTTGGCGGTGATGTTCACCCGCCAGTAGCGGTGGGTGGCGGCGCCGAAGTTGATGGTGACCGTGTTGCCGCTCGCCGGGTTGAACGTGTGGTTCGCCGACGCGACGACGGTGCTGTAGTTGGAGCCGTCCGCTCCGCCCTGCACCGAGAGCGTCTGGGTGCGGGTCTGCCAGGCGGAGGCCGGGGGAACCTTCAGGACGATCTGGTTGACGCTCGTGGCGGCGCCGAGGTCGATCCGCGCCCACTGCGGGAAGGCGTTGTTGGCGCTCTCCCAGTAGGTGTTCGGGTCGCCGTCGTTGAGCCGTGACACCACGTGCTCGGCGTTGGAGCTGCTGGCCTGGGTGGCCTTGCCCGGCGACAGGTTGGGTCCGGCGGCGGAGGCCGGGGCGACCATCCCCACGACGAACAGGCCGGCGGCGAGCATGGTCGCCACCAGCCGTAACGGTCCGTGCGGTTTTCTCATTCGTGTTCTTCTATCTCTCGTCAGGCACGACAGGGTCGGGCCGTGAAGGCGTGCGCCTTCACCGCACACGGATGGGGGGCAGGTGCACGGACGCAGTGCATCCCTGAAGAGTTGCGAGGAACAGCGAGAAAATGACATTGCTTTGCAAGATTCTTGCAGAGCGCTTGCCAAATGTTACATACGTGCTACGGACCCGTCAACGGGTGAGTAACCGGCTTTCTCCCCTGCGCGACCCCCGGCTGTGACAGAAGGTCAGGTCGGCCGTGAACGGCGCGCTCGCCGGGCCCCGCGCCCGGCGAGCGCTTCAGGACGAGCGCTTCAGGACGCGGCCCCGAACCACCGGGCCAGGGCGGCGCGAAGCTCGGCCAGCTCCGCCTCGTCCGGGCGGGGCGAGGCCGACGCCCACGCGACGTAGCAGTCCGGCCGCAGGAGCAGCGCGGTCGCCGGCGCGCCGGGATCGCCCGCTCGCGCGGTGACGGCGCGAACGCGGTCGTCCCATCCGGACGCCTCCTTGGCCGCCGACGCGTCCATCGTCAGGTCGAGCAGCAGCGGCCGGGCGTCCCTGGTCAGGTCGGCGAGCCGCGCGGGGCCGGCGTCGGTGTCCAGCGACAGGTCGGGGGCCCACCGGCCGACCAGCGGGTGCGCGGCGGCGACGTCCATGGGGTAGCGGACGTCGGCGCCGGCGATCATCTCGGCGACGTGCCGGGCGTTCCGCCGGTCCCCCAGCAGCTCGGAGAACAGCTCGCGCAGCGCGGTGACCTCGCGTCCGGGGGCGATCAGCGCGGACTGCGCCTGGGTGTGCATGACCACCCGCTCGGCCGCCGGGCGCCGCTCGGCCTCGTAGCTGTCCAGCAGCGTCGCCGGAACCCGGGCCTGGACCACGGCGGCGAGCTTCCAGCCCAGGTTCACCGCGTCCTGCAGCCCCAGGTTGAGCCCGGGGCCGCCGATCGCGCTGTGCACGTGGGCGGCGTCCCCGGCGAGCAGCACGCGCCCATCACGGAAGCGTTCCGCGAGCCGCGTGTTGCCGCCGGTCAGCCGGCGCAGCAGGTGCGGCCCCTCCCCCTCGGGCGGGCCGAGCGGCACATCGACCCCCAGCACCCGGCGTGCGCTCTCGCGCACCTCCTCCACGGTGAGCGGCGGCAGGTCGCCCGCGGCGCCCCACTCCGCGGTGCTCACCAGCGGCGGGCGGGAGGGGAAGGGGGCGTAGACGAACAACCCGTTCTCGGTGCGGTGGTGCATGAACGGCGGGATGTGCCCGTAACCGGGGACGTTCAGCCCGCCGGTGACGGGGTCGGCCAGCTCGGCCGGCACGGTGACGTGCGCCGTGCGGGAGACCATGTCGTCCCTCGTCACGCCGGGGAAGCCGATGCCGCGGAGCTTGCGCGTCAGGCTGTGCCCGCCGTCCGCCCCGACGAGATAGCCGGCCCGCAGACGGTAGGGGCCGGCGGGTCCCTCGACGTCGACGGTGACGGCGTCCTCGTCCTGGGCGAGGCCGGTGAGCGTGTGGCCGCGGCGGAGGTCGACGCCGAGCTCGCGGGCGCGCTCCTCCAGGACTTCCTCGACACGGTGTTGCGGGATCGGCAGCAGGTAGAGCGGGTTGTCGTCCACCTGCCCGAGGTCGAGCGGCAGCGCGCCGAACACGAACGACGGCGCGGGCCGCGGCGGCTCGGCGCCGCCGGTCAGGCGCTCGTGCAGGCCGCGGCGGTCGAGCATCCGGACCACCTGGCCGACCAGCCCGTTGGCCCGGTTCTCCCCGGTGCGCCCGGGCAGGCGCTCCAGCACCACCGGCCGCACCCCGGCCAGGCTCAGCTCGCAGGCCAGCATCAGCCCGTTGGGGCCGCCTCCGGCGATGACGACATCGGTCGACGTGACAGACATGGGATTCCTCCTGAGAAAACGGCATGACGGATCACCCTGCGGCGCGGGGGGCGCTCAGGGACGGAGATGGGGAATACGGATCACCCTGCGGCGCGGAGGCGCTCAGGGACGGAGATGGGATGGGAAGGGGGAGGGAAGCCGGCGGGCCGGGCGATCAGGGAGTGGGGAGGCCGGTGAACCGGGGGTCAGGGAGTGGGCAGGCCCGCGGCGAGCTGGCGCAGGGCGTCACGCAGCAGGGGCTCGAACGGGACGGGCGGCTCGGCGCGCAGCCAGTGCTCCATGGCGACGTCGAGGGCGCTCCCGACGGCGCCGGCGACCAGGCCGGGATACAGGTCGGCGGTGGGGTCGGTGCCGGTGCGCTCGGCGACCGCCCTGGCGAACTCGGCCTGGACGGCCGCGTTCACCTTGAGGAACTCGCCCTGCAGCGCGGGTTCGCTCAGCATCAGGCGCAGGCCGGTGATCCACTCACGCGTGCCCGTGCCGGACTCGTCCGTGCTCTGCCCCAGCGCGAAGCGGGCCACCACGGCGTTGGTGATCGCCTCCCACAGCGGCTCGGACGCCGGACGGGCGCGCAGCTCGGCCGCGATCTGCCGCGCCCGGTCGAGGTGCCGGGCGGTGATCGCCTCCGCCTTGCTGGAGAAGTAGTTGTTGAACGTGCGGGGCGAGACGCCGACCTCGGCGGCGATGTCCTCCACCCGGACGTCGTCGAACCCCCGCTCCACGGCGAGCCGGATCGCCGCCCAGCTCAGGGCGATGCGCGTCTCCTGCTTCTTGCGCTCGCGCAGCCCCGGGCGCCCGTCCCCCACACCTGCCATACGGCCAGCGTACCGAAAAGTGCGGGACAGGAAAAGATGCGTGCCCCGTAATTTTTGAGGCCGGCCCTCAGCGGACGTCGCCGGGCCGTCACCCGCCTACGTGGGTGCCCCGCTCGCCCCTGATCACGAGCCCGCGAACGCCTACGGCCCGGATAATGTGCCGCGCATGCACCGAAGCCGGCTGTACGCCATTCTGATCGACACCCCCGAAGCCGAGGCCGCCGAGGCCGCGGCCTTCTGGTCCGCCGCCCTCGGCGCCACCGCCAGGCCCGACCCCGGGGAGCCGCAGTACATCTCGCTGCACGGGGCCCTGCCCGGCCTGGTCGCCGCCGTCCAGGCGGTCGACGACGCCCCCCGCTACCACCTGGACATCGAGACCGACGACGTCGAGGCCGAGACCGCGCGCCTGATCGGCCTCGGCGCCACGGAGGTCTCACAGTGGCGGGAGTGCCACGTGCTGCGCGCCCCCGGCGGCCACCTGGTCTGCGTCCTGCCCGTGGAGAGCGACCCCGAGCTCTTCGCCGCCGAGGCCGACACCTGGCCGTGAGCCGCGCCTCCTCGGCCGCGAGCCGCGCCTCCTCGCCGTGGGCCGCCACCGAGGGCGGGCACGAACCGCAGGTGAGGACGCCGCACGGGAATCGCGACGAGAATGTGATCTCTTTCTGACGGGACACCGTCACCCGTCTGGGTAACGATCGGTCAGGGGCGGCGACTCACCCGTGGAGACGCGTTTGACCGAGACCAAGGCGCCTGAAGAGCTGATCGCGCGCTTCGACGCCGAGCGGCCGGCCCGGCGGCTGTCCGGCCCGGTGGCCGCGGCCGTCACCGTGGTCGCGCTCGGGCTCTCGGTCTACGTTCTCTACTCGGCGTTCCGCCCCGGCCCCGTGCTGCCGTACCGGATGATCTTTCTCGCGGTGGTGCTGCCGCTCACGTTCGTCTGCTACAAACCCGGCCGCCGCGGCGGCGACCGCCCCGGGGCCGTCGACTGGGCGCTGGCGGGGCTGTCGCTGGCGGTGTGCCTGTACCCGCTGACCGTCTTCGACGACTTCATCCGGCGGGCGTTCGACCCGGCGACCCTCGACGTCGTGGCGGGCGCGGCGATCGTACTGCTGGTGCTGGAGGCCTGCCGGCGCACCGTCGGCTGGATCCTGCCCGCCGTCTGCCTGGCCTTCCTCGCCTACGCCTACTACGGCGGCTACCTGCCCTTCGACTGGGTCCTCGGGCACCGCGGCTACGACGCCGAGCGCATCATCGCCTCGTCCGTGATGGGCACCGACGGCGTCTACGGTGTGCCGCTCGACGTGGCGGCCACCTACATCATCCTGTTCACCGTCTACGGCGCGGTCCTCGACCACTCCGGGGCGGGCAGGTTCTTCGTGGACATCTCCATGGCGGCCTTCCGCCGCTCGCGCTCGGCGCCCGGCCGCACGGTCACGCTCGCCGGGTTCCTGCTCGGCACGGTGAGCGGCTCGGGCGTCGCCACGACGGTCAGCGTGGGCAGCGTCGCCTGGCCGATCCTGCGCAGGGCGGGCTACCCGCCCGAGCAGGGCGGCGGCGTGCTCGCCGCGGCGGGCATCGGCGCGATCCTGTCGCCGCCCACGCTGGGCGCGGCGGCGTTCATCATCGCCGAGTACCTGCGGGTGAGCTACCTCACCGTGCTGGTCTACGCCGCCATCCCGACGGTGCTGTACTACCTCGGCATCTTCCTCGCCATCGAGATCGACGCCCGCAAGTACGGCACGCGCGAGGTCGAGGTGGACGCGCCCAGGTTCTGGCCGCTGCTGCGGCGGTTCGGGTACCACTTCAGCTCGCTCTTCGTGATCGTCATCCTGATGGCGCTCGGCCAGTCGCCGTTCCGGGCGGTGGTGTACGCCACGCTGCTGGCCTTCGCGCTCTCCTTCCTCGACCGCGACCACCGGCTCACCCCGCGCCGGGCGGCCCACGCGCTGGCGGCGGGCACGACGGGGGTGTTGCCGGTCGCGGCCACGTGCGCCGCCGCCGGTCTGATCGTCGCCGTCGTCACCCTGACCGGGCTGGGCCTGAAGGCCAGCTCGCTGATCGTCGGCGTCTCCGGCGGCATCCTCGCCGTCACCGCGGTGCTGTGCGCGGCGGCGGTGCTCGTGCTCGGCCTCGCCGTCCCGGTGACCGCGTCGTTCGTCATCGCGGCGATCATCATCGGGCCCGCGCTCATCGACCTCGGGGTCACCCCGGTCGAGACCTACATGTTCGTCTTCTACTACGCCGTGCTGTCGGAGGTCAGCCCACCCACGGCGCTGTCGGCCTTCGCGGCCTCGGCCATCACCGGCGGCAACGCCTACCGCACCATGATGGCCACCTGGAAGTACACGCTGCCGGCCTTCCTGGTGCCCTTCGCCTTCGTGCTGACCCCGGCGGGGTCGGCGCTGCTGGCCCAGGGGACGGCGGGCGAGATCCTCACGGCCGTCGCGGTGTCGGCGATCGCGGTGGCGGCCCTGGCCGCCGCCACCGGCGGGTGGCTGGCCGGCCCCGCCGGTCCCGTCGAGCGGGCACTGTGCGGGGCGGCGGCCGTCCTGCTGCTGTTCCTGTCGCCCGTCCCGGTGCTCGCCGGCGTGGGCGCCCTGCTCCTGGCCGTCGCACTGCATCTGGTCATCCGCAAACGGGAGGCAAGATCATGAAGATCGGACGCGTGACCGCCCTGCTGGTCATCGGCGCGCTGGCGCTCGGCGGCTGCGGCGGCGACCGGTCCGCCGACCGCGCCAGGGTCGGGGAGACGACCGCGGGCCAACGCCTGTCGATCGCCACCGGCAACACCACCGGCGTGTACTACGTCCTCGGCGGCGGCCTGGCCGACCAGATCGGCAAGAACATCCCCGGCTACCAGGCGACGGCCGAGGCGACCGGCGCCTCGGTGGAGAACATCCAGCGGGTGGTCCGGGGTGACTCCGACATCGCCTTCACGCTCGCCGACTCCGCGGCCGACGCCGTCACCGGCAAGGGCGCGTTCACCTCGGCCCAGCCGATCCGCGCCATCGCCCGCCTGTACGACAACTACACCCAGGTGGTCGCCACCACCGGCTCAGGCGTGAAGTCGATCGCCGACCTCAAGGGCAAGCGGGTCTCCACCGGATCGCCCAACTCCGGCACCGAGGTCATCGCCCTGCGCATGCTGAAGGCCGCGGGCCTCGACCCCGAGAAGGACGTCACCCGCCAGTCCCTGGGCCTGCCCGAGAGCGTGCAGGGCATCAAGGACGGCAACCTCGACGCCCTGATCTGGTCGGGAGGCCTGCCCACCCCCGGCATCACCGATCTGATCACCAGCCTGAAGGACGACGTCACGCTCGTCCCGCTGGACGGCGTCCTGGCGGCGATGCAGGCCGAGCACGGCCAGGTGTACGCCGCGGGCGAGATCACCAAGGACGTCTACACCACCAAGACCGACGTCCCCACCATCGCCGTCCCCAACCTGCTGGTCGTCAACGAGAAGATGCCCCCCGCCCTGGCCGAGAGCCTCACCAGACTCCTCTTCGACCACAAGCCCGACCTGGAGAAGGTCCACCCCGCCGCCAAGAACATCACCCGAGAGAACGCCGTGAAGACCGACCCCGTCCCCCTCCACGACGGCGCCACCAAGTACTACGGCTGACCCCGCCGCACCTGCCAACCGACGTCCTGCGCCGACGTAAACACGTTGCCGATGGTGTGTGGCTCTTCCTACGGTCGCTCCGTGACAGTCGCGTACGAGTGGCGAGGCCGCTTCGACAATACGGTGATCAACGCACTACACGCGGAGGGCTTCGGCCATGCGCCCATGGAGGACGACTGGTGGGCTCGGGTCAACCGGCACAGTCTCGGGTGGGTCTGCGCCACGGAGAACGGCGAACTCGTCGGCTTCGTCAACGTGGCGTGGGACGGCGCCGTCCACGCCTTCATCCTCGACACCCTCGTGACGAGGAGAGCCCGGCGGCACGGTGTCGGGACCGAACTCATCGCCGTCGCCGTCAGAGAGGCCCGCGCGGCCGACTGTGAATGGCTCCACGTCGACTTCGACGATGACATGAAGGACTTCTACCTCGGGGCCTGCGGGTTTCAGCCGACACACGCCGGCATCATCGCTCTGTAGCCATCCAGCCGGTCCCCTGCCCCAGTGCGTGAGCTCGATGACGAGTGTCTTTTCTGCGACCGAGGACGATAGCCCGCGCGACGGCGGTGGTGGGCCGGGTGAGGGTCGCCCTTGGAAGGCTGCGCCGAAGGCACCATTTGGGGGCGGCAGCGGCAAAGAGCGAGCTGAGCGCGGCAGCCGGTCAGAGGGTTCGTGTCATGTAGACGCTGTGCGGGTCGTGACGGTAGTCGGCGAAGGGTTCGCAGTAGGCGAAGCCGTGGCGCTCGTAGAGGGTTCTGGCGGGCAGGAAGAAGTCGGTCGAGCCGGTCTCCAGGCTCAGGCGGGTGCAACCCATCGTCGTCGCCTCGTTGATCATGTGCTTCAGCAGCATGGACGCGACGCCGCTGCGCTTGCGTGCCGGCGCGGTGCGCATGGACTTCACCTCGCCGTGGGCCGCGTCCAGCCTCTTGACGGCCCCGCACCCCACCAGGACGCCCCCGTCCATGACCGACCAGAACGTGACCTCCGGCCTGCGCAGGCCGTCGAGGTCAAGGGCGTGCACACTCTCGGGAGGCGTGATGGCTCGCATCTCCTGCAGATGCTCCTCCAGGAACGCGACGATCCGCGACCCCGAGAGGTCGTCCACGACGATCCGCACCCTGATCCCCTCTCGGCCGTGGGCGCCACCGATGTGCTGGCAGCATAGGCCGCGCCCGGACGGCCGATCACGCGGGTCTCAGGGGGTGGGATCGGTGATCATGCCGGCGGCGACCGTGGCGTTGGTGGTCTCGTCTACGAGGATGAAGCCGCCGGTCATGCGGTTGCGGGTGTAGGGGTCCACGAACAGGGGGCGGCTTGTTCGGAGGGTGACGCCGCCGATCTCGTTGAGGTGCAGGGTCTCCGGGTGTTCGTCGCGGTGCAGGGTGGTGACGTCCACGCGGTGGCGCAGGTGCTCGACGACGGCCGTGGCGGTGCGGGTGGTGTGTTTGATCAGCAGCTTCGTGCCCGGGGACAGGGGGCGGTCGGCGGTCATCCAGCAGATCGTGGCGGTGAGGTCCCGCGTGGTGCCGGGGCGGTCGGCGGGGTGGGCGATCATGTCGCCTCGGGAGACGTCGAGGTCGGCGGCGAGGCGGAGGACGACGGACATCGGGGGGAACGCCTCGCGCACCGGGCCGTCCGGGCCGTCGATGTGGGTGATCGTGGTGGTTCGACCGGACGGGAGGTGGATCACCTCGTCGCCGGGCCTGAGCGTGCCGCCCGCGACCTGGCCCGCGTAGCCGAGGTAGTCGTGCGACCGGTCGGGGCGGATCACGTGCTGTACGGGGAGGCGGGGGTCGGTGAGGTTGTGGTCGGAGGTCAGGGGGACGTGTTCCAGGTGGTGGAGGAGGGACGGGCCCTCGTACCAGGGCATGGTGGGGGTGCGTTCCACCACGTTGTCGCCGTGCAGGGCGGAGATGGGGATGAACGTCGGGGCGGTGATGTCGAGCTTGGCGGCGAAGGCGGTGAACTCGTCGCGGACGCGTTCGTAGGCGGCCCGGTCGTAGCCCACCAAATCCATCTTGTTGACCGCTACGACCAGGTGGGGCACGCGGAGCAGGGTGGCGAGGAAGGCGTGGCGGCGCGACTGCTCGACGACGCCCTTGCGCGCGTCGACGAGGATGACGGCCAGGGCGGCGGTGGAGGCGCCGGTCACCATGTTGCGGGTGTACTGGATGTGGCCCGGGGTGTCGGCGATGATGAACGCGCGGCGGGGCGTGGCGAAGTAGCGGTAGGCCACGTCGATGGTGATGCCCTGTTCGCGCTCGGCGCGCAGCCCGTCGGTGAGCAGCGCCAGGTTGGTCTGCTGTTCTCCTCGGTCGGCGCTGGCCCGCTCGATGGCTTCGAGCTGGTCCTCGAAGATCGATTTGGAGTCGTACAGCAGGCGGCCGATCAGCGTGGACTTGCCGTCGTCGACCGAGCCGGCGGTCGCGAGACGCAGGATGTCCGGGGAGGTCATGGCTAGAAGTACCCCTCTTTCTTACGGTCCTCCATCGCGGCCTCGCTGGTGCGGTCGTCGGCCCGGGTCTGGCCGCGTTCGGTGACCCGGGTGGCCTTGATCTCCTCGATGACCTCGTCCAGAGTGGCGGCGGCGGACTCGACGGCGCCGGTGCACGAGGCGTCTCCGACGGTGCGGTAGCGGACCGTCGTCTCGAAGGCCGGCTCGTGGTCCTCGCGGCGGGTGTGCGGGTTGTCGTCCAGCAGCATCCCCGCCCGCTCGAACACCCTGCGGCGGTGCGCGAAGTAGATGGAGGGCAGCTCCAGCCCCTCCCGCAGGACGTACTGCCAGATGTCGACCTCCGTCCAGTTCGACAGGGGGAACACCCGCACGTGCTCGCCCTCGTGGATCCGGGTGTTGTACAGGTTCCACAGCTCCGGCCGCTGGTTCTTCGGATCCCACTGGCCGAAGTCGTCGCGGAAGGACACCACGCGCTCCTTGGCGCGGGCCTTCTCCTCATCGCGCCGCGCGCCGCCGAAGGCCGCGTCGAACCGGTGCGCGTCGATGGCGTCCAGCAGCGTGGTGGTCTGCAGCCGGTTGCGGGACGCCCACCGGCCGGTGTCCTGCGCCACCCGGCCCGTGTCGATCGACTCCTGCACCGAGGCGACGATCAGCTCAAGGCCGCTCGCCGCCATGCGGCGGTCGCGAAAGTCGATCACTTCGGGGAAGTTGTGCCCGGTGTCCACGTGCATCACCGGGAACGGCGGCGGGGCCGGTTGGAACGCCTTCTCCGCCAGCCGCAGCAGGACCACGCTGTCCTTGCCGCCGGAGAACAGCAGGACCGGCCGCTCGAACTCGGCCGCGATCTCACGGATGATCTGGATGGACTCGGCCTGAAGGATCTCGATCTGGGAGAGCGATGTGGATGTCGGCATGAGGGCTCCGGTCACGTACGCAGGGGAAGTCGCTCCGCTCGCGGCCTGATCGCGTAGGCGATCGCGGCGGCCACGGCCGCCGACAGCGGGATCAGGGTCAGCGCGGACGGCAGACCGACGACGTCGGCCAGCAGGCCGATGGACGGGGGCGCGGCCAGGATGCCGCAGTAGCCGAGGGTCGCCGCCAGGGCGATCCCGCCCGGCCCGCCGGCGGCCCCGGCCTGCGCCATCGCGATGGGGAAGATGTTGGCCAGGCCGACCCCGGTGGCGACCAGGCCGGCGAACACCAGCGGTACGGACGGCGCCAGCGCGGCCGTCAGCCCGCCCGCGCAGGCGATCACGCCGCCGAAGACCGTCACGCGCGTGGCGCCCAGCCGTTCCACCAGGGCGATGCCGGACAGCCGCATCAGGCCCATGGTGAGCTGGACGAGCGCGTACCCGGTGGCGGCCAGGGTCTCGCCGCTGCCCAGGTCCTCCTTGATGTGCAGCGGGACCCAGTTGTCGAGCGCGCCCTGGCAGTAGGCGGCGCACAGGCCGATGAGCCCGAAGAACAGCACGGTGCCCCACAGGCCGCGCCGGGGCGCCGACCCGGGGGCCCGCTCCGTCGCCGCCCCCGCGCCCGGCAGCGGGTACGCCAGCAGCATCCGCGCGCCGACCGCGCTGGCGGCCAGGCCGGCGGGCACCATCAGGAGCATGTGCTGGGCGGGTGAGAGCTGCGCCGCGAGCAGCCCGCCGAGGGCGGCGCCGGCGAGGCTGCCGAAGCTGTTGGCGGCGTGGAAGCTCGGCATGACCGGGCGCCGCAGCACGGCGATCAGGTCGACGGCGAGGCTGTTGACCGCGACGTCGATGCCGCCGAACGCGACGCCGAAGGCGATCAGCGTCAGGCCGAGCGCGAGAGCGGAGTCGGTGAGTGTCGGGGGCACGACGGCGACCGAGAGCAGGACGGCCGCGACGATCGTCACCTGGCGGCTGCCGAACCGTTCACAGAGCCGCCCGGTCACGGCCATGGTGAGCACGGCCGAGCCGGTCAGGCACAGCAGCGCCAGCCCCAGCGACCCGGGCGACGCGTCGACCTGCTGTTTCAGGGCCGGGATGCGGACGGCCCACCCGGCGAACAGGAAGCCGCCGAGCGCGAAGAACAGCGTGACCGCGACGCGCAGCCGGACCAGCGCGGCGGCGGACAGCCCGCTGTCCGGGACCCCCATGTTCTTGATCACCGACACGGGTCTCTCCTAACTCAGATAGCGGTCCACGAACGCGTTGCCGAACGTGCCGGCGGGGTCGTACTCGCGTACGAGCCGGGCGAAGTCCGGCGAGCGCGGGTAACGCGACCGCAGGGTTTCCGGAGGGGTGGTGAACACCTTGGCCCAGTGCGGCGTGGCCCGGGACGGCTCCAGCCGCTCCTCCACCAGCCGGACGACCGGGAGCACGGCCTCGGTGTCCGCGATCCAGGTGAAGTGGATGCTCACCGAGTCCTCCCGGTAGAAGGGGCTCATCCAGAGCTCGTCGGCGGCGACGGTGCGCACCTCGCAGATCTGCAGCACCGGCTGGATCAGCGCGCGGATCCGGTCGAGCGAGCGCAGCGCGTTCACCGCTTCCCCGGCGGGCACCATGTATTCGGAGTGCAGCTCGTCCCCGGCGCTGCTGGGCTCGAAGTCGGGCCGGAAGTGCGGCAGCCGTTCGAACCAGCGGCCGGGGAGGCCGAGCTGCGGGGTGCAGGAGGCCGCGGAGAAGCCGGACACCGGGTGCAGCTCGACCGTCGCCGGCTCGGCGGTGAACCAGGGCTCCTTCACCACCGTGGTCTCCGCCTCGTCGGTGCGCTCGTTGATCCACACCTGGGTGAACCGCGGCGCCCGCCAGTCGGTGAACAGGCACACGCTGTAGGCGGCGGCGGTCAGCTCGGCGAAGTGCTCGTCCAGCGCCTCCAGCGGCAGCCCCTCGTAGACACGCTGCCGCGTCTCGAAGGCCGGCACCAGGTCGAGGGTCAGGGCGGTGACGACGCCGAGCGCGCCGAGCCCGACGACCATCCCGTCGAAGTGCCCGGTGCGGCGGTCCACGGTGACGAGGTCACCGTCCGCGGTGACCATCTCCAGCCCGGACACCGCCGTGGCCAGACACCCGTTGCGCACGCCCGACCCGTGGGTGGCCGTGGCGCAGGCGCCGGCGACCGAGATGTGCGGAAGCGAGCCCAGGTTGGGCAGGGCGTACCCCTCCCGGTCGAGGCGGGGGGCCAGCTCGGCGTACCGCATGCCCGCCGCGACGCGGACGGTGCGCGCGGCCGAGTCCACCTCGGTCTCCGGCGGCAGACCGGCCAGGGACACCAGCACCCCGGGCGTGTCGGCGAGGTCGTTGAACGAGTGCCGGGTGCCGATCGCGCGGACCCGCCTCTCGCGCGCCACCAGGCGCTGGAGCTCGGCGACGGACGACGGCGTCTCCATGCGCGCGCACCCGAAGGCGATGTTGCCCGCCCAGTTCCGCGGCGCCGTCATGGCGTGCCCCCGATCCGCACGATCACGCCCTCGTCGGGCGCGAGGGACAGCGAGCGCGGGTCCACCGGGGAGCCCGCCTCCCCCGTGCCGGTGGACAGCTCCAGCCGGCCGTGCGGCGGCAGCTCGGGCAGCGCGACCTCGGTGCGGTGCGGCGCGAAGTTCAGCGCGACGAGCAGGCGTTCGCCGGGGACCGACCGCAGGTAGGCGAAGACGTCGCCGCCGCAGTCCAGCGACCGGTACTCCCCCCGGCGCAAAGCCGGTGAGTCGCGCCGGAAGGCGATCAGGCGCCGGTACAGGCTGAGCAGTGAGTCGGGGTCGTCCAGCTGCTTGACGACGTTGACGTCGTGCTGGTCGCTCGCGAACGGCAGCCAGGGCGCCGCGCGTGAGAAGCCGGCCCCGGTCTCGTCCCACTGCATGGGGACGCGGGTGCCGTCCCTGCCGTCGACGTCGAGCAGCCCGTCGAGCGGGGGCGGGGCGTCGGCCATGCCGATCTCCTCGCCGTAGTAGACGCAGGGGATGCCGCGCAGGGTCGTCATCATCGCCGCGGCCACCCTCGGGCGCCCGCCGCCGCCGTACCGGGTGACGGTGCGGGAGATGTCGTGCGTGGCCAGCGCGTACGTGGGCAGCGCGCCCGGGCGCGCGTACGCGGCCAGCCGGTCGACGGTCTCGCGGAACGCCGCCGCGCGCCACGGCTGCTCCCAGAACGCGATGTGGAAGGCCGTGTGCATGCCGTCGCCGCCGAAGTACTCGGCCAGGCGCCTGTCGTCGCTGATCGGCACCTCGCCGAGGGCGAACGTGCCCTCGTAGGAGTCGAGGGTGCGCCGCAGGTCGCGCAGGACGTCGAACGTCTCGGGCAGGTCGAGGTGGCGCTGGCGCCCCAGGGGGTGCGACACGTGCCGCCTGGCGTGCGCCAGCTCGGCGATGTTGTCGCGCAGCTCGGCGTCCTTCATCAGGCGGTGCGCCACGTCCACGCGGAAGCCGTCGACGCCGCGGTCGAGCCAGAAGCGCCACACCTCCCGCATCGCGGCGCGGACCTCGGGGTTGCGCCAGTTCAGATCGGGTTGGCCCGGGGTGAAGCTGTGCAGGTAGCACTGGCCGGTCGGCTCGTCGAACGTCCAGGCCGGGCCGCACTTCTCGAAGGCGCTGAGCCAGTTGTTGGGCGGGCCGCCGTCGGGGCGGGAGTCGGCCCAGATGTACCAGTCGCGCTTCGGGCTGGTGCGGCTGGACCGGGACTCGGCGAACCAGGGGTGCTCGACCGAGGTGTGGTTCATGATCAGGTCGACCACCACGCGTATGCCGTGCTCGTGCGCCCGGCGCAGCAGCTCGTCGAAGTCCTCCAGCGTTCCGTACGACGGGTCCACCGCCTGGAAGTCGCTGACGTCGTACCCGAAGTCGGCCAGCGGGGAGGGGTAGAACGGCGACAGCCAGACGGCGTCGACGCCCAGCTCGGCGAGGTAGCCGAGCCGGTCGATGACTCCGGGCAGGTCGCCGACGCCGTCGCCGTCGGAGTCGGCGAAGCTTCGCGGGTAGATCTGGTAGAGGACGGCCTCTCGCCACCACTCGTCATGTTTCATGTCCGCCTCACCTATACGTCGACCCCGGACATGTCGGGGTAGCGGTCTCCGGCGGCGCATCCCGGCGGCGCCAGCTCCTCCAGTGCCGCCAGGTCCGACGGCGTCAGCTCCAGGCGGCGGGCCGCGAGGTTCTCCTCCAGCCGGGCCAGGCTCTTGGTGCCGGGGATCGGCACGACGTCGTCGCCCTGCGCCAGCACCCAGGCCAGCGCGAGCTGCGTGGGGGTGGCCCCGAACGACGCGGCGAGCCCGGCCACCCGTTCCGCCAGCTCGGCGTTGCGCCGCAGGTTGACCGGCTGGAATCGGGGCAGCGTGCGGCGGAAGTCGTCCCCGCCCAGGTCGCCGGGTGCGGCGATCCGGCCGGTCAGCAGCCCCCGGCCGAGCGGGGCGTAGGCGATGAACCCGATGCCGAGGGAGCGCAGCAACGGCAGCAGCTTCTCCTCGGGATCCCGGCTGACCAGCGAGTATTCGGTCTGCACGGCGCACACGGGGTGGACGGCGTGGGCGCGCCTCACGGTGTCGGGCGCGGCCTCGGAGATCGCCAGGTACCGCACCTTGCCCTGCCGCACCAGCTCGGCCATGGCCGTCCAGGTCTCCTCGACGGGCACCGAGCGGTCCACGCGGTGCTGGCAGTAGACGTCGATGGTCTCGACGCCCAGCCGGCGCAGCGACCCCTCGCAGGACCTCCGCACGTACGTAGGGCTGCCGTCGACGCCGATGACCCGCCCGTCCGGCCCCTTGACGTTGCCGAACTTGGTCGCGATCAGCACCTGGTCGCGACGGCCCCTGACCGCCCGGCCGATCAGCTCCTCGTTGGTGTACGGCCCGTACATGTCGGCGGTGTCCAGGAGGTGGACCCCGAGGTCGAGGGCGCGGTGGATCGTCCGGATCGACTCGGCGTCGTCCCAGGCGCCGTAGAACTGCGACATCCCCATGCAGCCCAGGCCGACGTCGAAGACCCGCGGCCCGTCTCGTCCCAGTGTGCGGGTCATGCCGCCCTCACCCCCGCGAGGCTCTCGATGAGCCGCGCCCAGTCGAGCAGCTGCCGGTCGGGCAGGTACTGGTCGTGAACCCGACGCCGGGCCGCCGCGCCCAGCCGTCCGGCCAGGGCGCGGTCGGTGGACAGCATCCGGATGCCGGTGGCGGCGGCCGCGAGGTCCGCCGGGTCCCCCAGCAGGAGGCCGGTCTCACCGTCGCGCACCTGGTCGCGCAGGCCGCCGGCCGCGGCGGCGAGCAGGGGGCGCGCCTTCCACATCGCCTCGGTGGCGGTGAGCCCGAACCCCTCGGCCAGGCTCTTCTGCACGACGACGGACGCGTGCCGCTGCAGCGCGTTGACGACGACGGCGTTCTCGCGCAGGTCGGCCATGGGCAGGCACACCAGCTGGCAGCGGCGGCGGTGCTCGGGCGGGAGGTCCTCCCAGGCCCGGCGGCATCGCTCGTACACCTCCGCGGCCTCGGGGTCGTCGGTCACGCCCGAAAGGTCGGCGCCGGCGAGGGTGAGGTAGCCGTCCACGCCCGAGTCGACGAACGCGCGCATGACGCCGCCCATGTCCTTGAGCCGGTCCCAGCGGGACACCTGGACCACCATCGGCACGTCGGCGGGCGGCGGGGGGCCGTCCCTGAGCACCTGGGCGGGCCGTCGCACCTCGACGTCGGGGCCGATCGGGACGGGCACCGTCAGCGGCCGGTGGCCGCCGGCCAGGATGCCGGTGGCACCCAGGACGGCGGCGACCTGCCCGGCGCTGAGCGCCATGTTCTTCGGCCCGCAGGGGTCGATCGACGGCGCGATGATCTGCGGCCGCGGCGCCCACCCGGTCACGTGCGCCGGGGTGGAGAACACCGTGGCGTCCGCCTGCGCGACGTACGGGCTCACGAACGCGCCGCCCTCCCGGGTGAACCGGTTGGGGGTGTCGCTTCCGATGTGGCTGCGCCACACCACGCTCGCCCCCAGGGCCCGGGCGGCCTCGATGAGCCCGGCCGGCTGCGCCTCGTGCACGATGACGACGTCGCCCGGGCGGACGTACTCGGCGAGCGCCTCGGCGTTGGAGTCCATCGCGCGCCGGTAGTGCCGCCGTTCCTCGGCGCCCAGGGCGCCGCCGTCGCCGGCGATGCCGTACAGCATGGACACCAGGCGCTTGGCGACGGTGTAGAACTCCGGGTCTCCGTCGACCACCAGCCACCGCGTGTTCAGGCCGGCGGCGCGGGCCAGCGGCCCGAGCGTGTGCAGCAGCTCAGCGACGCCGCCGCCCGCCGCGGTCGAGTTGACGTTCCAGACGGCGCCGTCGCCGAGCAGCCGGCCGGTGCGGCCGAGCTCGACCCTCAGCCGCGCGGTCCGCCGCTCGCCGAGCACCTGCTCGTAGGGGGCCAGGGGCACCTGGCGGAACGGCACCTCACGCATCGTGCCCACCCGCCTTCGCCGGCTCGCGCGCCTCGAACGGCTTCTCGAAGCCCTGGTTGATCCAGACCCCGGTCCAGAACTCGGGGTCGGCGGGCAGCACGAGCTCGATCAGCGTGGGCCCGGAGCCGTCCACCATGGCGTCCAGGGTGCGGGCGAACATCTCCAGCCGCATCGCGGCGTGGTCGCGGTCGAGCCAGCCGCTCAGGTCGACCCGCCGGCTGCGCACGCCCAGCGCCTCGGCGATCTGGACGTAGTCCATGCCCGCGGCGTTGTCGAGGTAGCGGTGGTGGCCGCCGTCCAGCCAGCCGGACGGGCCCGACTGCTTGCGCAGCGACACGCTGCCGCCGTTGTTGCAGACCAGGAAGGTGACGGGCGCCGACTCCTGCACGGCCGCGACCAGGCCCTGCATGCTGTTGGTGAAGCCCTGGTCGCCCAGGGAGCAGAGCACCTTCACCGAGGGCTCGCCGAGGGCCAGGCCGGTGGCCAGGGTGATGCCGCTGCCGACGAAGCCGCCGTGGCCGCCGGCCACCCGCAGCCCGGGCGGGAACTCGTCGTACTCCTCGGCGAGCATGCCGCCGAACATCTGGCTGTCGTCGACCAGTACGACCCGCCGGTTCAGCCGGCCCGCCACCTCGCCGACGCGGCGGGCGATGCCGTTGCGCAGCGCGGCGGCCTCCTCGGGCACCCGCGGTCCCGGGGTCTTCTCACCGGACGCGACGCCGGCGTACCAGGGGACCGAGGAGCCGGGGCGGGGGCGTGCCGCGTCCGTCAGCTCGCGCAGGGCCGCCACCACGTCGCCGCCCACCAGGACGTCCCCGGTGGTCAGGTAGCCGTTCTTCTCCGTCGCGCCCGGGTTGGACGTCAGCGCGATCTTCGGGCAGCCGGGCAGCGGGCCGACCACGCGCGGGTACATGTTCCGGTCCTCCACGGTGACCAGGAGGTCGGCGGCCTCCAGCACCGCGCGGTGCTCGGGGTTCGCCGGGTCGTACCAGCCGAGGAACGCGGGGACGTCGCTCCTGTCGAGCCGCTCGAACAGCATGGGGCCGCGCCGGTACTTCACCTGGAGCACCGGGGCGCCGGCCCTGGCGGAGAACGCGGCGAGCGCCTCGCGGGCGCCCTCGTGCGGCAGCGCGTAGTCGTCGATGAGGATCACGGGCCTGCGCGCCTGCCCCAGGAACGACGCCGCCGCGGCCAGCGCGTCGCCGTCACGGTCGAGCCCGGCCGGTGCGCCGCCGGCCTTCGGCAGCGCGTCCAGCGGCACCCACGCGGCCTCGGCCACGTCCTGCGGCACGGCGACCAGCACCGGGCCGTACGGCGGCAGCGCCGCCTCCCTCGTCGCCTCCTGGACGGCGGTGACCAGGGCCTCCACGGCGGCCCGCCGCTCGGCCGGCTCCTCCGGCACCGCGCCCAGCTCGTGCCAGGCCTTGGCGAAGGCGCCGGAGACCGGGATCAGGTCCGGCTCGGCGTGCGGCGGCAGGAACGGCTGCGATCCCGTGGACGGCAGCCCGACGAGCGCGACCGTCCCCAGCTCGTTGCGGCGCAGGTCGGCCAGCGCGCCGAGCGCGTTGGTGAGCCCGCGCGCCCCGTGCAGGATGGCCGCCCCGTTGCCGGGCCGCAGGCGGCTCGCGCCGCCGGCCTGGAAGAGCGACTCGCGGTCCCCGCGCCCGTTCACCAGCAGCCCGAGCCGGGCCATCGCGTCGCACAGGGCCAGCTCCGAGGTGCCCGCGTAGGTGAAGGCGACCGTGACGCCGGCGCGCCGCAGGGCCAGCGCGACGGCTTCGGCGCCGGTGAGCAGCACGTCCCCCGCGTCGGGCACGACCTCGTTCACGACGTGCTCCAGCGAGGACGCCGAGCAGCGCAGCGCGGCGGCGAGCGCGGTGACGAACGCCTGCCTGCCGGCGTCCTCGATCAGGCCGACGACCAACCCGTTCACCCCGCCGGCCGGCCGGTTCAGCATGGCGCGCACCATGTCGTGCACGGTGCCGCCGGCTGTGCGGGCGGCACCGACCTCCGAGGGGTAGAGGCCGAACTCCCGCAGCGCCTCGTGGGACGCCCCGGCGGTCACCACCGTGACCGCGATGTCGGCGGCGCACGACTCGTCCAGCTCGTCGAACGGCACGCCGCCGTCCTGGAGCAGCGTGACGCGTAATCGGTAGTCACCGGCCTCGGCGGGGACACGCGCCCGCACGGGCACCCGGGCGACCGCCTCCGGCGGCAGCGACCGCGGCAGGGCCGCCTTGATCGGCTGGGTGACGACCTCCCGGCCGTCCAGGTCGTACCACCGGTGCAGCACCCGCACCGGGTACGGCGGGGCGGGGGTGAGCAGGCCGGCCCCGGTGTTGCGCACCAGGCACTCCACCGTCAGCAGGCTCTCGGCCTCGACCTCCCCCGCCACCGGCTCGGCCACGGTGACACGGGCCCGGCAGTCCTCCCTGGCCAGCGGGTCGCCGAGCGCCCACAGCCGGTTCGGCCGGTGGCCCAGGCGGTCGAACATCTGCCGCTGGCCCTGCTCGTGCGCCCGGGTGTGGTTGGC
The DNA here is from genome assembly GCF_029846175.1 of Sphaerisporangium sp. TRM90804. GTDB lineage: Bacteria > Actinomycetota > Actinomycetes > Streptosporangiales > Streptosporangiaceae > Sphaerisporangium. The sequence goes on along the minus strand of NZ_JARWAC010000010.1, from coordinate 263,939 downwards.
GTCGAACCCCTGCCGGGCGCCGTCGGCCAGCGGGGAGGGGGCGAGGGCCAACGCGTACACCTCGCGCGCGGGCAGCTCCACCAGCCCGACCACGCGCCATTCCGCGCGGTCGACCACGGCCACCCCGGCGGTCTCGACGGAGGTGGCCATGTGCCGGTGCGGGCTGACCCCGATGAACAGGTGGTCGTCGGTCACGGCCAGGCCGCGCGGCCATCCGGGCATGCCGAGCCGCCTGGTCTCCTGACGCGTGTCGTCGGAGATCTCCACCAGGTCGCCCGCCGCGGAGTCGCACACCAGCCAGTGGCCGTCGCCGTACCAGGGGTTGTGCGGGGCGCGCAGGCCTTGGAGCACCGGTTCGCCGGTCTCCAGGCTCACCACGCGGCCGGTGGTCGGCTTGCCGCTCTCGTCCCAGCCTCTGCGGCGCAGGAACGGCCCGAACCCGCACACCACGACCTGGTCGCCGGCGAGGGCCAGGCTGTTCAGGTGCCAGCTGTCCACCTCGCCGGGGGCGCGCCACCGCCACACGATCTCGCCGTCGGGCGCCACGCACTGCACCTCGTTCTGCGTGGTCGCCACCACCAGCACCCGGCCGTCCACGACGAGGATGTCGTGCGGCGTGGAGACGTCGTCGAGCCGGTGGTAGCGGCGGACCCCGGTCGCGTCGTAGGCGACGAGCTCGGCGGGGCTGCCCTCGGCACTCCACAGACATCGGAAGAGCATCCCGTCGGCCGTGGTCAGGCCGGTGCTGGACACCCGGTCGATCTCCTCGACCGAGCCGTTGATGGCGAACAGTCCGCCGCCGATCGTGTGGTGCGCGTCGAAGCAGGAGGCCAGCAGGTGCTGGCCCTTCGGTACGAATCTGTCCAGGCTGGCGAGTTTCTCAACGTTCATTGAGGATCACCTTCATGTCGGGATGGTCGTTGCCGGTTGCCCGGGCCCGTCTCGGGCGCAGCACGGTGCCCTTGTAGACGCCGTCGGAGCCGGTCAGGCAGGCGTGGAAGGCCGCGACCCTGGCCACCGCGCCCGGGCTCGACGCGGCGACGGCCTGCACGGACGCGCCGGACCCCCGGGTCTCCAGCGCGGCGACCTCCAGCCCCAGGCGGCCGGCGAGCCAGCCGTCGTTGGCGAGGAGTACCGAGCCTGGGGTGCCCTGGCGCGCGAAGACGGGCAGCGCGGCGAGGGCGAGGCCGCCGGAGCGGGTCATGTCGACCACGGCGTCGAACCCGCCGTAGGCGAGCACCGCGTCGCGCACGGCGCCGGGCGCGTCCGAGGCGGCGGACGAAAGCGCGACCGCGCGCCGTTCGCCGTACCGCCCGGAGATGTCCGCCGCCTCGGCGGCGAGTCCGGCCCGGTCGCCCGCGCGCTCCGGGCTGAGGGCCACGTGCGCCCCCGCGGCGGCGAGCAGATCGGCCACCTCGCCGGTACGCGTGTCGTCGCGGCCGGCGAGCAGGAAGACCTTGCCCGCCAGCGGGCCGTCGGGCGGCCGCAGCTGGGGCTTCAGCCGCATCAGCGGCCAGTACTCGTCGAGGGCTCCCTGGGCCTCGGTGAGCGACCGGTACCCGCCCGCGGCGTCGGCGGCGCGGATCACGGTCATGGTCTGGGCGATGTGGTCGGCGCACAGCCTGGCCTTGGCGGCGTCGGTCCCGCAGGACACGACCCCGAGGCCGGGCAGGACGATCGCGTGCGGCGCGTTGCTCCGCCTTCCCAGCGCGCGGGCGGACTCGGGCACGTGCCGCTCGTAGTAGTCGTCGTACCAGGCGCGGTAGCCCTCGATGGCGGAGAGCACGTCGGCGGCGCCGGTGGGCACGCCGTCGAGCACGAGCGGGCGGTACCCGACCGTGACCACGTGGTCGGGGCAGCTCGGCCCGTCCTGGCTCCACCGGGGGCCGCGGACCGAGGAGGCGAACCACAGGGCCTCGGCGCCGCGGTCCAGGTGGAGGACGAGCCCCTGCGTCCCGGCCGACAGGGCGGCGCGGGTCGCGGGCAGGATCTCGGCGAGCAGGTCGTGCGCGGTCTCCGCCTGCGGCGGGGTGACGGCCGGGCCGCCCAGGTCGGCCGCGCGGACGACCGCCTTGTTCACCGCCCGCGTGGCGCGCTCGACGGCCTCCAGCGAGTTCTCGTAGCACTCCCTGCTGGTGTCGGCCCAGGTGAACAGGCCGTGGTTGGCCAGCAGCACGAACCGGCAGCGCGGGTTCGCGGCGATGCGGGCCGCCAGCTCCCTGGCGACGCCGACGTCGAACTGGCGGTAGTCGAACCAGATCGCCTCGTCGCCGAACTCGGCGTCGGCCACCTCGCGTCCTCGCGGGAACGAGGTCATCGCGATCACCGCGTCGGGGTGGCAGTGGTCGACGTGCGCGGCCGGGATGAAGGCGTGGGTGAGGGTCTCGATGCCCGGCCGGCGCTGCTCGCCGTGCAGGCCGGAGCCGACCAGATGGCCGATCATGTCTATCTCGCTCATCGGCCCGGAGTCACGCAGCGGCAGCAGGTCGTCCAGGCGCAGGACGGGGAAGTCGTCGGGTGTGGTGGTCGCGCCGTCGCAGCCCCACGAGCTCATCCACAGCACCCTGGCGGGCCGCCCGAGGTGGTCGACGGTGACGCCCTTGGCGGAGAAGTTGCCCCCGCCCTCCTTGGTGAGCGCCGGATCGGATCCGACGAGGTGGGACCGGTAGAGAACCTCGTCCCTGCCCGAGGGGCCGCCCGCCTTCCCGGGCTCCCATCGGTCGATCGGTGGTACGAAGAACTGGTCCATGTCGGTGGACCTTTCGACTCGTTGCCGATCAGTAGGCCGGGAGGCGGTCGCCGCCCGGAACCGGCGCGAAGAGAAGCTCCTCGCGGCCGGCGCTCATGGTGCGCTCGCGCGGATCGAAGACGACCTCCGTGAAGTCGCGCACGACCGTCAGGGCCCCGGCGTCCAGCACCTGGCGGGCACGGTGCGGCGGGGCGAGGCCCACGCAGGCCGCGCCGGCGGCCACCGCGGAGGTCACGCCGCTCACCGCGTCCTCGAAGACCAGGCACCGCTCGATGTCGACGCACAGGCGTTCGGCGGCCAGCAGGTAGCAGGCGGGGTGCGGCTTCCCCAGCGCCGTGTCGTCCGCGCAGATCTGCGTGTCGAAGGTCTCGGTCAGCCCCAGCTGGCCGAGGACCGCGGCCGCCTTCCAGTCCTGCGCGCCGGTCACCAGGGCGACCGGGACCACCGCCTGACCGAGCCCCTCCAGCAGGGTGTGGACCCCGGGAACGGCGGCGTACAACAGGCTTTCCTGGTTCCTTCTCAGCCGCCCGTAGATCTCACCGTAACGGTCGGGGGATATGCGCGGGAACAGCTCGCGGAGCGTGTGGTCGGCGCGATTTCCGTACACGTGCCTTTCGAGGTCGGCGGTGCTCAGCGAGAATCCTTCCGACGCGGCGAGCTGCCGCCAGAATTCGGTGACGGAATGCTCGGTGTCGACGATCACGCCGTCCATGTCGAACAATACGGCCTCGTACATCTCACGCCCCTCCCGCGTACCGCTCGGCGAAATCCCGTTCGGCTTCCAGAGCCGCCGGGTGGTTCAGCACCTGCGCGAGGACGTCGAGCGGCGCGGTGACCGCGTCGGCCCCGTCGGTGAACGCCTTCGTGAACTGGCCGGCGTTCTTCACCGAGGCCGCGACGATGCGGGTGGTGCCGCGCCTCACCCGTGCGAGGCCGGCCACGAGCTCGCTGTCGACCCGGGGGTCGCGCCAGGCGCGGTCGACGTAGGGGATGACCGCGACGCACCCGACGGCCTCCGCGACGATCATCGCGTTCGGGGTCTGGGCCGCGGTCAGCGCGACCGGGACGCCGCGCGAGGTGAGGCTCTTGGCCAGGGCCGCTCCTGCGGTGGTGGCCGGCACCTTCACGATGACGCGGTCGGGGGCGAGGGACCAGGCCGACTCCGCCTCCTCCCGCAGGCCGGCGTAGGCCCCGGTGGGCTGGTAGTAGAACTCGGCGGGGGCCTCGTCGGCGAGAAGCTGTTTCGCGTGCTGGAGCGGATCGTCGGTCACGGTTCGCATCAGGGACGGATTCGTGGTGACGCCGGTCACGAAACCGAGTTGTGCCGCCGCGCGAATTTCCTTCCGGTCGGCGGAGTCCACGTATACGGTCATTTCCCCATCCGATTCAGGTCGCCTGCGCGTTGACATCTGTCAATTTAGGCGGCCGGTTGTCCCGGATTCATGGGAGTGCGGTCCCGATCGTGTCCCTGCCACCGGATATCGGCGCGGAATCTATGCCGGATCCAGGCCCAGTCCCGCGTTTCTCGCGCGCATCGCCGCCGTGGTCCTGTCGGTGACGTCCAGTTTCATGAAGATGTGCGTGATGTGATTCCGGATGGTCTTCTCCGCCAGCAGGAGCTGCCGGGAGATGCTCTGGTTGTTCCAGCCGCGGGCGAGCAGGTCGAGGATCTCCCGCTCCCGCTCGGTGAGGCCGGGGAACGCCATGCGGTCGGGCACCTCGCGTATGGCCGAGAAATAGGTGCTCAGCCTCACCGCGACGTTCGGGCTGAGCACCGCGCAGCCCTTCGCCACCAGGCTGACGCCGCACAGCAGGTCCTCCCGGGAGGTCGCCTTGTCGATGAAGCCGCTCGCGCCCGCGCGCAGCGCCCCGACCACGACGTCGTCGTCCTCGGCCGTGGAGATCACGAGCACGCGAGGCGCCCCGGCGCCGCGGGTGATCAGGCGGGTGGCCTCGATTCCCGAGCAACCGGGCAGCCTGATGTCCATGAGCACGACGTCGGCGCCCGGACGCGACTCGGCGAGCGCCCGGACCGCCTCCTCACCGCTTGAGCTCTCGCCGACGACCCTCATCCCGGGAGCCGACTCCAGCGCCACGCGCAGCCCGTCCCGGAACGTCGGGTGGTCGTCGACGAGAAACACGTGGATGGTCATCTCACCCTCCCGGGAAGCACGGCACGCACCTCGGTTCCCTGCCGTCCGTCACGGCGGGACAGCACCTCCAGGCGGCCGCCGGCCTCCCGGGCGCGCCTGGTCATGGACGGCAGGCCGCGTCCCTGGCGCCGCACGCCGGGCAGGCCCACGCCGTCGTCGGTCACCCGCAGGACGACCACGTCGCCCTCGTGCGCCAGCCGCAGGGTCACCCGGCTCGCCGCGGCGTGCCTGACGGTGTTGGTCAGGCACTCGGCGGCGATGCGGTAGACGGCCGACTCCACCACGGGGGGCAGCGGCGGCGGGCCCTCGGGCACGTCGAGCGTGATCGTGAGCCGGCCGCCGTCGCCGAGGCGGGCCGCCAGGCGGCGCAGCGCCCCGGGCAGGCCGGCGTGCAGGTCGACGGGCCCGAGATCGTCGATGAGCCGGCGCATCTCGGCCACGGCGCGGACCGTCTCCTCGGCGGCGTCCGCGACCAGCCTGCGGGCCTCCGGTTCGTGGGCCAGCAGCGCCGCGGCGGTGTCGAGCCTCAGCCTGATGCCGGCCAGCGCCGGGCCGAGGGTGTCGTGCAGGTCGCTCGACAGGCGGCAGCGCTCTTCGTGCCTGACCTGGCGGACGTCGTCCGACGGCTCTCCCGCCGACCGTTCGATCAGCTCACTGAGGCTCATGGCGCCCCCGGTCTCAGACTGTTCGTGAACTCCAGTCTAAGTTCGTACTGAGGACCATGTCCAGACTAGCGTCCAACGTTCGCCATGGGCGGCGACTCCGCGAGCATGCCGACGAAGGCCATGCGCAGCGCGTCGGCGAGGGCGTCCTGCAGGGAGAAGGGCGGCTGCTCGCTCGTGCCGACCCAGCGGTACAGGGTGCCCAGGTAGATGTCGCGCAGCAGGTAACCGGCCGTCAGCGGGTGCACCTCCGGCCGCACCTCGCCGTGCGCCTTACCCACGGTGAGGATCTCGGCGAAGATGTAGGCGCTGTGGGGCTCCTCCCGTACGGGAGCGCCGGTCTGCACCCACGCCAGCAAAAGCTCCCGCATGAGGGGCCGCTCCTGGGTGGTGATCTCGCCGAGGACGCGCATGCAGCGCACGAGCTGGTCTCGCACGTCGGTCGCGCGGGCGCTCTCCTGGATGAGGATGGTGTCCAGCCGCCGGCGACGTTCGTCGCCCCAGGCCTTGAGGAACTCCTCCTTGCGCTTGAAGTGGTTGAAGACCGTGGCGCGGGCGACATCGGCCAGCGCCGCGATGTCGTCGAAGGACGTCGCGGCGTAACCCTTCTCGGCGAACAGGGAGATCGCCGCCTCGTAGACGCGGCGGCGCATGATCTCGCGGTTGCGCTCCCGCCGCCCGGCGGTCTGGTTCAGAGGTGCCACGGTTAACACTTCCCCCGTCGCAGGTGTGAGCTTAGACTTGAGTCTACACTTCGGGGGCTGCGCCGGAAGAGACCCGGTCGAGGATATCGCCGAGCGGCAGGCCGCCCAGCAGAAGACTCGGCGAGACCACGACGCCGGGGTCGTCGCGCAGGCGGCCGCAGAGCTTGGCGGCCATCAGCGAGTCGAGCCCCATCGCGCCCAGCGGCCTGCGCAGGTTCAGCCTGCCGACCGGCAGACGGAGCTCCTGGGCGATCTGCTGGACGACCCGCAGCCCGACCTCGCCGGTGAGCCCGGCTTCGGCGACGAGCCCGGCCCGGGCGACGAGCTCGCGCCGTTCCCGCGTGCCGGCGGGCCCGGCGGGCCCGGCGGGGGAGGCCGCGGGCGGGGCGGCGGACTCGGTGAACCAGTAACGCTCGCGCTGCCAGGGATACGACGGCAACCGCACCGACCGACCGCTCGGGTAGTGCCGCCGCCAGTCGACCCGTCCGCCGGCGACGTGGACCGAAGCCAGCGCCCGGCGCAACGACGGCCAGGCGGCCTCCCCCCGCCGCATGGAAGCCGTCACCGTGCCGCGCAGGCCCCGGTCGCTCAGGCACTCGCGCATCGCACCCGTGAGGACGGCGTGCGGGCTGACCTCCACGAACACCGTGGGCGCGGCGTCGGCCACCCGGGTGACCGCGGACGCGAACCGCACGCGGTCGCGCAGGTTCCTGACCCAGTAGCCGGCGTCGAAGCCGGCGCCGTCGGTGAGCTCGTCCAGCACCGTCGACCAGATCGGGACCCGCGCGGCGGCGGGCCGCACCTCGCGCAGGGCCAGGCGGAGATCGTCCTTGAGCTCGTCCACCTGCGGGCTGTGCGAGGCGAAGACGACCGGGACCGCGCGGTGGAAGACGCCGCGCCGGTCGAACTCGCGCCCGATCTCGCGCAGCGCCGCCGGGTCGCCGGACAGGACGGTCGAGCTCGGACCATTGACCGCGCCCACGGCGACCCGATCCTCGTAGCCGTCCAGCGCCGACTCGGCCGCCGCCTCCCCGAGCCCCACGGACACCATGGCGCCCCTGCCGCCGATGCGCTGGGCCAGCCCGCTGCGACGGCAGATCACCGCGGCGGCGTCCGCCGGCTCCAGGGCGCCCGCCACGCAGGCCGCCGCCACCTCGCCCATGCTGTGCCCGATCATCAGGTCGGGCTCGACGCCGAGCGACCGCCACAGCGCCGCGAGCGCCACCTGCACCGCCCACAGAGCCGGCTGGATCTCGTCGACGCGGTCGGTCAGCGGAGCTCCCGTCTCCAGCCTCCGCAGCACCGACCAGCCGGTCTCGGCCTCGACCGCCTCCGAGCAGCGCCGCAGCGCCTCGCGGTAGACCTCGGAGGACGACAGCAGGTCGCGGGTCATGCCCGGCCACTGCGACCCCTGCCCGGGGAAGACGAAGGCGACGCGGGCCGGGACGCCCCGCTCCTCGTCGTCGCCGACGACGTCGGCGCAGGCCCCGGCCCGGCCGAACTCGCGCAGCGCGACGGCCAGGTCGTCGTGGGTGGAGCCGAGGGCGACCAGCCGGTTCTCGTGGTGCTTGCGGCGAAGCGCCGCCGTGTGGCAGATGTCGGAGAGGTCGGACTGCCGGCCGGCGCCGCCCGGCGACAGGAACCCGGCCGCCGCCGCCGCGGCTTCGCGCAGCGCCTCCGCCGACCGCGCCGAGAGCGTGAGCAGGTGCTCCCCGCCGGCGGGAAGACCCTGGTGAGACGCGGTCTCCCGCGGGCCCGCGTACTCCTCGAGCACGACGTGGACGTTCGTCCCCGAGATCCCGAACGAGCTGACCCCGGCCACGACCGGGCCGCGGTCGGTGAGCGGCCGTGGTTCGGTGGGAAGCCGCAGGGCCGAACGGGCGGACGCGACGGTCGGGTTGGGCTCGCGCACGTGCAGCGTCGGCGGCACGAGCCGGTGCTGGACGCAGAGCGCCGCCTTGATCAGCCCGGCGATGCCGGCGGCGGCCTCGGTGTGCCCGATGTTCGACTTCACCGACCCCACCAGGCAGGGACGGCCGGGGGGCCGCCTCTCGCCGAGGACGTTGCCGAGGGCGGTGAGCTCCACGTGGTCGCCCACCTTCGTGCCCGTGCCGTGCGCCTCGACGTAGTCGACCTCGGCCCCATCGACCTCGGCCGCCCGCAGCGCCTCGCGGAGCATGTGCTCCTGGCCGGCGACGCTCGGCGTCATCAGCAGCCCGTTGCTGCGCCCGTCGTTGTTCACCGCGCTGCCGCGGATGACCGCGTACACCGGGTCGCCGTCGGCGAGGGCGGCCTGCAGCGGCCTCAGGACGACGACGCCGACCCCGTCGGAGCGCACGAAGCCGTCGGCACCGGCGTCCCCGAACTTGCAGCGCCCGTCCGGCGCGAGCATGCCCGCCTCGGAGAACGCCGCTCCCTCGTGCGGCAGGAGCGCCAGGTTGACCCCGCCGACCAGGGCCGTGGTCGACTCTCCGAGCCGGATGCTCTGGCAGGCCAGGTGGACGGCGGTCAGCGAGGCGGAGCAGGCGGTGTCCACCGAGACGCTCGGGCCGCGCAGGTCGAGGTGGAAGGACACGCGGCCGGGCAGCGAGGCGCGGAACTCGCTGCCGACCAGTCCGTAGATGTCAGGATCGGCGTGCCGGCAGAGCAACTCCCAGTAGTTCGAGGTCGCCTGCCCGACGAACACGCCCGTGCGGCTGCCCGCGAGCCGCGAGGGGCTCAGGCCGGCGTCCTCGACGGCCTCCCAGGCGACCTCCAGGAAGAGCCTGAGCTGGGGGTCGGTCAGCCGCGCCTCCCGGGGCGCCATGTCGAAGAACGCGGCGTCGAATCCGTCGATCGGGCCGAGAAGCCCGCCGTGCCGGGCGGTCGCGGCGCCCGTGCCGGGAAGACGCTCGCCGGGGACCTCGCCGACGGCGTCCGTGCGCTCCATCAGCAGCCGCCAGAACTGTTCGGGGCCGTCGGCCCCCGGATACCTGCACGCGATGCCGGTGATCGCGATCGCCGGCGACTTCCGGGATCTTTCGTTGAGCCTTTCCATGGATACCCTCCCGTCGGCTCAACCCCTATTCCTTACGTCAAAAGTAAACTGGAGTCCAGAAGTGTGGCAAGCATTCACCCGCTGGCGCCGGCGCACCGATTTCGGGAAGAATTCCGCTGCGAGCTGGGATTATGTCGAAAGGCAGGGGCGCCGCCGCTCACGGAAAGCTAACCTTCCAGGCTTCCGATCATTCTGGACTCCAGTATGTTTCTGGATTGCGGGACACACTCCCGTAACAGAGCTTCACACGGACGCCGCGCCGCCGCCGGCCGGACGTGCCGTCCCGTCCCCACCGGCCGGGCGGCGTGAGTTCGCAGGTGGGCGGCATTCTGGAATAAGACAGGGGGGCGCACGGGTGGGACGATGAGGCCCGGGGTACCTCGCCGGGCCAGCCTGCGCCTGAGCCGGGCCGCGGCTGTGGTCGCCGACATCGACGGAACGCCGACGACAGGATGTGAAGCCGTGAGCATCACCCTCTGGTTCGACCCCATCTGCCCCTTCACCTGGCGCACCTCGCGATGGGTGCGTGACGTCGCCACCCGCCGCGGCGAGTCGGTGACCTGGCGGTTCATGAGCCTCGCCATCCTCAACGAGGGCAAGGACATCCCCGAGCGGCTGCACAAGGCGCACCAGAAGTCGACCGCGGCGCTGCGTGTGCTCGCCGCCGCCGAGCAGCGGTTCGGCCAGCCGGCCGTCGACCGCCTGTACTCCGCGATCGGGCACCGCGTGCACGTCCTGGACGACGACCTCACGACCGACACGCTCGCCGGCGCGCTCGGCGACGCCGGGCTGCCGGCCGACCTGCTGCGGGCCGCGGACGACGACGCCTACGACACGGTGCTCAGCGAGAGCCACCACCTCGGGCAGTCGCGGGTCGGCACCGAGAGCGGCAGCCCGGTGACCGCGATCGACGACGGACCCGGCTTCTTCGGCCCGGTGGTCGCGAGCGTTCCGGCGGCCGACGAGGCCGACCGGCTCATCGACGCCATGCGCCTGCTCTCCACGGTGCCGGTGTTCAGCGAGCTGAAGCGCGAGCGCGCCCCGCTGAGCTGAACGGCGCCGGACGGAACTCATGGAACCGGAGCCCCGCCGGATTCACCAGGACCGCAGCCCGTCCGGACACACGAGGAAACGCCGCGGGGGCGGAAGGATCTCCCTTCCGCCCCCGCGGCGTTTCCCTGCTCGGTTCCCGGTTTCCGTCCTCCTTCGCCGGATCCCCGGGATGTCGGGGTTCTTCCTGGTGGGTCTCTTCCTTTTCCGGGGGTCATCACCCTCCTGAGGGTCGTCGGCGGGGGTCAGACGGGCTGCGGCTCGTTCCGGGCGGCCTCGGCGGCGCGCTCGGACTCCTCGAACCGGCTGAGCGCGCTGGGCAGGAACCTGGCGAAGACGAGCCAGCCGGCGGCCAGCGCGATGATGCAGAAGAACATGGCGGGGCGCAGGCCGAGCCAGTCGCCCGCCAGGCCGCCGACGATGCCGCCGACGCCGATCGCGCCGAAGGCGAGGAACCGGTAGGTCGCCGAGACCCGGGCGAGCATGCCGTCGGGGGTGGCGCGCTGGCGCAGCGAGATGCCGTAGATGTTGAACACCGTCATGCCGACGCCGTAGATGGTGAAGGACAGCGTGGTGAGGACGATCAGCACGGCCTGCGAGCCGGCGGCGAAGGGGATGATGACCGGGGCGAGCGACGCCACGCCCATGCCGAGGATGAGCACGCGGGTCGTGCCGAGCTTGTCGCCGATGAGCCGGGCCACGGCCGAGCCGCTCAGCACGCCGATCGCGCCGAGGGACATCGTCAGACCGACGAGCTGGGGCGAGAAGCCGAGCACGCGGATGCCGTACAGCAGGTAGAGGGTGAGCACCGCCTGCTCGAAGAGGTTGAACCAGGCGCCCTGGAGGGTCAGCACCCGCAGCAGGGGCATCTTGGCGGTGAACTTCATGCCCTCGGCGATGCGCTTGAACGTGCCCTCGCCGCCGCGTGCCGGGAGCCGTACGTGCTTCTCGCGGGCCCGGATCGTCAGCACGCCGAGCGCGGCGAGCACGTACGCGACGACGGCCGCGACCATGGCGGTGGACCCGCCGAACGCGCCGATCAGCAGTCCGCCCAGGCCGGGGGCGCTCACCATGGCCAGCGAGAACGCGATCTCCAGCCGGCTGTTCGCCTGGACGAGCTGGTCGTTGCGCACGAGATTCGGTATGTAGGCCTGGTAGGCGACGTCGGAGAAGGCGATCAGCGATCCCATGCCGAAAGCGACGAAGAACAGCACGTATATGTGCACGAGGCCGAGCGAGGTGGCCAGCGGCAGGCTGGCGGCGAGTATCGCGTTGCCGATGTAGGCGGCGATGAGCGCGGGCCTGCGCGGGCGGCTGTCCAGCCACGCGCCGGCGAAGAGGGTGACGACGAAGACGGGGAAGAACTGCGCGGCGCTCAGCAGGCCGACCTGCGTCGGGGTGGCGGCGAAGGTGATGACCGCCATGAGCGGCAGCACGACGGCGAGGCTTTTCGAGGCGAACTGCGCGACGATCTGGGAGAGCAAAAATTTCGTGAAGTCCTGATTTATCAGAAGCTTGGACGCCCTATTCTCACGTGGCAGGGCCGCGGAATCGGCGTGGCGTTCCGGCGCTTCCAGGGTGGAAACCGTCATTGAAATAGTTCCTTTCGAATCGTGGCGGCCGGCCCCCGATGGGGTTGTCGGCCGGAGTTGTTCTGGTAGGAACAACTCTGCGCTTTCCACGATCCGCGGAACAGAAGAATCGAATGCAGCAAGCTGCCCCGCCGCTGCAGCTTCCTGCCATGCGCCGAAAAACGGGAACCCCGCGGCGGCGCGTGTGCGCCGCCCGGCACGCCCCCCGGACGCGAAGAAGTCCCACGGCCGCCCGGGCCATGGGACTTCCTCGACAAACGCGGTTCCCCGCGTCGTCAGCGACGCGAGGGGATCAGCAGAACGGATCCCACAGGTCGCGCACCAGCGCCTTGGCGACCGCCGGGGACGACTCGCCCCAGCCCGCCACGACGCTCGTGTTGTACGCGCGCACGTCGTCGTCGCGACCGGCGAGCACGCTGTCGCGCGACAGGTCCAGCATCCACAGCGGGCGCAGCTCGGCGCCGCGCAGCACCTTGGCCTCGGCGGCCTCGATGCCGGCGTGCAGCCAGCGCATGCCGTTCTCGGCGGCGATGATCACCGGGATGTAGTACACGAGGTTGAAGTACTCCGCGGCCCCGGCGAGCCGGTCGTAGTCGAACCCCGCCGCGCGCAGGTACAGGGTCTCGCCCCACATGTAGTAGAGGCAGTACCCGACCGGCTCCTCCCCCGGGCGGCCCAGCAGCAGCACGCGGGCGTTGTCGCCCAGCGCCTCCGACTGGATGCGGATGGACTCCGCGAGGTCGTCGACGTCGGCGTCGTGGCCGTACCGGCGCTCGGTGCACGCCAGCAGGCGGGCGGCCTGCCGGTAGCACTCGCCGAGCGTGGTGTGGACGACCTCGTAGCCGACCTCCAGGAAGTTCCTGCGGTCCCTGCGGACGATGTCGCGCCGCCGCTTGGAGGGCAGCGCGCGCATCCACTCGTCCCAGCCGCCCTCCTCGGGCAGCGGGATCCAGGCGTCCGGCTGGAGCGCCACCGGCATGGCCTGCACCCCGGCGGCGCGCAGCGCGACGACGTCCGGCGTGGACAGGAACATCGCCACGGCGGGGACGGCGTCCCGGCCGCCGGAGGCGCCGGCGGGCATGAGGCCCTCGTCGCCCGCGCGGGCCAGCTCGCCGGCGAGGTCCTCCACACCGGCCAGCAGCTCCTTGGCGGCCTGCTCACGCGAGATGCCGGGCGAGGCGAGGACGTTCGTCTGGTATCCCCGGTGCGCGCCGACGAGCAGCCCGCTCTGTCCCGGCGACGGCAGCCCGCCCTCGCCCAGGATGCGCTCCCACTGGTAGAAGGGGTTGCCGATCGAGCGCACGGCGGTCACCGGGACGCCGACCGTTCCGCCCGGCACGTCCAGGTGCAGGCCGCCGGTGGTGATGCCCCGGTCGCCCGCGCAGAAGCGCAGCCAGTCGACCGAGGAGTAGAACTGGTCCCGGGCGAGCGCGTCCCAGCGGGCGGGGTCCATGCCGCCCGTCACTCCCGCGAAGGCCGCGACCGAGGAGTCGCTCACGAACGGCTCCCGGCGTCGGCGAGCACCCGGCCGGCCTCGGCCTCGTCGGCGGCGGTCTCCTCCGCCACGCTGATCGTCACCGCGGCGGTGAACCGCTCGGCGAGGCCCTCCACCGGCGCGTCCAGGGGGGTGTCGAAGATGACGGAGACCGAACGCGCCTCGGAGTCGGTCTGCGGGCCGAGCACCGTTCCGGGCCGCTGGGTGACCAGGACGGCGTGGTCGCGCGGGGGCGCGTCGGCGGCGACCGGCTCGAAGACCGGCCAGTTGTTGTCGACCGACACCCAGGACGCCGGGGCGCCCGTGCTCGTCACGTCGCGCAGGCTGCCGTACGGGTGCTCCAGGTAGACCTGGTACGCCCGGCGGCGCGGGGCCGGGTAGGAGGTCGGCTCGCCGAGGGCGAGGTCGATCATGACGGGCTCCAGCGGCTGCCCGGTGGCGAGGTGCCACAGGAAGGTGATGCCGTCGCCGGGCAGGCGCGTGGCCACCTCCATCAGCACCGCGCGGCCCTCCGAGAGCCGGAACTCCGCGTGGGTGATGCCGTCGCCGAAGCCGATGCGGCGCAGCACCTCGGCGTTGGCGTCGAGCAGGGCCTTGACGCTCTCCTCCGGCAGCAGCGCGGGCGAGGAGTGGCCCATCTCGGTGAAGAAGATGCCGGTGGACTCGTTGGTCGCCTTGCCGGTGACGCCCGCCCAGATGACCTCGCCGTTCTGGGTGAGGGCCTCGACGGAGAACTCCGGCCCGACCACCCGGCTCTCGACGAGGACGGTCTCGTCCTCGGGGTAGGTCGCGAGGATCGCGGGAAGCTCCTCGGGGGTCTTCACCTGGCGCACGCCGAGGCTGGAGAAGCGCCCGACCGGCTTGACGACGACGGGGAACGAGATGCCGTCGGTGGAGAAGCCCGGGCGCTCCTCGGGGGTGACCACGCGGAAGTCCGGCGACAGGTGCGGCACGGTCGTGCGCTGCAGCAGCTTGTTGCGGCTGGTGCGGCTGGCGCCCGCCCCCGCGCCCGGCAGGTTGAGGCAGGCGGCGACCATGCCCACGGGCTCCACGAAGAAGTCGCCGATGCACAGCACGCCGCGCACGTCGTAGCGCCGCAGGAGCGGCTGGATGGCGGGCACCACCAGGTCGACCTTGGGCTCGGCGACGTTGACGACGTCCGCCAGCAGCGACAGGGGGTGCGCGGCGTCGGCGCGGCAGGCCGCGAGCTCGCCGGGGTCGGTGTCGGGCGTGACGACCAGCAGCGGGGCGTACCCCCGGCGGTGCGCCTCGGTGATCAGCCGGAGCTGCCTCGCGACGATCACCATGTCGCCCATGAACAGGATGGCGCGCGGGCGGGACGAATTCGTATCAGTCATGATGTCCGATTCCCTGAACAGGTGTCAGCCGGTGGTGGATGGTGCTCAGGGAGAGGGAATGTGCCGGTGATCGTCCCACGCCGATCCCGCCGGTCGTGTGCGACGGCCGGCGTAACGCACCGGTGCTCCGGCAGGAGAATTCCCCGGACGCGACCGGGACCAGAACCGGAAACGGAAAGGCGGGCGCGCACGCCGCGATACGAGGTCCGTGGTTCGCGGGCCCCCGCCACACGGAAATGAACGCGCCAATGGCGTGGCCGGCCTCGACGAATGGCGCCACCGAACGGGCCTCGCGAAATTCGATGCCATCGGTCACGCTGTCGAGCATCAAACCATCTCCTCTGCCCTACGCCCAGTCAATACGCTCCGGTCGCGGGTGTCTTCTTCGATTGTGCGGTGGTGGCCGCGGCGGGCCTCGGGAACATGCGTGTGAGTGGGGCCGCGCCAATGCGGCCGGGGTTAGGCTTTCCAGCGAACCGGGGCCGAGCGGCGCACTCCCGGTGGCGGCCCCGCACCATCCCTGGGGAGACGATGATGAGCAGCGGAATCCTGAACGAGGCCTACGAGCGCTTCCAGGGCACCGGCCCTGAATGGGGGGAGAGCAAGCTCACCAACCACGGGCCGATGGCCGTCGAGGTGCTGGTCAGGCGCGGCCACGAGGACGACGTGCACCGCTGGGTCGACGCCTACGCCCGCCGCCTGGACGACCTGCCGTCCGCCCGTCGGCCGATCGACGAGACCAACTGGCGCGAGGCGCTCGGCGACGGCGACCGCGTGGGCGACTGGGCCGAGTACTTCACCCGCCAGGTCGCCGAGCGGCCGTGGCGCGAGGTGCTGGCGGTCTGGTGGCCCCGGCTGCTCCCCGGCATCCTGGCGGGCGTCACCCACGCCGTCATCAGGGTCAGCCACGCCGTCCGCACCCTGCTGGCCGACGAGCACAACGCGACCGCCGCGGCCGAGCTGGCGCAGGGCCTGGCCTTCTGGGGGGCGCGCTCGCTCGGCATGCCGGTGACCGCCGAGCCGGGGGGCGACCTCGACCCCGGCGAGGCCATGGAGCGCGTCCCGCGGGTCCCCTCCCAGGACGGGCCGGTCAGGGTGCGCCTCGGCCAGCTTCCCGGCCTGCCCGGCTGGACGGGGTCGGTCGCCGCGCTGCGGCCCGCGCTCACCGCCGACGACGTCCCGGCGCGGCTGGAAGCCCTGGTGGACGCCGCCACGCTGCGGTATCTCACCCACGGGCACGCGAGCCCGGTGATCCTCGTGCACACCGCGACCGCGCCGAACGCCGTGCTGCACACGCTGCCCGCCCTGCCCCGCGAGCTGTGGGTGCCCAGCCTGTCGGCCATCTGGGCCGCCTGCGCCGGGGTCCAGGCCGCGTTCGAACCGGTGCTGGGCGCGCCGCGCGAGGCCCTGCCGGTCGCTCCGGCCGGGCCCGACGCCCTGAACGACGTGATGGAGGCGGCGATCGCCCACGGCGACGAGCACGTCATCAAGTTCACCGACACCGCGGCCGAGGTCTTCACCCGCACCGGCCACCCCGACGCGCTCGCCGCGGCGGTCCGCGTCCGGCTGTTGCTCACCGGCTGACCGTCCGCGCCCTCCGCCGGCGCGCCCCGCTTCCTGGCGACGCCGGAGGGACGCGCAATTGGGCGGGCCTTTCCCGCCCCACGTCATTACGCCCCCGCCGGGCCTCCGCAAAGGTGCCGGCGGGGGCTTTCCTCGTTCTGGGCTCCCTTTCCCCCTTTCCGCGCGCCGTGGCAGGAAGCTGTCGGCGCGGGGCAACTTGATGACTTTCACATCCCTGGCCCGCGGACCCCGCGGCGAGCAATGTTGTGAGCGGAACGAATTCACGTCCCGGTTTCCCGGGGCCGTGCGCCGCCATTACCCATTGCCTGTCGGAAAAGGGATGCATAAATGAGAGACACGCAGAACGATCCGCTTGTCGTCGTCATCGTGGGTGCGGGCCCCCGGGGGACGGGGGTGCTGGAGCGCCTGCTGGCCAACGCCGCCGAGACGCCGCCGTCCCGGCCGCTGTCCATCGAGCTCGTCGACCCCCACCCACCGGGCGCCGGGCGGGTGTGGCGCGAGCGGCAGTCGCCGTTGATGTGGATGAACGCCACCGCCGAGAACGTCACCATGTTCCCCGACGAGACGGTCACCTTCGAGGGGCCGATCCGGCCGGGGCCGTCCCTGAGCGAGTGGGCCGCCGCCGACGGCGCGTGCGCCGATGTCGGGTGCACGACGTTCGCCACCCGCCAGGTGCAGAGCCGCTATCTGCGCTGGGTCTTCGACAAGATCGTCGCCGAGCGCCCGCCGAACGTCTCCGTGCGCGTGCACACCACCCGTGCCACCCAGATCGAAGGGGGCACCCGCACCCGCCAGCGGGTGTGGCTGGAGGGGCGCGACGAGCCGCTGCGGGCGGACGCGGTGATCCTCGCCATGGGCCACCTGGACGCCGTCCCCGGCAAGGACCACCGGCTGCTCGCCGACTTCGCCGACCGTCACGACCTGCGTTACCTGCCGTGCGAGTACTCCGCCGACACCGACCTGTCGAGGTTCAGACCCGGCGAGGACGTGATCATGCGCGGCATGGGCGCCGCGTTCATCGACCTGATGGTGCTGCTGACCGAGGGTCGCGGCGGCCGCTACCTCGAACGCGACGACGGCCGCCTGCGTTACGTCCCCTCGGGCCAGGAACCCCGGCTGCACGTCGGCTCGCGACGCGGGGTGCCGTACCGCTCGAAGATCTCCTACCGGCTCGCGGGCGATCCCACGCCGCTGCCGCGCTTCTTCACGGCGTCCGACGTGGACGAACGGTTCGCCGACCGTGAACGCATCGAGTTCTGGCCCGACCTGTGGCCGCTGATGGCCAAGGAGATCGCCTACGGCTACTACCACGAGCTCTTCACGGCCCATCCGGACCGTGTCGCGATCCCCTGGGAACGGTTCGACGCCGCCTACGCCGGGCTCGACTGGGGCGGTGAGCCGATGCGCGAGCTGATCGAGGCGTCCGTCCCGGCCGAGGAGGACCGCCTGGACCTCGCCGCGCTCGACAAACCGCTGCGCGGGCTCGACTTCGACGACCCCGAACAGCTGCAGGAGAAGGTGCGCGACCACGTCAGGGCGGACATCGACCGGCGCTCGGACAGCCGGTACAGCGCCGACCTCGGGGCGTTCCTCGCCCTGCTCTCGGTGTACGGGCAGATGCCGCTGCTGAGGTCCGTCGCGAAACTGCCCGCCCGATCCCGTGTCGCGGACCTCAACGGCTGGTGGCAGGGCTTCTTCGAGTACTACGGCAGCGGCTCGCCCGGCGAGCGCACCCGGCAGCTCCTCGCGCTCGCGGAGGCCGGCGTCATCCGGTTCGTCGGCGCCGACATGTGGGTCGGCATCGACGAGGAGAAGGGGGTGTACCGAGCGGGCGGCACGAGCACGCCGCACGTCGTCGAGGCGACCGCCATGATCGAGGCACGGCTGCCCGACGCCAACCTGCACACCTGCACCGAGCCCCTGCTGCGGTCGTTGTACCGCCGCGGTGACGCGTCCGAGCACGTCCTGGTCGACGAGGACGGGTTCGTGCACCGCACCGGGCTGCTGAACGTCTCCCCCGAGGACTTCCGCGTCGTGTCCCGGAACGGGACCCCGCATCCTCGCCGTTTCGCGCTCGGCCCCTTCACCAACGTCCGGCAGTTCGCGACGTTCGCCCGGCCCCGCAGCAACGCGGTGTCGTTCCGGCAGAACGACCGGCTGGCCAGGGACGTGCTCAGCCTGCTCGACGCGCAGCGAAGCGTGCCGCGCCTGGTGCCCGACTACGAACGCGCCCCCGCACGCGGGTACGCGGCCGGTGAACGCGAGTACGCGGCCGGTGAACGCGCGGCGTAGGCCGGTCTCCTCGGGAGACCGGCCCTGCCGGACCGTCCCGGGCGGCGCCCGGGACGGCGGCGGCTAGCGCGACAGGACGTGACCGTCGGCGGGACGGTGGTCGCGCGACCGGCGCAGGTTGACGGCGACGAAGGTGCGCTGGAGCCAGCGGTCCTGGCCGTCGTAGCGCGGCCGGAAGGCGGTGCGCCCGTGCACGGTGACACGGTTGTCCACGATGGCGAGGTCCCCGGTGACCAGCCGCGCGCTGCGCGCGGTCCGGTCGAACACCTCGCCCAGCTCGGCCAGCGCCAGCTTGGCCCGCTGCGTCAGCGGCGTCGTGGCGGCGAGGTCGACCCGCATGTCGGGGTCCTCGGGGGCGCCGGACAGCACGCCGTGCGGGGTGGTGGCGTCGCCGTTCGCGCCGAACGAGGGAGGGGCCTCGGTGACGAACTCGGGCAGGAACAGCGTCCGCCGCGTCTCGACCGTCAGCAGGGGGAGCACCTCGCGCGAGCACGCCGTGCGCAGTCCCGCGACCCGCTCGTGGTCGGGCCGCAGGCACAGCAGCATGACGTAGTCGGGCCGGTGCTCGTGGAAGGCGTTCTCGTTGTGGAACGACAGCATGACCGACCCGGCGTTGCCCTGGAACTCCTCCTTGCCGGGCACGGGGACGACGTCCTGCACCAGCGCGCCCGACTTCTCGGCGCGGAACGCGATCGGGTCGCCCAACGCGCTCGCGACGAGCATGAGCACCGCGGCGGGGCCGGTCAGCGAGTGCTGAACGGAGCCGTCCACGGAGGGGGTCGCGGGCAGCAGGTCCTCCTCGACGGGCATGCCGCGCAGCAGCAGCGAGCCCGTGGGGCCCGAGTGCCTGCGGAACTCGCGCAGCGCCCGGCGCAGCGCGAGGGGCAGCGTGTCAGAGGCGTTCCGGGCCGCGGCCACCGTCGCGGGGTCGTTGACGATCTGGTCGCCGGACGTGCGCACCGCGAGCACCGCCCTGCGGACCGCGGCGGTGTCCGCCGCGTCCATCGCGATGTGGGACGCGGGCGTCTGCGTGATCATCGATAGCAATGTCTTCACCGTTCACTCGAGATCGGGCGGGTTTCAGCGCGCGTCCGCCGCGTCGCCGGGGGTGTCCAGCAGTGGCAGGGCGAAGGGTGCGATCCGCGCGGGACGGAACTCGCCGGCGTCCAGGCGGCTCGCGAACCCGCCCGCCTCGCCCGCGGCCCGCGCCAGGTCGATGAGGATCGGCGACGCGCAGGCCATCAGGACGCGCACGTCGAGGAAGAGGTCGCCGAGCCTGGCACGGTCGCCGCCCGCGCCCTCGTGGACGAGCCGCGCCTCGCGGACCATGCGGTCGAGCTGGCCGACGATCAGGTTGGCGGCGCGGGTGAGGCTGTAGCCGGACAGCTCGTAGCAGGCGCGGAACCGGGCCAGCACGGCCTCGGCGCGCCGGCGTCCCTCGTCGGACACCGGCAGCGACGTGTCCTCGGCGCCCGCGTCGGCGACGGCCTTGCCCAGCAGCCCGGCCAGCCGGTTCCACGGCCGCACCAGGCGGTCGCCGGCCACCTTGTTCAGCGCGTCGCGGCTGAAGTTGGTCTGCTGGTGCTCGGGGCAGCTGATCGCGAGGTAGAACCGCACCAGGTCCCTCGGCACCTCCCGCAGCAGGTCCTTGGTGTAGAGCACGTGGCCGAGGCTGGTGGAGAACTTGGCGTTCTCCAGCTCGTAGAACTCGTTGGAGATGAAGGTCTCCGGCAGCGCGTACCTGCCCTCGTGCGCCATCAGCGCCGCGATGTGGGTGAATCCCCAGAAGTAGACGTTGTCGAAGCCGATGAAGTAGACGATCTCCGGGTCGTGCTCGGCGCGCCACAGCTCGTCGTCGTCCGCGTGCCGCTCGCCGAGGCGCTCGGCGGCGTACGCGGTGGTGTACATGACGGCGGGCATGCCCTCGGCCCAGGCGTTGATCCGCTGGCCCGGGGTCTCGGGGAACGGCGCGGGGATGCCCCAGCCGATGGGGTAGGTGATCGGGAAGTCGGGCAGCGGCCGGGCCAGCACCTCGCGCACGAGCTGCATGGTGTGCGGCCGCAGCCGCGGCTCGCGCTCGCGGTAGTAGGCGGTGAGCCGCTCGCGGTACTCCTCCATCGGCAGCACCAGGATGCGGGCCTCGCGGTGCGTCACCACGTCATCGGGGTCGACGGTGGAGCGCGGGTCGACCAGCTCGTCGAAGTTGTTCTGGTGGCCGCAGGTCTCGCACAGCCCGCCCCGGCTCTCCACCATGCAGATCGGGCAGTAGCCGCAGACCAGGCCCTCGACGAGGTACTCGCCCGTGCGCTCGGAGTACGGCAGCCTGACCGTCTTCTCCCGGAACCTGCCGGCGAGGTGCAGCCTGGTCCAGAACTTCAGCACCGACGCCCGGTAGCGGTCGTCGTACGGCGCGAACCCGTCGAGCGAGACGCCCATGCCGGCGAGCGTGCTCCGGATCTCGTGCCAGGACCGGCCGCTCAGCTCCTCCGGCGTGAGCCCCTTGCGCCGGGCGCTGGCCAGCACGTACGTCTGGCTGTCGTCGGTGCCGCTGGAGAACACCACGGGGCGCCCGTTCGAGCGCAGGTAGCGTGCGTACACGTCGGCGGCCATGAACGGGCCCGCCAGGTGCCCCACGTGCAGGTCGCCGTTGGAGGTCGGCGGGGTGTCGATGATGATGGCCCGGCGGGCGGCGTCGCGCTCGTTCACGGGGTCAGCCTCCGTTCCGCGGGTCGAGGCTCGGGTCGCGGTCGCGGGCGACGAAGTTCTCGCTCATGGGGACGTCCCACCACACGGCGTACATCTGGAAGTCCTCGTCACCGTCGTTGACGACCTGGTGGTCGACGTGCGGCGGGAAGTGGACGATGTCGCCGGGCCTGAACGGGGTGCGCTCGCCCTTGGACGACAGGACGGCCTCGCCGGAGACCGCGATGAAGATCTCGTACTCGTGGTGGGCGTGCGCGGTGGTCGCCGTGCCCGCCTTGACGACGCACCAGGCGCCCTCGAAGGGGGCGTTGAGCGCGGCCCACGGCACGAGCCGCTGGGAGTGGTTGTTGGCGGGACCCAGCAGGTCCCGGTCCAGTCGGCGAACTTCCACGATGGCTCCTTCGCGCTCTCAGTTGGCGGAGACGGGGACGGGGACGGCCGGCACCGGCGCGTCGTCGGCCGGCTCGACCGGCACGCCCTCGCCGGACGCCTCGGGCCTGCCGGCCGCGCGGGCGGCCAGGACGTCGTTGGTGATCTCCCAGGCGCGCACGGCCTGCATGCTCAGCAGCGAGTCGGCGATGCCGTGCGTCGCCTCGTTCAGGCCCTGCAGGTAGCAGCCCGCGGTGGCGGGGCCGGGGATGTCGAGCTTGTAGGTGCGGTTCACCGTGACGCGCTCCAGGCCGAGCGCGTCGGCCATGCCGCGCACCAGGGCCGGCATGGCGCGCACGAAGCCCGTGCCGAGCAGCACCAGGTCACAGCGCAGCTCCTCGACCTCGCCCGTCCTGCGGTCGGTCAGCTCCAGGACGACCTCGTCGCTGTCCTCGCGCGCCGAGGTCACGTCGTGCATCGTGACCACGCGCAGCCGTCCCTTGCCGGTCAGCCGGTCGAGGTACAGCGAGTTGTACAGCTTCTCCAGCGTCGCCGGGTTGAGGCCGGAGTAGTTGGTGATGTGCATCTCCTTGAGGATCTGCTCGCGCGCCTCGGGCCGTGCGTCGAAGAAGCCGTCCACCGCCTTCGGGAAGTACAGCTCGTTGGTGAACTTGCTGTTCTCGTACGTCTTCAGGCCGATCGACCGCATCACCATGGTCGGCTGGCAGCCCGGCAGGTCGCTCTGGACGGCGTCGAACATCTCGGCCGCGCTCTGCGCGCCGCCGACCACCACCACCCGGTAGGGCACCGCCTTGGGCAGCTCGGCGATGCGCTGGATGTACTTCGTGCTGTGGATGACCCGCCGTGCCGGCAGGTTCGCGAACTCCTCGGGGACGTAGGCATCCCTGCCGATGCCCATGACGAGGTGGCGGCTGCCGATCGTCGAGCCGTCCGCCAGGCGGGTGAGCCAGCCGGTGAGCGTTCCGTCGGCGTCCCGCAGCGGCTCGATCGCCGTGCAGCGGCGGGCGTACTCCAGGCGCACCCTGGTCAGGGAGTCCGCGACCCACTTGAAGTAGTCGGAGATCTCGATGCGGTACGGCCAGAGGCTGCCCATGTTGATGAACTCGCTGAGCCGGCCGACCGAGTGCAGGTAGTTCACGAAGGAGAACCGGCTGCGTGGGTTGCGCAGGGTGACGAGGTCCTTGAGGAAGGAGACCTGGCTCTGTGCCTCCGGCAGCAGCATCCCCGGCTGCCAGGCCACGGTGTCGGCCTGTTCGATCACCAGCGATCCGGCCGCCAGGCCCGCGGGCGCCAGCTCTTCGAGGGCCACGGCCAGCGCCAGGTTCGCAGGCCCGGCACCGATCGCGAGCAGTTCCACATCCCTGTGTTTCATCGGATTCCTCGGGTTTCTGTCGGCTTGTCCGTGGCACGGTGGGGCGACCGCGTGTCACGTGGTCGCGTGACACGGCGTCGCGTAGGGCCTGCGGCTTGTTGGCGTTCGGCCACGTGGTCGGGGGGTCGAAGGCTTGGGGCGACGACCGGTGGCGCCGTCCCCGGGCCACCGCGCCCGCCGAGGGACCTGCGAGCAGACGACGTTCGCGGTCCGGATCCGCGGGGCCGGACCTAGGGGGTTCTCGCTTCGGCTGGGTGGCCGGGAGGCGAGCCATCCGGTCCCGGCCACTTCGCAGGCTGCCCGCAGGCGCTATCGAAGCCCTTTCACCCGCCTATTCACAGGGGTCACCCGAGACGGCGGGGAGCAGGCGCGCCGACTGTCCGCGCGGCCTCTCACCAGGGGCTGCCGGACGATTTCCGGCCGATAGATCCGGGGTCGCACGACCCCGACGGGGGTGCGCCGCGCCCGGCAGGAGCGGGGCGTCGACCCCTGAAACGGAAGAAGGTCACCGGTGACGGGCATGCCGGTGAGACCCGGCCGAGGTCACCGGCGAGGGGCGACCGGCGGCACCGAGGCACGCCGGTACGGCCCGGCTCAGGAGGTCACCGGCGACGGGCGACCGGCGGTGTCGAGAGGCATGCGGGTGCGGCCCGGCTCAGGAGGTCACCGGTGACGGGCGACCGGTGCGGTCGCGGGCATGCCGGTGAGACCCGGGGCCCGCGCGGGGGTCAGCCGCAGGTGGCGCCGTTCAGCTGGAAGACCGACGGGGTGGGGTTGGCGCCCTCGTGCGTGCCCCTGAACCCGATGGCGACGGTCGCGCCGGGGGCGATGTTCTGGTTCCACGACAGTGGCGTGGCCGTCACCACTGAACCGGTCTGCGTCCAGTTCGCCGACCACCCGGAGGTCAGCCGCTGCCCCGGGTCGGGATAGGTGAAGGTGAGCCGCCACCCGGCGATCGCGGTCGCGCCGGTGTTCTTGATCGACACCGACGCCGTCATGCCGCCGGGCCACCAGTGGGAGTCGTACGTCACCTGGCAGGCGCCCCGCGTCGGCGTGGGCGACGGCGTCACGACGTCGTTGTAGACCGTGACCTCGACCGTCTCCGAGGGCGGGCTGTCCGCGCCCCAGCGGTCGACGGCCACGACGTACAGGCGTGCGACGCGCGTCGCCGTCCCGTACGGCGGGTAGTCCACGTAGAGGTAGCCCTCCGTGACGCCGGGCCCGAACGTGGCGACCTTGATCCTGACCCCGTTGCGCTCCTCGTACACCTGGTAGCAGGCGAGCCCGTCCGCGTCGGTGGAGGCGCCCCACCGCAGGTGCACCATGTTGTTGGCGACCGTCCCCGCCTGCGGCGTCCCGGGTGCGGTCGGCGGCGTCAGCGGAGGCCGGCTGGGCGGCGGGGTCCGGGGGTCGTGACACGGCCACAGCAACGAGGGCGTCGGCCCCGGCGTGCGCGGCGGCAACGTGTCCATACCGGCCACGCCGCTCGTGACCTCGCCGGAGGCGCTTCCGACCGCCGGTACCAGGAAGACCGCGCCGGCCAGCGCCGCGACGGCCCACGACACAGCCCATCGTCCCTTCATGGCCCCGCCCTTCAACACGCCTCGATGCACTCCGAGCACGAGCATGGAAGCGGCCCGGCGCCCGGTCAACGGAAGGGCGCGCCCGGCGGGCGGAGCCGGCCGGGCTGACCAGGTGGCAGGGCACGGCGAGAGCGCCGCCCCCCGCGGCGCGATGAAAATTTCATCACGAGCGCGATACAAAATGCCTGATATGTAGCTGTCGCAATGCGCGGGGAAGCATCCTTCTTCTCGGAAACGACGCCGGATACCCGTCGCGGCCGGTCCGCTGCCTCCACCGGTATGGCGAATGAAATTTCCACGGGTCCCCAGCGTGTGCCCGAGAGTCGAGTATGCAGCATCGTCCCTGGTCAGAGGCAATTAGAAAAGGCATCGTCTTACCTCGTGGGATGCGCGGCGCCTGAAATCCCCCGCGACGGGAGATCACACTCGACAGCCTTCGACGGCCGACAATAATCTCCCGGTGCGGGCCGCTCCGGGTTCCGCGGCGGGCGAATACCCGGCGCGCGCATTTCGCGCCGTCGAGTCGAAGGAGATGGCGAGTTGCTGAAAGACAGTCGATGGCTTCGGGCGGCGAGATCTCTGGCCATCGCTCTTCTGATGGCGGTCGCGGCCCTCCTGCCGCTCACGCCGGCGAACGCCGCCTACGGCGCCCCCATCCCGGTGTCCATGGCCGTGTACGGCGGCGCCGGGGGCACCCAGCTGCTGGCCAGGGTGGACGGGACGCTGGCGTTCGACGACGCGAACACCAGGTACACCTACAGCCTGTCGCTGTGCCGCGTGTCCAGCTTCGTCTCGCCGCACGTCAAGGTCCTCGTCAACGGCGTGTACAAGGACTCGCTGTACTGGAACGGCGGCTCCTCGACGGCCCTGTGCCCGAGCTTCTACACCGCCACCGCGCTGAGCGCCGAGGTGGAGAACGGCGGCACGGTCGCCAACGTGACGCTCACCCTGGTGGGCTCCGACTTCAACAACAACGTCTACCGCGAGCGCACCAGGACCGGGACCTACGACAACCCGTTCAACTGAGCGCGACCCCGCCTTCACCGTCGCGGGAAGGGGAATAGGCGGCCGGGTGACCGGAGTTATGATCGGTCGATGTCCAAGGCGTCAGTCGGGCTGATTCGGGGCAGTAGAGCCGCACAAGGGTGACCCCCGCACGGCGGGTCACCCGATGCCCCTGACGAAGACCCAGGCGACCGTCCGGGCACGCACCAGGAGCCTTCTTGCGCCCATCACCGGTGGAGACCGAGCAGAGCCACCCTTCGCCGAACGGCGCGCTCACCGGCGCGCGACCCGAACCCGCCGGCGACCACCGTCACCCGGGCGCCTCCGGCCCCCGCCCGGCCGACCCCCGCCGCGCCACCGGCTCCGACGCCTCCGCGACGGAGCCGGCCGTCTTCCTGGCCGGGCCGGCCGCCGCGCCGGCCCGCACGCTGGTCGACATCCTCGCCGAGACCACCCGCCGCCACCCCCACGACCTCGCGCTCGACGACGGGGTGACCCGCCTGGACTACCAGGGCTTGGGCGAAGAGGTGGAGAGCCTGGCCCGGGAGCTGCGGGCGGCGGGCGTGCGCGCCGGCGCCCGCGTGGGCGTCCGCGTTCCGTCCGGCACCGCCGACCTCTACGTCGCGATCCTGGCCGTTCTGACGGCCGGCGCGGCGTACGTCCCGGTCGACGCCGACGATCCCGACGAACGGGCCGAGCTGGTCTTCGCCGAGGCCGCCGTCCGCGCGGTCGTCGGCGAGGGCCGCACGATCACCCCGCGCGGCGCCGGCGCCGGGCAGGAGGGCGACGCGGAACGGGACGGGCGGCCCGGGGTGGGGGACGACGCCTGGATCATCTTCACGTCGGGGTCCACGGGCAAGCCCAAGGGCGTGGCGGTGACGCATCGCGCCGCCGCCGCGTTCGTCGACGCCGAGGCCCGGCTCTTCCTCGCCGACGAGCCGATCGGCCCCGGCGACCGCGTCCTGGCCGGCCTGTCGGTGGCGTTCGACGCCTCGTGCGAGGAGATGTGGCTGGCGTGGCGGCACGGCGCGTGCCTGGTCCCGGCTCCGCGCGCGCTCGTGCGCACCGGCATGGACCTCGGCCCCTGGCTGGCCGACAAGGCCATCACGATCGTGTCGACGGTGCCCACCCTGGCGTCGCTGTGGCCGGTCGAGACCCTGGACGACGTCCGCCTGCTGATCTTCGGCGGCGAGGCGTGCCCGCCCGAGCTGGCCGAACGGCTGGCCGTGCCCGGGCGTGAGGTGTGGAACACCTACGGCCCGACCGAGGCCACCGTCGTCGCCTGCGCCGCCCCGCTGACCGGCCAGGGGCGGGTGCGCATCGGCCTGCCGCTCGCCGGCTGGGACCTCGCGGTGGTGGACGACGCGGGCGAGCCGGTCGCCATGGGCGAGACCGGCCAGCTCGTCATCGGCGGCGCCGGCCTGGCGCGCTACCTCGACGCGGCCAAGGACGCCGAGAAGTACGCCCCGCTGCCCTCCCTCGGCTGGGAGCGCGCCTACCGCAGCGGCGACCTGGTCAAGGCCGAGCGGCAGGGCCTGGTCTTCGTCGGGCGGGCGGACGAGCAGGTCAAGCTGGGTGGTCGCCGCATCGAGCTGGGAGAGGTCGACGCCGCGATGCAGGCCCTCGACGGCGTGCTCGGCGCGGCGGCCGCGGTCCGCGCGACCGCCTCCGGGCACCAGCTGCTGGTCGGCTACGTCGTCCCCGGCGAGGGCTTCGACCCCGAGGCCGCGCGCGAACGCCTCGCCGAGGCGCTGCCGGCCGCGCTGGTGCCGCGCATCGCGCTCGTCGAGCACCTGCCGACACGCACGTCCGGCAAGATCGACCGCAACGCCCTGCCGTGGCCCCTGCCCGGCGGCGCGTCCTCGGGCGCGCCCGGCGCGTCCGCCGGGCTGTCGGACGCCGAGCGGTGGGTGGCGGAGCGATGGGCCGAAATCCTCGGCGTGGACACCGCCGACCCCGACGCCGACTTCTTCGCCCTGGGCGGCACGAGCCTGGGCGCCGCCCTGCTGGTGTCGGCGCTGCGCACGCGCTACCCGGCGGTCGCGGTGGGCGACGTCTACGAGTATCCGACGCTGGGCGGCCTGGCGGCACGCCTGACCGCGCTGGCCGTCCCCGAGGTGACGGCCGCCGAGCGCGCCGTGACGCCGGTGCCGCGCCGTGCCGCGCTGACGCAGGCGGCGCTGATGGTGCCGCTGCTCACCGTCGGCGGCATGCGGTGGATCGTCGGCCTGGCCACGCTGAACAACGTCGTGTCGCTTCCCTGGGCTCCGGCCGTCTCGTGGTGGTGGGTGCTGGCCGGCTGGCTGCTGTTCATCGCGCCCTGGAGCCGCATCGGCGCCGCCGCCGCGGTCGCCCGGCTGCTGCTGCGCGGGCTGCGGCCCGGCGTCTACCCTCGCGGCGGCGGCACGCACCTGCGGCTGTGGTTCGCCGAGCAGTTCGCCCTCCAGATCGGGGTGGGGCAGCTGTCGGGCGCCCCGTGGATCACCCGCTACGCCCGGTTGCTCGGGGCGCAGGTCGGCGAGGACACCGACCTGCACACGCTGCCCCCGGTCACCGGCATGCTCAGGCTGGGGAAGAACGCCGCGATCGAGCCCGAGGTCGACCTGCACGGGTACTGGCTCGACGGCGACCTGCTGCGCGTCGGCGAGATCCGCGTCGGCGCCGCCGCCACGGTCGGCGCCCGCGCCACCCTGCTCCCCGGCACGCGCATCGGCAAGAACGCCCAGGTGGCCCCGGGCACCGTGGTCGAGGGCTCCGTCCCCTCGGGCGAGCGCTGGGCGGGCGCGCCCGCGACCCGGCAGGGCAAGGCGCGGCGGTTCCCGCCGTCCGAACGGCCGCCGCGGTCGCGCCGCTGGGAGGCGATGTACGGGCTGTCGGCGATGTTCTTCAGCCTGGTGCCGATCGTGGCCGCGCTGTGCGGCCTCGTCGTGCTCAGCACCTTCCTGCGCGGCGCGGCCACCCTCGCGGAGGCGCTGCCCGCCGCGCTCTACGGCGTCGCGCCCGCCACGGTGACCTCGCTGGCCGCCTTCGCGCTGATCGTCGTGGTGTGCGTGCGGCTGCTCGGCCTGGGCCTGCGCCCGGGACGCCACCCGGTGCACAGCCGCCAGGCGTGGCAGGCCTGGGCCACCGGCCGCCTGATGGCGGCGGCCCGCGTCTGGCTGTTCCCCCTGTACGCCAGCATCCTCACCCCCGCGTGGCTGCGCGCCCTCGGCATGAAGGTCGGCCGCGACGTCGAGCTGTCCACGGTGCTGGCCCTGCCCACGATGACCACCGTGGGCGACGGGGCCTTCCTGGCCGACGACACGATGGTCGCCCCGTACGAGCTGGTCAACGGCAGCCTGCGGGTCGACCAGGTGCGCATCGGCAAGCGCGCCTTCCTCGGTAACTCCGGGATGACGGCGCCCGGCCGCAAGGTGCCCAAGGACGGCCTGGTCGGCGTGCTGTCGGCCGCGCCGAAGAAGGCCAAGGCGGGGTCTTCCTACCTCGGCATGCCCCCCGTCGAGCTGCGCAGGACGGCCGAGGCCGGCGACCGGAGCCGCACCTACGACCCGCCGCGCCGGCTCAAGGCGGCGCGGGCCGTCGTGGAGATCTGCCGCGTCATCCCGGCGATGTCCACGGTGGCGCTCGCCGTGCTGGTCGCCGCGACGCTGGAGTTCCTCGCGGGCTCCTACGGCTTCGCCGTCGCCGCGCTGCTGGTGGGGTTCGTGCTCGCGGGCGCCGGGGCGGTGGCCGCCGCGGTCGCCACCGCGGCCAAGTGGGCGCTCGTCGGCAGGATCACCGCGGGCAGTCGTCCCCTGTGGAGCTCGTTCGTGTGGCGCAACGAGCTGGCCGACAACTTCGTCGAGGTGCTCGCCGCGCCGTGGTTCGCCGAGGGATGGCTCGGCACCGCCCCGCTCAACCTGTGGCTGCGGTCGCTGGGCGCGCGCATCGGCCGCGGGGTCTGGTGCGACACCTACTGGCTGCCCGAGGCCGACCTCGTCGAGGTGGGCGACGGCGCCAGCGTCAACCGCGGGTGCGTGTTGCAGACCCACCTGTTCCACGATCGGGTGATGAGCATCGATAAGGTCGTCCTGCGGAACGGGGCGACGCTCGGGCCGCACGGAGTCGTCCTTCCCGCGGCGACGATCGGGCGGGACACCACGATCGGACCGGCGTCCCTGGTGATGCGCGGCGAGACGGTGCCCGAGCGCACCCGCTGGTTCGGCAACCCGATCAGGCCGTGGGCCCCGCCCTCGTCGAAATGATCTGGAAGGCTAGACCGCACGTGAGCGTGGCACCCGGCACCTCCCGCCACCCCTACTTTCCGGAACGGGGCAACGAGGGCTACTGGGCCGAGCACTACGAGCTGACGCTCGACTACCGGGTGGGCGCCAACCGGCTGCGCGCGTCGGCCGTCGTCTCGGCGTTCGCCACCGCGCGCCTGGAGGCGTTCACGCTCGACCTGGCCGACGCCCTGCGCGTCACCGCGGTGACGGTCGACGGCGTGCCCGCGCGGTTCACGCACGGCCGTGACAAGCTGCGCGTCGTCCCGGCGCGGGGTCTGCACGAGGGCACGCTGTTCGTCGTGGAGGTCAGGTACGGCGGCAACCCGAGCCCGGTGCCGAGCCGCTGGGGCGGGCTGGGCTGGGAGCAGCTCACCGACGGCGTGATCGTCGCGAGCCAGCCGACCGGGGCGCCGTCGTGGTTCCCGTGCAACGACCATCCGGGCGACAAGTCGACCTACCGCGTGACGGTCACCACCGGGTCGGCGTACGCGGTCGCGGCCAACGGCCGCCTGGCCGCCCGCCGCCGCGGCGCGTCCACGACCACCTGGGTGTACGAGCAGGCCGAGCCGATGGCGACGTACCTGGCGAGTGTGCAGATCGGCCGCTACCAGGTGACGGAGGTCGCCGGCCCGGTGCCGCAGCGGCTGCTCCACCCCGCCCGGCTCGCGTCGCGTGTCCGGGCCGACTTCGCCCGCCAAGGCCAGATGATCGCCCTGTTCACCGAGCTCTTCGGCCCCTACCCGTTCGCGTCGTACACCGCGGTGGTGGCCGACGACGACCTGGAGATCCCGGTCGAGGCGCAGGGCATGTCGATCTTCGGCCGCAACCACGTGGACGGCCGCCGCGGCGAGGAGCGCCTGGTCGCGCACGAGCTGGCACACCAGTGGTTCGGCAACAGCCTGACGCTGGGGAGCTGGAGCGAGATCTGGCTGCACGAGGGGTTCGCCGCGTATGCGGAGTGGCTGTGGTCGGAGGCCTCGGGCGGCGAGACGGCCGACACGCTCGCCGGCCGCTGGCACCGCAGGCTGGCCGAGCTCCCCCAGGACTTCCCGCTGGCCGACCCCGGCCCCCGCCGCCTCTTCGACGACCGCGTGTACAAGCGCGGCGCCCTGACCCTGCACGCCCTCCGGCGCACCCTCGGCGACGACGCGTTCTTCGCCCTCCTGCGCGAGTGGACCACCACCTACCAGCACGGCACCGTCAGCACCGCCCAGTTCACCCGCCTGGCCGCCCGCCACGCCGCCACGCCGCTGACCCCCCTCTTCACCGCCTGGCTGCACGCCGACCGCCTGCCGCCCCTCCCCGCCCGGCGAGCCGGCGGCGGAGCCCGCCGCACCCGGCCCTGAACCGCACCCGGCCCGCACGCGGAACGGTCGCGCGGCGTCAGGGAGCCGGCGGCGGCGGGTGGGGCAGCGCGTGTGCGCCCTCCGGGCGCAGGCCGTCGAAGATGATGGCGAGGTAGCGCCGCCACAGGTCGGGCGGGGCGTCCGGCACGTAGCCGGCGACGTAGTTGGGCGCGCACATCAGCAGGATGACGTCCGCGCCGGTGACGTCGGCCCGCACGGCGCCGTGCTCGCGGGCCCGGTCGACCAGCGTGCGCACGATGTGGAACATGCGCGAGCGGACCCTGGTGACCTCCGGGCTCAGCTCGCCGGCCTCCTGCAGGAACGACAGGTCGCGCTGCTGCCGCTGATGCGCGGCGGCGGTGAGGAACTCCAGCAGCGCCGCGCCCGGATCGGCCGCGTCGAGCAGTCTCTCGCCGACCGCGTTGAGTGCCTCGACGCGGTCGAGCACGATCGCGGCGAGCAGGTCGTCCTTGGTGGCGAAGTGGCGGAAGACGGTGCCCTTGCCGACACCCGCCCGGCGGGCGATGTCGGCGACCGAGGCGTCCAGACCGCGCTCGGCGAACTCGTCCGCCGCCGCCGCCAGCAGCAGTTCGCGGTTGCGGGCGGCGTCGGCGCGCAGGGGCCGGGTCGGGGTCACGTCGTCACCCTAGCAAGTTGACCGCCCGGTCCGTTTATTGCTAGCTTGACGGCCCAGAACCTGACCACGCGGTCCGTTTTGGAGGACACCATGAAGGCAGTCGTCGCGACCGGCTACGGGCCCCCCGAGCAGTACACGGTGGCCGACGTGCCGGCGCCCCGGCCCGGTCCGGGGCAGATCCAGGTCCGCGTCGCCGCCGCCTCGATCAACCCGGCGGACGTCCGGCTGCCCAGCGGCGACTTCCGCGACGTCGTGCCGCTGGAGTTCCCGCACGTGCCCGGCAACGACTTCGCCGGAACCGTCAGCGAGGCCGGCCCCGGCGTGACGGCGTACCGGGTGGGCGACGAGATCTTCGGCCAGGCCGTCCCCCGTGCGCTGCGCGCGATGGCGGGCGCCACCCGCCCGTCCCTGAGCACCGGCTCGCTGGCCGAGTACGCGGTCTTCGAGGCCGACACGCCCTTCCTGGCGCACCGCCCGCCCCGCCTCGCCCTGGAGCACGCGGCGGCCCTGCCCACCACGGGCCTGACCGCCCGGGCCCTGATGACCACCGCCAGGGTGCGGCCCGGCGAGACCGTCCTGGTCATCGGCGCCACCGGCGGCGTCGGCACCGCGGTGATCCCGCTGCTCGCCGCCGCGAAGGCCCGCATCATCGCCACCGCGACCGAAGCCGACGCCGGCGTCCTGCGCCGCCTCGGCGCCCACGAGACCATCGGCTACCCGGAGGCGGAGTACCCCTCCGGCGTCGACGTCGCCCTCAACCTCACCCTGCCCAGCGACCACCTGACCGGCGTCGCGACCGCCGTCCGCCCCGGCGGGCGCCTGCTCACGATCACCTACCCCGTCCCCCGGCAGGAGTGGATCGGCCGCGACGACGTCGCCCTCCACTTCGTCCTGGACATGGACGGCGCCCTCGGCGGCATGCGCGAGGTGGCCGAGCTGGCGGCGACCGGCGGACTGCCGGCCACCATCGGCCGCCGCTACACCCTCGACGAGGGCCCCCGGGCCTGCGTCGACTTCGCCCGCCTCCACACCACCGGCAAGCTGGTCGTCACGATGTGACGCGCCCCTTCGTCACATCCCGCGAGTGCGTCACCACCCGGCCGGCGGAACCACCGCGCGACAGGCCGAGCGCGAGCTGCTGCTCGCCGCGGCATCGGCCGCAGGCGTCACGGAACCACGCGCGACAGGCCTAGCGCGAGGCGGCCGGCGGCTATCGCAGGACGTGGGCGGCGATGGCCCGCGCGCACACCAGGGACTCGGTGTGCGTGGTGTCCACCACCAGGTCGTAGACCACGCCCTGGTGGACCACCTCCGCCTGCAGCGCGGCCATCCCCGGGACCCGGTCTCCCCGGGCGAGCTCACGGCCCACGGCGACCGCGCTCTCGCACCTGACGCCGACCCACAGCACGCCCAGCCCGGTGAGGGCCTTCTGCCACCGTCGCTGGGATGCCGCTCCGCCGAGGAACACGTCGTCGATGATCACCCGAGCGCCCGCGTGGGCCATCGCCGCGACCCCCGCCGTCCACGCCGCGTCGAGCGCCTGGAACTGCGGCCCGACGCTCACCCCGCCGTCCGCGGCGAACTCGACCCCCGCGTCCGACGCCCGCAGGGACGCGGGCATCGCCTCGATCAGCGTGTCGACCCCGAGGGCGAGCCAGGCGTCCGGCAGGACCGCCTGCAGACACCGGGCGATCCCGGACTTGCCCGAGCTGGACCCGCCGTTCAGCACGATCACCTGAGTCGTCACCGCACCACAGTAGAGACGCCCCCCGCCCGCCCCCAACGCATTTCCGGCCGCCCCTCCCCGCCCGCGCGCCGAGCATGGCGTCTGCCCGTCGGCCAAGGGCATGCACCACGCGGGTGGTACGACCCCGGGCGGACGCGGATGTCTGACCGTGGGCAGATGCCGGACGATCCGGCGGAGCGGTAACTTCTGGGCATGAA
Organism: Sphaerisporangium sp. TRM90804; assembly: GCF_029846175.1. Lineage (GTDB taxonomy): Bacteria > Actinomycetota > Actinomycetes > Streptosporangiales > Streptosporangiaceae > Sphaerisporangium. The sequence continues at coordinate 230,018 of NZ_JARWAC010000010.1, read as the reverse complement.
GTGGGCTCGGCGACTCAGTAGGGGAGGCGTCGCCGACGCGGCGGTGGCGGTCGTGGTGGCGCTGATCGTCGGGTACGCCATCGTCGACCCACCGGGGCGGTCGTCGTGGTGGCCCGCGTGGTCGGCGTGGCCGGTGGCGGCGGTCGTGAGCTTCCCGGTCGCCGTCAGGCGGCACCGGCCGCGGGCCATGCTCGCCCTGGCGTGCGCCGTGGGCGTGCTGGTCACCGTGGCCGGCGCCGTCGCGGCGGGCGCGATCTGGCTGACGTTCGTGCCGACCGTGCTCGTGCTGTACCTGGTGGCCACCACCACCTCGATCAGGTGGTCGGCGGCGAGCCTGGCGGCCTGCCTGTCGGCCGCGACCACCGCGATCCTGATCTTCTACGCCCAGGTGTTCCCCGGCCTCACCCCCGCGGCCACGCCCAGCGAGCTGCCACCGGCCTGGCCGATCGAGATCGGCGTCATCACCGTGCTGCTGACCACCGGATGGGCCGTCGGGACGGCCGTGCGCTGGAAGCGGGACACGACCGCCCGCCTCGTCCACCACCTCTCCGAGGCCGCGGTGGCCGACGAACGCAGGCGCATCGCCCGGGAGCTGCACGACGTCATCGGCCACAGCATGAGCCTGATCGCCGTCAAGGCCACCGTCGCCAACCATGTCGCCGACGCCCGCCCGCAGGAGGTGCGCGCCGCGCTGGCCGTCATCGAGCAGACCAGCCGCAGCACGCTCACCGAGATCCACCGGGTGCTCGGCCTCCTGCGCTCGGACGAGGATCCCCAGCAGGCCCACCGGCCCGTTCCCGGCATGGCCGACCTGCCCGAACTTGCTGCCCACGCCCGCTCGGCCGGGGTCGAGGTCGACCTGACCGTCCGCGAGGAGGCCGCGCCGCCTCCCGCGGTAGCGCTCTCGGTGTACCGGATCGTGCAACAGGCCCTGACCAACGTCGTCACCCACGCCGGCCCCACCCGCTGCGCGGTCACCGTGGACACCGACGCCCGGCAAGCCGTGATCGAGGTCGTCGACGACGGCCCCCGCCACGGCCGTCCGCCGCGCCCGGGCCCCGGAGGTCACGGCCTCGTCGGCATGCGCGAACGGGCGAAGATGTACGCGGGCACGTTCAGCGCGGGCCCCCGGCCCGAGGGCGGCTTCCGCGTGTCGGCCCGCCTGCCCTACCACCCGAACGGCCGCACCCCATGAACCCCGCCCCCCCACCGAACACCGACGCCGCCCCGAACAACGACCCCACTGCGAACACCGACGCCGGCGTGGAGACCGACGCCACCCTGAACAACGACGTCACCTCGCAGGACCCGCCCCCGCCCATCCGGGTCCTGCTCGCCGAGGACGAGGTCCTGCTGCGCGACAGCCTCAAAGTCCTCATCGACGCCACCCCGGGCCTGACCACCGTCGGCGAGGCGGGCACCGGCGCCGAAGCCGTGCTCCTGGCCCGCAGGCAACGCCCCGACGTCGTCCTCATGGACGTCCGCATGCCCGACATGGACGGCATCGAGGCGACAAGACGCATCTGCGCCGACCCCGCCACCACCGGCACCCGCATCCTGATCCTCACCACCTTCGACCAGGACGAGTACGTCTACGCGTCCCTCAAGGCGGGCGCCAGCGGCTTCCTCATCAAGTCCGCGACGGCCACCGAACTCCTGGCCGCCATCCGAGTGGTCGCCTCCGGCGAAGCCCTGCTGGCCCCCACCGTCACCCGCCGCCTGATCACCCACTTCCTCCAACGCCCCCACCCCGCCCCGGCCCAGCGCCCCCTCGACAACATCACCCCCCGCGAACAGGAAGTCCTCACCCTCATCGCCAGGGGAATGTCCAACACCGAGATCGCCGCCCACCTCCACCTCACCGTAGGCACCGTCAAAACCCACATCAGCCGCCTCCTGTCCAAACTCCAAGCCCGCGACCGAGCCCAACTGGTGATCGCCGCGTACGCCGGCGCCCCCTTCACCCCTCCGGACGCCGGCAGCCACAGGCCGGGCCCCGACGGGTGACCCGGTTCACGAGGTGACCTCCTGCGCGGCCGGGAGGGCGGGGCCGTCCTGGAGTACTCCGCGTATGTGGTCGAGCGTCATCGCGTCCGGGTCGAACTCCGTCAGGCACCAGGTGGCGCCGGCGGCGGCGTACGCGGTGGGGTCGGTGCCGGGGGGTAGGGGCACGGCGAGGTCGTAGGGGGCCGTGGGGTCGGGGCGGAGGGCGTGGATCGTCTCGCCGATCTCCGCGAGCTGGTCGGGGTGCCGTAGCTCGACCGGGAAGAACCCGTCGAGGGTCGCCGCCCGGCGCAGCGGTCCGCGGCGGCCCGCGTAGCCCGCGGCCCAGATCGGCACGCGCGGCTGGACGGGCGTGGGCAGGAACGTGAGATCGTCGATCACGTAGTGCGGTCCGCGGTGGCGCACGGGCCGGCCCGACCAGGCGGACGTGAGGACGCCCAGCGCCTCGTCCAGCATCTCCGCCCTGACGCGGTCGTCGACCTGCTCTCCGGTGCGCGCGAGCTCCGCGCCGTAGAGGTCGCCGCCCAGCCCCACGCCCAGCGTCAGCCGGCCGCCGCTGAGCCGGTCCAGTGAGGCGGTCTCCCGGGCCAGCTTGGCGGGCCGGCGGCGCGCGACCGGCGTGACCATCGGGCCCAGCCGCAGTGACTCGGTCGCCGTCGCCGCCGCCGCCAGCGAGATCCACGGGTCGGCGATGCGCTCGACCGGCGCGGGCCAGGTGAGCCTGTCCCACACGAAGAACCCGTCCCAGCCCGCCTCCTCGGCCTCGGCCGCGAGCCGTGCCACCGCAAGAGGATCGGCCAGCTCGTCGAAGAGCGGGAACCACAACGCGGATCGGGGATTCTCAGCCATGTCTCCGACCCTAGGTTTCCTGACTCATCGTGAAAAGCGATGATCTACGATGGTGACGATCGGGCCTGACGATGTACCGTGGTCGGCGTGGCACACGCGGAGCTCCGGCATCTGGCCACCCTCACCGCCGTCGTCGTTGAGGGTTCGTTCGGCCGGGCGGCCTCGCGGCTCGGGTACACCCAGTCCACCGTCAGCCAGCACGTCGCCGCCCTTGAGCGCGCGGTCGGCGGCCGCCTCTTCGACCGTCCGGGCGGCCCGCGCCGGGTGCGGCTCACGCCGCTGGGCGAGGTGACGCTGGCCCACGCCGCGGAGCTGCTCGCCAAGGCCGACGCCATGCACACCGCCATCGAGAGGTTCAAAGCCGGCGAGGGCCGCATCACGATCGGCACCTTCCAGAGCGTGTCCACCACGCTCCTCCCGGTTCTCATCCGCCGGCTCCGCGACGAGTTCCCCGGCTGCGACATCCGGCTCTCCGAGGACGAGGTGGGGTTTGCGGACCCGTCAGCGGTCGACCTGCTCTTCTACGACCACCGGGTCCCCGGCGACGACGTCGAGTACCTCAAACTGCTCGACGACCCGTACCACCTGGTGGCACCCCGCGGGCGCTTTCCCGACGGGCCCGTCGACCTGGCACGGCTCGACGGGGCCCCGATGGTCGCCTGGCCACCCGACTGCGCACAGCCGGCGCTGGAGGAGGCCCTCGCCGCCGACGGCGTCCATCCCGAGATCGTCTTCCGCGCCGCCGGCAACGAGGTCGTGCTCTCGATGGTCCGCGCCGGTCTCGGCTCGGCGATCCTCCCCCGGCTCGTCCTTCACACCGCCGGCGCCATGGCCGACGAGGCGCTGAGCGTCCACGCGTTGCGACCGCCGATCGCCCCCCGGGAGATCTACCTGGTGCGCCGCGCCCACCGCACCCCCTCGCCCCTCGCCGCCCGCGCCGCACGGCTGGCCCAAGAGATCGCCGGCGAGCTCGAAAGCGATCGGTGAAGCGGCCTGAAAAGCCGACCGTGCGCCCGCGGCAAGAATCGCCTTCCTGTTCCGACCACCTCCCGAAGGGGCGCCCGCCTGGGCGTCCCGCTGGAAGTCGCCGGTCAGCTCCCAAGGAGGACGCATGTCGCAGTTGTTGAGGGTGCAGTGCTTCACCGTGTCGCGTGACGGGTTCGGCGCCGGTGAGGGGCAGAGCCTGGAGCGGCCCTTCGGCCACGCGGACCCAGCCGCCTTCGCGTCCTGGGCGGGCGCCACCGCCGGCTGGGTGAACCGCACCGACCCCGGCGGCACCCGCGGCCTGGACGACTACCTGACCCGCGACTTCCGCAACAACATGGGCGCGGAGATCATGGGGCGCAACAAGTTCGGCCCGCAGCGCGGCCCCTGGGAGAACCACGAGTGGCGGGGATGGTGGGGGGACACCCCGCCGTTCCGCACGCCGGTCTTCGTGCTCACCCACCACGAACGCCCGTCGTTCACCCTGGCCGACACCACCTTCCACTTCCTCGACGCGACACCGGCCGAGGCCCTCGCACGCGCGAAGCGGGCCGCCGACGGCCGGGACGTGCGCCTCGGCGGCGGAGTCGCCACCGTCCGCGAGTTCCTGGAGGCCGACCTGGTCGACACGATGCACATCGCCGTCGCCCCCGTCGACCTCGGCCGAGGCGAACGCCTGTGGAACAGCCACACCGACCTGCTCGACCGCTTCCACCTCGAAACCGTCCCCAGCCCCAGCGGGGTCACCCACCTGCTGTTCTGGAGACGCTGACCACCGCCCTCGCACGACGGCACGCACAGGCCGCGATGAGCGCGTCCCCGCCGTGGGACGCCGCTCATCGCCGCCCTCGCGAGCGCCTGACAGTCGAGGGCGGCAAACGGTTGCCATTCCTGTCATGCCGTGTTTTCGTCCGTGTATGGACAGTCGCGACAACGTGCAGCGATCACGTGTCACGATCAACGACATCGCGGAGGCGACGGGCTTCGCCGCGTCCACCGTGTCCCGCGCGCTGTCGCGGCCCGAGCGGGTGAACGCGGCCACCCGCGAGCGCATCGTCGCGATGGCCCGCGAGCTGTCCTACGTGCCCAACACCCACGCCCGCGCGCTGACCTCGGGACGCACCGAGACCGTCGCGGTGCTGGTGTCCGACGTGACCAACCCGTTCTACTTCGGGCTGATCCGGGGCACACAGCACCAGCTCAGAGCCGCGGGCTACACCCACCTGCTCATCGACACCGAGAACTCCGGCGAACTGGAGTCGCACACGCTGTCCAAGATGCGGCAGTCGATCGACGGGGCGATCATGGCCACCTCGCGGCTGTCCCGCCGTCTGCTCGCGGAGCTGGCCGCCGAGCTGCCGCTGGTGGCCGTCAACCGCATGGTGCGCGGTGTCGAGAGCGTGGTGCTCGACTCCCCGTCCGGTGTGGCGCAGGCGGCCGAGCACCTGATCTCACTGGGGCACAGGGAGATCGTCTACCTGTCCGGCCCGCAGAACTCCTGGGCCAACGAGGCCCGATGGCGTTCGCTGGTCACGACGGCGGCCCGGCACGGGCTGCCGGTACACCGTCTCGGCCCGTTCCCGGCCGGCCGGATGTCCGGATCGGCCGCCGCCGACGCGCTGATCAACACCCGCGCCACGGCGTGCATCGCCTTCAACGACCTGCTCGCCATCGGGATGCTCACCCGCCTGCGTGAGCGCGGCATCGGCGTGCCGGAGGAGATCAGCGTCGTCGGCTGTGACGACATGTTCGGAGCGGACTTCTGCCACCCCACCCTCACCACACTCGCCGCCCCGATCGAGCAGGCCGGGCGGGTGGCGGTGTCGATGCTGCTGGCCCGCCTCAACGACGGTGCGCCGGCGGCACGGCAGTCGGCCGTGCTGCCGACGCACCTGATCGTGCGCGAGTCGACGGGTCCCGCCCCGCGCTAGGGGTAGCTGACGATGTTCACCGGCTTGACGGTGGTACCGGTCGACGCGCCGGTGTCGTTGATGACGTGCTCGATCGAGCCCTTGCCCAGCGAGATGGTCAGGATGTTGTGGAACTTGACGTTCGCCCTGACGGGGGCCTCGAAGGCGCGTTCCGCCACGATGCTCGGATCGGCGGTGAACACGCAGTAGCTGCCCATGCCCCACGCCTCGTGCGACGTCACCGAGTCGGCCACCTTGTACGCGGCGTACCCGCGCCCGTCACTGCGCCACGCCGCCTGGCTCGGCGGGTCGTAGGGCATCTCGTTCTGGAAGAAGATCGTGCGCCCGCCCTGGCCGTTCCAGATCACCTCGTACTTGTTGAAGTGCTCCACGAACAGCCCGTACGCGGAGACGCGGGCGCCGTTGACGATCAGGCCCGTGTCGGCCGGATTGACCGTCCACCCGACGCCGCTGCCGTGGTCGGCGCGCCACGCCCAGATGTGGTCGATGATCGTGTCGGCGCTGTTCACGATCAGCGCCGTGGTCACCTTCCCCGGCCCGGCCCCGCCGACGCGGAAGAACACGTCCTGCAGCGTGGTCGGGTTCGCGGCGTGACTGGTGGTCGCGCCGCTCGGCCCGACCTGCAACAGGGACGGCGAGTTCACCGTGCCCGCGTCGAACAGCAGCCCGGCGAGCTTGACGCCGTCGACGTCGGCGACGGTCATCGCGGTGACGCCGTTGTCCGGGATCAGCGTCGGGTAGCCGACGCCCAGCACGACGGTGTCCGGCCGGGTCACCTTCAGCGTCTGGCTCAGATGGTAGACACCCGGGGTGAACAGCAGGTTCATGCCGCAGGCCAGGGCGTTGTTGAGGGTGGCCGCCGAGTCGGCCGGCCGTGCCACGTAGAACCGGGTGAGCGGCACGGGGGTGCCCGGCGTCGACCCGCCCGACCAGCTCGTGCCGGAGGCGTTGGTCCGCAGGCTGGGCACGAACACGTGGTAGGCGCCGCCGTCGAGGTACAGGTAGGGCTTGTCCCGCACGACCGGGGTGGTCGCCAGGGTCGTGTACGGCGGGCTGGGGAAGCTGTTGGCCGGGGCGCCCTTCACCCCGGAGAACACCATGTTCCACACGCCGTTGACCCAGCCGCCGATCTGGCTGTCGCGGGTGTACCACTGCTGCTGGGAGTAGGGGCCGACCCTCCCGTCGATCCTGCTGTCGGCGATGTAACCGCCGCTGGCCCAGCCGTACCCGTTGGGGGCCAGGTTGAGGTCGCCGCGGATGTGCACCCGGCGCATCGGCGCGGCCTGCGACACCGCCCACCGGTTGGTGCCGTTGCTGGGCACGATCGCCAGGTTCTCGACCGAGCGCCAGAAGTTCTGGGTGGCGTTGCCGCCGAACCAGCCGGCGTCCACCGTCACGTCGCCGTTGATCGTGACGTCGTCGGGGTTGCGGCCCAGGCCCAGCACGGAGGTGTAGAAGCCGGTGTTGGCGTTGATGCCGCTGTAGGTGCCCGGCTTGAACATCACCGCGTAGCGCTGGCTGCCGAACTGGGCGCTCTCGCTCTGGGCGAAGATGGCGTTCAGCCTGCTCTGGATGCTCGAACCGGACATCGACGGATCGAAGACGACCACGTTGGGCCCGAGGTCCTGGGACACCGGCGGCGGCGTCTGACACTCGCCGCCACCCGAGCCGGCGCCGTGGACGGTCAGCTCCTTGACGGAGTACCCGTATCCGGTGGCACGCTGCGTGCCGTACACGCGCAGGTAGCGGCCGGTGCCGGCGGCGTCGATGGTCTGCGTGCCGCCGGCGCCGGTGGTGGTGGAGTAGATCGTCGTCCAGTTCACGCCGTCGCCGGACAGCTCCAGGCGGAAGGCCCTGGCGTACGACGTCTGCCAGTCGACGACCACCTGGCAGACCGTGGTACCCGCCCCGAGGTCGACCTGGATCCACTGCGGATCGCTGAACTGGCTCGACCATCGGGTGGCGGCGTCGCCGTCGACGGCCCTGGCGGGCAGGTAGCCGTTGCCCTGCACGGAGGAGGCGGTCGCGGGCTTGTCGAGAGCGAGGTTCGTGGCGGTGTCGCACGCGGCCGCGCTCGCGGGGGCGGCGCTCGGCGTGACGGCCATGCCGGTGACGGCCAGCGCCATGGCGGCGATGCCGGCCGGCAAGCGGCGTAGGGGTGAGGCACGCATGGTTTCTCCTGGCGGGGGCCGCCGCGGGGAGCGGCGGCATGCTTGTACGGGCGGCGCCCGGGACGGGCGCCGCCGACGAACCACATGCGAGGTGAGGACCGGGGGTGTGGCCGGGTGTTACGGCTTGTGCGGGTCCTGCCCGTAGCCGTTGCACTGGCGTCCGCCGTTGATGCAGTAGCTCACGAGATACGCCTGGCGCGGCGCGTTCCACCCGTTCATGAAGTCGTAGTGGAAGGTGTACGCGGCGCCCGAGGACAGGGACAGGCCGCTGGTGTTCCCGCCGGGCAGCGGATACGGCACCTTGATCTCGAGCATGGGCAGAGGCACCGGGTGGCTCGCCGGGCAGACGCCGCGGTCCGGCCACGCCATGTGCGACTTGTGGTCGGCGCTGTCCAGGTGCACGCTGTCCCAGCAGCTCGGCGCCTTCAGCCGGGCGACCAGGGAGCTGCCGCTCGGGCACGAGCCAGGGAAGACGGTGCCCGTGTAACCGGGGCACTTCCAGGTGCCCTGGTAGGCGGCGGCGTCCGGCGTGCGGGCGTCGCCGACGACGAGCCGGAACCCGGGCGGGAACGGCCGGACGGTGCGGTAGTCCTTGACGCCGGCCTTGTAGTAGATCGTCGGCTTGTCCGGCAGCCGTACGGTGCCGTTCTGCAGCAACGTCGGGAACCAGTATCCCGACGCGTCGAGCTGGTCCTCGCAGGACGTCGCCCCACCGACCAGCGCCTGCGGGGTCGAGCTCGCGTTGGTGGCGGGGTTGCCGACGAAGGTGTGGTTGTGCGACGCGCCCGGCAGCCCCGGGAAGATGATCGGGTCGTCGCTGAGCCGATGGGTGACGGTGCAGTTCGCGTGCATCTCCTGGTACTGCGCGAACGGCGGATCGTCGGCCACTCGTACGCCGCCGGCCGCCTGCGCGGTGCCTGTGGCGGCGAGGACGAGCGCGGCCGTCATGGCCACGAGGGTGCGAATACTCATGACGCCTCCTGGGCGATTGAGCATCGGAAACGGGGGGTGGAGTTCGGACTTTATTACGGCGGTGTTGCGGCGGAAAGCGCTTGCCAAAAGTTGCCACCGGACACCCGGCCGGCCCCGGATGATCGCATCAAGGCAGGTCAGCGGGTGCGTCCACGGCTCGGCGACGGACCGTCACCAGCGGGAGAGCCGCGCACGGACGCAACAGGCGCGAAACACGCCGTGGGCGCCTGGCCGTGCTCCGTCAGGCCCGTCGACGGCCGCCGCGGCGCGACGGTCTCGCCGTCCGGCCCGAGCCCGGCTCGATCTCGGCCGCGCGGAGGGCCGTCCCGTGCCGCGGGGTCACGGCGTTTCCGGGCGGACCAGCCCGACCTCGTAGGCCATGATCACGGCGTGCACGCGGTCGCGCAGGTACAGCTTCGACAGGACGTTGCTCACGTGCGTCTTCACCGTCTGCTCGCCGATCACCAGGGTGGCCGCGATCTCGGCGTTCGACTGACCCCTGGCGATGAGGGACAGCACCTCGCGTTCCCGCGCGGTGAGCGAGCCGAGGGACGGCGGCGCACTCCGCGGCGGGCGCGGGCGGCGGGCGAACTCGCCGATGAGCCGCTTGGTGATCGAGGGGGCGAGCAGCGCCTCGCCGGCGGCCACCACGCGCACGGCGTTGACCAGCTCCTCGCGGCGCAGGTCCTTGAGCAGGAAGCCGCTGGCGCCGGCGCGCAGCGCCTCGTACACGTAGTCGTCGAGGTCGAACGTGGTCAGGACCAGCACCTTCACCGGGTCGGCCACATCAGGGCCGGCCAGCCGCCGGGTGGCCTGCAAGCCGTCCACACGCGGCATGCGGATGTCCATGAGCACGACGTCCGGCCGCAGCTCGCGGGCGAGGGACACCGCCTCGGCGCCGTCGGCCGCCTCGGCGATCACCTCCATGTCCGGCTGCGCGTCCAGGATCATGTGGAAGCCCGCCCGCAGCAGCTCCTGGTCGTCGGCGACCATGACCCTGATGCTCATCGCAGGCCTCCCACCGGCAGCCGCACCGCCACGGTGAAGCCCCCGTCCGGCCCCGGCCCCGCGGTCAGCTCTCCGCCGAACAACTGCACCCTCTCCCGCATGCCGATGAGCCCGTGCCCCGGCCGCCCGCCCGCGGCGGCGTCCACGGCCGTATCCGCGTTCCCGGACGCGCCCGCGTTCCCGGCCGGAGCCGGGGACCCGGGACGACCCGTTCGCGCCGCGCCATGGTCGCACACCTCGACGCGCACGTCCCGGTCCCCGTACCGGACCCGCACCCGCACCGCCACTTGGCCCGCGTGCTTGAGCACGTTGGTCAGCGCCTCCTGGACGATGCGGTACACCGACAGGTCGACGCCGGGCGGCAGCGGGACGGGCTCGCCCTCGACCTCCAGGCTCGCCCGCAGCCCGGCCTCGCGGACCTGTTCGACCAGCGCGGGCAACTGCGCCACGCCGGGTTGCGGCGCGAGGCTCGCCTCCGTACGGCCGGCCTCCTCGCGCAGCACCCCCAGCAGGCGGCGCATCTCGACGAGAGCCTGCCGTCCGATGCCGGAGATCGTGTCGAACGTCCGCACCACCCCGGCCCCGTCGCGCTCCGCCACCGCCGAACCCGCCTCCGCCTGCACCACCATCATGCTGACGTGGTGGGCGACCACGTCGTGCAGCTCGCGCGCGATGCGTGCCCGCTCGGCGGTCACGGCCCGCTGTGCCTCCAGCTCCCGCTCGCGCGCCAGCCACGACGCCCGTCTCTCCAGCTCGGCGGTGTACGCGCGACGAATCCGGGCGCTGTCGCCGAGCACCCAGGCGCCGCCCAGCAGCAGCGCGGTGAAGGTGAAGTCGAGCACGTCCGTCCTGGTCGCGGGCAGCGAGGCCAGGACCACCAGCGCGACCCCCGTGACGACGCCGACGACCACCGCCCGGCGGCGGCCGGACCACGCGACGAGGCCGTACATGGCGGCCACGCCGCCGAGGGGCACGGGGGTCACCAGGTCGGGAAAGGACGTCGCCCCGTAGACGGCGGACGCCGCGCCGACCCCGAGGTTGATCCAGAACGGGTGGCGCCGCCGCCAGGCGAGCGGCAGGCTGACCGCCAGCACGAGCGCCACCGCCGGGAGGCCCGGCGGCGGCATGTGCTCATTGCGCGCCTGGATGACGAGCGCGAGCGACGACACCAGGGCCAGCACTCCGGCGAGCACCCCGTCGACGGCCATCGGGCGATCTCTCACCCACGTCACCGGCCCCGACGACCGCCCCGTTCCCATGGCCCCCAGTATCCGGCCGCCGCCTCCGCGAGACCTCCCCCGCCGGAGGGATCACCGCCGCCTCTCTCCCCGGCACGTGCGGCGTCCCTCCCTAGAGGGACGCCGCTCGCCGGCTCCCCACCGCGGGTGAGCCGGACTTCGGGAAGCGCGGGGGATCCGTCCGTGACGGGCCGCGGCTTACGTTCATGGCACTGGAACGACCGACCGCACCTCTCCTTCGGAGGCACCGATGTCCGGCACGACCGCAGTACCGGCGCGTCCGCGACACGCGCCGCGATCCGCTCCCGCCTCCGGCCCGGCGAGGCCGGCGCCCGGCGGCGGACGAGGCGCGCTGAAACGTCACTGGGACCGGGCGCCGGGATACCAGCGCCTGGCGTATCTCGCCGGCGCGGCACTGATCGTCGTCGGCCTGGCGCACGCCGCGATCTGGGCGGTGGTCGGCGGATCGGCGGCGGGGCCGCTGTCGTGGCGCAAGCCGACGACCTTCGGGCTCTCGTTCGGCATGACCACCGTGACCCTGGCCTGGGTCGCCACCTACCTGCCGGTGCGGCGGTGGGTCGGCTGGGGCGCGTCCGTCCTCCTGTCCGCCTCGACCACCGCGGAGGTGGCGTGGGTCACGGTGCAGCACGCGCGCGGGGTCGCCTCCCACTTCAACGACACCACGCGGCTGGACGACGACCTGTTCACGCTGGGAGGGGCGTCCATCGGCTTCACCATCCTCGTCAGCACGGTCATGACGTTCGCCGCGTTCGCCCGCTGCACGGCACCGGCGCCGATGGCCTGGGCGATCCGCGCCGGACTGGTGGCGCTGCTGGCGGCGCAGGCCGTGGGCGCGTGGATGATCACGCACGGCCTGGCGCTGACGGAGGCCGGCGCCACCCCGCTCACCCGGTCGCTGAGCACGTACGGCGCCGAGGGCGCCATGAAGTTCGCCCACTCCGTCCCCATGCACGCGATCCAGGTGTTCGTCATCCAGGCCGGACTGCTGGCGGCGACCACCCTGACCCGGCGCACCCAGCTCCGGCTGGTCGTGTCGGCCATCGCCGGCTACGCCGCCCTGTCGGCGATCGTGGTGGCCCGCACCGCGTCCGGCCTCCCGCCCGCCGACCTCGGTGTCTCGACCCTGGCCTACCTGCCCCCCGGCGTCCTGCTGACCGCCTCCGCGGTCGTCACCCTGATCCACGCTCACCGCGCCGTCACCCGCGTCGACCGCCGCCGCACTGAACCCGCCTGATCTGCGACGACGCGTACCTGTTCCGTTCGTTGATTAGGCTTCTCCTCGCGACGCCGCCCGCGTCGCGCGGAGAGGTTCGACGGCACCAGGACGGAAGCATGTCGGGAGAGATCTCGCCCACCGAAAAGAGCTCCGGCCCCGGCTCGTCACCCGAGCTGCGAGCCTCTCACGCGAACCGCGACCGGGTGGTGGACATACTGCGCGTCGCGGCGGGTGACGGCCTGCTGACCGCGGAGGAGCTGGACGAACGCGTGGAGGCCGCCCTGTCGGCGCGGACCCTCAGCGACCTGACCGCGCTCACCGCCGACCTTCCCCCCGTCTCGGCCACGGCCGGCGCCATCGGAGCGGAGGTCAAGGACACGGTCCGCATCGAACGGGTCTTCAGCGGCGCGGTCGAGCGTGTGGGGCGCTGGGTGGTACCGCGGAGGCTGGAGCTCGCGGTGACGTACTGCGACGTGACGCTCGACTTCACCGACGCGGTGATCACGCACGACACCCTGCGGATCGACGTGGCCATGGCGGGAAAGACCCTGACGCTGGTCACGAGGCCGGGCATCGTGATCGACACCGACGGCCTCCAGTTGGTGCACAGCAGGGTCAAGCACCGTCACACTCCGGCGGACCCCGGCGCCCCGGTCACCCTGCGAGTGGAACTGGTCGGCCAGAAGGCACACGGCCGCGTGGTGGTGCGCCCCCCGCGCCGGACGCTCGGCCAGTGGCTGCTGGGAAAGCCCTAGTCCCTTTCCACCGGCGGTTGACTCGGTACACCACCGGCTCGCGAACGAGGTGACCTGGCCGCCGGGCCGGGCTGCGACCGGTGGGCTCCATCGTGATCATGCTCGACACGGGCGGGATCCTCCGCCCCGGCTCCTCACCCCCGGCCCGGTGAGCACGTCCCGACGCCGCTGGTCTGGTGGCGGGTGCCCGCGAGCCGGGTCAGAGCCTGTTCGGAGGCGCTGCCGGGCTCGGCCTGCCCTATGACGATGTACCGGCCCGGGGAACTGCTGACGGGGAGCGTCTCATAGTGCAGTGTGAGCTCGCCGACGTCGGGGTTGCGGTAGCGAATGGTCATGTGAGCGCGGAGCTGCACTTCGTGCATCGCCCAGAACCGGCGGAAGTCATCACTCTCGCGCGAGAGGTCCTTGACGAGTTCGCAGGCGAACGGGTCCCTGCCGCTTCCCTCCACCACGGCGCGCAGGTGGGCGACGAAGGCCCTGGCCTCTCGCTCCCAGTCCACGTAGAACTCGCGTGCCGCCGGATCGAGGAAGACCATCCGCAGCACGTTGTCGTTGTGGTCCAGCCCGTCGAAGTGAGCCAGCGCCAGCGGGTTCCTGACCAGCACGTCCATCCGGTGGTTGATCAGGAAGGCCACCACGTGGTCGCAGCCCTCCACCAGTCGCAGCACGCTCGGGCAGACCTGGTAGCCGTCCCCGAACCGCCCGCGCCTGGACGACCGGGGGTGGGCGAGTTCGTGAAGGTGCTCGGTGGCCTCGGGGCCGAGCTGGAAGACCCGCGCCAGCGCGTCGAGCACCTGCCCAGAGGGGTGATGATCCCTGCCCTGCTCCAACCGGGTGTAGTAGTCGACGCTGACCCCCGCCAGCACGGCCACCTCCTCCCGGCGAAGTCCCGGCGTCCGCCGGTCGCGGGATCCCACGAGCCCCACCTGCTCGATGGTCGTGACCTGACGCCGAGCGCGAAGGAACTCACCAAGTGGGCTCTTCATGCGAAGCAGGGTACAAAATCGCAGGTAAACGAGGCACAAAACCGTCGTAGCTGGACGCTTTCCGCATCTCCGGCGCAGCTGGATCGCGGTCCCGATGAACGTCCGCATCTCGGCGAGCGACTCGGACAGCCGTTCGTCCGGCACGCGGCGGGCGGTGCGGCCGGCTCCGGCCGGACGCGACCCGGGCGGCCCGGGGGATCACCCCCGGGCCGCCCGGGCGGCGGCCTCAGCCCCCGATCGCGGGCATGCTCTCGGGAGCGGTCACCGCCGCGTCCGGCCTCGGAGTCGCGAGAAGCCCCGCCAGGTGGTCCGCGATGGCGGAGATGGTGGGCTGCTGCCACAGCAGGGTCGCGGGGAGACGGCGGCCGAAGCGCTTCTCCAGGCGCCGCCGGACCATCACGGTCATCACCGAGTCCAGCCCTTGCTCGACGAGGGGACGCCGGATCGCCAGGTCCTCGGGGGCCAGCCTCATCACGGCCGCGATCTCCGCGCGGATCTCGGGCAGGACGCGCTCGCGCAGCTCCTCGGGCGCCACGCCGGCGAACGACTCCGCGGGCCCCCGCAGATCCTCCTCGGCCGGGGCCGGCGCGTCGATCACCGGGTAGCGGAGTCCGGTGAGGTGTCCCACCACCCTGCCGTCCACGTCGGCCAGGAGAGCCTGGACGGTGTCGTCGACGGCCGGGTCCACGGCCGCGTCGATGATCACCGTCGAGGGCGGGGAGCCGGTCAGCACCACCTCGTCGATGTGCACGACCATGCGCAGCACCGGATCGCCGGGGAACACGCAGGGGGCTATGGACATCACCGCGTCCAGCGCCGGCGCCCAGCTCTCCGGGTCCGCGGTGCGGACCGTGGCCCGCAGCTCGCCGTCCGCGCCCAGCAGCGTCTCGATCGTCCAGTCGAAGCCCGTCGAGGGCACGCCGACGGCGGCCAGCCGCTTGTGCACGAACCCGGGATCGATCGGGGCCAGAGCGCCGGCGTCCGGCAGCACGTCGGGCTTGACCTGGCCCGGAGCGGCCACGTCCGCGGTGACGTGCACCAGCCAGGCGGGTTCCGGCTCGCCGGGCCCCGCCGGTGTACGGGCCGCGAGCCGTACCGCCGGAGGTTCGTGCACGACCTGGATCTGCCTGCGTTGCGCGGTCATCAGCGGATGCGACATCTCCACGTCGGTGAGCGTGACGTCCTCCTCCTCGGCCGCCCGCAGGAACGTGTTGACCAGCACGGCGGCGGGCACGATCTCGACCCCGTTGAGGGTGTGGCTGCCCGGGTAGGGCCGGTTGGCGTCCTCCAGGCTGGTCCGCCACACCCGGGTCCGGCTGCCCGCCAGGCCGGTCCCGGCTCCGAGCAGGGTGTGGGAGCCCACGTCGTGTCCTCGGTTGCCGTCCTCGGTGTACACCTCGCGCCAGTGGCGGCGGTGCTGCCAGGCGTACGGCGGCAGATCGGCCAGGCCGCCGGACGGCTGCAGCCGGCTCCAGTCCACGTCGACGCCGTGACAGTGCGCCGTGCCCAGCGCGACG
Organism: Sphaerisporangium sp. TRM90804; assembly: GCF_029846175.1. Lineage (GTDB taxonomy): Bacteria > Actinomycetota > Actinomycetes > Streptosporangiales > Streptosporangiaceae > Sphaerisporangium. Next base: position 214,366 of record NZ_JARWAC010000010.1, on the reverse strand, counting down.
AGGAAGGTCCGCGGCTCCGGCTGGTTCCGGCGCAGCGACGTGCCGACGAACACGTCCTCGAACCCGTTCTCCGAGAGCGTCTCGGTCACCGAGTGCGCTACCACGGGGTGCGGGGAGATCTCCAGGAACACGCGGTGGCCGTCCTGCGCCGCGGCCGTCGTCGCCGCGACCAGCCGTACGGGGGCCCGGAGGTTCGCCGCCCAGTAGGCGCCGTCCAGGACGGGCGTCGACCGGGGGTCCGCCAGCGCGGTCGTGTACATGGGGATGCGAGGCGCCCCGAACGAGAGATCGGCGGTGGCGGCGGCCAGTTCGACGGCCAGGGGGTCCATGTGGGGGCTGTGGAAGGCGACGTCCGACGCCACCCGCCGCACCACGATGCCCTCGACCGGCCACTCGTTCACCACCTCCTCGACCGCGGCGACGTCGCCGGACAGCACGGTCGAGCCGGGTGCCGACGAGATCGCCGCCACGAGGTCGGTACGGCCGGCCAGCCTCTGCGCCGCCTCCTCGAAGGACATGTCGACCATCACCATGGCTCCCTTGCCCTCGGCCTGGCGCAGCAGCCGGGAGCGGCGGCAGATCAGGCGGGCGCCGTCGGCGACGGTCATCGCGCCGGCCGTCACCGCCGCCGCGATCTCGCCGACGGAGTGGCCGATGACGGCCTTCGGAGCGACCCCGTAGGCGTTCCAGAGCCGGGCGAGGCCCAGCTGCATCACGAAGATCATGGTCTGCACGCGGTCGATGGTGTCGAGATCGCCGTCGGCCAGGACCTGCCGGGGGCTGAAGCCGATCTCCTCCACGAAGATCGGCTCCACCTCGTCGACCAGGGACGCGAACTCCGGCACGGCGAGCAGCTCCCGCCCCATCCCGCGCCACTGGCAGCCCTGCCCGGAGAAGACCCAGACCGGTCCGGGGCCGGGCTCGGGCAGCACGTCACCGGTGAGGACGGCCTCGGCCGGCACGTCCTGCGCGAGCCTGCGCAGGCCGGCCGCCAGCTCGGCCTCGTCCGCCGCGACCACGACGGCGCGACGGGCCAGATGGGTGCGCCGGAGCGCCAGCGTGTGCCCCGCCGACGCCAGGTCCAGCCCGTCGCCGAGGTGATCGGCGAGCGTGCCCGCGTACTGCCGCAGAGCCCGCTCCGACGCGGCCGACAGCGGGAACAGCCGCTCCCCCGTCCCCCGGCCCCGGGGCGTCTCCGGGGCCGCGGGAGCCTGCTCGAGCACGATGTGCGCGACCGTGCCGCCGTACCCGAAGCTGGAGACGCCCGCCCTGCGGGGGTGGTCGCGCTCCGGCCAGGCCGATCGGCCGGTCACCACGCGCAGGCCCGAGGTCTCCCACGGGACGGCCGGGTTGAGGGTGGTCAGCACGGTCGGAGGGATCTCACCGCGGTCGAGGGCGAGCACCGCCTTGATGACGCCGGCGATGCCGGCGGCGCCTTCGAGGTGACCGATGTTGGACTTGACCGAGCCGATGAGGCACGGGTCGCCGGCGGGTCGCCGCGCGCCGTACACGGAGGAGAGTGCCCCCGCCTCAAGCGGGTCGCCGAGCCGGGTGCCGGTGCCGTGCGCCTCGATGTAGTCGACGGTGGACGGCGCGACGCCCGCCTGCCGGCAGGCCCGTGCCATCACGTGTGCCTGGGCCTCGCCGCACGGGGCCATGATGCCGTTGGTGTGCCCGTCCTGGTTCACGGCGCTGCCGATGACGAGCGCGAGGATCCGGTCGCCGTCACGCCGCGCGTCGGACAGCCGCTTGAGCACGACCACGCCGCAGCCCTCGCCGCGTCCGTAGCCGTCGGCCGACGCGTCGAACGACTTGGACCGGCCGTCGGGGGCCAGGGCTCCGGCCGTGCCGAGCGTGAGGGTCTGGCCCGGGGTGACCAGCAGGTTGACGCCGCCGGCGAGGGCGACGTCGCTCTCGCCGAGCCGCAGGCTCTGCGCGGCCAGGTGCAGCGCGACCAGCGACGCCGAGCAGGCCGTGTCGATCGCCATGCTGGGGCCGCGCAGGTCCAGGGAGTAGGAGATGCGGTTGGCGACGGCGCAGGTCGCCGCCCCGATCCCGGTCCACGCCTCGATCTGGGGCAGGTCCTCCAGGAGGCTGCCTCCGTAGTCGGCGGTGCAGACCCCCATGAACACCCCGGCGTCGGTGCCGGCCAGCTCGTGCGGCGGCAGGCCGGCGTTCTCCAGGGCCTCCCACGTGGTCTCCATCAGGATCCGCTGCTGCGGGTCCATCAGCTCGGCCTCGCGGGGCGACAGGCCGAAGAACTCCGCGTCGAAGCCCTCGATGTCGCTCAGGAAGCTGCCGTGACGCACGGCGTCGCGCAGCGCGGCGGCGTGTTCCGGGCTCCGGTTCTCGTACTGGCGCCAGCGTTCGGCGGGCAGCGGCCGGGTCGTGTTCCGGCCGGCGCGCAGCAGGTCCCAGAACTCGTCCGGTGAGCGGACGTCACCGGGAAGGCGGCATCCGACCCCGATCACCGCCACTGGTTCCACCCGGACTCCGCGCGGACTGTCGACCATCTGCGTTCGTTTCCCTTCGGTTCAGGCCCACTGAGGATTGTCGATGATCTTGATCACGGCGCTGGAGACGGTCACTCCCGGCCCGGTGCCGAGCATCAGCATGTGGTCGCCGGGACCCAGTTGCCCGGTCATGAGCAGGTGGTCGAGGGAAAGGACCTGGTCGCTGGCCCCGCAGTGGCCGATGGTGCGGCCGTAGGCCCAGGTCGAGCGGGACATGGGCAGGTCGAGCATGGCCATGCACCGCTGTTCGACGATCTCTTCGGAGTAGTTCATGAACGCCACCCGGGCGAGGGCGCGGGCCTCGATCCCGCTCTCGCTCAGCGCGCGCTCGACGACCTCCATCAGCGCCCGCTGGATGGTGAACAGCGCCGCCGTGGCCTCGCCCCTGGGCATGACCTGCTGCCGGAACTGCTCGTTCCTGGCCGCGAAGCTCATCCGGCGCCCGACCGTGACGCCCGGGGGGAACAGGGGCTCGCTGCCCCGGTGCAGTTCCTCGGCCTCGACCACCGTCGTCGTGCAGACCGACATCAGGCGCGCGAACCCCGTCTCCCTGGTGAGCACGAGCGCGCTGGCGGCGTCCCCGCCGATGTAGCCGGGGCCCATCCGCCACCGGTCCATCAGCGGGGTGCCGTAGTTGTCGGCGGCGACCAGCAGGGCGGCCCGCCGTCCGGGATCGGCGCCCAGGTGACCGGCCGCGAGTTCCAGGGCGATGAACATCCCGTTGCAGCCCTGCCGGATCTCGGTGGCCAGGACGTCCCCGCCGGCGAGATGCCGCTGCAGGTAGGCGTGCGGCGGCCAGCCGTCCGGTCCCTGGTGCCACGTCGAGGCGTACAGGAGCAGATTCAGCTCGCCCGGCGCCCGTCCGCTGCGCTTGAGCGCGCTCCGCGCCGCGTGCAGGGCCATCTCCGGAGCCGGTACGTCACCGGCCACCGCCGCCCCGGCCAGGTTGTGCAGCTCCGCCTCTTCGGCCGGATACCAGCCCTTGGCGACGGCCTTCTCGACGCTGACGACGTTCCTGGGGAGGAAGGCTCCCACTCCGCTGATGTACGTGTCCGCGTACCGCATGACTCTGCCCTCGCCCCGGCTAGACGGATTCGAGTTCTCTGACCATCGCCACGATGGTCAGGACGTCGCGGAAGTTCCCGGGGTCGAGCTTCGCGGCGGGGATCTTGACGCCGACGTCCTTCCGGAGGAAGTTCAGCAGCCGCGCCGTCCGCAGGGAGTCAAGGAGGCCCGACACCAGGAGCGGGGTCGTCTCGTCGACCTTGACGTCGTCGCCGTCCTCGACGAGGTTCTCCTGGATGAAGTCGACCAGCCTCTGCGCGAGCTCGGTCATGCGCGTGCCCCTCTGGTGACGGGAGAGGTGGACAGCACCCTGAACGCCGCCGCGGCGACGGACGTGCCGGAGCCGAATCCGACCATCAGCAGGTGATCGCCGGCCACGAGCCCGCCGGTCGCGATGAGATGCTCGAAGGCGATGAACTGGTCCACCGCGCCGCAGTGGCCCACACGCCTGCCGTAGTCCCAGGTCGTCTGATCCTCCTCGATGCCCAGCCAGGACATCTGCCCGTCCAGGTCCTCGCGGCGGCCGTGCGGCAACGCCACCCGCGTGATGTCGTCGAGTCCGATCCCGGCCTCGTCCAGGGTCCGTTCGACCTGCTGCATCATCGTCTTCTGGATCGTCAGGTGGATCCCGGTCCCCTGCGCCTTGAGCAGCTTCCGGCGGAACTCCTCGTGCCGGTCCGCGAAGCTCAGCCCTCTGCCGACGGTGGCGTCCGGCGGGAACAGGGGGTAGGCGCCGTCGTTGACCGCGTCGGCCTCCGGGATCACCGTCACGTTCACCGACAGGAGCTCGGCCATGCCGTACCCCTTGCCGAGCACGAGCGCGGCCGCGGCGTCGCCGATCAACGCCCCGGGGGTCATCCGCCAGCGGTCCACCAGCGGGGTGCCGTGGTTGTCCGAGGAGACGACCACGGCCGTCTCCCGCTCCGCGTCGGCCTGCAGGTAGCTCGCCGCCAGTTCGAGCGAGCTGATCATCCCTACGCAGCCGCTCCGGATCTCGAACGCCGGCACGTCTCCGCCGAGCAGGTGCATCTGCAGGTAGTGCTGGGGCTGCCAGCCGTTCGGGCCCTGGTGCCAGACCGACGGGTAGAGCAGAAGGTCGAGGTCCCGCGGGGAGGACTCACCCCAGCGGTCGTACGCGTCCAGGAGCGCGAGCCGCGCCATCTCGGGGGCGGGCATGTCGCCGGCCACCGCCGCGCCGATCTGCTGGAACCTCTCGGCCTCCTCGGCCGGGTACCAGCCCTCACGGACCGCCTGCTCGACGCTCACACTGTCGGGCACATAAACGCCGAGACTCCTGACGAACATGTTGGATGTACGCACACGTCCCCTTACTAATCGACGATCCCGGACAACGGCCTTCGGGCAGCGGAAGGCGCCTCATCCGATTCATTCGGGCGCCGGGACATCAGGCGACCCCCGGCCGGGCGATGAAAGCAACGGAAATGGGCCGGCGAGCCGCCAGGGGCAACAATAGGGGCGGCCCATCGGAGAAAGCAATATAAACGCGAGCGATCCGGTCGGTGACCTTCCGTGATCGCATTCAGACAGAACGAACACGCTCCGCGCGTGCGCTTTCAGTTCACGTCACGGTTTCTCCGAGGTGATGATTCGGCGTCAGGAGACGTGAGAACGGCGCCGGGCCGTCGCCATTCCGCTCAGGCCCGGCGCGTCGCGTCTCAGGCGGGCACTCTCGTGCAGACGATGTTGTTGAGTTTGAACTGGGCCGGAATACCGTTCGTCCCCGTGGCGGTCGCCGAGAAGCCGAAGCTCTGGCTGGAGCCGGGGCCGATATAGGAGTTGTGGCCGGCGTCACGGGCGGTCACCTGGGTGCCGGCCTGGGTCACCGTGGCGTTCCAGGCGCTCGTGACCTGCTGGTTGCCCGGCCAGGTCCACGTCAGCGTCCAGTCGTCGACGGGGGTCGTGCCCGTGTTCCTGATGGTCGCGCTGCCGTTAAAAGCGCCGTTCCAGGCGCCGGTGGCGTAGGTGACCTCGCAGGAGTTGCCCATCTTGAGCCCGGCGCGCAGGAAGGTCGTGAAGTTGGCCCAGGTCGGGTTCAACGTGCCGGTGCCGACGGTCTCGCCGCAGTCGGTGGTGGTGCGGACGGTCTGCGCACCGTACTGGGCGGGGTCCATGATCTGGGGCATCATGTGATCCGCGCCGGGCACCGAGACGAAGGTGGCGTCGCCGCACTGAGCCTTGATCCTGTTGTAGAGCAGCACACTCTGCCCGTGCGGCACCAGGAAGTCGGCCTGGCCGTGCAGGAACATCAGCGGCGGGTCGTTGGCGTCCACGTAGGTCATCGGGTTGGCCTGGGCCACCGTGGCGGGGCAGGTCTGGATCGGGCAGCCGACCAGGAGGGACTCGGGCGAGGCGGGAGAGTTGTGGTCGAGCCCGCCGCTCGGCAGGTTCTGCGCGTTCATCTGCAGGAAGTCGGTCGGGCTGAAGAAGGCGATCCCCACCTGCACGGCGCTGGAGACGCCGGTCGTGCCGACGGTGCCCTCCAGCGCCGCCACCCCGCCGGACAGGGTGGCCATCTCCGTCAGCCAGCCGCCCGAGGAGTCGCCCATGATCGCGAAGCGGGCGGGGTCGAGCTGGTACGTGGCGGCGTTGGCACGCAGCCAGCGGATGGCCGCCTTGATGTCGTGCACCTGGGCCGGGAAGATCCCCTGGGCGCTGGACCGGACGCTGACGCCGGCCACGGCGAACCCCAGGGGGTTGAAGACGGCCGCGACCGCGTCCGCGCCGGCCTTGCCGTCGTCGCTCGTCCACGCCGAGCCGGTGTGCCAGATGATCAGCGGCCGGGGCGTGATTCCGGTGGACGGCAGGTAGAGGTCCAGCAGATGTCCCCTGCTGCCGGCCGGTTGCGCGGGGGCGTAGGCGATGTCGGTGATCACCGCGGCATGGGCCGGCGGCGCGGCGGCCGACATGCCGACGGCGGCCAGCATGGTCACCGCCATGCCGACGATCATGGCCATACGGATTCGAACTTGCATGGGGCGACTCCGGTCTTCGGATGATCGCCGCTTCCCCGGTGACCGTCCGTGTCTTCTCCCCTGCCGGGCAACCCTGATCGGCACGCCGACCGTAGCGCCTGCGAGAACAACGTCCTGTTCGAGTGTCGCGACTTACATCGATATGGGCGGGGAGACGATATGACACATAAGTGGCTATGGTCAAAGGTTTCTTCATCTCGTTTCGACCACCAGAAAGAGCGGCATAAACAGTACGTTAGAGAACATATAGCGCGAAGAAGGCACAGATCATCCATGGCATGCACAGGCGGCGGGATACGCACCTGCGAGGCCTTTCACGGCCGTCGGCGCCTGGAATAGGCAGCATCCGGAACCCGAGGGGAAAGGCGCCCGGGAAGCGACACCGTCTTCGCCGACGGTGAATACCCCGCGAAACACGTACCACTCACGGCGACGTCGATGAAAGTTTCATCTCCCCCGAGCCCGATTCGGACATGACAATCCTCCTGGCTCGCGGTGAGTGATAATGTCCACCTTCATGATCTCCCCAGTCACAGGAGGACGAATGCGAAAGGCACGCGCTGTTCTCGTCTCGGCCGTCATGATCCTGGGAGTGTCGCTGACGATCGGCGCCGCCCCGGCGCACGCCGACAGGCTGGCCGGTGTCTTCAAGGACCGATCGGAGTGCGAGCGCATCGGAACCCACGGCACCGCCCAGGGCTGGTGGGACGACTATTCATGCCAGTGGGAGAGCCGGTACCGCTATTACTTCCTGTACGCGTGACCACGTGAAACGCACGCGCCCCCGGCTCCGATAGACCGAGCCGGGGGCGCGTGCCCTTCTCCACGGCGAGAAGGACCACACCGGCTTGGTCCAGAGCTTCCACGAGCGGCTGGGCACCAGCGCCTCCCTCGCGGTCACGACCGTGTCGCCTGGAATCGCCTGCTGCGAGCGTGGGCGCCCGCGGATCCGGCCGACATCCTGGACGTCGGTTGCGGCACCGGCTCACTGTCTGCGTTGCCGGCCGCGGCCGGGCATCGGGTGACCGGTGTGGACCTGGCACCGCAGACGATCAAGCAGGCCCGGGCCAGGCTCGCGGACGCCGGGCTCGCCGGACATTTGCGGTGAGCCTGGACAGGCCGGACCGCCCCATGTGCCGGGAGCCGAAACGCTGCTGACCGGTTACGGCAGATCAGTCCGTCGCTTCGCGGACGTCCTTTCCCTGCTCGGCGAACGCCTTGAAGTCCTGCATGTGCTGTCGCGACTGCTTGCGGAAGGCACCGGGCATCAGAAGTCCCACCAGCTTCAGCAGAAAACCACTGAACCGGTACTCGTTCTCGCTCTCCCAGAGCGTGGTTTCCGGGCCGGCTTCGGTCAGCCGGTCGCGCGCGGCGCTCCATATGCCCTCGCCGACGATCTCGCGGTCGAAGTGGACGACGCTCGTTTTCGGGATCTCGCGCAGGTCCGCCGGTTCCCGGCGTGTGATGGTCTCGCTGTACTCGATCTTCCGCCGGCCCGCCTGCATCACGACCCGTGACTTGGTGCCGAACTGCCCGTGCTCCCCACTCAGCGGCTCGTGCAGCACCAGGCCCCGCAGCCATTTCGGCAGGTGTGCCGGGTCGGCGAGCAGCTGGACCGTCTTCTCCCGCGGCAGGGCGATCTCGATGGAGACGGTGTATCTCATGGGCGCATCATCGTTTTCCTTCTATGTGGGACGCAGTGTGGAGGTCGGCCCTCCACCTGGCGATTCGTCATCCCATCGTGGGTGCGAGCGCCGAGGGCGCCGGGCAGGCCACGGCGGTAGGAATGTCAGGCCGGGTCGGGTGCGTAGAACTTGGTGGTGGCATCGACCGCGGCCGCGACGTGCTCCGGTTCGCCACCGGCGGCCAGATGAGCCTGGCCCCAGGCTGCGGCGCTGCGCCGGCTGAACTCGCGTCCCTCGGGCGACTTCTCGAACTCCTCGTGGTCGGCGATCTCACCATCGGCCAGGAGCCGGGCCAGGACGAGCAGAGCCAGGTCCCACCCGACGCCCCCGGCGCCTGGGCCGTAGGTGGGGAAGGAGGGCTCTCCGACGAACGCCGCGTGGATCAGCTCGAGCTCCGTGTCGCCGGCCGGGCCCGGGGCCAGGCGCACTTCCACCTCGCTCGTGCCGGGCCAGGCGTCGGCGTCCGGTCCGTAGAGCCAGGACACCTTGAGCAGACGCGGCGGCTCGCACCGGAGGATGTCGCCGTGCTCGCCACCGGCCAACTCGAACTCTCCACCAAGCCGAAGGTCCCCGGTGACCGGCTTCAACCAGCGGCGCAGCCGCTCGGGCTTGGTGATGGCGTCCCAGACGTCGTCGATCTCCGCGTCGTATCGACGCCGCAGCTCCACGGTGTACGCCTCGCCGGCGGGCACTCTGCCGTTGCCCATCGCCCGGTGCACGGCGGCCAGCTCGTCCAGTATGTCTTTCATCTCAGGCCTCTGTCGGTGGTGGATCATGGTGCCCGTATCGGTGCCGGACCCGGCCTGCCGGGCGGCTTCCCACTGACCCGGGAAAGCGTGCACGCCTGCCCCGGGCGGCTCGACGGAGACCGTACCGGCCTGAACTTATATAAGTCAAGTCTGATATTTTGCCGCCGCATCGGCGGCCCCGCATAGGTTGACCTGCGGAACTCCATGAACATCGTCAAGCGGCCGGACAAACGGGCCGAGCGGTCACGCCGCACCCGCGAGAAGATCATCGAGGCCTCCTCCTGGTCGCGTTCGGTACCGACCCGGTCGGCGTCCGTCCGCTGAGCAGTGTTCGACTGCTCCATGGCTGCTCAGCCCGCAGCTGTACCTGCTCTTCGTCCAGGACCGCGGCTGGTCGCCGGAAAGGTGGGAAGAATGGGCCCGCGCCACTTTGACCGCCCAGCTCTGCGCCGGCGCCGCGTCGGGCACGGGTTGCCCGGACAGGTGTGGCCACGGCGATCATGCCCCGGAAGCCCGCGAGTCCCCCACCTTGGGATACGGCGACCCCCTGGCTCAAAGCGGAGCTTGATCACATTGGGTCACCGGTACCACGGCGGCCGGCGGCCCGCCGAGGACGACGGCCAGGACCACGCGCACCTCGACCACCACGGCGGCCGGCGGCCCTCTGCTGTTCCTGGGCTCGGGCGGCGCGGACCTCCAGCACCGTACGGCCCGAACAGGACTCCAGCTCGCCCATGATGACGGTGACCGTGGCACCGGACGCGGCGCGCACCCCGCGGCCGCCACGGGCTGACGTCCCGGCCCGGCGGCCGCGGTACGCCGCGGTTTTAACTTCATTAGAGGCTTTTTGGAGAGCTCGCGACCAGGCTTCCGCTCCGTAAGCACTTGGAGAGAGGAAGCGCCGTGAAAATGTCCTTCGGCCGCCTGGTCGCGAGTTCCGTCGCCCTGATGGTGCCGGCCGCGGCGGTGGTGGCGATGACGAGCACGCCCGCCGCCGCGGCGACGCGGTCCAGCATCGTCGCCGTCGCGGAGCGGGAGCTGGCGGACGGCCAGCGCAACGTCGAGCGGCCCGCCGGGAGCAACTGCAACTACTACACGGGCGTCTTCCGTACGTGGAAGTCGTCGAGCGGATGTGGAACCGGGGACGGTGTCCAGTTCCGGGAGAGCGAATGGTGCGCCGACTTCTCCAAGTTCGTCTGGAGGGCGGCGGGCGTCACTCACGCGGACATCGCCGAAACGAGCGGTGGCGTGCTGACGGGGTGGGCCGCGTCCTTCAAGGACTACGGCACGAAGTACGGCACCTGGCACACCAGGAGCAGCGGCTACACCCCGTTGCCCGGCGACGCCGTCGTCTTCGACTGGGACCAGAGCGGCGACATCGACCATGTCGGCATCGTCACGTCGGCCAACGCGAGCACCGTCACCACGATCGAGGGCAACAGCGGCGACCGGGTCCAGGCGAACAGCTACTCCCGCGGGAACGTCGACATCGTGGGCTACACCGCCCCCGTCGGGATCACCCCTGACCTCCCTGCCGAGCCTGAGGACGCGACGGGTGAGGCGGCGGACTTCGACGCGGACGGCCGGGTCGACCTGGTGGGCACGCTGGCCGACGGGACGCTGCGAGCGTATCTGGGGACCGGTACGCCGGGCGCACCAGGTGTGACGGGGCGGCCGGTGGAGTTCGGCACCGGGTGGACGGGGATCACCCGGATCTCGGTGGCCGACGTGGACAACGACGGCAAGAGCGATGTGCTCGGCCGGCACACCGACGGCACGTTGTACGCGTTCCTGAACTCCGGAACCCCGGGTGTGCCGAACATCGCCAACCGTAAGACGATCGGGACCGGGTGGAACGCGATCACACGGGTGAACGTGGCCGACATCGACAACGACGGCAAGACCGACGTGATCGGCCGCAGCAGCGACGGCACCCTGTACGCCTACCTGAACTCCGGAACCCCCGGCGCGCCGAACATCTCCACCCGCGTCACGATCGGCACCGGCTGGAACTCCGTCACCGATGTCGTCACCGCCGACCTGGACAACGACGGCAAGGTCGACGTGATCGGCCGCAGCACTGACGGCACCTTCTACGCCTACCTGAACAGCGGCACACCCGGTACGCCGAACATCTCCAATCGCAAGACGATCGGCAGCAGCTGGAACGGGGTGAGCCTGATCAGCGTGGTGGACATCGACAACGACGGCAAAACCGACGTGACCGCGCGTGGCGGCGACGGCAACCTGTACGCCTACCTCAACAAGGGCACCACAGGCGCACCCAACATCTCGACCAAGGTGCTGATCGGCTCAAGCTGGAACGGGATCAACCGACTCACGATCGCCGACATCGACCACGACGGCAAGAAGGACGTGGTCGGCCGGATGACCGACGGCGACCTGTACGCCTACCTCAACAAGGGCACCACAGGCGCGCCCAACATCAACACCAAGATCCTCATCGGCACCGGGTGGAGCGCCATCACCCGCCTCGCCGTCATCAACTGACCCGTCCGCTCATCAACGCCGTGCCGGCACGGCGGCCAGGAATCCCCACCTGGCGACCCACGCCAAGGGTCCTCCCCTTCATGCCCGGTGACGGGCGTCCACTTCATCACCCCCGCAAAGGAACGATCATGCCCAAGAACATCGCCTTCCGCCTCGCCTTCGCCACCACCGCCGTCACCGCCCTCGCGCTGACCGCCACGGCCACCCCTGCTACGGCCGATCCGGACCCGGGTCCCACGACCGCGTCGGACGTGCGAGCCGCCTACCAGCTCGCGGCCTGTGACTCGCAGGGCACGACGTCGACCGACACCGAGCTGGCGAACCAGCTCAACAGCTCCCTGCAGGCCAAGATGCGGGGCTACATGTCGGCTTACCGGGTGTCGTGCGCCCGAATGGTGATCAAGGCGGTGCACGACCGCGGGCTGGACCCGCGTGCGGCCGTCATCGCGATCACGACCACGATCGTGGAGACCAGCATCCAGAACATCAGCGAGGAGGTCGACCACGACAGCCTGGGCCTGTTCCAGCAACGGGCCTCGTGGGGCAGCGCCGCCCAGCGGCTCAACCCCGTCTGGGCGACCAACGCGTTCCTCGACAAGATGATCAGCAAGTATCCGAACAACGCCTGGAAGACGGCGCCTGTGGGCGAGGTGTGCCAGACGGTGCAGGTGTCGGCGTTCCCCGAGCGCTACCAGCCGCAGGCCGCCGACGCCCAGATCATCGTCAACACCATCCTGCCCTACGTCAGGGGCAACCCTGCCGAGCCTGAGGACGCGACGGGTGAGGCGGCGGACTTCGACGCGGACGGCCGGGTCGACCTGGTGGGCACGCTGGCCGACGGGACGCTGCGAGCGTATCTGGGGACCGGTACGCCGGGCGCACCAGGTGTGACGGGGCGGCCGGTGGAGTTCGGCACCGGGTGGACGGGGATCACCCGGATCTCGGTGGCCGACGTGGACAACGACGGCAAGAGCGATGTGCTCGGCCGGCACACCGACGGCACGTTGTACGCGTTCCTGAACTCCGGAACCCCGGGTGTGCCGAACATCGCCAACCGTAAGACGATCGGGACCGGGTGGAACGCGATCACACGGGTGAACGTGGCCGACATCGACAACGACGGCAAGACCGACGTGATCGGCCGCAGCAGCGACGGCACCCTGTACGCCTACCTGAACTCCGGAACCCCCGGCGCGCCGAACATCTCCACCCGCGTCACGATCGGCACCGGCTGGAACTCCGTCACCGATGTCGTCACCGCCGACCTGGACAACGACGGCAAGGTCGACGTGATCGGCCGCAGCACTGACGGCACCTTCTACGCCTACCTGAACAGCGGCACACCCGGTACGCCGAACATCTCCAATCGCAAGACGATCGGCAGCAGCTGGAACGGGGTGAGCCTGATCAGCGTGGTGGACATCGACAACGACGGCAAAACCGACGTGACCGCGCGTGGCGGCGACGGCAACCTGTACGCCTACCTCAACAAGGGCACCACAGGCGCACCCAACATCTCGACCAAGGTGCTGATCGGCTCAAGCTGGAACGGGATCAACCGACTCACGATCGCCGACATCGACCACGACGGCAAGAAGGACGTGGTCGGCCGGATGACCGACGGCGACCTGTACGCCTACCTCAACAAGGGCACCACAGGCGCGCCCAACATCAACACCAAGATCCTCATCGGCACCGGGTGGAGCGCCATCACCCGCCTCGCCGTCATCAACTGATCTCGCACCTCGACGCCGGCCCCTCTACGTGAGGGGCCGGCCGCATGCGTCCGCGGCGGCCGCTCGGGAGACCAGAGCCGTGTGCGCGTCAGGTTGGGTGTCGACGCCGGACTGCCGGCGTGCGAAGCGGGAGGCCGGCGGCCCGCCGACGACGACGGCCAGGACGCCCCGTCCGGCGAGGCGCCCTGGCGCGGTGTCAGTCGATGAAGCACCCGGCGCCGCGCCGGCCCGCGCACTCGTCCGTGCAGGGAAGCTCCTCAAGCCGGGCGGCCAACGAGTCAAAACGTGGTCGTCTACCGGCATCTCTCGGGGCCTCTTCGCCCCTGGTGGGACGGCATATCTCTGTGATCGACTTCTGCGGATGTCCACGGTTGTCTGGTCATGCTGTTAGCGTCCGCGTTGGCAAGATCAGACTACGCCGACCAATCAACCGCCTCGCGCCCAAGAGCATGCTCGTCGGCGAATTCCACGACCCACACCTGGGAAAGCCTCATCCAAGCTCACGAGCGTGTTGTCCAGCTCGAAGAGCGCGCGCGCCGCTCCGCGTCCGGGGGGGCGTCCGCCACCTTCGCTCAGTAGGTGGCGAATACTGGTCGGAGGGACCAGCGACGGGGGCGACGCATGATCACTACAGAGACGATCGGCCGGATCATCCGGTACAACGGGGGCGATCTGCCCGTGGTCTCCTTGTACGCCGGTGTGGGACAGGACGGCCCCACCGCCCTGCGCACCCAGGTCAACAGCCTGCTCCACGAGATCCGCCCGCTCGAGGAGGACGACTCGCTCGGACGCCGGGCGCGCCTGTCGATACGCGGCGACATCGAGCGCATCGAGAATCTGGAGGGTCTCGAACGGGTGGAGACCGGCGCGGTGGCCGTCATCTCCTGCAGCGAGGACGACTTCTTCGAGCAGGTCATCCTGCCGCGCACCGTGAGAGACCGGATCATGGTCGGCACGACGCCGTGGGTCCGCCCGATGCTGGCGGTGCTGGACGAGTTCCACCGCTGCTGCGTCCTGGTGGTCGACCGGCGGTCGGCGCAGGCCTTCGAGCTCTACCAGGACGAGATGCGGGAGATCGGCGAGGTGCAGGATTCCGCCCTGCGCAAGCCGAACTATGCCGGCTGGTACGGGCTGGAAGAGCCCCAGGTGCGCAACCGCGCCGAAGATCTAGCCAAACGTCACTACCGCAACGTCGTCCGGGTGCTCGACGAGCTGTTCCGCACCGGTCACTACGAGCTGCTGATCGTCGGCGGTCACCCCGAGGAGGTGCCGAACTTCCTGGAGTTCCTCCCCCACGATCTGCGGCCCAAGGTCGCCGGGACCTTCACGATCGATCCCCGGACGGCTACGCCGGCCGACATCCGGCACAACGCCGGGCGCATCGCCGAACGGTACGAGCGCGACGAGGAGCGCCGGTGGGTCGCCGAGGTCATGGAGCGGGCGGCGACGCGTAAGCCGGCCGCGCTCGGCCTGGACGACTGCCTGTGGGCCGGGTCGGTCGGCGCGGTGGGGATGCTTCTGGTCCAGGAGGGCGCGACGGCCCCGGGAGTGGTGTGCGACGAGTCGAGCTGGCTGGCGACCGCGGGCGAGACCTGCCCGCTGTGCGGCCGCGCCACCCGGAGAACGCCGGACGTCATCGACGAACTGGCCCAGGTCGTGATCAACGAGAGCGGGTCGGTCGAGCACGTGCTCGCCGACACCCAGCTCAAGGACAACGTCGTGGCCGCCTCGCTCCGCTTTCCGCTCCCCCCGCGACCGCCGCTGGACGGGCCCGCCTGAAGGTCCCGCCCTCCGGTCTCCTCCGGATCGTCAAGCGGCGGTGGCGATGGAGACGTTCAGTCGAGGCCGGGCTTGAGCGTGACCTTTTCCATCTGGGCTCACGCTTGCCGAGGTGCGCGTAGGCGTCCGGCGCCTCCCGCAGCGGCAGTTCGTGCGACAGGATGTACGACGGTTCGACCATCCCGGTGTGGCGATCCGCGGGTGAACCGGGAGGAGTGGCCGGCATCGTGAGAGCAGCCGGGCTCCCCCATCACAAGCTCCACGCCCAAACGGCAAACGGCGGCCACCTTGGCGCTGGAGGCCGGGATCGCCTTGGCGGTGGTCCAGGAGATGCTCGGGCACTCCGACATCCGAGTCACCCGCGGTTACAGTCACGTAGCGTCGCCGCCGGCCCAGGACGCCCTACAGAAGATGGGAAGGGCTCTTTGGGGGATCTGAGACGTAAGATCAAAAGGGCGCCCATTATGATCAAGGAACGCTTTGGTCAAACGATGAGCCGCCTAAGGGAATCGAACCCTTGAACTACGCATTAGGAGAGGCGCGTGCAACTGCCCCACCTCTCCTACCTGCACTTCTCACACACCTGGAACCTGCTAACCACCGAATGCCCTGTTCGCCCAGGCGGTGGATTCCACGAGAGATTCCGGAGATCGTGACCTCAGATCACGTCGACCGCTGCGGCAGCCGGACTTCGACGTAACATGCCAACGGATCCGGCTCAGACCCGACGGCGGACCGGTCACCGGTGCTCCCCATCGTCTCGGGCAGTGGCATGACACGCGCGCGATGTAGTGCCCCTCAGCGCCGGTCTCCGGTTGCATCCACCTGGGACCGCCAGCCGAACGCGCGGCATCTGACCTCGACCCCGGGTCGGCCCGGAGCCGGCGTGGGGATCCGGGCACCAGCGCAGTGGCGGCGAGGGATCGGCGGCGTGAAGGCACCCTTCCGGGCGGCCGAACTCACCGGACCGCCCCCATGATGTACCGGATGACGTGCCAGAGTCGCGCACCGGCCGGGTGCGTGAATCGCCTGGTCGGCCTCGGCTGCCTGACGTTCATGTGCGTGATATCAGTACAGGTGTCCTTTCTCCTCCCAGCTCTCCGTCCGTTGCCAACCAAACGGACGGAGCCAGGCGGGACACCACACAGCGGACAATCGGCTGGGTTGCACTCTTACTTTCGTCAGGCATCAGCCCTTTGGGGCGGGCGTCATACTCGTTAGTCGAGGAGCAGTTCGACGGGCATGTTGCCGCGGGTGGCATTGGAGTAGGGGCACACCCGGTGGGTGGTGTCCAGGAGGGTTCGTGCCTGCTCCGCGGTGAGGGTGCCGGGCAGTTTCACGCGCAGGACGGCATCCAGCTCGTAGCCGCCCTTGCCGTTGGGTGACAGGCCGACCTCTGCGGTGACCGAGGCGTCGGCCACGTCGAGGCCCTGCTGGCCCGCCACGAGTTTCATGGACGTGGCGAAGCAGGCGGCGTACCCGGCGGCGAAGAGCTGCTCGGGATTGGTGCCGGCGCCGTCGCCGCCCAGCTCTTTCTGCAGGGCGAGCCGGACGTCCAGCCGGCCGTCCGAGGAGACCGCCCGGCTGTCGCGGCCTTCGGAGATGGCGCTGGCAGTGTAGATGCGCATGGGATTTCCCTTCATGGTTGTGGAGTTCTCGCGCCCAGGGCCGACAGCAGTGTGATGACCACGGACACGACGACTGTTCACAGGCCCGCCCGGTAGCCGCCCACGATCGCGCCGCCGCTGGCGACGAGCACGGTGGCGGTGACGGCGGTGACCAGGCTGGTACCGAGTCGAGCGCTAGCGTTGAACAGGCCCGACGCCAGGCCCTGCTCCTCCTGTCCCACGCCCGCTACGGCGGCGATGTTGAGCGCGCAGTAGGCGGCGGCGAACCCGGACCCCGCCCAGCACTTGCCGGATGAGCAGGACCGTCAGCGGTTCGGCTTGGCCGATCAGCACGGCCCAGACCTAGTAGCCGGCGGCGAGCAGGAACAGCCCGGCGGTGGCACCGGCCAGGGGCCGACAAGGAGCAGGGCGAGCAGCAGGGGGTCACGCCGACCGCCGCCGGCAGCAGTAAGGCCGGCCGCCAGTGGAGTTGCGCCAGCGCCCCGCCGAACACCAGGCCCAGCGAGAAACCGGAGGAGGAGATGGCCAGGAAGGTCCCCAGGGGCATTGCTGCTCCGGGTGCCGGCTGCGGTCTCGGTCATAAAAGAACTCACCCCATTTCATATCGGACCGGGGGGGGGGGGGGGGAGGGGGGGGGGGGCCCCCGGGCCGCCACGGGGGGGGGGGGGGGCCGGGGGGAGCCCGGGGGGGGGGGGGGCCGGGGGGGGGGGGGGGGCGCCCCCCCCCACACACCCCCCCCCCCCCCCCCCGCCCCCGCCCCGCGGGCCCCCCCCGCCCCCCCCCCCCCCCCCCCCGGTCCAATCCTGGGGGTAAGGCGCTACGCTGTCAACGACGATTCTTGGACTCCTCGTGAAGGGACCCGACGGTGACGCGCAGACCGGTTCCCGGCACCCGCCGGCGCATCCTCCAGACGGCCGCCCGCCTGTTCGACGCGCAGGGCGCACGGGCCGTAGGCATGCAGCAGGTCGTCGAGGAGACGGGGCTCGGCAAGAGCGCGCTCTACCGCGAGTTCACCAGCAAGGACGAGCTTGTGAGGGCTTGGGTGGGTGAGCTGCACGACCGGGCCTGGGCGCAGATCGGCAGCGCGATCGCCCGGCACGAGGGCGACCCCGCCCGCCAACTCCTGGCCATCGTGGAGCACGCCGAGGAGAGCGCCCAGGGCTCCGATGCCCACGGCTGCACCTTCTACAACACCTCGGCGGAGTTCCGCGACCCCGGCCACCCCGGCCGCCGGGAGGCCGTCGACCACCTCAGGCGGCTACGCGAGCGGCTGTGCGCCCTCGCCGCCGCAGCACGTGCCACCGATCCCAACGCTCTGGCCGACATGCTGATGCTGATCATCTCCGGCCTCTACGCCAACGCGGCCACGCTCGGCTCCGCCGGTCCCGCCGCCCGATCCGTCGCCGCCGCGCGCATCCTCATCGACCAGCACGTCCCCGCGCACGTCCCCACCCCCTGAGGGAGGTAGGTCGCATGGGAACTCGGTGGGACACGCCATCGCCGAGCACGACGACCCGCCCCTTTGAATCAAGGGCGTGGTACGCCGCCCGCGGCGGACTGCCGGACGGCTGCTGCAGAACCTCGCCGAACGCGGGTCCGGAGCAGCGAGATCGCGTTTTCGAGCGGCACACCCATCCTGCTGCGGCGCAGCGGCAAGGCCGACGAGATCGCCTACACCGCCCTGTTCCTGGCCAGCGACGAATCGTCCTACATCACCGGGACCGACATCGTGGTCGACGAGGCTGGTTCAGCGCCGCCTCGTATCTCGGCAACGAGAGGCTCCGGCCAGGCGCGCAACGTCCCATCCGACCGCGAGATCGAGATTGACCGTGCCCTGCGGCGCTGACCCGCCGCAGATCCGCTCACGCCGCGGTCAGGTCGAGCCGAGTTTCCTCTGAGGGCCGCGGCTGTCGTGCGGGGACGGAGCCAAGGGCGAGCGACGCTATGACTGGGCGCTGGTCGCCACCAGCAGTCCTGTTCACCGCGTACTGATTCGCCGCTCGATCGGCAAGCCGTCTGAGCCGGCTTTCTATCTGTGCCACACACCCATCCCCGTCCCGCTGGCTCGCCTGGTCAGGGTGGCCGGAATCCGCTGGACCATCGAGGAGTGCTTCCAGGCCGGCAAGGACGAGGCCGCCTTCGACCACTAACAGGTGCGGCTCTATCCGGCGTGGTACCGGTACATGACGCTGGCCATGCTCGACCTGGCCTTCCTCGCCGTCACCCGAGCCGCTCTCATCGACCAGCCCGCCCCACCGAATCCCCAGGCGCCCATCAGACCGCGCGCCCG
Source organism: Sphaerisporangium sp. TRM90804 (assembly GCF_029846175.1). Classification (GTDB taxonomy): domain Bacteria; phylum Actinomycetota; class Actinomycetes; order Streptosporangiales; family Streptosporangiaceae; genus Sphaerisporangium. Next base: position 195,417 of record NZ_JARWAC010000010.1, on the reverse strand, counting down.
CCGGCCGCGGTCGAGAGGGGGCCCACCGCCGACGACACAGTGATCAACTCATCGCGATCTCCGCCAACGAGATCCGCCGCCTGTTCGCACTGCTCACCCGGCCACCGATCAACGAGCGCCACGTCCTCCACTGGTCTTGGTGGCGCCGCCGTCACCAGACCCGCGCCCAGCGAAGCCACTACCAGCGACAACAACTCCTACATCGGTAAGTGCGGCTGGAGTACTAGTGGTCCTGGCAGGTCGCTTGCAGTTCCCATGCGTCATTTCGCGAGTATTGCCAGCCCTACATCCATGACGTATGTTCAGCGTAATCGTCATTGCCGTTCCATATAACCTTCTCGCTGACTGACTCCGAGTTTCATGCCGGAGGCGCTACTAGCGCAGTCGTGCTCGACGGAAGGAGAGGCACTTCTAGGAGACCGAGCGGGCGTCCACGACCCAGTCACCATCATGTTGGCCGCTGAGCCGACTGAGTTGGGCCCGCTTGCGCGGTGTGCCTGGCCCGCCGCCCGTGCGGATGTACTGCATACGCGCACGGCAATGGCGGGTGCCTGCCGATATCGAACGTTGACCGGCCCGGCTCATGAGAAACCGGCGTGATCGCTGGCCCTTCCCGGACGTCGTCCTTGGAAAGGAGAAAGCATCGTGATAAAAAGGCACAGCCTGCGCGTCGCGCTCGTAGCCACGACTCTTGCGGTACCACTCGGGGTCGTCAGCTCAGCTTCCGCCGCCTCGACCGCGCTAGCCATAGAGATCCAGCAGCTCAATTGCGAGTCTGGCGCGGGTCGGTACGAATGCGCGGTCACCTTCACCGGGGGCACAGCACCCTATACTGTCCGATGGTACTTTGATGATTCGCCCCGAAACCACGCCGATGACAAGTTCCAAATCAGCGGCTGCTGCAGACCCGACACCGTTTTTACCATGAAGGTCGGCATACGGGACGCAAGCAGTGTTGATACTGCAGGCGGGACCTTCCGCTGTCACAGAGAGCCGCCATTTTCCCCGGCTGCTGGGCGTTTGACTGCCGACTCGCTAGTTCACCGCTGGCCCGGCGCTGACCACCGAGGTTGACCCGCTGGCGGAAAAGGCATGCGGGTAAGTAACCCTCATTTGCCGGAGCCTCTGATACTCCAGCCGCACTTACCCGATGTAGGAGTTGTTGTCGCTGGTAGTGGCTTCGCTGGGCGCGGGTCTGGTGACGGCGGCGCCACGGATTCCGGCCGCCCTGACCAGTCGAGCCTGCGGGACGGGGCGTGCGGTGGTCCTTCAGCGGGCCGCACAGCGCGTCGCAGACGTGTTCGTCCTCAGTTCGGTGGTCGATCTTCAGCAGGCGGTCGCAGAGCCGCGAGCACCGCCTGAGGTGGGTGTAGAGGGAGTCCAGCATGTCGGGCCGGAGCTTGCCGATTCTCACGACGCCGAGCACGGGGCGGATGGTGCGGCGGATGTAGCCCTCGTGGGCCTCGCGGGTGGAGATCTCCAGGTTGGCCACTTCGAGGTAGCGCGTCAGGACGTAGTCGAGGGTCGCGGCCCCTTGGGGCACGCGTTCCGCCTCGACGTCTCGGAGGAGCTTCGCGAGAGCGATACGGCCCGTGATCGGTCAGAGAAACTAAGAAGCCCCAGCTCAGACGTACCGAGCTGGGGGTCTTACGGTGGAGCCGCCTAAGGGAATCGAACCCTTGACCTACGCATTACGAGTGCGTCGCTCTGGCCGACTGAGCTAAGGCGGCGTGCTGGGCGGGTTGGCCGCAGCGTGTGGAAGTCTACAGGTTTCCCGGTGTTCTTGCGTCTTCGTGGGGGGTGGGGCGGGGGTCAGGTGACCTTGGGGCAGAGGGTGTTGGGTTTGGGGGGGGTTCGGGTGATCAAGTAGCGGTCTACGGCCTCGTCTATGCAGTTGGAGCCGGTTCGGTAGGCGGTGTGGCCGTCGCCGTCGAAGCTGAGCAGGACGCCGGAGGAGAGCTGGGAGGCCAGGGCCTTGGCCCACTCGTACGGGGTGGCGGGGTCGCGTTCGGTGCCCACCACCAGGATGGGCGGGGCGCCGGGGGCCTTGAGGGCCTGGTCGGTGGTGGTGGGCTTGACGGGCCAGTACTCGCAGGGCAGGGAGCCCCACATCACGTAGGAGCCGAAGCGGGGGGACTCGCGCTGGGCGGTCTCGGCGGCCTCCTCGTAGGCCGACGTGCTGGTGGGGTACGGGTGATCGACGCAGTTGATGGCCATGTTGGCCTCGGTCTGGTTGGAGTACGTGCCGTCCTTCTTGCGGTCGACCAGGATGTCGCCGAGCCTCAGCAGCGTGGTGCCGTCGCCCTGGAACGCCTGGTCGAGCGCCATGCGCAGCACCGGCCACGAGCGCCGGTCGTACAGGGCGGTGACGATGCCGAGCGTCGTCCAGGACTCGTCGATCTTGCGGCTGTCGCCGGTGCCGTTGCGCAGCGGGTGCTGGTCGGCGGTCTTGAGCAGGGCGGATATGCGGTCGAGCGCGGCGTCGGTGGTCTTGACCGGGAACGGGCAGGACGTCTGCTTGAAGCAGTCGGTGATGAACGAGCGCAGGGCGACCTCGAAGCCGCGTGCCTGGGCCGAGTTGATCGCGGGGACGGGGGCCAGGGCGGGGTCCAGCGCGCCGTCGAGCACCAGGGCGCGGACCTTGGTGGGGAACAGGTCGGCGTAGACGGCGCCGAGGTAGGTGCCGTAGGACTTGCCGAGGTAGGTAAGGCCCTGGTCGCCGAGGGCGGCTCGCATGACGTCCATGTCGCGGGCGGCGTTCACCGTGCCCACGTGCGGGAGCAGCTTGGCCGACTTGGCCTCGCAGCCCTGGGCGAACTCCTCCGCGCCCGCGGCCAGGGCGTCGACCTCGGCCGGCGAGTCGGGGGTGCCGTCCAGGCCGATGAACTTGTCGAGCTGCGCACCGCTCAGGCAGCGGACGGGCGCCGACTGGCCGACGCCGCGCGGGTCGAAGCCCACGGTGTCGAACCGTGCCAGGACGTCGGGGCTCAGGACGGTCTTGGCGGCCCGCGCGTACTCGATGCCCGAGCCGCCGGGGCCGCCCGGGTTGAGCACGATGGACCCGATGCGCTCGCCCGTCGCCGGCAGCCGCACCAGGCTGATCTCGATGCGCTCGCCCTCCGGGGCCGCGTAGTCGAGCGGGACGCTGACCTTGCCGCACTCGAAGCCGTCCTTGCATGCCGTCCAGGCGATCTTCTGCGTGTAGTACGGGGCCAGCGCCGCGGAGGGCGCCTGCGTGGCCGCCCCGTCGGCGGCCGGCGGGACCGGCGAGGCGCCGTCGGCGGGCAGCCGCACCTCCCCCTTGGCCGAGCAGGCCGAACCGGCCGAGGCGAGCAGGGCCGCCGCGAGAAGGGCCGCCCCCGTACGGTTGCCGCCTGAACAGCGCATCATGCGCCGACCACCTTTATCCCCGTTGGAACGCTCCCCCGAATGGAACGCCCGCAGAGAGCGATCATCCCCGCGGCGCTCTGGTTGTACCCCGCCCACGTGGGGTTTCACTCCTCGGCGGCCTCCGGGCCACCGTATCTTTGGTCGTGCTGCCTGCGCGGCGCGCACACGCTCGCGCGCGAGCACGCGCAGCGGCGGCCGCCGTCCTCCAGGCGCACGACCAGCGAGTCGGACGGCACGTTGTGCGCGACGACCGTCCCCGGCCCTTCCGGAGTGTCCACGGCCACCCCGACGCGGGGCGCCGACGCCCGGAACTCCTGGTACAACGGGTGCTCGTACTTCAGGCAGCACATCAGCCTCCCGCACGCGCCCGCGATGCGCAGCGGGTTGACCGGAAGGTCCTGGTCCTTGGCCATGCGCACCGACACCGGCTCGAAGTCCTTCAGGAACGTGGCGCAGCACAGGTCGCGCCCGCAGGGGCCGATGCCGCCCTGCAGCCGCGCCTCGTCGCGCGGCCCGATCTGCCGCAGCTCCACCCGGGCCCGCAGGTTGCGCGCGAGGTCGCGCACGAGCGCCCGGAAGTCGACCCGGTGCGGGGCCGAGAAGTAGACGGTGTACACGTTGTCGGCGTCGAGGTAGTCGATGCCGACGACCTTCATCGGCAGCTCGTGCCGCCGGATGAGGCGCTTGGCAACGCTGCGGGACTCCGCACGCCTGCGGCGGTTCTCCTCGTCGCGCCCCAGGTGGCTCTCGTCGGCGATGCCCGCGCACGTCGGGAGGCCGTCGATGTCGTCGCTGACCCACTGCGGGGCCCACACGCACTCGGCCACCTCGGGCCCGGAGTCGGTCGGCACCAGCACCTTGTCGCCGACCTTCGGGCTGTGGCCGCCGGGGTCGAGATAGTACAGCCGCCCGTACCGGGCAAAGCTCACGGCCATGACCATGCCCATGGAACGCCTCCGCTCCTAGCCCGCCCCTGTGCGCGTGCTCCCGCCACATTACGCGCACGCCGGTCGAGTGGCGCAATATCAACCTCGCGCGGGATCCGTCCCCAAATAGGGGTCAGGAGCGCGGGCGCCACAGGGAGACGGTCATGGCCTCGACGGCGATCTGCGGGTTGACGTTCGCGGCCAGCCGCTCGCGGCAGAGCATGACGGCGTCGATGCGTCTGAGGGTGTCCTCCGGCGTGCTGAGCACCGCGATCTCGTCGAGGTCGGCCCGGTGGTCCTCGGCGGACAGCTCGACGTCGGCCCTGAACTGGATGGCGAGCACGTCACGGTAGAAGGCGGCCAGGTCGAGCAGCGCCTGGTCGAGCGAGTCGCGTTTGATGCGGGTTGCGCGGGACTTCTGCCGGTCCTCCAGCTCCTTGATCGCGCCGGCCCCGCCGCGGACGAGGCCCTTGTTGAGGCCCTTGCCCGTGGAGCCCTCGCCGTAGATCTTGCGCAGCTCGGAGGTCTCCGACTCGTTCAGGTGGCCGGTGGCCTCCTGCGCGTCCTCGGCGGAGGTCTTCACCAGGCGCTCGGCCGCCTCCACGCAGTGCCCGAGGGTGGTCAGCGACCGCGGCAGCGACAGGACGGAGTCGCGGCGCCGCCGCGTCTCCTCGTCCTGGGCCAGCCGCCGCGCCCGGGCGATGTGGCCCTGGGTGGCGCGCGCCGCGAACCCGGCCATGATCTCGGGCACGCCGTCGCGGGTGGTGAGCATGTGCGCGACCGCCGCCGTGGAGGGCGTGCCCAGGGTGACGACGCGGCACCGCGACCTGATGGTGGTCACCATGTCGTCCGGGGACGGCGAGCACAGCAGCCAGACCGTGCGCGGCGGGGGCTCCTCGATGGCCTTGAGCAGGGCGTTGGCGGCGGCCTCCGTGGCCCGGTGGGCGTTCTCGAAGAGGATCACGCGCCAGCGTCCGAGCGTGGAGGCGCCCGACGCCCGCAGCACGAGCTCCCGGGTCTCCTTGACGCTGTACGACAGCCCCTGGGGGCGTACGACCTCGACGTCGGGGTGGGAGCCGATGCTCACCTGGTGGCACAGGTCGCAGTGGCCGCAGCCCTGGTCGGGGCAGAGCAGGGCCGCGGCGAAGGCCCGCGCGGCGCTGGTGCGGCCCGCCCCGGGCGGCCCGGTGAACAGCCAGGCGTGGGTCATGCCCGTGCCGGGCCCGCCCGCGAGGGCTTCGGCGCCGGCCGCCGCGGCTTGGCGCAGCACGGCGACCGCGCGGTCTTGGCCCACCAGGTCGTCGAAGACTGTCACGCTCGCCAGATTAGCCCCGTCGGCGAGCCGTCAGTCGCGGATGACCGGCATGGTGCCGGTGATCGCCTCGGTCTCCTGCGGGACGGGGTCGGGCAGCACCTCGCGGACGCGGTCCTGGATCAGCACGGCGATCTCCGCCGGCGTCTGCAGGCCGTCCACGACGAAGTAGCGGTCGGGGTCGGCGGCCGCCAGGGCGCGGAACTCGCGGCGGACCCGCTCGTGGAACTCCAGCGGCTCGGACTCGATGCGGTCGGCCGGGGAGGCGAAGCGGGTGAGCCCGACCGACGGCGGCACGTCGATCAGCACGGTGAGATCGGGCACCAGCCCGCCGGTGGCCCACAGGTTGACCTTGGCGACGTCCTGCGGCTCCAGCTCCCGTCCCGCGCCCTGGTAGGCCAGCGTGGAGTCGACGTAACGGTCGGAGACCACCATCGCACCCTGGTCGAGCGCCGGACGGATGACCTTCTCGACGTGCTCGGCGCGGTCGGCGGCGTACAGCAGCGTCTCGGAGCGGGCGGACAGGCCCTGGTGCGCGGAGTCCAGCAGGATGGCCCGCAGCCGCATGCCGATCTTGGTGGACCCCGGTTCCCGGGTCTGGACGACGTCGAACCCCTGGTCGCGCAGCCAGATCGCCAGCAGCCGCGACTGGGTGGTCTTGCCCGACCCCTCGCCTCCCTCGAAGGCGATGAACATGCCGCGGGAGTGCTCGACGCTCTCGGGCACGTAGCGCTCGCCGCGCAGGGCCGCCATGAGGTCGGACCTGATGGGCACGTCGCGCCGGTCGTCCATGTGCCGGAGCGCCAGGACGCCGACGACGATCGCGAGCAGCGCGCCGATCAGCATGACCAGGTTCGAGCCGTCGAAGCGGTAGACGATGCCGGCGCCGAGCGAGAAGGAGTGCTCGCCGAAGAGGCCGGCCAGGGCGGGGGCGATCGCCACCACGAGCAGCAGGGTGACGCGGGCCATCGACTGCAGGAAGGAGAAGGTGCGGCCGCGGATGGCGTCGTCGACCTCCAGGCCGATCAACGTGTACCCGATGATCCACGCGATGCCGGCGCAGGCGCCCAGCACCACGACGAGCAGGACGAGGATCACCAGGTTGTGGATGACCGCGGTCGCGGCCAGCACGACGCCGGCCGTGATGATCGCCAGCCCGAACAGCCGCCGCCGCGACAGCTCGCGCAGCAGGCGCGGCCCGAAGAAGATGCCGAGGGCCATGCCGACGAAGACGGCGGCGAACACCGTGCCGTACGCGGCGTCGCCGCCGCCCAGCGCGGCCACGTAGACCTTCGCGACGCCGATGACGGCACCGCCGGCGGCGAACGCGCCCAGCATGCCGATGACCAGGCCGCGCACCATGCGGTTGCCGCCGACGAACCGCCAGCCGTCCATGATTTGCCGGAGCACCGACGGGGTGGTGACCCGCACGGTGTGCTCCTTGGGGATGCTCTTCAACGTGAAGATCAGGAATGCGGAGACGAGGTAGGCGACGGCGTTGAGGACCAGCGCCGGGCGCGCGGGCTCCCACGCCAGGCTGGGCACGGCCTGGCCGAGCACCTCGATGATCACCGAGAGCACCGCGAAGAGGGCGGCGGCGATCGGCGCCGTGCCGTACGTCACCAGCAGGTTGAGCTGGTTGGCCTCCTCCAGCCGCTCCTTGGGCACCAGGTTGGGCACGGTGGCGTCCTTGGCGGGGACCCAGAAGAGGTTGACGCACTCCACGAGGAACGTCGCGATGATGATCCACTGGTAGCTGCCCACCAGCGGGATCGACAGCACCAGCGCGAACCGCGCCAGGTCGGACAGGAACATGGTGAGCCGGCGGTCGAACCGGTCGGCGAAGGCGCCGGCGAGCGGCCCGAGCAGGATCGCGGGCAGCATCTTGACCACGAAGACGCCGCCGATGGCCAGGCTCTGCGCCTTGTACCCGGAGCCTTCCGTCAGGTACGCGGCGAAAGCGGTGATCGCGATGATGTTCAGCCAGTCGCCGAGGCTGCAGATCGCCATGGCGGTCCAGAGCCGACGGAACGGAGCGTTCGCCAGCACGTGGGGGGGTTTACGGCGCGTAGCGGACCGGCCAGGCGTGGTCATGATGTCAGCGTATCCAGGTGTTCGCTGGGCTGGGGCAGATCCAGAGCAGCGTCGGATATGCCCGGCTACTCCTTTCCTGAGGGTATTACCTCGGCGCGGATCAGCGCAGCGGACACCGCGCGAAAAGTGGGTATGAGCCGGTTCCGTGACACTTCGCGGAGGGCCCCGGGGACCCCGTCCCCGCCCGTCCCCTCTGGCCCTGGCGAGCGATGACGTGCCCCCCTCGCAGGTCAGGGCACCTTGCCAGGCTAAGGTAAGCCTGCCCTGACCAAGAGGGCTGACTCACCGCCGCAGGGAGACCCCGTGTTCGCCAGCTATCTCATCGGTCTGCGGGAGGGCCTTGAGGCGACCCTCGTCGTGTCGATCCTCGTGGCCTTCCTCGTCAAGAGCGACCGTCGCGACCGGCTGCCGTACGTCTGGGGCGGCGTCGCCGCGGCCGTGGCGCTGTCCGTCGGCTTCGGCGCGCTGCTGACGTTCACCGCGGCACGGCTCGGCTTCCAGCAGCAGGAGCTCTTCGAGGCGGTCGCGTCCATTCTGGCCACGGCGTTCGTCACTTACATGATCTTCTGGATGCGCGGGGCGGCCCGCCGCCTCTCCGGCGAGCTGCGCGCGAGACTCGGCGAGGCGCTCAACCTGGGCGCCCCGGCCGTGGTCGTGATGGCCTTCCTCGCCGTCGCCCGCGAAGGGCTGGAGACCGCGCTCCTCTTCTTCGCCGCCGCCCAGGGCGCCACCGCCAGCACCGCTCCCCTCCTAGGCATCCTGCTCGGCCTCGCCACCTCGGTGGTGCTCGGCTGGGCCCTGTACGCCAGCGCGCTGCGCATCAACCTCACCAGGTTCTTCACCTGGACCGGCCTGATGCTGATCCTGGTCGCGGGCGGGATCCTCAAGTACGGCGTGCACGACCTGGTCGAAGCCGGCCTCGTCACCGTGCTGACCACGCCGGCGTTCGACCTGTCGGGCGCCCTGCCGCCCGATGCCTGGTACTCCGTGCTGCTCACCGGCGTCTTCAACATCACGGCGCAGCCGACGGTCGTCGAGACCATCGCCTGGGGCGTCTACCTCGTCCCCGTGCTGCTGCTGTTCCTGCTGCCCGGCCGCGGCGGCCCCGGCGCCTCCCGCGCCCCCTCCGCGACGACGGCGCCCGCCTCCTCATGAGCGTCACATCCACCTCGAACTGGAGAACCATGCGTACCGCCCTGACACTCGCCGCCGGCGCGCTGACCCTCGCGGCACTCGCCGCATGCTCGCCGGCGGACGGCGGAGGCGATGCGCCGAAGGCCGAGGGCAAGCCCGCGAAGATCGCCGTCTCGGCCTCCGACACCGACTGCGTGGTCGCCACGGCGTCCCTGCCCGCGGGGACGTCCACCTTCACCGTCACCAACACCGGCGCCAAGGTCACCGAGTTCTACGTCTACGCCGCGGGTGACCGCGTGATGGGCGAGGTCGAGAACATCGTCCCCGGCCTGACCCGCGACATGATCGTCGAGCTCCCGGCGGGAACGTACGAGACGGCGTGTAAGCCCGGCATGATCGGCAAGGGCATCCGCAACCCCCTGAAGGTCACCGGGTCGGCCGTGCCGCTGTCGGACGACGCCAAGCTGGCGCGGGCCGCCGAGGACTACGGGCGCTACGTCAAGAGCCAGACCGACGCGCTGCTCGTCAAGACGCGGGAGTTCGTGGACGCGGTCAAGGCCGGGGACGTCGGCAAGGCCAAAGCGCTGTACCCGATCTCGCGCACGTACTGGGAGCGCATCGAGCCGGTCGCCGAGACCTTCGGCGACCTCGACCCGGCCATCGACGCCCGCGAGGGCGACCTGGAGCCCGGCGCCGAGTGGACCGGCTTCCACAGGATCGAGAAGGACCTGTGGGTGGCGAAGGACGTCAGCCGGGACGGGCCCGTCGCCGACAAGCTGATGACCGACGTGAAGAAGATCGTCCAGCTCGCCACGACCGAGCGGCTCCAGCCCCTGAAGCTGGCCACCGGCGCCAAGGAGCTGCTGGACGAGGTCGCCACCGGCAAGATCACCGGCGAGGAGGACCGCTACTCGCACACCGACCTGTGGGACTTCGCCGCCAACCTCGAAGGCTCGCAGGCCGCGGTCGCCGCGCTGCGCCCGGTGCTGGACGAACGCGCCCCCGACCTGGCCAGGACGCTGGACGCGAAGTTCGCCGCCGCAGCGGAGACCCTGGGCAAGCACCGGGCCGGCGACGGCTGGAAGTCGCACACCGAGCTGTCCAAGGCCGACCTCAAGGAGCTGTCCGACGTGATCAACGCGCTGGCCGAGCCGATCAGCAAGGTCGCCGCCGTGGTGGCCCGGTGACCGCCGCGGGCGGGGTGGCACGATGACGCCCATCAACCGCCGGCGCCTGTTCGAGCTGGGAGCGGCGGGCGTGGCCGCCGCCGGCGCCGGCGCGCTCGCCACCCGCGCCCTGACGGACGACCCCGCGCCCGCCGCCGTCCCGTCCACCTCCGACCCCGTCCCCTTCTACGGCGAGCGCCAGGCCGGCATCGTCACCCCCGCGCAGGACCGCCTGCACTTCGTCAGCCTCGACGTCGTCACGAAGGACCGCGCCGAGCTGACGGAGCTGCTGCAGGAGTGGACGGCCGCGGCCGCCCGCATGACCCAGGGCAAGGACGCGGGCACGTTCGGCGCGACCGGCGGCTCGGCCGAGGCGCCGCCGGACGACACCGGCGAGGCGCTCGGCCTGCCCGCGTCCGGGCTGACGCTGACCATCGGCTTCGGGCCCTCGCTGTTCGACGACCGGTTCGGCCTGGCGGCCAGGAAGCCCGCAGCCCTGGCCGAGCTCCCGAAGTTCCCCGGCGACGACCTGCGGCCGGAGATCTCCGGCGGCGACATCTGCGTCCAGGCCTGCGCCCACGACCCCCAGGTGGCCGTGCACGCGGTGCGCAACCTGGCGCGCATCGGGTTCGGCCGGGTCTCCGTGCGCTGGTCCCAGCTCGGCTTCGGCCGCACGTCCTCCACCTCGCGCGCCCAGGCGACGCCGCGCAACCTGATGGGGTTCAAGGACGGCACCGACAACCTCAAACTGGAGGACGCCGCGATGCTCCGCGAGCACCTGTGGGTGGCCCCCGGGGACGGCCCCGCGTGGATGGCCGGCGGCGCCTACATGGTCACCCGCAAGATTCGCATGAACATCGAGACCTGGGACCGTACCTCGCTGTCGGAGCAGCAGCAGATCTTCGGCCGCGACAAGGGTGAGGGCGCGCCGCTCGGCGCGATGCGGGAGTTCGACCAGTTGGACTTCGCCAAGAAGAACGCCGACGGCACGCCGGCGATCGCGATGGACGCCCACGTGCGGCTCGCACACCCCTCCTCCCACGGGGGCGCGCACCTGCTGCGCCGGGGATACAACTTCGTGGACGGCTCCGACGGGCTCGGACGGCTGGACGCCGGGCTGTTCTTCATCAGCTACCAGCGCGACCCGGGAAAGCAGTTCGTCCCCGTGCAGATGGAGCTCGCGCGGCGAGACCCGCTCAACGAGTACATCAAGCACGTCAGCAGCGCCGTTTTCGCCTGCCCTCCGGGGCTGCGGGACGCCGGCGACTACTGGGGACGCGCGCTCTTCGCCTGATGGGCCGCGCGTTTTCCCGGCGCCGGACGCCTGCGGGATAGACGCTGCCGGTCACGCGCGTTCGGGCGGCAATATAACGGCACCGATACGCCTATTCCGATACGGCAGTAATCTCGCCATCTTTACGATATGTAATTAAGTGCCCCCGCTTTGATGCACGTTGCCGTCCGGGTGGCTGGTGCGTCAAAGCGGGTGGTTACGACGTCTCAGCGCACGGTCCGTCTCCTCGGGGACGTCCGCGCGTCTGACCCGTCAACGCGTAGAGGCGGGCGCCGAGGCCCCCTGAGGGAACCTCGGCACCCGCCTCTACCGGCGGAAACGATCAGGACTTGGCGCCGGCCTTGGCGCGGGTGCGCTTCGGCGCCGGGCCGCGCGCGCGGCGCTCGGCCAGCAGTTCGGTGGCACGCGCGTCGGTGATCTGCTCGACCGAGTCCTCCTTGCGGAGCGACGCGTTGGTCTCGCCGTCCGTCACGTAGGGCCCGAAACGACCTTCCTTGATCACCATGGGCTTGCCGGACGCCGGGTCGACCCCGAGCTCCCGCAGCGGAGGAGCCGCGGCCGCCCGGCCGCGCCCACGCTGCTTCGGCTGCGCGAACAGCTCCTTGGCCTGCTCGATCGTCACCGTGAACAGCTCGTCCTCGGAGGCCAGCGACCGGGAGTCTGTGCCCTTCTTGATGTACGGGCCGAAGCGCCCGTTCTGCGCGGTCACCTGCTCGCCGTCGAGCTCACCCAGCGGCCGCGGCAGCGACAGCAGCTTGAGCGCGTCCTCCAGGGTGACGGTGTCCATCGCCATCGACTTGAACAGCGAGCTCGTACGGGGCTTCGAGGTGTCCTTCTTGGCCCGCTTCTTGCCGTCCGGCGGAGGCTGCTCCTCGGGCAGGATCTCGGTCACGTACGGCCCGAACCGCCCGGTCTTGACCACGATCATGCGAGTGGTGGCGGGGTCGACGCCCAGCTCACGCTCGCCGCTGGGCTGGTTGAACAGCTCCTCGGCACGCTCGTCGGTCAGCTCGTCGGGCGCCAGGTCCTCGGGCACGTTGACCCGCTGGCCATCGCGGTCGAGGTACGGGCCGTACCGCCCGACACGCAGCACGATGTCGGTTCCCTTGATCGCGAACGAGCTGATCTCCCGCGCGTCGATGTCACCGAGGTCGCTGACCAGCTCCTTGAGCCCGTCCCCCTGCTCGCCGAAGTAGAACCGGCGCAGCTCGGGCACGCGCTCGGCCCTCGCGTTGGCGATGTCGTCGAGCACCTTCTCCATCTCGGCGGTGAAGTCGTAGTCGACCAGGTTGCCGAAGTGACGTTCGAGCAGGTTGACGACGGCGAACGCCAGGAAGGACGGCACCAGCGCGGTGCCCTTCTTGAAGACGTACCCGCGGTCGAGGATCGTGCCGATGATCGACGCGTACGTCGACGGGCGGCCGATCTCGCGGTCCTCTAGATCCTTGACCAGCGAGGCCTCGGTGAAGCGCGCCGGAGGCCGTGTCGCGTGCCCCTCGGCGTCCAGCTCCAGGGCCGTGAGGGCGTCACCCTCGCGCAGGTTGGGCAGGCGGCTCACGGAGTCGTCACGGTCGGTCGAGGGGTCGTCGGAACCCTCGACGTACGCCTTGAGGAACCCGTAGAAGGTGATCGTGCGGCCCGACGCGCCGAACTCGGCCTTCTCGCCCGTGCTGGAGGTGCCGGCGATGCGCACGCTGACCGACTCGCCGAGGGCGTCCTTCATCTGGGACGCCACCGTGCGCTGCCAGATCAGCTCGTACAGCCGCACGAGGTCGCCGCCGAGGCCGGTCTCGCCGGGCGTGCGGAAGGAGTCGCCGGAGGGCCTGATGGCCTCGTGCGCCTCCTGGGCGTTCTTCACCTTGCTCTGGTACACGCGGGGCTTGTCGGGCACGTACTCGGCGCCGTAGAGCCGCACGGCCTGGTCTCTGGCCGCGGCCAGCGCGGTCTCCGACAGCGTGGTGCTGTCGGTACGCATGTAGGTGATGTAGCCGTTCTCGTACAGCTTCTGCGCCACCTGCATCGTGTACTTGGCGGAGAAGCCGAGCTTGCGGCTGGCCTCCTGCTGCAGCGTGGTCGTGCGGAACGGCGCGTACGGCCGGCGGGTGTACGGCTTGCTCTCGACCGACGTCACCGCGTAGGCGGCGTTCTCCAGCCGCTGGGCGAGCGCGCGGGCGGCCTGCTCGTCGAGGTGCAGCATGCGCGCCTCTTTGAGCTCGCCGGTGCTGGCGAAGTCACGGCCCTTGGCGACCTTGCGGCCGTCCACGGCGGTCAGCGTCGCGCCGAAGCTGCGGGGGTCCTCGTCGCGGCCGATGTCGAGCAGGGCCTTGAGGTCCCAGTAGGAGGCGGAGTTGAACGCGATGCGCTCGCGCTCGCGCTCCACGACCAGCCGGGTCGCGACGGACTGCACGCGGCCCGCCGACAGGCGGGGCTTGACCTTCTTCCACAGGACGGGGCTGACCTCGTAGCCGTAGAGACGGTCGAGGATGCGACGGGTCTCCTGGGCGTCCACCAGGCGCAGGTTGAGGTTGCGCGGGTTGGACACCGCGTCCTGGATGGCCTGCGGCGTGATCTCGTGGAACACCATGCGGTGCACGGGCACCTTGGGCTTGAGGACCTCCTGCAGGTGCCAGGCGATCGCCTCGCCCTCGCGGTCCTCGTCGGTGGCGAGGTAGAGCTCGTCGGCGTCCTTCAGGAGCTGCTTGAGCTTGGAGACCTGGGACTTCTTGTCGTGGTTCACCACGTACAACGGCTCGAAGTCGTGGTCCACGTTCACCCCGAGGCGGGCCCATGCCTTGCCCTTGTACTTCTCGGGGATGTCGTCGGCCCTTTCGGGAAGGTCCCGGATGTGGCCGATGCTGGACTCCACGATGTAACCACGCCCGAGGTACCCCGCGATCGTCTTCGCCTTCGCAGGCGACTCGACGATCACCAGGCGGGTTCCGCCGGCGTTGCCGTTGTTGGCTGGCACGCTGCTTCCTACCTCGCTGTTCGCTGTCGTTCCCCTGCCGGTCGATCCCGGCCTGCCGTGGGAGGCGTGCCGGGCGATCCGTTACAGGCATGAAGGTAACCCGTCGCCGGAATCTTCTCCCCGTCGGACTACCCGGTCACTTACCGGTGTTCCACCTACCTGGACCCGATACCCACGAGGACGCAGAATAGAGCCCAGAGAGTGCCAGCGTCCCCTTGCATACCCTTCGGAGACTAATCGCAGTGCTCGAGTACTCCTATTTGAACCTGTATCTGCCGCGCGGAACCTCGCGAGAGGCCGCCAGGCGGGTACTCACGGAGCATGCCGAATACGGACACTGGGAGCTGGACCTTCTTAGGCTGTATCCCGATGGTCGCCGTTACATACGGCTGCGCCGCAAGATCCTGAGAGTGGCCCGCACCCTGTGACGCTCGCCGCCCCCACTGTAACCCGGCTTCGCCACCCGCTTCAGCCACCGTCTCACCTCAGCGCCCCCGGGCTCACCGTAGATGACGCCGTCCACCCCCACCGCGCGCCCCCTGACCGCCCCCCGCCGGCGGCCCGCCGAGGCGGCTTCCACCAGGGGTGGCACGCTTTCTGACGGTGCCCGTCAGACCCACCCGGGCCTGGTCCGCCCCCCTCCGCCCAATTTGGGACGCCGGGAGCGTGCCGTGCAACCGACACGGTCGAATCTTCATGCCCAGCCGTGCGTCGCCCGGGCAAGCATCGGCCACCGCCCCTGGAAGCCGCCGTCTCCGTACGCCGGGGAGCACTCCGTGCGACCTTGGCGGCCCGGCCTCCTGCCTGGACGCCCACGTCGTCCCGGGCAAGCGCCTGGCGATCGCCGTCAGAGATCACCATTTCGGACTCCGGGAGTCCCCCCGCGACCTGGCGGCCCAACCTTTCACCTCGTCGCCCCGGGCAAGCACCCGGCCATGACCGCCAAAGATCACCGTCTCTGGGGCCGGGGCGCCTTTCAACCCCACGGCCCGACTTCCGTGACCGGGGCTCCGCGGCCCGACTTCCGCGACCGAGGCCCCGCGGCCGTCCGGGCGAGCGGCCAGCCGTCACCGGCCGTCTCACGGCGCCCTCGCGCCCTCGTCGCCGGCGGCGACCTCCCCGATGCCCCACCTCGCCCGCCGGGCGGGACAGGCGCTCCGGCGTATCCGCTCGCCGTTCTTTCCCCGCTTCACGGACAAGGCTTTGCCCGCTCCGGGCCGCGCCCCCGGAACGGGCAAAGCTTTCATGCCTCGCCGCGCGGGCCGGCTGAGCGGCCCAGTCCGGCGGCCGTCCTCGCGGCGGCGAGGCGTGTGCGGCTCCCGGCACGGCCGGTGAGCGGTCTGTGGAGTTCTCGCGCCGGAGCCGGGCGGCGGCCGGGTGCCGCCGCCCGGCTCAGCTCACCTGCGGCGGAGGCGGCGGGTGCCGGCGAGCACGGTCGCCAAGGCGGCGAACAGCGCACCGACGATCAACGTGGCGAGCGAGCCGGAGTTCATGCCGGTCAGCCCGGCGGGCCGCTCCGCGCTCATCAGGCCGATGGCCTCGACGGGCAGGCCACCCGTCGCCTGGCCGTTGACGATGCCACCCGCAGGGGTGCCCTTCACCACGTCCTGGACCAGCCCCGCCGGGGCGTCGGCCGCGGACGCGGCCGGCGGCAGCGCACCACTGGCAGCGGCAGGAGCCGGCAGAACCGGGAGCGGCGGGAGGGCGGTGGCCTTCTCCCGGCTGCCGGCGGACGGGCCTGCCTGGTGCGGCCGCGCCGACTGTGACGTCTCCCGCTGCCCAGGGGCCTCGGGCAGGAGCGGCAGCCCGCGCAGGAGGCCGGGAACGCTGGACGCCTTTCCCGGGGCCTCGGGCGCGGGGGCGGCTCCGAACTGCCGCAGCACGCCGGCGTTCCGGCTCACGTGCGCGCCACCGAGGCATCCGGCGGCGGCGTCGCCCAGCACGGCGACGGCGTTGCCGCAGACGTTGATCGGAGCGGTGATCGGCGCGACGAGCTGGTTGCCGCCCAGGACGCTGTAGCGGCCGTCGGTCCTGTTGCCGCCGGCGCCCCCGCCACCGCCGCCGTGTACCGCGGCGCCGCCGCGACACCCCGCGAACGCCTGCCCGATCAGCGCGACGGCGTTGCCGCACACGTTGACCGGAGCGGTGATCGGCGCGACGAGCTGGTTGCCGCCGAGGATGGACGAACGCCCGGAGGTGCGGTTGCCGCCCGCGCCGCCGCGACCGCCGGCGGGCGGGACGCTGATGCCGCCTTCACACCTGGCGGCGCCGTTGCCCACCGAGTTGCCGCAGACGTTGACGGGGGCGAGGATCGGGGCGACGAGCTGGTTGCCGCCGCCGACGCTGAACCGCCCGTCGGTGTCGTTGCCGCCCGCGCCGAACCCCGGGCGTGGGGGGCCTCCCCGGTAGCCGTTGCCGCCGTTGCCGCCGCCGCCCTTCACCACGGCGCCGCCGCGGCAGCCCGAGAACGCCTCGCCGATCACGGCGACGGAGTTGCCGCAGATGTTGATCGGCGCGGTGATCGGCGCGACGAGCTGGTTGCCGCCGAGCACCGAGGAACGCCCGGAGGTCTGGTTCCCGCCGGCGCCCTGCCCGCCGCCGTTCTTGACGGAGGCGCCGCCCCGGCAGCCGGAGTTCGCCTGGCCGATCACGGCCACCGAGTTGCCGCAGGCGTTGACGGGGGCCGTGATCGGGGCGTTGATCTGGTTGCCGCCCAGGACGCTGTGGCGGCCGTCCGTCCGGTTGCGCCCCGCGCCGTTGCCGGCGCCGGGGTTCTTCACCGCGGCCCCGCCCTCGCAGCCCGCGTCGGACCGCCCGACCAGGGACACCGCGTTGCCGCAGGCGTTGATCGGGGCGGTGATGGGCGCGTTGATCTGGTTGCCGCCCAGGACGCTGTGGCGCCCGGAGGTGTCGCCCTGCAGGGCGCCGGAGCCGTTTCGGCCCTGGACGGACGCGCCGCCCCGGGACGAGGCGGACGCCTCGCCGACGGCGGCCACCGAGTTGCCGCTGATGTCGACCGGGAGGGTGATGGGGAGGTTGATCTGGTTGCCGCCACCCACCGAACCGGTTCCGGAGGTGTCGGCCAGAGCCGTGCCACTGCTGAGGGCCATGACACCCACCGCGAGGAAAGCGGCGGGGGCGGAGCCCTTCGCCCACGTACGCACCATTATTCGCTCCTTGATCACTTTGGGGGAAGTTCCTGATGGACCCGCGAAGCCAGGGCGGGGGACGTCACCGCGAATCAGTCGGCTTCGGCCCAGCCCCGAGAGCTCGTCTCCATGCCGGGGACGGCTCACGTGGGCCGGCCAAGACCCGAAGCGCGCATCGAGCACCCGCCCGACCATGGGCACCGGCTCGACGGCACCAGGCCGGGCACCGCGTCGGTGCCATGACCGGCACCGCGTCGGCGCCCTGCCGAGGCCGTCGCCCAGGACCGCGTGGGGAACCGCGGCCCTGCGGGCGAACAGCCGGCCGGGCCGGGTCAGCGAGGAACCGCCCTCGATCGGATCATCGGCCTGGTGCCCGATCCCATTCCGGGGGGGTACGGGATAAGGGGACCGACCGGGCCCGCGACCAAAGGCTCGACTGAACCCTGGTCTTGGGACTTGACCCACTGAGTGCTGAACCGCGTGACGCCCTGGAGCCCTGAACCATCGCGAGATCCGATGACGTATCGCCCTGGCGGAGAGCGCCCACACATCCGGCTCCTGACGAACGGGATGCTCGGCGGCGCGCTCCGCAGCCGACCGGACCGTTTCGGGTCAGGGCCGGCTCGGCGGGGATCAGTCGGGGGAGAAAGAAGGGTCGTCCGCTGTCGTGCGGACGACGGGGAGACGCGCGCCCACCGGCTCGGCGGCCATGACCGCGAGCCGAGGGTCGAAGACCGACCCGGCGACGTCCCCGAAACCCGGCCCATACGGACCGGAGCCGCTACCGCGCGGCACGAACCCGTTCGCCCCCGCCGAATGCTCGGCGGAGGATGGTGCGGGAAGGGCGGGCTTCGACTGGCTGGTGAGCCCGTCGACCGTCCGCCCCGCCATGGCCCCGGCATCGGCCGGGGGGCTGTCGCTCATCGTGGGGAAACCGCCGGCCGAGGCCGGCCCGAGAGCGGCATGAGGGGTTGTGGAGAGGGCACGACGCACGTCCCTGGTCTCGACGGTCTCGACGACCTCTTCAGGAGGCGTGACCGCTTCGACAACCTTGACGGGGGCGAGGTGACCCGCGGGGAAGTGGACGTCCGCAGCCGCGGGAGCGGCACCGGCGAGACCGAGGATCACACCCATGAGCCAGCCCACGGCGATGAGACCGCCGACGGCGAACAGACGCACCAGCCGGGAGCCGGCCGCGAACCGCGCCATCCGGGCTTCCCGCGTCAGGACCGTCCGCGCCTGGGCCTCGTCACCGGAGATGGTCACGGGCACGTGCCGGACCACGGCGGGCGAGCCAGCCCTCCGCCGCCTTTCTGGCATGCGTGCCACGTGACCTCCCCGAACTCCTCGACCGGCCCTACCTTCGCAGGGCCGGTCTCGGACCAACCCCTCAACGCTCAGTCACGTTAGCAGCACACCGCGTGACGGCAAAGCGTTTTCGAGGAACGGGTCAGCAGGCGCCCAGGAAACGGTCAAGAACACGGACGCCGAATCGCAGCGAATCCACCGGAACCCGCTCGTCGATCCCATGGAACATCCCGGAGAAGTCCAGATCGGCGGGCAGCCTGAGCGGGGCGAACCCGAATCCGCGTATCCCCAGGCGGCTGAAGGCCTTCAGGTCGGTGCCGCCCGACAGCGTGTACGGCACGGCGCGGGCGTCCGGGTCCTCGGCGAGCAGGGAGTCGGCCATCGCGCGGACGAGCGGCCCGTCGAAGGACGTCTCCACCGCGATGTCGTGGTAGATGAACTCCCTGGTCACGTTGGGCCCCAGCAGCTCGTCGACGGTCGTGAAGAACTCCTCCTCGTACCCGGGCAGGAAACGCCCGTCCACGTGGGCCGTCGCCGTCTGCGGGATCACGTTGGCCTTGTAGCCGGCATCCAGCATGGTCGGGTTCGCCGTGTTCCGCAGCGTCGCGCCGATCATGCGGGCCAGCGACCCCAGCTTGGCGACGGTCGCCTCGGCGTCGTCGGCGTCGAGCTCCAGGTCGAAGGCCTCCTTGAAGAACGCGCGCACCGTCGGCGTGAGCCGCACCGGCCACTCGTGACGGCCGATGCGCCCGATGGCCTCGGCCAGCTCGGTCACGGCGTTCTCACTGTTGAGCATCGACCCGTGACCCGCGCGCCCGGCGGCCGTGAGCTTCATCCAGGCGATGCCCTTCTCCGCCGCCTCGATGAGGTACAGCCGCCGCCCCTCCTCGATGGAGACGCTGAACCCGCCGACCTCCCCGATCGCCTCGGTGCACCCCTCGAACAGATCTCTGTGCTCAGTGGCGAGCCACTGCGCCCCGTACGTGCCCCCCGCCTCCTCATCGGCGGTGAACGCCAGCACCACGTCCCGAGGCGGCCTGCGCCCCTCGCTCAGCCGCTGCCGGACGACGGCGAGGATCATCGCGTCCATGTTCTTCATGTCCACGGCCCCACGACCCCAGATGCACCCGTCCGCGACCTCCCCGCTCAGCGGGTGATGCGTCCAGTCGCCGGCGTTGAACGGGACCACGTCCAGATGCCCGTGCAGCAGCAAAGCCCCCCGGCTGGAGTCCTCCCCCGAGATCCGGGCCACCACGTTGGCCCGCTTGTCATCGCTCTCGAGAATCCGCGGCTCCAGCCCCACCTCGGCCAGCTTGCCGGCGACATACTCCGCGGCCCCCCGCTCCCCAGGACCCGCGTTGTCGCCAGCGTTGGTCGTGTCGATGCGGATGAGCTCCCGGCACAGCTCGACGACCTCTTCTTCGCCGTTCAACGGGGTCATACCTACTCCTTCGCTTGCCAACCACCCATGCCTAACATCCTGCCGCCCAGCACCCCCCACCCACATCCTCAGCACTGCTGACCCCCACCGCCCCCGCATCCCGGTATGAAGCACCCCTCGGAGTTTGCTAACCTAGTGCAGCCGAAGCAGGGACCACCTCCCAGCCAGGCAACCCAAGTCCGGGTGGCGGAATAGGCAGACGCGCTAGCTTGAGGTGCTAGTGCCCTTTACGGGGCATGGGGGTTCAAGTCCCCCCTCGGACACGCACTCTGGTACATGCTGGGCCTGGCCTCGACTAGGACGACCCTTTCCGAAGGGTTGTACACGAGGTGCAGGCCCATCTGCGTGTAGAGATCGTTCTTGTCGACGGGGTCCGCCCTCTGCAGGATCCTCACCATCTCGGTCGCTTTCGGGATCATCTCCTTGACCTCCTTCTCTGTGATCTCGTGTGTTCTCGTGATCGTCCGCATGCGTCCTTCTGCCTGCAGGCGTTCGGCCCTCGTCTCGGCCATCCACTTGCCGACCTCTTGGGGATCGCCGCCGGCGTCAATCGTGGAGCGGTACCGGATCATCCGCCGGTCACAGTCATCGATCGCTTTCTCGGCCGCATGAATCGCTGCGCGGTCGACCTCGTTGTTCTGCACATCCAGTAGCTTCTCGACGGTCCGCTTCACGTTGGCCGGAGCGAACACCTGACAGATCCACGGGTCGAGTTCGGCGACGATGTGGTCCTCCCGGACGTAGACCGTGCGCGGGTGCTCGATCTTGTTGGCGAGGGCGTATTCGACGGGGAACTTGCACCGGTAGTGGGCTCGTCCGTTGTTCCAGGTGCCTTCCATGCGGCGGGTGCACACGTCGCAGCGCAGCAGGCCACGGAAAATGTAGGGCCGACGGGTGCTGCGCGGCTTACGCTCGGTGGCCGGTCGGCCGTTGGCCGAGAGCAGCAGCGTCGCTCTCTGGAAGGACTCGGTGTCGATGAGGGGTTCGTGGACGACCGTGTCCGACCAGACCCACTGATCCTGGGTGTTCCATTTCAGCTTGGTCACATGCCCCTGGGTGACGTCGTTGACGTCCAGCAGTTCTTCCTGCTTGTGCTGCTTGTTCCAGACCTGCCGGCCGGTGTACCGGGGGTTGAGCAGGATGGCGCGGACAGCCGACTTGGACCAGGCGATTCCGCTGCGGTGCCGGTTGCGTGCCTTGTCGTAGGCGGATGGGCTGGGGATGTCCTCGCGGGTCAGTCCTTCGGCGATCAGGTAGAGACCTTGACCGTGCAGGAACTCCCAGAAGATCCTCCCCACGATGGGAGCGGTGAGCGGGTCGGGCTCCAGACGGTGAAGCCGCTTTCCGTCGGCCGCCTTGCTCGGGTTGGGATGAGGACCGGCGTCCACAAGACGGTAGCCGTACGGCGGACGTCCCCCCAGAAACCGTCCCTCGATCTTCGCCTGGGCCTCCATGGTGGTGCGCACCCGGATCCTGATGCGGTTGCGCTCGCCCTTGCTGATCCCACCGAACATCAACATGATCAGCTCGTGGGCCTCGTTGACGGGATCGATCGGCCCGCCGACCTCGGGGACCCACAACTGCACCCCGTAGTGGTTGAACAGCTCGAAGGTATTGCCGAACTGGTTGCCGTAGAAGGCCCGCTGAGGCTCACCCACCACCACCGCATCGAACCCCCGGTGGGGATTACGCAGTTCAGCCAGCAGCGCGGCCGCCTCTGGCCGGCGCTGCGGCGGGATCGAGCGTGATTTGTCCACGTCGAAGAACTCCGCGACGATCACCCCGCCCCTGGGCTCGACCAGAGCTTTGGAGCGGGCCAGCTGCCAGTTACGTGACGAGGCCGGGTCCTGGTTGTCCTCGGTAGACACCCGGCCCCAGAACGCGAACAAGACCACCTCGTGCTTCCTCCTATTCCACCGACGTTTCGCGGGACTTGAGCAGGATGCGGAGCAGCACCCGCGCCACGCTCACGGAGAGGACCGGCGGTTCGTCCGGCACCTGCACCCTCACTTCCTTCGGGCCCGCGCCATGTGTTTCAGGGCCTGGAGCGTACGGGAGTGAACTCGATTCGTGAGGCCCCGAGCAGGCCCTTTGTGGCTCTTCAGTCACTGTCGCCTCCCCGTGCTGAGTCGCTGGGGAAGGCGCGCTGGAGCCGGGTGATGGCGAGGTCGCAGAAGGCGGGGTTCAGTTCGATGCCGATGAACTTGCGTTCGTGTTGCCGCGCGGCGAGGGCGGTGGTTGCCGCTCCGGCGAAGGGGTCCAGGACGGTGCCGCCGGGGCGGCAGCCGGCGGCAATGCAGCGCAGCGGGATGTCGATGGGGAAGACGGCGAAGTGCGCGCCTTGGTAGGGGCGGGTGGAGATGGTCCACACGTCGCCGGGGTTGCTGCCGTCGGGGTGGCCGGCGTCGTGCCGCTTTCCGGTCGGCAGCATTGCCGCTCCTGGCGAGCGGCCACCGAAGGGCTGTTCGCTGTCGCTGTACTTGCCGCGCGGCGGCCATGGGGTGGCAATGGTGTTGGGCTTGGTGCCGCCTTTGCGTGAGCGGTGCGGCAGCGAGCGGTCGCCGGTGTAGGGCTGCCGGACGGCGTCCAGGTCGAACCAGTAACGGCGTTGTTTGACCAGCAGGAAGATGAGCTCGTAGCGGTTGGTGAGGCGGTCGCGGACCGGGTGCGGCATGGCGTTGGGTTTGGCCCACACGACGGCGTTGCGCAGGATCCAGCCGTCGTGTTGTAGGGCGAAGGCGAGGCGCCAGGGCATGCCGAGCAGGTTCTTGGGCGGCACGGTGAGCCGGGATCGCGGGCGGATGAGCGGCTGGCGGGGGTTGAAGTCGCCGCCGCGGGCCCAGCCGTCGGAGTTGGCGGCATAGCGGTCACCGATGGTGATCCACATGGTGCCGTCGTCGGCCAGCACGCGGTGGGCTTCGGTGAACACCTGGCGCAGCGCGTCGATGTAGGCGTCGGGGGTGGGTTCGTGGCCGATCTGCCCGGGGACGCCGTAGTCGCGCAGCCTGTAGTAGGGCGGGCTGGTCACCAGGCAGTCGACCGACGTGGTTGGCAACGCCTGCAGGACCGTCTTGGCGTCTCCGGCGTAGAAGACGGCGTGCTCGTCACGCCAGTACGCCTCTGGCGTCATGGCCGCCTCCGCTGAGCGGCATCCGCGTCCGGCACGGCAGGGCCGCTGCGGCAAGCCCACGGTGAGCAGCCCTCTGGTTCTGTGACGTGCGGGTCCTGGCCGAGGTCCGCTTGAGCGAGAGGACGACGCGAGTGGTGCAGGTAATAGGTGCCGCGTAGTGGCTGCCCCGCGGCCAAGCCGCGTGGGTGGCCGTGGCGGATGGCCTCATCGAAGGCGATCGCTTCGGCCCATGCCTGAGGGTCGGTGTCGCGGATGCGTCGCCACTCGGTGTTGCTGTGGTACGGGCATCCCACGCAGGCAGATCGCGGGGTGTCGGGCAGCCCTCGGTAGGTCAGGTAGGCCATGCAGTCAGCGCGGGTCCAGCCCAGGTCGATCAGCGGGAACACGTTGCGCAGGTAGGCGACGTCGGCGTCTTTGGCGCGATGGAACTCCTCGGTACTAATCCCGATCGCCTGCTCGACGTAGACCCCTTTGGGCACGCGGCGCGGGTGGGGGTAACCGAGCAAGGCGCGATCGGTCGCCTTTATCGGGCCGATCTTGTACTCGCTCGTGCACTGGCGCCGGGCCATGCCGCGTTCGCCACCGGGCCCCAGGACGAACAGCGGCATGGACACGAACCGGTGGTGGGGATCGAGCGCGTCTCGGCGGATGTCGCCGGCGCGGACGCGTAGCACGGGGATGTCGGCTGTGGCGGCGAGCTGCTCCAGTCGGCGCAGGTGTGCGTAGACCTCCGCGGGCTCCCACCCGGTGTCGGCGAAGACGGCCGCGTCATAGCGCGGCAGTGCGCGATCCACGGCGAGCACCAGCAGCGTGCTCGATTGGACGCCCGCTCCCAGTGACAGGACGCGCAGGGCCGGTGCGGTGTACGGCTGGAGGCTCATCGCGGCCTCCGGTCGCACACCGGACCGGTTGAGAAACACGCTCGATAAGAGCGATTCCTGTTTACAGGAATCGCGCCAATCACGTTGCCGGTGACTGGCTCATATCGATACGCATTCGGGGTTGAGGTGCATGATGGCGCAGCGGCCTGCGTCTTCTGCATTCGGCGTTCGGGCGAGCCTCAGATGCGTGACGCCTTCGGAAGTCCTGTGCGAGCTCCTAGCGGCGCACTTCCACTGGAGCAAGGCGTTCTGGCGTCCTTCTGGCATGAACCGACTCGCGATCTCGTGCAGGTAGGAGCCGCTCTAGCGTCGTCACGGAACGGGTTGGCAGGAACTGTGGCGCGGCATTGGCACGTGGCGGACGCCAGTGCGCCGCCCTATGGCGCATCAATGGCGGGCGCGTTTGATTCGCCCAATCGAGCGTGCGCCAGAGCAATGCCATAGCGGGCCCGTAAACCAGGTTGCAGCCGCGAAACCCCTCCCGTTTGGAGCAACCTGATGGCACCCGAATATGCCGAACTTGTCGGCCGCCGAGCGCCACTAAAGGCGATCAGAGACATCTTCCGATTGGTGCCCCGTAAGTACGACGGGGTCTTGCATGGCACGCCCCTTTCGACCGACCCTCCGCAGCCCTCCATCACGCGCGGGGTCACGGCCAGTGCGGAGCTGCGGGGTCGGGTCCACGGGGCGGAGCCTCGGTCGATCACCTCTCACGCCCCTACGGCCATGGGGCCCTCAACGTCCGTGCGGAGCCGGAACACCTCAGATGCGCACTTCCAAGCCGACGACACGAAGGGAGGTCCGGGCGACCTTCCCGGCTCCGCACGGCGCATCGCGCCCCCACCTTCCCGGACGACAGGCGGTGCGGAATGCGGCACGGCGCGCATGCGGCAAAGCCGCCTGCCGACTGCGCCGGCAGCACTGCCGTCGTCACCGTCCCGGCTCTCTGTTTCCCCCTCCTCGGCAGAGGCGGCGGCAAGCGGCGACCCTCCTCACCGGGCCAGGTGCCATCGCGCTCTCGGGCTCCTGATCGTCCTCACCCCCGCCGTCTTCGCCATCATCAGTGCTGCCGTGACGGCACCCGCTCACGCCGGCGCGATTGCCGCTCCACCGAGTGACCCAGACCAGCTCGACAGGGTCTTCGACAACCTGCGGAACTGGCTGGTGGGTCTGCTGGCCGCGTTGGCCACGCTCATGTTCACCGTCGGCGGGGTGCGCTACCTCCTGGCAGGCGGCGACCCGGGCGAGGCGCAGAAGGCCAAGGCGGCGTGGAAGGGCGCAGCGCTCGGCTACGGCCTTGCCATGCTGGCCCCGCTGCTGGTCAACGTGCTCAAGCGCGTGGTCGGTGGATGAGCGCCATGCCGCTTCAGATCATTCGCCGCCCAGGGTGGCCGCGTGCCGCCGTCGCAGTCACCGTTGCCACATTGATTGCCGTGGCTGCCGCGGTGCTTGCCGCTTCTGCCGCATGGGCTGACCCCGTGCCCGCGCCGAGCCCTCCGCCGACCGATAACCCTGAAGCCCCGAGTCGGCCATGGCTTCCCCCGATCCCTGGCATCGGCCTCACGGTCGGAGGTTGGGTCGGGAGCGCGATCACCGCCTGGTTCGCCGATCTGGTCGCGCTCGCCATCCATCCTCTTCTGGCCGTGCTGGCCTCCACCCTGCTGACCACTCCGAGCCCTGCCGGCCAGGCGCGCGTGTACGACCTGTGGCGGGCCAGCGTCCTGATGGCCGACAGCGCCTTCGCGCTGCTGATCGTGGCCGGCGGCATCGTGGCGATGGGCCACCAGACCGTACAGACCCGGT
The DNA here is from genome assembly GCF_029846175.1 of Sphaerisporangium sp. TRM90804. Taxonomy (GTDB): domain Bacteria; phylum Actinomycetota; class Actinomycetes; order Streptosporangiales; family Streptosporangiaceae; genus Sphaerisporangium. The sequence goes on along the minus strand of NZ_JARWAC010000010.1, from coordinate 169,421 downwards.
ACGCCGCCAAGGAACTGCTGCCCCGCCTGGTGACGGCCTTCATCGCCACGAATTTCAGCTTCGTGATCACAAGCCGGCTGATCGAGCTGGCCAACGCCGTCGCCGGTGCACTGCTGAGGCAGGGATTCGACGCACGGCGTGCCGCCAACGCCATCCGCACCATGATCGTCCCGCCGGGAAACTCACAGATCTTCTACATCCTGCTGGCCCTGGTCGCCACCATGCTGCTGGTCCTGCTGCTGATCACCTTCGTGCTGCGCCTGGCGCTGACGACGCTGCTCGTCGTCGCCGCGCCGCTGGCCCTCATCTGTCTGGGACTGCCGCAGACCGAAGGACTGGCCCGGCTGTGGTGGCGGGCCTTCGCAGGCACGCTGTTGATCCAGGTCGGCCAGTCGCTGACCCTCACCTCGGCGGTGAGGATCTTCTTCAACCAGGACGGCCGAGAAGCCGCGGGGCTGGCCGGCCCCGGTCAGCTGTACGACCTGCTGCTCGCCCTGTGCCTGCTCATCATCCTGGTGCGCATTCCGGGCTGGGTGTCCCGTGCCGTTTTCACCAGCCGTGGCCCGGGCTCGGCGATCGGCCGGATGGTCAAGTACGCCATTCTCTACAAGCTCACCGCACCCGTACTGAACGCAGTGCATCTCGGCCGTGGCAGCCGCGCGGCAGGAAGCCGCACTGCCGCCACGGCGCCAAGAGCTTCCATCCCCACACTGAACGGCAAGATGATCACCGGCGGTCCCGCCGGTGCCATCACACCGCGACCCGCGACAGCGGCCTCGGCCGCGCGCGGCGGCCCCGGTCCCCTCAAGCACGCCCCGGCGGCTGCCCGACGGCCGATCCGCGCGGACGACTGGGAGGCCGCCCCCGTCAAGCACGCTCCCTCGGCGCCGCCGGTAGCCGGCAAGTACCAGCCGACTCCACGACCCCGGCCCCCGATCTCCCCCGGCACACCGGTGTACGGCTACCCGCGCGAGACCCGCTACGCCGACGGCCCAGCCGGGCTGGCCCAGATGCACCGGCTGAAGTACCAGCCCGTCACTCCGGCTTCCCCCTCCCAGCGTGTGGTCGCCCCACCACCCGTGCCTCGCGGGCCGGTGACGCCCATCGTCTCGCCGAACGCGCCGATCCCCGGCAGCCCTGAGTGGCCCGAGAATCCCGGCGCTCGCCGTACCCCACCCCCGACCCCGACTCCGCGGACGCGGAGCCGCAAGCCTGGTGGAGGTAAGCGGACATGACCTGGTCTCAGCCGATCAGGATCCCGGCCGATGTCGAGCAGGCCGACAAGATCATGGCCAATTTCACCGCCCGCCAGCTCGGCATCCTCACCGGCACGGGAGCCATCCTCTACGGGGGATACCTGGGCTTCGGCGAAACACTGCCTCCGCTTGTCTTCCTGGCGGTAGCTCTCCCGATCGCGGTCACCGGAATCCTGCTCGCCATCGGCCGTCACGACGGAATCAGCCTGGATCGGTACGTGCTGGCGGCGATCAGCTTCCACTACCGCCCGAAGCGGTTCGTGACCGGATCCGTGGACGCCCCCCGGCCTCCGGCCTGGATGGCAGCCAGTGCGAGCCTCATCCCATCGCCGCTCCGGCTTCCCGCTCGGGGCGTGAGCGTCGACGGGTTGATCGACCTGGGACCGGACGGCGTCGCCGCCCTGGCCGAAGTCTCCACGGTGAGCTTCGCCCTGCGAACGCCCGATGAGCAGGACGCCTTGGTGGCGGTGTTCGGACGCTGGCTCAACTCCCTGCCGGGCCCAGTGCAGATCCTGGTTCGCGCGGAACGCGTCGACCTGACCACCACCGTGGCCGCGCTGCAGGAGACCGCTCCTGATCTTCCCCATCCCGCACTGGAGCAGGCGGCCCGCGAGCACGCCGCGTTCCTGCGCGAGCTGACCGACCGGCACGAACTCCTTCGCCGTCAGGTCCTGCTCGTCGCCCGCGAACCCTCCGCCAACGCCGGCAGCCGGGCCACATCCGCAGCCCGAGCCCTTCGCCGTCTGGAGGAGGCATCTCGCGTCCTCGGCGCATGCGGTCTCGACGTGCGGCTTCTGGACGCCCGCGCGGTCGCCGCGTTGCTGGCCTCCTGTTTCGACCCCACCGCCCCGCCGATCCACGGCGACCGGGTCTCGTCGCCGGGCGAGGTAATCACCCGAGGAGAGCACCGATGAGACTCCTGGCCAGAACTCCCACTCCCGCCTCTAGCCTCGGCCCGGACGCCGTCGAGGTCCACCCCCATCATCTGCGGGCCGGCAGCTCCCTGTGCCGCACCCTGGCCATCTCCGGCTATCCGCGAGAGGTCGCACCCGGCTGGATGGAGCCGCTGCTGACGTACCCCGGGCGCCTGGACGTCTCGCTGCACATCGAGCCGGTCCCCTCACTCGTCGCCGCCGACCGGCTGCGCAAGCAACTGGCCCGCCTGGAGTCGGGCCTGCGATCGGACCACCAGCATGGCCGCCTCCTGGACCCGGCGCGGAGGCCGCCGCCGAAGACGCCCAGGAGCTGGCCTCCCGGCTGGCCCGAGGCCAGGCCAAGCTGTTCCGCGCCTGCATCTATCTCACCGTCCACGCCACAGCGGCCGATGAGCTGGAGGAGGCCTCCGCGCAGGTCCGCGCGCTCGCCGCGTCCCTGCTCCTGGATGCCCGCGAGGTGACATTCCGGCAGCTCCAGGGCTGGGTGTCCTCCCTGCCTCTCGCCTACGACAACCTGGCGATACGGCGCACGTTCGACACTCCGGCGCTCGCCGCCGCGTTCCCCTTCACCAGTCCAGACCTCACCGCCGAACTCGGGGCTACTGCAGTGCTGTACGGGGCGAACCTGTCCTCCGCCTCGATCGTCGCCTGGGACCGCTTCGCACAGGACAACCACAACTCCGTCATCCTGGCCCGCTCCGGCGCCGGCAAGTCCTACCTCGCCAAGCTGGAAGCCCTGAGGTCGCTGTACACAGGGGTCGAGGTCGCCGTCGTCGATCCCGAAGACGAATACGCCCGCCTCTGTCACGCGGTCGGTGGCGCCTATCTCCACCTGGGCGCGCCCGGCGTCCGGCTGAACCCTTTCGACCTCCCGCCCGCGGGCGACGGCGACCCGCTGACACGGCGAGCCCTCTTCCTGCACACCCTCGTCAGCGTCATGCTCGGTGAACCGCTAGGCCACGCGGGGAAGGCCGCGCTCGATCGCGCCATCCTCGCCGCCTACCGTCAAGCCGGGATCAGCTACGAGCGGCGCACCTGGAACCGGCCGCCACCGCTGCTACGCGATCTGGCCGAGGCCTTGGCGGAGGACCCCGATCCCAAGGCCAAGGAGCTGGCCGCAGGGCTCGCTCCCTACGTCACCGGGACCCACCGGCAGCTCTTCGACGGCCCGACCACCACCCGCCCCGACTCGCACCTCGTCGTCTTCTCGCTCCGCGACCTGCCCGAGGAACTCAAGGCCGTCGGCACCCTGCTCACCCTGGACACGATCTGGGACGCGTCACCGACCCCGGCAACGCCAGGCCCCGCCTGGTCGTCGTGGACGAAGCCTGGCTGCTCATGCGGGATCCCGAAGGCGCCCGCTTCCTGCTGCGCATGGCCAAGGCGGCTCGCAAGCACTGGGCCGGCCTGTCGGTGGTCACGCAGGATGCCGCCGATCTGCTCGCTTCCGACACCGGCCAGGCGGTGATCGCGAACTCCACCACCCAGATCCTGCTCCGCCAGGCGCCCCAAGCCATCGACGCGGTGGCCGGCGCTTTCCAGTTGTCGGACGGCGAGCGGCAGTTGCTGCTCTCCGCCGAGAGGGGCGTCGGCCTGCTGGCGGCGGGCCGGCAGCGGGTGGCCTTCCAGGTGATCGCCAGCGCTCTCGAACACGAACGCTGCACAAGCAGCCCCGAGGAGATCGCCGAACTCCCCGCGCTGGGTGGCGAGCGATGATTCGCGACCTGCTCGAAGACCCCGAGGCGATCACCGACCGCATCCTCACCTGGCTCCCGGCTCATCTGTGGCAGGTGCTCGCCATCTTGCTCACCGGACAGATCACCGGCTTGGCCATCCGCCTGGTCACCATGCGCCTACGTCACCGGCGACTGGCTCGCGGGGCACGGTGCGTCGAGATCCTCGCCCCGCCGGTCGCGGAGTTGCCCGGTGCCGAAGCGCTGTGGGCCAATCTGATCGGCCTGCTTCACCCGAGATGGAAGCGAATCCTCGTCGGCCAGCCACACCTGGCCTTCGAGTACGTCTTCGGCGGCGACGGAGTGCACGTCCGCCTGTGGGTGCCGGGCGTGGTCCCCCAGCAACTGGTGGAGCACGCGATCGAAGCGGCCTGGCCCTCCTCGCGCACGGCGGTACTGCAGCCGGCCCCTCCCGTGCCGCTCGACGGTCAGGCCACCGGCGGAAGGCTGGTGCTGGCGCGTGAAGAGCGGCTGCCGATCAGATACGAGCACAAGGCAGACGCGCTGCGGGCTCTGGTCGGCGCGGCCACCGGAATGCCGACGTGGCAGCACGCAGCCGTGCAGATCCTCGCCAGGCCTGCCACCGGCTCCCGGCTGTCCCCGCGTGGCGTCACCTGGCCGGTACGACTTATCCGACTGGCGCTCGACCAGATCTCGCCTGGCCCCACGCCCAAGCGAGCCTCACAGCGGGATGCGACGGCCCGCCTGGAGGAGTCGACGGACCCGGGCCGCCCGAGACAAGGCCCAGCGTTCCCGCTACGAAGTCGCCATCCGTTACGCAATACAGGCCGATCCCCCGAGATCGATCGAGCGGCGCGACGTAGAGACCGCCCTGGCCGTACGCCGCAACGGCAACAAAGGCAGAGCTCAGGCGATCGCCAGCGCGTTCGCCGTCTACAGCGGCCACAACCGCCTGGAGCGGCACCGCCTTGTGCATCCGGCGTTCAGCCTCGCCGCCCGACGCCTCGCGCGGGGATACCTGCTGTCGGTTCCGGAGCTGGCAGCGCTGGCGCACCTTCCGCTGGACGCCGCCGTGCCCGGTCTGCGCCGTGCCGGGGCCAACACCGTGGCGCCCTCACCCGCCGTCGTGCACGGAGGCCCCTACGCGAAGCCGCTCGGCTCCTCGGACGCCGGGCACGATCGGCCGGTCGCCCTCCGGGTGGCCGACTCCTGCCATCACGTGCACGTCCTCGGCCCCAACGGCAATGGGAAATCCACCCTGCTGGGGCAGATGATCCTTTCCGACATCACCGCCGGCCGGGGCACCGTCGTCATCGAGGCGAAGGGCGACCTCGTCCGCGATCTGCTCGGCCTGATCCCCGAAGACGCGGCCGACCGGGTGGTGCTGATCGACCCGGACGATCCGCACCCCCGGCCCGCGCTCAACGCCCTCGGCGGACGCGACATCGACATGGCGGTCGACAACCTCGTCGGCATCTTCCACAAGATCTACGCCGACTACTGGGGACCTCGCACCGACGACATCCTGCGCGGCTGCGCCCTCACCCTCGCCCGGACGAACGGCACCCTCGCCGACATCCCAGCCCTTCTGTCGGATCCGCTCCTCCGCCGCCGCCTCACCTCGAAGATCGACGACCCGCTGCTGCGCGGCTTCTGGGCCTGGTACGACGGCCTCTCCGAACAGGCCCAGGCCCATGTCACCGGGCCCATCATGAACAAGCTCCGGGCGTTCCTGCTCCGGCCGTTCGTCCGGGACATCCTCGGCTCGGCGAGCTCCACGTTCGACCTGGGCGACGTCCTGGACGGCGGCATATTGCTGGTCCGCCTGCCCAAAGGCGTACTCGGCGACGACACCGCCCGCCTGCTCGGCTCCGTCATCCTCGCCCAGGTCTGGCAGGCCGCGGCCCGTCGCGCCAAGATCGGCCGCTCTCGCTCCCACGCGGCTCTCTACATCGACGAGGCGCACAACTTCCTCACGCTCCCCCATGCCCTGTCCGACATGCTCGCCGAGGCCCGCGCCTATCGGCTCTCCCTGACCTTGGCCCACCAGCATCTGGCCCAGTTCCCACGCGAGCTGCGCCAAGCCGTGTCGTCCGACGCCCGCAACAAGATCTACTTCGCGCTCTCTCCCGAGGACGCCCGCGAGATCGAGCGCCATTTCCTCCCCTACTTGACGGCGCACGACCTCGCCAACTTCGACGCCTTCCAGGCCGCGGCCCGGCTCGTGGTCCGTGCCGCCGAGACGCCGCCGTTCACCCTGCGCACCCGGCCGTTGCCCGATGCCGACCGCGAGCGCGCGCGCCTGGTGCGCCTGGCCGCGTCCCGAGCGCATGGCCGCCTCGTCATTCCCGCAGCCCAAACCGGACGACCCGAGGTTGCAACCCGAAGGAGGCAGCACCAAATGACCGGTCCCCGCTTCTCAGCCGCCATCCTCACCTCGCTCGCCGCGCGCCTCACGCCTCGTGACCGAGACATGCTGCGGGCGGTGTGGGAGCAGCGAGTACTCACTTCGCACCAGCTCGCCAAGATGTTCTTCGACAGCGACACGGCGGCGCGTAAGAGGCTGCTCGTCCTGCACCACGCGGGCGTACTCGAACGTTTCCGTCCTCTGCAGCCCGTCGGGCAGGGCACGGCCCCGTTCCACTACGTGCTGGGCGCGCCCGGCGCGGCCGTGCTCGCCTCCGAGGCCGGCGTCGACTTCGCGGACTTCGGTTACCGGCGCGACCGCACGCTGAGCATCGCCCACAACCAGCGTCTGGCCCATACCGTCGGCGTCAACGGCTTCCACGCAGACCTCTGCGGGTTCGCCCGGCGCCGGTCGGCCGCCCGGGTATTGGCGTGGTGGCCCGAGCGCCGATGCACGCTGATGTGGGGCGACACCGTGCGCCCCGACGCCTACGGCCGCTGGACCGAAGACGAAAGCGTTCTCGACTTCTTCCTCGAGTACGACACCGGCAGCGAACCCCTCGATCGTGTCGTCGCCAAGCTGGCCGACTACGTGGCCTTGGCCGAGAAGACCACGATCGTCTCGCCGGTGCTCTTCTGGCTGCACAGCGAGCGCCGTGAGGCCAACCTCCGCAAACGAATGGCCGACCAGATCACCGCCACGTCGGTGCCGGTGGCCACCGGCTTTCGGCCGAGCCCCGGTGGCCTCGGCGACGACGGGCCGGCCGGTGACGCCTGGCTTCCGATCGGCGCATCGGCCCCCCGTCTCCGCCTTGCCGCGCTGAGCACGCACTGGCCCGGCCTCGGACGCCGGAGCCACTCCGATTCAGCGGAGGGCGACCGATGATCATAGAAGCGGGACTACTCAAACCCATCGCGGCCGGTGGCGGCCTCGTGTCCGGCATTGCCGTGCTCGCGGGCGTGGCGGGTGGAGCCCAGCAGACCACCATGTCTCCGGAGGTCACCGCCGCGGTCTGCGCCTACGCCTCACCAGCGGCGAGCACGAAGGATGCAGGAGCGGGTGCCAGCAAGAGAGACGCCCTGTCGCCCACCATGCCGACTCCCGCACCCTCGACCCGCGTCACGGCCACATCGTCCGCCATGCCGACGCGCCAACCCACCGCCGACGCGCAGGCCGCCGCCCAGATCATCATGCAGGCCGCCGCGTCCGGAGCTTCCCGGACGTCGGTGGTGGCCCATGTAGCGGCCGTTCTCGGTGCCACGGATACGCGGGCAGAACCAGGACAGCCACCGAAGCCCGCCCGACAGCACGTCCGCCGCGCGGGTGCCATCGTCACTAGGTCCGCCCGGGACTTATGCACCGAGCTATCCGCAACCATCGGCGATCCGACAACCCCCGCTGCGTCGGCAGTCGACAGTCAGGTTCCGGCGTCCGGGCGGGGAGCGGTGGCCTTACGCGCCGCGTTCAAGATGCTCGGGGTGCCCTACTCCTGGGGCGGCGGCGGTCCGAGCGGTCCGACCTTCGGCATCCGTCACGGAGCTAGCACCCGAGGCTTCGACTGCTCAGGGCTGGCGGAGTACGCCTGGGCCCGCGCCGGCGTCCGGATCGGCGGCCACACCTACGCCCAATGGCGCTCCGGAGCCCGCATCGCCCGCGCGCGAATCAAGCCCGGTGACCTGCTCTTCTTCGCCTCCAATCCGCGCGTTCCGGCGACCATCCACCACGTCGGCCTCAACATCGACGGCCGCCGAATGCTGCACGCGCCCAGGACCGGCGACGTCGTCAAGATCACCGTCTGGTCCGGCAGCACCTACTACGAGACCGAGTACGCCGGAGCCGTCCGGCCCGGCTGACCGCTCCCCACAGCCTCGCCCCTCAACACCCGTCCAGTAAGTCCTTCGAGAAAGGTGCGTCATGTCCAACCGTCTTCGCCGCTTCTCCATGGCCGTCCTCACCTCCGCCCTGATCGTCGCCGCCTCACCCGCCCAGGCCGCCACCGACTGGCAGGACGGTTACGCGGGGGTGGGGAGGGTCACCATCAGCGGCGGCCACAAGGACATCCTGCTCTGCGACACCAAGGCCGACCGCTTCCGCGTCGGCGTGGAATACAGCACCTCCATCGGCCGCAGGCTCACCCTCCAGACCGGACCGGGAGTCGGCTGCGTGAGCGACTCGATCTTCCTCGGATCGGTCACCGCGGCCAAGTTCTGCTACGGCCGTAGCCTCGCGCGCGGAGGCGTGCGCTCCTGCAACGCGCAAGCATGGTTCTGATCAGACCTCGTTGGGCCGGGATGGGGTCGCATCCAGCCTCCTGGCCGGCACTACGACGTAGGCTCGGCAGTGACCGAACTCATCCCTGTCTTGGTCGATCGGGTTGATGTAGGTCAGGGGTCGGCTCCGAAAGGGGCCGACCCTGTCCGTCTCACTCCCCCTGCGGCAGGAACTCCTGAAGCAGGACGTACCCCGGCATGATCGCGGAAGGGCGAACGCCCACGGTGAACATCTCCGGTTCACCGAACACCGGCTCGCCATTGGGGCGACGGGTGTATGCCACCCGGCCGTAGTCGACGCCGTCTTCGCCGTCGAAGGTCATCCAGGTGATCGCTTCCTGCTCCCCCTCCCGCAGGGGATGGTTCGATACAGCGCGCATCGCGACGCTCTCGGCAGTGACGGCCCACACCTGAGGGACCGCCAGAACCCATCGTGTGACGCCGAGCTCGCGAGCTTTGCGGGCGGCTCTCGTCTCGAAGGCGCCAGCCGTTTGATCATCCCGCAGGTAGTCGTAATCGCTGAGTGCCAACCTGCGTTCGCCATCGAGAAGAACGACCGCCGGGCAGTCGTGAGCGACAATGCTCCGTTCCAGGCGTTGCGTCACATCAAGGAGCAACGCCGCCGTCTTCTCGTTCATCTCGCCTCCGAGCCCCAGCCGCGCGTCTGATCCTTCCTCATCAGGCCGAGGACCGCTCGATACTGCCCCCTTCCCGCGGCTAAGACCGTGACTCATTTGGCGTTGGCTCGATCGTGGATGCCTTCCCTTTTCGGTGCCTCCTAGCAGACGGTGCACTGTCGCTTCGCCGAGTGAAGCGCTGCCCGAATGTGGGCCAAGCTGTACCGGAGCCTGCTGGCTGGGCTGGGTGCCCGAGAAGAGCTGGACTGGTCGCGGTGCGCGATCGACCGGTCAGTGTGCGAGCCGCCAAAGGAGGGAGCTGACAGGCCCGACCCCTGTCGATCGCGGCAAGAGGGGGGTCGAAGATCCACCTCATCACCGAACGGACCGCTCTGCCCATCTCTATCTCGATCAGCGCCGCCAACGTTCATGACAGCCTGGCGCTGGAACCGCTGGTGGGTGGCATCCCTCCGATCCGTCCTCGCCGCGGCCCCGCGACGACGGCGCCCCGGCAAGCTGCATGGCGCAAAAGTTATGACTATCCCACCTGCCTGTAGGGGGCGAGAGAGCGGGTCGTCGTCGCAGACGGCCAACGAGTCAAGCCAACGGGCGTACGCCGACTGGCAGGAGTGGGACACCGCCGACTAAACGCCGCAGGGGTCATCTGACCAGACGGCCAGGTTCATATCAGCATCCTTGGCTTGCTGGTCACACCAGCCGTGACCTGAGGGACCCTCCGCGCGTGCCCCCCCCAACTCGCTCCCAATGTCCAAGCGGCCCTATCAGCCATCGTGCCATGTTCGTCCGGCACGGGTGCGCTGCAACCTCTTTGCTTTACCGGCCAGCATGTGATCGGCGGGAGTGTATGAAGACAGCCGAAGATCATATGGCGGCCCGGAGGATAATACATTTTATTCCTTCGGCAGCTCCCAATACATTCGATACGATGCACTCAGTGGAGGATGGTTTCGTCCTAGCCGCATCACCCAGACTGGCTCGTTATCCAATATGGACCTGCTAACGGAGAATGCGCCATGCTGTCGAATATGCTCGACCTCGACAATGAAGTCGTTGTCTCGCCGAAGGACTTGTAACCCATGCCTACGGCTTCCAAGCCGCTCCGGTATTACGACTTCTTGCGTGAATTCGTCGATTGGACATGCAATGTCTGTGGTGCAACCCTCCGTCTCGCCGGGTGTGGCTATCTTGGCTGGCGGACGCATTCTTAGCGTGGTCAGCGTCGCGGGTATAAATCGAGGAACATCAAGATCGAAGGATATTTCGGCCTTCTCTCCAGGGCGAAGCATAGGTTCAAATTCCACTGCGAAGGTTAGGTTCGAGCTGAGCTTATGCGGCTGATTGAAGGCACAGAGGCCGTCACCCGAACGCGTAGCTCGCTGATTTGAGAGGGTCGGAGGATACTCCGAAAATGGCAAGTCTCCATCGGAACGGCGATTGATGTTCCATGTCCATGAGCGTATAGGGGCAAGTGCGACAAACTCTCGCTCCCCTCGATGCGTACCAGACCAATACCCCTCGACTTCTGCTTCACGCATGGTCCAACGCGTGAGCCATCGAGTGTATTTGCGATCGAAGTGATATACTTGATCCAGTTGCCTTTCGAGTAGCCTTGCCTTGTTCCGTTCATAGCCGACAGCGGTTCCAAGTGGAATGCCGACTATCAACGCACTCGAAAGCCATAACGGGAATTTCGACGCTAACGCACTTGATGCTGCAATCACCTCAGCGGCAGTGCCTGCGATTATCAGCGGCCTTGCACGTCGTCGCGTTTGGCTAACCAATAGATTCAATGGCGTTGCGGCAGATGACTGCGTTTGCCGATTCTTACGTGCACTGAACATATAAGGCAGCATAGTCGTAGCTTTATGCGTTGTCTCGACGTTGGTGCCGACTGGAGACTTGTCACCAGTCGTTAGCGCTCACAGTCGTGGCGAAGTGCCCGCGGCCATGTTTGCTCCGTACGCCCCCTTCCGTGGCCAGCTTCATGAGGATGAGCCGAACTGTCGTGGGGCGAGCGGCCAACTCGGCCGCAAGAGTCCGCTCAGAAGGCAGCACCCTCCGAGTGGGGGCAAGCTGTACCGGCTTGTGCGGGACGAGCTCGGTGCCTGAGGGTGATTGACTGGTCGCGGTGCGTGATCAACTCCGTCAGCGTGCGGCCGAAGGGGAAGCCGGCAGGCTCGAATTTTGACGATCGCAGCAAGAAGGGATCGGAGGACTAGCTCATTACCGAACGGACCGGTCTGCCGATATCTGTCGCGATCAGCGCAGCCAACGTCCACTACAGCCTGGCGGTAGAGCCGCTGGTCCGGGGTGCCCGCCGATCCACTCCCTGCGAAGATCGCGACGCCGCCAGCCGGCGAAGGTGCACGGCGACAAGGGCTACGACCACCCGAACCTGCGAACCTTCTTGCGCAGCCGCGGAATCATCCTGCGCATCGCCCGTTGAGGCATCGAGTCCAGTCAGCGGCTGAGACGCCACCGCTGGGTGGTCGAGAGAACACGTCTCCTGGCTGGCCGGCTGCCGACGCTACACCGCCATTACGAACGGCGGCCCGACCACTTCGCATCCTTCGTCGCCATCGCCACAGCTCTCGTTTGCTACCACCGACTCACCAGATGAGTCATTGTCGGGACTCACGCCACCGGCGACAGCATCGGCCGGTCGAGGATTCCGGCGAGGGTGCGGAGCGTCGACTGGTCGAGTTCGTCGACGTCCCCCGTGACCGCGCGGAGCATGTTGCGCTCGGCGCGCACCGCCCCACGTACGGCCTGCTCGTGGTGGGTGTAGGTGTTGACGCACTGGACGACGCCATAGGCGGTCCCGGCCCAGGGGGCGACCCGAGTGTCGTGCCGCCACAGACGGGTGAGTCCATCGCGCTTGCCCTCGGCGAGGGTGCGCGACCTTCCCACTTCGTCCGGCATCGGGACGTGGGCGTCTAGGAACGCCTGCCACTGCCGCTCGGAGACGGTGACGTCACACAGCCGTCTGACCTGTGTCGCGAAGTCGTCGGCCACCTGGTACACGATGTTGAGCGCCTCGCGGGCCTCGGCCAGCCGCAGCCGCGAGTGACGCGAGTGCTTGATCTTGATTTGCTGGCCCGCCTCGGCCATGCCCACTGCCATCGTGTTGTCGCACACGATGTTGGTCACCGCCCTTTTGAAGATCGTCGCCAGCGATCCGTCGAAGGAGGTGGCTCCGAACAGGTGGGGCCGGAACTCCACGCCCTCAGGCGTCCGGATGTTCTCGGGCACTTCGACGGAGACCCAAGCCACCGCACCGCCACGGAGAAGACCTGCAGAGCCGATGGACAGATCCGCGTCCAGCAGCCGACCGATGGTGCCGATCAGCCATTCGGAGTAGTCGTGTCTCTGGTAGGAGTCGGTGAAGATGCCCATGACGTGCGCCGTGTCGCTGCGCACGATGGCTTGCCTTCCGGGTATCTCGGTCCGCCCGCCGGTACCGGGTTCTCGACGTACATGGGCCGTGACAGGGCGTCCCACCCGAACAGGCGCCGCTCGACGTCTTTGACCGGCACGGGGCCTGCGTAGTGATTCGGCTCCTCTCCCTGCATGCTCCTCCGGTGGTGCCAGGCGGTACCGCGCTTCTCGGTGAAGCCGATCAGGGTGTTCCTGTTCAACCATTCGAGGGTTTCCTTCGACATCGCTCCTCCTCAGATGCGAAAGGCGCCGGGGTCACCCGGCGCCTTGACGGATCGGTTCGGTACTGGTTCTCATGGCGTTCGGTGCGGAGTCGGCGCCCACAGGGCCAAAGCGCCCTCCGCGTCCTGGCGTGCGGGGCGGTCGGCACCGCGCAGGTCGGCGAGCGTCCATGCCACGCGCAGGAGCCGGGCGAAGACGGTGGGGATCAGAAGCCCCGAATCCAGAGCGGCCCAGAGCGGGGCCAGCGCTCCACGCTCCGCCTTGAAACGGACGTGCAGTTCGAACGCGGGCACCTCTGCGTTGGTGCGCCAGGGAGTCCCGGCGAGGCGGGCCGCCGCTCGTTCGCGAGCCGCCTGGACGCGTGCGGCCACGGTCGCCGTGGACTCCCCCGGTCCCTCTTGTGGCGTCGCGCCATGGACATGGGCCCGAACCTCGACGAGATCGAGCAGCACTGCCAAACGGCTCAGGTATGCGCGCTTGACCCGCTCCGAGCACATGCACTGCTCTGGCCGGCACGGACAGGGGTGCGCCGCCATGGCGAGCATGAACCGAGCCGGCATCCGGACGACGTGGTCGGAGCCCGCGAGCATCACCATGCCCTTGCCCAGTGGAAGGCGTAGCCCGTGCAGGATCCTGCCGGGGAACTCGGGGGCATCGTCCAAGAACAGAACGCCCTGGTGAGCCAGGGAAACCGCCCCGGGACGCGTCGTGTCGGACCCGCCCCCGAACATCGCGGCAGGCGTGATCGTGTGGTGCGGGGCCGACAGTGGCGGGCGACCCGATCCGCCCGAGGGGGTGCCTGCGAGAGAGCGGATCTCCGCCACCTCTCGTGCCGCCTCGGCGTCCAGCGGCGGCAGGATCCCGGGCAACCCTTCGACGAGCATCGCGGCCGCTCCCTGCGGGCTCTTCAGCAGGAACAGGTGGTGCCCTCCCGCCGCGCACACCTCCAGGGCGTGGCGAGCGGCGTGATTACCGGTGACATCCGCCAGATCGAGAGGCGGGGGAGTCGCTGTGGAGTGCCCTCCCGCCGGAGGCCGCTTGCCGAGACAGCCACCGTTCAGCCGTTCTACGAGTTCGTCCAAACGTGAGGCGGGGATCACTACGACCCCCGAAACACGTTGGGCCTCCTCCGCGTTCTCCGCCGGGACGATGAGGGTTCTCATCCCGGCCCGGGCTGCCGCCAGAGTCAACGTCATGACGTCGCTGACCGGGCGAATGGCCCCGTCCAAACCGAGTTCACCCAGCACTACGGCGGAGGCGAGATCCTCCGGCGGGACGACCCCGCCTGCCGCGAGGATGACCAGGGCGACGGCCAGATCACGCCCGGCGCCCGGCTTGGGGATGTGGGCCGGGAACAGCTTCACCACGACCCTTTCCTCCGGCCATGGCAGGCGGCTGTTCAGAATCGCGGCACGGACGCGATCACGAAGGGGAGCCTCCGACGCCTCAGGCATCCCCAGCAGGTGCAGCCCCGACGGCCCCGGGCCAACTTCGGCCTCCACGCGGAGGAGATGTCCGGCCGTACCGGCCAGGACGACGGACGACACTGCCGCGTACCTCACGGTGATCACCGGTCCTTCGGCAACACGGGACGGATCGCGGCGGGAGTCCGCTCCACCTGTGCAGCGGTGGCCGCCAGCATGGCCGCCAAGTCCCACTCACGGAGGATCGTCGGCGCCAGACCACAGTCGAGCGCCTGGCGGACCAGGAGCGCCAGTCGGTATTCAGGGTCGATGGACAGGGCGCGATCTACGGCGATACGCGACAGCGGTCCGTTCCCGGCACCGAAGGCGGTGAAGGCGAGGATGGTGGCCGGAGCCGGGACATATCCCGGTTCCACCCGCCGGGTCAGTTGGGTCCAGAGCCGGGCGTTGACCTCCTCCGGATAATCGCCGACCCGAGCCGTGGCCATGTCCCGTACCGGGATCACGGTGAGCAGGATCCCCAGCCAGGCCACGTGCTCCGGCGTGAGGTCACCCCCCTCGCTGGTCACGTCGAAGGCTGCGGTGAGCTGCGCCGTGCCCTCGGCGTACCAGTAACGGCCGTCGACACCGGCCAACAGCCTCTCGGCGCGAGCGCGCGCCTTCCGCGTCGCGACTTTCACGACGTCGCGCTCTGGACCGTCGACCGGTCGAAGGGTCGCCTCCAGTGCCGCCCGATCGGGATAGGCCGCGTATCCGGCCATGACCGCACTGGCGGCGGCCTGGCTGATCATGCTGTCGTAGGGGACGCCCTCTGGCGGGCAGCACTCCAGCGACGTGCAGTGGTACGACCAGTAGCGTCCTCCGTCGACGCGCAGGACATCCATGATCTTCAGCCCGGCGGAGTCGATGGCCCGTCGAGACGCGTCGACAAGGGGAGTGACCTCGTGTCCGGGGCCGTACCCGACCATGGCGACGTGTCCGGCCCTGTTCCGGGTGAGAACGCTCCTCAGTTGATGCGCGAACTCCGGCGCGTCGTGTGGAGCGTCGGGCAGGTTCATTCGCATGGTGCCCAGCAGGGCGCCCCGGTCGTCGAACGCCACCACGACGACGCTACGAGATGGGTGGAAGCCCAGCAGGTAGGGCACCAGCGCGATGAGATCGGCCGGTCCCGTGAGCCGTATGACCTTGCGGTTCGAGCCGTCGCGGCGAGGGGGAGTGTCCATGGTGATCTCCTTTGGAAATGAGAAAGCCCCTGGCATCGCCGGGGGCTTGGTCAGTCGCGGTGTCGCCGATTCTCGGCCTGGGCGGCCCGCGCGTATGGGTGACCGCATGCGGGCATGCGTCCGCAGCGGAGACCTGCTGGGGTCAGCGGTTCGGGCAGCCGGGCGACATGTGGCCGTCGCTGCCGCAGTAACCGCACAGTCCTTCGAGGGCATAGACCGCCAGTTCTTCGGCGTAGCTGTCACGCCAGTTCAGCTGTGCCCTGGTGTAGCCGTCGAAGTAGCACGGGTCCGTACCCCCCGGACGGAGCGTCAAGTAGCTCAGCACGGTGCGTGCGGCGGAGATCAGTTCCTCGGTGGTCAGGCGTGCGCCCACCCCTGAACGGATGTCGGATCCACCGAAGATGGTCCGCCCTTTGCGGGACAACCGGTAGTTCCACCGGAGCCGTTGATCAGCGGTTCGCCCGGCCGGCCAGAGCTCCAGCATTTGATCATCGTCGATCGGCCAGGCCGCCATTAGGCGGGAAGAGATTCTCCAACCCGTGGGCAGCACGAGACCGGCAACAGCATCCAATCGTCCTCCTCTCGAATACCCAAGCGGCGTTCGAAGCGCGCACTTCAGCGGCGGCCGAGTAACGCAGCGCTGGCGCATGCTTCTCTATGACTCGTTCAACGAGACAGGCGGTCGCTGGTCTCACATAAATACGGTGGCCGGATTGCTTCGACCGTCCGCTAGGTACATGATTTCTTCTTGGAGCACCGACGCCGATCCGTGAGGCGTCAGGCACCCGAAGAGCTATCGCGTGGCTTCCGCGCCTCACGGTGGGCACGATTGCGCGCGGCGCGCGTAGCGACGTTTCTCGCTCTCACATAAATACGGGAGCAGCAGGGCGCCAACCGTCCAGAGTCGCATGATTTTTGTCCGCTCCATGCAACACGAAAGGCCCCGGGGATCCCGGGGCCTTTCGTGGAGAATTGAGTCACTCGCTCGCGTTTTCGGCCCCCCCGGTAGACCATCGCGTCACGAGTGTCGTCCAGACGCGCGGACAGCTCCTGCCATTCCGCCTTCGCCGCATCACGTGCACGGATGACGTTCCGCCGAGAGCCGTACGCGCCCCCGTGCAGCGACTGGGCGACCGCCGACAAGATGCCCGCCCGCCCCAGGTCATCAGCCTCCACAGCCCTGGTCAGGGCTTCACGAAGCACGGGGAACTCTCGGCCGTCCCCCCATGCCGAACGGAAGATCTCGGTGCTGTGCTGCGCGACGTAGAACCCCACGGCCACCCGCGTGATGCTCTCGGCATGCGGCAACCCACGCATGACCTGGGCGCCTGGAGTCGCGTCGATCTCGGCCGGGGGCACGTCGACCCGGTACCCATTGCGCGCAGCCGCATCGCGCACCGCCCAGCGCTGAAGGGTGGCACGGGTGATGACCATCTCTCCCCCGTCCCTGCGCACGTATACCCACGCCTGAGTCTCGCGCGTCGTCCCGCTCTCCGGACCCGGCCGACACTTCGCCGTGATGTCGCGGAGCCGTTGAGCGAACATCAGGACCGCGTCCTGATTGACGTCGTCCGACACGTCATCGGTCCCGTACGGCGCGTGCCCTTCTTTGACGACGGTCGCACTCCCGTCCATCCGCTTACGCGACCGCGTCGCATCGACGGTACGGCAGTAACCGCGCGCCAGCTTACGAATGTCCTCCCAGTCTTCCGGAGTAACCCGCCCCATGTCCTCCCGCGTAAGACTCTCCCCCGGCACGTTCGCGGGAACGTACTTCCCGAGAATCCCATTCGCCACGATGTCTCTCCGATCTCGCACGATGCCCGATCGAGCACCGCCCCTGTCTTGGTCAATTCAATTGAATCGCATATCAGAGATCGAATCAATCGAATACGAGATATTGCACGACTGTCTTCGTGGGACGAATTTAAGGTCACGACACCCACAAGACAATAAAGCGTTAGCCGTTCCGACAAGGCGGGAAGTGCAAAGGTATACGTCAGCACGGAATCTGTGACAGCCATTACCGCAGAACGCTTCTGAAGAAACGCTTCCATCCCTGTCTCTACTTATCCGCCGACGGCGTCCTTCAGTCGGGGTTTTCAGAGACGGGGCTATGTAGCCCCCACCCGGGGAGATGTCCCGCGAGCCCCTTGCCACTTAAGCGCTACAGCTACTGTCCCGTCTAACCCGCGCCCCAATGGGCTTTTCAACAGTGCCGGATCACCTCCTCGGACGGGAAGGCTCACCCCCACGGGCGCGGGGAGGACGTCCAGGTCGACCGAGTCAGTGACCGACGCGGCCGGCTCACCCCCACGGGCGTGGGGAGGACGTAGCGCAGCATCACGTTGTACGCGATGCCGTCGGCTCACCCTCACGGGCGTGGGGAGGACGGCCGGCGCAGCACGGCGTGACACACGGCGCGCGGCTCACCCCCACGGGCGTGGGGAGGACCCCGCCCCGATCGACCACCAGCACCGGGACGCCGGCTCACCCCCACGGGCGTGGGGAGGACGCCACCGACGTCGGCGGCATCATCGCCTCCGTCGGCTCACCCCCACGGGCGTGGGGAGGACCGAAGTGCCGGTCGTCATCGTGACCGCGGCGGCGGCTCACCCCCACGGGCGTGGGGAGGACTGGTTGGGCAGCGCGCCGAGCGCGTCGCGCTGGGGCTCACCCTCACGGGCGTGGGGAGGACTCCTGCACGACGAACGGCAGCAACCCCGAGATCGGCTCACCCCCACGTGGGGGTGAGCCGTCGTCGTCTCCACCGCCCCGGCGCGTGGCGGGGTCCTCCCCGCGCCCGGGCGCGGGGAGCACAAGGCGGTCGAGACCGACGTGCGGTCCATGCCGGGACCATCCCCGCACGCGTGGGGAGCACGACAACCCCGGCTGCTACAACCCCGGCCACATCGGCTCACCCCCACGGGCGTGGGGAGCACTGCCAGGCGCTGTGGAAGTACTCCGCCGCGTTCGGCTTACCCCCACGTGGAGGTGAGCCGTCGCTGGCCCTCGGCGGCCAAACCGAGCCAATGCCGGCCAGCACGAAGGGAACCGCCAGCAGGGTGATGGCGGGGTTGTTCACCGCGAGCAGCGCGGCTAACGCGAAGGCGACGCCCCGCAGGCCCGGACGCCGACCGGCCGCATGCTCCGAGCCGATCCGCCAGGTGTCCCGCTGGGGCCGAGGCGAGACGGCGGCGTTGTAGGCGACATAGAAGCCTGGATCGCCGACTTCACTGAGGTCGCCGTCTGGGGCCGCAATCATTCGCGCGCGGGCTCGAGAAATTGAGGCTTTTGCCTGCGTTCCAGCAGCGACACCACCCGACCACCCGCCTGCTGAGTGCTGGGCAATGGCGCTGCTGACGCAGATGAGTCGCTGTCCGGCGTACGGGCCGTTACGGTGCGGAACAGGTCCGGTGGCACACGGCACTGCTGGATCAACTGTGTCTCCTCAACGCCTTCTTGCGTCAGCAGTTCCACGGCCCTAGCTAGCAGCGACGGCTGTTCGATAGCGCTGACAAGACCAGGCTCGTCTCGGCGCCAGCCTCGGGCCGAGATGGTCATCATGGCGTTGCGGTATGAGACGTCACTGAGTCGCCCGAGCAATCGGGCGCGATACAGCAGAGCCTGGATGCTGACGCCCCACTGCTCTTTCAAGCGGGCGAGGGTCCGCCACACGTTGCCGCCCATGGTGGCTGGTAGCAAGTCGTGGATTTGGTCTACAGGCATCAGCAGTTCGGCGGCGAAGCGGTGTGCCTGGTCCTCAACGATCCTGCCGCCTGGCTCGGCATCGCTGTGCATTACGAGGTGGCCCAACTCGTGCGCGACGTCGAAGCGCTGGCGGTAGTAGTCGCGCTTGATCGAGTTAAGGATCACGGCTGGCCGTAGGCGGCTATCGAACGAGTAGGCGTCGACCGAGGCCGCCTGTGGTGGGCTGAACACCACCAGGATTCCGTGGTTTTCCAGCAACCGGACTAGGTGGCCAGCAGGTCCAGCCTCGATCCCCCATTGCTTTCGGACAAGCTGTGCGGCCCGCTCTGGGCCGTCGCCATTCCGGTCCTCCGTGGACACCGGGCAGCTCGGTACGTCGGGTTCGGGGAACTCGACGTGTCGTTCCAGGCTGGCTGCGATGTCCACGGCGAGTTGTCCGTAAGCGAACGCCTGGTCGCGGGCCAGCTGACTGGTGGAGCGCAGTGAGCGGAAGTGCGGCGTGCTACTGAGCGCGGCAATGTCATCAGGGCGAATTGCGAAGAACCCTGGATCGACAGACAGGCTGAGCGCCAGCTGCGCCACGGTGGCCGCAGTGGGCCGCTTGGCTCCGGATTCCCACGCCGCCACGGCAGTCGGGCTCTTGCCGACGAGGCTCGCCAGGTCGCTTTTACGCAGCCCGGCCAGATGCCGGGCCAGCGTGAGGCGAGCCCCATCGAAGAAGGCAGCGGCTTCCACCGTCCGGTCGGCTGGTGGCGTGCGAGGGCTCACTGTCCATCACCGGCACGGTCATTTCGTCGTTCTTCTGCCGGACGACGCAAGCGGACCGGGGCGTCCGGCACCGTGTTCGGATTGGTGGGTATCGGGGCGTCGTCGGTGCGACGTCCGCCGTCAGCGGGCGGGGTGCTTAGGAGGTTCTGGCGCCAGTGCCATGCCTGTCCGCCGCCGGAGTTCAGACGGGCACGGCCTAGGACCAGCTCGACCTGTCGGCTGAGCGGGTCGAGAGTGTGGGCGACGACGTAGGTCGTGAGATCGAGGTCGTGTGTTGCAGCTAATACGGCTTCCAGTCCTCCGATTTCGTCCAGCGCGAAGTCGTCGAACAGCGAGGGCTGCGGCGGCTCGGGGTTGCGCTGGCGGGCCACCCGCTGCTTCGTCGGGCTTTTTTGTGGCCAGGGCAGCTTGTCGAGTTTGCCGAAGACGCCGGATGCGAGGAGGAACCGGGTCGCGCCGTATGCCCAGCCGGGGCTGCCGTTGAGGTTGGAGCGGCGTACCAGATCGGCGTCCAGCCGTGGCATGGTGTCGATGTCCCGCTCGGAGAGCTGGTCGTACAACACGTCAAGGTCGGCGTCGTCGTTTCCGGAGCGTACGGCGTAGCGCTCGCAGGCGAAGACACGGTCCAGGCGATCGCGGAACAGCGTGAACCTGGTGTTACCCAGCCAGGCCGCATCGTGGCCGTCGGCCTCGGAGTAGGTCTCCAAGGATCGCGTGGTAGCCGACAGGTACGCCCAGCACACGCCAGCCAGGGCTCCAGCGTCACCGAGCTCCGCGATAACATCCTGCTGTTCGTTCACAGTGAGAAAGATACACCATGACCAGTAATTGATGTGACGGAATCAACCATCCCGGACGCATTGGGGCCGCCAACCACACCGTATGGTCCGAATGGAGACTCCCTGGGTATGCGCAACCAAAGCGATCTGGACGACACGGCCCACAGATTGTTGCTGTGCTTGCCCATGGATGACCGTTCCCGGGCCAAACCTGGCTGGTCGTCGAAGCTCCACTTCAGCTTGGTCATGTTCCGAGCTCTCCAGAGGAGAATCGACCCCGATGAGCGCCCCACCCGTGCAGCCCGCCTCGGCCGAGCGGCTGACGATCCTGGATCGGGCGCTGGCCCGGTTCTCCAGCGACTCGCTGTTGACGCTGTTGCGCGCCGCCCTCGACTCACCCGGCTGCGCGCGTTTCCACGACCATCTGCTGTTGGCATGGACGCGAGTCCTGCGTCGGCCGCACCGACGCGGGCGGACCGCCGCGGCCCGCGACCTGCCCACGCTGTTGACGGCCGCGCTGCGCGCAGCGCCCGGCCGTGAGGTGACAACCGAGCGGGAGCCGAACGATGCGCGCGCCCAAGTCCACGTGGATCTCGGCGGCCAACGGTGGCTGCTGCATCCCGGCGAGCTCGACCATCCGCTCATCTTCCTGCGCGCTCTGCAGGCTACGGCGCGCATCGTTGACGACGAACGGGCCGACTTTGCCCTGACCGACATCCTGAAGCTCGTGCTGCGCCACACCCACCACACCGTCACCTCCCTCGCGCCCACCTGGCCTGCGCCCGGCGCGCAGCAGTTGGAGGATTTGTTCACGTGCGCCGTGACCGACGCGGAGGTCGCTGCGGCGGGCGCGCTCGGTGTGGAACACCTAGCACCAACGGGTCTGCACCGGAAACGCGCCGCCAAAGCCCTGGCGTACCTGACGGCCGACATCCGTACCCTGCCGCTGCGCTACACGCCCGGTACGCCGCTGCTCGGGCCCGTCCTAGTCGTGTCCGCGCACGGCCGACATGTGCCGGTACCCGCCTCGGTGGCGCTGAACAGCCTCGCGGCCGCTGCTGGCAATCTCTTGGCGGTCGTCCCGGATCCGGGCACCGAGATGCGCCTTCACCAGCAGACCGTTGAGCGCGTTGCGCAGCTACTCAACTTAAGAGAGGCACCGGTTCGGCCCGAGTCGGTGTGCCGGATCCGATTGACCTCACACCGCCTGGAACTCGCCGTCGTCACCGCACTGGCTGGCGACGGCTTGCCCGGTCTCGTCGAGAGGGCTCGCACCAACCTGGCCGAGACTGCGGTGCCTGGCGCCGGACGGCTGGTGGTCTACGGCGGTCCGCGTGTGCTGGGACGCGAGGTGATTACCGACACCCTGTACCTGCATGTTGAGGAGTTCGCCGAGATCTTCGCCGACGCCAGCGGTGACCTGGCCACGCTGGCCTGGTGGGTTTTGGAGATGACGGAGCACCCCGGAGCGGAGGCGATCGCCTACTACGACGTCCTGGACGCCTGGGTGGCCTGGCACCGGGAGTGGACCCTACTGCCACCCGGCCCACCAGTAGAGGGCGTCGCCTTGGTTTCTCCGTACGGCCGGGACCTGTCCTGGGACCGGGCCGCCGCCTGGGCCCGCATTGACGACGTGCTCACCACCGCCGGCCTCCCACCGGCTCTGAGCTGGCGCACCGCCCGGCTAATTGCTGCCGAGAACGGCGAGGGGCACTGGGCCGACCTGTTTCGCCCCGGCGACGCCGGACCACTGATCGCGTGTGTAAGCACCAGTCCTCCGGTCGCGATACTCGCCACCACCTTGTCCGACGAGCACGCGCTGCTTGACACCGCGGCGCTCGCCGCTCTCGCCGACGGTATCCGTGCCACCCTGGCCGGGCACCCAGCACTCGCCGCGCACTTTATCGTTCTCGACGACACAGCCTGGCTCCTGCACCTGACCGAGGCCCTCGAAACGCGCCAGCCCCCACCGGACTCCGAGCGCTACGCATCCGATGAGATGCTGGCGCTGAGCGTCGGTATGGACGCCGACCACGCCCGGATCAGCATCGAGCTGGACCCGGCGTTCATAGCCCGCTTCACCGACGACGGGCACCAAATCCTTGGCCGGCTGTTGCACAACTGCGCCGACCATATTCGCCTCGCCCGTGACGCCGGTCCTGCGACCACCGTTGAGGCGTTCACCGCGGCGTGGGATCTGGCTGCACCGGTTTTGACCTCGCGCGCAGCCGAAGGCTACCAGCCAAATCCCGCACCGCCGTATGCCATTCCTCGCTCCCGCCACGTCCAAGCACGGGCGCTACGCATCGCCACCGCCGCCATCCGCCGCGCCCAGGTCCCGCACGGCGCCTTCACCGGTTCGGACGCTATACGCCCGGATGGGCCCGCCGATCGATTGCTAGCCGCTTTAGAGCAGGAGCTCGGCGAGCAGATCAGCACATACCGGCCTGACTTGACCACAGTGCTGGCGCGCGAGCTCAACGCCGCGCTGTGCGCACGGGCCCGCGGGCACCAAGAAGCGGCCGTGAATTTCACTGCGGTAGGCAGTGATGTGTGGGACGAAGAGGCCCGACGACGTGAAGCCCATGGAGGGGCAGCTACCACCGCCCTGCAACTGCTCCTGCAGCAGGCCATCGCCATCCCACCTGCAGGCGAGAAGCCTGTCGACGTCCTAGCTATCGCCGAACTCCTCGCCTTCGCCGAACTCCTACTGCGTACCGGGCTGACCGCAGTCACCGGCAGCCGGCGTCTGCACGACCTACGCCTCGAAGTTCACGACACTGGCTTGTTCACCCTCACCGGCACCCCCGACCTCGACGTTCCTGACTCGGACAGGCCTGGTGGTGCGGACCACCGGGGCTTCGACCACGAGGCCTACCACCAAGCCCGGGAGCAGCGCTGGATCAGTCAAGCCCGCGCCATGGTCCCGACTCCGGTCGCTCCTGAGACCCTCTTTGGGCTCCATCGACGCATCCCGGTGCCATTTGCCCCCCTCAACCCGCCACACGGCAGCCACCTGGCCCAAGCCGACCAGGTTTTGCACCAGCAGTGGGGCTGCGGTCTGGACGCCCTGGCCGCCGTCCTGGCCACCGCCGTCGACTGGCCCACCGACTCAGACGGCATCGCCATCAGCACCGAGACCGCGCTCGCCCAAAAGGCTGCTATTTGGTCATATCTGCCCGAACCTGACCTATACGCCGCCATCGGCCGCCTCCGCATGGACATGGGAAACGCCACCGATGACCGCGTCCACCCCTACACAGAAGTGGAACGCCGCGTCCGCCTGACCAGTCACCCTCTGATCGCCCACGACGGGCAGATCCTTGTATTGCCCTGGCTCATTCATACGGCGCAGCACTTGTACGCCACCTACCTCTCCGGCGCGCGCCTGCCCCGCCCGGACGTGCCAGCCGTGGCTACACAGCACCTCGAGCGGCACCGCCAGCAGCAAAACGACCAGCTCGAACTCGACCTCAAGACCATCGCCGAGCAAGTTGGACTGCCACACCGCTCCCGCCTGGATGCCGGGCGGGCAGCCCGGCTTGGCATTCCTGGCCTGCCCGGCGAGATCGACCTCCTGGTCGCCGACGATCAACATCAGCGGCTGTGGGTGATCGAGGCCAAGAACCCGCACGGCGCCATCGCCCCGCATAACCTGGCCCAGCACCTCGACCGGTTCAACACTTACCGCACCAAACTCCTGGCCAAGTCCAAGGTGATAGCCGCCCACCCCGGCTCAGCCGCCTGCGCCTGCGGCGTCTCCACCGAACGCGCTTGGCGCGTGATACCCCTGATCGTCACCCGAGACCTCGCCCCGGCCGCCTTCACCGCTTACCCGACGGTCCCATTCACCACCGCCGATCAGCTCGCACAGACCCTCACCGGTGAAGCCGACCCCCGCCCGGGATGGAACGCGGTGGGCTATGCCGAACGGTGAACCGAATCTCTAATCGGCGACCAGCGGTGACATGAACTTGACGCTGATCCCTCTGCCCCCGGTTAGCAAGCTGTACGAGTCTGCAAGCTCACCACGGATCTGCGATACGACCGTCACCCTCTAAGCCGAATCGCAATAATATGCCCCATTGGCCACCTGGCTCGAGCTTTTCTTGTAGTTCGGCCAGTTCCCATAGGGCCCAGGTATGTCCGGCGTCGGCGGCCATGCGGGCCAGTCGTTCAGCATCTTCCAGGTCTCCGGCCTGCTGTCGTAGTCGGGCCACCTCTGCTAGCGCGCCGGTGTTTCCGGCGTCGGCGGCTGCATGATATAGCCTCTTGGCCCCATCCCGGTCGCCTTGTTGCTCCAACGATAGGGCTAAATCCCTTAGCACCCATACGTTCCCGGCGTGAGCGGCCGCATGAGCGAGCTGTTCGGCCCCCTCCTGGTCTCCGACCTGTTGCCGTCGTCGAACCAAATCTGCCAGTGCGTGGCTGTCTTCGGCCTCTATGGCGACAAGGTCTGGCCCTTCGGCGTTTTCCTGGCCTCTGGCCTGCTGTCGCCGTCGGGCCCGTTCCAACAGCAGCTCACTGTTAATGTCGTCGGCGCCAGCCTGGACTAGCCGTTCGACCCCTTCCCGATCTCCCTTCTGTTCGCGTATCTCGGCCAGTTCTGCCAGCACGTCGCTATCGCCGGCTGTGGCGGCCACTTGGGCTAGCCGTTCGGCTCCTTCCTGGTCTCCGGCCCGTTCTCGCATTTCGGCCAGGTCTGCAAGTGCCCAAGTGTTTCCCGCCTCAGCTGCTACGCGGGCCAGTCGTTCGGCATCATCTCGTTCGCCAGCCTGTTCTCGCATCGCAGCGAGCTCACGCAGCGCCCAGGTGTTTCCAGAGTCGACGGCCGCTCGGGCGAACCGTTCGGCCCCTTTGTGGTCTCCGACCCTTTCCCGCATCTCGGCCAGTTCGCCCAGGATGTCACCGCTTCGGATTTGGACGGCCATGCTGTATAGCCGTTCGGCCCCTTCCTGGTCGCCGGCCTGTTCTCGCATCTCGGCTAGGTTACGCAACCCCCGAGTATTTCCCGCCTCAAGGGCCGCACGGGCTACCTGTTCGGCGCCTTCCCGATCTCCGGCCTGTTCTCGTATCTCGGCCAGATCTACTAATGCGTCGATATCTCCGTCGTCGGCGGCCGCACGGGCCAGCTGTTCGGCGTACCCTTGGTCGCTGACCTGCTCGCCTCGTCGAGCTAAGTCCTGCAGTGTGTTCCCAGTGTCCGCAGCCCCGGAATTTAACTCCTCGGTTTCCAGTTCGCCTCGGTCTCCGGCGTTGGCGATGGCGCGATATAGCTGTTCGGCTCCCTTTTGGTCGTTAAACTGCGCCCGAAGCCGGGCCAGATCGACGAGCGTAGCGGCGTAACCTATGCCCGCGACCGCCCACGCCAGCCGTTCAGCACCTTCCTGATCCCCAACTCGCTCTCGCCGTCGGACCAGTTTCTTCAGTGCACCGGCATCTCTGGCGTCGGAGCGTTCCCAGAGATGGAATGCATGTCGGTATCGGCCGCGCTGCTCGGCGGCGTGAGCCAGTGCAGTGCAGTCGTGAGGGCTGGCGTGCCGTGTAATGGCATCCCAGAAACCGGCCGGAGGGCAGATCCAACGGCGAGTTCGCCCCCCGTGATCTTCGAGGTAGTCAGCCAGCCGGTAACGCGGCTCATGGATCTGATAGCCATGCTGAGGTTGCTCTTGAGGGCGAGGGCGTATTCGTATCAGTGGAGGATAGGCCCCCCGGCACGGCAATGGGTCAGTAAGGTAGGAAAACGCTTTCTCCGGCCAATCGTCGTCCAGCAGGTCCCACTGATGGTCGCTAAGGTATGCGGCGGCGGCATCCTCCAGCAATCGACGCGGTAACTCTAGCCGGTGGCCTAGTCGCCGGGCGTCTATGGCCGCATGCAGCACTGCACGGGCGGCAAGGTCTGCCTGTTCGTAACGCTGAATGAGCGCCGGCCCGCCCGCCAGGTATTGGGTCAGTGCGCCGGAGGGGGCGCAGGCCAGGGCCTGCGCCAGTCGGGGGTCGGCGGCGGCTGCGGTGGTGGCGGTGCGCAGGTCGTCACCGGTGAAGGTGTCAGGTAGACGCACGGTAGCCCTCTTGAGTAACTCCCGCGCTTGATCATGCGGATCAGGTTCGCCTGGAGAAGGGACAGCCGTGAGAATGCCGGCGTACCGGGGCCATAGCGTGCCCACCACCAGCACCGGCCCACGCTCGGGAGAACGCAGGAGCTCACGCAGACCGGCGGCGACCTGCTCACCCTCGGGACCGGCGGTGAGCAGATATTGCTGGATCTCGTTCAGCCATACCACCGTGTGTGGCCTAAGCGCGCCCAGGTCAGCCAGCGCAGCCTCCGGTCGGCCGGGATTGATCGGGTGCCACAGTCGCCACGGGTCCCCCAGCCCCGAAACCGCCTCCCACAACGCCCGCGTTTTACCAGTGGAGGACCCGCCCACCAGAACCACGATCCGGCTCTCCCGCTCGGTGCGGACCGCGTTCACCACCGCGTCAAGGTGTTCATCATGCTGGCGGCGGACGTAAGCCGGCAGCGCGTCCAGACCGGCGGCCCGAGCTCCGGCATCGATCGCCGGATGCACCTCCAAATCCAACGGGTTCACCATCGCCACCAGCCACCCCGGCCCCTGCGGCGCACCTTGGCCCGGCGTCGGCTCCATGGTAGGCAGCGGGCAGACCGGCGTCTGGTTGGCCTCCACCTCGCCGTGAG
Organism: Sphaerisporangium sp. TRM90804; assembly: GCF_029846175.1. Classification (GTDB taxonomy): domain Bacteria; phylum Actinomycetota; class Actinomycetes; order Streptosporangiales; family Streptosporangiaceae; genus Sphaerisporangium. The sequence goes on along the minus strand of NZ_JARWAC010000010.1, from coordinate 141,959 downwards.
CCCGCCGCCAGGCGCCCATGTTGCCAAGCATTGCGTCCGGGTCACGGCCATCGTCTTGGGCTTTACGTCGCAAGGCCGACAGCAAGGGCACCACTTGGTCGCTCCAGCCGGGCAGGCGACGACGCCTGGCGTAGACGATCTGCTCCAGGGTGCTCTGCGGGATCTGAGCACGCTCGCTGAGCCATTGCAGTCTGGGATTGCCCGCTGCGAGCCGCGCTTGCTGCAGATACCCCAAGAACACCGCTACGGGTTCGGGCCCCGACGGGGGCCGGGACGGCGGAACGGTCACCTGCTGCCCTCTCCGCTGCGGTCGGTCACGGCGCGCTCGCTGTTGCGACGCCTGGCAGTGGGCCACGGTGTACCGCCCGACGGACCGGCAACGTGGAGGTGCACACAGGGACCCCGGGTTGACCCGGAGTGACCCGGGAATCCAGACCCACGTGCGGCCACAGCGGTGAGATCGTGCCATGACCGCATCACCATCGCAATTAAAGCGCTACACCGCACTGGCGGCCGCCGTAATCGCACCCGCCGCAGGACTGGCCATCCATCCGGTGATCGGCATCATGCTGACCGCGGCACCTGCCACGGTCGTGGCGTGCGTCCTCACCACCGCCTTGTACGGCAGCGACCGCCTCAGCAAACGCGCCTTCCGCCTGCTACGCCTAGTCACCAACCGCTCTGAACCTCCCACTCGCCGCCGCGTGATCAGCGCTCAAGCGAACGCGCGGGTCCTGATGCGCGCCCTGACCCGCGAGCCCCGGGAAGACGGCGGACCCATCCCCCGGGCGTCATCCGGTTTCGTCCGCGACCTTCAACAGGCCGCCGCCCCCCGCTCCCATGGCCGACGATGATGGCCACCGTCGCCCAGGTGGCGCAGGAACGGAGTTCTCGCCCCGGCACCTGCGGCGCCTGGCCACCGCCGGCCGCGTGCGGGCACATCGCCTTGCACGCGCGCGGATGGCTCATCGACTCCGACTCGATCAAGGCCTACCGGCAGGGACCCCCGCCACCATGACCATGCGCTACTTCGAGATCCGCAGTCCTCGCACCGACTTCACCGGGTTGATCGGCACCGTGACGTTCGTCAAGGGCGTCGCCCAGGTCTCCTTCGCCGACATCCGGGACGAATCCGGCATGTGCCCCGCCGGCGAACGGTGTGCAAGTCAGCCACTCAGCCGGCGGCGGGCGTTGGAGAACGGTGGCCGCCAGGCGCTGGTGTCCAAAGGAGCGGGCGGGGCGGTGTTCAGGCTGGATGAGGTCCAGCTGGCGCACCCCGAGTTCGGCGCACACAAGGTAGGTCTCACCGGTCTTGCTACTGCCAGACTCGCAGGGTTCCAGCGACTGGGGTGGCAGGTGTACAAGCGCCTGCCAATGCCTAGGGGAGCCGCAGCCTACGCGGTCGAACAAGCCGTCCTCGTCCGGCTTCGGGAGGACGGTATTCCTTGCTCGTTCCTTAGCCGGGCTGACATGGGGAGGCTCGGGGGTTATCGCGAGACGATGGGCGCCGAAGCGATCTCCCTCGTCGAATTGGAATTCTGATCCGCGAGGAGATCGCGAAGCATCTTGACGATGATCCCGATTCGCCGTCCGCAGGAATCGCTGTCATGTTCTGCGCAAAACGTCGAATTTCCTTGCTCTGGCCGGTAGCCCCGAGTTGGCGTAGATATCCCAGCCGCAATGCCTTCTGGTGGTATTGCTAGCCAATCAGTTCGCTAAAGGTGATAATGCGCAGGTGCGCAGGCCCTCCTCAATCGTGGTGGTGCTGGTGACGACCGCCCTGGCCGCAGTGGTCAACCTGGTCACCGGCACCCTTGAGGTTCAGCAATCCTGGTGGCCGCCCATGCTTTGGGTGCTAGCCGGGATGCTGATCGTCGGTGCGGTCCTCATCGAGCTACGCGAGCGGCGCAGCCAGGCCAGCCAGGTCGGGGAACTGAGGCGGGTCGCGGACTGGGTGGCCAGACGAGTCGGCGAGCAGTGGGGGGACGAGGCGGCACTTCGGCGCCTGCAGGACCCGGTGCCGCTGCAGGTGCGCTGGTGCTCAACGCGACGACCGGTGGCTGCCGACCGAGCCCTAGTGCTGGATGGCCCGGCCGAGGCCAGCTGGGAACTGCTGCCGCTGCGCGGTCACGCAGAGGAGATCGTGCAGGCATTCCTGGACCTGCCGCACCGACGGCTGGTGGTGCTGGGTGAGCCTGGCGCAGGAAAGAGCGTACTGGCGATCTTGCTCACCCTAGGCCTGCTTGAGCATCGCCAGAGCCTGCCCGCAGAGCAGCGGGTCTCGGCGCCAGTGCCGACGCTGGTGCCGATCGCTTCCTGGAATCCCGCGGCCGAGCCCCTACGTACGTTCTTGGCCCGCCGCCTCGGTGAGGACTATCCGCGTCTTAGCCAGCATGGCGATGATGAGCCCACGCTGGCCGGGGCGCTGATCGCTGAGCGGTACTTGCTGCCGATTTTAGACGGCCTGGATGAGCTGCCCGAGCAGCTACGCCCACAGGCGCTCAGCGAGCTTAACGCCTACATCGGGACCGGCCGGGGCCTGGTAGTGACCTGCCGCAGCCGTGAATACCAGCAGGCCATCGTCGACGCCGGAACGGAGCTGGCCCGGGCTGCGGTAGTAGAACTGCAGCCGGTCACCGCTGAGCAGGCTATCAAGTTCCTGTCGCCAGCAGGGGCCCAAGCCCGCTGGCAGCAGCTCTTCGAGCACCTGCACGCCCACCCTGAGGACACCCTGGCAGCTGTGCTGTCCACCCCATTGATGGTCGCACTCGCACGGGACGCCTACACCAATCCCGACGCCAATCCCGGCGAATTGGTCACCCTCACCGACACCTCCGCCGTCGAGGCTGCCTTGATCGATGGCTTCATCAGCAACGCCTATAAGTCTGATCGGCCGGTCACGCAGGGAGGGCTGCCACACCGCTACGCGCCTCGGCAGGCTCGCTGGCTTGCCTGCCTTGCCTTCCAGCTCAACCACAAGGGCCGGGTGGACTGGTGGTGGTGGGAACTGTCCCCCGATCTGGTACGTCCCCGCATCGCGAAAGCTGCGAGCGTAGTCACGCTTATCCTCACCGCCGCTGGTGCGGGCCTCACAATGGGCCTACCTGCCACGGCGGCCGCCGCGCTACTGGTGGCCGTCAACACGCTGGACCTGTGGCGGCCACTGTGGCCCGAATCTTACCCACCCTCCTACCGTTCGACTTCCCGACGCCGACTACAGCTGCTGCGGATCGCCTTCACCGCGACCGGGCCCATACTGGCGGGACTGGCGCTGTCTGCACCGCTGTTCGGTCTGATCACCGCACTGTCAGCGGTCGCGCTACTGGTCTGGCCCGCCCTCCCACAGACCAGCAGAAGAGGGCTGGGCGGCTGGACATTCGACAGACGGTTGGCGCGATACCGGGTGGGACCCCGCGCAACACTGCGCGCCAACCATCGTGAGGCCACGAGGACCGCCATACAGTACGCCGCTGCGGGTGCGCTGATTGGGGGCCTAGCCATCGCTTTCATACCTGACGCGCTGGATGCGAGGGTGGCCGTCCTCGTCACGGCGCTTGTATCCGGTGCCAACGCCGGCTTAGCCGCTGGATGGCGGACCTGGATTCGGTACCGCTTAACCCATCTGTCACTTGTGGCCCGCGGCTTGTTGCCCTGGAGATTGTGGCGCTTCCTCGAGGATGCGCACCTGCGTGGTGTGCTGCGCCAAGCTGGGACTGGCTGGCAATTTCGTCACCTCCTCGTGCAAACCCACCTCGCTGCCGCCACACGCGCCGATTATCTCCGCGCTCGCGCCGATGCCGACGACTGGAAGGCCGCCGAGTATCTGGTCGATCTACTTGTTGGACAAGGGCGGGTAGATGAGGCCATCACCGTGCTGTACCCGCACGTTCGCCGCTGGATGGCCACCATGCGGCTGGTCGAATTGCTTGTCAGGCAGGAACGAGTGGAGGAGGCGATCACAGTGCTACGCCCCCGCGCCGACAACGGCGACGAAGCCGCCATCGAGTGGCTGGCGGAGTTGCTTGTCAGTCAAGGGCGAGTGGAGGAGGCGATCACAGTGCTACGCCCCCACGCCGAAGCTGGTGACGAGGAAGCCGCCGAGCAGTTGGTCGACCTGCTTGCTGACCAGGGTCGGGTGGACGAACTCCGCGATCGCGCCGACGGCGGCGACTGGCAGGCCGCTGAGCGACTGGTCGGGGTACTGGCCAAGCAGGGGCGGGGAGGTGAGGCCCTCACGCTGCTGCGCTCTCATGCCGACGCTGGCCACGCGTGGGCCGCCGAGCGACTGGCGGACTTGCTGGTCCGGCAGGGCCGGGTGGATGAGGCCATCGCGCTGCTGCGCCCCCACGCCGATGCTCGCGACAGCTGGTTAGGAAACGGGCAGCTGGTCAAGCTGCTTGTTGAGCAGGGCCGGGTGGATGAGCTGCGCCATCGCGCCGACGCGGGCGACAGGGAGGCCGCTAGGCGGCTGGTGGATCTGCTTGTTGAGCAGGGCCGGATAGATGAGCTGCGCCATCGCGCCCAGGCCGGCGACCGGGTGGCCGCCCGCCGGCTGGCGAACCTGCTGGCCGACCAGGGCCGGGTGGATGAGCTGCGCGCTCGCGCCCAGGCCGGCGACCGGGAGGCCGCTGGGCGGCTGGTGGATCTGCTTGTTGAGCAGGGCCGGATAGATGAGGTCATCAGGTTGCTGCATCCTCGCGCCGACGCCGGTGACAGGGTGGCCGCCAGCCGACTGGCGGATTTGCTGGCCGGGCAGGGCCGGGTGGAAGAGGCCATCACACTGCTACGCCCCCTCGCCGATGCCAAGCGTCAAGGCCAGGAAGCCGCAGAGCAGTTGGCGGAATTGCTGGCCGGGCAGGGCCGGGTAGAAGAGGCCATCACACTGCTACGCCCCCACGCTGATGCCAAGCGCCAGACGGCAACCGAGCGGCTGGCGGACCTGCTGGCCGACCAGGGCCGGGTGGATGAGCTGCGCGCTCGCGCCGAGGACGGCGACTGGCTGGCCGCCCGCCGGCTGGCGGACCTGCTGGCCGACCAGGGCCGGGTGGATGAACTGCGTGCTCGCGCCGAGGACGGCGACTGGCTGGCCGCCGGCCGACTGGCGGACCTGTTAGCCGACCAGGGCCGTGTAGAAGAGGCGATCACACTGCTACGCCCCCACGCCGACGACCGCGGCGCGTGGGCCCAAGAGCAGCTGGCGGTTCTGCTTATTCAGCAGGGTCGGGTGGACGAGCTCCGCTCTCGCGCCGCCGCTGGCGACTGGTCGGCTACTAGGTTGCTGGCGGACCTGCTGACCAGGCAGGGCCAGGTGGAGGAGGCCATCACACTGCTACGCCCCTTCGCCCACATCGGTTCAGAGTCGACCACCGGCAGGCTGGCGGACTTGCTGGCCAGGCAGGGCCGGGTGGAGGAGGCCATCACACTGCTGCACCCATGGGCTGCTATTCCCCTCAGAGACGAGGCATGGGCCCGCGAGCGACTGACGAACCTACGGGCTGCGAACCGAACGGATGAATGATGCAAGCGCCTGTGTGATGTTGTCTATTTGAAGAGCCTGGCGGCGAGGAGGACGAGCATGCCGCGTTCGCGGTCGGTGAGGGCGGCGACCTTCGTGCGGGCGTCGGGCACTCGCACCTGAGGCCGCCGGATCAGCAACCCAGCCGCATGCAGGAAACTGTGGACATTCATGCAGGCGACTTCGGAAATCGACAACGGCCGTGACCCTGATGTGGTGCTGGGGACGATGGCTGCCTGGCGGCGAGCGCATGGTGAGGTCGAACGCCACCGCCCCCCAGCCTGCCCGCTGCCCGGCGCCGAACCAGCGGCCCCCGCAGCCCAGATAGACGGCTGGGACGACCGATCAGTGAGGTGGATCCGATCGCGCTGGAGGTGCATCCGGCAATCGACGTCAGCATCGGCGCAGCCGGCCTCAGTAAGCTGCCCACCTACCTGCCCCGCGATCACGACCGGGCACTAGCCAGCATCGTCGCCGAAGCGCAGGCAGGGGCAAGCCGGATCGTGGTGCTGGTCGGTGGGTCCTCCACCGGCAAGACCCGCGCGCTGTGGGAGGCCGTCCAGGGGTTGGGTGAGCCGTGGCGGCTGCAGCACCCGATCACCCCCGGCCGGCCCGAGGCGGTGCTGGCCGGCTTGTATTGGATCGGCCCGTGCACCGTGGTGTGGCTGAATGAGACCCAGCACTACCTGGACACCTCCGGTGGTTCGGGCAGGTTCGACCGTTCAGCAGGGCAGGAAAGGAATCGGGCGGTGCCAGCAGTCGAATTGGCGTATTCGACTGCATGCCGCGACGCTCTCCCCCGGCCGTGCCGGCTGACGCGATCGCCGACAGATCCACGGTTCCTTGCGGGGTTCCGTGCGGCGACAACAACGCCTGGGCAGAGCGCGGCCGACCTGTTCTGGCGAGGCCCATGACTGCTCGGCAAGCGACCCTGTCGCTCAAGACCCCCTTCCAGTGGCGGCCGGGTATCACGACGCTTCTGTCCGGCTTGCGCACCGAGGGCGTGAGAGGGCAGCGAGAATTTCTTGGGCTCTGGCGTGTGCTTGTGGGTGGTCGATGGCACGGCACAAGGCCAGATATCGCTCGGCTTCACGCCGTACTTCGCCAGAGTTACTGGCGTAGCGGCCTAGGTCAAAGAGATCGTAGCCGGCGTCGGCGAGGTCCCAGGCGAGGCGGGACTGACCGAGTTCGTGGGTATGGATGATGATCGCGATGAGGTTGGGACGTTCCTTAACGATCCAGTCGAGGATCGGCCGTGGGCGGTTGCTCTCGCTCGTGAGAAGATCGCTGATCTCCCGACATTTGCTGAGATACCAGGTAGCCAGGCGTACGAGCGCAGCGGTTCGCGCGCGGTCATCGTCCTCGTCCAAGGTGAGCTTGTGGGCGTAAACGCGCACTAGATCGTTTAGGCAGTACCGATCTGGTGCGGTGGGTTGGATCAAGCTGGCGTCGGCGAGGTGAGTGAGGAGGCGGCGTGCGACTGGGAGTTCGACGGCCAGCAGGGCTGTGGCCGCCTCGGATGTAAAGGTGGAACCCTTGATCAGGCCGAGAAGCCGGAACGCCAGTCGCGATTCAGGAGTGAGCCCTGCGTAAGATCGGTCGAAAATGGTTTCGATCGCTTCGCCTAGCTCCTCTCCTTTGACCTCTTGGAGTGCGATGACAGCATCGGCGATGGTCTGCCGGTGGTGGCTTGTGTGGAGCCTAGCGGCGACGATCCGCAGCGCCAGGGGCAGCCGCCCGCACAACTTCACCAGTTCCTTGGACGCTTCGGGCTCGGCTGCGATTTCGTCAGGGCCGACGACTGCACGTAGCAGGTCGAGGGCTTCGGCTGGAGGGAGCGGGTCGAGGGCGAGAGCCCGGGCATCCTGGTGGACAACAAGGTCGTGCATCCCAGCGCGGGCGGTGACGAGTACTGTGCAGGTGGGCGTGCCAGGCAACAGTGGCCGGATCTGGTCGGGGTCAACGGCGTCGTCGAGCATGATCAGGACTCTTCTGTTGGCGAGGTGGGTCCGGAAGAGGGCGGCACGCTCGTCTTGTCCAGCGGGGATCCGTTCGTCGGGCACGTTGAGTGCTCGCAAGGCCTGGCCGAGGGCCTCAGTCGCTGACAGCCTTGCCCCTCGGCTGGAGTGACTGCCGAGGTTGATGAAGATCTGACCATCGGAGAATTCGTTTGTGCGGCGGTGCGCCCAGTGCAGCGCCAGGGCCGATTTCCCTACGCCAGGCATGCCCTGGATCACCATCACTGGATAACCGCCGTCAGCTAGAGCGTCGAGCTGGTCTAATTCGTGGTTGCGGCCGATGAAGCTGCTGACGCCGATCGGAAGCTGGCGGGGGGCCAAGAATTCGCGCGAAGCAAGGGCTGGCGAGTGCGCAATCTTACCGTGGGTGATCTGCTCCCATGCTCGCCTCCAGGGTTTGATCGCTTGATCATTGTCCAGGCCACAGGCCCGCAGGTAGGCCTCGATGATCGGCCATCGTTGCGGCACGGTACTGCGGGTGAGCATCGCCGAGAGTGTCGATCTGGGTAGCGATCCTCGCTTCCATCGGTTGGCCTGCGCTGTCAGATCGCGGAGCGAGGGGTTGCCGACGGAGATACGCAGTTCGTGCATGGCCTCCATGTACTGCGTCTCGGAGGTCACCGACGTCGGATCAGGCGTGTTGGCGAATGGGGTGCAGGGTGTGGTGTCAGTAGCCATCGCCGCCCCCGGTGGTGAGAGTCAGCGATGGGCGACCGTTGGAGACCTTGCGCCAGGCCGTGGTCCAGCGGCGCACTTCCTCCTCATCCCCTCCGCAGCCGCGGATGCAGCCTTGTACATATTCCAGTTTGAAGGGAGCTCGGCAAGATGGGCCAGCAAGCACTTTGCCAGCCGTTCCATTGGAGAAGGTGTTGCCGGAGGCCCTGGCGACGTCGCGGTATGACGGCCGTCCCGCCCATTCCCAGAAAGCGCGCAGTAGGTCCGCAAGTTCCTCAAGGGTGTTTGCCTGCAGGGGGTCGGGCTTGATGTCGTGCCCGTTGACGTCCGCGATCAACCGCCGGTCCGGTTCGCCTGGGGGCATCCTGACGGCCGTTAGCTGTGGCTCGCGGCGATGAACGTCGCGAGGTGTCCGTAAGCCGCGATGACGGCCAGTTCGATCGAGTCGGGCATGGCCACGTTGTGGCTGGCAGCGGCGTAGTACACGGCGGCCGCCGCGGTGCCCGCTTGAAGGAGGGCGCTTATTCGTGGGAGTTTGCCGTCCACGGACAGCGTGATCTTCATCATTTGGGGACTCACTCTCGGTGTTATGGGATCCGGCATCACGTGTTCGGCGGGTATCCGTGATGAAGATCGGCCTGCCAACCGAGTCTTCTGGACCTCACCGAGCGCACCTCTCATCATGAACTGGTGTACCAAGCAGGAAAAGCGACTGATCACTTTTCGCCGGATATGTTTCGTGTTGAACGGCTGTGGACAGTCCGCCAGAGTGCCCCGATGCGTCGAGGTGCCCATGCTTGGTTGTTGGTGATCAATGCTGATGCCATCAATGCGGTGTTGGCTGTAGGTGTCCCGGACTGTCCAGGCCCGTCCGGCCATCTAGCGGCCGTGGCCATGAGAGCCCATCCTGGGTGCCAGGAGATCCAACATGGTCTCCGCTCGCGATGATCTCGGGGAATGGGATCCGGTATCACGCGACTCGAGTCCGGCCCCGGCTGCCACCGGGGTCGACTCATACTGGTGCGAGGTCGCACGAGGCCACGCTGGCGAGTGTGACCAGTTCGCCGCCCTGCTACCCGTACGCCGTTGCGGAAGGCCAGCCTGTCGGGATGGTCACCGCCAAGCACCCGCTCACAGGCGGCCAGCGTGGCTTCATGCAGCGGGATGGCCCGCCGCTCCAGTCCCCCGCCGATTCATAGGCTTAGGGACCGTGGTCAGCGAACTGCGCGACCAGGAGTGAAGATCGTGTCCCGGACCGAGAACTTCGACCTGGACACCAAAAGGGCCGGTTCATGTTCGCCGTCCTGGCCGAGGCCGCCGAGTACGAGCTGGAACTGCGGGCCGAACGCTAGGCCGAGGGGATCACCGCCGCCAAGCGCCGTGAGGCCACCGGCGCCATGCTGCCCGGCAAGAAGACCGGCCGCCCCCGCGCCATCGGCCCCGCCGAACGAGCCACCCTGCTCGGCCTCATCGACGGCGGCATCTCAGTCACCGAAGCCGCCGCATCCTCACAATCGGCCGCTCCACCGCCTACGAAGCCCTCACGCAAAGCTAACCAGCGGCTACACCCCGCAGACGCCCACACCCTGAAGACCTCCCGCGCCGCCTACACCGCACTTACGGCTCAGCGGTAACCAGGCAACTTGTGAAAAACGCGCCCCCCCATTCACGTCTCTTACTCCAGATGGCCTACATGACCCTTCTCAGCGGTGCTCCTCATTCCGCGGGGAAGAGCCCTCCACCGTAGGAGGGATTATCGCATTGAAGAACGGGAGGGAGTATCCCGTTAGACGTGAACTCGCCAGAGCGTGGATTGGGCACGGGCGATCTGTCAGGCGGCAGCGGAGTGGTCTTGCTCTGCGAGCTTCCCTTCCATGCCTCTGCGTTTGATCCAGCGGCCCCACCGAGCGCTCCGCGCGAACTGCTCAGCGATGGCTCGACCAGATGGGAGCGCCCCGTCAGGAAGGCGGTTGGCCAGGGCCCATTGCCAAGCGGTTCGACGGAGATCTCCCGTTCCGCACTCATGAGGACCCGCCTGCTCTGAGGAATCGTGGTCATTGCCGCTGATAAGGTCCAAGTCCCCTGGCACCTCGTCCTGCACGACAGCGGATTTCCGACCGGAGGCTCGGCGAAGCTGGGACATCAGGAGCTCATAACTGCCGATCAAAGCCACACTCGGCCAGGCCGCGATGATGCGACCGATCACACTCGGTTCCGCGACGGCGATGTTGGCTCCGAGACTGGCCAAGCTGCCGACTAGCAACATGGCCCAGGCCAGGAACCCACCGCGGCAACCGTACCGGTTGGCCAGAAGGATGGACATCGAGGCGACGACAATCGCGCCGTCGACTGCGAGCGGGATGAGAACCGCCGCGAGCTGATCCTCACGATGGCGAAGACAGAGTTCGTGCATGTGGCGGAACGACACGACCGCCGCGATGCCCGCGAGGAGGAGAACCCCTGTGACCGTCGTGCACTGAATGCGACGCACCGCCCGCATGTTCGGCTCCATGGTTGCTCAGCCCTCCCAACCGGGGAGAACGAGCGTGGTGGAGGCGCTGAACGGCATGTACTTATCGAGGGTGTCGCCCCTTGGACACACTTTGCTACATGATCGCCCGACCTCGGTCCGGGCGATCACTGTTTTCCGGCCTGGTTCGTAGGTCATCCGTAGGCCCAGCTGGCGATATACCTGCATCTTGTCGTGCGGGTCAACGCTGCGAAGGAGTCTACGAAGGTCGCCGAGGGCGCTCACGATGTTGGCAATCTCCTGTTCAGAGAGTCGCTTCGGCATGGAGGCAGAGATCTCCTTAAGGCGACTCTGCTCGACCTTCCGGCGGGCTTCCGTTTCAGTGATCCAGCCGACGACCACGGCGGGGTCGGTTCCCGCATCCACAAGCGCGCGGTAGCCCGCGAGCTTGCGCTCACAGTCGGCGACGGCTTGGCGGGCGGACTCGACCGCAGCCAAGCGGTGATCGTCGGCGAGTTGAGCGGCAGCCATCGCACGGATCGTCTCCGGCAGCCGACCGGGGTCGAAGACAGTAGCAAGCCACTCGTCCAACGGCTCGACGATCAACTCCTCTCTGACATACACCGAGCGAGGATGCGGCACGCCGCTGGCCTGGGCGTACTCCTTGGGGAAGACGCAGCGATAGTGGGGCTTGCCGTTGTTCCAACTGCCCTGCATCCGCCGCTGGCACTCACCGCAGAAGAGCAGGCCACGGAAGACGTAAGGACGGGGTGTCGCCCGCGGCTTCTTACCTTGAGGAGTCCCGGGAGCCGTGAGGAGCGCCTGCACCGTCGCGAAGCACTCCGCATCGATCACAGCCTCGTGAGCCGGCCGCTCGGACCAGATCCAGTTCTCCGACCTGTTCCAGCGGAGCTTCGTCATGTGACCCAGGCCAACGTCATTCACGTCGATCAAGACCTCGTCCTTGTGCTGTCGGCTCCATACCTGTCGTCCCGTGTAGCGGGGGTTGAGCAGAATCGCGCGAATTGCATACTTTGACCACGCGACGCCGCTGCGATGGGAGTTTCGGGCGGGGTCGTACGCGGAGGGGCACAGGATGCCATCGCGGGTGAGTGCCTCAGCGATGGCAAGCAGGCCCTTGCCATTGAGGAACTCCCTGAAGATGCGTTGAACCACCGGAGCGGTGACCGGGTCCGGCTCCAGCCGATGCAACCGCTTGCCGTCGGCGGCCTTGCTCGGATTGGGATGGGGGCCGGCGTCCGCCAGGCGATAGCCGTAAGGCGGCCTGCCCCCGAGGTAGCGTCCCTCTACCTGCGCTTGAGCCGCCATCGCCGCGCGCACGCGTGTCTTGATCCGGTTCCGCTCTCCCTTACTGATCCCGCCGAACATGGACATGCCTCCGGTCACCCACCAGCCTGAGCATGGGGTGCTCCCGGTGGACGTTCCGCGCTCACTACGGCAAGTACCTCGTCGAGGTCAACTTCAGCGTCCAAGGTGCGGGACGGCCCGTCGAGCTGGACGGCAGCACCTTTGACGCGCTGATTTCCTCGGTCGATGGTCATGTCAGCGAGGTCCTACGGGGCTGAATGCAGGTTAGGTGCGGACGGACATGCGCTGCCACCTCACGCGGCAATGGCATGGCACCAGCGCCTGGCGGCGCTGGTGGGCACCGCCAGCACGAACGGCCGTCCGGCGTCAGCTCGGACGCCACCTACAACGCCATCCATCGCGGGCAGCTGCCCCCGATCCAGGTCAGCCGGGCGTTGCGTGTGCCGACCGCGAGCCTGGCGGCGATTCTCGGCCTGCCGCCCCCGGCTCCGGCGCCGAGGTGTGATGCGCCGGTGTCTGCGTGCCATGCCCTGGCGTGAGGCCGACCGCTGGGAGTGCCGCACCTGTGGCCGACCGCTCGCCATCGAAGGCGGTGCCCACCCGGCCGCTGCGTCACCGCGGCGAGCACCGCCCGCCGCGCGTCACCCCGGCGCCCGGAGACCTGGCCGCGTGGACGCGGACACTGGAGGTGGCCAGCCGCGCCGTCGCCGAGCTGCCCGCGGCGGTCAGCGACGTCGAGCTCGTGCGCGCGGTGGTGGAGGCTATCTACGCCGCCGGGCTGCTGCGCCGCACGCCCTCTACGGGCGCCAGGTCTTCCCCGCCGATGACGACCACCTGCTGGGAAAGAGGCTGGACTTCTTCTCCGAGCAGCGGACATCGCAGAGCGAGGATTGAAGACAAAGTCGTAACCGTCGCGGACATCGCCTCCTCCATGTCTCGGGGGTCGCCGGGATCGTGGTGCGGCCGGTGCCAAGCACCAGGCGGTGAACGCCGCTCAGCCGCTGGCGCCGCGGAGGTGAGTTCACGGTCGGCCCCGCTACCGTCTGCCGCCGCGGTGCTCTCCGCGCTGGTCGCCGGGCTAAGTGCACTGAGAGGAGGGTGGTGTCGCGTCGCGCGTTCCCACGGGGTGCCGCCAGCCCGTGGGGTGGCCCGGGTTTGAGGCCTACCGTTGGGACTACGGCAGCCGTCCGGTCGCTTCCAGCTGTGCCACGTGGCGCCCTGCACGAAGTAAGGCGGGCATCGGTCAACGATGCCCGCCGGTACTCCTCTTGGCCAGCTGCTTCTTCCAACTTGGCGTGTGGCCTGGGGCGTCAATAGCGCAGGTTTCCCTGCGAGAAGCCCATCATCTGCGGCCTTCGGCCGCCGGCCCGGAGGGGCCCGGCGGCCGAGGGTCATTAAGCCGCCCGCGTCCACCCTGCGGCGCGGATCCGGTTGTCTGGCGGTTGGAGCACAGCCCGTATCCACTCCTCGGCCGGACCCGCCACGGTCGGATCGACCTGCGCGACCAGAACCCAGCGCCATCGGTAGGCGACGTCTGGCCGGTCCAGCCGGTGCCGAGCGATTCGCCGGGCCAGCGGCTGGACCGTCCGCCCGACATACCTGAACTCGCCCGACCGCTGCAGCGTCAGGTAGACCAGCGGCCCGTGCGGCAGGTCTGGCGGGAGGACGACGGGCAGCGGCCAGGCCAGGGACCGGCTGCGCGCTCCCTCCGCGTCGGTGAGCGCCCTAGCGACCGGAGTCGAGGCGAGCAGCCGCTGCCACATGACCGCGGTGGGGTGGCCCGACGCCAGCGGACGCGGCCCGGCGCTCACTCCTCCTCCGAGTCATCGAACAGAGGCGGCTCGGGGTCGGCAGGCGGCACGACCGTGATCAAGGACTCGCCGAGATCATTGATCTTCTCCCGCATCAGCTTCCAGTCGGCGCGCCTTCCGAAGGGATGCTCGGACAGCCTGCCCGGATAGTCGGAGAGCTCGGCCTCCAACTGCCGGACGGCAGTCGCCGCGCGGCCGACGTGGTCGAGGACCGCGAAGCGCCACTGCTCGTTCCGCTGCTCCCGGGTGAGCTTGCGGCCCTTCTGCGCGGCGTGGACCTCCTCGCGTCCCTCCGCTGACTTCTCCGGGTCGGCCTGGTCGAAGAGATCTCCCTCGATGAGCACCCGGTAGCTCTCCCCGGACGGAACCCGATCGCCCTTCTCATCGACCAGCGGATAGGTGTAGTCGACGTTGAGGGACCGGCCGGTGCCCGTGCCGCCGGCGCGGTCGTGGTGGAAACCGCGGACGATCCGGACGGCCTGGAGCCGGCCGTGCTGGGTGCCGGCCCATGTAGCGAGCAGCACCGGCGGCGTGGCGCGGTAGAACACCCCATCTTCGCCGATCTTGCTGCCGCGGTCACGGGTGAGGATGCCGTCAGCGAGCAACGCCGTGCCTGCCAGCACCTGCAGGGTGAGCCGGGCCGAGACGTCGTCGGTGCCAGCGAGCCGGAGGAGTTCCTCGACCGGCGCGAACACCGGCTCCCAGCGGCCGGAGAGGATCTCCTCGGACAGGACACCGCCGTTGCGCCAGGCGTTGCGCGCGGTGTCGGTGGTCTGCGGCTTGGCCCACCGCCACGGCTGGTCCACCAGGACCCCGATGAACCCGGCGTAGCGGTGCGTATGGACCGCGCCGATACCCTGATCGCTGCGGATGAACCGCTTAGCCTCCGCGGAGACCTTGAGGTTGGTAAGGGTGTGCACGATGACCGCCGCCCGCCACAGCGGCCGGACCCGGCCGGTAGCCGGGTCGGTCACCAGTTTGAGGTCGGCTCCCGGGAACAGTTCTTCGACCTGCGACTCGTCGAGCGGGCGATCCTCGGTGAGGTCGACGAACGCCTCCGACACACGGCCGGCCTGGCGCAGGTGCAGCACCGTGCGCTGCGCGGTGACGGTGTCCTTGGCCGCCTCACGCCAGGGGTTGACACTGATGTGGCGGGTGCTCTGCGCCGCGGTGATCGCGGCGGGCAGCTCGTCGAGGTTGTCCTCATCGCTGAACTGCGCCCCGACGATCAGCCGGACGGGCAGCCGCCGGGCCTGCAACTGGCGCAGCACCGACATGGTCAGGCCGTCCCGTTCGTAGGCGAGGTTGGCCGCCTGGGCCTGCTTCAGGTACGCCGCCCGGCGCTTCCGCGAGGGCGTCGTCAGAGCACGCCGCAGTTCCTGTGCGGCGCGCGCCACCCTCTCCGGCGGGGTCAGCGTGGTGTCGTAGTAACGGACGAGTGCGGCGCTGGTGGCCCGTGATGTGCCGTCGTACAACGCGATGAGGTAGAGCGAGGGGCTGCCGTCGGCGAAGCGGACCTCGACCAGGACAGCCTCGACCGGAGTCATCACTCCATGTCCGAGGATGGAGTCGCTGTAGTTGGCGCCTGGGTCGTTAAGCGTTTCACGGACGGTGCTCTCCACCAGAGCTTCGGCGTCGGCAACCGAGTCGAACTCGACGACGAGCTGTGCCTGGAGGCGGCCGTTCTCGTTGCGGGCTCCGGTGATCCTCGGCCCCTTCGGCACCCCCTGGAGCAGATGGCCCAGCCGGGGGTTCCCCATGATGGGAAGCGGCGCCTCACCATCCACTTCGCCTTCGAGCATGAACAGATGGGTGCTGCCGGCGTACTGCGAACTCAGGCCGTCGATGCCTGACGCGTACGTCGCGATGCGGATGACCTTCGGGGGGTCGATGAATATTCCGACGGCGGTGTCGATCGCAGCATCGGTGAGATTGATGTTGGGATTGGCGCGCAAGCGGCGCTTCAGCGTGCCGAGGTCCTTCGGGTCGGGCAGCGGGAGCGGCCGGGGGGCCCGCTCGATCTGCACTTCGCTGCCGTCTTCGGTGACGACGGTCCTGGGGTATGCGGACATGGCAGGACTTCCTCGCCTGCTCAATACCGTCCAGTGATTGTCACGGGACGGCTACCCCGCCGTGCGGGGACATGGGCCTGTGCGCCCACGCGAAACCATCGGTGTGCGCAGGACAGGCGAGTCCGGTCATCAAGGGAGGTCGCGGTTCCACCCGCTCGTCCCAGGACCGCTGCTGGGTAGCCGTCGTGCTATCGGAGCACGGGCGCCCGCCACGTACACGTCATCGTTCTATAAAGGATGATATACCGAGCGTGCGCGTTCACGCAGAGTCGCCAGACGGTCGCGGCGAACTGAGCCGACAGGAGCCGACGCCCCGCCGTGTTCCGGTGCGGCGGGTCGAAGGTCAGACGTGCCGCTCGAAACGCGGCGTAGGCGCCGGCATCGGGCCGGTGATCGGGCGACGGCGGTCGTCGTCGAAGTGGGCGCAGCCGCCGCCGTACTCGAGGAAGGCCGTTCCGGTCTCCGCGGTCAGCGCCGGGAAGAACCGCTTGTCCTCCGGTGACTGGCCGGAGGTAGACCAGGTGTAGCTCGGACCTAAGGCGCGGCTGATCCGGCGGCGGCCCACACCGCGGCGCTGCCATTCGGGGGAGATGGAGATCTTGTTGATGCTGCCGCGGCCGCACTGGTCGCAGACCTGCCACACCAGCCGGGCGATGTCGTAGTCACGAGCGTCGTAGACGTACATCTGCCGAAGCCCCGCCGGCAGATCGGGCGGGTGATACACGAAGCGCAACGCGGTGCCCGGCGTGGTCATCCTGACCCACCACCAGCGGATCTTGCTCATGCCGGGCACCGGAACAGCACTTCTGCCTTTGGCCATCCGCTTCCCCTTTCGGTACTCGGCCAATCAACTAGACAGCACCCGGCTACCGGACTAGACGACCGTGTGCCGGTGGTTCAGAATCCTGGTCATGCGTATAGATCATGGGGCGATCTTTAACCAGCCTGACCTCCTGGAGACCAACGACGAACCCGAGGTCGAAACCGTCACCTACTTCGCGACCGCTACCCGGACCGGAAAGCAGTGGATCGCCACCGCCCGCGACCTCCCCGGCGGGCGCACCGTCCAAGCCCAAGGCGCGAGCTGGCGCGAGGTGAAACGGAACATGGCCGACCTCGTCTTCGAGATACACAACGACGATGCCAGCATCGGTGCCCTCCACCTTGTCCCCGCCGACCCGGACGCCGAAGCCGCCCTGAAGGACGTCGTCGCCGCCCGCTCGGCGCGCGTCCTCGCCGAACAGGCCGAGCGTGAAGCCGTCCGCCATGCCGTCCGCCTCCTCATCGACCAGGGGTGGAGCACCCGCGATATCGGCAGCGCCCTGCTGTTGTCACACCAGCGCGTCTCCCAAATCGCCCCCCGCGCCACTACGCAAAAGCTTTGACTGCTGCTGGTGCGGGCGCGGCGTCATGTCATGCCCGCAGAAGACCGACCGCTACGGCAGCCGTCAACTCGACGACGGCGGCCGCGGCGGTCAGGGGTACTTCCAGTCCACGGTGACGGTGCACCGCACCCCGGCCTCGAGCATCGCCTGGGCGCGGTGCTGGCCATTGATGTAGGAGGTCGTGCGCCAGCCGGCGAAGCGGGTGACCTGAATGGCGTCCGCCAGGCTGGCCAGGCTGGCCACCGCGTCGACTTCCCACTCAGACATGCCCTCGCCCTCGGCGGCGTCCAGGACGGCCTGGTGGACGTCTTCGACCGCCACCCCGTCGCGTTGGGCGCGGCGGACCAGGCGGATCACGGCTGCCGCGGCGCGGTGCCAGTTGCCGCCGTGATACCAGCAGCAGTCACGCACGATGGTTCGCGGGGCGAGCTGGCGGGCCAGGCGCTGCCAGCCCAGCCCGGCCGACATGCACTCGTCCTGGCGGAACGGCTCGGGGCGGGGAAGGCGGGCGACCCACATGAGCCGGTAGTAGGGCTGCGGCTCAGGCTCTGGCGGCCGCGGCCGGTAACCGACACCACGGTCGACGTCGACAGGCCCCCCAACGAGCTCGGCGAGCTGCAGGTCGCTCACCCGCTTCCATTTCGGGGTGTGGATGTTGAAAGCGCCGGTCTGGGTGAATGTGACCAGGGCCAGATGGTCCAACCGGCCGCAGGGCAGCAGCTGGTGCTGAATCCAGATGGGCGGCTCGGCCGACTCGGCGCAGTGCCGCCGCCACACCTCGGTGGCGTACTCCTCGGCGGCGTTGACCAACGTCGGGCCTTCCATGACGGTCTGGGTGGCCACGGCCACCGGCCGCAAGCCGGGCGCGGTGAACAGCTGCAGCCGGAACGTCGCCGGCGGCCGGCCAGGCTGGTCGACGGCGAACATGTGGTCATCGACGACCCGGGTCCGCACGGCGCCGTGCTCGGCGAGAAAGGCCTGCAGCGTCGAGGAACTCATCGGGCCATCCTGCGCCAAACGCCCCCGCGGCGCCCCCCGTTCGCGCTGTGCGATGCAGCAAGCTGTAAAGCGTGGGTGTGGGGACCTTGGACCGGTTCCGTCGGTCTGCGCGCCTGGTGCCGACTGGTGTCGCCATCGTACGGTGACAACTTCGCGGGCTCTTCGGCCGCGCCCTCGCCCTCGCCCGGCGCCCTGGAGTCTTCAGTGCGGCTATCCCCCGACTTCGGGTGATCTAGCGAACGAATATCTGAGCCTGCCAGACTCGCCTGATCGCAGAACACAACGTGCGTATAGAGAGGTCGTCCAGGCGAGAGTAGGAGGTCGTTCCAGATGGACGCCGACGAGCAGTATGAACTCGTTCGGGAAGGACTCGGCACACTGGTCGGAGCATGCTCGCAGGCGTCGGCCACCGAACGAGGCCGGCCAGCACCTGACGCTGAGCGCATCGCGCTGTTGACCGCCCGGCAGAGCAGGTACTGGAGCCTGCGGAGTGATCTACAGCCGGACCAGGTACCGCAACTACTGGAAGAGATCACCGCCGAGCTGGCTACCACCAGGGGGCGGCAGTGAGCGAACTTCCGTCTCCCCACCTTGAGATGGACCGACTGTGGGACCGGGGCGTGGGTGATCTGTTCTTTGAGGGCGTTCACCGTGCGGCGACGCCGACGGCGGTGCTGCTGGCCGGAGTGCCGGGTACTTCGCTGACCGCCGCACGGACTGAGCTTCGCGACCGTTTCAGCACCAAATCGGGGGCGGCGTTCTTCGACATCAACGGTCTGCGGGACCTGCACCCGGGGTATGCCCAGTTGCAGCAGAGAGGGCAGCATCGTTCAGCCGCGGAGAAGGTGCACGGTGAGGTGACCTACCTGTGGCGCAAGGCGCACCACGCGGCCCGGCAGGCGGGCTGCAACGTCGTGGCCGAGGGAGCGCTGCGCGATTCCGATGCGGTTGAGCAGTTGCTCAGGGACTACCGGCAGGCGGGTTACCGCGTCGAGGTCGCGATCGTGGCCGCCCATCCCTCCCGCACCTGGCTGGCCTGTCTGCGCCGCTATGAGCTGGAGAAACAGCACTACGGCGTGGGCAAGTACACCGAGCCCTCCGTTCATGCGGCTGCAGTGCGCAACATGCCAGGCATCGCCGAGGTGATCGAGCGGGAAGGGCTGGCCGACAGGGTCAGCGTCCTGCGGCAGGACGGCACCACGGTCTACTCCTCCATCCCGGCGCGCGAGGCCGGACAGGTCACTGGGGGCAGCCGCGGCCATCGATCGCGAGCGCAACCGGGCCTGGACACCCGCCGAGACTCAGTCCTTCGACTCCTCCATGCGACAACTGCAGGAGATGACCGGGACCAAGTAGGCGGCTGAGCTCGGCCGCATCACCCAAGCTGCGCAGCCGGTGCGCGCCGCCGAGCCGCGCACCGCTGCGGCTCGCGCCCGGTCCAGCACTGCGCCGACCGCCCGGCAGGCAGGCAGCGCCGGCTGCCACGCCGACTACAAAGCAACCTGCCAAGGCAACCGCGCGGCAGCGTCCTCGCTCTCGCTGAGTAGCTTTCGCCCGCCAGGGCCGGGAACCCAAGGGGGTCCCCGGCTCGCGGGGTGTCGTCAGGCCGCAGCGGCCGCCAGGGCGGGAGCGGGCTGCTCGGGGCGACCGGCCTCGATCGCGTCGGCGACGACCTCCAAGGTGGCCTTCGGGCCGTCCTGCCCCTTCCACGCCCGGGCGCGCATGTCCCGGCCGTAGATGGTGCCCAGTCGCCGTCGCGCAGACCGGCCTGCTGGATCTGCTCGGCCAGCTCGCCGAAGGCGACCACGGTAATGTAGCGCTTGGAGCCGGACTGCATCTGCCCGTCCCGCTCGTAGTCGTCGAGGCGGACGCCGACCCGCATCGAGACCCAGATCCCGTCGCCCTCCTTGACCGAGCGGATGCGGGGGTCGTCCTCGAGGCGGCCGACGAGGTGAGGATGAAGTTGCTCATGAGGTGTCCTCCTGGATGCTCTGCGGGAGGGGGAGGCCGTCTTGTCTGGCGGCCGGAGTCTGCTGCCCCGTCCCGGCAAGGCAGATCAGCGTCGACCGCAGCCGGGCGCGCAACCGGGTGGTGCGGGGTGGCCCAAGATGTTTGCGCTCTCCAGCAAAAGATCTTGGGCCACCCCGCACTCGCTTGCGAGAACCCGGTTGCGGGCCGGGCAAGGGAGCCGCAAGATCAGCCAGCCGGGAAGGGGGCACCGCAGGCGCCGCACGACAGACAGCACCGGCACACCCTTCCACTGGCCATCCAAAGGGGACACAGCCGGACGGGCATCAGCCCGGCTCGTGTGGACGGTGATGTGGGGGAGCATCTGACAGCTGGCGCCGGAGAGCAAAGGAGTGCGTCACGCCGCTGTCTTGTGGCACGCGAGGCAGAGTGAGTGCACCAGGCGCATGGTGCGTGCAGCGGTGCTGGGTCAGCCGGCCCGGGAACTATGGCTCAGCTCTGGCGAGTATTACCGGGTGCGGGTAGCGGCACACCCACAGGCCTCGCGCGCCGTCGTCGATAGCCTTGGCGGCGCTGAACCGCTGAGCGAGCAATCAGCAGCGCCCCACCACTAGTGTGACCTTCACCAAGTGCCACTCGGTGGGTGAAGGAGGATCCCCAGGACATGGCCTTGAATTTCGACCCCCGCACAGCTCCCCGCAACCATGCCGAGCTGAAGAAGCTGGTGCAGGCAGTGCGCGGAGCCAGCAAGGCCGATGAAACGTTCTGGCTGGAATGGAAGTCCGACCTCGAGCTGAACCCGGCCGACAGAGCTGACAAGAGCGGCCGCGCGCACGTCGCCCGGGCCATCATCGGGTTCGCCAACCGCATGCCCGATGAGGCCAGCCGTTTCGTCGAGGGCTTCGGGTTCCTCCTGGCTGGCGTGAGCCACGAGAACATCGGCGGCGTCAAACAGCACGACATCACCGAGTTGGTGCGCTGGATCCAGCCTTACGTCGGTGAAGAGATCCGCTGGCAACCGACTTACGTCGAAGCCGACGGTGATGACGGACCGGTCGCCATCCTCGTCATCACCGTCGACCCGCCGCGTTGGGGCGACCCGATCTTCTGCATGCGCAAGGAAGCACCTTCCTCCTCAAGGGACAAGAGCATCCCGGAGGGGGCGATCTTCATTCGCCGCCCCGACGGAACAACTTCCCGCGCAAGAGCAGTCGATCTTGACATGCTTGGTGAAAGGCTGGTTCGCCGAGCACCCGCCCTCGATTTGGCGCTGACGCTTCTACGTGGTTCCGTCATCCCGGTCACCTACCCGGAGTCCGACATCAGCAAGGTGATGGACCACTTGCGAGCAGAAGCGCTGAAACCCCTGGAAAAACACCTGGCTCAGAACCATCCCGTCCTTGGGAACATGGCAGGGTTGATCGGAGAGACACGTTCTCCAAACAGCTACCGCTCGGAGGTGGATCGTTACCTGGAGGAGTGCCGTGCCACGCTGCCCGAAGCCATCGATGCGGCGACAGCCGCCATCGTGGAACCCATCGAGTTGCGCTTGAGTAACCAGACTGACACCCCCCTCCTGAACGTCCAGGTTGTTCTTCACATCTACAGCGCCGTGCGAGCGCTGGAGAGTGAGGAGGGCGACGAGATGGGCTATGAGTACTTCGCTCGCGAGCTGCCCGAGCTTCACCCCTACGGAGCCGGCTTTCGACTCAGCGCCCCCGCGCTGCACAGCTTCGCCAACCTTCGGTCCGTTCATGCGGGAGCGCCTATTCGGATCGACAACTCAGGGCCTGTGATCATCCATCTGCCGCCCGTTGATCTCCGTCCAGGTCAAAATGTTGATCTTGAGCCCTTTGTCCTCATCGCAACTGAGGCAGCGGTTGAAGACGTAGCCGTCGAGTGGACCGCGACTTCGACCAACATGAACGGAAGTGTGAGCGGCCAACTGTCCCTCCCTTGTGATGAACCGCGCTCTTTCGTCAACCTGTTTGCCGCCGATCCAACATCCAAGCGGGACCGCTGACCCGAGCTTGCTGACTTGTCGCGCTTCCGGTTCTCCTGGTTCAAAGAAGCCACGCGACTTGCGTTGATGGTGCTGGCCAGCACGACGGCGGCTACCCAGCGGCCGTCCTCCATGATGAACGCCAGGCTGCCGAATAGCCGGGCAGGGCCGGCCGATGGGTTGTTCGTCATCGGGCAGCTGTAGCGGATGCCGCCAGGCGATCAGGAATTCCTCGACCTTCTGTCACATGCACTTCGTAGAACGCGACTGCAGGTGGCAGCCATAGGGCCGGCTTGCGGCTCATGGGACCGTTCCGCACAGGGCGATGCCCGGAACGGGGTTTGCCGTTTAGGGACATAGCTTCTCCTCACGCGGCTGCGGTGGGCCGTACTGTGGCAGTGAGGGTGTGCTTCCACGCCTGGTCGAAGGTGCGGTTGCGTTGGGCAGCACGGTGGCCGGTGCGGCGACCAGCAGCTGCTCGATACAGGGGAAGCGGCTTTGGCGGTGGTGCAGCCACACCCGGGCGAACCCGTCGTTGTGCTCGACGGGACGGCCCAGCCCGTGGGCTGTCTCCGCCAGGACGGCGAGTACGTGGTCCCGCTTGCCTTGGCTGAGCTGTGAAAGGCTTCGCACCGCGTTGGCCAGCTGGGCGGGATCGCCGGGGTGGGCGCGGAAAACCCGGCGGACGTCGTAGAGCGCCCATGGCAGAGTGGCCAGGTGGCGGTGGAAGGCCGCAAGGAGTTCGGGGCCGCCGTCTACGGTGGCCAGGATCTGGTGCAGGCGGTTGCCGGCGACCAGGCCCTAGTGTGCCAGCGAATTAACGACTCAGCACACTAGGTGGGATTGAGCGCCACGGCGACAGTCTCCATGAGTAGCGGCAGCATCGCCTCGTCTGGGTGGGCCAGGTAGCGCGGGAGCGTGCGCTGCAACGAGACGGTGCTGATGAGGGCGAAGGGGCAGAATGAGCAGGCGCTTTCTGCCAGGCGACCCCGAGCTGGGTGAGGATGTAGCGCTCGGCCGCGGCGCGGTCCCAGCCCCATTGCACGAGCGGATAGAACGGCCGGCGACCGGCCAAACCCAAGGGGCGGTCGCGCTGCACGCGTCGCATCTCGCCGACCTCGAATCCGATCGCGTGGCGGGTAGGGCCGCCCGCGGGTGAGGTCTTTCACGAACCGATCGAGTGCCCACCCCTTGGCCTTGATCGAACTTCTCTGCACCTTGTCAAGCCATGGCGATGGAACAGCCGTCCTGCGGACGAACTGTGGTGAACTGCGTGGCATCTAGTGCGCGGCTGTGTGTCCCTCCCCGTTGCGGGGGTGTCTAGGTCCTTTTTCAACTTCTTCGTCGACGTGTCGATCTCGGCCAAGCAATAGCCGTAGAACCCTCAGGGCGCTGGTCTGACTCCTGGAGGCTGCCTTGTGGCTCATCGCAACCATCAGAAGCGTGCTGACAGTGACGTGAACCACAGGCGCGAACAGAAGGATCCCGGCCTGCGATATGACCGCATCTCTTCCGATGAGCACGATCAAGGTGCCAAGTACGGCCATCAAGCCTGACAGCAGTGGCACCGCAGTCCATGAGCGCCGTGGTGGCTTCCGCTTGAGCTCTCGAGGCTTTCCGTTCTGGAGGACGGCATCTTCAGGCTTCGGGTGTTCGGCGTGCGCCAGCTTGACCGGCTCTGCTGCGGCTTCGATGTGGATGTTGGCCTTAGTAAGGTCACCGTGATGGATGGTCACACGCAGGCGCCGATTGTCCTTCATCGCGAGGCGCAGCGCCAGCGTAATGGCGCTAGTTTTACCGCTCCGGATCTGCATGTGAATCGTAGGGAGAGGTTCCTTGACGGCCTCGGGAGCAGTCGTCTCCCGGGACTCTCGAAGGTCGAGCTCTCCGCCCTCGATCAGGATGTCGAGTGTGCCACTGGTGGCGGCCACCTCGGCGTCGAGCTCATCGATGAGCGCATCGATGCGGGCCGTCTCCGCAGGATCATCGTGCATCTTGACGAGAGCAGCTCGGAAACCAGCGACCTGCCGTTCGACCTTGCTCTCAAGTAGAGAGTCCAAGTCGCGTGGTTCATCGTGATGATTGCTCATCGAGCCTCCTCCTCCCAAATCGGATTCTGCTGCACCAACCGACGAAGGTTCTTCAGGGCGGCGTTGGTGTTCGCCTGCACGGCTCTCGCGGAGATTCCCAGCGAGCCCGCCGTTTCGAGCACGCTGTAGTCACGCAGATAGCGGCGTTCGATGACCTGGCGCTGCCGCGTCGGAAGCTCGCGCAAAAGGCGACGAACGTCCTCGCGCAAGATGACCTGCTCGTCTTCCGAATCGATGGGACCCATCGAACTCTCGAGGTGCTCGGAGTCCGGCAGTTCCCTTCCGTACTGCTTCTTGTAGGCCTTGCGGACGCTGTGAACAGCGACCCTGCGCATGAAGGCAGCGGGGTGCTCGGGTGGTCGGCCTCTCTCTTTGAGACGGTGCAACACCTGGAACGCCTCGTAGGCGCCAGCCTCGGCCATGTCCTGCGGAGCACCGCATCCGATCAAGTAGGCGATCAACCTGACGCCGTGCTCGCGTATGAACGTCTCGATTTCATGATCTTCAGGGCTCACGAGCCGAGCTCACCCGCGCTCGCGGCATCGTCCTTGACGACCTCAGTGATCAGATCACCCGGCTGGATGATGATCACCTTGGGGGCTTCTGGAACCCCGAACGCTGGCGCCTTGCGGAACCAGATCTTGCGGTTGCCGTCTATCTCTTCGTTGACGTACTCGACGACGTTGTCAGGCAGCCGCTCGAAATGGTCGGTCAGAGCCCGCTCGCGCTGCTCGTCCCTTTGGAGCAGATACTCCCTGTTGTGCTTATTGTCGCGGTGATCGATCAAGGCAGCGATCGCCCGCCAGAAGCCGCGATACTCCCGCGGTCCCTCCGGCGTCCCGTTAACCATGTCGCCCTCCTGCCACTGGCGTTGTCGTAAACGCGCTAGCAGTAGAGAGAGGCCCCCAGTCGGCATATTGCACTGGGTCGATTTTCAAGATCTTTTGTCACGGAACCGTCGAACGCCGCTGACCAGCGATAACCATGGGAGCACTGAGACAAAAATCTTGAACTCGACGGGACCCGCCTGTCGTCACGTTCGCGTCGGCATGACTAGATCGACCTCAGTGGTCATCTTCGAGAGCCGACGTGCCTGTCGCTGCTTGTCTCGGAATCTCAGGGTGAGCTCGACGCCCTTGACCTCCCCAAGCCAGCCTTCTGCGACAGCGCGATCGCGACGTTGCTGAAGATCGCCTTCGAGCTCCTCCACGCGGGACAACATCTTCAGGAGCCAGCGCAGCAGCACCGCGGTGCTGTCGGTGCCGAGCCCGTAGGACAGCACGACCAGGCTCATCTTTGCCGCTTCCTTCCGGCGGGGGTGAGGCCGGTCTGGAGGCGCTCGGCACGGGCGTAGCGGTCGGGGTAGACCTCCAGCAGCGTGGCCCAGTGCCGCTGCCCGGCGCGCACGCACATGCCGGCGCAGTTGTTGTGGTCGAAATGCCGGTACAGGACCGGAACTTCGAGGCCCAGGGCGCGGGCCTGGTCGAGCATCTGCTGCTTGGTCAGGCGGGGCGGCTCGCATAGTGGGAAGCGCACCGGCCAGGGCGCCCAGCCGCGTTCAATGCCGGCGCATCGGTGCTTCTCGTTCCAGTCGATCCCCACGTAGATGATGGCGTGGGCGGGGTCGGTGTGCTGCTGCAGCCACCGCCGACAGGGGATCTGCTTCAGGTGCAGCGTGCAGGGCGCAATGCGGGCGTTGCCCAGGAACCGCTGGTCGGCGAACACCCCGAACGGCGTGCGGCCGTCGGCGACAGTGGTCAGCGGCACGCCGAGCTGGCAAGTGCTGTCAGCCAGGAAACGGTAGAGGTCCGGATCTTCGGCGCGGGTGTCGGCGAACAGCAGCACCAGTTGGTCCCTGCCGTGGCGGTCGGCCACGCACCGGGCTGTGGCCCAGCTTCCGATTCCTCCCGAGTACTGCACCACGTGCAGGGTCATTTCGCGCCGCCTGCACGCCGGGCCGCAGGCCGGGCCTCGATCGGAGGCGCGGCGGGTTCGGTGTCGATCCCGGCGACCGGCCACATGTGGTGGTGGGGGTCCAGCATGGGCTTGAGCTGCAGGTAGGCCGCCCGGGCGCGGTCGGCGCGGTCGAAGTCGTGGCACTGGCTGCACCAGGCCGTCTCAGCGGACACGGTGTGATGGGGGCAGTCGGCCAGCGGGTGACTTTCGCTCGCCCAGTAGTCGACGGCGTCGTCTAGGGCGGTCAGGATCTCGTGTGCATAACGGTGCACGACGTCGAGCACCTGTGAGGAAGGGAAGTCAGCGGCACGGGCGTGGGGAGGACGGCTCCCCGGGAGGCGGGCCGGGAGCGGCATCTGGCTCACCCCCGCGTGGGGGTGAGCTGAGGTCGGGGTTGGTGAGCGGGCCGAACGCGTTGCCCTCCCCACGCCCCTGCGAGTGAACCGCGAGGCGACAGCCTGTGGTCGATCGCCGTGAAGTCCTCCCCACGCCCGTGGGGTTGAGCCGTACGCCGAACCAGCGCCGCGCGCCTCCCCCACGCCCGTGGGGGTGAGCCAGGTTGCTTAGTCACACGGCGCTTGGTGGACGGCCTCACAGATGGCGTAGACGTCGCTACGAGCGGCGCACTGCTCGGATCCTGATCTCAGGGTCTTGGGCCAAGGCGTGTAACGCATGTCTACCGAAGCTCACCTGCCAGGCCTAATTTCTTGATCCAGCGTCCCCAGCGAGGACTACGCTCGAACTGCTCGGCAATTGCCCTCCCTGAGGGCAGCGCACCATCAGCCCTCCGGTTTGCCTGGGCCCAGCCCCACGCCTGGCGACGAAGATCGATGATAAGAGGGTCATGTGCTCGATGCCTCGAGTCTTCAAGATCGTCTTCACCATCATCAACGTTCGCGCTTTTCTCCTGCACAAGGGCCTGCTTTGCGACCCGTCGTACCTGTGCCATCAGCAGCTCGTAGCTGCCGATCAGTGCCGCTGAAGGCCAAGCAGCAATGACTCGGCCAATAAGGCTCGGGTCGGCAACCGCGACATTGGCGCCCAGGCTCGCGAGACTGCCGGCGATGAGGAGCGACCAGGCGAGGGCTCCACTACGGGCGCCGGACCGGTTGGCCAGAAGGATAGACATCGAGGCCACGACGATCGTGCCGTCCACCGCGAGAGGGATGAGTACGGCTGCGAGCTGATCTTCACCATGTCGTAGACACAACTCGCGCATATGCCTGAAGGAGACGATCGCCGCAATCATCGCCAGCAGCGACACGCTCGCAACGGTTGTTCGCTGAATACGGCGCACCGCACGGGTACCGGGCTGCATGACGGCCTACCTCTACCCCAGCAGGAACTGCCGGGTGAGGGTAAAGGCATGTGGAATTGGTGCGGCTCCCCCCTCGGACACACTGTGCTACATGATCGCCCGACTTCTGTCCGGGCGATCACTGTTTTCCGGCCTGGTTCGTAGGTCATCCGTAGGCCCAGCTGGCGATACACCTGCATCTTGTCGTGCGGGTCAACGCTGCGAAGGAGTCTACGAAGGTCGCCGAGGGCGCTCACGATGGTGGCGATCTCCTGTTCAGAGAGTCGCTTCGGCGTGGAGGCAGAGATTTCCTTGAGGCGACTCTGCTCGACCTTCCGACGGGCTTCCGTTTCAGTGATCCAGCCGACGACCACGGCGGGGTCGGTTCCCGCATTCACAAGCGCGCGGTAGCCCGCGAGCTTGCGCTCACAGTCGGCGACGGCTTGGCGGGCGGACTCGACCGCAGCCAAGCGGTGATCGTCAGTGAGTTGAGCGGCAGCCATCGTACGGATCGTCTCCGGCAGCCGACCGGGGTCGAAGACAGTGGCAAGCCACTCGTCCAACGGCTCGACGACCAACTCCTCTCTGACATACACCGAGCGAGGATGCGGCACGCCGTTGGCCTGGGCGTACTCCTTGGGGAACACGCAGCGATAGTGCGGCTTGCCGTTGTTCCAGCTGCCCTGCATCCGCCGCTCACACTCACCGCAGAAGAAGCAGGCCACGGAAGACGTAAGGACGGGGTGTCGCCCGCGGCTTCTTACCTTCTTGAGGAGTCCCGGGAGCCGCGAGGAGCGCCTGCACCGTCGCGAAGCACTCCGCATCGATCACAGCCTCGTGAGCCGGCCGCTCGGACCAGATCCAGTTCTCCGACCTGTTCCAGCGGAGCTTCGTCATGTGACCCAGGCCAACGTCATTCACGTCGATCAGGACCTCGTCCTTGTGCTGTCGGCTCCATACCTGTCGTCCCGTGTAGCGGGGGTTGAGCAAGATTGCGCGTATCGCATACTCCGACCACGCGACGCCACTGCGATGGGAGTTTCGGGCGGGGTCGTACGCGGAGGGTGAGCTTCCCCCCTAGCACGGACACCTGAGGTGAGGTCACTCAACGGTGTTGAAGGCCGATAGAGCCGCTCGAACGTGACGGGACTGTGCATTCCGATGCTGGAATGTCGTCGGTATGGATTGTACCGCCGCCGTCATGGACGCCTATTCACGACACATCATCGGCTGGTCCATCGACTCACGGCAGAACACAGATCTCGTGGTGAACGCATTAGCGATGGCTGTAACCCGGCAGAAGCCGGATGCGCGCTCCACAATTCTCCATTCCGATCACGGGACGCAATATACGTCATGGGCCTTCGGGAAGCGGCTCGCAATACATCTTTCCTTCACCGGTGGGATGCTCGGTGATGTCGGTCAGCCACAGCCGATCGGGCGCCTGCACGTGGAAGCGCCGCTGCACCAGGTCCTCCTCGGTGGCCTGGTTGACGAGGTTGCGGCGACCCTTGCGCCGGTAGGCGCCCTGCAGGCCGGCCGCGTGCAGGAGCCGTTCGACGCGCTTGCGGTTGACCTCCTCGCCCGCTCCCAGCCGCAGCTCGGCATGCACCCGCGGCGAGCCGTAACTGCCGCGCGAGTCGGCGTGGATCCGGCGGATCGGCTTCGTGAGTTCTTTGTTTCGGAGTTCACGCGGCGGCTTGGGGCGGCCGAGCCAATCGTGATATCCCGATGTCGACACCTGGAGTACTCGACAGGCCACCGCGACCGGAATGTGGTCGTCGGCGAGTTCGCGGACCAGCGAGTAGATTACTTTGGGAGGACATTTTCCCGGGCGAAGTACGCCGCCGCCCGCCTGAGGATGTCGTTTTCCATCTCCAGCTGCTTATTGCGGCGGCGTAGCCCGGCGAGTTCCTTCTTCTCCGCGCTGGTCAGCCGGTCGCCGGTGCCGGCGTTTTCATCTGCGTCGGCCTGCCTCAGCCAGCTCTGCAGGCATGACCGTCTGACGCCCAGGTCCTTGGCGAGCTGGAGGAGCGGTTTGTCACCTTGGCGCGCCAGCTCGACCGCGCGGCGCCGGAACTCGGGAGGGTGGGGCGAGGGCATGCAGGACGTCCTTCCTGAGGATCAAGGATGACCTCAGGTCAGGCGTCCGGAGAACGGGGGAAGCTCAAGGCACTACTAGCACCTGGCTGGGCCAGAGGCCTGTTTCCGCAAGGCAGAAGCCACCCCCGCGTGCGCATGCGTCCCAAGGTAGCTGTGAAGGTGCCGGCCGGCGTCG
The DNA here is from genome assembly GCF_029846175.1 of Sphaerisporangium sp. TRM90804. Lineage (GTDB taxonomy): Bacteria > Actinomycetota > Actinomycetes > Streptosporangiales > Streptosporangiaceae > Sphaerisporangium. The sequence continues at coordinate 112,094 of NZ_JARWAC010000010.1, read as the reverse complement.
CCCAGAAGTGCAGCCGATGGCGTAGTCACCAGACACAGCCGAGCTCCTCGCTGTCGTCCGCGGCGGGCCGGGTCTCCGATGCGACGTGCTGGTAGTGACGCGGCGAACCGCCGTTCCACGTGCGCCAGACCTTCCGCTGTCCGGGTGCGGTACCGCAGGTCATGAGGACGGCGTAGGCTTCGCCCCGGAAATCGGCGTCGATCGTGGGCGAGCCCGGCGGCACCGTGGAGTAGAACTCGTTGCGGTCGAGACCCCGACACTTTCCCCCGCCGGCGCTGCACGTGTAGTGATAGACAAGCCTCCCGCCGGGGATCGCCATGCCGGGCGGGTAGGCGGTGCCAAACACGAAGGGGGCCGGCGCCCAGGGCGAGAATTGGATGGTCACGGTGGTGCCGAGCTTCGACGGACCGGCGGGCGGGTCCTGGGTGACGACCGCGTTCGGCGTCGGGCTGAGGACCTGAACCTGGTTGCAGCGGAACCCCTTCGCCTGGAGATCGGCGCAGGCGGCGTCCGGAGCCGTGTTGGCGTAGTTGTCCAGGGTGCAGTTCTCGCTGTAGTGGGTCAAGGTGACCCGGCCGCTCACGGGGACGGGGGTACCGCCGGGCGGATTCTGGTCGTACACCTCGTTGACGGGATGGCCGGTGCCGCCGGCGCACTTGCCCGCCGTAGGCACGCAATCGAGCCCTTCACTCTTGATGGTGGCGCAGGCGTCCGTGACGAGGGTGCCAACGACGTTGCCCGGGGTGCTCTCGCCCCGGTAGTACCGAAGCTGGACCAGGTCGCCGATCTTGGCGACGGCGTCGGCGGCCGGCACCTGGGTGCTGACCAGGCCGGGCTGCTTCCCTGCGGGCGGCGGCCCGTCCACGGTGCCCTGGCACCTCATCTGGTACTGCTGCCTGAGTCGCTCACACGCCTCGGCGAACGGCTGGTCGGTGACGTTCGGGAGCGCGATCGTCTCGGGGTAGGTGAGGGTGATGGTGTCGCCACGGGCGACCTCGGTGTCGGCGAGCGGATTCTGTTCGGACACGAAGCCGAGTTCCTCGGGCGCCAGGGCGGGGACGACGGCGACGCCCTTCTTGCACTTCAGCTTCACGGCGGCCAGCTCACGGCAGGCCTGCTTGTATGGCAGCCCCCGCACGGCAGGGGTCAGCAGCGGGCCCACGTATCGGACTTCTACGCGGCTGCCCTTCGCGACCGGCCGACCGGCTGCCGGACGGGTGTCGAGCACGTCGCCCGCCTCCAGTCCGGCCGTCTCCTCGGAGGCCGGTACGGGCCGGCAGCGCAGGCCCGCCTGGGTAATCGTCGCGCACGCCTCCTGGTAAGGCGTACCGCGTTCGATCGCAGGCACGGTGACCTTCGTCGCGGTGACCGGGGGCGTCGTGGTGTCCGCTGGGGGCTGGGACGGCTCGATGTCGACCTTCGGGGACCGTGTCGGCTCGGTCGACGGCTTCGCCTTCGGCTGCTCGGGCACTCTGTTCTGCCCTTCGGTATCGGTGAGTTCCGGCCCAGCGCCCTTGTCGGCGTAGAGGTGGCGGCCACCGGCGTCCACCACGAGGGTCCTGCGGTCGTACTGGTTGTTGGCCCAGACCCGGCCGCTGGTGACCTTGAGCTCGAAGACGCCCGGCTGACCGGGGACTTCGAGCGGCTTGCCGACGGTCTTGCCCTGGCGGAGATCGACTTTCCACAGCCTGGGCGCAGAGTGGTCGGGGACGTAGGCGAAGTCGCCGAGCATCACCGGCGCCGCGAGTTCGGCGCGAGGGCCCGCGTCCAGCTCGACGTTGAAGGCGTGTCTAGTCCGGGGGTCGAGCACCGCCAGGCGGCGGCTCTTCGGATCGACGGCGAGGACGTGCCGGCCCGCGCCGCGCCACGCTCCGAGGAAGACCGATCGGCCGGACACCCCGAGCTTGCCGACGGCCCTGGGCTCGTCGCCGTCGATCGCGTACGCGGTGCCGTCTTCGGTGACCGCGATCGGCTGGGAGTCGGCGACCGTGACGCCGGCCGGCGGGGCGCCGAGGCGGATCCGGCGGACCTCGCGGCCGCCGGCGACCTCGATGATTTCGCCCGTGTCGGTGACCACCCAGATCGAGTCGGCGGCTGGCACGGCCTCCTTGATGCCCTCTTCGACGGCCAGCGGCGCGCCTTTGGACGTACCCGGCACGGCGATCTTGTCGATCGTGTCCTTCTCCGAGTCGACGAGGTAGCCGTCCGACTCGGTGGACACCACATCGATCTTCCCAGCCGAGGCGGGCCGGTCGACGGCGGACGCGTCGGCGGTCAGGGTCGCGGCGTCCAGGTAGATCACCTTGCCGGTGTCCTCGTTGACGACCGCCAAGCGACCTCCCGGCAGGCTCACCGGCTGGAGCTTCTCCTCGCCGGTGGCCAGTTGCATGGCGACCTCGGCATCCGATCTACCCGTCTCGCCGTTGAGGCGGGCGGCCGTGTGTCCCTTGCCCATGAACGCCGAGCCGTCGTTCAGAAGGGGCCGTGCCGCCGTGTACCCGATTCCGGCTGCGGCGGCGAGGACGCCGCCGAGTATGACGACAGCGAGCAGTGCGGCGCCGACCCTGTTGGCCGGGTGCCCGGGGCCACGCAACCACTTCAGCTTCACCGAAGCTCCTTCGTCCCAGTTTGCCCGTGTGTATCGGGCCAGGCTACAAAGGATGAGGCCATCCATTGATGGGGAGAAGTCCCCAATACGAGCGAGGAGCCGCGTCGTGGGTGACGGCGAGCTGCAAATTGTCGCAAATGGGGCGAAATACGAAGTTGGACCAGAAGAATTATTTACTTTTGGACGCGGGGAAAGCTGCGCGGTCCGCTTGTCACCGGAAGACACGGCGATTTCGCGGGTGGCCGGCGTGGTGGAGCGCCACGGATCCGTCTGGTTTCTCCGCAACCCCAGCGAGACGCGCCCCCTGGCGATGGTCGACCGCTTCGGCCTGCGCAGCGTGCTGCCCCCGCTGAGCCGGGCAGCGGTCGAAGGCCGCGTCCGGGTGCTCGTCGAAGGCGCGCACACCCACGAGCTGGTATTGCACGCTCCCGAGCCGGCGCAACAGCCGTCTGCAGCGGGCACCGGGACAGCCACGACGGCCGGCGAAGGTGTGCTGATCAACGACCAGGACCGGCTGGCGCTCGTCGCGCTCTTCGCGGGCTATCTCCGGGAGGGCGACCGGTACGACCCGAACCCGAAGTCCTACGCCGCGGCGGCCGCACGACTCGGCTGGCCCCGCACCACTTTGGTCAAGCGAATCGAGTATTTGCGTACCCGGTTGGATAAATCGGGCGTTCCGGGCATGCAGGGATGGAACGCCTTGAGTGCCCTCGCCGAGTACGCCCTGACAACGGGTCTGATCACGAAAAACGATCTAGATCTCATTAGCTCCTGATTCGGAGTTGGGGAGACATTCCCATACCACTCGGACGGCCCGCACTCTAACCTCCTATATCTATGGACCCCCAGCCGCCGCGATGCGATGCCGCGTGTGCAGCATCCCCTTTCTCATCATTCGGCGGACATTGATCACAACGAGGTGCCTACCCCGGCTATGTCACCGCCCGCCATCCCGGACGTGCACCCGCTGGAGCCACTGTCCGGTTCTCCCCTGGCCACCGCCCCGGCCGTCCACGCCCTCACCGGGGAACCGATCCGGATCCTGGTGGTCGTCGAGGATCTCGATCCCGTCCTGTCCCGCCGGATCCGCGGAGAGTTCGGCGCGCTCGAGGCGGTCCTCGCCGACCTCGATCCCACCGTGGTGCTGCCCATCGTGGATCACGGCGTCGACGCCGAGGGACGACCCTATCTGCTGCTGTCCCGGCCCGGTTCCGAGCTCACCGGCCCACTCCCGCCCTCACAGGTACCCGCCGCCGCGGAGGCTCTCGCGGCCGGTCTGACGGCGCTGTCCGAGCGGGGTATGGTCGGGCCGCCGCGCGGGCTGCACACCGTGCGGCCCGGCGTGATCGCGCTCGGCACTCCTCTGCCGCCGGCGCTGGCGGAGCTGGAGTCCACGGTCGGCGGAGGGACTGGCCTGGAGCCTCCGGAGGTGCTCCGTGGCGACGAGTGGACCCCAGCCGGGCAGGTCTACGCCTGCGCGTGGTCGTTGTGGACACTCCTCGACGGGCGGCCGCCCCACGGACGGGGGTCGGCCACGCTGGCCCGGATGATCGCGGCACCGCCGGCCCGGATGCGGGCCGACGTACCGGAGCCGATCGTCGACCTGCTGCGCACGGCGCTCGCCGCAGAGCCGGCCGAACGGCCCGCCACACCGAAGGAGTTCGCCCGCGCGCTGCGCGCGGCCGGCGCCCCCGGGAAGCGGCAGCTCGGCAGCCGATACGTGCTGGAGACCAGGATCGGCTCAGGTATCAGCGGCGAGGTGTGGGCCGGCCGCCGGACCGACGACCAAGCCAAGGTCGCGGTGAAGGTGCTCCGGGAGCACCTCATCGAGGACGAACTCGCGACGGCCCGCTTCGTCCGTGAGTACAAACTCCTGCAGCGCCTCCACCACCCGCACCTGCTGAAAGTGCACGACCTGGTCGTGGAGGACGGGGTCATCGCCATCGTGATGGACTTCGTCGAAGGGGAGGACCTGCACCGGACGGCCCGGCGCGGTCCCCTGTCCCATGCCGTCGCGGTCGAACTCGTCGCTCAGACGGCCGAAGGGCTGGCCGCCGTGCACGCCGCCGGGCTGATGCATCGGGACGTCAAACCGGCCAACGTGCTGGTGACACGGCGCAACGGCCGTCAGGTCGCCCTGCTGTCCGACTTCGGCATCGCGCGGTCAGTGGAGGGCGCATCCCACACCCAGCCGATCGGCACACCAGCGTACCTGGCTCCCGAGATCGTGGCCGGTCGGCCGCCGACCCCGATGGCCGACGTGTACGCGCTGGGCGTGACCGCCTACGAACTGCTGGCCGGGCGGCTCCCTTTCCAGGCCGCGAGCATCGACGCGCTGGTTCGGGCCCATCTCGAAGGCACCCCCTCCCGGCCGGACGGCCTGGACGACCGCGTGTGGGAGCTCCTGGCCGCGTGCCTGAGCAAGACCCCGGACACGCGGCCGACCGCCGCCGACATCGCCGCTCGGTGGGCCACGATCGCGAGATCCGGCCCGGCTGGCGAGACCACCCCACCACCAATCGAGCCGGCCGGCCAGTCGGCGCCTTCCGCGGGGTCGATGACGCTCACCTCGGCAAGGCCGCTGCCCGTGCGCCCCCCGGAACCACCGCCGCGCCGGTCTCTGCGGCCGCTCTTGATCATGGCGATGACGGTGCTGCTCGGTCTCGCGATCGGGGCCGGAGGAGCCGTGTGGCGGAACGGGCTGCAGAGCGATCCCTCTGCTCCCTCGCCTTCTCCGTCCGCGCGGCAGTATCCCGTGCCTGCGTCGATCGCCATGGGCGCGAAGGGCACCGGGACGATCACCTGGACCGGCCAGGCGGCCAAGCTGCCCGGCTTCCGGGGATTCCTCGTGGTCGGTGTCAGCGGCGACCGCGCCCGTGCGGTCTCGCCCACCCTGCTTCCCGGCGACGAGACCTCATACAAGATCGAGGGCCTTCGGCCGGGCCGCGAGTCCTGCTACCTCGTCATCGCGGTGGGCGTCGCCGCCGCGCCGCCCGAGATCCCCCCACCCGCCACCTGTGTGACCCCAGCAACGTGAGGACATCAGATAAATGACCGCCTACCCTTCCGCCGACCCGCGCGGGGTCGCCGACGCGGTGACTGCCAACGTCGAACAGTTGCTGCGCGGCAAGACAGAGGCGATCCGGCTGGCTCTCTCCTGCCTGCTCGCCGGAGGCCACCTGCTGATCGAGGATCTCCCCGGTACCGGCAAGACCTCGCTGGCGAAAGCGCTGGCGGCGAGCATCGGCGGCACGTCGCAGCGCATTCAGTTCACGCCCGACCTGTTGCCGACCGACATCACCGGCGTCTCCGTATGGGATCCGGACCGCCGGACCTTTGAGTTCCGGCCGGGCCCAGTGTTCGCGAACGTGGTCGTCGCGGACGAGATCAACCGGGCCTCCCCCAAGACGCAGTCCGCGCTGCTGGAAGTGATGGAGGAGGACCAGGTTACGGTCGACGGCCAGACCCACCGGGCGCCGACGCCCTTTCTCGTCGTCGCCACCCAGAACCCGATCGACCTAGAGGGCACCTATCGGCTGCCCGAAGCCCAGCTCGACCGGTTCCTGATGCGGATCTCGCTGGGTCACCCCGATCCGGCGGCGGAAGAGGAGATCCTCACCGGACGCGCCCGCGCGGCCCTGCCCGTCCTGCGGCCCGTCACCTCTCCTGAGCAGATCGACTGGGTGCGCCGCGCCGTGGCGACGGTCCACATCGCCCAGGAGATCGCCCGCTACATCGCGTCGATCGCTGATGCCACCCGCCGGCACGAGGCGCTCCGGCTCGGCATGAGCACCCGCGGCAGCCTGGCGCTGTTGCGGGCGGCGCAGGCGCACGCGGTGTGCGCGGGCCGGCACTACGTCGTGCCCGATGATGTGAAAGCGACCGCTTCGGCCGTCCTGACCCATCGGATGGTGGTGTCAGCGCAGGCCGAGGTGCGCGGAGTGAGCGCAGCGGACGTGCTGGCGGAGGTGCTCGACACGGTACGGGTGCCGGTTCCCGTCGCCGCGGAGCGAACGTGAAGCGGCTGGCGGTCACCGGCACCGGCGTGAGCGTCGCGATCGGCGCGGTCGTGTCGTACGCGGCCGGCGTCGCGCTCGGATATCGGCTGCTCGTCGTCCTGGCCGTCGCCGGAGTGGCGATGCTGGCCGCAGCCGCGGCGGCGGTCGCGATCCGGCCCTCGGTCGTGCTGACCCGGGCGGTTCGGCCCGACCGGGTGACGGTCGGGGAGCCCGCCGAAGGCCGGCTCGACGTGCGCAACAAGTCGCGGTGGCCGGCGCCCGCTTTCACCGCCGTCGACCTGGTCAGCGGCAAAGAGGTCCCGCTCACGGTCCGCGCGCTCGCCGGTAGAGGGCGACGGGCCGTGCACTTCCCGGTGTGGGCCGACCGACGTGGGCGGCTGCGGCTCGGGCCGCTGACGGTGGAGCGGCGCGATCCGGCCGGCCTGTTCGCGTGGCGGCAGCGCCAGACCGGCGACGGGGTGTTGTGGGTGCACCCGCGGGTCCGTCCGATCCCCCCGCTGCCCGTCGGGGTCGTCCTCGACTACGAGGGCCGGACTACCGACAACGCACGGCTGGGCACCGTGACGTTCTCTTCTCTTCGGGAGTACGTGCCCGGCGACGACCCCCGCCGCATCCACTGGCGGTCCACCGCCCGTACCGGCGTGCTGACCGTACGGGAACACGTGGACACCACCGAACCCAGCACGACCGTGATGCTCGACGCCCACCCTTCGGCCCTGGACGCCGACGCGTTCGAGGAGGCCGTGGAGTTCGCGGCGTCGGTGGTGCGCGCGGTCGAACGCATCGGCCGCCCTGTAACGCTCCACATCATGGGCGAGCGGCCGGCAGACGTGGTCGCCACCGGCGCCACCGGCTCCCTCGACCGCCTGGCCCTCGCGCAGCCCACGAACGAGGCCGATCTCGTCGGCGGACTGGACCGGCTGTCGTCCGGGGGGGCGCTGGTCGTGGTCACTGGGAAGCTGGAGCCTGCCGCGATGGCCCGGCTCTCCGAGCAGCGCCGCCGATTCTCGCCGGTCGTGCTAGCGATGATCGATCCGGCGAGCGGAAACACAGGGGTCCGCCGCCGTCCTGGAATCGGCATGCTGATCGCCCGTTCGGCGGTCGAGGCAACCGCCGCCTGGCACCGCATGATCAATGGAGACGTCGGATGAGGGCCATGCGGGTCATCGTCGCGGAGGCACTCGGAGTGCTCGCCGGATTCGCGTTCTGGCCGGTGTTCGGCGGCGTGTCTAACGCTTTCGTGATCGCGATGGCCGCCGTGATGGCGGCGGCGGCGCTTACCTGCGCGGCAGCCCTGACGCTCCCGCGGGTGCCACCGGTCGCGTCAACGCTGACGGGCGCCGCCCTGGTGGTGGTCGCAGCCATGGTCGCCACCGGCAGCGGCATCGGGTTGGTCGACGGCCCGTGGCGGCTGCTCACCGGCGCGGTGCCCGCGGAGCCGTCCGGCCCGGCGCTGGCCGCCGTCGCGGTCGCGGCGGGCTGGGGGACCCTGGCCGCTGGGTTGCTCGCGATGCACGCCGCCCGGCTGCTGTTGGCAATCGCGCCACTGCTGGCGTGTCTGCTGCTCGCGCTGGCGCTCGGCGCCTCGGGGCCGCCGCTGCCCGGGTGGTACGCACTTCCTGTGGTGGCTCTGCTGGTCGCCCTGCTCGTCGCCGCCCAGCCCGACGCGCCCTCGCCCTCGACGCTCGCCGGAGGTGCGCTCACGGCTGTCGTCGCGGTCGCCGCTGGCGCGCTGCTCGGGCCCGTCGCGCCGGTGCTCGGCCGGTCGCCCGCGGACGTCCGCGACCTCGTGGCCGCCCCGGTCCTGCCGCGTACAGGGGTGAGCCCGCTCCAGCAGTATGCGGCATTGCGTGACGGCCCCCGGCTGCTGCGCGTCACCGGAACCGCGTCCCAGCCCGGCAGCCTGCTGCGGATGACCACGCTGACCAGGTTCGACGGCTCCTACTGGACGGTCGAGGGCGACTTCCGTCGCGCCGGCGGAACGCTGCCGATGGGCCGGGAACCGGCCGGCCGCCGGGTCACGCTGACCCAGCGGGTGAACGTGGAGGCGGGCGAACTCGACTGGCTCCTCACCGCCGGACGCGCCACTGAGGTCTCGGTGCCCGGCCTCGGCGTCGACGAGATCACCGGCGACGTTGCCGTCCCCGACGACATCGCGCCACCCACCCGCTATTCGGCGTCCTCGGCTATCACCAAGGCGACCTTCGAGGAGATCCTCGCGGCCACGCCCACGCGGGCCTCGGCGCCCCTGACCCCGGCGGTGCCGCCGCAGATCGGCAGTTTCGTCCGCAAGGCGGTCTCCGGCTGGTCTCCGGGACCGGACCAGATCCTCGCCCTCTACCGCGCGTTCACCAAGGGCGGCGGCTTCCGGTACGACCAGTCCGCCGAAGCGCCGGCCGGGCACGGCTACTTCCACCTCCTGCGACTGCTCCGCGACAGACGCGGTACCAGCGAGCAGTACGCCAGCGCGTACGCCGTCATGGTCAGGCACCTCGGCTATGAGGCCCGGGTGGTGATGGGGCTGCGACCCGACTACACCGGTGACGCCTTCGTCGCGGAAGGCCGGCACGTGTACGCCTGGGTCGAGGTCCACTTCGCCGGCCTCGGCTGGGTCGGTGTCGACCCGAGCCCGTGGCGGAACACGATCGGCACCCGGCCGGACGCGCCGCAAACCATCAGCAAATCCACCCCGCTGGACGATCCGCTCCAGGATGCCGACGCGTCCCCGCCTCCTGCCGTCCCCACCCCCGTCGAGGAGGACGACGTGGCGGCCGAACCTGCTGGCTCCGTCGCGCCTCTGCTGGCGCCCCTGGTGCTGGCGGTCGTCGCGCTGCTCGTCGCGGCGACACCCCTGGCGAAGGCGGTCCGCCGGGCCAGGAGGCGGCGCTCGCCCTCCCATCGGCTCTCCATCCTGGGCGCGTGGCGGGAGACGCTCGACCGCCTCCAGGAGGCCGGGATACCTATGCGACCGGCGCAGACCACCGGGGAGATCGTGGCCGCCGCCGGTCTCGCGGGCACCCTACCGACCCTCGCTGAGACCGTCGACCGGGCCGTGTACGCACCGGAGGAACCTGACCCCGCGCTCAGCTCCGACGCCTGGACGGCGGCGGCCCGGATCCAAGGCGAGGTGCGGGCGACGATGCCACCCGCCCGACGGCTCGGCGCGGTCCTCGATCCACGGCCCCTCCTGAGATGACGAAATGGCCCGGCGGTCAGACCGCCGGGCCGTTGCTCGATTGAACGTCAGTGTCCGTGGACGGCCATCGCGTGCAGCGCCGCGTCCACTTCGGAGTCCGAAACCGGGGTGGCGATCAGCATGTCATCGGCGTCGTCCTCGTGGACCAGCCAGATCTGACCCGGGCCTCCGTCGAGGATCGCCAGGGAGCCGGCAACCCGGGCGCCGCCTTTGACGTCGGCGCGGGCCAGCCGGGTCACCCGTCGCCAGCCGCCTTCAGGGGCTTGGACGACATCGTCCAGGCCGGCTGCTTTTGAAGCACATCGCCGTCGTCGCCCGGACTCCCCGCAGCCTTCCGACCGGTCGACGAGGTCCGCCAGGACCACGCCAAGGTCGGTGCCAGCCGGGTCGAGGGCGAAGAGGTGGATGGGGTCGTCCACGAGATGCAGCACCACGCCCGCGTCGCTGATCATGGCCTCCCACCGAATCACCGATTCGGAGGCCGTCTGCTCCACGGATAGGTGGGCCCGATGATCTCCCACCGCGCCGATCAGCATGGCCAGTTCCTCGGACGGTTGCAGCACCCCGTCTCCGTCCGGGGCGAGCAGGCCACGGGCGACGAGCGACATGAGGAAGCCGTGGTCCAGCACCGAGTGGAGCTCGGGACCGACGGCGTCGTAGCAGCTCGCGCCGACTCCGGGAAACGACCCCGCGCCAAGGCCGTGGGCGATGGCGGTGAGCTCGTCGCCGGTCAGCGAGATGATGTCGGTTGTGTTCACCACGGCACTCGGATCCTGGGCGGCTTGGGGAGCAGATCCTTGACTTGCCTGCCGACCTTGCCCGCCACATCGGCGACCTTGTCACCGAACCACTTGCCAGGAGCGGAACACGCGGCTCCGCCGACGAATGTACCGCCGATGCCGAGCGCCAACTTGGCTCCCGGGTGGGGGATGGGAACCGCCGCGCCCGCCTTGGCACCGGCCATCGCGCACGCGCCGACGGTGGCTGATTCGCCCAGCGCCCCCGCGGTCGCCTTGCCCACACTCGCGCCATCCCGTAAGCGGTTGTTGAACGCGTGCACAGTGCGGCCGGCGTGACCCGCCACCTTGCCGAACTTGTCGGCTCGGTCGACCAAGGTCCTTAACTGAGGATGCAACTTGGGGCCGGCGAGCAAGGTGCGCCAGCGCGGGTCGTTCTGGGCGTGGGCGTAGCCGTATCGATGGCGAAGCAATTTGATCGCGATGCTGTTAACGGTGGTCAGCCGCCCGAACAGCCAGGTGTAGGGGCCGAGCGGGCCATGTTCGCCCGGCGGTGCGTAATTCTCCTTCAGCGCCTTGCCGAAGGCGGGCACGATGCCAGGTCTGTCGGCCTTCTTGGCCGCGGTGCCGGTCTCACCGAATGACTCCGCCGCCGCCGTCAGCGCGTCCGCGGCGCGTTCGAGCCGGCCGCGCAGCGACGGCAGCCCCGCGAGGACCTGCTGCGCTTCGGGCGGCAGATCCCCCGACTGCATCGTGAGGTCGGCGGCCGCCTCACGTACCCGCCGGGCCTGCCCGCGTAGGGACTCGTCGGCGGCGAAGAGTTCGTCGAACACGAAGATCCGCAGGTTGAACGCCGACATGTCATCCGGTCCCTTCAAGCAGGGCCGCCGCGAGCCGGCTTTTCGCGGCCCGGAGATCGGCTCGGACGGCGTCGGCCTTGTGGTCGTATTTGCGGGCGATGGCCTGGAGTTCGCCCATCATCCTGTCCAATGCTGCGCGAGTGGAGCGAACTGTCCCGGCCGCGCCGTCCGCCTTGGTCTTCGCCCGTTCGACCCGGACGGATTTGGAGCGCATTCCGCCAGTGTCGATGGGCACCCCGGACAGCGCGGTGGTGATGCCCTGGATTCGTCTGGCCGCCGACCGGCACGCCTGGGCGTGGCCCTCGGCCTCTGCTGCCGCGTCGCGCAGGGCCTCCACGCGGGCGGTGAGGATAGCTACGTTGCTCACCCGGTCAGCTTCGCCGCGCCCGGTTCGCCGGGATATCGGAAACCCTCCCCATCCGGCGCGGGGGCATTGGGGAGGGCTTCCGATTCCACCCACCCCTGTCTCGTTCCTAACGTCGGATCCAGTCAAACGGACGACAGGAGAAGCGCATGTACCAGCTCGACCCGGCGCAGGCAGACGAGTTGGCCCGGAAGTTCGGCCACCAGGCGGACGTCGAGACCACCGCCCTGATCCGCGACATGAACGCCGGGATACACCGGATGCAGACGATGATCGGCACGCTCACGGCAGGCGTGAAGGGCATGGACTGGAAGGGCCGCCGGGCCACCTCGTTCGACAACCAGTGGGAGAGCGAGTTCCGGCCCGGCCTGCAGCGCATGCAGCAGTCGATGCAGGAGTTCACGCCGACGCTGGAGCGGATGAAGCTCGCGCTCAAGGACGCCGAGACGGCGATGCACGCCCACGCCCGCGACACCGAGGCGATCGACCACGGCCGCTGAGCCCGGGGTGAAGGAGCGACTGCCATGGAGTACGAGGTCACGATCGTCGACCAGGGTGGGACCGCAACGCCGCTGCTGATCAGCGCGGGCGAGTCGGCCACCGTCCGAGGCCTGGTCGAGGCGATCGGCCGCACGCCGGACGCGCGGCTGTATCTGGAGTCGGAGTGGCTGCGGCCCGACCAGCCGCTCTCCGCCACCTCGCTGCGCACCGGCGCTCGTCTGGCGTTCGCGCCCTCGTCCACTCCGGCGGCGGTTCCGGCGTCCCGTTGGGAGGCCGCCGTGGTGGGCGGGCCCGCCGCCGGGACCGCCGTGCCGCTCGGCGACGACGCGGCGGTGCTCGTGGGCCGGGCGCCGGGAGCCGGGCTGGTGCTTGACGATCCCGAGGTCAGCCGACGGCACGCCGAACTGCGCCTTGGCGCGGACGGCACCGTGGTGGTCGCCGACGCGGGCTCACGCAACGGCGTCGGCTGGCGTGGCCACCGCATCGGCGCGGACACGCCGGTGCCCGCGGGTGACCTGGTGCGGATCGGCGAGTCCATGGTCACCGTCAGACCCGCTGCCTCAGGTGACGCCGAACTCGACCAGGCGGGTGGTGTACGCCGGTTCAACCGCCCGCCCAGGATCGCTCCGCCACGGAGACGTCCAGAAGTGGCTGTTCCGTCCGCGCCCGACCAGCCGAAGGGCATCCGCTTCCCGCTGGCCACCGTGCTGCTGCCGCTCGTGCTCGGCGGAGTCGTCTACGCGCTGATGCCGAGCTCCGCCATGTTCCTGATCTTCCTGGCGCTGTCGCCGCTGATGGCCGTGGCCCACGTCATCACCGAACGCCGCAGCGGCCGCGGGGAGTACAAGGAGAAACTTCGCGCGTACGAGAGCGAGATGGACACCGTCCGGGCCAGGCTGGGCGCGATCGCGGTCGCGCAGGAGAAGGCCGCCCGTGAGGCGCTGCCCGACCCGGCGGCGGTGACGCGGATCGCGACCGGCCCGTCCGGCCGCCTCTTCGAACGCCGGCCGGACAACGATGACTTCGGGCGGTTGCGGGTCGGGCTGGCCGACCGACCGGCCGACGTCCGGCTCACAGGTCAGGGCGCGGACGCCGAGGAGCCGCCGACCGTCTACGCCGTCCCGGTGGCTCTCGACCTGGTCGCCGCGGGTGTCGCCGGGGTGGCTGGGCCGCGCGCGGCGATCCTGCCGATCGCCCGTGCGCTCGTCGCGCAGGCGGCGACGCTGCACGCGCCGCACGACCTCGGCCTCGTGATCTTCTCCGGTGAGGACACGGCACCGGACTGGGAGTGGGCGACGTGGTTGCCGCACACCCTCCCGCACCGGCCCGACCTGGCCTGTCGCCGGATGGTCGCCACCGATCGGGAGCTGGCGGAGACCCGGATCGCGGAACTGCTCCGGATCATGGAGGAGCGACGGTCCGGGCTGCGGAGCGGAGTCTCCCAGGGCAGGCGGCTCCTCCTGGTTCTCGACGGCGTACGCCGGGCGCGCAGCCTGACCGGCCTGGCCGACCTGCTGGCCGAGGGGCCAGGTGTCGGCATCTACGCCGTCTGCCTGGACCGGTCGGAGTCCGATCTGCCCGACGAGTGCCGGACAACGGTCGTGGCCGACTCGTCCGGCGGCCGGGCACGAGTGTCCGGAGCGGACGTCCCCGATGAGGAGGTGCTGACGGATCACCTGCCGCAGGAGCTGGCCGATAAGATCTCCGGCTCGCTGGCGCCGATCCGGGTACTCGGCGCCCGGTTCAGCGAAGACGGTGACCTGCCCGAGCGGGTCCGCTACCTGGATCTCGCCAGGCTCGGCGCTCGCCCGCACCGCGACGAGGTCCTCGCGCGCTGGGCCGCCCAGCCCAGTGGACGCGGCACCACGGCGCTGATCGGCGTGGACGGGACCGGCCCTGTGGCCGTCGACCTGCGCCGGGACGGCCCCCACACCCTGATCGCCGGAACGAGCGGTGCCGGAAAGTCCGAACTGCTGCAGACGCTGGTGGCCTCACTCGCCCTCGGCAACGAGCCCGACGCGCTGAACCTCGTCCTGGTCGACTACAAGGGCGGCAGCGCGTTCGCCGAATGCCGCGACCTGCCCCACTGTGTTGGCATGATCACCGACCTCGACGGCCGACTGACCGACCGGGCCCTCGCCTCGCTCACGGCCGAGCTGCGCCGCCGGGAGACCATCCTGGCAGAGGCAGGGGCCAAGGACATCGAGGACTACTGGGCCCGCACCGGCGGCCGGTTGCCCCGGCTGGTCATCGTCATCGACGAGTTCGCCACGCTGGTCGAGGAGCTCCCCGACTTCATCACCGGCGTCGTTGGGATCGGCATGCGCGGCCGGAGTCTCGGCGTCCACCTGGTGCTGGCGACGCAGCGTCCGGGCGGCGTCGTGAACGCAGACCTTCGCGCGAACGTCAATCTCCGCCTCTGCCTGCGGGTCACCCGCCCAGACGAGAGCACCGACGTCATCGACGTGTCCGACGCCGCCAGCATCTCCCGTCTTCACCCCGGCCGGGCCTATCTGCGCACCGGGCACGGCGACCTGTCGACCCTCCAGTGCGCCCGCGTCGGCTGGCCGAGAGACGACGCGCCGGACGCGCGGGCCCGCGCGGACGTTGTCACCGTCGCTCGTCGCCGGATCACCGAACTCGGCCGGGCCCGTCTCGTAGACGGCTTGGCCGGCCCAGACGAGGGCCACGCCGGTGACACCGATCTGACGGCTCTCGTGGCGGCGATCCGGGAGGCGGCCGAGCACAGTGGCGTCTCGGCGCCGCCGAGTCCCTGGCTTCCCCCGCTCCCGGACCGATTGACGATCCCCCTCGCTGAAGACGGCGGCGCTCCGCCCCCGATCGCCCACATCGGGCTCGCCGACCTGCCCGCGAGTCAGGCCCAGTCGCCGTTCCTGCTGGACCTGGAGCTGGCCGCACCCACCGTGATCGCCGGGATGGCGCGCAGTGGCCGCTCGACGGCCCTCCGCACCCTGGCGGCCTCACTGGCCGCCGCCGGCAGCCCCGCCGACCTCCACCTGTACGTCCTCGACCACGGTAACCGCGCGCTGACCTCCCTCGAAGCGCTCCCGCACTGTGGCGCCTACGTCGAAGCCACGGAGACCGACCGCACCACACGGCTCCTCGACCTGCTGACGTCCCAGATGACGGAACGGGCACAGATCCTGGCCGCCAACGGACACGCCTCGCTCCGCGAACAGCGCGCCACCGCCGCCCCATCCGACCGGCTCCCCTATCTGGTGCTCCTCATCGACCAGTACGAGTCCTTCCTCGCCCAGCACGCGGAAACCGACGGCGGCCGGCTCGTCGAGACCCTCGACGGCCTGCTCCGGCGCGGCGCCGCGGTCGGCATCCTCATTGTGCTCACCACCGACCGTTCCGGCTTCACCCACCGCCTCGCCGGCACGGCCGCCACCAGGCTGGTTCTCCGGCAGGCCGATCGTGACGACGCGGCCGTATTCGGCGCCGACCCGCGTGCCATGTCCGCCACGCCCCCGGGCCGGGCGATGGCGATCCCCGCCGGGATGGAGGTGCAGATCGCCCTGCTGACCCCGGACCCGGACGGCGCCGCGCAGGCCGCCGCCGTGGAAGACCTGGCCAAACGCCTCGCCGACCGCTGGGAGCGGCTACCGGCGACGGCCCGCCCCCACCGGATCGACCGGCTCCCCGTCTCGATCGACCTGGCCGCGCTCGAAGAACTGCGGGGCACGCGTGTGACGTCCACCCCGAGCACCTGCACGGTCGGCGCCGGCGGCGATCATCTGCGGCCGATCGACGTGGACCTCGTGGACACCGACTCCGTCTTCCTGGTCTCCGGGCCGCCTCGCTCCGGCCGTAGCGCCGCGCTCGCGGCTATCGTCTCGTCGCTGCACGGCCGTGAGAACGGCGAGCTCTCGGTCCTGCTCTGTTGCCCGCGCCGATCCCCGCTGATGGAACTCGCCGACCTGCCCGGGGTCGTCGCGGCGCTGCACGGGTCGGCGATCGCAACGGACCTCGAGGAGACGATCGCCCGCACCCGCAGGCCGCTGGCAGTGGTGGTCGACGACGCGGAACGGCTCTCGGAGGGCCTCGCCGCCGACGTCCTCGACCGGCTCGTCCACACCGCACGCGACGACGGCAACCTCGTCATCGCCGCCGGAACCACCGACGATCTGGCGACGTTCCGCTATCGCAACTGGATAGCCAGCCTACGCCGCGCCCGATCAGGACTTCTGCTCAACCCGACGTCGTACGTGGACGGCGAGGTCTTCGAGGTCAAGCTTCCCCGCTCGACGGGGGGCGGTCAGATCGCGGGTCGTGCGTTGCTGATCCGGCGCGGGCAGAGCACGTCCGTCCAGGTACCGCGGGTAGCTCCACGGTGATGTGAATCCCGCCGCCCGGGCGCGGCGTGAGGGTGAGCGTCCCGTCGTTGGCGCTGGTGATCGTCTTGACGATCGCCAACCCCGGCTCGCCCCCCGCGTGATCGGCAAGGGGTCGGCGTTCTCGTCCCAGGCCCGTTCCAGCAGCTTTCGACGCTGACGACCCCGCCCTCGCCGGCGACGAGCACTTCGAGCACGGCGAACTGCTTCCTGGTCAGCGCAAGAATGTGTGGCGGGTGGAGATGAGCGAACAGGAGACCCTCAAGTGCCCGGGCGACGTGTCGCAAGGTAGGTAATTCTCGCCGATGTGGGAGATCGGTCATCTTGGCACGATCGCATCTGCCGGGTGTGGACGTAACGGCTCCTCATGCCCGGTGGTCCCGATCGTCACTTACCCAGGAGAGGGCATCACTTTGGAGAACGTCACGGACGCCGGGGAGGCCGGCATTGACGAGTCGGCCCCGGTGGTCAGCCGCCACAGCGTCACGGTGACCGCGTCGGCGGACACCGTCTGGCGCATCCTCACGGACATCGACGCGTGGACGACGTGGCTGCCGGAGATTCCGTACGCACATATCGAAACGCCAGGTCCGCTTGCGCCGGGCTCCGTGTTCCGTTGGTCCGCCGCGGGAATGGAGATCGAGTCGACGGTTGCCCAGGTGTGGCCGCGGGACCGCCTTGTGTGGCGGGGATACGGTGGCGGGCAGGACGGCGTCCTCGGCGTCCACGTCTGGGCGCTCACCCCGGCCGGTGACGGCGTCGAGGTGTCCACCGAGGAGTCCTTCGCCGGTCCGCCTGTCGATGCCGACCCCGCGACGTTCCAGGCGGGTCTCGACACGACGCTCGCCATGTGGCTGCATCGACTCAAGATCACGGCTGAGGCGGCGACCGCCTCATGAAGAACCGTGTGAGCGCCGTCGCGGCGACAGTCGTCGTCGCCGGGCTGATGAGCGTCGCGGGCGCACCGGCTCGGGCCGAGGCCACGCGCGCCGGCGGCTCCGACCGCACGGCGGTGCGATGCGCGGGAAAGACCGTCGACACCTCGGCGAAGATCCGCTATCGGACGGAGACGGTGATCGACGCTCCGCTGCGCACCGTCTGGAGGATTCAGACCGACGTGGAACGCTGGCCGTCGTGGCAGAAGCCGGTCCTCTCCAGCAAGCGGCTCGATCGTGGCCCATTGCGTCCCGGTTCGTCGTTCCGATGGACGACGCCGGTACCCGAGACCGAGTTGAACCCCGCCACGACCCTCGTGGTCACCTCCACCGTCCGGCAGTTGCAGCGCCAGAAGTGCCTTCGGTGGGACGGGCCGGCGATCGGTACCGGGCTGAGCATCGACGAGGGGGTTCACGTGTGGACCTTCACCGAGGTGGGCGGCCGGGTTCTCGTGCGCACCGAGGAGACCTGGCGCGGTGACCAGGTGGAGCAGGACGTCGGGTTCTCCACCACGGCCCTCGGCGAGGGTCTCGAAACATGGCTGACGGAGCTGAAGACCGTGGCCGAACGGGAGTGTGAGCGGGACCGTCATCCAGCACCGATGTAACTCAGCGGCCCCGCCGGTCTCCTCCGGCGGGGCCTTTCGAGGCCCTATCGGAACGGCACCGTCATCGGAGAAGCTCGCGCAACTGGCGGCGTGATGTGATGCCCAGCTTGCGGTAGAGGTTGCGCAGATGGGCGTCGATCGTTCGCGGGCTGACGAACAGCAGGGCCGCGACCTCCTTGGTGCCCGCGCCGGAGGCGACCTTGCGGGCGACGAGCAGCTCCCGGGCGGTCAGCCCGGCCAGCGAATCCGAGTCGCCGGCCAGCGCCTGCTCACCGATGGCATCCAGTTCGCGGGCGGCGCGGGCGGCGAATCCACGCGCGCCGATGGCGGACAGCAGATCGTGTGCGGCACGGAGTTCCACCCGCGCCTCGGTACGGCGGCCGACCCGTCGCAGCCACTCCCCATGAAGCAGGCGGGCACGCGCGTAGTGGACCCGCATTCCACTTTCGGCCAACCGGCTGGTCGCTTCACGGTAAAGGTCCTGCGCGCCCAGCCCCGGGTCGAACAGCGCACGGGCCAGCAGATGCGCACCTGTCGTCCAGGCGTTCGGGTTGACCCGTGCGAGAGTCTCGATCCATTCGGCGGAGTCTCCGGCTTCTTCGAGACGCCCGGTGGATGCGGCGGCTTCGACGAGTTCGCCGTGGAAAGCGGTGACGACGTACGCACCGCGCCGGTGCTGGTCCCGCGCGACCAGCAACGCCTCAAGCGCGGCCTCGTGGTCGCCGTTCCCGTTGTGCAGCACACCGCTCGCGTAATTCAGCGGGGTGAACTCCACTCCGGCCCAGCCGTGCAGCATCTCCCGTATCTCGCGGAACCGTTCGGCGTCGCCGCTCAACGCGGCGAGCATCAGGTCGGAGCCGACGAGATTGGACGTCCCCGCGGCCTCGTCGACCGCACGCGCCTCGATGACGCAGACGTGCGCGTCGGCGAAGCGGCCCACGATCGTCCGGGCGACCGCCTGGAAGCGCAGCGCGTGCGGCAGTATCGCGTAGGCGCCCTGCGTCCGGGCGAGCTCGACCTGACGATCGGCGATCTCCTCCATGGCGGCGCGGTCACAGAGGTCGACGCTCAGTACACAGGCGCGTTCCATCCACCACGGATCCGCGTCGGGCATGCGGGCGAGATTCCGAAAGGCGTCGACCGCACGGCGCATCGCGGGCACCGCCTCGTCCACCGCGCGGAGGTTCTGGTCGACCAACGCCTCCAGCAGCAGGTCGACCGGACGTGGCGGCCTGCGCTGGTGTACCCGTTCGCGGATGTGCAGGGCGAGCCGCCGCAATCTGCCGGGCTCGTCGATACTGAACATCAGCGATGCGAACGCCTCCAGGTAGGTCTCGCCGGCCTCGTCGGGCTCCATGCCGTCGGCCGCATCGATGAGCGCGATCGTCGCTGGAATACTCCGTTCGACGTGATAATCGATCATGGCGCGCAACAGACGTGCCGCGGAACGGCCAGCCGGATCCAGCTGATGACGCTCAGCCTGATCCGCCAGTTCCCGTGCGCCGGAGGGTGCTCCCGATTTCAACCGCGCCTGGGCCGCGGACAACAACCGGCGTGCCTGCCGCGAACCGCTCGGCGTCAGCCGTGCGGCGCGCTCGAAGAACGCGGCCGCGGCCGCGAACCCGCCGCGTCGCTGCGCCCGGTCCGCTGAACGCTCCAATTCCGTCGCGGTCTTCTCGTCAGGACCGGCGATGGCGTTCGCCCGGTGCCATGCGCGGCGGTCGGGATCGATGTCGGCGTCGGTGCACGCCGCCAGCGCCGCGTGCGCATGCCGTCGCGCCTCGGCATCGGTCGACCGGTATACCGCGGAACGCGCCAGCGGATGCCGGAAGTGCACCCGTGGACCCGTCAGCAACAGGCCGCTGTCCTCGGCCGCGGCCAGATCCGCACCGCTCAGCCCTTGAAATGTCATGGCACGCCGCAGCAGAACGAGGTCGCCCGTCGGCTCCGCGGCGGCCAGCGCCAGCACCGAGCGCGTCGGCGCGGGAAGCCGCAGGAACCGATGCGCGAACCGCTGTTCCACAGCACGGTGCTTCCCATCCCCTGGTAAGCCGAGAGGCCCGGCGTCGCGGGCGAACTCGACCAGTGCGAGGGGGTTGCCGGCCGCCTCGGCGAGGATCCGTTGCACGATCCAGGCGTCATGGCCGAACGGTGCCAGGTACCGCAGCAGTGTGAGGGCTTCGGAGTCGGTGAGTCCGGCGAGAGTACGTGTGGGCACGCGGACGAGATCGGGGACCGAAGCGACGTCACGGGCGGCGAACACCATGGCGATCCGCTCCGACGCGATGCGCGCCGCGACGAAGGCCAGCACCTGCCTCGATCCGGCGTCGATCCACTGCACGTCGTCGATCGCGCAGAACACCGGCCGGTCCTGGCCCGCGGCGCCCAGGAGGCCCAGGACAGCCAGGCCGACCAGCATCGGGCTCGGCGTGACCCCGGCATGGAGGCCGAACACCGTGTCGAGCGCGCGCCACTGCGGTTCGGGCAGGCCGGCGCGGTGTTCAAAGACCGGCGTACACAGTTGGTGCAGGGCCGAATAGGGCAGTTCGCTCTCGAACTCGACACCACCGGCGCGCAGCACCTGCCAGTCGTCGAGCAGCACAGCGGCCTCGTCGATGAGCGTCGACTTGCCGATTCCCGCTTCGCCGAGGAGGAGCATCGCGCCGCCACGGCCTTCCGCCGCGGCTGCCGTCACCGCCGCGATCTCGCTCAGCTCTCTCTTTCGGGCGACGAAACACCCCGACCTGATATCGGCCATCAGGTGCCGCGCTTGTCCGGACGAACGGTCGTCGGGGGCCGGGCGGTGCTTGCGCGCACCACGAGAGTGGTTTCGAGCTCATGCCGGTCTCGTGCCGGTTGCCGGCCGGCGGCGAGTGCCGGCGCGAGCCGCGCGGCGGTCGCGCTCATTGCCGAGGACTGCCGTCGCACCGTGATCCGGGGTGGCGCGACCCATGCGGCCCGGTCGACATCGTCGAATCCGACCACGCTCAGATCGTCCGGAATCCGTGGACCGGACCGGCGAGCGGCTTCATAAACCCCCAGGACCTGCAGATCGTCGCTACACACTACCGCCGTGGGACGGCCGGGCGGGCTCAACATGTCGGCCCCCAGTCTCACGCCCTCCTCAAAGGTGAGAATGCCACGGCGCTCCGTTCCGTCGATCGGGGCGGGAGAGCCGACGTTCTAGCCGGGCAGCTCGAACAGTTCCAGCTGGATGCCGTCGGGGTCCCGTAGGTACAGAATCTTCGTTCCGGCCAGCGTGCCGGCCTCGACGCCGTCGCCGTCCTGCAGCACGACCGGATCGGCGTTGACGTGTACGCCTCGCTCCACCAGGTCACGGTGCGCCGCGTCGAGGTCGTCGACCTCGAAACACAGGTGCATGACCCCGACGTCGCAGTTGCGCCCGGTGAAGGGCTTCGGTGATGGGTTGTCGTACTGGATGAGCTCCAGGAGGACGTTGTCGCCGGCCAGTGCGAACGATGCCCGCATCGACGGGTTCTCCAGTTCGACGACCGCACCGATCGCCGGGTTCTTGGCCGAGATCGTCACGCCGTTCGGCGCGATGCCGAGAACGTCCTCGTACCATCTCACCGACCGCGCGAGATCGCTGACCGGCACCCCGATGTGATTCATCCTGGTCACTCTGCTCATGATCCCTATCCTGAAGGGCAGGGCCGCACGGTGGAAGGCACAGATCTGCCGCGTACGACCTGTACCACCCAAACCGGGCTGACCAATTGAGGATCCTGTGGTAGTGAATGACCTCGGTGCGGCGCTGCGGGCCTGGCGGGACCGCATGGACCCGGCCGCCGTCGGTCTGACGACCGCATCCCCCCGCCGCGTCGCGGGGCTGCGACGCGGCGAGCTGGCGACACTGGCCGGCATCTCCCCGGAATACGTGGCGCGCCTCGAACAGGGCCGGGGCGCGACGCCCTCGGCGCAGGTCTGCGCCTCCCTGGCTCGCGCGTTACGACTCTCCGACGACGAGGAAGCGCACCTGATGCGCCTTGCCGGCTTCGCCCCTGCCCCAGACCGGATCCCCTGCCTGATCCCTAGTAGCCTGCACCGCGTCATCGACGAACTCGGCGACATCCCGGTGGCCGTCTACGACGCCGCCTGGCGGCTTCTGCACTGGAACCGGCTGTTCGCGGCCGTCTTCGGCGATCCCGCCGACGCGACCGTCGACGATCGCAACGCCCTGATCGTCCAGTTCGAGTCCAGAAACCTCCGGGTCCGCCAGACCGACACCGAGCGCGCGTACTTCGAGCAGTCATTGGTCGCCGACCTGCGCAGCACCAGCGCCCGCTATCCGAACGACCCCGACGTGGCGGCGCTGGTCTCCCGCCTAGCCGGGAACGATCGGTTCCGCCACCTGTGGGCGCTCCGCGCGGTGGCCGCCCACGAGAGCGCCCACAAGACCGCCGTACATCCGGTAGCGGGCGACATCCCCCTGGACGCCAACGTCTTGACCACGCAGAACACCGACCTCCGTGTCGTGGTCCTGACGCCCCGGCCCGGCACCGGCGCTCGTGAGAAGCTGGATCGCCTGGGGTGACGCCGCCAGGGGACGCCTCATCGCCCGGGCGGGCGGTCCAATCCTCCGGTCAGCAGGACGTCACGGACGAACGCGGCCGCGTTGCCGGCCGCGAGGGTTTGATGGTTGTCGGCCTTGCGCATGCCCCAGTCACAGATAGCCTTCACCACGATCCAGTCGGTCTTGTCCTTGGCCGCCGCCGCGTAGAGGCCGGCGCCCTCCATCTCACCGCCGATCGCGTCGGGCTCCAGGTCGATCAGGCGCTGCCGCTCAGCGGGTGAGTCCACCAGGATGTTCCCCGAGAGCATGAGGCCGATGTGAACCGGCGGGCCGTCGCCCGGGACAAGCCGGGCGTTCTCGCATCGATCGAGCAGCGTCACCGACGGCGTCACCATGTCGCCGCGCAGAATCTCGACCCGCTCCCCGGAGTCCGACTGGGTGACCTTCCTATGGTCGATCGCCCGGATCTGGCTGCTCACCATGATGTCGCCGATGCGCTGACGGCCCAGTCGCAGACCGTCCCACTCGGGATCAGCGCTTCTTCGGTCCTCGTCCTTGGCCAGGCCGTAGCAGATCCCGGTGAGCAGCAGGTAGCTGGGCCTCAACTGCTCGATCAGCGACTTGGCGGTGAGCATGGCCGCGCCGGGTGCGACCGTGCCCGGGCGGGTCTGCGCCATCAACACCCGGGCCTTGCTCACCACGCCGAGGTCGAACACCGTGTGATGGCGGAGGTTAAGTCGTTGCGGGGTGCCGTCGGCGACCGCGGTGAGAGCCGTCACCACCGCTTCGCGCTCCACCGGCGTCGCAACCATGATCAGAACTGTCGTTGGATCAAGCATGCCATCCAACCCCTTTCGTATGGATGCCATTCGTTCCTTGTATGCCGCCATCACCAGGCGTGCGGTGACTACGGCCAGTAGCACGCCCGTCAGACCGAGGAATGGGACCATCCAGCCGAACACCCAGGTCCACGTACTGACGGGCACGATGTCCGGTGGGTCCTGAGCGAAGAGCCGCCATGCCAGCCAGCGCAGCGCGGTGCCGAAGGTCACCGGTCGCCCCGCGCAGTTGGACGCGCACACCTCCCGCTCCCAGCCGGGTATCACGGTCGCGATGACCGCTAGGACCATGGAGGCGCCCAGCGCGTAGAGCGCGAGCACGGAACCGCTCTCGACCGGCTTCGGCCTGCGCAAGGCGGCTTGCGGCCCCGTAGCCAGCAGCGTCACCCCGCTGATCCCGACCCCTGTCGGGTCCGCGGTCACGGAGGCGACCGCCGCCTGGGCGGCCGACGTGGTCACTCCGCCAAGCAGGCACAGCAACGGCTCGGCGACCGTGTCCGCACGGACCGAGAAGTCGCTGACCCGCCGGGCCACCTGCAGCCGCACCAGATCGCGCAGCCGTACGGTGACCCTGCTCATCAATGCCGGCACGGCGGCCGGGTCAGGGCAATGGCACAGAGGCATGGACCACTGGAGGTAGCGCAGTTCCGAGGTGATGGGGTCGAGTGGACGGCCACGGCCAAGCCGGCGCAGGAGCCACCTGACCAGAGGCGTGCCCAGCATCAACACCATCAGCACGACGACGTGAGCCATCGCCGCGAGAACAAGCACCAACACCGGCCATACCAGCACCGGCCACAGGCCATGCCAGACCAGCCCGAACGGCACAGACATCGCGCAGACCAGCAGCATCGCCGCTGGAGGCGCCCCGAACAGCACCAGTTCCCACTGCTGGTAGACGAGCCGCGCGATCCTGGCGGATGGCCCGGCGAAACGGGCCTCCTTGGGGAAACGTGGGGCCTCCAACACCGCGAACCCGTCCGGTGCTCTCCCGACCAGGCGATTCTCACTGGCTGCCACGTAGAGCGCGAGCGTGACCGGGCCGCGCGAGCGGATCAGGCCGAAGGTACCCCGAGGCCGAAGCGTGTCGATCACCGTGCGACGGTTGTCCGCCGCGTGAACCTGTTTGGCCATCTCGCGGGCGGCTCGAAACGAGAGTGCCATGCGCCCCTCCCCCGATCTCGGCGTCAGGAACCGCACGCTACCAAATGGTCACCATGACCAGAATGGTAAATCTCATCTACCATCGCGCCAAATATGGAGTCACCCGCTCACGCGGAGCGGTCGGCGCCGGCACCGACAACGCGGCGGCCGAGTCCTTCAAGGCCACCCTCAAACGCGAAACGCTTCAGGGCGCGCACCGCCGGCCCGCCATCCTCTCCATCTGGTACAAGAAGTGCCGATCCTGGGAGAGATTCCACGATCAATCCCGGCCTTCCAAGATCTGTAGCAGCCGGGTCGCGGCGTGGGTGAGAGGGATGGCCTCCTGTTCGATCCGGCGGAAGGGGGTGGAGCCCGCGGTCGCGATGGTGTTGTACGCGGTGGTCTCGGCTTCGGTGAGGTGCGGGAGGCTCGCCGGTGAGGGCTTGATGGAGCGACCTGCCTTGTCGTGGTTGACGCCGTGCTCGGAGTAGTGGTGCAGGTCGGTGGCGTCCATGAGGATGGAGGTGACGGGCTTCGCCGGTGCGCCGTCCGGGGTGGGCACGGCCAGCGTGGCGCGGAACCGGTCGAGGATCGTGTACCCGTCCGCGTCGATGTCGCCCCAGTAGACGACGTGGTCCGCCGCGCGGATCCAAGGCACGTTCGCGAGCAGGGACGCTGCGGCCTTGCCGCCGCCCTCGACCACGATCGTGTCCCCGACCGGAGGGAACCAGAGGCGAGAGTCGCGGTTCTCGACTACGAGCACCAGGCGCGGCCGGTAGGCGATGTCGTGCACGTCACCGGTGGTCCAGGCGTCGTGCCTGCGACGGCCCGACGCAGCGTGGTCAGGGTCGACATAGGTCAGGTGCATGACGGTCAGCCGGGGCCGTACCTCCTCTCGTACATCGCGTCCGGCGACGTCGCGCAGCAATGCGCCGTGGGTGTCAAGCCACTTGGTGTGCATTCCGGGGACCGGGAGTTGTCGCAGGGTCCAAGTGCCGGCGTCGGGGTGCCGGCCTAACCAGGTCAAGGCCCTGACCAGCACCTCCACGTCGACGGTCCGAAGACGGCAGACTGCCCGAAGCGTGGTCGGGGTGAGGATCGCGCCGGCGGACCGCAGCGCCGACGCGATCGTACGGGCGCGGTCGATGTCCACGGTCAGGGGTTCAGCAACGATACGGGTGTCGGCTATGAGCGAGACGGCGCCGTCCAGGTCCGCGATGAGCGTGGCGGGGAAGTCACCGGCGACTCCCCGGATGGCCACCACCTTGCGGACGAGCTCCACACCGGTGGGGAGCCGGCTGGCGAACTCGCGCCACTGCATGTGCCACTCGTGCCAGGCGGCGGGCCCGAGCTGCTCGACGGCCTTGCCCGTCGACACGCCGGCGCGGAGTGGAATGGAGAACACGACCTGGTCGCCGACACCGAGTTCCGCGCATACGGCTTCCGCCCATTTCCGATCGATCTTGCGGCGGACAGCCACGACGGCGTCCTTCGGGGCGAGGAGTGCGCTCATGCGTCCTAAACACCGACCAGGGGCTTCGCCCAGGATCGGCCGTGTGAGTTCTTGAGAATCAGATACTCCACGTCCACGTGAGGCTCGATCGCGCTGTGCTTGTCGTTGGGGGCGCCGATGACGAGCTGGAAACCGAGGCCGCGCCACGCGCCGATGGCCCGGCCGGTGAAGTGCGCGTCCGCCTTGATCAGCGCCTCGTCTAGGAAGACGGGGGCGTAGCGGGGTCGGTCGGCACCCGCGTCGCCCAGCTGGTAGCGCAACGCGGCCCCGACGATGAACGCGACCAGCTCCTGCGACTCGCCGCCAGACTTCTCGCCGATGTGGTCGTACACGGCGACGTGTCCACCCTCGAGATCGCGTTTCTCGGCA
The DNA here is from genome assembly GCF_029846175.1 of Sphaerisporangium sp. TRM90804. GTDB lineage: Bacteria > Actinomycetota > Actinomycetes > Streptosporangiales > Streptosporangiaceae > Sphaerisporangium. The sequence goes on along the minus strand of NZ_JARWAC010000010.1, from coordinate 85,510 downwards.
CTGATCCGAACATGGTTGCGAACGTCGACGAGGTCGGCGAAATCGGGTGCGGTGCGTCGGATGCGGTCGATCACCTTGACCATCCGGTGATAGGCGCGTTCCCGGTCGTCGTCCGTCGCCGCCTGGTCGATGAAGGCGCGTACCTCGCGCAGCTCCTTGCGGAACCGGGAACGCACCGCGGAGTGGCTCTCCTGCGGGTCGATGCGCAGCCGGTGCTTGTCGTCAGCGAAGGGCAGTTCGGCGAGGATGCGGTTGACCGGGTCGATCCGGTCGCGGATCTCCCGGACGGCGGCGGCGAGCTCGCTGTCCAGGCCGGTCAGGTCGTTGCCGGACAGTTTGAGCAGACTGTTGCGCCACTCGCTCTCCAGCTCGTGCAGCCCGCTGGTCTCCAGGTCGGTAAGCAAGCGATCGAAGTCGCGGTATGAGGCGTCCGCGTCGACGCCGAGGTTCGGGTTCGGCCAGCGCTCGACGAACGTCGAGAACGTGTCGAGCAGCGCCTTCTTCGACCTGCCGATCGTCTCCGCCGCGGACTGCCGGTCGGCGCGGAGCCGCTCGGTGGCCCGTTTCACCGCCGCGTCGAACTCCGCGAGCGCCTCCGCCGGGGCGGTGCTGTCAGGGTCGCCGTCGAACAGCGTCTCCAGGTAAGCCCGGTGTTCCTGACCGACATCGGCGCCTGTCTCCACGGCCGTGTCGAGCGCCCGTTGGGCGCGGTCCACCTCGTCGACGGTCGACTCCCAGGACTCACCGAGCATCTTCACGTTGTCCTTCTGCCGGCCGACGCGCTCGGTCAGTTCCCTGACCCGCTCCTTGAGTTCGTCCAATCGGCCCTGCAGCTGGTCGATCCTCGGATTGCCCGCGCGGACCTCCTCGACGACGCGGTTCCAGCCGGCCCGTTCCGCCTTTACGGACTCGACGTCCACCTGGTCCCAGGACAACTCGGTCAGGGTCTGGTAGGTCGTGCGTCTGGTCTCGAACGAGTTGAGGTCTCCCTCCGCCCTCGACACCCAGGCGACTGCATCGTCGAGGCGTTCCCGCGCAACGCCGATCCGGCTCTCAAGGTCGGCAAGCGACCTGTTGTTGGTGAAACCGAGCAGGTTGGCGCGGCCGTGGCCGCCGTGCGCGCCCCGGCCGCCTTCCGACGTCTGGCCGGTGACCGTGAGTGCCTTGGGGTGCTGCGCCAGCAGCCTGGGCGTCTCTACGCAGACGTAGTCGAACCGACGGGCGAACTCGCTTTTGAGCCAGGGGGTGAACGGCGACGGCCGGTAGTCGAGCCGGCCGGGGAGCTTCTTGTCGTCCAGCCCGACCTCGTCGCGCAGGCCGGTAGGCACGCCCTCGAACTGGATACGCCGGGCGGTCGGCACCGCGTTGATCGCCTCGCGGAACGAGTTCAGCCGGCCGATGTCGATCAGCATCCGCGTGGCGAATCCGCCGAGCGCCAGGTTGAACGCCTCGCGCCACGGCTCGAACTCCGTCCGCACCTCGATCAGCTCGCCGACGAACGGCAGGCTGTCCGGGCTGAGCCCGGCGGCCTCGGCCAACGCCGCGCGAGCCGCGTGCAGCTCAGTCGGGATGTTGCCCCGCCGGTTCTTGACCGCCTTGTGCTCGGCGCGCAACCTGGCCAGCTCGCGGTCGGCTTCCTTCTTCTCCGCCATCGCCTCGGCGAACTGGTTCTGGACGGTCCTCCTGGCGTCGGTGTCGGCAAGGGACCGATGCGCCGTCTCGACCAGTGCGACGAAGTCGTCCCCGGTCGACACGCTGGCGCCGATGGTGTCGAGCGCCCGGTCCAACCGCTCCCGCGAGCGTTCGACCTCGCCCAGTCGCTGCTCCACGCCGCGGATCTCCCGGAGTGCGGTGTCCAGACGATCACCACCGGACGCGCGTAGCGTGTCGGCCACCCCATCGCGCTGTACTTCGGTCGCTTTGACCAGGGCGGTGGTCTCCGCCAGCTCCTCCTTGGCCCGGCGGTGCCGCTCAGCCAGGTCCTTCTCGGCGGCGCGCAGCAGGTGGAGCCGGCGTTCATGACGCCACAACGCGGCGGGTGACGACGTGTCGGTGAGCGATCCGATCCCGTCGATCAGGCGCAGCCGGTCCGCCGCTTCGTCGATGGTGTGCCGGTGTTCGCGGATCGGGGTCAGCGCCTTCACCTGCTGGCGGGCGGTGATCATCCGGGTCCGGGTGCCGGACAGCTCGTCGAACTGCTGTACCACCGCGTCCGCCGTGGCCAGTGTGGACGGCTCCTCAAGGACCATCGTCTTGTACAGGGCGTCAACGGTGGTGATCTGCTGACCGGCCTGGATCCGACCCAGCAGCGCGACCGCCTTGTGTCCGTCACCAGCGGCGCCGATACCCAGCGTGGTGTGGAGACGCGCGGTGAAGTCACGGTCGGTGTCGCAGCATCTCAGGCCGGTTGCCTCGACGTCGGCACGGGCGAGCTTCTTGTTCGCCGGGCCTTCCAGCGCGCGTAGTCGGTATGAGTGGTCACAGGTGGCGCGCACCGCCACGACCTCGTCGAGGCCGCGGGCGGACGACGGGACATACCAGGCCCGGAGCGCGGTGAACTCGGCGCCGGTGTGGTCGGCCCATGTCATCGCGATGGCGGACCAGGTGTCGCGGCCGTCCCCTCGTAGCACCCGCAACTTCGTCTCGCCGTCGACCCGGGACTCGTCGAGCTTGCCGCGCGCGTAGGAGAGGATGTTGCGCTGGTCCCTGCCTCGGGGCCTGCCGACCACTCCGCCGTTGGACGCCCCATTGAAGGGAGTCGTGTGGGGCATGAGCAACGCGATGTAGGAATCCATCAGCGTCGACTTGCCGGATCCGGAACCTCCGCTGAGCAGGGTTGCGCCGGGTGCGAGTCGTAGGTGGTGATACCCGTCGTAGCCGCCCCAGTTGACCAGTTGCAGATCTCGCGCCACCCACTGCTGACCCCGTGACGCCGCCGGGATCGGCCCGAACAGCGTGTCGATCATGCTCACGCCGTGGCCTCGTTCCGTTCGCGCAACCACTGCTCCAGTTCGGCGAGCTTCGCGGTACTCAGCACGACCTCCACCATCGGGGTGATGCGATACCGGCCCGCGGACTCCTCCGTGAGCAGACCTTCGGTGACCAGCCGCTGCACCGCGTTGCGGACCTCCTGCTGGCCGCGGGCCAGATTGTGGTCGTTCGGATCGAAGTAGGTCAGCACCGTCTGCTCCAGCTCCTCGATGTCCACCCTCGCGGACGCCTCGCCCGTGCCGCGTTCCCGTTGGAAGACGGTCCGCAGGTGCACCAGCACCAAGGTCTCGGCCCGGTTGTAGGGGTCGTCCTTGAGCAGGATCGGCACGTCCAGCTCCATCGAGCGCACCTGCTGCTTGTAGGCGACGCCTCGGTCGTGGTCGACCATGAGCCGGACGAACAGGTCGTGCATCCGCGACTCGATGATCTGCTGGTTCTCCAGCAACGTGCGCCACTGCGCGGGGTGCTTGTCGGCCAGCAGGAACTTGCGCCGCAACAACTGGACGAGCACCCGCCGCACGTCCGCGTCCAGGGTGCCCGCGTCGCCGGGGAACAACTCGGCTGGATCGTCCTCCATCGAGACCGGGTCGATGAACCCGGCCTCCGTGCCCGCCGACCAGCCGTCGTCGGCGCCGTCCGGCTCACTCATCGCCACCGCTCCCGTTCACGCTCGCCGGGTTCGCCGCCACGACGCCGCCGAGGGCGAACCGTCGCCGGGTCCGGTCGGGCCGGACCGTGTCGACCACCACGACCTCGGCCGTCTCGGTCATCCCGGCGTCATGGGCGATTTCCAGCAGGCCGAGCAGGTCGACCGGTCGCTGGATGTCCTCGACCGCCGCACGGAACGCGGCCGTGACGTCCACGCTCTCCGCCTCGCCCGCGAACGCCGCCAGGTGTGCGCGCAACTCGGCATACCGGGGGCCACCCCATGCCCGGCTGTCCGCGGTCGGCATGTCCTCGGCCTCGTCCCATTCACGCAACGGCGCGGGCGGCTGTGGTGGCCGCAGGTCGCTCATCCGCTGCCGCAGGTGTCCGACGTCGGCGACCGGCAGGCGACGAAGCGGCTCGACGGCCTCGCCGCGGCGTGAACCGGGAACCCACTTGTGGAGACCGGACATCACGTCTCTCAGGAGTTCGTCCACCTGGCGATCCCGCATCGGATCGTGGTTGCGGACCTGGGTGGTGATCACATGGGATGCCTGCCGCTGCGCGGTCAGCACCTCCTTGACGCCCTGCTCGATCCGGCGCGAGATCTCGGTGAGCTCCCGCCGCTGCTGTTCCGGCAGCAGATCGGTGAACCGGTGCCGCAGCACCGTGCGCACCTGGCTCCACAGGTCATCGATCTGCGCCGGGTCGCCGATCAGACGCAACGCGCCCGCGAACGCACGGCCTTCCGGTGTCGCGTCCATGATCCGCTGGCCGCGGGTCAGGTACTCGCGGAGCACCTCACCGGTCGGCCGCACATCGTGCCGCAACTCCGCGACGACGTCGCGCTGGATGGCTTTGATCGACTCCGCCACGCGGGCGAAGTCCGCAGGTAGCTCCCGCGCCAGGTGCAGCACGTTCTCAGCCGCCTCAAGCAGCTGCTCGTCCTCGACGGTCTCGACGACGCCACCCTGTTCAAGCCGGGTGAGCTCCTTCTGACGATGCTGGATCTCCTCGTGGAGGCGCGTTATCCGGGCCATCACGTTGGGATCGGCGTCCTGCGCAAGTCGCTCGATCGCCTCCAGCAGCGTCCTGACGCGGGACTCCGACACTCTGGTCCGCACTCCGCCGACCCGTCCGGCGACCTCGAGAGCACCGACGCCGTACGCGGACAGCCGGTAGACCTCGACATCGTCGTCGGACACCTGCCGCACCAACCATCCGGCCTGCACCCACTGCCTGCACAGGTCGCGTGCGTTCCCAGTGGGCAGCGGCTGGTTGTCCTCGTCGCCATAGCCCGCGGCCCGCAGCTGGTCAAGGGCGTCGTTGATCTCCGCGTGCGAGTCCGCCACCGTCACCCTCGGCCGCTCCGCGGTGAAGACCATGGCCAACACCGTCACCACGAACGGCGCGTGCGTCTGGTGGAGCAGGGCGAGCATCGGATTCTGAAAGGCCCGGAGCGCGCCCTGGTAAGCGCCTTCTACACCTCGTGTACCCATCGCCATGTAGCGTACGGCGGGGGTACGACACAGTCAGCCGGCTGAGCGCGCACTCGGGTCTGGTCAGGGTGAAGTACGAGGTGGCTGCGACCAACAGGCCCAGGCCCCACAGGGTGTAAGCGGGTAGCACGACGGCCAGGAACCACGTCGCCCCATCCACGTTGTCGCCGGTGGCCCAGGCGGTCATGCCGCCGATGCCGAAGTATGTGGTGAGGCCGGCACCCACGAAGAACCCAGGGCCGGCCACCAGCCAACGCGGTACCTTCCGCCCGGCGAGCGGCAGCACCCACCTGGGCCAGATCCGGCCCCAGCGGTGCACCAACGCCAGCGGCAGCAGAGTACCCGCGAGGAGCATCATGACGAGAAATGTGATCATGAATGTCCAGGGGATCTCCGGTGCCTTGCTCGACACGAAACCGTGCACGATCTCGGCGATGAAGCGTGCCACGCAGGCGGCGACCGCCAGGTACCCGGCGAGGTACGCCCAGGACGGCGAAGGACCGTCTCGCAGATCGGGCGAGCGGCCATGAACGCGACCGCAGCTCTGGCAGGCGCCGCGTGCCCGCCGCTGCTCGGTGACGGCGATGGCGATGGTCGCGGCCCCGCCGATGGCGCCAGCGCCCTGTGCCGTCAGGGTCACCCAGTCCGCGGCACTGACGTCCATCCCGAACAGGCCACCGAGGATCATCAAGAGGCGCAGCGGAAACATGAACGAGTACAGGACCATCGACGCGCCGGACACCCAGCCGAGTGCGGCCAGCGTCCATCGAACCCCGGTGCTCCAGTCTCGTTCGGCGCCCGACCTGATCAGCAGGATCGCGACTGTCGACAGCACCGAGGGCACCACCGGAAGCCACCCTCCGGGAAAGAAGGACTCACCCGGCCCGGCGAATCGTGGCGCGCCCCGGACAGCCCACCAGGCATGGACGACCGCGTATGCCGCGACCCACACCGCGGCGGCGCAGGCGTACGGGGCCGAGACCCGGGCGCGGTCGGGCCGGCCCGCCGCCGTCACAGCGCGTCACCCCACCGATTCACAGCACCTTCAGCGCCGGATACGCCAGCACCGCGACGACCACCCCACAGCCGGCCGGCGTCCGGGTCACCACCTTCCGACGCGATCGATCGACAACCGGACCGTCCGTATCGGAAGCTGGCAACCACAACGACAGTCATGGACCGATGATCTCTGGCGATGAAGGACCTCTCGTCCCCCGAAAAGGGGAATGTACTCCCTCAGCTGGGGGACCGGCCGTCCCCTACAGCGGGTTTGGAGGTTGTGCGGGTGTGTCCAGTTGACGGCTCTGTCTCTCTTTCAGGTTCCCCCTGTGCTTCTCGCTGGCCTACCCGGTGACGTTCCACCTCGGAATTCTCCTTTTCGGCCGTGCTGGTGCTGCGGTTCCAGACCTCCCTCGTCGTGCCGGTGCAGCCGGCCATCGGGATCAGACGGCCCTCGGTGCCGGGCGGGACTGCCGCACCAGTAGTCACAGATCGAGGACGGATTCCTCGCCGAGCACGGGCTTCTCGTCGGCAGCGATGGCGAACGCGGTCAATGCGGCCACGACCGCCTCCTGCTGCTCGGCCGCCATGTGAGACAGAATCCTCGCCAGATCGGTACGGCGGTGCTTGGTCACCCCGTCGACGAGCGCCTTACCGTCCACGGTGAGTGAGATCCGCACGGTTCGCCGATCGTTGGGCAGGCGGCTGCGTCGCACGAGCCCCTTGCCGACGAGCCGGTCGCACATTCGCGTCGCCGTCGAGCGGTTGACACCCAAGGCATCGGCAAGATCGATCAGTCGCTGCGGCCCGCGCGCGGCAATGAGGACAAGGGCGCGGTACTGGGGCAGCGTCACATCTCCCCCGACGGCGGCGATGGACCGCGCAGCCACCGCCACCAGGGCGCGGCTGACGGTGAGGACCGCCTCCACCAACGGATCATCCTCGGCGAGCTGTCCGTTGTGTTGCATTTCAGCATCTACCCTTCTGTGCACAGACAAAATGTTGCATACTGCAATTCAGATGGGAATGCCACCGATGGAGGCGAGATGAGTCTCACCACCTCGGGACCGGAATGGACGCATCCCCTAGAGAAGCGCTTGTTCGAGCAGCTCACGCGACTTCCTGATGATCACCCTGATCGCGAGCGAATCCGGGATGATCTGGCAAGGCTCCACCAGGGCCTGGTGGAAACCCTTTCCCGTCGCTTCACCAACCGGGGCGAGCCCTTCGAGGATCTGGTGCAGTCCGGAAACGTCGGGCTGGTCAAGGCGATCAACCGGTTCGACGTGAACCGTGGCTGCACCTTCACGTCATATGCGGTGCCAGTGGTGCTCGGCGAGATCCGCCGTCACTTCCGCGACTCCGGCTGGATGGTTCACGTGCCGCGGCGGCTCCAGGAGCTCAAGATCCTCGTCCACTCCGCCAGCGACCGGATGGTCCAGCTACTCGGCCGCCGTCCCACCCCTCACGAGCTCGCCCAGGAGCTCGATCTGACCGAGGAGGAGGCACGGGAGGGACTTCGAGCCGACAGGGTGTACAGCTGCCTGTCCCTGGACGCCATGACCGAGGCGGACAACGAGCGCCGGGACGAGTCGAACATCGCCGAGGTGGACGAGGACCTGGAGCTGGTGCCGGATCGCATGTCGCTGTGGCCGCTGCTCGACCAGCTGCCCGAGCGCGAGCGCACGGTTCTCCTCCTCCGCTTCTTCGGGAACCAGACCCAGTCGGAGATCGCCACCGTGCTGCAAGTCTCTCAGGTGCACGTCTCCAGAATCGAGAGCAAGGCCTGCTCCCAGCTCAGGGAACAGCTCAACGCGGCTTGACGGGAGGAGAGGATCGTGGGCATGTCATACGACGAGCGACGGAAGCTCGCGGAGATCGAGGAGCAGCTTGCCTTCGAGAACCCCGATCTCGACGCGCTCCTCGCCCGGCGACGCGGTATGGCCGGGCCCGTCTCGGTTCGGTCGGCCAGGCAGGCGATCGGAGTCATGCTGGCCGCTCTGGCGTTCATCGTGCTGGCTCTGGTCGTGGCCGTGGTGCTGTCCTGACCTCGCCCCCGGTGATATTGGGCTTACCGGGGTATAGCCTCCCCGTGAGCGGCGAAGAGGGGCCGGGCCAGATGACCCGAGTCCAAAACAGGCCCTCTCATGTTCTATGGAAACCGCCTGCGAGTGGCCCTGTGTCCGGTCTTCGCGGCGCTGCTTCTGATCTCGTGCGGTGAAGGTGGCCGGATCGCCGACCCGCCGGGAGGCGACGAGCCCCGCCGCGGTGGAGTGTCGCGGCTGGCGGGCAACGGCGACATCGACCACCTCGACACGGCCGCCGCCTACTACACCGTCTCCTAGCTTCTGGAGCGCGCCTACACCCGCCAGCGGGTGAGCTACCCGGCCACCGAGAACACGGATCGGCCAACCACTAGGCCTCCCCGCTCAGCCCGGGATAGGCGGCAGAGAACTGCCGCCGGCCCGCCAGTGACCACACGACCAGGGCGGCGATGAGCGGCCAGGACCAGTGCGCGCCGATGGCGATGCCCTTGACCCGAAGGAATCGCAAGCCAGCGGTCATGACACGCTTCCCGGGGTCAGGTCGAACTCGGCCCAGACCGCCTTGCCGCGTCTGTGGCGCTCGCATCCCCATCGGGCCGACAGCGCCGCGACCACGATGAGACCGCGATGCCCCTCGTCGTCCCGGGCCGGGCGGATCATCCGCGGCAGATCCGCGCCCTGGTCCACCACCTCGACCCGCACCACCGACTTCTGTTTCCGGATGGTGACGACCAGCTGGGTGCCCGCCCAGCGCACGGCGTTCGCGGTCAGCTCGCCGACCACGAGAGCGAGCTCGTCGGCCACCACGGGCAGGCGCCAGGCCGCGGCCATGGCCAGGGCCAGATCCCTGGCCCTTTCCGGCGCGGAGGGCAGGGGCGGCGTGCGGAGGGTGACCACGCCGGTCTCGACAGCGAAGAGGGCTCGGGACATGGGGCCCGCGGTTACCCCCTCCACCGGGCTCATACGTCCGGCCGGCCAGTCCGTGCGGAACCGTTATCAGCGATGCCCGGCGAGGCTGAACCCGAAGCGGTCTGCTCCGCTCCCGGGGGTGCCACAGCCGCCCGTCCCCGGTCCGGAACGGCAGCACGTGCACGAGCCCCCGATCGTTCTCCCGCGGCACGCCGACGAGCAACGCCTACTCGTCGTCGTATGGACCGGGGTTGGAGATGACCTCGTTGTACTCGGCGACGTCGTCGGCTTCCGTAGTCGTTCGAGCCATGCGGACGCGCTTACCCGTTGGGTCGCGCCCACAAGACTCGTATGGGCGCCGCCGAGGCGGGTAAGCGCGGCCGGTGCATCACTGTCACGAAAGGAGAGGCCATGTATCCGCCGGGCCCGTGGATCTACCCGACCGACCGCTACTACTACGGCTGGTGGGGTGATCAGTTCCGGACCGAACCCACCGACGGCCAGATCAAGTCCCAGCTCGTCGAGCAACTGCGCGTCAACCCGCACACCAAGGACTGCGACCTCAGGGTCGACGTCAAGCAGGCTGTGGTCATCCTCGGCGGGGAGGCCCCCAGCTGGCTGGCCAAGCGCACCGCTGGGGACGACGCCTGGGACACCGAGGGAGTCGTCGACGTCAGCAACCAGATCGAGATCCGCCACGACGAACGGACACGATGAACCAGGAGAATGCAGTGCTCACACTCACCGAGAACGCCGCGAAAATGGTCCGCGATCTGACTTCGAACACCGTGGACCCGGAGCACGCGGGGCTACGCATCGCCGCGCGTTCCGCGCAGGACCACGAGCTGGTCGTTTCCCTGTCCGAAGGGCCCCATGACGCCGACGAGGTCATCGAGGTCCGAGGCGCCCGGGTCTTCCTCGACCGCGAGGCCGCCTCGTCACTCGGCGACAAGGCACTCGACGCGGTGGAGACGGAATCCGGTGGCGTCTCCTTCCACGTCGCCTGACCGCTCACGGCGGAGCGCGGGCATCGACTCCTCGCGCTCCGCCGTGAGCTCCCTGAGGAAGGAGAGAATGTCCGCACATCAGAAGGTCATCGTCACCACCGGGGCGAGCGCCGGCGCCCTCGTCCACGCCGCCGATCATCCCGCCTTGCACGCGACCGGCAGGTACCTGCTTTCTCCTTCACCGCGCTTGCCGTGGCCCTGTCGATCCTGGCCCACTCCTCCACCGACGTGCTCGTGGCCCGTCGCTTTCAGTCCGAGTAGCCACTCACATCGCGCAACGCGTTCCCGCCGCCTCGCTGTTGTCGTGAGACCACGCTGAGAGAGCCGTTGGTCTCCAGGACCACGACCCACACCTGATCGAAGTCCCCATGCCCGCTGACCCTGACCGCCTGCCGTACCTCCTCCTCCGTCACCCGCAGCCGCCGCAGCTCGTCGCCGAGCAGGCGTCCGTCGCGCAGGAGAAGAGAGGGACGCGCTGTCATCATCCGGCGGACCGGTCCCAGGCGCAGACCCAGCCACGAACCCGCGAACTGGAGGCCGACCAGCACGGCCAGCGCCAGCACGCCTTCCGACAGCGGCACCTGGCCGGAGACCGTCACCGTGGCCAGCGTGGAGCCCAGCGCGACCGTGATCACCAGGTCGAAGGCGTTGAGCTTGGCCAGGGTCCGCTTCCCACTGAGCCGCAGGACTGCCACGAGCACGACATAGGCGATCACCGCGGCCACGATGATCTTGATCAGGCCGCTCCAGGAGTCGAAGAACATGCTCACCTCCTAACCGGCGGCGCGACGTGGAAACGGCATTCGGACAGGGGTATGGCGGCCCGATCCACGGGTGACGCGCACCCGACCGGAAACCGAGGGCAGATGACTCGCGCCGGCACCCCGGCCACGTACGGCCTGCTCGCCTTCGCATGGCTCGGCGAACGGCCGAAAGCCGTCCACCCCATGCCGGGCTCCGGTATAGGGCGTGCTGAACGGGGTAACCGCGACTTCGCTTGAAGGACCCCGTCTGACAGGAGAGATCCCATGCTTCAGAGTCCCGGTTCTCGATCGGACGACCACGTCACGAGCACCCTTGAGCGAGCGATCAAGCCGCTGCCGTCCGGAGCCTTCTGGTCCGGTCTGGCCGGCGGGGTGCTGCTGGCGGCCGGTACGGCGCTGCTCATCGTCCAGAACGACACCGTCGCCGCGATGGAATGGCTCACCCTCGACTTCGCCGCTCCGCTCTGGCTGTTCCTGCTCGTCTCAGCCGTGTCAGGAGCGGTTCTCACGCTGCTGGTCCTGGTCCTGTGGCGGCGGGGAAGGCTCCAGGCCCACCGCCGCCGGGAGGCTGCCCGCGACCTGCGCAGGATGACGTCCCACGAGGACGCCCCGCCGCCCAGCGGTCCGGACCCGTCACCCGGCGGACCCGTCAACGACACGCCGTGATCGCCACGCCACGGCCGCGCCTGGTCGCGCTGGCCCTGGCCCTGCCCCCGGCCCACAGAAAGCGGCACAAGGACGCCGCCGGAAGTTCGATCGTGAGCGTCACGATGGCCTAAGCGAGTGCTCCGGCCCGTCGCCGGCCGCGCCGCCACCGCTAGACGCTAAGGCAGGACGGGTTCGCGTACGCCTGCGCGCATGCCGAGGTAGGCGAGGACGCCCAGGGCCGCGCACATCACCCAGACAGCGCCGCCTACGTACTCGAACAGGGCCGTGCCGATGGCAGGGCCGAGGGCCCAGCCTGCTGCTTGGCAGGTGGAGAGTGCGCCTATGTAGCGGCTGCGGAGGATGGGGGTCGGAGCGGCCAGGGCGGGGTAGGCGCCGATGCTGGGAGCGCTGATGATCTCTCCCAGGGTCCAGACGACGGCTCCCAGGATGAAGATCCACGGGCCGAAGGGGAGGCCGAACAGGCTTAGGCCTACGCCTAGGAGGAGGCAGCCGGTGGCGACGGTGGTCCGCATGGGGAAGCGCTGGATGAAGGGGGTCAGGGGGAGTTCCACGAGGATGACCAGCGCGCCGTTGATCGCTACCAGTGCGCCGTAGAGAGCGGTGGGGTAGCCGCGTTGCTGCACTTCGAGCGGTAGCGTCGAGTGGTACTGGGCCTCGGCGACGGCCGTGATGAACATGCCGGCGAGGAACAGCAGGTAGCGTCGGTCCCCCAGCAGGTCCTTGTAGCGCGCGGTGTCCCTGGGGGCCGGGGCCTCGGCGGCTCGGTTCCCGGTGGTGGGGTGGTCGCTCGCGCGGTCAGGGGTCGCGGCCGGGATGACGAGCAGGACGACCAAGGCGAAGAGCAGGTCCACCAGTGCGTTGACGAGGAAGACGACCTGGTAGGAGAACGCGGCGGCCAGCCATACGCCCAGCAGGGGGCCGATGGCGGCGCCGAGGTTGAGGCCGAAACGGCTGGCGGCCGAGGTCGTGACGAGGCGTTGCGGTGGGGTAAGGTCGGCGAGCATGGTCATGGCGGCGGGGCGGTACATCTGGCCGAAGGCGCCTGCGGCGAAGCTTACGGCCAGCAGCGGGACGAGCGCTGTCACGACGGTCAGGGCCGCGACGGCGAGACTGCATAACAGCATCGACCAGATGATCACGGTTCGTGCGCCGTACCTTCCGGTGACGCTGCCCCCGGCGAACGTTCCCACGATCGAGCCCACGCCGAACCCGGTGACGACGAAGCCCGCCTGTACGGGGCTGTAGCCGAGGCCGGTGAGGTACAGGATCAGGAAGAGCGCGACGAAACTTCCCATGCGGTTCAGCGCGATGCCGAACAGCAGGACGATGGCCGACCGCGGCAGTTCGCGCAGCGTGCGGATCACCCCCGCGGGGGCTTCGGCGGCGGGTGTCTGCGGCGGGTTGGTCATGGGAGACTCCACGTGCGCGGGTTGATCAAGGGGGACTCCACGTGCGCGGGTCGATCATGGAGGGCTCCACGCGCGCGGGTTGGTCATGCGGGGCTCCACGTGCAGCGCAGTGCCTCCAGGCACCGGTCCAGTGCGGCGGAGACCTCCTCGCGGGTGGACGCGGTCGCGGTCGCGAGGGCGACGCGGGCTTCCATGAGGTCCTTGTTCGGCAGTTGGACGACTTCGCCCGGGCTGACGAGGGCGACGGCGAGGTCGGTCTCCGGGGGGAGAGCCGACTCGTCGAAGGCGATCTCCTCTACGCGGGTCTCGGGCCATGGGGGGTAGGCGAACCTGATACCGGCGCATGACGCGCGTACCGGTGTCAGGTCGGGGACGGCGCCGCAGGACACGGCGGCGAGGGCCAGGCCGGGGGCCACGCCGGAGGCGTTGCCGCACAGGTAGGAGATGAGGTCGCCGCCCAGCCGGCCGTTGATCTCGATGAGTTTCGGGCCCTTGTCGGTCAGTTTGAGCTCGGTGTGCGTGGCGCCGGTCGAGTAGCCGATGGCGGTGTGGACCCGCGTGAGGAACCCGGTGATCGCGGGGTCGGCCAGCAGCGGGTCGGCGGCCTGGGTCCAGTGGCCGGTCTCCTCGAAGTACGGCGCGTAGCCCATCTCCTTGTGCGAGACGAGGATCGGCATGACGTGGCCGTTCCTCACGACCGAGTCGACGGCGATCTCCTGGCCGGTGAGGTACTCCTCGATCAGGACGGAGCGGTCCGGGGATCGCAGGTCGGCGGCCGGGAGGCGGTGCGCGGAGGGGAAGTGGACGGCCAGCTCCTCGGCGTCGTGGATGAGCGCGACGGCTTGGCTCGCGACCCCGCCTCTCGGCTTGATGACGACGGGGTAGCCGAACTTGTCGGCCACGGCGCGCGCCTCGGTGAGGTCGGCCACCAGGACGGATCGGGGCTGTGGGACGCCGCGGGCGGCGAGCGCCGAGCGGGTGAGGTGTTTGTCGCGGCAGGCGCGTGCGGCGTCGGGACCGGGGCCCGGCAGGCCCGCGGCGGCCGCGGCGAGCGCGGTGTCGACGACGTGGTCCTCCGCCCACGTCATGATGCCGTCGACACCGCCTTGTGCGACGATCTGTCGGACGGCGGCCGCGACGCCGTCCGGCGTCATGCCGGGGACGACGCTGACGCCGGTGACGTACGGCGTCTCCCATTCGGCCGGTCTGCCGATGACGAGGTGGACGTCGTGGCGCTCACCGATGCCACGCAGCATGAACTCGCGGTACAGGCGGGGCCCTGTCCCGACGACGACCAGCCTCGTCATGTCGGCCGCTTCGCGCCGATGCCGACGAACGCCATCAGTGCCGGGGCCTCGGAGCGGTTGTGCCAGGCGTGCGGGGTGCCCTGCTGGACGACGCAGGCGCCGGGGGTGAGCCGCACCTCCTCACCGGAGTCGAGTTCCAGCCACAGCTCGCCTTCGAGGCAGATGCCGTAGTCGAGGGTGTCGGTGGTGTGCATCCCCGAGGTGTCGCCGGGTTCGAAGACGTCCATCAGGCCGGGGAGGCGTTCCCGGACCTCCGCGTCGATCTCGGCCTGGTCGTCGGGGGACGGTGGTCCGGTGGGCGCGGACGCCGGCGGGAAGCGCACGAGCAGGAGCCGCGTGCCGCCGACTCCGGCGAAGAACGGTAGCGTGATCGGGCCGGGGGCCTTCGGGCCGACGGTCGCGCCGCCGTCGGGGCTGCCCCACAGCAGGTACATCTCCTGGCCGGGGAGGGCGCGCGCCGTGATCGGCGGGACGAGCGTGTCGCGTACGACGACCGCTTTGCCGTCGGGGCCGTGGCCGGTCACGACCAGTCGTGGATCGATCGGCATCAGAGTCCTCCCAGTCCCCGCAGCCGCTTCAGCGTGTCCTCCTCGGCCGCGCGGAGTTCCGCGCACGCGGCGGCCACGCGGGGTGCGTCCACCCGGCCGATCGCCTTGCCGATCATCAGCTGGTTCCTGATGTTCCTGCACCGGCCGACGAGGTCGGCGAGCGCCGGATCGGCGTCCGCGTACGCCGGTTGGCGCTTCGTGAACTCCCGCAGGCAGGCCCGTGAGCCCTCGTACACCGAGAAGGCGTCGTACAGCAGAGCGATGGTGCGCGCCGGGGCGATCCACGGTGTCCCCAGCAGGTCCGCGACCCCGTCGAGCAGCGCGTAGGTGTCGTCGTAGGACCGCAGGACCTCGGTGAACGCCGCCGACGAACCGGCCGCCGCGGCGGCGGCGTCGTACGGGCCGGCGGGGAACCAGCTGACGTGCCGCAGTCTGCCGTTGTCGTACGCCGCGGCGACGACGTCCTCGGGATAGGCGTACCGGCACAGCACGCTGGCCTGGTTGTCGTCGAGGATCGACCAGAGGCCGTCGGCGTGGGAGGTGAGGGTGATCGTGTGGACGACGTGCTCGGTGCGGTACTCGGGGGTGTGCGGCAGGTAGTAGACGTCGATGAACAGGATCACGTAACCGGTGCGCTCGACGGTGTCGAAGATGCGCTCGCGTGCCTGCGCGTAGGTGTCGAACGGCACGTACTCGCGGGTGATCCCGACGCGTGCGAGCGCGGCGGGGTCGAGGAGGTCGCTCTGGAAGTCGTACTTCGGCCGGCCGAGGCGGATGACCTGGTCGGCGATGTCGTCGCCGGCGACCAGGCAGTTGTAGAAGGTCAGCGGCAGGTCGGGGACACGCTCGGCGAGCATGACCATGGCCTGCCGCTGGTAGCAGTTGAGGAACGACCGGTCGTATAACTGCTGGTCGTAGTCGTGGACGTCGTCCTTCATGTCGTCAGATCGTCCGGGTCATGTAGTAGCTGTGCGGGTCGAGGTCGTAGCCTTCGAACGGGCCGCAGGCTTCGAAGCCGAACTTCTCGTACAGCTTCCTGGCCTGCTCGAAGTGCTCGGTCGCGCCGGTCTCCAGGCTGAGCCGTTCGATGCCCATCGCCTTGGCCTCCGCCAGCATGTGGGTGAGGAGCAGGCTCGCGATGCCGTCGCGCCGGCGCTCGTAGGCGGTGCGCATGGACTTTATCTCGGCGTGCGTGCCGTCGATGCGCTTGATCGCGCCGCAGGCGACGAGCTGGTCGCCGTCGTACACCGACCAGAACGTGACCTCCGGGACCCGGAGCCGGTCGAGGTCGAGTGCGTACACACTCTCGGAGGGGGTGATGGCGTGCATCTCCCGCAGGTGGTCCTCCAGGAACGCGGCGATCTCAGGGCCGCGGAGATCGTCGAGCACGATCTTCATGTACTTGCCTCCAATAGGGCGCACGCGAAGAAGCCCGGCGCGGAGGCCTGCGCGAGGTAGAGAGCTCCTGGCTCCAGGCCGGTCTTGTGGTTGTAGTCCATGAGATTGATCAGCCAGTCGGCGTTGCCGCAATGACCGTACCGGGTCATCGGCTCCTGGAAGTGGAGCTTCCCGCGGGCCTGTCCGGCGGCCATCCCGTTGAAGGTCGCGATGGGTGCGAACAGGCTCGAAGTGAAGATCTTCACGACGTCCTCCGGCGTGCGTCCGGCCTGGCCGTACGCCTGGCCGAGCGCGGCCCGCGCCACCGACTGCCGGGTCGCGAACGTGTCCTCGCCGACCATGCCGGAGAAGTCGGCGGCGACACCGGTCCCCGCGAGCGTGAGGCCGGCGTGGTCACGGCTGATGAGGCAGCCGGCCACGGCGTCACCGAAGACAGCGAAGGACTTCACCCGGTCGCGGTCGTCCGGTGTGAAGTCCAGCGCCACCAGTACGACGTTGCGCGCGTCCGCGCCGGCCAGGCCCCAGGCGTACCGCAGGGCCTCGATGGAGCTGCAGCACTGCTGGAGCGACACGATCGCGGGAACGCACGCGGTGAGCCCGGCGGCGCGAATGACGTCGACGGCGACGTCCCTGCCGAGCAGGCCGAGCACGCCGTCGGAGGTCGCGAGCACGAGCCGGTCCACCTCGGCCGCGCCGACGCCGTGCTCGCTCAGCACCTTCGCCACGCAGTCCACGATGTACGGGGTGACCGGCCCGGTCATCTTCCGGTACGTGCCTGTCCCCATCGCGGCGAACGCGGTGTCCGGCGACACCGCGCGCCACAGGTCCTCGAACCCGGGGATGTCCTCAGGACGGCCTTCGGCGTGACCGGTGACGCAGGCGAAGGACCCGATGGCCGCCACTCAGACCTCGACCGGCGCGCCGGCGTCGATCTCCTCGATCACCGACAGGATGCCTTCGACCTCGTCGAGCATCGGCACCCACTCGGGACGCAGCGCGATCTTCCCATCGGCCTTCTCCTCGATGTAGTTGTTGACGAGGATGAGGATGTTGAGCGAGCTGATGCCGAGTTCGGCGCGTGAGGTGCTCTGCGCGACCTCGTCGTAGGTGAGGTCCGGCGCCATCGGCTGGGTGCCGAGGAAGTCGACGAAGTTCCTCAGCCGGTCGTCGATCTCAGGCATTGGCCACCCGCCTGAACTCGTAGCCGTTGAGGTTCTTGGTGTAGATCCGGTTGTAGCCGTACCTGTCCTCGCCGGAGACCAGGACGCAGCCGTGGTAGTCGAGGCTGATCTCGTCGCCGAACTCGACCAGCTTGTCCACGTGCTCGTACACCTTGGTCTGCGGGATCACGTACCTGGAGGCGTAGCCGAGGCGGGTCTGGTCGCTGATGTTCGGCAGGGACCCGTGGACGCATTTCTCGACGAACAGGACGAACTGGCCGGGTTCCATCTCCATGTCGACGACGTCGTCCTTCTCCGGGTCCCAGCTCGGGTCGAGCTGGAGCTCGGAGTAGTCGTAGCCGAAGAAGTCGGTCTTGCGCTCCGGGTTCTTGTGGAGCCGCTTGTTCTCGTCGTAGAACCAGCGCTTCTGGCTGCCGCGGATGAAACGCATGCAGCCGTTCTCGCGTCTGGCCGGGGAGAAGGCGGTCCAGACGCTGACGTCCTGGAGGACCGTGTCGTCGTCGCGGCTGTAGGCGAAGTTCAGTGAGGGCGTGGCGGCGGTCGTGGTCTCGCCGACGATGTACTTCTCGACCTGGTGCCAGCCGGTGCCGGCGTCACCCGGCTGCTTCTGGAAGATGTTGGACTTCCAGCAGATGATGTCCTCGCCGAGGAGTGAGCGCAGCTTGTTCACGATCTCGGGCCGCGAGATGTGCTCGGAGAGCGTGTCGCAGTCCAGGTGCCGGTCATAGTTGATGATCGTCGAGTTGTGCGGCTTGTTCTTCGACAGCGCCATCTCGATCATGGCCTTGCTCCAGATCCTCTGAGCCTCGCCGGGCTCGTACAGATCGAAGGGGCCAACGTAGCCGTTGTCCTTGAAGAACTGGACCTGCTCGGCGCTGAGGCCATCGGTCAACGATGTCATCTGCCCGTACCCTTCTTGTCGAGGAGCCGTTGTGCGTTTTTCCACATGAACAGGTCGCGGTCGGCCTGGGTCATCTCAGCCGGGAAGGCTCCTTCGGCTGTGAGTCGTTCCACGAAGTTGGTCTGCTTGCCCTGCAACCGGAAGATCGGCCAGTCGGTTCCGAACAGCACCTTGTGGTTGATGTTGCGGCGGAAGAACCGGTTGAGCCCGGCCACCCCGTCGGGGGCCTCGTAACCGCTGGCGTCGATGTAGACGTTCGGCCGGTTGTTGCAGAGCATCGCGCACTCGTCGGGGTAGTGGACGCTGCCGTGCGCGAGCACGAAGTCCACGCCGGGGAAGTCCCGCGCGGGCCGGTCCACGTAGATCGGCAGCGCGATCTCGAAGTCGAGGGCCGGGGAGGTCGCGCCGATGTGCGAAAGCACCGGCAGCCGGTGCTGCGCGCAGATCTCGTAGAACGGGTAGAGCGCCTTGTCGTCGAGGCGGTAGCCGCACGGCGGGTAGAGCTTCATCCCGTCGAAGCCGTACTCGACGACGGCCCGTTCGAACAGCGCGATCCCGTCGGCCCCCCACCGCGGGTCGACGCCCACCAGGACGCGGAAGCGGCCGGGGTGCCGGTCGGTCACCACCTTGTGGTGGTCGACGATCTCCTCGATGGTGTGCGTGCCGTCCTTCAGCGCGTAGGTGAAGTCCGGCATCAGCAGCACGGCCTCGTCGATCCCCGCCTCGTCCATCTCCTTGACGAGCTGGTCGCACAGCGGATCCTGGAGGGTCGCGTCGTGCATGCGGCGCAGGTGTTCCTTGCGCGCCGGCAGGCCGCGCGCGTGCATGGCCACGGCCATGTTGTCGATGACCCCGTCGCGGAACGACGGCGGGAAGCACATCTCGGCCGCGACGTGGCAGTGGAAGTCAATGATCTTCATGAGCCCGCCTTCAGGCAGATGCCGACGATGTCGCGCACGTACTCGGCCTCGCTGAACTCCATGATGTGGCTCATGGTGTCGATGCCGGTCTGCTCCTCAAGGACGAACACGATGCTCATGAGACCGATCGAGTCGACGCCGAGGTCGTTCCTGAGGCTCATGTGCGGCGCGACGTCCTTGCCTGGCAGGACGCCGGCGATGATCTGGCAGAGCTCGTCCTCGGTCACCTGTCCTCACTCGTCCAGACGGTGCGCCTGACCGCGCCACGGTCGATCTTGAAGTTCCTGGTCAGCAGACCGCTCTCCACGGTGAGCTCCTCCGCCGGGCGGACGAGAGTCGTCGCGATGCGGTGCGACGGCTCGTGGTCCGCGTTCATCCGGGTGATGTGCGCCTCGACCTCGGCCGCCTTGCCCGGGTCGTCCAGCCAGACGACGCAGGCGAGCAGCGCGGCGCCGTCCGGCAGGGCCACCATGGCGCGGACGCCGGGAAAGGCGCGTTCGACGCCGGCCTCAAGCTCGGCCGGGTTGATCTTCACACCGCTCCGGGTGATGATCACGTTGTTCTTGCGGCCGGTGAGCCGCAGGAAGCCGTCCTCAAGGACCCCGAGGTCGCCGGTGACGATCCTGCCGTCGGGGAGGAAGACGGCGTCCTGCGTCTCGACGCCTTCGTACACGTACCCGGCGACCTGCGGCCGTTCGGCGCGCACGACGACCTCGCCGCCGTCACCGAGCTCGACGGTGACGCCGTCCACGGGCCGTCCCGCCGTGCCGGCCCTGGCCGCACCCGGCACGTTCATGGCGATCCAGCCGATCTCGGTGCTGCCGTAGATCTCGTACAGCGGCGCGCCGAGCTCCTGGAACAGGGTCACCATGGCCGGCGGCACCGGCGCGGACCCGGTGTACATGAGCCGCACCCGCGACCCGTACATCGACAGCCATCCGCGGCCCTTGTCCATGCGCTCGGCCGGGTCGGCGGCCATGACACGGTTGTGGAGCACTTCGAAGAAGGACGGCGGGCCGAGGATGATCGTGGGTTCCACGACCTTGAGCGTCTGGAACATGATCTCCGGCGGGACGACGGTGGCCGCGCAGCCCGTCCAGATCGCGAGGTAGGTGAGGTAGCGCTGCTGGAAGTTCGAGTACGGCATCACGATCAAGATGTCGTCGTCCGTCGTGATCCGCCACCGGCGGGCCGACAGCTCGACGGTGTTGGCGATGCCGTCGTCGGTGAGCATCAGGCCCTTCTGCGTCCCGGCGGTCCCCGAGGAGAACGCGATCGTGCGCACTCCAGGCGGCAGCGCCGGGACGTCGTCGTGCCGCGCCGGGCCGAGCTTGACCGGCCGTTCGGACAGGACCGCGGTGGCCGCCGGCAGGCCGGCCTCGCCGGGGAGCGGCCGGGTCATCAGCAGCGCGGCCAGTCGGTAGCGCTCGACGAACGCGCCGATCTCCGCCGGTTCGTGACGGTTCTCCGCGGGGATGGCGACGGGGACGCAGCCGAGCGCGAGCAGCGCGAGGTCGGCGAGGATCCACTCGTAGGAGTTCGGGCCGAGCACACCGACGAGGTCACCCGGGCCGAGGCCGCTGTCGCGCAGCTCGCACATGAGCCGGACGGCGTCGTCGTGGAGCTCGCCGTACGTCTTGACCAGCGTGGTCCTGTCGCGCGCCACGAACCGCATCCGCTGCGCGGGATGCTCGGCGAGCTTGTCCACCAAGGAGTCAACGAACATGGATGTGTTCCTGGACGTACTCGACGGACCGCATGGGCCCGAGGCGTAACTCCTCGACCAGTGGCTTCAGCGGGCCGAGCTCCGCCGGGCCGTACGTGGCGTGGAAGGTGAGCGCGGGGCCGGGGCCGGGGAGCAGCAGGACCTCGGCGAGGCAGCGGGCCAGTGACCGCAGCCCGGCGATCACCACGTCCGGCTCGACGACGAGAACGGGGCCGTCGAGCGCGAGCGCGCCGACCTGCGCCAGGTAGGACAGCTGGAGGAACATGCCGTCGCTGTCGGGGAACGTTCCGAGGCCGCGGTCCACGTAGCGCAGGCATTCGGCCAGGTAGTACGCGATGACGTCGGCCTTGTCCAGCCCGAGCGGCTCGGCCCACACCTCGGCGAGGACCAGGACGCCGAACACGTCGGCGGCCGTCTCCTGGAGCACCCCGACGGCCCATTTGTCGGCGGTCCGCAGCGGGCCGAAGTCGGTTGCCGGCCGGTGCACGAAGTGGCCGAACTCGTGGCTGAGCACACCGAGCGTCGGAATGCCGGCGAACCGCTCGTCCGCCGGATCGAAGCCGTTCCCCCCGCGCACGTACCGCGCGGAGAGCGGCCCGGACACCGTGTCGAGGGTGGCACGGTGGGTGTTGCGGAAGTAGTAGGTCTTCATGTACGGCGACCGGCCGACGCCTTCGTCCTCCGGCAGGAAGTACGCGATGTGCTTGGGGTGCAGGTTCCCCTCACCGGCCATGAAGAACAACCGGGTCGCGGCGAACGCCGGCAGGTCGCCGAGCCGGAGGTCGACCATGAGCGTGCGCAGGAACGGCTCGACCTTGTCGCGCTCGGCGAGCGCGGCGTCCACGAACCGCTGTCCCGTCTCGTCGCGCCGGCAGGCGAACGCCGTCGGCAGCCCGCCGGGGTCCTTGCCCGACCAGGTGCCGAGGTGATTGGCGACGAGCGTCACGTCCTCACGCAGCTCCGCGAGCTCGCACAACGCCTCGGTCGTGTAGCCGTGCTCGACGGCGTCGGCGCGCAGCGCGAGCGCGCGCCGGTCGGCGTCGTCCGGCAGGTGCTTGGCGATGTCACGCATGGCGGAGGCGACCAGCGCCGGAGCGTGGAACCGCCGCGTGTCCTCCGCCGCCGTCTCCTTGACGTGCTGCCAGTCGGCGTCGACGACCGTCTTCAGCGCGGCCAGCCCGGTGAGGAGACCTCCGCCGAGGTCCGGCGTCTCGGCCGCGAGGTCGAGGCACGCCAGCCGGTAGGCCGCGGACGGCGGCCAGAAGGCGCCGCGCCAGTGGCGGTACGTCCCGGCGGCGGCCTTGTTGCGTACGTAGTCGAACCTCACGCGTTCTCCCTCGAGTCGGCGGTAACCAGGGCCGCGCCTTTTTCGCCGATCATCATGCTCGCGGCGTTCGTGTTGCCCGAGACCATGGCCGGCATCACCGACGCGTCGATCACGCGCAGCCCGGACAGGCCGTGGACGCGCAGCCGGTGGTCGACGACGGACATCGGGCCCACACCCATCCGGCACGTCCCCACCGGGTGGTAGGACGTGTCGCCGTTCTCCCGCGCGTAGGCGACCAGTTCGTCGTCGGTCTGGACGTCCTTCCCCGGGATCAGCTCGAACGCGCGGAACGCGTCGAGCGCCGGATCCCCGACGACGCGGCGCGCGATGCGCATCCCGGCGACCAGCCGCGCGCGGTCGGCCTCGTCGGCGAGGAAACGCGGCCGGATCGCCGGAGGGGCCGTCGCGTCGGCGGACCTGATGTGGATGGACCCGGCGGACTCCGGCCGCAGCGGATAGACGCCGACGGTCATACCGGGAGCGGTGTCGAGCCGCCGGGTCGCTCCCGCGCCGTAGCTGGCCGGAGCGAAGTGGAACTGGATGTCGGGCCGCGGCTCGGCGTCGGACGAGCGGACGAAGCCGTGGCCGAGCGCGATGGGAAGGCTGAGCAGGCCGCGGCGGCGCGTCAGGTACGTCGCGACCTCGCGGGCCAGGCGCAGGCCGCGCGAGCGCTCGTTGAACGTGATGGGACGGGTGACCCGCCAGCGCAGCCGGGACGCGTAGTGGTCGCGGAAGTGCTCGCCCACCCCTGGCAGGTGGTGCACGACCGGCACGCCGGCAGCGGCGAGCACGTCGGCGGAGCCGACCCCCGACAGTTCGAGCAGTTGCGGCGACTGGACGGTCCCGGCGCTGACGATCACCTCGCGGCCGCAGTCGGCCTGCCGGCTGCGGCCCCGGTGGCGGTAGGTGACGCCGACGCAGCGTTTGCCTTCGAACCTGAGGCGGGTGACGTGCGCGTCGGTGAGCACGGTCAGGTTGGGCCGGCGCAGCGCACGGCGGAGATACGTCCCGGCGACCGACGAGCGGCGGCCGCCGTCGTGGTTGACCTGGTAGTAGCCGAATCCTTCCTGGTCACCCGAGTTGTAGTCGGGGTTCTCCGGGTATCCGGCTTTCTGCGCGGCCAGCAGGAACGCGTCGCACAGCTCGTCGCGCTCACGCGGCAGTCCGACGCTGATCAGCCCTTCGCCGCCCCGGCTCGGCCCGCCGATCCCCGTACGCTCCAGGCTCTTGAAGTACGGCAGGACGCCGGCCCACGACCAGCCGGGGTTGCCGAGGCGTTCCCACTCGTCGTAGTCCTCGCGCTGACCGCGGACGAAGATCATGCCGTTGATCTGGTTGGACCCCCCGAGCAGGCGTCCGCGTGGAATGCTCACGCTCCGGCCGCCGATCGTCGGATCGGCGTCGGTCTCGAAGCACCAGTCGTACCTGGGGTTTCCCATGAGGATGGTCTCCGCGGCCGGGATCGACAGCAACGGGCTGCGCCGCCGCGACCCCGACTCCAGCAGGAGCACCCGGGTGCCGGGGTTCTCCGACAACCGCGACGCCAGCACGCACCCCGCCGCGCCGGCCCCCACGATGATGTAGTCGGCCCGCATCTAACGGGCCGCCGCGAGAGTCGTCCGGTGCATCAGGCGCCGGTGGTTGACGTCGTCGTAGTAGGTGGCCATGTGCATGGCGCTGCGGTTGTCCCACAGGACGATGTCGCCGACCTGCCATCGGTGCCGGTAGGTGAAACGCGGCATCGTGGCGAACTCCTGCAGGAACGTGATGAGCGGCCGGCTCTCGTCCTCGTCCATCCCCTGGATGCGCCACGGCACGTTGCCGCCGACGTACAGGGCCTTGCGTCCGCTCACGTCGTGCACCTTGACGATGGGGTGCGCGACGTCCACCCACTCCTCGCGTTCCCTGGCGGTGGGAGGCGGCCGGTCGGGGTAGTTGTAGGGCCGGGACTGAACGCGGCTGATGACGACCTTGAGGTCGGCGATCCGGTCCTTGACCCTGACCGGGAGCGCGTCGTAGGCGGCGTACATGTTGCCGTACCACGTGTCCCCGCCGACCGGCGGGATCTCGCGCGCGTACAGCATCGATCCCGTCGGCGGGTCGGTCAGGTAGGCGCCGTCGCTGTGCCACACGCGGCCGCTGTACGCCGAGCCGATCGGCTTGCCGTCGCGGGTCAGATTCGACAGGACGAGTATCTCGGGGTGGTCGTCGGCATTGAACTGGGACCGTGTGTAGGTGAGCGCCTCACCGAATCTGCGGGTGAACTCCACCTGCTGCGCCGGGGTCATCTTCTGGCCCCTGATCAGCAGAATGGTGGTGTCGATCCAGGCCCGATAGATGCGCTCGAAGTCGTGATCTGAAATACGACCTGTGACATCGATTCCGCGGACTTCAGTGCCAATGGTTTCCGTAATGGGAATCAACTCGGGCATAGCTGAACCTCGCATAGAACCCGTAGCGGCGACGGCCGGAGCATACGACACCGTCACAGCGGCACGCAAGATAGCAAGAAGCTTTCACCGCCCGGTATCGGTCCCACTGCCGGCCGCGATAAGTGGCGCACCGAAATCCACTTACCGGCACTGACTAGGTGGTTAACATGTTACGAACTCCTCACTCCCGCACGAGCGACGCATACTGCGATTCCGGCCGGTCCGGTAATTGACACAACCCTTTGCCGGCCACCGGCCGCGTGTTACGCTCTTGCCGCGTGTTCGATGGCTGGAAAACTCAAAGGCGAGATATCCATCCCACTGGCATGGTTTAGACACCGGTTAGACCAGGGAGGGACAGGGTGCCGCGATCCAAACAGGAGCTCGCTCGCATTCGCGACTATTATTGCCTGCCACGCTCCGTCGGCTCCGCTCATCAGAGCATCTACGACATCTGGGAGAACGGCGACGCCTTCAACGACTCCGTCACCCCGTCGACCTACGTCCCCGAGTACCGATCGCACATCACTCTCAAGATCCGCATGCTGACCGCGCCCGAGGCGACGGTGCTGTCGCTCGGCTGCGGCAACGGCTTCGTCGAGGCCGACCTGGTCGCGCACGGCCGCGACACGCGCGCCATCGACTGCAACGCCGAAGCCGTCGAGCTGACCAGGAAGAAGGGGGTCGACGCGCGCACCGTCGACTTCTTCGAGCTGCGTCCGGAGGACGCGGCGGACGTGTCGGCCGTCTACGCCGACGGCCTGCTCGGCCATCTCTTCGACGCCTCCGAGGAACTGGCCCCCGCGCTCGGCAAACTCCGCGACCTGGCCCTGCGGCCGGGGACCTACCTGATCCTGTCCAACGACGCTCCACGCGACGGCAAGGCCGACTTCGCGCGGCACGAGCACGTGGACGGGTTCTGGTTCATCGCGAGGGACTATCTGCACAAGAGCCTGGCGTCTTTCGGGTTCGAGCCGGAAGAGAGCTACTACTTTCCTTACCAGCGGCCGGTGAGCGGCATGCGCAACCGCACGATATGCGTCGCGCTCGTACCAGGATGATCGGATCCCGCCTTGCCGATGTCGGCTGAATTCGCGGAGCGACTGCTGCCGCGGCTCCCCGAGATCGTCGCGAATCACGGCACACCGTTCCACATTTACGACGCGCGCGGAATCGTTTCCACACACCAGGCGCTGGCCCGCGCGTTCGGTGAAATCCCCTACCGGCAGTATTTCGCGGTGAAGGCCCTACCCAACCCGGCCGTCCTCGCGTTGCTGCGCGCCGCGGGCAGCGGTTTCGACTGTTCCTCTCCGGTGGAACTGCGTCTCGCGGAGGCGGTCGGCGCGCGGAGCGGCGACGTCGTTTTCACCTCCAACAACACCGCACTGTCCGAATACAGGACGGCACGCGACGCCGGCGCGCTGATAACGTTCGACGACAGGTCGTTCGCGGAGAAAGTCGACGAGCTTCCCGAGGTCGTCGCCTTTCGCGTCTCCCCCACCGGTCTCGCCGCCGGTTCCCCGCTCATGGGTGACGCGGCGCACAGCAAGTTCGGCGTCCCCGCCGGCGAGCTCGCCGCCGCGTACGCGGACGCGGCGGCCCGAGGCACGCGGCGGTTCGGCATCCACGGCATGACGTGCGCCAACGAGCTCGACACCGGCCGCGCCGCGCAGGCCGCCGCCGACGTCGTCCGGCTCGGCGCGCGTGTCGCCGAGGAGGCCGGGATCGAGCTGGAGTACGTGAACGTCGGCGGCGGTCTCGGCATCCCTTACCGCCTGGACGACAAACCCATCGACATCACCGCCTACGCGGACGAGATCCTCGCGGCGCGGGAGAGGTTCTTCGGCGTCGACGGGCCGCGCGTCATCACCGAGATCGGCCGGTACGTGACCGGCCCGCACGGCGTCCTCGTCACACGCGTCATCAACCGCTGCCGCAAAGGCCACGAGATCGCCGGCGTGGACGCGTCGATGTCGTCGCTGATGCGGCCCGCCATGTACGGCGCGTACCACCACGTCTCCCTCCCCTACGCCCAGGGACGCCCCGTCGGCAGGTTCGACGTCGTCGGCCCGCTCTGCGAGAACATGGACAAGTTCGCCGTCGACCGCGAGCTGCCGGAGCCACGCGACGGCGACATCGCGCTCATCCACGACACCGGAGCCCACGGCCACGCCATGGGCTTCACCTACAACGGCCGCCTGCGACCCGCCGAGCTGATGCTCACCGACGC
The DNA here is from genome assembly GCF_029846175.1 of Sphaerisporangium sp. TRM90804. Taxonomy (GTDB): domain Bacteria; phylum Actinomycetota; class Actinomycetes; order Streptosporangiales; family Streptosporangiaceae; genus Sphaerisporangium. The sequence goes on along the minus strand of NZ_JARWAC010000010.1, from coordinate 58,603 downwards.
CGGCGACGTGGTGGAGATCCGGCGTGCCGAGACCTACGAGGACTACATGGCGACCGTCCGCTGGGAGTTTGATCTTGGATAGAAGCATGGTCGAGACCGCCTTCGAGCGCCGGGAGTCGTTGTCCGAGGACGACCTCGCGGCCCTCGCACCCCACGTCACCGCCGGCCTTGAGGCCCTCGACCGCGGAGAGCTGCGCGCGGCGCGGCCGGAGGGGCCGGAGTGGGTGGTCGACACCTTCGTGAAGAAGGTCATCCTGCTGTCGTTCCTGACCCGCCGGAACGAGGTCGGCGCCGGCGGCCCGCGGCAGCCGAAGAGCTTCGACAAGATCGCGCTCAAGTTCGAGGACTGGGACGACGCCGCCTTCCGCGAGGCGCGCCTGCGTGTGGTCCCCGGCGGCGTCGTCCGCCACGGCGCGTACGTGGCGCCTGGGGCCGTGCTGATGCCGTGCTTCGTCAACGTCGGCGCCTACGTCGGCCCCGGCACGATGATCGACACCTGGGCCACCGTCGGCTCCTGCGCGCAGATCGGTGCGCGCTGCCACATCTCCGGCGGGGCCGGCATCGGCGGCGTCCTGGAACCGCTCGGTGAGCAGCCGGTGATCGTCGAGGACGACGTCTTCGTCGGCGCGCGCTCGGAGATCGCCGAAGGAGTGGTCGTGAGGCGTGGCGCCGTGCTCGGCATGGGCGTCTTCCTCGGTAGGTCCACCCCCATCGTCGACCGCGCCACAGGAAAGGTCACCTACGGCGAGGTCCCCGAGAACGCCGTCGTCGTCCCGGGCTCCCGTGTCGACGCGAACAATCCCGACATCTCGATCTCCGCGGCGATCGTCGTCAAGTACGCCGACGAGCGCACCCGCGGCAAGACGGCCCTGAACGACCTCGTACGCGACTGACCCGCCGATGCCATCGACGCGACCGACGTCGGCACCGAGCGCGTTCGACCGGCTGCGCGCGCTGCTGGCGGGAATCCCCGCACCCCCCGGCGTCTCCACGATCCCCCTCCATCTCGGCGAGGCCCGCCTCGTCACGCCGCCGGTGGACGGCCGTCTCCTCGGCGAGGTGGACGGCTGGACGCGCTACCCGCCGCTCGGCGGCACACCTGAACTCCGCGCCGCCTACACGGGCTGGCTGGAACGCCGCTTCGGCCCCCACCTGCGCGCCGCCGTGGACGAAGGATCGCTCGCCATCGAGCCGACCCCCGGCACGAAGCAAGCCGTCACGTCCGCCATCACCCTCGCCGTCCACGCGCGCGCTCCGGCGGTCGTCCTGCCGAACCCCTTCTACCCCACGTACCACGCGGCGGTGGCGGCCGCGGGAGGCCGTGCGATCCTCTACGGCCACGCGCCGGAGGTCCCCGCCGCCGTGGCCGCTCACCGGGGTGTCGCCGCGGTCGTCGTCTGCTCGCCGGGAAACCCCCGCGGTGAGACGCACACCCCTGCCACGGTGCGCGCCGTCGGCGCGGCGGCGCGCGCGGCCGGCGCGCTGCTCGTCGTCGACGAGTGCTACATCGACCTCGTCCACGCCGCGTCCGCGCACGACGGGTTCCTGACGTCCGGCACGGCCGGTGAGACGGGACGCTTCCTGGTCCTGCACACCCTGTCCAAACGGTCCGGGATGCCGGGCCTGCGATCCGGTTTCGTGATCGGTGACCCAGCGAGCGTGGCGGCGTACGCGAACCACAACCGCATCTGCGGCGTCTCCCAGGCGGCGCCGGTGTGCGCGGTGGCGACACGCCTGTGGGCCGACGACGCGCACGTCGCGCACCTGCGGTCCGCGGTGAGCGCCAACTGGGACACCGCGGACGAACTGCTCGGCGATCTGCCCGGTTACCAGCGGGCCGAGGCGGGATTCTTCCTCTGGTTCCCCGTACCCGACGACGAGGAGGCCGCGCGCCGGCTGTGGCGCGAAGAGGCCGTGACGGTGATGCCGGGCCGCTACCTCGGCACGGCCACCGACCGCGGCACCAACCCCGGCGCGGGCCACCTGCGCATCGCGCTCGTCCACCCGCGGGACCGCACCCGCGAGGCGCTCACCCGCGCACACCGGATTCTCATGAAGCTGTGACCACCAACGACCACAGGGGAGCTGACCAGATGAGCGGCGGTCTCATCGGATGGATCGACTTCGAACGCGACCTGACGGAGCAGGCGGACATCGTGCACGCCATGACGGACACGATGCGCGACCGCGGCCCCGACGCAGGCGCGGTCCACATCACCCGGCACGCGGCGCTCGGCCACCGCAAGCTCACCACCCCCGGCACCACCGAAGGCCCTCAGCCGGCGCTGTTCCCCGCGCACAGCGGCCCCTCCTCGGACGAAGGGCCCGTCGCGCTCGTGTACGACGGCGCGATCTACAACCTGGCCGCCGTCCGCCGGTCCCTGAACCTGTCCCCCGCCGCCACCGACACCGACGTGCTGCTGCGGGCCTACCTGACGCACGGCGCGGACTTCGTCACCCGCCTCGTCGGCGCGTTCGCGATCGCCGTCTGGGACGCACGCGACCGGCGACTGCTGCTGGCACGGGACCACATGGGCCTGAAGCCGCTGTACTACCACCCCTACCCCGGCGGGATCCTGTTCGCCTCCCTCCCCAGGGGGATCATGGCGAACCCCCTCTTCACCCCGCGCCTCGACCGCTCCCTGATGACGATCGTGCTCCAGCCGCGCCTCACACTCGCCGGTGAGACACCGCTCGCCGGCGTACACGAGGTGAGACCCGCGCACGTCATCACCTGCACCCCCGACCACGGCCCGGTCTCGCGCGCCTACTGGCGCCTGACGAGCGAACCGCACCCCCACACCCCCGCCGATACCGCCGAACACGTGAGGGAACTTCTCCACGAAGCCGTGGCGAGCCAGCTCCCCGCCTCCGGCCCCTGCGCCGCGATGCTGTCCGGCGGCGTCGACTCGACCTCGGTCGCCGCACTGGCGGCCCAATCCCTGCCGTACCCCCTGGACACGTACTGCGTCGACTTCGACAGCGACAAGGCCCACTTCGCACCGACCGAACTACGACCCGACGTGGACAGCCCGTACGCCGCCGCCGCAGCCGAACACATGGGAAGCAGGCACACGACTCTCACCGCGACGATGCAGGACCTGCTCGACGTGATCCCCGCGACCCGCCGCGCACGTGACCTCCCCGGCTGGGGCCAGTTCGACGCGTCGATGTACCTGCTGTTCCAGCGAATGCGCCAGGACACCACAGTGGCCATGTCCGGTGAGGCCGCCGACGAGTTCTTCGGTGGATACCCCTACCTCTTCAAACCCGACCTGATCCGCCGCGACACCTTCCCCTGGCTCGGCGACGGCCCCAAGCTCGCCGACTACCTGACCCCGGACCTCACCCAGGACGGCGACGAGAAGGCCCGCTACGCACAACTCCTCAGCGAAGTGCCAAGCCTGCCAGGCGAGCAGGGCCTGGACGCACGCATGCGCGAAGTCCTGTACCTGGGAATGGCCGGCCCACTGGCCGTGGTCCTGGACCGCAAGGAACGCATGAGCGCCACACAAGGCCTCCACGTACGCCTGCCGTTCTGCGACCACCGCCTGGTCCAGTACGTATGGAATGTCCCCTGGTCCATGAAATGCGCCAACGGCCTGAAAAGTCTCCTCAAGGAGGCGATGGCGGACATCCTCCCCCCCACCACACTGAACCGCCAGAAGAGCGCCTACCCCCACGTCCAGAACCCGTCCCACGAAAAAGCCCTGGTACACGAGGTGACGCGCATAGCGAACGCAGGCGACTCCCCCCTGCACGGAATGTTCGACACCCCCCGCCTCAACGAGCTCCTACGCCAGATCGACACCAACCGACTGAACGCACAACTCCCCGGCGGCGCCAGCGCCGCACAACTCCTCGTCCAACTCGTCGAACTCGACGCCTGGATGCGCGACTACCGAGTGACCCTGTCCTGAGCTGGGGGGGAGCAGTGGACCGGGCCTACCGCGGAAACCGGCCGTTGTGAGGGGGTCGATGTTGTTCATGGGGTGTTTTCGGGTGCCGGTTCCGGGGTCTGGGTGGGGAACCTTCGGCGCCAGGCGAGGGAGACGTAGACGAGGGCGATCAGGACGGGGACCTCGATGAGCGGGCCGACGACGCCGGAGAGGGCCTGGCCGGAGGTGACGCCGAAGGTGGCGATGGCTACGGCGATGGCCAGCTCGAAGTTGTTGCCCGCCGCGGTGAACGCCAGGGTCGTGGTGCGGTCGTAGGGCATGCCCAGGGCCTTGCCGAGGGCGAAGGCGCCGAACCACATGATCGCGAAGTACGCCAGCAGCGGCAGGGCGATGCGGGCCACGTCGGCGGGCTGGGAGGTGATGGCGTTTCCCTGCAGGGCGAAGAGGATCACGATGGTGAACAGCAGCCCGTACAGCGCCCATGGGCCGATCTTCGGCAGCACGGTGGCCTCGTAGCGCTCGCGCCCGAGCCTCCGTTCGCCCAGGCGGCGGGTGAGGAACCCGGCCAGCAGCGGGATGCCGAGGAAGATGACGACGTTCACCGCGATCGCGAACCCCGAGACGTCGAGGTGCTCACCGTCTCCGAGGCCGAGCCATCCCGGCAGCAGGTCGAGGTAGAACCAGGCGAGCAGGCCGAACGCCAGGACCTGGAACACGGAGTTCAGCGCCACCAGCACGGCGGCGGCCTCGCGGTCACCGCGGGCCAGGTCGTTCCAGATGATCACCATGGCGATGCATCGCGCGAGCCCCACGATGATCAGTCCGGTGCGGTACTCCGGCAGGTCCGGGAGGAAGGTCCACGCCAGGGCGAACATCACGGCCGGACCGACCAGCCAGTTGGCGACCAGTGACGAGACCATCAGCCTCTTGTCGCCGGTCACGGCGTCGAGCCGGTCGTAGCGGACCTTGGCCAGCACCGGATACATCATGACCAGCAGGCCGATCGCGATCGGCAGGGAGATGCCGCCGACCTCCACCTTGGACAGGACATCGTTCAAACCGGGGATGAGGCGGCCGAGCCCGAGCCCCAGGGCCATGGCGACGATGATCCACACGGCCAGGAAGCGATCGAGGGTGGAGAGTTCTCCCACGATGTCGGTCGTCTTGCCCGTCGGCCCGCCGGTCACTTCTCGTGAGGTCATGGGCAGGCTCTCTTGACGTCGGCGGTTGCGCGGGCGATCTCGGCCAGTTCGGCGAGCCGGCCGCTCAGGGAGGCGATGACCTCAGGTCTGAGGCGGTAGTAGGTGAAACGCCCACACGGCTCGGTCTCCACGACGCCGGCCTCGCGCAGCACCCGCAGGTGGTTGGACAGGTTGGTCTGCCGCGCCCCGGTCTCCTCGATCAGATGCGTGGTGCACAGGGTCTCCCGGGCGAGCAGGGACACGATCCGCAGCCTGAGCGGATCGGCGAGCGCCTTCATCAATACATCAGTGTTCGCTGACATCAGCACATACTGATACTCCCACATCGGCCGGAAGATGACGCGCGGCGGTGACGGGTGATCCGCGGGCCGTCACCCGTCCACGGGTGCCCGCCGCGCCAGGCAGTGGGCCCTGAGCTTTCGGGCGAGACTGCGGGCGTCGCGGCCTACCCCGCGCAGGGTGTTGGAGGAGGGGGTGCGCTGCCATTCGAGCCCGAGGTAGGCCAGGCCGGGGTGGGTGGTGGACAGGCCGCCCGCGTGACGCGGGTGTCCGCCCGCGTCCAACGCACCGAGTTTCTCCAGGTAGCGCAGGTCGGGCCGATAGCCGGTGGCGAAGATGACCACGTCGGCGTGCTCGCGGGCTCCGTCCTGCCAGATCACCTGGTCGTGCTCGAAACGGGTGAACATCGGCCGGCGGTCCATCCGGCGCTCGCGCAGCGCTCGCCGGTAGGCGCCCGCGTCCAGCACGGGGACCGCGGGCGGATCGCGGACCAGCCGGGCGGGGAACCGGTCGAAGCCGGTGACGGCGAGCCAGAAGTGGAGGTCCCTGCCGAGTGGACGCTGCGCGACGAACCGGATCGGCTCGCGCGTCGCCAGGGTCACCGTGGCGACCTCGGCCAACTCGTGGGCGATCTGAACGGCCGAGTTGCCGGCGCCGACGACGATGATCCGCTCGCCGGCGTAGGAGGTGGGGGCGGTGTAGTCGGCGGCGTGCAGGATCTTCCCGGGGAAGTCTTCCCGGCCGGGGAGCTCGGGCAGGTGGGGGCTGGCGAAGGAGCCGCTCGCCGCGATAACGCCGGGGGCCGTGAACGTCGTCCCGTCTGCCGCGTGGACGGCGAAACCGCGCCCGCCGGTCTGGACGGCGTCGACGCGGGTGCTCGTGCGGATGTCGGCACCGCGCTGGAGCAGGTCGGTGGCGTAGCGCGACAGATAGTCGACCACCTCGTCGCGGCGCGGGTGGCGGTCGGGGTCACCCGGAAAGGGCATGCCGGGCAGGGAGCTGTAGCGGGCCGGGGAGAACAGGGTGAGGCTGTCGTAGTAGTGCGGCCAGGAGCCGGTGGCCCGAGGGGCGGCTCCGAGCAGTACGGGTGACAGGCCGGCGTCCAGCAGTGCCCTGGTGGCGGCCAGGCCGGACTGGCCGCCACCGATGACGATGGTGTCCATGACGCTCGATCGTATCGTCATATACAGAAATGACAATATGATGGGGGCGGGGTGATGCTATGACCATGACGTCGAGCCCGGTGGAACTGAGCGAACAGGCACGCGGCCTGCTCAAGGCGCTGGCCAGCGACACCCGCCAGCAGATCCTCACGCTCTTCGCCGGAGGCGCCGAACTGACGGTGAACGAGGTGGCCGAGCGCATGTCGCTGGCACAGTCGGCCACGTCGACCCATCTGGCGACACTTCGCGACGGAGGGGTGCTGACCTCTCGCCGCGACTGGAAGACCGTCTACTACCGCGCGGACGCGGGACGCATCGGCCGGGCACTCGCCGACCTGCAGCTGAGCCTTTGGGCGTGTTGTCCCGCGGAGGGCTGCGCGCCTCCCGGCCGCGACTGACCCACGTCCGGCATCCGCTCACCTCTCCAGCGATTCGCCCTAATTTGAAGCATGTCTAATTTGACATCGCTCTAATCTTCGAGGCACACTGGGCTTGCTTAGACAGTATTCGAAACAGGCCCTGACGCGCGCGTCCCGCTCCATCCGCTTCACCTCGACGTCGCGCCGCCGGTTTCGACGACTGATGCGCAGTGGACCATCCTGATCAGCACGAACGCGGAGAGGCGACCATGAGTGACGGATGCTGCGGCCCGACGGCCCTGGAGATCGAGCCCTTTCCCGCACAGGCGACCGCGCGCGAGCTGCCCACCGTGGTGATCGGAGCGGGGCCGGTCGGCCTGGCCGCCGCCGCCCACCTCGCCGAACGCGGCCTGGACTTCCTGGTCCTGGAGGCGGGGCGCGAGATCGGCGCCTCTGTCGCCCAGTGGGGGCACGTCCGGGTCTTCAGTCCCTGGAAGTACAACATCGACGCCGCCGCCCGTCGCCTACTCGACGCCGGCGGCTGGGCCGCTCCCGACCCCGACTGGCTGCCGACCGGAACCGAGCTGATCGAGGGCTATCTCAAGCCTCTCGCCGAGCACCCCGCGATCGCCCGCGGGCTCCGGCTGGGTACGAGGGTCACCGCGATCAGCCGCCTCGGTTATGACCGGGTTCGCACGAAGGGGCGGGACGAGGCCCCGTTCCTCATCCGCCTGGACAACGGCGACGAACTGTCGGCCAAGGCGGTCATCGACGCCTCCGGCACCTACGCCACGCCCAACGTCCTGGGAGCGAGCGGTCTCCCCGCCCACGGCGAGGGGGAAGCGGCCCAGCTCATCGACCATGCCCTGCCCGACGTCCTGGGCGCCGACCGTCCGGTGTACGAGGGCAAGCGGGTGCTGGTCGTCGGTGCGGGCCACTCGGCCGCCACCAGCCTGCTCGCCCTCGCCCGGCTTGAGGACACGCCGATCACCTGGGCCATCCGGGCCGGCTCCGCCGCTCGGGCTTACGGTGGGGGCGACGCCGACGCGCTGCCCGCCCGCGGGGCGCTCGGCACGCGCCTGCACGCCCTGGTGGAGTCGGGACGGATCACCCTGGCCACCGGCTTCTACACCCACAGCGTCGCCAAGACCTCCGACGGCCTGGTGGTGGTCAGCCGTGACCCCTCCGGCGCCCAGCGGTCGGTCACCGTCGACCGCGTCGTGTCGGCCACCGGGTTCCGCCCCGACCACTCCATGGCGGGCGAGCTGCGGCTGGACCTGGACCCGATCCTCGGCTCCACCCGCGCGCTGGCGCCGCTGATCGACCCCAACCAGCATTCGTGCGGCACCGTTCCCGCCCATGGCGTGGACGAGTTGTCCCACCCCGAGCCCGGCTACTACGCGGTCGGCGTCAAGAGCTACGGCCGCGCCCCGACCTTCCTCATGGCCACCGGCTACGAGCAGGTCCGCTCGGTGGTGGCGGCGCTGGCGGGGGACTGGGAGGCCGCCCGGGACGTCCAACTGGAGTTGCCAGAGACGGGGGTCTGCTCCTCCAACCTGGCCGAGACCCAGGAGAGGCGGGTCGGCCTGGCCACCGGCGTCAGCGGCGGCCTGCTCGCCACTCCCCTCGCCCTGGTCACCGCCGAGAGCGACGGCGGCTGCTGCGGCTGAACCCCCGCCGGGGAAGGATGTCGTCATGCCGCGGGAAGACCGTCAGCCGGCCGCGCCTCGGCCGGCCTCGCCGGTGCCGCCCGCACCGCTCGCGAGACCGTCGCCGAGGTGACGCGGCGGCCGTGAGACACGGCCCTCCGCACGACGGTGCCCGACGCCGCCACCGGGGGGACCGGGTTGCCCAAAGGTTAGATGGATGTCAAAATAGAGGCATGTCGAACATAGGGTTGGCCGTGGCCGCGGACGGCACGTCGTCCGCGCAAGGCTGCTGCGCCCCGCTCGAAGCCCTGCCGTTGGATCCCGCGCACGCCACCGACATGGCCAAGATGTTCAAGGCCTTGGGCGACCCGGTCCGTCTGCGGCTCCTGTCGATCATCGCCGCGCATCCCGACGGCGAGGTGTGCGTGTGCGACCTCACGACCCTGTTCGACGTCGCGGCCCCCACGATCTCCTACCACCTGAAGCTGCTGCGCGAGACCGGCCTGGTCGAACACGACCGTCGCGGCACCTGGGTGTACTACCGGCCGGTGCGGGAACGGCTGCGCCAGCTCTCCGCGCTTCTCGCGGCCCCCGACATGGCCGAGGCCGCACGCTGACCGTGGGCGGTGAATGCGCCCGCCCCTCCTCACGGCGAGAAGCCGTCGTGCGATCTCCTGAGGACGAGCCGACCGGCACGGTGAGAACGTGCGACAGGTGCAGATGAGCGAAGGTGACCGGATGGGTCTCGCCGTGGTTGATGCCAATCGCGCTTGGGAAGATGCCGGCGGGACTCGCTCGCACTGGAAACGATCTCGCGAGCGCAGCCGCCGAGCGTCACACCGGCGCCAGTTCGGCGATGAGCCTCTCGATGCGGATGCGGATCTCGTCGCGGATCGGGCGCACGGCCTCGATCCCCTGCCCGGCCGGGTCGTCCAACTGCCAGTCCTCGTATCGCTTGCCGGGGAAGACGGGGCAGGTGTCGCCGCATCCCATGGTGATCACCACATCAGAGGCCCGGACGGCTTCCTGAGTGAGGACCTTGGGCTGCTCGCCGGTGATGTCGACGCCCACCTCACGCATCGCCTCGACGGCGACCGGGTTGATTCGATCGGCGGGCACCGATCCGGCGGAGCGCACCTCGACGTGGTCGCCCGCCAGGTGCTTGAGCCAGCCGGCGGCCATCTGAGAACGTCCCGCGTTGTGCACGCAGACGAACAGGACACTGAGCTTGTCGGTCATCGGTGCTCACACCGTCCTTCCTTGATACGGGATACGACCGCTCGCCACCGGGCCGGAGGGCGGCCTCAATCCTGCGCGGCGGCAACCCGATCCACGATCGCACCGACCCACCCAGCGCGCCACACAGCCCGCCCCCAACCACACCGGCGACAACCGTGCAACGCTCATTGACTCAACATATATTGACCTATTATCCCAAGGTCAATCCCTGCACCCCTACGACGGCCACCTCTGCGGGACGGTCGTCAGCCAGGGCAGAAAGCCGCATCAGCGATTCATATGCGGCCGGCCTCCTTCGTCTCCGGTGTCATCCCGAGCGGGAAGGGCGCGAAAGTCCGGCAGGCTTTCCAGGTAGGTGTCTCTGGCGAGTCGGGCCAGGACCACGTCGAGCACCTGGGTCCCTCCCGGAAGAGTCTCGACGCCGTCCCACCAGCGGATCGCGCTGATCTCATCGTTCGGGACGAAGCCGCCGATCCCGGTATCCGGCGTGTCCGTGAGAAAGGCGACGTAGATCGCCGCGTACTCCTCCCGCCGCTCGGCTCCCAGCATGAAGCGCGCGTATCCGGCGAAGAACAGGTTTTCGATCTGAAGACCCGTCTCTTCGCGCAGCTCTCGCACGGCAGCCTGCCGTGGCGTTTCTCCGGGATCGATCCTGCCGCCCGGCAGTTCCCAGCTCTGACGGAACCGGTCGAAGACCAGAAGCATTCGATCGTCGTGCCACAGGGCGGTCAGTGCCGCGGGCAGCGGTGCGTCGTCGAAGCGGGTGTGCTCGGCGACCCGATGGAAGGTTGTCAGCGTGTCGCCCGCCTCGTCGACGGCAAGGGGTTCCTCCACCGCTTCTCCTTCGCTCAGGCCGCGTCCGGACGGCTGCTCGGCAATTCCTGGTTAGCCTCCAGCAGGATCGCAGGCGGCTCGGCCCTGCGGCCGGGGTCAGCTTCGGTGCGCCCGCCGGGATGTGCCGAGTACTCCCTTGGTGACGGCCACTCGCCGTCCTCGCGCAGTGGGGTGGGGACCTTCTTCGGCGAGGTCCGCATCGGCTGAGGGATGCGGGATCGCCCCGCCGTCCGATTGGTACGACTCATTTGAACGGTTCATTGGGGATGGTCGGCGTGCACGCACGCCCTGGCGGGCATCGCGGCTGGTGGGCTGGGGAAGGCGGCTAACCGTGGCCGGGAGCTCGGTGTGCGCGTGGGGGAATAGGCAGGCTTAAATCTTGACGAGCATCGGGACTCCGACCGTAATGAAACGAGGCCCCGGGGGACGCGCTCCTTCCGGGACCTCTGCGGTCGAAGCACATGGGCGGGGTGAGGAGGCGCTTGGCGGCCCTCCGCATCGTGGCCGTGTCGAACCACGGCCTCGCTCCACCATGCGTCCCCTCGTGGTGTCACCGGTGAGGCCCGCCATCTTGGGAGAAGCACGTGACCGATCGAACGAGCTACGTGGACGAGGCGGGCTCTCGGTCCCACGCGGCCGTCCCCGCCGGCGCCATGACGGCGCGGGAGACCGCCTTCGCCGGTCCGCCGATCGCGGTCACGATGCCGCCGAGCCGCATGATCCGGCTGACCCCGGAGCCGGATCCGCACAGCCGGCCGTCGTCGTCCCCCTCCCCGTTCGACGACGGCCCCCAACTCAGAAGGGCGTCACCCGCCTGAGGAGGAAGGCATGACACCGGGTGGGCCCGCACCGCGCCGCCGACCAGAAGTGGACCCGAGCCCGACGACCTCCGGCCATGTGACGACGCGGCTTCGCCGGGGTGCCCGCCACCCCGGCGAAGCCCGGCACGGTGCACGCCGTGCCGACGGCGATCCGGCGGCACAGACCTGCCCCGCGACAGGGCGCCGTCCCGGGCCGACCGGAAACGAAAGGCGAACGAGTGAAACAGATGATCCGAGCGGTGCTGGCGGCCGTCGTCCTGTGCCTGGCCTCCGCCGGAGTCCTCGCCGGGTTACCGTCGGCGTCCGCCGCGGCCCTGACCCGGGTGACCAATTTCGGTAACAACCCGACGAACCTCAACATGTACGTCTATGTGCCGGACAGGGTCGCGGCCCAGCCCGCCCTGCTGGTGCTGGTGCACTACTGCGGGGGATCCGCCGGCGCGATCTTCAACGGCAACGGGCACGACTACGTGACGGCGGCCGACCGGTACGGGTACGTCATCGTGGTTCCGGAGGCCACCCGCAGCGAGAAGTGCTTCGACGTGTCCACCCCCGCCGCGCTGCGGCGCGACGGCGGCGGCGACTCCACCGGCATCATGGCCATGGTCGCCTGGGCACGCCAGCACCACGACGTGGATCCGGGACGGATCGTGGTCAGCGGGTTCTCCTCCGGGGCGATGATGACCAACGTGCTGGCCGCCCAGTATCCCGACGTGTTCGCCGCCGGGTCGGCGTTCTCGGGGGTTCCCGCGGGGTGTTTCGCGACCACGAACGGGTCGCTGTGGAACGGCCAGTGCTCGGGCGGGCAAGTGATCAAGACGGCGCAGCAGTGGGGTGACCTGGCCCGGTCGATGAATCCGGGGTACACCGGCCGTCAGCCTCGGATGCAGCTGTGGCACGGCAACACGGACACGACGCTGCACTACAACAACTTCGGTGAAGAGATCAAGCAGTGGACGAACCTGCACGGGCTGAGCCAGACCCCGGCGTTCACCGATCAGCCGCAGTCGAACTGGACCCGGACCCGGTACGGCGCCACCTCGGCCCAGGCCACGGTGGAGGGGATCAGCATCAGCGGTGTCGGCCACCAGTTGCCGATGAGCGGCCAGCTCGCCTATGCCATCTCCTTCCTCGGCCTCGACGGCGGCGGCTCCTCCTCGCCGTCCCCCACCCCGACGACCAGCCCGACGCCCTCGCCGTCGCCGTCGGGGAGTTCGAGTGCTCTGCGGGGTGTGGGGTCGGGCCGATGCCTGGACGTCAACGGCGCCTCACAGGCCAACGGCGCGCAGACGCAGATCTGGGACTGCAACGGGCGGGCCAACCAGCGGTGGACCTCCACCAGCGCGGGTGAGCTGCGGGTCTACGGCAACAAGTGCCTGGACGTCAACGGCGCCGGCACCGCCGACGGCACCGCGGTGATCATCTGGGACTGCAACGGCCGGAACAACCAGAAATGGCGCCTGAACACCGACGGCACCGTCACCGCGCTCGGGGCCGGCAAGTGCCTGGACGTCTCCGGGCTCGGCACCGCCAACGGCACCAAGGTGCACATCTGGACCTGCACCGGCGCCTCCAACCAGAAGTGGACCCGAGCCTGAGGTCACGTCATCGCCGGAACGGTGCGGAGAACCCTCCTGCGCGGCACCGACCGGCGCGGGTCCGACCCGAAAGATCTGGATCTAGTGATTGGACAGCTCATGGCACTGACCACAGCGTCTGATGGATACCCATCAGGACCATCGCGGAGCACCCGGTCGTCGCGCCGGTTGCTCATCGCCCTGGTGGCGACCGTGCTCACCGCGGTGGTGAGCCTCGTACCCGCGCCATCGGCCGATGCCGCCACCAGCCAATTCCGAGGCATGAACTGGGCCGTGCTGGGTGACAACTTCAGCACCAGCACGCTCGTCGTGCAGGGCCTCAGCCAGTCCGACAGCTACGAGACGGTACGGACCAAGGCCAACGCCCTCTATGACCACATGGCCTCCACCATGGGGGTCAACACCGTCCGGCTGCCCGTCAACACCCACACCGTGGCCAACACGACCTGGTGGAACGCCTACCGCGGCGCCATCGACGCCGCCGCCGCCCGTGGATTCAAGGTCATCCTGGCCTACTGGGAGGACGGCGCCGCCTCCGGCGGCAGGATCACGAACCTCGCCGCGTGGAACACGATGTGGTCCAGCGTGACCAACACGTACGGCTCGAACAGCAATGTCTACTTCGAGCCGATGAACGAACCGCACGGCTACTCATCGGCCGACTGGCGCAACGTCGCGGCCAACTGGCTCAGCTACCACACCTCCGCGGTGCCCGCCCGGGTGCTCATCGGCGGCACCGGCTTCAGCCAGGATCTGCGGGACATCTGCAACGACAGCCGCTTCAACTCGACGCTGCTGTCCTTCCACTACTACGCCTTCTTCTACAGCGCGATGACCTACGACGCGTTCCGGAGCCACATCCAGACGCGGCTGGGCAACTGCGCCTCCCGCGCGGTCGCGACCGAGTTCGGCGCGCCGATGTCCACCGGCCTCGACTACGGCGACGCGAACAGCACCGACAACTTCGTGCGCTACATCCGCGCCATGGCCCAGGTCATGCGTGACAACCAGATGGGCGGCACCTACTGGCCCGCCCTCGGCGGCAAGTACACCGGAAACCTCGGCTACGACCACTACTCGATGTACGCCCTGGGTGGCAGCGGCACCAGTCTCAGCTTGACCATCCGCAACACCTCCGGCGCCGACCGCATCCGGTATGCCTGGGGCGACACCGTCGGCGATCCCACCACTCCGCCGGTGACCTTCTACAGGATCAACGTGCGCCACAGCGGCAAGGCGATGGACGTCCAGCAACCGAACACCAGCAACGGTGCGCGCGTCGGCCAGTACACCTACGGCGGCAACGCGTGGCAGCAGTGGCAGTTCCAGGACGCCGGCGGCGGCTACTGGCGCATCGTCAGCCGCCACAGCGGAAAGTGTCTCGACGTGGTGAGCGCTTCGACCGCCGACGGTGCCGAGCTCGTCCAGTACACCTGTGGCACCGGCGCCAACCAGCAGTTCCAGATGGTCGCCAACGGGGGCTACTTCCAGCTCCGGGCACGACACAGCGGCAAATGCGTGGACGTACCGGCCGCGTCGACCGCGGATGGCGTGATCCTCAAGCAGTACGCGTGCAACACCGGCGCCAACCAGCAGTGGTCGCGCACGGCCGCTTAACGGTTCAACGGTCGTCTCGACGTCACCCCGGGGCCGCGGTACGGCCCTCACGCCCCGGTGCCGAGCTCGTGCGCGTGCTCGGTGCCGGGGGATCCGTGATCGCGGCGTTCCCCAGCCGGATGGGGGGTACTCGACATGCCCCCGATCCACGCGACCCGACATTGGCCGACCAAGGCCGAAAGTATCGGAATTTCGATAAAACTTCTGGGTGGGGCGCGACAGCACGTGACGGTGGTTTTTCATGATCATATTCGGGAGCCGCCGCCCTCCCCACGGCACGTGACCGAGCCCCTCACTACGAAAGTTTCATCCTGTGCGCCGGGGGGGCGGGCGCGAGCCTTCCCTGGCCAGCACGCGGAGGGGCACGCCCCCGCGGGCCCGGCGACCGGGGCTACGAAGCAAGTTACTTGACATCCCCAATCGGGTCGTATTTGCTCCTTTACACTGCACCCCATACAGCGCATAAGCGGCATACCGATAAGTCCCGGATGAACGTTGGCGCTCGCATTTCGATTCCGGTTTCGCAGCTCCGGGCATTCGATGCCGCTGATGGAGAGGAACGCAGAACATGTCTTTATCCTCGGCCCGGCCCCTACAGCCACAGGGAATCGCGAATGTTGAAGCATAGGTCGATTATCGTGACCGTGGCGCTCGCGGCGACCGTCGTCCTGGTGATGGGGCACGCGGCGATGAGCAGCGGCAGCAGCGCAGGAGCCTCGGCGTCCGCGCTCGCGGGAAGCGCGGGATGCGGCAAGAACCCGACGTTGAGCAGCGGAACGCAGACCATCACGACCAGCGGCAAGAATC
Organism: Sphaerisporangium sp. TRM90804; assembly: GCF_029846175.1. Classification (GTDB taxonomy): domain Bacteria; phylum Actinomycetota; class Actinomycetes; order Streptosporangiales; family Streptosporangiaceae; genus Sphaerisporangium. The sequence continues at coordinate 43,136 of NZ_JARWAC010000010.1, read as the reverse complement.
GCACCTACATCCTGCGGATTCCCGCCAACTACAACAACAACAACCCCTACCGTCTGATCTTCGGCCTGCACTGGTTGAACGGCAACATGAACGACGTCGACTCCGGCGGCGGCAGCGGGGCCTCCTGGTCCTACTACGGACAGCGGCAGCTCTCGAACAACACCGCGATCTTCGTCTCGCCGCAGGGCTTCAACAACGGCTGGGCCAACTCCGGCGGCGAGGACGTCACCTTCATCGACGACATCATCCGGCGGGTCGAGTCGGACCTCTGCGTCGACCCCTCGCTGCGTTTCGCCATGGGATTCAGCTACGGCGGCGGCATGAGCTTCTCCCTCGCGTGCAGCCGCGCGACGGTCTTCCGCGCGGTCGCGGTGTTCGCCGGCGCGCAGCTCAGCGGCTGCAGCGGCGGCAATGATCCCATCGCCTACATGGGACTGCACGGCATCACCGACAGCGTCCTCAACATCTCGCAGGGACGGGCGCTGCGTGACAGGTTCGTCCGCAACAACGGCTGCACCGCCCAGAACCCGCCCGAGCCGGGCTCCGGCAGCCGGTCGCACATCGTCACCACGTACTCCGGATGCCGCGCCGGATACCCGGTCGTCTGGGCCGCGTACGACAACGGCCACACACCCGCCCCGGTGGACGGGACCTACACCGAGAACGGCGCCCAGACCTGGACCAAGGGCGAGGTGTGGAAGTTCATCTCCCAGTTCGGCAGCACGAGCCCCAGTCCCAGCCCCACCGGCAGCCCGACCGTCAGCCCGACCGTGAGCCCCACCGTCACGCCGACCGTCACGCCGACCTCCACGACCAGCTTCCGCCTGCGCAACGAGAGCGCCGGGCGCTGTGTCGACTCCCCCAACAGCGCCAGCGCCAACGGCACCCTGTTGCAGGTCTACGACTGCCACACCAACGCCAACCAGCTCTTCAGCTACGCCTCCGGCAGACTCCAGCTCCTCGGCAAGTGCCTGGACGCCCCCACGAACGCCGGCTCCGGCACCCGCGTACAGCTGTGGGACTGCCACACCAACAGCAACCAGCAGTGGACCTTCAACTCCAACGGCACCGTGACCAGCGGCGCCAACAACCTCTGCCTCAACGCCACCGGCACCGGCAACAGCTCCACCGTGACCGTCGCCACGTGCAACGGCCAGGCCGCCCAGAGATGGACCAGGGCATGACCACCCACTGACCGATGGCAGCCGTCGGGTCCAGGCGACTTCGCCTGGACCCGACGCGTTTCATCGCCCAACGCGCGGGGGCGCGCTCGAACGCCCCGACGTCACCCGCGTTCGGCTGTCTCCGCCGAACAGTTCCCCCTCACGCGGCATCCGACCGGACGCGGTGGAGGTGCGGCCTCGCCGGTCGCGTGTCGGCGGCGGCGTACGCGCCACTCTCGCGGCGCCGGGAGGGCGTGTCGCGCCCTGAGCGGTACCGGCGGCATGATGATCTGGAAGGGCGGGCCGGAAGACGACGGGACGGCGATGGGACTGGGGCGCTTGCGAGGCAGGTTGAGCGTCCTGCGGGACAACCTGCGCACGCAGCTGTGGCTGCTGCCGTCCATCGGGGTGGCGATCGCGATCGCCCTCGGGGTGGGGCTTCCGCGGCTGGACCAACGGATCGACGACGAGCTGCCCCCCTGGCTCACCACATACCTGTTCGGCGGCGGCGCCAGCGCGGCCCGTACCGTGCTCGAGGCGATCGCCGGCTCCCTGATCACCGTGACCTCGCTGACCTTCTCGCTGACCGTGGTCACGCTGCAGCTCGCCAGCAGCCAGTACTCGCCTCGCCTGCTGCGCACCTTCTCCGCCGACCGGCTGGTCCAGCTCACCCTCGCGCTGTTCCTGTCCACCTTCACCTACGCGCTCACCGTGCTGCGCACCATCCGTACCGCCGGCGAGCAACGACAGGTGTTCGTGCCACAGATCTCGGTGACCACGGGCTTCGTCCTCGCCTTGGCCAGCGTGCTCGCGCTGGTGGCGTTCCTCTCACACCTGGCGCGCGAGGTACGGGTCGAGAGTGTGTTGCTCAGGGTCCACAGCGACGCGCGCCAGATCGTCCGCAGGATCCTGCCCGAACGCGAGTCGGCGTCCGTGACCGGCACGAACATACCGGTCCCCCCGCCAGGCGCCCTCACCTTGCCGTCCCCCTCCTCCGGTTTCCTCGCGAGAATCGACGAAGACGAGCTGCTTTCGGCCGCGGTGCACGCCGACGCGATCCTCCACGTCTTCTGCTGCCCCGGAAGCCTGCTGATCGCCGGTACACCGGTCGGGGTGGGCTGGCCGCGCTCCGCGGACTCCTTCGACGAGGACACGCGCGGGCACCTGACCAAGCGGGTGGCCAAAGCGATCGACACCCGGTCGGAACGCACCACGGCACACGACCTCACCTACGGCATCCGCCAGCTCGTCGACGTGGCCATCCGGGCGCTGTCCCCGGGCATCAACGACCCGACCACCGCCGTGCACGCCCTGGGACATCTGTCGTCTCTGCTGTGCCTGCTGACCCGCTACCAGCTCGGCCCCCAGCTGCTGCGCGACGACCGGGGGCGGATCCGCGTCGTACTGAACCGTCCCGACTTCGGGGACCTGCTGGAATTGGCGATCCAGCAACCCCGGCGCTACGGAGCGAAGGATCCCGCCGTCCTGGCGCAGCTGCTGTTCCTGCTGCGCGACCTCGCATGGTGTGCCGCCTACGAGCACCGGCCCGTCATCGCCGAGCAGCTCGTGCGCGTGCGCCGCGAGGTCACCGAGCAGGACTACGACGCCACAGAGCTGACCCGGTTCGACGGACTGGTCAGGCACGTCGAGGAAGCGCTGGAAGGCAGATGGACCCTGGATTGACGCCTGACCCGACAGGTGCATGCCGAAGCACGTGACGTGGTCGGCGTCCGACTCCCGCCACGCCCGATCACGTGCGGAAGGATCAGGATGGGTCGTCCGCCTTGCCTGCCATGTCAGCAGGTCAAGGGGGCGCCGACCGTGGCGGTGCTCGCATGGCGACGAGCCGAGGATCGGTGAGGACGGCTGAACCCTCTCGGCAGGGTCTGGGCCGTGCTGTTACGGTGGTCTCGGTGTGCCGGGAAGTCTGGTCGGCGGTCTTGTCGTCGATCCTCCCGGGAGGCATCAGTGGCCCCGTGCGCATACGAGCCGGGCACATGAGCGCCGGCCTGCCGGCCGCCTCCGTGCTCCCGATCGCCGTGCCGCTGTCGAGGCCGGCGAAGCGCGCGGTTCTCTCGACGGCGTTGTTCCTGGTCGCACAGGGCTTCCCCCGAATAGCAGGTGGAACCGACATGTGGTGACATCCACTTCGGGGTCCGCGTCACCGCACCCCTGCTCTCCTATCAGCGGTCCACGAAGGCAGCGTCGGCCGCCCACTTTTTTGCACTGTGCAACGGTCCGGCGAGCGCCCGCCGCCATGCCGCGGCGTGGTGCGCGGAAGATCCGTGGCACGAACGGCAGAGCCCGACACAGAGGAACTCCACCATGGAGCAGACACATCACGCGAACCTGGGGACTCTCTCCATCGTCACACGCACGGAAGACGACCTCGTGGTCATCGAGATCATCGGCGAACTGGACATGGCGTCGGCCTCCGGCCTGCGAACATGCCTCGCGGACGCCATGGCCGTCGTCAGTCCTCCGCGCATCGCCGTCGACGCTCGTAGCCTGAGCTTCTGCGACTCGACCGGCCTGAGCGTCCTGGCCGCCGCACATCAGGCGGTGCGGGCTCTCGGAGGACGGCTCGCACTCACGGGCGTGAGCGGCCCCTTCGCCCGAGTGCTGACCGTCACCGGGCTGAACAGGTTGTTCATCATCGTGCCGACCTTGGACGACGCCCGCCGGAACGTACACGAAAGAAGCTGACCCGACGTCGACGGCGCGGCGGAGGAATCGCGCGGTGCACCGGTGGTCAGGGTTGCCCTGACGACGTGGCGCACGACGGCATAATCGTGGTCGTGAAAAGGAGAACGCGGCCGTGAGCAGGGCCGAGGGCGGCGCGAACGCGTCCGGCGAGGATCTGGAGGCCGTCACCTCCGCTGTACTGACCGCCTCGCGTCTGCTCGTGGCCATCTCGGCACGATCACTGCTCGCCGCGGAGGACAAGGTCACCCTGCCGCAGTTCCGGATGCTCGTGGTGCTGGGGCGAGGTCAGGCGAAGCTGGTCACGCTGGCCGAGCGTCTGGGGGTCAATCCCTCGACCGCGATGCGCATGGCGGACCGCCTGACGGCGGCCAGACTGATCAGCCGCGAGATCAACCCCGACAACCGGCGCGAGACGATCATGCGACTGACCCGGGAAGGCCGCCGCATCGTCGAAGACGTCACCGCCCACCGCCACGCGGAGATCAGCATGATCCTCGCCAAGATGACGGGCGACCAGCGACAGGCGCTCATCGCGGCGATGAAGGCGTTCAACGAAGCCGGCGGCGAACCACCGGCACGCTACTCCTTCCCCCTGGGCTGGCCGGACGATCCATCGGCCTGACCGGCGAACGGCGCTCCGCCCTTCCCACCGGATACCGGCCCGGCCGCGGCGGGTCGAGGAGATCGACCTCGACAGCGGCGATGATCCCATCGCCCACATGGGACCGCACGGCATCACCGACAGCGTCCTCACCGTCTCGCAAGGACGGGCGCCGCGGGACAGGTTCGTCCGCGGCAACGGCTGCACCGCCCAGACCCGCCCGTGACCGGCGGCGCCAGCGACCCGGGAGATCATCGGGGCCACGGTCACGGGAAGGAGAGCTGGAACGCGGCGAGGCCGCGGAGCGTGGCGACGAACAGGACTCCGCACTCGGTCAGCGCGAGATCCACGATGTTGGCCTCCAGCGTGAGGGTGTGGAGAGGCTCCGGCAGGCCCGGACGCCGGATCTCGATCTGCCCGCCGGGACCGGCGATCGCCACGAGATCTCCCAGGGTCGTGAAGGCCGTGACAGGGGCGAAGCCCGTACGCCGACGGTAGCGGCGACCCGGACGGCGGGCGGTGTGCACACGGAGCACGTCGTCGCATTCGACGAGGGTGAGCACCGCGGAGTCGCCGTCCCACAGGGCGTGCCCGACCTTCCACAGTGAGAGGTCGTCCTGGGCGAGGGACAGGAACCAGCGCCGCCGGGGCAGGACCCTGAACGTACTCCTGCGCAGGCGCCGAGACAGGTCCCGGACAACCACCCGGGAGTCGGTCCCGCCGGTGACCGCGACGAGGCCACCGTCCGGGAGGCGCCCGACGGCGACCGTGCCCACCCAGCCTTTGTGGTCCTTCAGGATCCGCGCCGGCTTGCCTTGTGCCACATCCCACACCACGGCGTTCCTGCCGTGGCCACCGGTGACGGCGGCGTCCCCCAGGGCGGCCACGCTGAACGGCCAGAAGATCGGGTCGGCGGCGAACGACCGGCTCGTCCCCGGCTCGCGGACGTCGGTCACATGGCAGAGACCACCGGTGGTGAACGCGAGGTGCTCGGCACGTCCGCCGGACTCGGTGAGCCCGGCGGTGGTCATCTCGGCGTCGGACGACCACAGGAGCTCGCCGGTCCGCAGGTCACGAAGGCGGGAGGCGGTCGAAAAGGCCGGCCGGCTGAGACCGACCGGCCGGTCGCCCGCCGACACCGCCGCGACGAAGGATGCGAGTTCGACGGAGCGGTCCTCACCGGCGGACGGCCCGTCCTCGCCGTCGGTCTCCCACACGCGCACGGTGGCGTCCCTGCTGCCGGTGACCACGAGGGTCCGCCCGCCCGGCGCTTGTACGGTGACGTGCCGCGTGATGTCCCCGTCATGCCCCGTGAGCAGCACCTTGCCCTCGCCGAGATCTATCTCCAGCATGTCGCTGAGCTCGTGGTGCCGCTCGTATGGCCACGACGAGGAGAGGGGACTCCCGTCCTCGCTCAGCGTGACGTCAACCTTCACGTCCGCCGCCGAGGCCTCGTCGCGCGCTCCGCGCCTGAGTGCCATGACCACGGCTCCGTCGCCTCCGACATCGAACCGCAGATCTCGCCCCATCCGCCCGCGCCAGACGACCTTGTCCTGTGCGAGGTCCCACAACCGGTAAGAGGAGCGCTCCGGCGACCAGCGACGCGTCTCCACGGCCATGACGCGCCGCCGCGGGTCCACCGGCCAGAACACGATGACCCTCGACCACAGCCGGCGGACACCGCTCGACGGCAAGCGCTTGCCTGTCGTCTCGTCCCAGACCCTGGCTCCCGCCGCCGACGTGTCCACGATCGCCGGACGCCGGTCGGCGAGCCTGACGTGGTGCAGGTCGGACAACGTGACCGACGTGTCCAGCGCGATGATCCGTCCGCCCGTGCCGGCGTCCCAGTAAGTGGTGGGGAGCCCGGCTCCCGTGGTCACGATCGCGTCCCGCCCGCGGACGGTGGTGAAGCCCGCGTCGAGGTGTCCCCCGAGCCGCCGGTTGAGCCACATCCGCCACCGCCCGGCGATCGGACGGCGCAGTCGGCACGTGCCCGTGGTGACGTCCCAGAGCGACACCTCACCGTCCGCGTCAAGGACGAGTGCCGCGCGACCCTCGTCGGCGATCTTCATGTTCGCCGCGGGAGCGACGTCGTCACCCAGGCTGACACGGGACACCTGCTCGCCGGTGAGCAGGTCCCAAGTGCGGACTGTACGGTCCAGACCGGCCGAGACCACGTAGGGTACGGCACCCGGCCTGTCGCGCAGGACCAGGTCGGTGACCGGGCTCTCGTGCCCTGCCAGCACACGATGCGGGTACTCCTCCGGCCACTGGGACCACAGTGGCAGCCACGGCCGGGCCGCGCCGAGGGCCCTGATCCGTTCCGCGAGCGTGGCGGCGCCCGCCCGCTGCGCCGCCAGTTCCAGGTAGGACAGCCGCTCCGCGCGCAGGTCCGGCCGAAGTAGGTGCAGGCTCCGCCGGTACGCCCTGCCGGCCAGCCGTGCCTGTTGCCCGTCCGTGTACGGCAGCGCCGCCAGCACGGGCGCGGGCTGGGCGGCGAGCAGGTAGCCGGGGTCGAGCAGCAAGCGGTCGAGCGTCCCGTCCGCCGCGCGGGCGGCATGGGTGGCGAGATGCGAGCGGATGTACGGATGCGCCCGCGTCCAGTCGGTCCCCGCCCTCCGGAGCAGGAACCCGGCGAAGGCCCGGTGGACGTCACGCTCCGCGCGCGGGCGGCGCAGGTACTCGGCGAGCGCGGCGTGGTAGAGCCGGTACACCGAGCGTCCCTGCTCCTCCGCCTCCAGCACGTACGCGCCCGCCGCCCGGCGCAGCCAGATCAGGTCCTCGTCGGTGTACGGCAACCCGCTGATCTCCGCCGCGAGCGGCGCCCACAGGTCCTCCCACGGCAGGCCGGCCCCCTGGGCGAACGCCAGCGGGGTGAGCAGGTCCCTGGCCCGCTGGGCCTGGTCCTTCAGCCGGGTCTCCAGCTCATGGTGCATGGCCTCGGCCGCGGTGCCGGGCAGCGAGGCGCGCCAGGCGGCGTCCCGGCGTTCCGGCACGGCGGGCAGGGCGGCGAGCGTGCGGGACACGATGAGCGCTACCAGGAAGGAGTGGTCCGCCGCGGCGGCCACCGCCTCGGCCACCTCGGCGACCACCGCCGCGGGCCCGCCGAGGTACGGCGACCCGGGTTCGGTGTGCCGCAGCAGGTCCTCTACGTAGCGCCGTATGCCGGCCGGGTCGGCGTAGAGCTCGTCGTCCAGGTCCAGTACGAGCTTGGGTGAGCCCAGGCGGTCGACCAGATGCCTGCGGGTGCCGAGCAGCAGGCGCAGGCCGCAGTCGGGCGCGGCGCCGATCAGCGGGTAGAGGACCTCGGAGACCAGCTTGTCCGGGTCGACGGCCTCGTCGAGCGCGTCGACGGCGACGACGACCTGCCGCCGCCCGACGGCGCGCACCAGCTCGCCCGGGCTCTGCGACCGCACCCCGGCGGCGGCGCACACCGCGTCGAGCACCTGGAGACTGGTGAGCCCGCGAGCGTGGATCGCCGCGGCGATCGCGCCCTGGGCGGGTATGACGTCCTCGGGCAACCCGTCTCGCGGCACGGTGGCGCGCCACTCCGGGTCGCTGAACGCGGTGAGCCGGGCGATCACCGCCGACTTGCCGGAGCCGGGGCCGCCGGTCACCACCCGCGCCGCCTCGTCCGGCGCCGCCAGCCAGGCCACCAGGTCGCGCAGGGCCGCGTGCCGCCCGACGAACCGCCACGCCGTGTCGCCGGGCAGCCGCCCGCCGCGCGCCCGGGGCAGGAAGTGGCTCCGCAGGTCCTCCTTGCGCATCTCGTTCTGCTCGATTCTGAGCTGAGTGAGCAGGTCCCGGCCGTGCAGATCGGTGTCGTAACGCGGGTTGGGCAGGAACGGCTCATATTCGCTCTGCCTGAACAGCACGCTCTCGGCGACCGTCTGGCTGAGGGAGCGCTCGGGGTCGGCGTTGATGCGGTCGACGATGGCGGCCGTCGACAGGTACCTCGGCTCGTACCCGGCGGTGGCGGGGTGGTGCGCCGCCCGCTCGAACAGCCGGGCGAACTCACCCGCCTTGATCTGCTCCTTGGGGTGCGCTCCGGTGATCACGACCAGCGTCTTGTCGTCGCGGTCCATGGCCGCCATCCCGGCCAGCAGCGCCTCAGCGCCGCCCTCGCCGGCGTGGCAGGAGTCGATGATGATCATCGCTCGGCGCAGCGGGGTGTCTTCCAGCATGAGCTCGGCCAGCTCCGAGGTCGGCAGCGCGCCCGACACCGGGTTGCGCGTGTCGCCCATCCACAGCTTGTGCCGGCGCGAGACCGACCCCGCGTGGCCGGTGTGGTAGAGGACCACCAGGTCGCCGGGGTCGCGTTCCTCGCAGAACCGGCGAAGCTCCTCGCGGAAGACCTGGATGGGCGGATCGAGGCCGAGCGTGGTTTCCCTGCGGTAGCCGAACGCCGTGGTGAACAGGTTCACCATGGCGGCGACGGACTCGGCGATCTTCGGGGCGCTGGTGGTCAGCTCGGTGGTCACGCCGGTGGCGATGAGATACCGCCGCTCCGCGTCCATGCCGTCAGCGGAGCCCGGCCAGGATCGCCCGCCCGGTCAGCCGCTCGGTGAGGTAGGGGCGCAGGTCGTGTGCGTGCGCGCCGTTGTGTACCCGGATCTGCTCGATGCGGTCGCCGAACAGCGGGCGCAGGTCCTCCACCATGGCCACCACGTCGCCGGTGTCGGCGATGTTGGTCCACGCGGTGATCGGCCCCGGCCAGGCGCCGGGCGTGGGGAGCAGCCGGTGGTAGATCAGGTTCGGCACGCCGAGCGGCGATCCGAGCGTCACGAGCGTGCGCACCGGCCACTCCGGGTGGGCGCAGAGCGTCTCGTAGGCCACCACCGAGCCGAGCGAGTGGGCGACGACCACCCGTGTGTCCTCGGTGATCTTCGCCTCCAGTGCCCCCTGGGCCGCCGTGCGGATCTCAGGATCGTGGAAGTACGCCCGGACCTGCTTGAGGTCGCCGATGAACACGTGCTCGGCCACCCGGGTGAGGAAACGGGAGCGGCTGAGCGCCGCCAGCGCGCGCAGCGCCCAGCGGGGCGGCCGGGCCAGCACCTCGTCGTCGGGCGAGACGACCTTCGGGTCCACCACCGCGGCCCGGCGCCACAGCGCCAGCAGCAGTTCCTGTTCGTAGTCGTCCAGGTCCCTGTCGTCGTAGTACGGGACGGGCGCCAGCATCTCCGCGGGCGGGCGAAACAGCGAGCCGTACGCCGCGAACTCCACGTCGGCATCCCCGGGCACCCCGGGGGCGCCCCCGGCCAGCGCCATCCCGTCGCGCAGCGAGGCCAGCAACCGGTCGCGCAGGGTGTACCCGCCCCGGAGTTGCTGGCTGATGCCGTGGATCACGACGATGGCGGCCACCCGGCCCTCTTTCCCACGAGGTTTGCCACTGAGTGTGCCCATGGGGACACTGATCGGCAAGTGATGAACATCTGTGGCATAGGAGTCATCCAGCATGGTGTCCCCGCTGCCGCACGACCGGCTCACCGACCGTGCGGTCCGCCTCCGGCGGTGGGCGGCCCCGCGGCTGGTCTTCTGGACCGGGGCGACCGTGGTGCTGCTCGCCGCGGCGTGGGCGGGCGTGCTGGCCCGGCGGACGGTCCAGTGGATCGTGACCGGGAATCCGGACCTTCTGCCGGACGTGGACACGTGGTTGGGGGCGGCTCACGGAGCCCAGATGGAGGCGCTCGTGCCGATCGCCGCTGGGTACGCACTGCTCGTCGCGCTCCTGCCCTACGGCCACACGGGCATGGTGATCGGGTGCGCGGTGGGGGCGGCCCTGCTCGGGTTCATGCTTCGCGCCCTGCCCCCGCCTCCCGTGCCTTTCGCCGCCCCGCCCGGCGAGGCGTGGGAGGCGTTGCGGGGGGACACCGTCCCCGTCCCGCCCGCCGCCGGCCTCGGCGTGGTGCTGACGGTGATGGCGGTGCACTCGATCGGGATCATCCCCGCTGCCGCGGGCAAGCGGAGGGCGAGCGGCTTTCACCCCCTCGGCCGGTCGAGGAGGGCCCTCGCCGCGGTCCTCGCGCTCGCGGCCCTCACGGCGGTGCTCTGGACGGCCGCCGAGACCCGCCTGGCGGTGACGTCCGAGGGCGCGACGGGGGCGGAGCTCTGCGCCGCCTGCCTGCCGCACCTGGTGACGGCCGCCCTGCTGGCGTGCGTCCCGGAGCCGGGCGGCCGCCGCGCCGTCCTGACCCTTGCCGTCCCTGTCACAGTGGCATGCGGCCTGTGGCCAGGCCCGCTGCCCTTCACCTGGCCGGACGCGTTACCCGTCCCCGCCATCGAGGGAACGGTGTGGACAGGTGTGCTGATCTACGTACCTGCCGCGGTCGTCCTGCTGTTCACCGTCCGCCGACTGCTCCGCTGGGGACGGCCACGCTGAGAACGCATCGACGGGGAGAGGGACGAGAACGGCCCAGGGGACGGCTCGTCTCGCCGGCTGAAATTTTCAGCACAGGCCCCTCGTCGTCAAGGGGCGTCGATCCCGACATCCCAGATGGGCGTCCTCAACCCTCCACGCGGTCGCCACCGGCACCGGCGTCCGTTGACAGCGGCTTTCTCCTCGTATGTGCTCTGTCACACCGCCTCGGTCACCCGAGGGGGACTCTGCAGTGGGAGGTGTGTGAGCGCTAACAAAGCCTGGCGCAGCAGACCGGCGCCCGTACTCCCCTGAACGGGACCCTGCACTTCTCCTGACGAACCGCCTGGGCGATGGCCGGCCACTCGACTCCCCCGAGACGCGTGGACCAGGACCACAACGCAGCCAGGTCACCGGCGCCGGTCATCGACCCGCGGATTCCTCGACGCCGGGGACGGCGCCGGAAGCGCATGACTGGAGGAACGCAAGTGCGACGACGTGTGAGTGAGTCACCGGCACCTGATGCCGTCGGCGGGCCGCGCCCGCAGCCTGGCTTTCCGGGATGGTCGACCAAACGCGTCACGGCCGCGGTGGTGGCCCTCCTCGGGCTGATCGCGGTGACCGTCGCGATTCGACCGGCATCGGCCGACGACAATCCCTACCAGCGGGGCCCCGACCCGACGTCGACCAGTGTGGCGGCCACCAGGGGGACCTTCGCCACCGCGGAGATGAGCGTGCCGGGGAACGGCTTCGGCAGTGGGGTGATCTACTACCCGACGGACACCAGCCAGACTTTCGGCGGGGTCGCGATCGTGCCCGGCTACTCCGCCCTGTTCTCCGTCGAAGAGGCCTGGATGGGTCACTGGCTGGCCTCCTTCGGATTCGTCGTGATCGGGATCGAGACTGTCAGCCGCACCGACAGCGCGGATGCCCGGGCGACTCAGCTCCTCGCCGCGCTCGACTACCTCACGCAGCGGAGCTCGGTGCGCGACCGGGTCGACCCCAACCGGTTGTCGGTGATCGGCCACTCCGCGGGAGGCGCCGGCGTCCTCACCGCGGTACTCCGGCGGCCCACGCTGAAAGCCGCGGTCGGACTCGCGCCGGGCTCCCCTGTGGGGAACTACAACCTGTCCAACGCCCGGGTACCGACGATGTTCATCTCAGGACAGCGGGACACGACCGTCACGCAGGCCTATCTGAACGGGATATACACCACTATCCCCGCCACGACGCCCAGCGCCTGGGTGGAGATAACCGGTGTGGACCACCTGTTCGCGACACGGGCGAACACCACCGAGATGCGGGTGCTGATCCCCTGGTTGAAGATCTTCGTCGACGACGACACGCGGTACACCCAGTTCCTGTGCCCGCTCAAGGACCCCACCGGCATCTCCATGTACCGCGACAAGTGCCCGTACATGCCGTCGCCGTCGCCGAGCTCGTCCCCCAGCCCGTCATCGTCGCCGTCCCCTTCGCCGTCCCCCAGCCCGTCACCCTCACCGTCCCCCAGCCCGTCACCCTCGCCCTCAGGCGCCTGCACCGCGAGTTACCGCACCGTCAACTCGTGGTCCGGCGGCTACCAGGGTGAGATCACGGTGAAGGCGGGCGACTCGGCGGTCAACGGGTGGAGCGTCAGATGGACGCTGAGCAACGGTCAGTCGATCTCCCAGGTGTGGAACGGCACCCTGAGCGCCAGCGGTTCCGCGGCGACGGTGTCGAATGCCTCGTACAACGCCTCGATCCCGGCCTCCGGCACGACCACGTTCGGCTTTCTCGGCAACGGCGCCCCCTCCACCCCGTCCCTGACGTGTACCAGCCCATAACCGATGACCGGGCCCTGCCCCCCCCATCCGGCTGCTGGGAGCCGAGGTCGTCGACATGATCCCGATCGGGGCGCTCGCCGGCAACCTCGCCATATCGTTCCTGGCGTTCTCCTACGCCGGGGTCCTCACCATCAGCGTCCGCGTCGACGCCGAACGCCACCCCGACCTCCCGGTGCTGGTCGCCGCGATGGTGCGCGATTGGCGCTCGCTCACCGCCGAGGCCGCGCCCGCGACGGCTTGAGCCACCGGTGGACGGTGCCCGCCAATCGCGCCGGCGATCATCTGTCGGGGCCGGATGCCGCCTCGACGGGTAGGCGGACGTCGACCGGGCCTGGTCCGCCGGGGGCGTCGGCGTCCGTGACGTCGGCCGAGGGCGGTCCGTGCCGGCGCCCGAGGCCGGCGGCACCGAGGTACGTCAGCGCCAAGGCGAGGACGGCGAGCGGGATGGCGCCGCCGAGCAGTCCGAAGCCCAGGCCGGTCGGGTCCGGGATACGGGTCGCGATCCGGCCGGTGGCCCTCACACCGGGTGCTCCGGTGGCGTTGGCGAGCACGACGGCGAACCTGCCGTCGGCGACCTGCCAGTCGAGCACGACGTCGCCGGTTCCGGACGCCGAGGCGAGCCAGAAGCTCTGGGCCGCCGGGGCGGTGACGTCCCGGATCGGGTCCGTCGTCCGGTCGAGGCGGACCCCGCCGGAGAGGGAACCGCCGGCCAGCCGGTCGCGCGCGGTGCCGGCCAGCCATCGGTCGACGTCGGCTTGCGGGGCGATCCCGACGAACAGCGGCGTGCTGGGATTGGATGCCGTGATGCGGACCCGGCCGTAGTCGACGAGCGCCCGCGACCAGACGTCGCCGGTGTGGATCCGCAGGTCCTCCGCGGTGACCGCGCCCGTCGGGCTGTCGATTCTCAACGCCGGGCTGGTGACATAGCCTGCGGCGTCGCGGTTGGCGGCGAGAGCCAGGACGCCGGCGCCGCCGATCAGGATTCCGGCCGCTGCCGGCAGCAGCAGCACTCCGGACGTGAGGGCGATCACCAGGCCGGCGACGCCGGCCCCGGCGGCGGGTGCGGGGGCGGGCCGCCGCGCCGCGGGACGGCTGTCGGAGGAGTCGGATGGGTCGGACGATCCGGTCTGGTCGACGGGCGACTCGGTGTCGCCTTGGTCGAGGCGGAACGGGGGGTACTGCGCGGTCAGCAGGGCGACGTAGGCGACCACCCGTAGCGACCAGCGGGCGACTCCCACGAGTAGGTCACGCAGGCCCCGCGGGGCGCGGCCACGGACCGCCAGGCTGATCGCGACGATCGTGACGCCGACGCCGACGAGGCTGAACGACGCCACACTCGCGTCGGCGTCATCGCCGAGCAGTCGCCATCCGCCGGTCGCGGTCAGGACGCTCAGGATCAGGATGTGGGGGATGGCGAACAGCCAGGCCACAAGCGGCAGCCAGCGCGGCGGGCGGGGCGGCCCGTCGATCAGCAGCCCGGCTGGGTAGTCGGGAACCTCGGCGAGGGTGAAGGGCGGGTACCGGTCGGTGCCGAGAACCTGGTAGCCGTAGAAGCCCACCCGCCAGGACCACCGCAGAACCCCGACGTTGAACACGAAGATCGCGGGCGGATAGCGGCCGGTCACCAGCACCGCCACGTAGGCGATCAGGGTGAGAACGGCGAACGCCGCCCACAACACGAGCAGGATCAGGTAGTGCGGGATCAGCAGCAGCCACTTGACCAGCCACAACCATCGACCCGCCGGCGAGCTGCCGCTGGAGCGCACCTGGACTCCGTACCGATTCATGACGAGTCCGCCCTTCGATCGAGCGTGCCGCTGAGAATCTCAGCGTGCGGGAAACCGCCGCCGCACCACAGGGCTGAAGGACACCCCGACGCGGGTCCGAGGGCACGCTCGCCACCGCAGCGCGTCCTACCGCTCCGCCCGGCCGGCACAGCGGCTCCGCGCCGCCGGCGACCCGGGTGCTCCGCCTCTGTTTCACCTCTCCGTTCGGAGAGGACGCCGTGACCGTTCAGCCCGTCCCGGGGCCGCCCGGCTTCGGGACGTCGGCCCGCCTTCCCATGCGCGTGTCCGTTCCGGGCACGTCCGCGGAGTTCACGTCCAGGGTCAGGCTCGACGCCCGCGCCGACTCGCCGCGCCGGCCGGGCGGGGACGTGGCTAGAGCCGCACTTGTTCGGCCGAGCCGATGGGCAGCCAGTGGAATCGGTCGCCGATCCGCTTCGGCGCGCGCAGCAGGTCCCGCTCGATGCTCTCTCGGCCCTGGCGGAAGTGCTGCCAACCTTCGTAGTGGATCGGCAGGATGGTGCGCGGGGCGATGGGCTCACACAGCCGTACGGCCTCGCTCGCGGTCATGGTGTAGCGCAGCGGCCCGGTGAGGGGGAAGCCGACGCCGCCCAGATGGAGCAGGACCGTGCCCGGCCTCACCCGGGCGGCGGCCCGGCGGAGCGCGCGGTGGTAGACGGTGTCGCCGGTGATCCAGAGCGGGCCGTGAGCCTGGCCGGGCCAGGTGAGGGCGAAGCCGATCACGTCGCCGGTGATCGGCCGGCTGAGTGGCGGGCCGTGCCGGCATGGGGTGGCGGTGATCTCGATCGGCGGCCGGCCGGACGCCTCCAGCCGAGTGCTCTCACCGGATCCGAGCCCGCGGGTGGTCCCGCCGAGGCGGCGAGCGCCTGAGCGGGTGGTGATCGTGGTTCCGGTGGCCGCCAGCAGGGCGCGCCCGGCGTCGTCGAGGTTGTCGCCGTGATGGTCGTGGGTGAGCAGGATGGCGTGCACAGGCCCGACGTCGGCCGGGGACAGGGCGGGACCGGTGAGTTTGCGGGAGGAGGTCCCCCAGCCGAACGCGTAGGTCCGGCCGGGGGCGTCGAAGGTCGGGTCCGTCAGCAGTCGCCAGCCGTCGAACTCGATGAGGACGGTGGGGCCGCCGATGTGGGTGAACCTGACGTCCGACATGGAACGCGCGCCTTCCGGAGGTGTCAGCTGTGGTCGAGGGCCCAGGCCAGGGCGCGGTCGGCGATCTCCTGCCAGCCGTCCTGGGCGGGCATCAGGTGGGACCGGCCGGGGTACTCGATCACTTCGGTGATGGTCTTGGCTGACTTGTAGTGCTTGGCGTTGGAGCGCTGGATCTTGGGCGGCATGAGGTTGTCGTGCTCGCCGGCGATGAACAGCAGCGGCTTGCGGTCGTCGTTGTGGTAGTCGACGTAGTTGTCGTCCTTGCCGGGGTGGATGTTGGCCAGGGCGCTGCCCCAGAAGATGTTGCCGGAGGCGGGGATGTGGTAGCGCTCGTAGGTGGCGCGGGCCTGGTCCTCGGGGAAGGTGTTGGTGAAGGCGTACTTCCACTGCTCATAGGTGAACCCGACCGCCTTGTGCCGGTTGGCGGGGTTCTTCAGCACCGGGAAGGTGGCGCGGATCTGCGACAGCGGGACCACCTGGACGCCTTCGGTGGGCGCGGAGTTGATCGCGACGCCGGCCGCGCCGTAGCCGTGGTCGAGCAGGATCTGGGTGAAGACGCCGCCGGCCGAGTGGCCCATGAGGATGGGCGGGGCGCCCAGGCCGCCGATCAGCTTCTCCAGCGAGTCGATGATCTGCGGGACGGTGACCTGTTCGATCGGTGTGGGATCGGCGTTGAGCGCCTCCACCTCGACCTCGAAGCCGGGGTAGGCCGGGGTGAGCACCCGGAAGCCCTTGGCCTCGTAGTGGGTGACCCAGTTCTCCCAGCTGCGCGGGGTGACCCAGAAGCCGTGGATCAGGACGATGGTGTCGGGTTCCAATGCGGTTCTCCTAACGGGTGGCGGAGTGGGCGGCGAGGATGACGGCCGTGGCCGCGGCGGGGTGGGAGACCATGACGACGTGCGAGGAGTTGACCTCGGTGACCCTGCTGCCGGCGCGCCTGGCCATGAACCGCTGGGCGGCGGGCGGGATGACCTTGTCCTTGGTCGGGATCAGATACCAGGACGGTACGGTCTTCCAGGCGGGCGCGCCACTGGCGCCCGACAGGCCGCCAACGCTTCCGGGCCGCTGGGTGGCTGCCATCAGCCGGGTGGTCGACTCGGGCAGGTCGGCGGCGAACACGGCGCGGAACCTCGCGGGGTCGATGTAGCCGTCGGTCCCGGGATCGGCGCTGCCCGGGATCGGGTACCGCCGCGCGATGAGGGCGTCGCCCAGTTCGCTGCCGGGGAACTGCTGGGCCAGTTGCAGCGCGCTCTCGCCCTCGTCGGGCGCGAAGGCGCCGAGATAGACCAGGGCCCTGACGTTGTCGTGGCCGCGGGCGGCGTTGGTGATGACGATGCCGCCGTAGGAGTGGGCCGCCAGGATGACCGGCCCGGTGATCGTGTCGAGGACGCTGGAGACGTAGGCGGCGTCGCCGGCGGTGTCACGCAGCGGGTTGGCGGGGGCGATGACGGGGAAGCCCGCCCTCTGCAGCAGGCCGATGACCTGGTTGAAGCCGGAGGCGTCGGCGAACGCGCCGTGCACCAGCACCACGGTGGGCTTGGCTCCGCCCGCGGTGCCGGTCCGCGCCTGCGCCGAGGCGGTCCCGGCGACGAAGAGCACGACGATGGCCACGACGGCCGCCAGCCGCCTGAAACGGAAGATGCGCATGGTCGGAACCCCTGTCAGGAGGAGAGGAAGGCGAGCAGGTCGTCGTTGAACTCGCGCTCGAAGGCGCCGGCCAGGCCGTGCGGGGCGCCGGGGTAGACCTTGAGCGTGGCGTCCTTGACCAGTTCGGCGCTCTTGGGAGCGGAGGCGACGAAGGGCACGATCTGGTCGTCGTCGCCGTGCGCGATCAGGGTCGGGATGTCGAAGCGCTTGAGGTCCTCGGCGAAGTCGGTCTCGGAGAAGGCCTTGACGCAGTCGAGCGCCCCCTTGACGCCGACCTGCATGCTCCACAGCCAGAAGGCGTCGATCACGCCCTGCGACACCTGGGCGCCGGGCCGGTTGTAGCCGTAGAAGGGCACGGCCAGCTCCTTGTAGAACTGGGAGCGGTCGGACTCCACGCCGTCGCGGATGGCGTCGAAGGCCTCGATGGGCAGGCCTTCGGGATTGGACCCGGTCTTGAGCATCAGCGGCGGCACGGCTCCGAGCAGCACCGCCTTGGCCACGCGGAGGGTGCCGTGCCGGCCGATGTAGCGGGTGACCTCGCCGCCTCCGGTGGAGTGGCCGACCAGCACGGCTTCCCGAAGGTCCAGGCCCTCGATCAACCGGGCCAGGTCGTCGGCGTAGGTGTCCATGTCGTTGCCGTCCCACGACTGGCTGGAGCGGCCGTGACCGCGCCGGTCGTGAGCGATGGCGCGAAACCCGTTGGCCGCGACCAGGCGCATCTGGCCGTCCCAGGCGTCGGCGTTCAGGGGCCAGCCGTGGCTGAAGACGACCGGCCGGCCACCGCCCCAGTCCTTGTAGAAGATCTCGGTCCCGTCGGCGGTGGTCATGTAAGGCACTTCAGGCTCCTTCGGGTCGGTCTCGACGAGCACGACGCTAGATTCGCGGCGGCCGGTGGAAATCGGTCAGATGACTGCACCTGAGCCGACGGGCTCCTTACTTAGGCGGCCGTCCAGGTTCTTGGCGCGGGTCTCGGGGGCGAGCAGGACCGCGACGATGGCGATCACCCCGCAGACCATGAGCAGGAGGGCGATGGGCCAGGACGCGCCGCCCGCGCCCGCCACCAGAGCGGCCGCGACGAGCGGTGCGGGTCCGCTGGTCAGCGCGGCCGTCCACTCGCGGGCGATCGCGATGCCGCTGTAGCGGTACCGGGTGCCGAACAACTCGGTGAGCAGCGAGGCCAGCACGGCGAACATCGCGGCGACGCAGACGCCGTACCCCAGCGTCACCGCGAGGATCACCAGCACGGGGCGGCCGGTGTCGACCAGCCAGAACATCGGGAAGGCGAACAAGGTCAGAGCCAGCGCGGCGCCGACGAAGACGGGGCGGCGGCCGACGCGGTCGGACAGCAGCCCGAACAGCGGCGTCACCGCGATCGCCACGGCGGAGGAGCACACGTTGCCGATCAGCCCCACCGTGGCGGGCAGGCCGAGCGTCCTGGTCACGTACGACAGCACGAAGACGTTCAGGAGGTAGCCGATCGCGCCGAAGGGGGCGTTGACCGCGAACGCGATCAGCAGGCTACGCGGCTGCCTCCTGGCGACCTCCAACGCCGGGAAACGGCTCACCCCCCGAGCACGCTCACGCTCGAAGATCTCCGACTCCCGCACCCGGAACCGCAGGAACAGCCCGATGCCCACGCCCGCGAGGCTGAGCAGGAACGGCAACCGCCAACCCCAGGTCTCGAACGACGGCAGCGCCGCGAACGCGGTGAAGACCAGCGTGGCGGCCAGGATGCCGATCTGGACGCCCGCGCCGGGAAGCGAGGCCCACAGGCCCCGCCGGCGCGGATCGGTCGTCTCGGCCACCATGACGAGGGCGCCGGCGTACTCGGCTCCGGCGCCGAAGCCCTGGGCCAGCCGGAGCAGCACGAGCAGGATCGGCGCCGCCAGGCCCACCTGGTCGTAGGTGGGCAGCAGCCCGATGCCGGCCGTGGACAACCCCATCAGCAGCAGCGTCACGACCAGTGTGGGCTTGCGCCCGACGCGGTCGCCGAAGTGGCCGAACACGACACCGCCGATGGGACGGGCGAGAAATCCGACCGCGAACGCGGCGAAGGAGCCGAGCGTGCCCGCCAGGGGCGTGCCGGCGGGAAAGAACTGGTCGCTGAAGACGACCGCCGCGGCCAGCCCGAAGAGCGCGTGGTCGTAGAACTCGACCGCGGTGCCGATGACGGCGGCCTTGGTCACCGATCTGCTTGTCATGACTGCCTCCTGTGGTCGGGGGCCGGCATCCCGGGACGGGGCGTCCGGCCTGGTCGATCGCGTCCTGGGCGGCGTGGGGCCGCGCGGGACGTCGAGCGTGCGGAATCGATGGACGGCCGGCCGGAGGTGACCGGTGTCCGGCCCCGGGAGGGCGGACGTCGTCAGGCGGCGGCCTGGCGGATGAGGTCGGCGACCGCGGCGGGCTGGGAGACGTGGACGGCGTGGCCGCCGATGACCTCGACGACGGTCGCTCCAGCGCGCTCGGCCATGGCGCGCTGGGCGGGCGGCGGGATCATCCGGTCCTCGGTCGCGACGAGGTACCAGCTCGGCCGGTGCCGCCAGGCCGGCTCCGGGACCGATCCGTCGGCCGATTCGCCCTGGTCGGGGACGAACGCGGCGACGTACACCAGCGAGGCGACGTTGGGGTGGGTGCCGGCCTCGCTGATGACGACCCCGCCGTGGGAATGGCCGACCAGGACGGCCGGGCCGTCGAGGCCGTCCAGGACCCGGCGGGTCGCCGCGGCGTCGTCCTCCAGCGACGAGGCCGGGTTCCGCACGACGTGGACGCGCAGGCCGTCCCTGGTCAGCTCGTCGTGGACACCCTGCCAGCCGGATCCGTCCACGGAGCCGCCGTGCACGAGCACGACGTTCCCGACTGGGGTCATGGTCGCTCCTGTGCTGGACGGGCAGGCCCGGCGCCTGTCCCGGTGCACTCCATCCAAAGCGCGCGCCCGTCGTGCGGCCACGCAGAACAGGACGCAGAAGTGGCGCGGAAGTGGCGTGGAACCGTCAGGGCGCGGCGTTGGCCAGGTCGTGGCAGCGGCCGCTCGCCTCGGCATCGCCGACGGCCTCGTACACCTCGGCCGCGCGAGCGTAGGCACGGCGGCTCTCGCCGGTCCGGCCCTCTTCGCTCAGCAGGGCCGCCAGCGTCTCCAGGGAGCGGGCCTGCGGGACGGGCAGCTGAGCCTGCTCCATGAGGGCGATCGCCTCGGTCAGCTTGCCGATCGCCTCGGACCGGTGGCCGAGCAGTCCCAGGCATTCGCCGACGCGGGCCAGCGCGATCGGCCGGGTGAACGCCGCGACGCTCGGCGTCATCCCCGACCGGTCGTCGTTCAGCAGGGCCCACAGGTCGAGGTACTGCTCCAGCGCCTCGCCGTGGCGTCCGGCATCGCGAAGGCAGGTGCCGAGGGCGCCGAGACAGTGGCAGTACCGATCGACGTCCCCGTCGGCCCTGAACATCTCCGCCGCCCGGATCTCCGCGGCGATGGCCTCGTCGAGCCGCCCGAGCCGCCGGAGCGCGCCGCCCGCGTGGTGGTGGGCCAGGGCGACCTGCCCGGTGGCACCGCTGCGGGTGGCCAGGTCCAGCGCCTGGGCCGTGTAGCGCAGGGTCGTCTCCATGTCGTCTCGCGGCACCAGATGCACCCAGGCGAGCAGGTTCAGCTGCGCGGCCTGCCGAGCCGGCTCGCCCAGGGCGGCGGCGGCCTCGGCGCCGAGGGTGAAGACCTCGTGCCAGTGCGGCGCGTGCATCCACCGGTCGGAGAACCAGTGCATCGACTCGGCGCAGTCGAGGACGGCGGCGAACCCGCCGGCGCTCGCCACGTGGCGTAACGCACCCAGCCAGTTGTCCACGTTCACGCGAAGCCAGCGGCCGGCCTCCTCCGCGGAGGACAGGGCGGCGAGGTCGGGGTCGGGCCGGTCGGGGCGGCCGTACGCGGGCTCGAACCATCGGCCGGCGGTGGTGGCCATCCGCAGCAGCCACGACGTCATCGTCACGGTGAGCGCCTCGCGCTCGTCCGCCGCGTCCTCCTCCCGGAGCCGGTCGCGGGCGAACAGCCGGACGAGGTCGTGGAAGCGGTAGCGTCCCGACGTGCCGTCCTGCAGCAGACCGAGGTCGACGAGTTCGTCGAGGGCGTCCCATGCCCCCTCGATCGGCGTGCCGCCCACCACGGCGGCCAGAGCGGCGTCGAAGTCGCGACCCGGCACCAGGGCGAGCCGGCGGAAGACCCGCCGTGTCGGGTCCGGAAGCTGCTCGTAGGACAGCCCGAACGCGGTGGCGATCCTCAGATCGCCGGCGCTGAGCTGGTCCAGGCGGCGCTCCTCGTTCGTCAGCCGGGCGGCGAGGTCGGCGGCGTTCCAGCCGGGCCGGCTGGCCAGCCGATTTCCGGCGATCCGCAGCGCGAGCGGCAGACCACCGCACAGCTGCGCGAGCTGCCACAGGGCCGAGCCCTCGTCCGAGGCGCCGCGGTCCCTCAGGATCCCGGTCAGCAGCTCGGTGGCCTCCGGCGGGGGCAGGGGCCCGAGGCCGAGTCTGCGCACCCCTTCCAGACCGGCCAGCAGGCGACGGCTGGTCACCAGGGCCCTGCCCGCGCCGCCGCCCGGCAGCAGCGGCCTGGTCTGCTCCTCGGAGGCGGCGTTGTCGAGCACGATCAGCACTCGCCGGTCGCGCAGCAGGGACCGGTACAGGGACGCACGCCCGGCGACGTCGCCGGGGAGCTGCTGCTCCGCCACGCCGAGTGCGCGAAGCAGCAGGCCCAGGGCCTCCTCGACGGGCAGGGGGTGCGGGGACATGCCGAACAGGTCGAGGAAGAACACCCCTTGGGGGAAGTCCGGCCGCAGGGCGTGGGCGGCGCGGACGGTCAGCGTGGTCTTGCCCAGCCCGGCGGAGCCGGTGACGAGCGCCACACCCGCGGCGCCCGGCGTGTCCCCCGCGCGCATCACCTCGTGGGTCCAGGCCAGTTCCGCGGCCCGGCCGGTGAAGTCGTCGACGGAGCGAGGCAGCTCGCAGAGCCCGGTCGGACGGGTCCAGTGGTCGCGCAGGCGGCCCTCGCGCGCCAGCTCGACGAGCTGTTCGCGGTCGGCGTCGGCCAGGCCGAGCGCGGCGGCCAGTGCGGTGACGGTCCGGTGCTGGGGGCCCCTGCTGCGTCCGCGTTCCATGTCCGACAGAGTCCGGGCGCTGACCCCCGAGGCCTCGGCGAGCTGCTCCAGCGTCAGGCGTGCGGCGTGCCGATGGTGACGCAGCACCTCCGCGAAGCTCGTCGGAGTGGTGATCGACTGCTCCCTCCGCGCGATCTGGTGGAGATCACCCGAACCTACGTGGAACCTCGCCGTCCGTCACCCCGTCAGCGGCCCTCGGCACCTCGGCTTCGGCGGTGGCGCGACACTCACCAGGGTGTCGACACGCCCCGGAGTATGCGCCTGAGGCCGTATTTATTGCGACACTGAGGGGAGTTCCTTGGGAGAAGCGGGGGAGCTCTCATGGCCATGGCCCTGTTCGGGCGTGAGCGCGAGATCGCCCAGGTCGAAAGCCTGGTGGCGCGGATTCCCGAGCATGGCGACGCGCTGGTGGTCAGCGGCGAGGCCGGGATCGGCAAGTCGGCTCTGCTGGCCGTCGCGCTGGACTGCGCGCGGGCCCGCGGCTTCGCGACGGCCATCGTCGCGGGCGTGCAGAGCGAGACCCATCTGCCCTTCGCCGGGCTGCACCAGCTGATCCAGCCGATGCTCGCGGCCGCCTCCGAGCTGCCGGTCGCCCAGCGCGACGCCCTGCTCGACGCGTTCGGCATGGGCGACGGTCAGACTCCCCAGCCCTTCCTCATCGCCCTGGCCGTGCTGAACCTGCTCGGCGAGGCCGCCGCGGCCGAGCCGCTGCTCGTCGTCGTGGATGACCTGCAATGGCTTGACCGGCCCACCACCGAGGTCCTGGCCTTCGTCGCCCGGCGCCTGAGATCCGAGCCGATCGGGATGCTCCTGGCCGTGCGCGAGGGGTACGCGACCACCCTGGACGACGTCGGCCTGCCGGAGCTGAGCCTGGGCACGCTCGACCCGTCCGCGGCGGAAGAGCTGCTGGACAGCCGGCCGTCCAGGCTCTCCGCCGGCGTGCGATGGCGGGTGCTGGCCGAAGCGGCCGGCAACCCCCTCGCCCTGGTGGAGCTGCCGATCGCCCTCGGCCGGGAGCCGGGTCCGCTCGCGGGGGAGTTCCTGCCGCTCACGGCCCGGTTGGAGCGCTCGTTCGCCACCCGGCTGGCCGAACTGCCGCGGCGCACCAGGGTGCTGTTGCTGGCCGGCGCCGCCAACGACGGTCACGATCTGCGTGAGGCTCTCACGGCCGCCGGCACGGTCACCGGCACCCGGCTGTCGCCGGCCGATCTGGCCCCGGCGGTCGACCTCGGCCTGGTGACGCGGCACGAGTGGGCCATCCGCTTCCGTCACCCCCTCGTGCGGTCGGCGATCTACCACAGGGCCGGGCCGCTGGATCGGCAGGTCATCCACCTGGCGCTGGCCGACGTGCACGCCCCCGACCCGGACCGCCGGGCCTGGCACCGGGCGGCCGCGCTCGACCATCCGGACGAGAGCGTCGCCGCCGACCTGGAGCAGGTGGCGCTCCGGGCCCGGCGGCGTGGCGCGCTCACCGTGGCGGTCACCGCACTGCGCCGGGCGGCGGAGCTGAGCGAGCACCTGGCCGACCGTGCCATGCGCCTGCTGCGCGCCGCGGAGCTCGCCTTCGAGCTGGGCCGCGGCGAGCTGATCACCGAACTGCTCGCCTTGACGGACCCGACCCTGCTGGGCGAGCTGGAACGGGCCCGGCTGGCGTGGCTGAACGAGATGCTGGAGGAGGGCCGCAACGAGGGCCCGCAGCGCGTGCGCAGGCTCATCGCGACCGCCGAGGAACTGGAGAACCCCGAAGACCAGGCCCTGGCGCGCAACTTCGTCCGCGCGGCCGCGATCCGCTGCTGGTGGCGCGATCCCGGCGCGGAGCTTCGCGACCGGGTCATCTCCCTGGCGGAACGGCTGGCCGCGCACGACGACGATCCCGAGTTGCTGGTCGCGCTGGCCGCCGCGGCGCCGGTGGAGCGGGCCGGGGAGCTGATCGAGCGGCTGACGAGGTTGCGGGAGACCCGCATGGACGGCGCCATGGCCAGGCTGCTGGGCGTCGCCGCCAGCGCGATCGGCGCGCACGAGCTGTCCGCCGCGTTCCTCGACGACTCCATCGGCGAACTGCGCGCCCAGGGGCGGCTGGGGGTGCTGGCGCAGGCGCTGACCTCACAGATGCTCAACCATGTCTGGGGCGGCGACTGGCCGAGCGCCATGCTGGTGGCCGAGGAGTGCGAACGGCTCACCAGGGAGACCCGGCAGCCCCGCTGGCAGTCGGCGGCCCTGTCCATCCTGGCCGTCCTCGCCGGGCTGCGCGGGGAGGCGGACCAGGGGCTGGAGCTGGCCGCCCAGAGCGAGCGGGTGCTGGGCAGTGTCACGATCGCCTCCAACATCGCCCAGATCCAGTACGCCCGAGGCGTGATCGCGTTGTGCGCGGGCCGGCACGCCGACGCCTTCGGCCACCTGTGGCGGGTGTTCGACCGCCGCGACGCCGCCCACCACCCCATCTGGGGTTCGTGGACGATCAGCGAGCTGGCCGAGGCGGCGGTGACCGCCGAGCACCGTGACCTGGCCCGTACGGCCCTGGCCGAGCTGGAGGTCATGGGCGCCCAGACGCCCTCCCCCTACCTGCACGTGGGCCTGCGTCACGCCAGGGCGGTGCTGGCCCACCACACCGACGCCGAGAGCCTGTTCGAGACCGCTCTCGAGGCGGACCTGTCCTCCTGGCCCACCGCGCGGGCACGGCTGCTGCTCGCGCACGGCGTCTGGCTGCGCCGCCGCCGCCGGATCACCGAGGCCCGCGGCCCGCTGCGAGCGGCCCGCGACGCCTGCGACAAACTCGGGCTACTGGCCTGGGGCGAGAAGGCCCGCCAGGAGCTGCGAGCCACAGGCGAGGGCAGCCACCTGCGCGTGCCCAGCTCCGCCGAGCAGCTGACCCCGCAGGAACTGCACATCGCCAAGCTGGCGGCCACCGGTCTGTCCAACCGCGAGATCGGCCAGCAGCTGTACCTGTCCCATCGCACGGTCGGCACCCATCTGCACCACGCCTTCCGCAAACTGGGCATCGCCTCCCGCGCCCAACTGCGCGACGTCCTCTAGGTAGCGCGCCCCCGGCACCTACGTCATGTGACCGATACCCCTCCCGCGGGCCCGTTGCCTACCGTCGTGCCATGCCGTCATCTCGCCGAGAACTCCAGCAGCAGCTGGTTCCACTGCTCAAAGTGGGTGAGCGGGGCGCCGTGCGGCGCGTCGGGAATCGTGACGAGCGCGCTGCCCGCGATCGCCCGCTCCACCCGTGCCCCGCCGCCCAGCGGCGGCACGAACGCGTCCCCCTCGCCCTGGATGATCAGCGTGGGCACGGCGACGCGCGACAGGTCCGCGGCCGGGTCCGCGGAGCTCCACGCGGCCAGCGAGTCCGCGGTCCCCTGGGGAGAGGCGTCGGCGGCGAGTCTGAGCAGGTACAGGCGGGTCTGCTCGTCCAGCGTGCTGTGGCCGTCGACGGCGAAGAAGCGCAGCAGCAGGTCGTCCAGCATGGGGATGCGGTGCCGCCGGGAGGCGATCCTGAGCTCGTCGGCGAGCGGGTCCGGGTACAGCACCGGACTGCCCAGCACCAGCCGGGCCACCCCGCCGGACCCGGCGTACCTGACGGCCTCGGCGCAGCCGGTGGAGAAGCCCACCAGCGTGAGCCCGGTCAGGTCGAGGGCTTCGACCAGGGCAGCCAGGTCGGCGGTGAAGGTGTGGTGGTCGTAACCGTGCCAGGGGCGGCTGGATCGTCCGAAACCACGCCGGTCGTAGCAGACCACCCGGCGACCGGCCTCGACGAGCGGGCCGATCTGGGGTTCCCAGAACCGGCACGACAGAGGCCAGCCGTGCACCAGGACGACAGGCGGCCCGTCGCCGACGTCCTCGTAGAAGAGGCTCACGTCTGTTCCCACCCGTAGTCGTGGCACCCGCCCAGCATGCCGCCGCCGGCGGGCGTGGCAATCGGTCAGATGACTGCACCCAGGAGACGAACCGTATGGACATCATCGGACGCGACAGAGAGCTGGGCGCGCTGCGGCGGGCGATCGACCGCGCCCCGGGCGTGCCGCCCAACGTCGTGCTGCACGGCGACCCCGGTGTGGGCAAGTCCGTGCTGCTGCGGGCCGCGATCGCCTACGCCCGGCGGCAGGGCGTCAGGGTCGTGGGCGGCAGCGGCTTCGAATCCGAGACACGGTTGGCCTTCGCCGGACTGCACCAGGTGTTCGCGCCGGTGATGGAGTACCTGGACCGGGTCGAGCCCTTCCACCATGACGTGCTGCGCCGGGTGCTGGGGCTGCGTCCGGGCCCGGCGCCCGACCGGCTGGCGGTCTCGGTGGCGTCGCTGGCGGTGCTGGCGGCCGTGGCCGAGGACGGGCCGGTGCTGATCGCGGTGGAGGACGCGCACTGGATGGACCACCCCACCCGCGAGGTGATGATGTTCGTCCTGTTGCGGCTGCGGCCGTACGACCTGCGCGCCGTCTTCGCCCGCAGGCCGCTGACCGCCACCGAGCGGGTCACGCCCGGCATCCACACGCTGGAGGTCGGGCCGCTCGACGACGAAGCGGCCGGGCGGCTGCTGGACCTGCTCCATCCGGGCCTTGCGCCGTCGGCGCGCCGACGGGTGCTCGCCGAGGCCGCGGGCAATCCCATGGCCATCACCGAACTGCCCCCGACCTCCGGTTGCGTGGAACCGCTGCCCACCGGCGCGTCCCCGCGCACCCGGGTGGAGAGCGGGTTCGCCGCCCGGCTGCTGGAGCTGCCGCCACGGATCCGTACGACGCTGCTGGTGGCCGCCCTCGACGGCGACCGCCTGGAGCATCGCGCCGAACTGTCGCCGTACGAACTGCTCGAGGTCGAGCGCGCCGGCCTGGTCACGCGCGACTCGACGCCTTCTGGCCTGCGTCTTCGCCACCCGCTGGTCAGGTCGGCGATCATCAAGACGGCGTCGCCGAAGGAGACACGCGAGGCGCACGCCGTCCTGGCCGACCGGCACCGGGCCGACCCCGAGCTGCGCATGTGGCACCTCGCGGCGGCCACGGCGGAGCCGGACGAGCGGGTGGCCGCCGAGATCGAGGAGGCCGCCCACGCGGTGAGCCGCAGGGGCGGCAGCGGCCTGGCCGTCAAGGCGCTTCAGCGGGCCGCGGAACTCACTCCGGACCCCGCGGCGCGGGCCGTCCGGCTGCAGCACGCCGCCGAGCTGGCCGGCGAGTGCGGCCGGCTCACCCTGGCGCAGGAGCTGCTGGACCAGGCGCGGCGGCACCTGAACGACCCGTCCAGGGCTCTGGCCGCCAGGGCGCAGATCCTCATGCTGCGCGACGGCGACCTGGACGCCGCGCGCCGCCTGCCGCGCGGCACACCAGCGGCCGGGCCCCTGGTCAGGGTGGTGGCCGCCTCTTACGCGCAGGACCCCGCGGAATGGGCGGAGGTGACCGACGTGGTCGCCCGCTGCGACGACGACCACGTCCGCCTGCTGCACGACGTGTTCCTGGGCGGCGGCTCGGCGGCGCTCGTGCGCACCGCGCTCGACACGCTGCCCGCCGACGCCCCGCCCGCCCGGGTGGCCGCGTTATGCCGGGCGGCGACCTGGATGGACCTGCTGCCCGACTACCGCGACCGCATCCGCGCCCTGACCGAGGGTGAGACCGGGCAGGGCGCGGTGACCCACGCCGCCAGCGGCTACTGGCTCGCCGCGCACGATCACTTCCTGGCCGGCCGGTGGGACGACGCCGAGAGCGCCGCCAACGCCGGGCTCGATCTGTGCCTCCGCCACGATCTGGAACTCCTCGCCCACGACCTGCGCTGCTGCCTGGGCTGGCTCGCCGCCGCCCGCGGCGACGCCGACCGCGCCCGCGAGTACAGCAGGACCGTCGAGCGGTGGGCCGCGCCGCGCGGCAGCGGTCTGCACCTGTCCCTGTCGGCCCGCAACCTCGCGCTCGCCGCGATGGCCCACGGCGACTACGAGACGGCCTACGCGCACTGGACGAGCATCAGCCCGCCCGGGGTCATCCCCCCGTACGTGGCGTTCGCCCCCTGGGCGGTCTTCGAGCTGGTGGAGTCCGCGGTGCGCACCGGCCGGGTCCACGAGGCCAGGACGCACGCCGCCGCCGCGTCCGGGCTGGCGGATCGGACGCCCCGGCTGCGCCTGCACGTGATGGCGGCGCGGGCGCTGGTGGCGCCGGACGAGGAGGCGGTGCCGCTGTTCAAGGCCGCGCTCGCGCTGCCCAGGACCGAACGCTGGCCGTTCGACCACGCCAGGGTCCGGCTGGCGCTGGGCGAGCTGCAGCGCCGCCACCTGCGGCCGGGTGAGGCCCGGCCCGAGCTGCGCCGGGCGGCCGACCTGTTCGCCTCCATCGGCGCGACGGCCTGGCGGCGGCGGGCCGAACAGGAACTGCGCGCCACCGGCGTGGCCGTGGCACAGCGGTCCGACGCCGCGCACGGCCTGACCTCCCAGCAACTGGAGGTCGCCCGCCTGGCCGCCGCCGGGCTGAGCAACAAGGAGATCGGCGAGCGGCTGTTCCTGTCGTCCCGCACGGTCGGCGCCCACCTGTACCGGATCTTCCCCAAGCTCGGCATCACCTCACGCGCCGCCCTGCGTGACGCCTTGGCGGGTACGGCGGGCGATGCGGTCGACCGACCGGGTCGCGCCCGGAGAATGTGAAGGGCTGGTGCGGTGACGGACGAGGCGTCGCGTCACGGTCGGGCCGCCGTGGTGGCGCGAAGGCGCCGTGCGGCGAGGGCGAGGATCGAGACGGCGATCAGCGTGTAGACCACGTTGCCGACGCGGGCGATGACCGGATCGGTCGTGCCGACGATGGGCGTCAGGAAGAAGCTCGCCCACGCGTACGCGACGACGGCGCCCGACGCGGCGGCGAAGGCGTGTGGCGCCCCCCACGCTCGCCGGCGGCCGAACCACCAGAGCACGGCCACCGCCACGACCTCGGCCGCCAGGCAGACGGCGACGCTCACCCAGCCGTGCAGGTGATGAGCGCTCTGCCGGACGGCGCTCGTCACCACCAGCGAGCCGATGAAGACGAGCGGGAGCGACGGGACGGAGCCGGGCGGGCGCGAGGCCGTGGCGTTCGGCCGGACGGCGAAGGCCGCGACGACGAGCGCCACGGCGGCGACCGCGGTCGCGATCATCTGGTTCGCGGAGGGCCGGAACACCGGCGCGCCGGGGGTCGTCCCCGCCGCGTAGAACGCCCCGGCCCAGTAGAGCGCGACGGTGAGCAGGAACACGGCGGACGTGACGACCAGGCCGCGCGTGCGCAGCCACGGCACCCGAGCCCGGCGCGGGAACAGGGTCTCGGCGAGCGCGATCGGTGTGCAGACGCTCCAGATGACGTGCAGCGACAGCACGTAGACCGTCCATTTCGCCCCCATGCCCAGGAAGGGCAGGGGTGATTCGTCGAGCAGGCGATACCCGGCGAAGTCCGGGTTGAACAGGGACATCGTGGCGAAGCCCTCCTCCAGCACGCCGTATGCCCCGGCCAGCAACGCGATGGTGGGCCAGCCCCGGCCGGTGCGCCGCGCGAGCTCACGGATGAGCAGTGCCCCGCAGCCGTACAGCGGGACGAAGGCCGCCACGATGCCCACACTGGGTAACGCGACGTCGCCGAGCAGCAGTTCCGCCACGAACGGTGCCAGGAGTAACAGGGAGACGACGGGTGCCCATCGCCGCCACCTCGGCTCCGGCCGGTCGCCGGCCGGTCCGGGGTGCGGGACGGGATCGGATCGGTGCGTGTTCTTCCACATGCCGACGTCCTTGTGAAGGGAGGTTCACGGCGATGGGACGGCGGCTCAACCCGCGTGCGACCGCGACGGGACGCCACTGGCATCGGCACGCTGACCTGCCGAATCGCCGTATGGACGATGAACAATCTATCGGTCGGCAGCCCCGCGACCTCGGCAACCGAGTTGCGTTGTACGCCACCGATGTTGTCTGTTCGACGGCCGGGCTTCGCGGAGGTGACGGCATCTTCTGACGGGGAAGGTGCGCGGTCATGACGTCACGATCGGCACTCGCCCACGACCGGAACCCCGGGCGGGCCGGGCAGGTCGCGATGGTCGCCGTCACCGCGGCCTACGCGTGCCTGCAGGTGTTGCTCTACGCCGGGGGGCAACGGACCTCGGGAGCGCTCGGGCCGGCGGCCGAGCTGGTGTTCAACCTCGTCATCGACGGGCTCCTGCTGCTCATGCCGAGCCGCCCGCGGACGGCCGGCGTGCTCGTCGTCCTGGGAGCGGTGGTCGCACAGGCCGCCGCTCTGGCCGCGCCCGGGTTGCTGACCTCCACCGACGCGCTCTTCGCGGGCCCGGCGCCGCTGGCGACGCCCGCCGCGGTGTGGATCCTGGCCTACCTGCGGCCCACGCCCACGGGGTTCGCCTGCGTCTGCGCGCTCGCGCTGCTGAACATCCAGCCGTGGGCGCCGACCTGGACCGGCCTGTACGTCGGTGCGGTCTACGCCGTGCTGCCCGCCGTGACCGCGATGTACCTGCGGGCGCGGGCGCGGCTGCTGCACTCGCTGCGCGAGCGGGTCGAGATCGCCGAGCGTGAGAGGCATCTCCTCAACGAGAGGGCCATCGCGGCCGAACGGCAGCACCTGGCCGCCGAGATGCATGACGTCGTCACCCATCACGTCACCGAGATCGTCCTGCGTGCCGGGGCCCTGCGGACGTCCACCGAGGACGAGGCCGTCAGGGCCGCGGCACGGCGGATCGGGGATCTCGGCTCCCGGACCATGGTCGAGCTGCGGGATCTCATCGGCGTCATGCGCAGCGGCGAGTGGGCCGCCCCGGCACAGGAGACGTACGGCCACGGCCAGGACGGCCGCCGGGCGGCGCGGCGGAGCACCGGCGATCGCGGCGGCGACCCGGCCGAGCTGACCGCCGCCGCCGGGGCCTCGCTTCGCGTCGGCGGCGATCCCGGCACGGCGTCCCCCGTGATCCGCCGTGCCGCGTACCGGGTGGTGCAGGAGGCGCTGACCAACGTCCGCAAACACGCGCCAGGCGCCCGGGTGACCGTCGACCTGCGTTACCACCCCGAGGCGGTGAGCGTCGAGATCCTCAACACCGCGCCCACCGCGCCCACCGACCCGTCGCTGGTGGCCAGCGGATCGCGGGCGGGTCTGACCGGCCTGCGACGGCGGGTCTCCCTGCTCGGCGGCACGCTACGGAGCGGGCCCACCGAGCAGGGCGGGTATCGGGTCACGGCGAGCCTCCCGGCGTCCGTCCCGGCCGAGGACCACGGGGAACGACCGACTCGCGCGCAGTCGTCTCCGCCGCGAGCCCCCACGTGAGCGAGGGGCCCGTGCGGGCTCACCTCGGCCACGGCCCCACCTGAACGACGGGCCCGACCGGCCCGGTCCGGCTCTCGTCGTCACCAGCGCGGCGACCAGCGCGAATGTATACGCTTGGGACATGACCGCCCCCCGGTGGGCCGAACCGCCGAACGACACCGGTCAGGCCGGCGGCACCGGCCCGTCCCCCGCGATCAGGGTCCTGCTCGTCGACGACGACCCGATGGTCCTCGGCCATCTGCGGACCATCCTGGGCTCGACCACGGAGATCGACGTCGTCGGCGTGGCGTACGACGGCGCCGAGGCCCTCGAAGAGGTGCTGCGCACCCGCCCCCACGTGGTGCTGATGGACATCAGGATGCCCGGTGTCGACGGTGTCACCGCCACGAGGGAGATCAGCCGGCTGCCCGGACCACCCGCCGTCGTGGCACTGACCACCTTCGACTCCGACTCCCATGTGCTGGGCGCGCTGGAAGCGGGCGCGATCGGCTTCCTGGCGAAGACGACGCCCCCCGAAGACCTGCTCGGCCTGGTCAAGGTGGCCGCGAGCGGGCACAGCGTCCTGTCGCCCGGCGCCGCGCGACGCCTGCTCGACCGGTCGGCACGCGCGGCGGGCGACCGGGACGCCGCGAGAAGCAGGATCGCCGTGCTGAACGACCGGGAACGCCACCTGCTGAGCCTGATCGGACGGGGCCTGACGAACCGGGAGATCGCCGCGGACCGCTTCCTCTCGGAGACGACCGTCAAGAGCTATGTCTCCAGGCTGCTGAGCAAGCTCGGCCTGGCCAACCGGGCCAACGCGGTGCTGCTCGCGCACGAGGCGGGCCTGGTTGACGACCCCGGCGCGAAGAACCGTGCGGCGTACTGACGCGGTGAGGACGATTCCCCGGCACGCTCACCGGCCAGAAGATGATCGACGGCGGATGGGGGTGCCGGCGGCACCGGGCCCGCCGGAGCCTTTCCCGCGGGCCGCTGTGCACGCCGAGCACCGTCCGGCCACGCGCACACCGCGGTGCGCTGGGCGCCTGGCCGCGGCTCACCCCCACGGGCGTGGGGGTGAGCTTCGCGGGTGGTGCGGGTGAGCCGTCAGATGCGGTTCCAGCGTTGGTTGGCGGCGCCGGTGCAGGACCAGATGTTCAGTCTGGCGCCGTTGGCGGTGCCGTTGTTGACGACGTCCAGGCACTTGTTCGCGCTGAGGGAGGTGATGGTGCCGTCGTTGTTGAAGCGCCACTTCTGGTTGGTCTGGCCGTTGCAGTCCCAGATGATGACGGTGGTTCCGTCGGCGGTGCCGCTGTTGTTGACGTCCAGGCACTTGTTGCCGTAGACCCGCAGTTCATCGGCCGCCGTCGAGGTCCACTGCTGGTTGCTCTGGTTGTGGCAGTCCCAGATGTTCAGCTGGGTGCCGTTGGCCTGGGAGGCGCCGGTCACGTCGAGGCACCGGCCCGAGCCGACGCCTTGGAGGCGGGTCGTGGACGCGGTGGGCGTGGGCGTGGGGGTGGGCGTCGGGTTGGGCGTTCCGCCGCTGACGCGGTACACGACGGTGCCGTGCGCCGGCACGCTCGCCGAGATGCTCCCGGTGGTCGAGGTGACGGCGTTGGTCCAGGCGTCACGCAGGCTGAAGGAGTTGCCCGACAGGCCGATGGCGGACGTCGTGGTGCTGACCGTGGTGGTGGAGCCGCCCTGGTTGAACAGGGCCACCGCGACGTCGCCGTTGCTCAGGCGCTTGGCCAGGATGCGGCGGGTGCCGTCGTTGCTGATCTGGGTGGCCTGCAGGCCGAGCGTGTCCTGGTTGATGGCGATCAGATTCTGGTTCTTCAGAATGGTCTGGGTGGCGGCGTCCATGTTCCGGACGTCGTTGCCCGCGATGAGCGGCGATGCCATGATCGCCCAGAGGGCGAAGTGGCTGCGCATCTCGGTGTCGTTCATGCCGCCCCGGCCGACCTCCATCATGTCCGGGTCGTTGAACGCCCCCGGCCGGGCGTAGCCCGACAGCGGCACGTTGACGTTGACGATGTTCTGGATGCCCATCGGGTAGCCGTTGGTCTGGCCCGAGTTCCAGGTGTTGGTGATGTCCTCGGTGGTGCGCCAGATGTTGGCGACGTCGCCCCAGTTGCGCTGCGGGCCGGTCTTCTCGTGGATGCTGTTGGGGTTGATGCTGTAGAGGATCGGCCGGCCGGTGGCCGCCAGGGCGTCGCGCATCTTGGCGAAGGTGCGCACCTGGTCGTTGATGGTGCCGGTGGGGGAACACCAGTCGTACTTGAGGTAGTCGACGCCCCAGGCGGCGAACTGGCGGGCGTCCTGGACCTCGTGGTTGAGGCTGCCCGTCGCGCCCGGGTAGGAGTTGAAGTACTGCGCGCAGGTCTTGTCCAGGGGGGCCTGGTAGAGGCCGAACTTCAGGCCCCTACTGTGCAGGTAGTCGCCCAGGGCCTTCATGCCGCTCGGGAACCTGGACAGGTTGGCCTGGAGGTTGCCGGCGGAGTCGCGGTTGGGGTCGAACCAGCAGTCGTCGACGACGACGTACTGGTATCCCAGGTCGCGCATGCCGTTGTTGACCAGCGCGTCGGCGGTCTGCTTGATCAGGGTCTCGTTGATGTTGCAGCCGAAGGTGTTCCACGTGTTCCACCCCATCGGCGGGGTGCGGCCCACGCCGTTGTCCAGCGCTTGGGCGGGAGTGGATGACGTGAGCGCCACCGCCCCAGCCGCGAGCGTCACCATCATGGTGACCGCGGGGGACAGCACCGCTCGTAGTCGAGTTCTCACGAAGATCGCTCCTCAGGGGGGTGGACATCAGGGGATGCGAGGCACAAGCGCGGCCCATCGGGTGTTAGCGATAACAACTCCGGGAAACGGGGCTGTCCGGAGCATCAAGCCGAGGTCGCATCGCACGTAGCGGGGGCATTCGTGCCCCTCAGCCATGGGCGAGATAAGGACCCAACTCCTTCTTGTTATCGTTAACATCCCAGACCCAGTTCGCATGACCTGCTCCCGCGATGGTTGTTGTCGCGGAGTACACCCGACGTCAGGTCCAACGTCAACGACGGGTGGCACCCTTACTGACCTGGGCGTTGCGGCGGAGAGGTTCTCGCCTGGACATTCGCCGAAGAGCGATCACCTTACGAGGTCCGTGGTTGTGAAATTTTCACGCCACTCGCCGACGGCCACCGTGGGCCTGGCGCGCCCGCGTCAACGAAAGATCGCCGTCCCGCTCCAGCGCTCCCCCGCGACCGACCTCACGGTCATCGCGCAACACAAGGTTGCGGATTGTCGGCACGACCACTAGGGTCATACGCAACCAATCGTTGCTTGTTGGAGGTTCGCAGTGGAGTTCGGAAAGCTGGAGCGCGAGATCCGCATCGACGCGGTGCCGGAGATCGTGTTCGACGTGGTGAGCCGTCCCGAGCACATCAAGAGGTGGTGGTCCGACGACGCGTCGTTCGAGCCCGTGCCGGGCGCGGCCGGCGAGCTGGTGTGGGGCGACCGCGCCGCGGTCGAGCCGATCACGGTGGTCGACGTGGACCCGCCCCGCAGGTTCGCGTTCCGCTGGGTCGCCCCTGAGGGCCGGCTGCCCGATGCGGGCAACTCTCTCCTGGTCACCTTCGAGCTGGAGCCCTCCGGCGACGGCACGATCCTGCGCCTGACCGAGAGCGGCTGGCGGGAGAAGGGCTGGGAGGCCGCCGTGCTGGAGGAGGCCTTCCGCGACCACGAGCGCGGCTGGGACGGCTTCCTGCCCAGGCTGCAGGGCTACGCCCCTTCCGTGGTACCGCGATGACCGTCGCCGTCGACGACGAGCTCTGGTCGGCGATCGGCGACCCGATCAGGCGCCGCCTGCTCGACCTGCTGCTCGCGGAGGGAGTAGGTACGCCGACCAGCCTGAGCGATCGCCTCCCGATCTCACGCCAAGCGGTCACCAAGCACCTGGGCGTCCTCGACCGCGCGGGCCTCGTGCACGCGACGCCGATCGGCCGCGAGCGGCGCTACGAGGTAGACGAGGCACAGCTCACCCGCGCCGTCCGGCAGCTCAACGAGGTCGGCAGAACCTGGGACGCGCGACTGAACCGCATCAAGGGCATCGCCGAACAGATCCAGCGCCAGAAACACGCCTGACCAACAGGCCGCCGGCGGAGATCCGGGCTCCGTGACGGCCACATGTCGAGAGCACCACGTTCTTACACGAGGTCAGGAGGCGCAGACGTCGCGGTAGGCGGTGTCGCCGAATCGGGCTCGCCACTGCGCGCCGGACAGCGTCGTGCCCGCCCGTCGGCATACGGCGGAAGCAATCTGATCGGGATCGACCGGAGTCTCCCGCAGCATCCCGGTCTCGTCGATGGACAGAAGGGCGGAACCGTCAGTCGTGAACACGGCGTCGGCGACGCTCGCCCTGCGACCACATCATCGCCATGGCCGGCGGCGCCGTCGTCGCCGAAGGCCCCCCGGCCGAGGTGATCACCGCCGAACTCGTCGAGAAGGTGTTCGGCCTCTCCTGCCTGGTCATCCCCGACCCGGTCGCCGGCACGCCCATCGTGGTCCCCGCCTAGGCGGCGCGGCCCCCCTCACGCGGGGGGGCGGGGGGAGTCGCCGTCTCGGGCGGGGGCGCGGCGCACCTGGACCCGCCGGGGAGCGAGCACGGCCTCCGTGGCCAGGGAAGGGGCGCGAAGGGGGGCGCCGGGGAGGGCGGTCAGGTCGACGTGCCGGTCGGAGCGGTTGATCACGAACCAGTAGTCGTCGGTTCCGTCGGTGCGGATCGTCACGTCGACCAGGCCGCGTACTTCGGGCGGCAGCTCGGACGTGACGCCGGCGGCGTCCAGCAGGCGGGGCAGGATGACGGCCAGGCCCTCGGGGCCGAGCCGGGTGGAGACATAGCTCGCCGAGCCGCTTCCCGCGCGGTGCAGCGTGACGGCGGGGCGGCCGGCCTGCTCGCCGGTCTTGTACGTGGCCACGACCTCCGTCGCGGGGTCGGTGAGGTCGACGCGGTCGGTCCACAGGGTGCCGGTGACGCCGAGGTCGAGCTCGACGGCCTCACCGTCCGGCAGCGGGCCGAACTCCTCGACGCGGATGCCGAGCAGGTCGCGAAACGCGCCGGGATAGCCGCCGAGCCGCACCTGGTCGTTCTGGTCGACGATTCCGGAGAAGTAGGTGGTGACGAGGTGGCCGCCGGAGGCGACGTGGTCCTCCAGCCGGCGGGCGAGCGGGTCCGGCACCACGTACAGGATCGGCGCCACGACCAGGGGGTACGCGGTGAGGTCGCCCACCGGGGTGACGACGTCGGCGCGCACCCCCGCCGCGAGGAGCGCCGAGTACCAGTCCAGGGCCTCGCGCCGGTAGCGCAGCAGCGAGGTGGGGTGGGAGTCCAGCTCGCTGGCCCACCAGGACTCCCAGTCGAACAAGATCGCGACGTCCGCCCGCCGTCGCCGGGTGCCCGCGACCGGCGCGAGGGCGGCCAGGGTGGCGCCCAGCTCGGCGACGGACCGGAACAGCTCGCTGTCCTCGCCGGCGTGCGGAACCATGGCCGAGTGGTACTTCTCGGCTCCCCCCGCCGACTGCCGCCACTGGAAGAAGCACACCGCGTCCGCCCCGTAGGCGACGTGGGTGAGGGAGTCGCGGGCCATCCCGCCGGCCTGCTTGGCGAGGTTGACCGGCTGCCAGTTGACGGCGCTGGTCGCGTGCTCCATCAGGCACCACGGCCGCCCGCCGGCCAGCGAGCCGGTCAGGTTGGCCGAGAACGACAGCTCGTCCCGAGCGCCCGGGCCGGGCCGCGGGTAGTGGTCGTTGGAGACGAAGTCGACCTCGCTCGCCCAGTCGGCGTAGTTCATGGCCTTCATCTCGCCCATGACCATGAAGTTGGTCGTGACGGGGATGCCGGGCGTCAGCTCGCGCAGGACGTCCCGCTCGGCCCGCAGGTGGTCCTTGAGCGCGTCGGAGGAGAACCTGATGAAGTCGAGCTGCTGGGTCGGGTTCGGGTAGGACGCCGCCAGGCGGGGCGGCAGGATCTGGTCCCACTCGCTGTAGTGCTGGGACCAGAACGTCGTCGCCCAGGCGAGGTTCAGCGTCTCCAGCGTGCCGTAGCGGCCGCGCAGCCAGCGCCGGAAGGCTTCG
Source organism: Sphaerisporangium sp. TRM90804 (assembly GCF_029846175.1). GTDB lineage: Bacteria > Actinomycetota > Actinomycetes > Streptosporangiales > Streptosporangiaceae > Sphaerisporangium. The sequence goes on along the minus strand of NZ_JARWAC010000010.1, from coordinate 5,414 downwards.
GCGGCGTCCTGCGAATAGTCGTAGACGTTGTGACAGCCCAGTTCGTTGGAGACGTGCCAGGCGGCGAGGGCCGGGTGGTCGCGGTAGCGCCCGGCCATGGCCCGGGTCAGCCGCAGCGCGTGCTCGCGGAAGACCGGCGAGGTCGGCCGCCAGTGCTGGCGGGCGCCCGGCCACACCGTGTGCCCGTGCCGGTCAACGGGGAGGATCTCGGGGTGGGCGGTGGTCAGCCACGGGGGCGGCGTGGCCGTGGCGGTGGCCAGGTCGACGGCGATGCCGTTGGCGTGCAGCAGGTCCATCACGTCGTCGAGCCACTGGAAGTCCCAGACGTCCCGCCGGGGCTGGATCCGCGCCCAGGAGAAGATCGCCAGGGAGACGATGTTGACTCCGGCCGCCCGCATGGCCCGCATGTCCTCGTCCCAGGTCTCGCGCGGCCACTGCTCGGGGTTGTAGTCGGCGCCGTACGCGAGCCGTGCCCGGGCCGGGTCCGACGGCCAGCGCAGCCAGCGACGGCCGTTGTCAGCTTCCACGATGACTCCTGTTCGAAGGTGGCGGGCGCCGGGCGCCCGGGATCGGGTGGTGCGCCGCTGCTGGTCGGCCGAACCGGTGCGGTCGCGGTGCGGCCCGCCGCCGCGCCTCGTGCGGAGCGGCGGCGGCGCGGGCCCCGGCCGCTACTTCATGGTGAAACCCTGTTCCCTGCCGTACTCGGCGGAGGCGTCCTGCCAGGCCTTCAGGCCGTCCGCCAGCGTGGTGTCGGAGTTGTAGGCCTTGCCCGCGGTGTCGTTGAAGACGCTGTTGGCGTAGACCTGGAAGGGCAGGTAGGACCAGCCGGTCACGACCTTGCCTGCGGAGTCGGCGAGCACCTGGTTGACCTTCTGGCCGTCGAAGTAGGGGAACTCCTTGTCCCGCCAGGCGGAGTCCTGGAGCTGGGCGGTCGTGGCGGGGAAGGCGCCGCCGTCCACGCGGGCCCGCACGCCCTCGTCCACGGCGGCGTACTTGACGAAGGCGTAGGCGAGGGCCTTGTTCGCGGCGGCCTCGGGGATCGCCAGGGAGCTGCCGCCGTTCTCGGCGGTCGCCCGCCCGCCGGCCTCCCACTGCGGCATGGGCGCCACCCGCCACTTGCCGGCCGCGGCCTTGACGCCGGATTCGAGGTTGGCGGGCATCCACGCGCCGATCACCAGGGTGGCGATGGTGCCGTCGCCCAGGCCCTTGTACCAGGCGTCGGTCCAGCCGGTCACCGGCGACAGCAGCTCGGCGTCGATGAGCTTCTGCCACATCGCCGTGAACCTCCGGGTGCCCGCGTCGCCGAAGTCGATGCCGACGCTGGTGCCGTCGACCGTGTACGGCTTGCCGCCCGCCTGCCAGATCATGCTCGTGGTGAACCCCGCGTCGCCGGTGTCGCTGGTGATGTACGCCTCGGGGTCGGCCCTGTGCAGCTTCTCGGCGGCGGCGGCGTACTCCTCCCACGTGGCGGGCACCTGGATGTCGTGCTTGTCGAACACCTCCTTGTTGTAGAACAGGGCCATCGGACCGGAGTCCATGGGCAGGCCGTAGACGGCGTCGCCGACGCGCACGGAGCTCCAGGGCCCGGGGGTGAAGGTGCCGTCCAGCTCGCCTGCGCCGAAGGCGTTCAGGTCGGTGATCGACTTGCCGAGGGCGAACTGCGACAGGGCGTAGTACTCCACCTGCGCGACGTCCGGCACCCCCGACCCGGCCTTGATCGCGTTCTGCAGGGCGATGTACTGGTCGTTGCCGGTGCCGGCGTTGACCAGGGACACCTTCACCTTGGGGTACCTGGCCTGGAAGTCGGCCACGACCTGCTTGAGGGTCGGCTCCCATGCCCAGACGGTGATGGAGCCGCCGGTGTTCAGGGCGTTCGTCACGTCGGCGTCGGAGACGCCCGCGGGCTTGGCGGCCTCGCCGGAGCCGCCGCCCGGCCCGCCGTCCCCGGAGGAGCCGCAGCCGGCGGCCAGGAGCGACACGGTCAGGGCCGCCCCCACCAGGAGGGCTCGGCGACGGTTCATCGTCATGGGCATGCCTTTCTCGATCTCGCGTGGGGAGACGACGCGGCCGCGGATCACTGCTTGACGCCTCCGGAGGCCAGGCCCGACCGCCAGTACCGCTGGAGCAGCAGGAACGCGGCGATCAGCGGGATGACGGTGACGAGTGAGCCGGTGATCACCAGGTGGAACACGGCCTCGCCACCCGCGGTGCCGGCCTGCTCGTTCCAGGCGTTGAGGCCCAGCGTCAGCGGGTACCAGTCGGGGTCCTTGAGCATGATCAGCGGAAGGAAGTAGTTGTTCCAGGTCGCGACCACGTTGAAGAGCAGGACGGTGACGGTGCCGGGCGCCAGCAGCGGCAGGGCGACGCCGAGGAAGGTTTGGAACTCGCGCGCGCCGTCCATGCGCGCCGACTCCAGGATCTCCCTGGGAACGGCGTCGGCGGCGAAGGCCCACATCAGGTAGAGGCCGAACGGGGAGACCAGGGACGGGATGATGATCGCCCAGGGCGTGTCGGTCAGCCCCATCTCCGAGAACATCAGGAAGGTGGGAACGGCCAGCGCGGTGCCGGGCACCGCCACCGCGCCGATCACGATGGCGAACACCGCCTTCTTCCCGGGGAAGTCGAAGTGCGCCAGCCCGTACCCGCCGAGGGTCGCCAGCAGGGTGGCGCCGCCCGCGCCGGCCACCACGTACAGCAGGGTGTTCAGCAGCCAGCGGGTGAAGACGCCGCCGCCGTAGGTGAAGGTCGTGACGAGGTTGTCCAGCAGGGCGAAGTCGCCGGCGAACCACAGGCCGAAGGAGTCGAGCAGCCCTTCCTGGGTCTTGGTCGCGTTGATCAGCAGCCACGCCAGCGGGAGCAGCGTGTAGACCAGCATGAGCGCGGTCACCGCGGTCAGCAGCGGGCTTCGCCGGCCGCGCCCGCGGGGTGCGGGGACGCGCGCGTGCCGGTTCCCCCGCCTGACGCGCAGCGCCCGGGCGGTGACGCGGGTGGTGGCCGCCATGGGTCAGCTCGCCTTCCGGATGCCGCGGAGCTGGACCACGTAGGCGATGACCATGGTGATGACGCCCATCACGATGGCGACGGTCGCGGAGTAGTTGAACTGCTGCCCCGAGAACGACAGCGAGTAGGCGTACAGGTTGGGCGTGAAGTAGGTGGTGACGGAGTTCGGCGCCAGGGTGCGCAGGATGCTCGGCTCGTTGAACAGCTGGAAGCTGCCGATGATCGAGAAGATCGTGGCGATCACCAGCGTCCCGCGCAGCGCGGGAAGCTTGATCGACCAGATGACGCGGAGCTGGCCGGCTCCGTCGATCTCGGCCGCCTCGTACAGCGAGTGGTTCACCACCCGGAGCGCCGAGTACATGATCAGCATGTTGTAACCGACGAACTCCCAGGTCACGATGTTGCCGATGGAGGCGAGGATCAGCTCGGGAGACAGCGGGTCGGGCAGTGTGACGCCGAAGGTCTCGTTGAGGTTGCCGATGAGGCCGAAGCGGGTGCCGTACATGAAGCCCCACATCAGCGTCGCGACGATCGCGGGCACGGCGTAGGGCAGGAACACCGAGATGCGGAAGAACGCCGAACCGTACAGCCGGCCGCTGTCGATCGCGAGGGCGACCAGCAGCGCGAGGAAGAGCATGATCGGCACCTGGACGGCCAGGAAGGCCGCCACCCGGCCGAACGCCGACCAGAACCGGGGGTCCTGCAGGGCCTTGACGTAGTTCTCCGCGCCGACGAAGGCCGTGCCGCCGATCAGCCGGGTGCGGAACAGGCTCAGGTAGACCGAGTAGGCGATCGGGGCCAGGAAGACGAGGGCGAAGACCGCCATGAACGGCCCGACGAAGCGCCAGCCGGCCCAGGACCGGCGTCGCCGGGGCGGTCTCTCCCGGTGGTTCCACGCGCCCGATCGCCCCTGCGTGACCACGAGACTCGCCTCCTCGCCACGTCGTCCAGGCATTGTTCACGTGAACATCGCGCCGATGCGGTCGCCGGCGAGGTGTCGATGGGAGTGCGGGGCGACTCGCCCCGGTCATGTTTACGTAAACTTCTGTTGCGGTATGGTGACACCCGTCACAGTGGAGGTCAAGGGCCCCCACCTAGGCGCCCGATCCGGCCTTCGCGCACCGGGCATCCGGCGCCGGCGTCCCGCGCGGCCGGCCGGCTCGGGCAGCGAACCAGGGGGAGCTCGATACGGCGTGGATCTGCACGACCTCAACCTCCAGGCCCCGCCGCCCGGGGGCGCACAGCGCGGTGGCTCGGGCATTCCGGGCGGGCGCCGCAAGCAGCGGGTCTCCATGGCCGACGTGGCCAAGCTCGCGGGCGTGTCCTCCCAGACCGTCTCCCGGGTCTCCAACGGGCATCCCGGGGTCTTCGGCGGCACCCGTGAGCAGGTGCTCGCCGCCATGCGGACCCTGGGCTACCGGCCCAACAGCGCCGCGAGGGCGCTGCGGTACGGGCAGTTCAACACGATCGGCGTGATCCTGTTCAGCCTGGCCTCCACCGGCAACAGCCGTACCGTGGAGGCGATCGCCACCCAGGCGGCGGCCGAGGGGTACGGCATCACCCTCATCCCCATCGACGTCCCCACCCAGGACAACGTGCTCGGCGCCTTCACCCGCATGGGCGAGCTGGCCGTGGACGCCGTCATCGTCATCATGGAGATCCACCTCCTCGACAGCGGCAGGGTGACGCTGCCCCCGGGTGTGCACGTCGTCGTGGTGGACTCCGACGCCGGCGATCGTTACAGCGTCGTCGACACCGACCAGGCGGAGGGCGCCCGGCTCGCCGTCCGGCACCTGCTCGCCCTGGGCCACCAGACGGTCTGGCACCTCACCGGCCCGCACTCCTCCTTCGCGAGCCAGCGCCGGGCCGAGGCCTGGCGCCGCACCCTGCGCGAGGCCGGCCGTCCGGTGCCCCCGGTGCTGCACGGCGACTGGTCCGCCGACTCCGGCTACGCCGCGGGGCTGGCCCTGGCCGAGGAGCCGGGCTGCACCGCGGTGTTCGCCGCCAACGACCAGATGGCCCTGGGCCTGCTGCGGGCCTTCCACGAACACGGGCGCGCGGTTCCGGAGGACATCAGCGTCGTCGGCTTCGACGACATCCCCGACTCCTCCTGCTTCATCCCCCCGCTGACCACCGTCCACCAGGACTTCGCCGAGGTCGGCCGCCGCTGCGTGCAGGGCGTTCTGCGGCAGATCCGCGAAGGCGGCGAGGCCCGGCCCGGCACCGACCTCGTCCCCACCCGCCTCGTCACGCGCGCCAGCACGGCGCCGCCGGGCCGCTGACCACGCGAGTCACGCGCCGGACGACCCCGGCCGGGCGAGTCGCACGCGTATGTCCACGGCGACTGCGCCGGTGGGGGTGGCGATCACGGGGTTGAGGTCGAGTTCGGCCACTTCGGGGAGGTCGTCCATGAG
>NZ_JARWAC010000001.1 GCF_029846175.1 Sphaerisporangium sp. TRM90804 | reverse complement strand
CCTGCCCGGTCGCCGGCCCGGTGTCTCCTCCCGGCGAGAACGGGCGGCCTCCCGGCGCGACCGGGCGCCGTCCCCACCGTCCTCGTCCTTCTGATCCTTCTTGCACCACACCTCTACGCGAGAGCGAGTTGAAGCGTGATATGAGCGTTCTGCGTCCGCACGCGGAAGACCAGTTCGCTGACGAGCTGGCCGTACTGGCCAAGTCCGACGACCGGCCCAGGCCGCCGGGGTGGCGGCTGTCGCCGTGGGCCGTGACCACCTACCTGCTGGGGGACGGCGACCAGATCACCCCCAAGTACATCGGGCCCCGGCGCATCGTCGAGGTCGCGGTGGCCACGCTGGCCACCGACCGGGCGCTGCTGCTGCTCGGCGTGCCGGGCACCGCCAAGACCTGGCTGTCGGAGCACCTGGCGGCGGCGATCAGCGGCGACTCCACGCTGCTCGTGCAGGGCACCGCGGGCACCGCCGAGGAGGCGATCCGCTACGGCTGGAACTACGCCCGCCTGCTCGCCGAGGGCCCCTCGCGCGAGGCCATGACGCCGAGCCCGGTCATGCGCGCCATGGCCGAGGGCCGCCTGGCCCGCGTCGAGGAGCTCACCCGCATGCCCTCCGACGTGCAGGACGCGCTCATCACCGTCCTGTCGGAGAAGACCCTGCCGATCCCCGAGCTCAACGCCGAGGTCCAGGCGACACGCGGGTTCAACGTGATCGCCACCGCCAACGACCGCGACCGCGGGGTCAACGAGCTGTCCAGCGCGCTCAGGCGCCGCTTCAACACCGTCGTCCTGCCCGTGCCGGCGAGCGCCGAAGAGGAGGTCGACATCGTCTCGCGGCGTGTCGCCCAGCTCGGCCGCTCCCTGGAGCTGCCCGAGACGCCGACGGCCATGGAGGAGATCCGCCGGGTCGTCACGATCTTCCGCGAGCTGCGTTCCGGCACGACCGCCGACGGCCGCACCACGGTGAAGTCGCCGAGCGGCACGCTCAGCACAGCGGAGGCGATCTCCGTGGTGACCAGCGGCATCGCGCTGGCCGCGCACTTCGGCGACGGCGTGCTGCGCGCGGGCGACGTCGCGTCGGGCATCCTCGGCGCGGTCGTCCAGGATCCGGTGTCCGACCGGGTGATCTGGCAGGAGTACCTGGAGACCGTCGTCCGCGAGCGTCCCGAGTGGCGTGACTTCTACCGAGCCTGCCGCGATGTCTCCTGAGGCCACCACGACGGTGCTCGGCGTGCGCCACCACGGGCCCGGCTCGGCGCGCGCCCTGGTCGCCGAGCTCACCCGCCTGCGCCCCGACATCGTGCTCATCGAGGGCCCTCCCGAAGCCGACCACCTGATCGCGCTGGCGGCCGACCCCGATCTGGAGCCGCCCGTCGCGCTGCTGGCGCACGTGCCGGGCGAGCCGTCACGAGCCGCCTTCTGGCCGTTCGCGGCGTTCTCCCCCGAGTGGCAGGCCATCAGGTACGCCGCGGCCGCCGGCATCCCCGCCCGCTTCTGCGACCTGCCGGCCGCCCACAGCCTCGCCGAACGCGCCGCCGACCGCACCCCGGACACCGGCCCGCCCGCGCACGACGGCCCCGTCCCGCAGGGTCGCCCCGTCCCCGGCGACGGCCCGGCCGAGCAGGCCCGCCCCGTCGCGAACGGAAGCCCGGCCGAGCAGGACCGTCCCGCCGCGAGCGGAAGCCCGCCCGAGCAGGACCGCACCGTCGGAAGCGATGGGGCGGTAGTGCAGGCCCGCCCTGACGGGGGTGATGGCCTTGGCCCCCAGGGCCTCCTTGTCGCGGGCGAGGGCCCCGCTGGGCGGGACCGCCCCGTCGCAGGCGACGGGGCGGTAGTGCAGGCCCGCCCCGGCGGGGGTGATGGTCCCGGTCCCCAGGGGCGCCCTGTCACGGGCGAGGGCACCGCCGGGCAAGACCGTCCGATCGCAGGCGACGGGATGGTGGCGCAGGCCCGTCCTGACGGAGATGACGGGCCTGGCTCGCAGGGGCGCCCTGTCATGGGCGAGGGCACCGCCGGGCAGGGCCATCCTGTCGCGGGCGGTGGCCCGGTCGGTGACGACGATCCCGCGCGGGATCGTCGTGCTGCGGGGGATCGCCTGGAGGCCGAGGAGGTGCCCGCCTCTCACGCCGACCCGATCGGCGAGCTGGCCCGGGCGGCGGGGTACGACGATCCCGAGCGCTGGTGGGAGGACGCCGTCGAGCACCGCGGCGACGCGCCGTTCGAGGTGATCGCCGAGGCGATGGAGGCCGCCCGCGAGGGCTACACGCCCCGAGGGCGTGAGGCACGCCGCGAGGCGTACATGCGCAAGACCGTGCGCGGCGCCCTGAAGGAGGGCTACCGGCGCGTCGCCGTGGTGTGCGGGGCCTGGCACGTCCCGGCCCTGCGCGCCATCGGCCCGGCCGCCTCCGACGAGCGCCTGCTGAAGGGGCTCGCCCGGGTCAAGGTCGAGATGACCTGGGTGCCGTGGACGTACGGGCGGCTGGCCTCCTGGAGCGGCTACGGCGCGGGCGTCACCTCGCCCGGCTGGTACGACCACCTGTTCGCCGCCCCCGACCGCCCGATCGAGCGGTGGCTCGCGGGTGCCGCCGCCGTGCTGCGCGAGGAGGACCTGCCGGTGTCCTCCGCCCACGTCATCGAGGCCGTACGGCTGGCGCACAGCCTGGCGGTGGTGCGCGGGCGCCCGCTGGCGGGGCTGAGCGAGGTCACCGAGGCGGTCCGCGCCGTGCTGTGCGAGGGCGACGAGCTGCCGGTGGAGCTGATCCAGCGGCGCATGGTGGTGGGGGAGCGGCTCGGAAGCGTCCCCGACAGCACCCCGATGATGCCCCTGCAACGCGACCTGCGCGAACGCCGGCGCCGCCTGAAGATGCCCGCCGAGGCGCTTGAGCGCGATCTCGACCTCGACCTGCGCAAACCGCTCGACCTCGAGCGCAGCCGCCTGCTGCACCGCCTCGGCCTGCTGGGCGTCGCCTGGGGCACGCCGCGGGAGGCCCGGGGCAAGGGCACCTTCCGCGAGTCCTGGACGCTCGCCTGGCGCCCGGAGTTCGACATCGAGCTCATCGAGGCGAGCGCGTACGGCACCACCGTGCCGGCCGCCGCCACCTCCCGCGTGCGCGAGCTGGTCGACCTCGGCTCCGCGCGGACCACCCGGCACGCCGGGCCCGCGCCGTCCGCCGCCCGGCCGGCGACGCTGGCCGAGCTGACCGGCGTGGCCGAGCGGTGCCTGCTGGCCGACCTTCCCGAGGCGCTGCCGTACGTTCTGTCGTCGATCTCCACCCGGGCGGCCCTCGACAGCGACGTCACGCACCTCATGGCGGCGCTGCCCGCGCTGGTGCGCGCCCAGCGGTACGGCGACGTCCGCGGCACCCCGGCGGGCGGCCTGTCGGTCATCGTCGACTCGCTGCTGAGCCGCATCTGCGCGGGCCTGCCGGTGGCCGCCACCGGCCTCGACGACGACTCCGCCCGCGACCTGCTCGGCCACGTCGACGCCGTGCACACCGCTGTGGGGCTGCTGGAGTCCGGAAGGGACGCCTGGCTCGCGGCATTGCGCGGTGTGGCCGAGCGGCGCGACCTGCACGGCCTCATCGGCGGCAGGCTCGCCCGCATCCTGCTCGACGCGGGCGCCATCCCCGCCGAGGAGGCCGCTCGCCGCATGTCGCGGTCGATGTCGGCGGGCACTCCGGCCGTGCGGGCGGCGGCCTGGGTCGAGGGGTTCCTGTCCGGCAGCGGCCTGCTGCTGGTCCACGACGCCGCCCTGCTCGGCCTGATCGACACCTGGCTCACGGGCCTGGGCCCCGAGGCGTTCATCGACGTGCTGCCGCTGCTGCGCCGCACCTTCGGCGCGTTCCCCGCCCCGGAGCGCCGCGCCATCGGCGCGCGTGTCACCTCGGCCGAGTCCGGCCGGCCCAGCGTCCCCGAGCCCGACGCCGCCCGCGCCGCCCCGGCCGTCGCCACCGTACTGACCATCCTCGGCGACACCCGATGACCGGCAAGGGCCGGCACCTGAGGCGTCCTGTGCTGGTCGGGGAGGAGCGTGAGCCCCGGTCGCGGTCGGTGCTGGGCGGCGGGGGCGCGGGGTCGGTGGCGAGGGCTGAGGGGGAGATCGTGGGGCGTCCTGTGCTGGTCGGGGAGGAGCGTGAGCCCCGGTCGCGGTCGGTGCTGGGCGGCGGGGGCGGGGGGTCGGTTGGTGGGGGTGGTGGAGTCGGTGGCGAGGGCTGAGGGGGAGATCGTGGGGCGTCCTGTGCTGGTCGGGGAGGAGCGTGAGCCCCGGTCGCCGTTGGTGCTGGGCGGCGGGGCCGCGGGGTCGGGCGGTGGGGCTGGTGGAGCCGGCGGCGTGGAGGGCGGGCTGCGGGGGGATCGTGCGGTGTTCTGCCGTGGTTGCGGAGGGGCGGCGGTGATGGAGCAGCGTGTGCGGCGGTGGTGGTTGATGCTGGGCGGCTTGTGCTTCGGCTCGGGTGCCGGGGCCGGGGGCGGGCTGAGGGGGATCGTGAGGCGTTCTGTTGTGGAGGTGGAGGGGTGATGGAGGAGCGTGCGCGGCGGTGGCGGTTGGTGCTGGGTGGTGACGCGGAGGGGTCGGGCGGTGGGGCCGGCGGGTCCGGGGGCGTGGGGGGCGGGCTGAGCGACGAGGACATGCGCATGGACGCGGCGCTGGCCGCGCTCTACGACAGCGGGCGCGGCGGCGGGAACGGGGGCGACTCCTCGCGGAGCGCGGGCCTGGGCGCGTCGGCGCCCCGGGTGGCGCGGTGGCTCGGGGACATCCGGTCGTACTTCCCCTCCACGGTCGTGCAGGTCATGCAGAAGGACGCCATCGAGCGGCTCAACCTCACCCGCCTGCTGCTCGAACCCGAGATGCTGGAGGCCGTCGAGCCAGACGTCCACCTCGTCGGCACCCTGCTGTCGCTCAACAAGGTGATGCCCGAGACGGCGCGGCGGTCCGCGCGCGAGGTGGTGCGGAAGGTCGTGGAAGACCTGGAACGCCGGCTCGCCCAGCGCACCAGGACCGCCGTCGCGGGCGCCCTCGACCGGTCGGCCCGCACCCACCGCCCGCGGCGGGTGTCCGACATCGACTGGGATCGCACGATCCGGGCAAACCTGAAGAACTACCTGCCCGAACGCAACACCGTCGTCCCGTCCCGGCTGGTGGGCTACGCCCGCAGGGAGCGGGCCGTGGTGCGCGAGGTGACGCTCTGCATCGACCAGAGCGGCTCCATGGCGGCCTCCGTGGTGTACTCCAGCGTGTTCGGGGCCGTGCTGGCCTCGATGCGGTCGCTGCGCACCAGCCTGGTGGTCTTCGACACCAGCGTCGTCGACCTCACCGACCAGCTCCACGACCCGGTGGAGCTGCTGTTCGGCACCCAGCTCGGCGGCGGCACCGACATCAACCGGGCCATCGCCTACTGCCAGGGGCTGATCACCCGCCCGGCCGACTCCATCTTCATCCTGATCAGCGACCTTTACGAGGGCGGGGTCCGCGAGGAGATGCTGCGCAGGGTGGCCGCCATGACGGCCGCCGGCGTGCAGGTCATCGTCCTGCTCGCCCTCTCCGACGAGGGCCAGCCCCACTACGACCGGGACAACGCCGAGGCCCTGGCCGCCCTGGGGGTGCCGGCCTTCGCCTGCACCCCCGACGCCTTTCCCGCCCTGATGGCCGCGGCGGTGGAACGCCGCGACATCGGCCAGTGGGCCGAACGCACGCTCGGCATCCGGGCGTCGTAGGACCAAATACCCAGGCCGGGCCCGATGCGACGGGCCGGCGCCACGCCCTATCTTCGACCAGGTGTCTTCAGCAATGACCCAGACCTCCGTCGCGGCCGCTCCGCCGGGCGTGTTCAGCCGCCCCTACCGGGCGCTGAGCGCGGGCATCGTCGCCCTCGTCGCCCTCGTGGCGTTCGAGTACCTCGCCGTCGCGACCGCCATGCCGGCGGCGGCCCGCGCTCTCGGCGGGCTGCCGCTGTACGGCCTGGCGTTCAGCGCGTCGATGGCCGCCGGGGTGATCGCCACGGTGGCCGGCGGCCGGTGGGGCGACGCCCGGGGGCCGGTGGCGCCGCTGTGGACCGGGGCCGGGGCGTTCGCCGTGGGCCTGCTCATCGCCGGGTTCGCGCCGACGATGCACGTGCTGATCGCCGGAAGGTTCGTCCAGGGCATCGGCGGCGGCCTGTTCTCGGTGGCGCTGTACGTCCTGGTCGCCCAGGTGTACCCGCCGGAGACCCATCCCAAGGTGTTCTCGCTGCTGGCGACGGCGTGGGTCCTGCCCTCGATCGTGGGCCCCGCCGTCACCGGCACGGTCGTCGAGCACATCGGATGGCGCTGGATCTTCCTCGGCACCCCTCTGCTCGTCGCCCCGGCCGCGCTCCTGCTATGGCGCGGCCTCACCGCCCGCACCACCACGCCCGCCGCCCCCGTACCGGGGACCGGCGGCGCGGCCCCGGCGGCCCCGGCGGGCGCCGTCGCGCCGCGCAGGGGCGGCGACGCGCCGGAGACGTACGGTGGCACGACGACGATCGAGGGCCCCGCGGTACCAGACGGCTCCACGGCACCAGGTGGTGTGGCGGCGCCCGGCGGGGTGCCGAACGGCGTGGCGGCACCTGGCGGCCCGGTGCCGGCCCACGTCGCGACGGCACCGGGCGGTGCCGCGGCATCGGGCGGTCCGGTGGCATCGGCTGGTCCGGTGGCATCGGCTGGTCCTGTGGAATCGGCTGGTTCGGCGGCACCGGGTGTGACGGCGCAGGGCGGTGTCGGGGCGCACGACGGGGCGTCGGCCGGCGCGGTGGGGGACGGCGGTTCCGCGGTGGGCGGGGGGCAGGGGTTCGGCGCTTTGCTGACGTGGGGCGTGGTGGTGGCCGCCGGAGCCGCGCTGATGCAGTACGGCGGCAGCGGAGGAGGCATCGGGCTTCCGCTGCTCGTGGTCGGGCTGGTCGTCCTCGCCTTCGCGCTGCCCCGCCTGCTGCCCTCCGGCACCCTGCTGGCGGCGCGGGGCCTGCCGGCGGTCGTGCTCGTGCGCGGGCTGGTGGGCGGGGCGTCCTTCGCCGCCGACGTGTTCGTCCCGCTGATGCTCATCCGCGAGCGCGGGCTCAGCCCGACGATGGCCGGCCTGTTCCTCACCGCGTCCGCGCTGAGCTGGTCGCTGGCGTCCTGGATCCAGAGCCGCAGGCCGTACGACCAGCGCCTGCTGCTGCGCGGCGGGGCGTTCCTGCTGACCGCGGGCATCGCCGGCACGGGCCTGCTCGTGGTCGACGCCGTGCCCGTCCCCGTCGGGCTGGTCGCCTGGATGGTCGCCGGGTTCGGCATCGGCCTGGTCTACCCGACTCTGTCCGTGCTGACCCTGAAGCTGTCGAGACCGGGCGAGGAGGGCAAGAACAGCTCGTCCCTGCAGATCGGCGAGCAGGTCTTCTCGGTGGTGGCCATCGCGGCGGCCGGTGCGGTGTTCGCCGCCTACCAGACCGCCGCGTGGGGTTTCGTCCCGTGCTTCGCTCTGATCGTCGGGCAGGCGTTCCTCGGCGTGCTCGCGGCCGGCCGAGCCCTGCGCTGACCGGCCGGGTTTGGAGTGGTTCGGCGCAACGGGCACCATGGAAGGGCAGGTGTTCCGTCGAGGGGGTTCAATGCCACGCGTCCGCGAGCTTGAAGTCTTCCGGCTCGTGCTGCCCTACGGCCGGCGCCCGGAGACCATTCTGATCAAACTGACCGACTACGGCGGCATGACCGGATGGGGCGAGGCCGTCCAGTCGCCCGACCGCGGCGACGTCCCCGAGGGCGGCGCCGCCGAGCACGATCCGAGTGCGAAAACCTGGGCGACGCTGGAGGAATCCCTCGGCCCCGCCCTTCTCGGCGTCGACTGGAACCACCCCGATGATCTAGGCGACGTTCCCGGCGGCGCGGCCGTCGACCTCGCCTGCTGGGACCTGTGGGGCCGCATGCAGGGGGTGCCCCTCGCGCACGCGCTGGGCGGCACCCGCACCTCCCTGATCGCGACCGTGCGGCTGGCGGCCGAGCGGTCGCTCGAGGCCATGGTGGCCCGGGTCAACCGGCACGTCTGCGCGGGGTACGCCCACGTCACCCTGGACATCCACCCCGGCTGGGACGTCGAGCCCGTGCGGGCGGTGCGCTCGGCGTACCCCGCGCTCGCCCTGGCCGTCGACGGCCGCGGCGCCTACACCGAGACCTCCGCTCTTGAGGCGCTGGACGGCTACGGCGTCACCGCGATCGAGCGCCCCTTCGGCGGCCCTGGCAACTCGCCCGACCTGGAGCTGCACGCGCGGCTGCGTGAACGGGTTTCGGCCGCCGTCGCGGTGGAGGTGCACTCGGTGGACGCCGTCGAGCGGGCCGTCGCCGAACGCGCCGGCAACGCGCTGCTGCTGCGCCCGTCCCGGTTCGGGTCGCTGCGCGCCGTGCGCCGCGCGCACGACCGGGCGGCCGGCGCGGGGTGGGACATCACCGCGGCCGGCGGGCGGGGCACCGGCCTGGCCCGCGCGGCGACCGTCGCGGTGGCCAGCCTGCCGGGCTGCACGCTGCCCAGCGACGTCAACGAGCCTCCGCGCAACGCCCAGATCGTCACGCCGCCGGTCGGCGCGTCGGGCGGCGTGGTGGCCGTTCCGCTGACCCAGCCCGGCCTCGGGCACCTCGTCGACGAGGAGCGTGTGCGCCGCCTGGCCCACGGCTCCTTCCGCCTCACCGGTCCGTCGCGCCGGGTGACGGCGGGGGAGTGACGGCGCGGGGCCGCCCCCGCTACCTGATCGACTGGGCGTGGCGGAAGACGTCGTGCGGGTCCCACCGCTGTTTGGCGCGCAGCAGCCGGTCGTAGTTGTCGCCGTAGTACAGGCGGTACCACGGCACGCCGGAGCGGTTCCACTCCTCCTCGCCCAGGTCGCGGTCGGGGTAGTTGACGTAGCAGCCGTCGGTCACGGCGCCGGGGTCGTTGGGGGCGGCCGGGACGGGCACGCCGCCGGTCTCGGCGTACGCCCTGCTGTACAGCTCGCGGATCCAGCGCTCGTGCACGGCGTCCTCGGCCGGGTCGGTCCAGTACGTCTGGTACTGCAGCTTCATGACGGAGTCGCGCTGCGCCACGGCCGTCTCGTGCGGGCTGACGGCGTTGATCCGGCAGCCGTAGGTGTCCACCTGCACCAGCGCCTCGGGGTTGGCGTAGGCGGTGGTGTCGTAGTCGCCGGAGTCGGGGGTGCCCGACAGGAAGTTCCACATCGCCTGGATGTGGGAGCCGGGGAAGGGTTTGCGCAGGTACGCCGATTTGTGCTTGCCGCGCCGGTTGTCGCCGGAGCCGTTGAGCGTCTGGGTGGCCTGGACCCAGGGCATCAGGCGCGGCTCGTCGTGCATGCCGGGCATCTCGGGATGCTCGCCGGTGCCCACGTCGAGGGTGGCCCTGGGCAGGCCGACGCCCTCCTCGACCCGCGCCAGGAAGGCGTCGAGCCGGTCGCGCCCGGCCGCCGGGTTGCTGGCCTCCACCTGCGTGATCAGGCCGATCTTGCCGGCCGCCCGGTGGGTGAGCTTCAGGATGGCGAACAGGCCGGCGTACTGGCTGCCCGGGGCGCCGTGCTCGGCGCAGAACTCCCCGAAGTTGCCGACGAGCCGGGCGAAGCGGTCGTAGGTCATGCCCTCCCACTCCCAGGCGACCGCGCTCAGCC
This sequence comes from Sphaerisporangium sp. TRM90804, assembly GCF_029846175.1. Classification (GTDB taxonomy): domain Bacteria; phylum Actinomycetota; class Actinomycetes; order Streptosporangiales; family Streptosporangiaceae; genus Sphaerisporangium. The sequence goes on along the minus strand of NZ_JARWAC010000001.1, from coordinate 391,856 downwards.
AGACGTTGATGGGCGGCCGCGGCAGGTCTTTGAACCAGTAGCGGGTGACGACGCCGAAGTTGCCGCCCCCGCCGCCGGTGTGCGCCCACCACAGGTCGTGCAGGTCGCCGCCGGCGTCCCTGCGGGCGACGACGGCCTCGGCCCGGTAGTCGCCGTGCGGGTCGCGGCGGACGACCACGACCTCCACGGCGTGCAGGTAGTCGACGGTGAGGCCGTGCCGGCGGGAGAGCAGCCCGTACCCGCCGCCGCTGATGTGGCCGCCGGCCCCCACCGAGTAGCACGACCCCGCGGGCAGGGTGCGGCCGGTCTCGCGGTAGAGCTGGGTGGAGATGTGCCAGTTGGTGGAGCCGGCCTCCACGCAGTACGCCCCCATGGCGGGGTCGTGGTGGACGCGGTCCATCCGGCCCATGTCGATGATCACCCGCACGTCGGGCGCGGCGGCGAAGTTCTCGTAGCAGTGGCCGCCCGAGCGGACGGCCACGCGCGTGCGGCCGCTGTTCAGCGCCTCTTCCAGGGCGCCGATGACGTCGGCGGTCGAACGTACGATCTTGATGTAGTCGGGGCGGGCCGTCCATCGCTGGTTGAACCCCTGGCACAGCGCGCCGTACCTGTCGTCGATCCCCGTGACGGTGATGCCCGAACCGGCTTCCGCGTTGGACACTGCGCTCTCCTTGTCGGGATGGTCGGCGTCGCCGGAGGTGCCGTCGTGGTCGCCGGAGGGCTCGGGAAGGGCCCGCCGGACGAGGGCGGCCGGAGCGACGCGCGGAAAAGGCCACCCGGAGCGCGGATGAGGACGCGCCGGACGCGTCGGCGAGGGTCGCTCTCGGCGCGGCCGCGTCGCGGGGGGCAGACACAGGAGAAGAATTACCGTAGTCGACCGGCTACTTCATGTGACCGATGCGGCACCGTTATCAAAACGTGATATGCCGATGGGGTGCCGGGCCGTCGCCGCCCGGCGGGTCAGGAGCAGCCGTCTCCCAGCCGTTTGGCCGCCCCGGGGGTCGGGGTGGCCTGCGACGGCGTGCGCCCGCGCTCCCCGGTCGCGGAGGCCTTCGGCGTCGCGCCGGCCGAGGCGCGCGGGGCGGGCGTGGCGCCCGTTCCGGGGGACGCGGTCGGGCCGCCCGCCTGGCCGGTTCCCTTGGCCGGTGACGCGGCCGAGTCGCGGATCGCCCGCACCGCCAGCCTGCGGATCTTCGCCCAGTCGGGGTAGCCGGTGTTGATCACCGGCGGCACGAACTGCACGCTGGTGACCTGGGCGTTCTGCACCTTCAGGGCCAGCGGCACGAGGTGCTCAAGCATCGGCCGGGGGATGTCGGTGCGGAACATGCCCTTGGACGCCTTGATGAGCTGGTTGAACCGCAGCAGCACGGTGGCCGGGTCGGCCTGCTGGAGCAGCGCGTCGAGCACGCACCGCTGGCGGCCCATGCGGGTGTAGTCGTCGCTGTTGGTGCGCGAGCGGGCGAACCACATGGCGTCCGCGCCGCGCAGCTTGCGGGTGCCGGCCTTGACCAGCCCTTCGTTGTACTTGCCGAACACGACGTCGGTCGGGACGGTCAGCGTCAGCCCCCCCAGGGCGTCGATGATCCTGGCGAGCCCCCACATGTTGACCAGGGCGTACCAGTCGACCTTGACGCCGAGCGTGTACCCGATCGTCTGCTTCAGCGTCTCCGGCCCCATGCCCTTGCGCCCGCCGAACAGCTCCGGATGGGTCTCGGCGTACTCCCAGACCGAGAAGAGCAGGTCCTCGCGGGAGCCGTCGGGGTTGGCCGGCAGGCGGAACCCGTTGGGGAAGTGGCGGCGCAGCGGGCTCTCGGGGGGGAAGCGCACGTTCTCCAGGTTGCGCGGCAGGCTGAGCAGCACCGTGTTGCCCGTGCGCACGTCCACGCTGGCGAGGTTGATGCTGTCGGTGCGCACGCCGACCCGGTCGGGCTGCCAGTCGCCGCCTAGGAGCAGGACGTTGACGCGCTTCTTGCCCTCCCACGGGTCGGTGGACTTCGGCCCCTGGTTCTGGCCGGCCGCCGCCGTGACGGAGGGCGTGTCGAAGACGCTGTCGAGGGTGTCCTGCGACACCATGACGTACTGGGCGACCACGGCGAACGGCATCGTCACCGCGACCGCCAGCGTCCCGGCGAGCACGCCCGAGACGATCTGGCCACGCTGCGACAGCCGTCCCGGCCGCATGATCACGTACGAGCGCACCAGCAGCGCGAACCACGCGACGGCCGCGAGCCCCGCCGCGGCGGTGATGGCGCGCAGCCACGACGGGTCGAGCAGACGGCCGGCCATGCCGGCGTCCGCGGTGAGCGCGACGACGAGCAGCGCCGCGACGACCACGAGGTAGGCCGCCAGGATCGCCAGACCCGTCCTGCGGCGTCCCGCCCGTAGATGCGCTGCGCCTGGTGCGATGGCTGACAAAGCGGTCCAGCCGATGACCGCGGCCGCCCCCCGTGGCTTGTTCCCGTCCCGCAATGCCGTCCCATTCTTCCCTTGGCCGAGGGGGAACCCTATTCCCGCCAGACGGCCGGCACGTGAACGAATACCGAACAGGCTACGACTTCGAGAGATATGTCCAACCCGGAATCGGCGAAGCCGCCGCGGCATCACCAGGGGATGCCGAACAGGCCGTAGTAGGCGCCCGTGACGAGGAGCAGCCCGGTGGTGCCCAGGACCCCCGCGACGGCCACCCGCTGCGGGCGCGTGGGCTCCCAGCCGTCCCGGATGGCGTGGTAGACCGCCACGGAGGCGGTGATCTCCTGCACCAGTATGAGGATGGCGAGGACCCGGACCACCAGCCAGCCCGCCAGCACCGCCGGCCACGCGCCGGCCTGGTTCACCGAGAACAGCACGATGAGCATGATGAACGCCATCACGGCGGCGAGCAGGCCGACACCGGTCAGCAGCATGCGTGACAGGCGGCGGCGGATGGCCGGCCAGAGCTGCGCCGCCGGGGCGCCGAGGTCGCGCCCGCGCAGCCGCAGCATCCGCTCGGTGACCGGCGCCGCCACGTACGCGACCGTGGTGATGGTGAGTGCGAGGCCGAGGATCGCCGTCCCGGTGTACCAGGGGGCGGCCGGAACGTCGGCGGTCTCGTACCGCTGCACCGGCGTGGCGCCCGCGATCTGCGCGCCCGACGGCGGTCGCGCGGTGCCCGGCAGGCCGAGGATCCAGTTGGCCAGCGAGTCGAGGTAACCGCGGGCGAACGCGCCGCCGTTGACGCGCATGGCGTGGTCGGCGCCGTCGAGGAACCTGATCGTGTAGTCGGAGTTGCCCGCGGCGTCCAGGGCGGAGGTGAGCATCTGTGTGCTCTCCACGAACGGGATGGACGGGTCGGTGGTGCCGTACAGCGCCAGCACGGGCTGTCTGACCTGACGCAGCGCGGGGGCGCTGTCGTAGCGCAGGAAGTCGAAGCCCACCCCGCCCATGGCCTTGGTCAGCAGCTCGCGCACCCCGGTGGGGGCGTGCAGGCGTTCGAGCTGCTCGTTCAGCGCCCACGCCACCTGGCGCATCGGCGTGACGTTGGGGGAGGAGACCAGCACCGCGTAGCCGACGTCGAGGCTGCGGGCGGCCGCGATCGGGATGACCCAGCTCCCCTCGCTCACCCCCCACAGCCCGGTGCGCACCGGGTCGACGTCGGAGCGCCGCTGCAGGGTCTCGATCATGCGCAGCGCGTCGTCGGCGAGCAGGCCGAAGTCGCGGTGGCGGAAGTCGTAGCCGACCGTGCGCTTGTCGTAGGTGAGCGTCACCACCCCCGCCCTGGCCAGCCACGTGGCCTGCGTGGTGAACTCGCCGCGTGAGCCGTTGCCCGAGCCCTGCACGAACACCATCGCCGGGTGGCGCCCGGGGGTGCGGGGCGCCCTGACCGTCGCGGGCAGCCTCTCGCCCTGTACCGCGACGGTGATCTCCTGGCTGACGATGGGGGCGTCGTGGCGCACCGGCCGCATCTCGGCGGCGGGCTGAGGCGGCAGGTGCTCGAAACTCTGGTCGTGGCTGAGCCGGGGCGGGTCGAAAGCGGGGGGCGACAGCAGGGAGCCCACGGTCGCCAGGGTCATCAGCATCAGCCCGGTCGCCACGCTCAGCCGGCCCCGCCCGTTCACCGCCACCTCCTGGAGAATGGACGCGCTCCATGCGCAGAGGGCATTCCACCTCAATATGACGTCCGATCATCAGGTTAAGTCACGCGGGAGGAACGATGGGGCGCGAGGTACCGCTTTTGTCGGTGGGACCTGTTAGCTTCCTGCGACATGCGTGTGCTGCACACCAGTGACTGGCATCTGGGCCGGGCCTTCCACCGCGAGAGCCTGCTCCAGGCCCAGGCCGACTACGTCGACCACCTCGTCGAGACCGTGCGTTCCGAGCGGGTCGACGTGGTCGTCGTCGCCGGTGACGTCTACGATCGCGCGCTCCCCTCGGTCGACGCCGTGTCGCTGTGCAACGAGGCGCTGGGCCGTCTCGTCGCCGAAGGCGTCCGCGTCGTGCTCATCAGCGGCAACCACGACTCCGCGCGCCGGCTCGGGTTCGGCTCGGGCCTCATCGACGCCGCCGGGGTGCACCTGCGCACCGACCCCGCCCGTGTCGGGCAGCCGGTCGTGATCGACGACGTCGCCTTCTACGGCATCCCCTACCTGGAGCCCGAGGTCGTGCGCACGTCGTGGGAGCTGTCCGAGCGCAGCCACACCGCGGCGATCGAGCACGCCATGGCGCTCGTGCGGGCCGATCTCGCCGGGCGCGGCGGCGCCCGGTCGGTGGTGCTCGCCCACGCCTTCGTGACCGGCGGCGAGGCCAGCGACAGCGAGCGCGACATCAGCGTGGGCGGCGTCGCCCATGTCCCGGCCTCGGCGTTCGCCGGCGTCGACTACGTCGCGCTCGGCCACCTGCACGGCCGCCAGGAGATGGCGCCCTCGGTGCGCTACTCCGGCTCTCCGCTCGCCTACTCCTTCTCCGAGGCCGGGCACGTGAAGGGCTCCTGGATCGCCGAGATCGGCGCGGGCGGCTTCGAGAGCGCCGCGTTCGTGCCCGCGCCGGTGCCGCGCCCGGTCGGGCGCGTCAGCGGTCCTCTCGCCGACCTGCTGGCCTCGCCCCGGTGGGCCCGCTACGAAGACCACTGGCTGCAGGTCACGCTCACCGACGCCGTCCGGCCGAAGGGGGCCATGGAGCAACTGCGCCAGAGGTTCCCGCACACCCTCAGCCTGGCGTTCGAGCCCGAGGGCGGCGTCCCGGCGCAGGCCCGGGCACCCCGGCTCGCGGGCCGCCCCGAGATCGAGGTCGCGCTCGACTTCGTCCGCGAGGTCCGCGGCGAGCCCGCCGACGACGCCGAGACCCGCCTGCTGCGCGAGGCCGTCGAGGCGTGCCGCCTCAAGGAGACCCTGGTCTGAATGCCCCGAGTCCCCGACCGCCCCGCCCCGACAAGGCGCCCGCGACCCACCACCCCCGAGACCCGCCCCCAACGCACGGCTCCCCAAAGGAGCCTTCGACACCCCGCGCCGGTTACGCCCGTGGGGGTGGTGGCCCTTGGACAGGGAGTCCGGCGTGGCACTGTGCTGACGTCCGTGGAAGGCGCGTCCCCCGGGAGGCGCCTTCGGCGCGCCGCGCCGGTGGCGCGTCTGGGACGGGCGGTCCTGGAGGGGTGGCCGCTATGTGCGGCTTTCGGGAGGGGAGTGCGATGAGGCTGCACCGTCTGCGGTTGACGGCCTTCGGCTCCTTCCCGGGCAGCGAGGAGGTCGACTTCGACGCGCTGGGCGAGGCGGGCCTGTTCCTCGTCCACGGGCCCACCGGCGCGGGGAAGACCACCGTGCTCGACGCCGTGTGCTACGCCCTGTACGGCCAGGTCCCGGGTCAGCGCAACAGCGCCCGCCGTCTGCGCTGCGACCACGCGCCCGCCGACCGCGGGCCCTCGGTCGTCCTGGAGGCGACCCTGCGGGGCCGTCGTCTGCGCATCGCCCGCTCGCCGGTCTGGCACCGCCCCAAGCTGCGCGGCGAGGGTTTCGTCGAGGAGAAGGCGAAGACCGTCCTTGAGGAGCTGCTCCCCTCGGGGGAGTCGCGGTTCCTGTCCACCCGCGCCGACGAGGCGGGGGAGCTCATCGGCGGCCTCCTGGGCATGAACGCCGACCAGTTCTGCCAGGTGGCGATGCTTCCCCAGGGCGACTTCGCCCGCTTCCTGCGCGCCGACGGCGAAGATCGCCGCAAGCTGCTGGAGAAGCTCTTCTCCGTCAAGGTGTTCAGCGAGGTCGAGCACTGGCTCGCCGACCACCGCACCCGCACCGGCCAGGAGCGCCAGGAACTCCGCCAGCGAGTCGACTCCGTCGTCGACCACATGCGCGGCGCGGCCGGCCCGTCCCTCCTCGAACCCAGCGCCGACCACCCCCCGCAGCCCGTCACGCCCGCGGGGCTCGCCGCACAGCCCGCCCCCCTCACCGGCCACGGTTCGCAGTCTGACCTGTTCACCGACCCCGGCTCGCAGCCTGATTCGGTCGCGGGAGCCGCCGGCGAGCACGATTCGGTCGTCAAGGCCGACATCGAGCCCGGTTCTCCGGCCGAGCCCGGTTCTCCGGCCGGGGCCGGTGCGCGGCCTGATTCGGCCGCCACGGCCGGCCTTCGGGTCCATCCGCTCGCCGGGCTCGACCCGCAGGATGATCCGCGGGCGTGGGCGCGAACGCTCGTGTCGTACGCCGGGGAGGTTCTCGCCCAGCGTGGCCGGGCCTGCGCGGTCGCCGAGGGCGCGCTGGCGTCCGCGCGGGCCGGGCTCGAGAGCGGGCGCGAGCTGGCGAAGCTCCAGCGGGCCCGGGCGGAGGCCGAGGCGCGGCGCGACGAGCTCGACAGGCGCGCCGACGAGCGGTCCGACCTGGAGACCATCCTCGCGGAGGCCGCGCGCGCCGACCGTGTCCTGCCCCTGGCCCACCAGGCCGAGCAGCGCGCGGAGGCCGCAGCCAAGGCCGAAGGGCTGGCCGTCGACGCGATCGCCCGCGCCCTTCCCCTGCTGCCCGCCTCCCTCCGCTCGGCGGGCGACGGCCGGCACGGCCCCGACGCTCTCGCGGAGCTCGAACGCGGCCGCCGCGACGAGATCGCGCGCCTCGCGCAGCTCCAGCCCGAGGAGGCGCGCCTCGCGCTCGTCCGCGAGCAGCACGCCGAGGTGGGCCGGCGGCTCACCGCCCTGGCGGCCGAGGGAGCCGAGGCCGCTCAGCGGCTGGCCGTCCTGCCCGCCCTGCGCAGGGAGACCGCCGAACGGCTCGGCCAGGCGCGCCTGGCCGCGTCCCGTCTCCCCGCCGCGCGAACCGCCGTCGCGACCGCCCGCAGCGATCTCGACGCCGTCCGCCACCGCGACCTGCTCGCCGCCACCCTCGCCACCGCCGCGGAGCACCTGAGGCACGCCCTGACGGCCCTCCCGGCCCCCCTCCTGACCGCCGTGTGGCGCACACCCGCCCCCGACACCCCCGGCGGCCTCGCCCACGTCGCCCAGGCCCTGGGCGTCTCCCACCTTCTCCCCACGACCGGCGACCTCACGCAGAACCGGGGGACGGGGCGGGCCGCCTCGCAGGCTTCCGGCGCTGACGCCTCGGGCGGTGGGGGCGATCTCGCTTCGCAGGGTGCTGACCTCCCGCCGTCGGCGGTCGGCGATCTCCGAGAAGTGCGGGGCATGGGGCAGGCCGCCTCTCAGCCCCCCGGGGCCGGCGCTCCGGACGGTCCGGGCGCCCCCGCTTCTCAGAGCTTCTCCCACCTTCCGCCCACGGCCGGCGACCTCGCGGATGACCAGCGGCCGGCGCGGGCCGCCTCGCAGGCTCCCGGCTCTGACGCCTCGGGCGGTGGCGATGAGTTCGCTTCTGACGGCATTGTCCTTTCGCTGCCCGCGGTCGGGGAGGGGCCGGGGGAGGCCGGGCGCGGGCTCGGGGCGGCGGCGTATGACGTGCGGGTTCGGCTGGTGGCGGTGGAGCGGGCTCATGGGGACGAGCTCGCCGGGCTGGAGCTGCGCCGGGACGATGAGGCGCGGTTCTCGGAGGTCGGCGCCGGGCTGGCCGCGGCCGAAGAGAGCCTGGCGCGGCTGGCCGAGCGCGAGGCGGCCCTCGCGGACGCCGCAGCCGAGCTGCCCGCCCGCCTTCGTGATCTCGACGCCCGCCTGTCCGAGGCCAGGGCGGCGGCCGGGGGGGTGCGGTCGGCCGAGGCCGCCTGCCACGCCGCGGAGGGAGTTCTCGCCGAGGCGCGGCGCCGTGACGATCTGCTGGCGGAGCTGGACGCCGCCGAGGAGCGGCGGCGGCTGGCCACCGACGAGGCGCAGGAGTTGCGTGATCGTCTGCACGCGCTCAGGCAGGCCCGCATCGACGGCATGGCGGCCGAGCTGGCCCGCCGGCTCGCGCCGGGCGAGCCGTGCGCGGTGTGCGGCTCCGCCGAGCACCCGGCGCCCGCCACCCCCGAGGAGCCCGCGCCCACCGTCGACGACGAGCATGAGGTGCAGGCCCGGTACGACGCCGCACAGGACGCTCGCCAGGCCGCCGAGGGCCGGGTCGCCATCCTGACGTCCGGGCTGCGGGAGGCCACGTCCCGGGCCGGAGGTCTGACCGTCGAGGCGGCGGCCGCCGTGCACGACGCCGCCGTCGCGGAGCTGGCCCGCCTGCGGGAGGTCGCGGCCGAGGAGCCCGCCCTCGCGGAGGAGGCCCGGCGCGTCCAGAACGAGGTCGAGGCCGCCACCGCGGACGCCCGCGAACTGGCCCTCACGATCGCCCGCCAGGACACCGAGCGGGCCGGGCTGCGGGCCGATCTGGAGCGCCTCACCGCCACCCTCGACGCCGCCCGCGGCACCGACACCAGCGTGGCCGTCCGTCGCGACCGCCTCACGCGCGAGACCGCCCTCCTGGCCGACGCCGTAGAGGCCGCCACCCGCGTCGCCGACGCCGACGACGCCCACGAGGAGGCCCGCGAGGCGGCCCGCCGCGGCCACTGGAGCGAGTACGCCTCCCTGGCGGCCGAGACCCGCGCCGAGGCGGCCGGCGCGGGCGCAGAGGCGGACACCGCGGGTCCAGGCGCCGACGTCACAGGCCCGGTCACCGGCATCACCGACCACAACACCGGCCCCACCGGGCCCGGCACAGAGGGTCTGGCCGAGGGCACGGGGCCCATCCCGGCCGGAGGCGCCGGGGAGACCCGCACCCGAGTCGAGCAAGGCCCCGCCTTCCCGAAGGGATCTGCCGACGACACCGTGACCGGCTGGGAAGAGGCGGGTGCCGGTGGAGGCGCGACTCAGGACGGTCTGGCGGCGCTGTCGGCCTCGGGGGGCGATGCCGAGGCTGGGGTGGCTTCCGCGGAGCGGGGTGCCGGTGGTGGTGGGGGCGAGGTCGGTCCGGCGGGGTGGTCGGGTTCGGAGCCCACCGTCGAGTGGGCCGAGGCGGCTTGGGGGGAGGCTGAGGAGGTTCTGGCCGAGGTGCGGGAGCTGGCGGGCCGGGAGACCGAGTTCGCCGAGGCGACGGCGCGGGTCGAGACCGAGATGGCCGAGCTGACGGAGATCTCCACGCGGGTCGGCGTGGAGATCGCCTCCGAGCGCGCGAGGGCCCAGGGGCTGTCGGAGGACGCCGAGCGGCTCGCCGCCGTGCTCGACGCCGCCAGGGGCGAGGACGCCACGCTGGCGGCACGCCTGGAACGGCTCACCGACGAGGCGGAGCTGCTTCGGGACGCCGCCGAGTCGGGGCGGGCCGCCCACGCCGCGGCCGCCGAGCGGGCGGCGGCGCTGGCCCGTGCGGAGTCCGCGGCCACCGACGCCGGCTTCCCCGGCGTGGCGGACGCCCGGGCGGCCGCGCGGCCGGTCGCCGACCGTGAGGCCATGGCCGCGCGGCTGCGGGAACTGGACGCCGAGCGGGCCGCCGTGGCCAAGCTGCTGGCCGATCCCGCCCTGGCCGCCGTCGCCGCCGTCCCCCCGCCCGATCTCGCCGCGCTGGAACAGGCGCACGAGGCCGCCGAGCGCGAGCACGGCGCGCGTTCCTCCGCCCGCGACCAGGCCGCCGCCCGGCAGGGGCAGCTCGCCGCGCTGGCCGAAGACCTGGACGACACCCTGGAGCGCTGGCGGCCGGCCGAGGAGCGCCACCACCTGGCCAGGCGCCTCGCCGAGCTGGCCGGCGGCACCTCCGGGGACAACACCGCGCACATGCGCCTGTCGTCGTACGTGCTCGGCGAGCGGCTGCGCCAGGTGGTCGACGCCGCCAACCACCGGCTCGACCACATGTCCGGAGGCCGCTACCTGCTGCTGTACGACAAACGCAAGTCCGCGGCCGACCGCAAGCGCTCCGGCGGCGGCCTCGGGTTGCGGGTGCTCGACGGCTGGACCGGGATGGACCGCGACCCCGCCACGCTCTCCGGCGGCGAGGCGTTCATGACGTCCCTCGCCCTGGCCCTCGCGCTCGCCGACGTGGTGACCGCCGAGGCCGGCGGGGTCGAGCTCGGCACGCTCTTCATCGACGAGGGTTTCGGCACCCTCGACGAGGACACGCTGGACGGCGTCCTGGACATCCTGGACGAGCTGCGGGACGGCGGCCGGGCCGTCGGCATCGTCAGCCACGTCGGCGAGCTGCGCGCCCGCATCCCCGCCCAGCTCAAGGTGGTGAAGAACCGCTTCGGCTCCACCCTGTCCGTGACGGTCCCCGACTTCACGGCCCCCTTGGGCTGATGCCACGCGCCCGGGCGCGCCGGTGACGATGGTGGACCCCGCCGTCGCGCTTGCGCAGTGCCCCCCGGGCGCGGCCGGGGGGCACTGCCCGCCGGGGCCTCTGTTGCCGGTCCGCGGAGCGGGTGGGGCTGGTGGGCGAGCTGCGCGCCGGGGTGGATTACAGCGCCTCCACCGTGAGCGGCGACGGTCTCGACCGTGAGCGGCCCGGCCTCCACCGTGCCCAGCAAGGGGGGTGACGTGTCCTGCGGCGCCGCCGGTGACAGGCAGGTGGTCCTGGGGCTGAGTTCGCCGTCCAGGACGAGATCGGCTCCATCCCGATCCACGCCGCGGTGCAGGACGGTGAACGGCGCCGGCGGCGTGCCGTCCGGCTTACGGTGCCGGGCTCGCCCTGCCTCAGCCGGGCAGGGAAAGGGGCGGCAGGTCGATGGGGGCGAGCAGGTAGGCGCCGGCGACGAGGGCGGTGGCGGACACCAGGAGGAAGAACGCCACGTAGAAGCTTCCGGGCAGGTGGGTGAGGCGGGCGAGCTGGTCGGCGTCGGAGTCCGGAGCCCTGCCGCGACGCCGCTTGCCGCGCAGTTCCAGGATGGGGCGGATGCCGCCGAGCAGGAGGAACCAGGCCGCGGCGTGCGCGCCCGCGGCCTGTATCTCCTGGGGCGCGTACCAGGACAGGGCGAACACGGCGCCGCCGATCGCCAGCAGCGACACGACGCCGAACATGTTGCGGATCATCAGCAGCATGCCCGCGAGCAGGAGGAGCACCGTCCACAGCAGGATGGTGATGTACCCGGCGGCGGTCAGCCAGGCGGCGCCGAGACCGATCAGCGAGGGGGCGACGTACCCGGCGGCGGCCGTGAAGATCATCCCGGGGCCGGTGGGCCTGCCACGGGTGAGCGTGACGCCGGAGGTGTCGGAGTGCAGGCGGATGCCCTGGAGCTTGCGCCGGGTGAGCAGCGCCACCAGCGCGTGCCCGCCCTCGTGCGCGACCGTGATCAGCCCTCGGGCCAGGTGCCACGAGGTGGGGTAGGCGACGACGAGCAGCGCGGCGAGCGCGGCCAGCATCGTGATCCACAGCGGCGGTTCCGGCTGGACGGCCGTCAGTCGTGTCCAGAGATCCCGGAGCGTCTCCAGGGGGCACCTCCCGTCGAAGTACGCGTACGTGGGGTGATGACGCGCGGGACATAGCCTCGCACGGCCGGCGGGGTGCGGTGTTCCACCCGCCCCAGAACATCGTTCGAAAAGCGGCCGGCGGGTGTCCAGGCCGCCCGAGGCGGTGGCCGTCGGGGGTGGCCGTGGGGGACGGTGACATGACAGGGCCGGGGCTTTGCGGGACGGTGGAACTGGTTGGCGCGGTGGCCTTCAGGGATGAGGGTGGCGGGCCGCGTGGGGTGTGCGCGGCGGCAGGGCCGCGTGGTCGTGCGTGGTGGCGGTTCGGGGGCGGCTGAGGGTGGTTGTGGGGGTGTGGGCGGGGGCGGGTGGTGGTGGCGTGATGGGGTTTGGCGATACGGGCCGGGGCGGTGGCGGGCGGGGCGGTGGTCGTGCGTGGTGGCGGTCCGGGGGCGGCTGAGGGTGGGTGTGGGCGGGGCTCGGGTGGTGGGAGGCGTGATGGGGCCTGGTGGCGAGGGCGGGGGGCCAGTGGAGGACGGGGCGGTGGCCGGGTGGTGCCGGGCGCTGGGGGTGCCGGGGGTGGTGGACGTGCATGTGCACTTCCTGCCCGAGCGGATGGAGCGCCGGGTGTGGCACCACTTCGACAACGGCGGGCCGTTGGTGGGGCAGGGGTGGGAGATCCGCTACCGGCTGCCCCGGGAGGAGCGGGTGGCGCGGTTGCGGGCGATGGGGGTGCGGTGGTTCACCGCGCTGGCCTACGCGCACCGGCCGGGCATGGCGCGCAGCCTCAACGACTGGACGCTCGACTTCGCGGACGCCACCCCCGGCTGCGTGCCGTCGGCGACGTTCTTCCCCGAGCCCGGCGTGCTGGACGACGTGCGGGCGGCCCTGGAGCGGGGCGCGCGCGTGTTCAAGGTGCACCTCCAGGTGGGCGCCTTCGACCCCCGGCACGAGGACCTCGAACCGGTGTGGGGGCTGCTGGCCGAGGCGGGCGTGCCGGTGGTGGTGCACGCCTCGTCGATGCCGGTGCCGGGCCGGTGCACCGGCCCGGGGCCCATCGGGGACGTCCTCGCGCGGCATCCGGGGCTCGCGGTGGTCGTCGCCCACCTCGGCATGCCCGAGTACGAGGAGTTCCTGGACCTGGCCGAACGGTACGCCAACGTCCGCCTCGACACGACCATGGCCTTCACCGACTTCGCCGAGCGGACGGCGCCGTTCCCCGCGCGTCATCGCCCGCGCTTGCGCGACCTCGGTCTAGCAGGCAAGATCGTGCTCGGCTCGGACTTTCCGACCATCCCGTACCCCTACGCCCACCAACTGCACGCCCTGACCCGGCTGGACCTCCGCGACGATTGGCTGCGGGCGGTCTGCTGGGATAACGGAAGGCGGCTTCTGGGCCTCTAAGCTGGGAATATGTCGAACTACCGCACGCCGCGCCGTGCCGATCACCTGCGGCTGATCCGGCGGTTCTACGATGCCTTCGCGCAGGCGGACACCGAGGTCATGGGCCGGTGCTACCACCCGGACGTGAGCTTCGGCGACGCCGTCCTCACCGAGGTGGAGGGGCGCGACCGGGTCATGGCCATGTGGCGCATGCTGCTCGACGGCGGCGGCGTGGAGGTGACGGCCCGCGACATCACGGCCGACGACCACTCGGCCACCGCCCACCGCACGATGCGCTACGTCTACCCGCCGACGGGCAGGCGGGTGGTCAGCAACGCCGACGTCCTGTTCCGGTTCGAGGACGGCCTGATCGTCCGCCACCACGACGAGTTCGACTTCCGCCGGTGGTCCACGATGGCGTACGGCCGGCCGATCGGCCTGCTGTTCGCCAAGACGCCGGCGCTTCGCCGCCGCGTGCGCGAGCAGGCCCGCCGCAGGCTCGACCAGTACCTACGCAGCATTTCTCCCATATCAGGCTAGGGTCTGACACGGGTGGGCCCCGCCGGGCGCGGGTCCGCGGCCGTCCGCAGTGTCTCGGGAGGGGTGCCGTGCCAGAGCGTCGAACGCGTGGGCTGAAAGATCTGATGCGGTCACCGGGACGCGCCGGCCACGGCCACGACGAGGTCGCGCCCGAGCAGTCCATGGACCCCCGGTCGAAGACGGCCGACGTCCCGGCGCAGCAGCGCAGCGTGATCGACAACGCCGTCTATGTGGACGGCCGGCGCGTCGACAGCCCGCCGTCGCTGCCCGAGGCGGTGGCGAGCCTGCGCTCGCAGCCGGGCCGGATGGCGTGGATCGGCCTGTACCGCCCGGCCGAGGCGGAGATGCTCAACGTCGCCGAGGAGTTCGGCCTGCACGAGCTCGCCGTCGAGGACGCCATCGTCGCGCACCAGCGCCCCAAGGCCGACCGGTACGGCGAGACGCTGTTCCTGGTGCTGCGGGCCGCGCAGTATCTCGACTCGCCGGAGAAGGTGGAGTTCGGCGAGCTCCACGTGTTCCTGGGACAGGACTTCGTGCTGACCGTGCGCCACAGCGAGGCCCCCGACCTCGGCAAGGTCCGCCGCAGGATGGAGGGCGACCCGCACCTGCTGCGCCAGGGCCCGCAGGCCGTCCTGTACGCCATCCTGGACGCGGTGGTCGACGGCTACGCGCCCGTCGTCGCGGGCCTGCAGAAGGACATCGACGAGATCGAGGTCCAGGTCTTCGGCGGCGACCCGGCGGCGCCGCGCCGCATCTACGCGCTCTCGCGCGAGGTCATCGAGTTCCAGCGGGCCACCCGGCCGCTGCTGGACATGCTCAACGGCCTGATCGCCGGCTCGCCCAAGTACGGCGTGGACGGCGAGCTGCAGCGCTACCTGCGCGACGTCGCCGACCACGCGATCACGGTGGTCGAGCGGGTGGACAACCTGCGCCAGATGCTGCAGGACATCCTCATCGTCAACTCCACGCTGGTGAGCCAGGCGCAGAACGAGGAGATGAAGAACGTCACCCAGGCCAGCTACGCGCAGAGCGAGGAGGTCAAGAAGATCTCCTCCTGGGCGGCCATCCTGTTCGCGCCCACCCTCGTCGGCACCATCTACGGCATGAACTTCACGCACATGCCCGAGCTGTCGTGGGTGTTCGGCTACCCGTTCGCCGTGGCGCTCATGGCCATGGTCTGCGGCACGCTGTACCTGGTCTTCAAGCGGCGCGACTGGCTGTGACCTCCCGGAGGGGACGATCCGGCGTTCGCGGGTAGGTGGGGCGGTATGGAGGATCGAACACTCGAACTGCACGCCATCGCGATGGACGAGTTCGGCCTGCGCGTGGCCATGGTCGGCGCCGAGCAGTGGAAGGCGCCGACGCCGTGCGCCGACTGGGACGTGCGCGCCCTGGTGAACCACCTGCTGGTCGAGCAGCTCTGGGTCCCGTCGCTGCTCGAGGGCGCCACGGTGGAGGAGGTGGGTGACCGGTTCGACGGCGACCGGCTCGGAGAGGACCCCGTCGCGAGCTGGACGGAGGCCGCCACGGCCGCGCACGCCGCCTTCGCCGCTCCGGGCGCGCTCGACCGCGAGGTCACGCTGTCGTACGGCCGGACGCCGGCCCGCCGCTACTGCATGGAGATGGCCGCCGACCTCGCCGTCCACGCCTGGGACCTCGCACGGGCGCTCGGCGTGGACGAACGGGTGGACGCCGGGCTGATGGCGGCGGCGTACGACAGCCTGGCCCCGTACGCGGGCAGCGACATCTTCGGCCCGCCCGTGCCCGTGCCGCAGGACGCCGACCCGCAGACGCGCACCCTGGCCGTCACCGGCCGCCGCGTCTAGCGTCCAGCCGCCGGGCGCGCGGACGGCTCAGGCCAGCATCTTGCGGGCCGCCTCCTCGATGTCGGCCTCCGAGAGCAGCACGTGCGCGGCGGCGTCGCCCAGCGGCACGAAGCTGTCCCTGGAGGTGACGCGGGCGACCCGCCCCGCGAAGCCGCCGTCGGCGAGCGCGGTGACGACGCCCTCCGACACCCCGCCCGAGCCGCGGGTCTCGTCGGCCACCAGCACCCTGCCGGTGAGGTCGGCGGCGCGCAGCAGGTCGTCCACGGGCAGCGGCGACAGCCAGCGCAGGTCGAGCACGCGGCAGCCGTACCCCTCGGCGGTCAGCCGGATCGCCGCCCGCAGGCTCATGCGCAGGCCGTTGCCGAACGTGACGATGGTGAGGTCGCGGCCGTCGCCGTACGCGCGGCCCTTGCCGATGGGCACGTGTGTCTCGGCCCACCGCGACGGCGGGACGTACGGCGTGAGCCAGCCGTTGTCGCCTTCGTCCATCAGGTCGCGGGTGCCGTAGAGCGCGATCGGCTCCAGGTACACGCAGACGTCGCCGTCGGCCTTGGCGGCGGCGACGCAGGTGCGCAGCATCGCGGCGGCGTCGTCGGGCCGGGCGGGGGAGGCCACGACCAGGCCGGGGATGTCGCGCAGCGCGGCCACGGAGTTGTCGTTGTGGAAGTGGCCGCCGAAGCCCTTCTGGTAGGCGTAGGCGGCCACGCGCACGACCATCGGGTTGCGGTAGGCGCCCTGGGAGAAGAACCGCAGGGTGGCGGCCTCGCCGCGGATCTGGTCGAGCGCGTTGTGCAGGTAGGCGAGGTACTGGATCTCCGCGACGGGCAGCAGCCCCGCGCCGGCGGACCCCAGGGCGAGCCCGAGCAGCGCCTGCTCGTCGAGCAGGGTGTCGAACACCCGCCCGGCCCCGAAGCGTCTCAGCAGGCCGCGCGTGACGCCGTACACCCCGCCCTTGCGGGCGACGTCCTCCCCGAACAGGATCACCTCGGGGTGCGCGCCCATGATGTCGGTGAGCGTGCGGTTGATCGCCTGGGAGAGGGTGAGCGGGCCCTCGCGGTCGGGAGGCGACTGGTCGCCGAAGAGCGCGGCGCGGTCGGCGGCCCGGGCGGCGGCCTGGGCCGCGACGTGGGCGGGGCGGCGGGGGGCCAGCGGCGCCATGACCTGGCGGGCCGAGCTCAGCCGGGGCCGCCGGGTCGACTCCAGCGCCAGCTTCAGCACGTGCTCGCGGATCGTCTCGTAGCGGGCCAGCAGCTCGTCGGGGTCGGCCAACCCGGCCCGGACGAGCAGCCCGGCCGTGGCGAGCAGGGGGTCGCGTTCGAGGTCGGCGGCGATCTCGCGCGGCGTGCGGTACGCCGACTCGACGTCGGACCCCGCGTGCCCCATCAGCCGGACGGTGCGCAGGTGCAGGAACGCGGGCGACCTGCGGGCGCGCACGTGCTCGGCCGCCTCGCGGGCGACGTCGTACGCCTCGGGCAGGTCGCAGCCGTCGGCGCGGAAGCGCGGGATCAGCGGGTGGGCGGACGCCTCGACCCACCCGGGCGGGGTGCGCACGCTGATGCCGATGCCGTTGTCCTCGCAGACGAACAGGATCGGCACCGGCAGCCCCTGGTAGGCGCAGTAGGCCGCGGTGTTGAACGCGGTCAGCGCGCTGGCGTGGTTGGCCGAGGCGTCGCCGAAGCCGCACACCACGATCGAGCCGGCGGGGAAGGGCGAGCCGGGCACGCCGAGCTTGCGGGCCCGCTCGATGGCGAAGGCGACGCCGACCGCCCGGGGCAGGTGGCTGGCGACCGTGGAGGTGGAGGGGATGATCGCGAGGTCGGGGTGGCCGAAGACCTTGTGGCGCCCGCCCGCGATGGGCTCCTCGGCGGCGGCGGCCAGGCCGAGCAGCACGTCGCGCAGCCCCTCCTCGGCGAGCCGCCCGGCCTGGACCGACCGCGCCAGGTAGAACGCCCCGGAGCGGTAGTGCAGCAGCGCCGGGTCGGTCGCGCGGACCGCGGCGGCCACCGCGGCGTTGCCCTCGTGCCCGGCCGAGCCGATCGTGTAGAAGCCCTCGCCCTGCTCGCGCAGCCAGCGGGCGGCGATGTCGAGCAGCCGGCTGGCGAGCTGGATCTCGAACAGGTCGCGGCATCGGGCGCCCGTCAGAGTGGTGCCCGGGCGTATGGGCAGGCCGGGGTCGCTGCGGGTGCCGGGCGAGAGTGCGGCAACCGACTCGATGAAGTGCGTCTCAACTGTGTCGCGGGCCACAAGGCCGATTATGTCGCCACGAACCGCGCCGCGTCCCGGCGCTTGCGCAGACACTTTTACTCTCCGTAGGAGAGGTTGTGCGCGGCCGTGGCGGGAGGCTAGTCGGGACGGCGGAACTGGGCGATCGCGACGCCCAGCAGGGCCGCTCCCATGAGGGCGACGATGAGGAGCTCCACCCCGACCGGAACGTGCCAGCCGAACCAGTGGACGCCGGGGTTGAGCCGCTGGGCGATGTGCGGGGCGACGTCCAGGTGGGAGAAGACGGCGTGCCGCATCGGGTCGACGGCGTAGGTGAGCGGGTTGATCCGGGTGAGCAGTGCCAGCCACCCGGGCAGCCCGGCCAGCGGGAACAGCGCTCCGGACAGGAAGATCATCGGCATGACGGCCATCTGCATGACCCCGAAGAAGGTCTGCATGTTGCGCATGCGCGCCGCCAGGCTCACGCCGAACGCGGTGATGGTGAACGACGCCAGGAACATCTGCCCCAGCAGGGTGAGGAACAGCGTGGGGGAGTAGGGCACGTCGACCAGCCCGGCCAGGGCCAGGATGACCACGCCCTGCGCGGTGGCGACGATGCCGCCGCCCAGGCACTTGCCGATCACGATGGACGAGCGGCTGACCGGGGCGACGAGCATCTCGCGCAGGAACCCGAACTCGCGGTCCCACACGATCGAGCCGGCGGAGAACATGGCGGTGGTGATCACCGTCATGGCGATCACGCCGGGGTACATGAACGTGCGGAAGTCGACGCCCTGCCCCGGGCCGGCGAACAGCGCGCCCAGGCCGGTGCCCATCACGAACAGCCACAGCACCGGCTGGACCATCGTGGACAGCAGGCGGGTGCGGTCGTTGACGAACCGCAGCATCTCGCGGTGCAGCACGATCTTGATCGCCCGCAGGTCGTGCCGGAGGCTGCGCCCGGGCACCCGCACCCGGGCCACCCCGGGCGTGGTGACGTCCGTCGTCATCGTCACCTCCTCGCCATGGCGCGCATCCACGCCGACGGGCCGCCCTCGGCCTCGGCGTCGCGGATGGTGGAGCCGGTGTAGTTCATGAACACGTCGTCGAGGGACGGCCGGGACACGCTGACCGAGCGGATCGGCACGCCGAGCTCGGCGAACAAGCGCGGGACGAAGGCTTCTCCCGCGTCGACGGCGAACGTCACCACGCCCCCGCGTACGGCTGCGTCGACGATGCCGAAGCGCTCGCCGAGCGCCGCGATGGCCGCCTGGTCGTCCCCGGTCTCGATGCGCACGCGGTCCTTGCCGACGCTGGCCTTGAGGGCCTCGGGGGAGTCGACGACCACGATCTCGCCGTGATCGATGATCGCGATGCGGTCGCAGTACTCCGCCTCCTCCATGTAGTGGGTGGTCATGAAGATGGTGATGTCCTCGGTGCGCCGCAGCCGGTTGATGTAGCCCCAGATCGCCGAGCGCGTCTGGGGGTCGAGGCCGACCGTGGGCTCGTCGAGGAACAGCACCCGCGGGGAGTGCAGCAGGCCCCTGGCGATCTCCAGGCGGCGCTTCATGCCGCCGGAGAAGGTGAGCACCTTGGCGTCTTTGCGGTCCCAGAGGGCGACCATCTCCATGACCTGCCGGATGCGCCCGGCGACCACGTCCCTGGGCACGCCGTACAGCTCGGCGTGGAAGCGCAGGTTCTGCTCGGCCGACAGGTAGCCGTCGAGGGTCGGGTCTTGGAACACCAGGCCGATGTTGCGCCGGACCTCGTCGCGCTCGCGCACGACGTCGTGCCCGGCGACCTCGGCGGCCCCGCCGGTGGGGCGCACCAGCGTGCACAGCATGCCGATCGTGGTGGTCTTTCCCGCGCCGTTGGGCCCGAGGAACCCGAACACCTCGCCCGGGCGCACCTCGAAGTCGATGCCCTTGACGGCCTCCACCTCGCCGTAGGTCTTCCTCAGACCCCGTACGGCGACGGCGGGCTTGTCGTTCGTCGTCACTTCGTCTCCTCCCCGCCGCCTGCCGGGACGGCGGACCGGCGCGCCGGGCCCGCGGCACGCCCAGCTCCATCATGTCCTCCGGCGGCGTCCCGGCCACCCCTGGCCCCGGGGTGGCGAAGTCGCTCGTTACTATCGAGATACCTCAACGATATATCGAGATAGTCCGCCTGATCAACCCGCTTCCGGTAGATCGGGGAACGCCGCGGGCCGGTCGGCACGGGCGGGCGGCGCCGGTTAACGATCGTTAACGAGGGCGGCCAGCGAGGCGCGGGCCATGTGGTGCAGCAGGGCGGCCATCGCGTCCCGCGGCAGCTCCCCGGCGCTGTGCGGGGTGGAGTTGAGCAGCCCGAAGACGGCGTGGGTGGCGGCGCGCAGCCTCGGCGGCGGCGCCGCCGGGTACAGCTCGCTCAGCACGGTGACCCACTCCTCGACGTACAGCCGCTGCAGCCGCCGGATCCGCCGCCGGTCGGCCGTGGGAACGTTCCCCAGCTCCCGGTCGTGCACGGTGATCAGCGCCGGGTGGTCGAGCGCGAAGTCGATCTGCCCCGCGACCAGCGCGTCCAGCGCCTCCGCGCCGTCGGAGGCCGCGGTGACCCGTTCGATCGCCGCGGTGAGCAGGCGGTCGCTGACGTCCAACAGCATCTCGGTGAGCAGCGACTCCTTGCCGCTGAAGTGCCGGTAGAGCGCGGGCCCCGAGATGCCCACCGCGCCGCCGATCTCCTCGATGGAGACCCCGTGGAAGCCCCGGGCCGCGAACAGCCGCGCCGCCGCGTCCAGGATCTCCCTGCGGCGGGGGCTCGGAACGCGGGTAGGACTCCGCACAACGGTCATGACCGGCAATATTAGACGAATCAGTTAACGGTGACTAACATCCAGGTCGGAGTTAGCGCGCGTTAACGAAAGGTGCGCACGATGGTCCCAGTGCTGCGGACGACCGCCGGCGCCGACGGCGAGCGGTTCAAGGTCAACGCCGAGGCCAACGAGCGCCTGTCCGCCGAGCTGCGCGAGCGGCTGGCGGCGGCGGCCCTCGGCGGCTCCGAGCGCGCCCGCGCGCGCCACGTCGAACGCGGCAAGCTGCTGCCGCGCGACCGCGTCGCCACCCTGCTCGACCCCGGCTCGCGCTTCCTGGAGCTGTCCCCGCTGGCCGCCACCGGCCTGTACGGCGACGACGCCCCCGCGGCCGGGATCATCACCGGGGTCGGCCGGGTCGCCGGCCGGGAGTGCGTGGTCGTCGCCAACGACGCGACCGTCAAGGGCGGCACCTACTACCCCATGACGGTCAAGAAGCACCTGCGCGCCCAGGAGGTCGCCCTCCACAACCACCTGCCGTGCGTCTACCTGGTCGACTCCGGGGGCGCCTTCCTCCCCCTGCAGGACGAGGTCTTCCCCGACCGGGAGCACTTCGGGCGCATCTTCTACAACCAGGCCACCATGTCGCGGCGCGGCGTCCCGCAGATCGCCGCGGTGCTCGGCTCGTGCACCGCCGGAGGCGCCTACGTGCCGGCCATGAGCGACGAGGCCGTGATCGTGCGCGACCAGGGCACGATCTTCCTCGGCGGCCCGCCCCTGGTGAAGGCCGCCACCGGCGAGGAGGTCACCGCCGAGGAGCTGGGCGGCGGCGAGCTGCACGCCCGCGTCAGCGGGGTCACCGACCACCTCGCCGAGGACGACGCCCACGCGCTGTCCATCGTCCGCGGCATCGTCGCGACCCTGGCCCCCCGCGCGCCGAGCCCGTGGGAGCGGGCGCGGCCGGAGGAGCCGCTGCACGACCCGCGCGACCTGTACGGCATCGTGCCCGCCGACACCCGCACGCCCTACGACGTGCGCGAGGTCATCGGCCGCCTGGTGGACGGCAGCCGGTTCCTGGAGTTCAAGGCCGAGTACGGCCCCACGCTGGTCACCGGGTTCGCCCACCTGCACGGGCACCCGGTGGGGATCGTCGCCAACAACGGCATCCTGTTCGCCGAGTCGGCGCTCAAGGGCGCCCACTTCATCGAGCTGTGCGACCAGCGGAGGATCCCGCTGGTCTTCCTGCAGAACATCAGCGGCTTCATGGTCGGCCGCGCCTACGAGGCCGGCGGCATCGCCAAGCACGGCGCCAAGATGGTTACCGCCGTCTCCTGCGCGCGGGTGCCCAAGTTCACGGTGGTCATCGGCGGGTCCTTCGGCGCGGGCAACTACGCCATGGCCGGCCGCGCCTACTCCCCGCGCTTCCTGTGGATGTGGCCCAACGCCCGCGTCTCGGTCATGGGCGGCGAGCAGGCCGCCAACGTGCTCGCCACCGTGCGTCCCGCGGGCGCCGGCGACGAGGAGGAGTTCAAGCGGGCCATCCGCGAGCGCTACGAGGAGCAGGGAAACCCGTACTACTCCACGGCCAGGCTGTGGGACGACGGCGTGATCGACCCCCTCGACACCCGCACCGTCCTCGGGCTGGCCCTCTCGGCGGCGGCCAACGCCCCGCTCGACCCCATCGGCTACGGCGTCTTCCGGATGTGACCATGTTCGACACCGTTCTCGTCGCCAACCGGGGTGAGATCGCGCTCCGCGTGATCAGGACCCTGCGCCGCCTCGGCATCCGGTCCGTCGCCGTGTACAGCGACGCCGACGCCGGGGCCCGGCACGCCCGCGAGGCCGACCTCGCCGTGCGCCTGCCCGGCGGTTACCTCGACATCGACCAGGTGGTCGCCGCGACCACCGCCACCGGCGCCCAGGCGGTGCACCCCGGCTACGGGTTCCTGGCGGAGAACACCGCGTTCGCGCGCCGCTGCGCCGCGGCCGGCGTGGTGTTCGTCGGCCCGCCGCCCGAGGCCGTCGAGGCCATGGGCGACAAGATCCGCGCCAAGGCGACGGTGGCCGACGCCGGCGTGCCCGTCGTCCCCGGTGGGGCCGAGCCCGGCGACGACCTGGCCGAGACGGCCCGCTCGATCGGCTTCCCCGTGCTGGTCAAGCCGTCGGCCGGCGGCGGCGGCAAGGGCATGCTGGTGGTGCGCTCGCCCGAGGAGCTGCCCGCGGCCCTGGAGTCGGCCCGCCGCACCGCCGCCGCCGCGTTCGGGGACGGCACGCTGCTGGTCGAGAAGCTCGTCGGCGACCCCCGGCACATCGAGATCCAGGTGATGGCCGACGCGCACGGCGCCGTCGTCCACCTGGGCGAGCGCGAGTGCAGCCTCCAGCGCCGCCACCAGAAGGTCGTCGAGGAGGCGCCCTCCCCGCTGCTGGACGAGCCGACGCGGCGCCGCATGGCGGACGCCGCGATCAAGGCCGCCCGGTCGGTCGGGTACGTCGGGGCGGGCACCGTCGAGTTCATCGTCCCCGGCGACCAGCCCGGCCACCCCGGCTACTTCATCGAGATGAACACCCGCCTCCAGGTGGAGCACCCGGTCACCGAGCTGGTCACCGGGCTCGACCTGGTGGAGCTCCAGCTCCGGGTCGCGGCGGGCGAGCCGCTGCCGGTGACCCAGGACGAGATCGTCACGCGCGGCCACGCCGTAGAGGCCCGCGTCTACGCCGAGGACCCGCGCCGGGACTTCCTGCCCACCGGCGGCCGGGTGATCGCGCTGCGCGAGCCCGAGGGGCACGACGGCGTCCGGGTCGACTCCGCGCTCCAGGAGGGCGCGGTCGTCGGCAGCGACTACGACCCCATGCTCTCCAAGGTGATCGCGTGGGCCCCCGACCGGGCCGGCGCGCTGCGGCGGCTGGACGCGGCGCTGCGCGACACCACCGTCCTGGGCGTCACCACGAACATCGCCTTCCTGCGCGCCCTGCTCGCCGACCCCGCCGTGGCCGCGGGCGCCCTCGGCACCGGCCTGATCGAGCGCCGCCTCGACGCGCTGCTGGAGGCCGCCTACGGCGCCGAGGCGCTGCCGGTCGGCGTCCGGGCGGCGGCGGGCCTGGTGCTGCAGGACGGCCTGGCCGCCGCCGCCGGCGACGACCCCTGGGACGTTCCCGACGGCTGGCGGCTCGGCGAGCCCGCCTGGACGCGGTGGCTGCTGGCCGCGCGCGGCGAGACCGCCGAGGTCGCGGTCCGCGGCCTGCCCCGCTCGGGCGCCGAGGTCGCCGTCGACGGCGGCCCGCCCGTCACGGCGCTGCTCGGCCGCGGACCGGAAGGCGAGGCGCGGGTCACCCTCGACGGGGTGACCTCCCGCTTCGCCTGCGCCAGGGACGGCGAGACGGTGTGGCTGGGCCGCGACGGCCGCTCGTGGGCGATCACCCCGCACGTCGCCGGCGACCCGGACGACCGCCCGGGCGCGGGCCGCGCCGGCGACGGCGTGGTCCGCAGCCCGATGCCGGGCACCGTGCTGCTGGTCAAGGTGGCCGCGGGCGACCGTGTCGCCGAGGGCCAGCCGCTGCTGGTCGTCGAGGCGATGAAGATGGAGCACACCGTCACCGCCCCCGCGGCCGGCGTCGTGGCCGAGCTGCCGGTGCGCGCCGGTCAGCCGGTCGACATGGACGCGGTGCTGGCCGTCGTCCGCGACGACCCCGCGGCCGGGGACGGCGACGAGCCCGCCGAGCGAGAGGAGGCGTGATGCGCGCCCCCATGCGAGTGTCCGCGGACGGGCTGCCCGAGCGGGTGACCGTCTACGAGGTCGGCCCCCGCGACGGGCTGCAGAACGAGGCGGTCGTCGTCCCGGTGGAGGTGAAGGCGCGCTTCCTCACCCGCCTCGCCGAGGCCGGCCTGACCACGATCGAGGCGACCAGCTTCGTCCACCCCTCCTGGGTGCCGCAGCTCGCCGACGCCGGGGAGCTGCTCGGCCGCCTCACGCCCGCGCCGGGTGTCCGCTACCCCGTGCTCGTCCCCAACGAGCGCGGCCTGGACCGGGCCCTGGAGCACGGCGTCACCGACATCGCGATCTTCGGCAGCGCCACCGAGACCTTCGCCCGGCGCAACCTCAACCGCGGCGTGGACGAGTCGATCGCCATGTTCGCCCCGGTCGTCGAGCGGGCCCGCGCGGCCGGGCTGCGGGTGCGCGCGTACCTGTCGATGTGCTTCGGAGACCCGTGGGAGGGGCCGGTGCCGATCGAGCAGGTCGTGCGGAACGGCGCGCGGCTGCTCGACCTCGGCTGCTCGGAGCTGTCGCTCGGCGACACCATCGGCGTCGGCACGCCCGGGCACGTCTCCGCCCTGCTCGCCGCCTTCGCGGGCGCCGGCGTCGGGCCCGAGCGGCTCGCGGTGCACTTCCACGACACCTACGGCCAGGCTCTGGTCAACACCCTGGCCGCGCTGCGGGCGGGCGTCACCGTGGTGGACGCCTCGGCCGGCGGCATCGGCGGCTGCCCGTACGCCGAGAGCGCCACCGGCAACCTCGCCACCGAGGACCTGGTCTGGATGTTGTCGGGCCTCGGCGTGCGCACCGGGATCGACTTGGAGGCGCTGGTCGCCACCAGCGTGTGGCTCGCCGGAGAGCTGGGCCGTCCGAGCCCGTCCCGCGTGGTCCAGGCGATGGCACAGAAGGAGGAGTCAGACGATGCACCGGCTTGAGGACGACTACGAGGCCCTGCGCAAGAGCGTCGAGGAGTTCGCCAGGGACGTGGTCGCTCCCGTCATCGGCGACTACTACGAGCGCTGCGAGTTCCCCTACGACATCGTCGCGAGGATGGGACGGATGGGCCTGTTCGGCCTGCCGATCCCCGAGGAGCACGGCGGCATGGGCGGCGACTACTTCGCGCTCTGCCTGGCCCTGGAGGAGCTGGCCCGCGTCGACTCCTCGGTGGCGATCACCCTGGAGGCGGCGGTCTCCCTCGGCGCGATGCCGCTGTACCGGTACGGCTCGGCCGAGCAGAAGGAGCGCTGGCTGCCCCGCCTGGCCTCGGGCCAGACGCTCGGCGCGTTCGGCCTGACCGAGCCCGGCGGCGGCTCCGACGTGCCCGGCGGCATGCGCACCACCGCGACGCTCGACGGCGGCGAGTGGGTCGTCAACGGCTCCAAGGCGTTCATCACCAACTCGGGCACCGACATCACCGGCTTCGTCGCCGTCGCGGCCATCACTGGCCGCCGCCAGAGCCGCGACGGCGGCACCGCGCCCGAGATCAGCACGGTCATCGTCCCCGCCGGGACCCCCGGCTTCACCGTCTCCAAGAAGTACTCGAAGGTCGGCTGGTCGGCCTCGGACACCCGCGAGCTGTCGTTCAGCGACTGCCGCGTCCCGGAGTCCGCCCTGCTGGGCGAGCGCGGCCGGGGGTACGCCCAGTTCCTGCAGACCCTCGACGAGGGCCGCGTCGCCATCGCCGCCCTGTCGGTGGGCCTGGCCCAGGGCTGCGTGGACGAGTGCCTGAAGTACGTCGGGGAGCGGCACGCGTTCGGCCAGGCCATCGGCCGCTACCAGGCCATCCAGTTCAAGATCGCCGACATGGAGGCGCGCACCCACACCGCCCGCCTGGCGTACTACCACGCGGCCGAGAAGATGCTCGCGGGGGAGCCCGTCAAGAAGGAGGCCGCGATAGCCAAGCTGGTCGCCTCCAACGCGGCGATGGACAACGCCCGCGACGCCACCCAGATCTTCGGCGGCTACGGCTTCATGAACGAGTACCCGGTCGGCCGCTTCTACCGCGACGCGAAGATCCTGGAGATCGGCGAGGGCACCAGCGAGGTGCAGCGCATGCTGATAGCCCGCCAGCTCGGCCTGCCCGCCTGAGTCGGCCCGCTCGCGGCCGGTTCCCGGCCTGATGGGGGCCCGAATGGACGCACGGGGGGTCTACTCCCTAGAGTCCCTTTCATGACAACTGATGATCTCCTGGTGCGCAGGGCAGAGAAGACGGACGCCGAGGAGATCTTCGGGCTGGCCCGCGAGTTCGCGCTGTCGTTCCGGCCGCGCCGGGCCGACTTCGACGCGGCGTTCCCCACCCTGCTGGGGAACCCGGACGCGCTGGTGCTGGTCGCCGTCGTGGACGGGGTCGTGCGGGGCTACCTGCTGGGGTACGTGCACCTCACGCTGTTCGCGAACGGGCACGTGGCGTGGGTCGAGGAGGCCATGACGCAGCACGGGTTCCGCCGGCGCGGCCTGGGCCGGTCGCTGCTGGAGGAGTTCGAGACGTGGGCCCGCTCGCGCGACGCCGGGTACGTCGCCCTGGCCACCCGGCGCGCGCCGGAGTTCTACCAGGCCCTGGCCTACGAGTCGTCGGGCACGTACTACCGCAAGGTGCTCAAGAGCCAGGACGAGACCTGAGGGCCCGCCACGACGGGCGCTGAGGGCCGCCGAGCCGGGGCCTCGCCCAGGGCCCGGCGCGCTCCGCACGGCGTGAGCCGTCCCCCGGCGCAGGTGCCTGATGAGGCGCCGGCCGGGTCTCAGGGCCGGGGTTTCACGACGTGAGCTGGGCGTCCAGGCGGTAGCCGTCCACGGTGACGTAGACCGAGTCGCCCGGGCGGGCGTTCAGGCGCATCAGCACCGGCTGCAGGGAGTCGAAGACCGGCTGGCGGTCGCGCCAGACCAGCACCACGGCGTTCTCGCCGGGGCCGGTGACCGACAGCAGCGTCCCGGGGCGCATGCCGAGCTGCGTGGCGTACCCCTCGGGCACCGGCACGGGCTCGCCGCGCAGGTGCTCGCTGGTCACGTCGATGCGCTGCCAGCGGCGCGGGTCGGACGCCGGGCCCGGCAGCGGCGGCCGGTGGCCGGCGGCGCGCGGCTCGGGCACCAGGTGCGGACGGGGCGGCCCCGACAGGGCCGTCAGCGCGGCGAGGGCCGTCTGGGCGTCCGGCAGGTTGTCGGCGACCGACGGCACCGGCAGGCCGCCGCGCACCTGGTGGCCGTTGGCGCCGGGCGTACGGCGGGGCAGCGGGGTGAAGCCGTTGGTGTCCGTCGAGCGGGACGGCTCCGGAGGCATGCCCATGGGCTTGGGGAGGGCGTCGATCCACGCCTGCGCCGAGTGCGCGCGGATGCCGACCTGGGCCAGCAGCTCCACGGCGTCCTCGCCGGTGGCCCGGCCGCCCAGCAGCTGCGCGGTGCGCTCGCGCAGGCGCGACAGGTCGCCCACGACCAGCCAGCCGTCCTGCAGGCGGCGGTCGTGCATCAGCGCTACCAGCACCCGCCACAGCGGCGTGCCCAGGGAGGGCACCTGGATGGGGTGCGCGTCGTCGGCGCCGATGAGCTGCTCCTCGGTGGCGGCCACGCCGAGCCACTCGGTGAGCCGGAACAGGTGCCCGGTGACGGCGGTGGACTCCGGCGAGCGCAGCCAGTTGAGCACGCGCTCCTCGGCCGCCCGCTGGGCCGCCGACAGCACGTCGCGGTCGACGTGCAGCTCGTGGGCGAGGGTGCGCAGGCTGACCGGCTCGGCCGCGAACAGCCGCTCGATGGCCACCGCCCGCTCCATGGGGGTCCACTCGCGGAAGACCGCGTCGACCAGCCGCACGAGCGGGTTGTCGGAGACCGGCGGGGGAGGCGCGGCGGGGGGCGGCGCGGCGGCGGGCAGGGCCGGGACGGCGGTGGGGCGGGGATAGGGGCCGGTGTGCTTGGCGGCGTGCGGCTGCCGTTCACCGGTTCCGGGCTGCGCCGGGTACGGCCCGCTGTGCGGCCCCCCCTGTCGCGGGAATGCGGAGGGCTGCGCCGGGTACGGGCCGGTGTGCGAGCCCGCGACCGGCTGGGCCTGGTACGGGCCGGTGTGCGTGCCCGCGGAGGGCTGCGCCGGGAAGGCCCCGGTCGGCGTGGCCGCGGACGGCCGCGCGGGGAGCGGCCCGGAAGGCTGTGCGGGGACCGGCGGGGCGGGCGCCTGCGGCCCCGCGAGTGCGGGAAGCCGGGCGGCGACGGCCGGAGGCGGCGGCGCGGCGCCGGGGACGTGCGGCCCGCCGCCCGGTGCCGAGGCAGCGGCGCCGGCCGGCTGCTGCCCGCCCGGGGCGCGGCCCGCGACCGCGGGAGGCTGCGGGCCCGGGACCTGCGGCGCGATGGCCGGGATGCGGCCGAGGATCTCGCGGAAGACGGCGGTGACGATGACCTCGGGCGGCGTGGTGCCCGCCGGCCCCCGGAGGTCGGCCGCCGTGAGCCTGCGCAGGCGCTGCCACCCGCCCATTCCCGACACCGCCGACCGCGCGGGCTCGGGCCAGCCGGCCAGCGCGGGATCGGCCCGGTGGAGCTGCAGGGCGGGGAGCACGTCGGTCAGCGTCAGATGGTCCCATCGGCTGACGGCCAGCCGGGAGAGGCGGTCGCACAGCCACTCGACCCCGGTCGTGCCGAGGGCGCGGCTGAGCGCGACCGAGGCCCACCAGCCGGACGGCAGCCGGGGGTCGGCGAGCACCTCAGCGATCTGCTGGGGACGGCTCCAGCGCAGGACCGGAACCACGTCACTCAGGCAGATCATCGAATCGGCGTCCATCGGCTGACCGCATCCTCCCGAGTGTGACGCATGTTGCTAGTGGTGCAGCTTACGCTTCACGCTATCAATTGGCGTCATCAAGGGAGAACATAGCTCCTAGCCGAAAAGATCGGGCGCCCGCCGAGGCGGGTGACGGCCTCGGCGCCCGCCGAACAGCCCGCTTCCAGGGCCGATGCCGTGGAACTTCCTGAAATCAGGCCGGTCAGGAACCCGGCCGCGAAGGCGTCGCCCGCGCCCGTCGAGTCGACGCTCACGGCCGTGACGGCAGGTGCCCGGTGCAGCACC
Organism: Sphaerisporangium sp. TRM90804; assembly: GCF_029846175.1. GTDB lineage: Bacteria > Actinomycetota > Actinomycetes > Streptosporangiales > Streptosporangiaceae > Sphaerisporangium. The sequence goes on along the minus strand of NZ_JARWAC010000001.1, from coordinate 362,578 downwards.
CGGCCGCCGTGCGCCAGCAGCGCGCCGCCGTCGCCGAGCTTCACCGCCGCCAGCGGGTAGCGGTCGCTCAGCGCGGCGGCGGCCGCCTCCGCGTCGCCCTCGCCGGTGAGCAGCAGCGCCTCGTCGCGGTTGGGGACGACGACCGCCGCCGCCGAGGTCTCGGCGAGGAACCGCTCGACGCCGAACCCGCGCAGGAACCCCGTGGACGCCGGGTCCACGCTCACGCTCACGCCCCTGCTCAGCGCGGCGGCGATCGCCACCCTGACCAGCTCCAGCCCGGGCGGGGCGAACAGCGTGTACCCCGAGACGTGCAGTCGGGTCACGCCGTCGAGCAGGGTGTCGTCCCAGTCGTCCGGGCCGATGCGCCCGCCGGCGCCCCGGTTGGTGAGGAAGGTCCGCTCCCCGCTGGGGTCCACCATCGCGATCACGACGGCGGTCGGGTGGTCGTCGTCCACGCGCACGTGCGGCCGGACGCCCGCCCGCGTCAGCTCGGTGACGTGCCAGGCGCCGGTGTCGAAGCCCGCCCGGGCCAGCAGCCGCGTGTCGGTGCCCAGGTGCGCGGCCCAGGCGGCGGTGTTGGCGCCCGACCCGCCCGGCCGCACGACGATGTCGGCCTCGGTGTCCGTCCCCGCCGCGACCGGCGCTCCGTGCCGCGCCACCACGTCGGTGACGACGTCCCCGACCACCAGCAGCCCGCCCACTAGCCCACCGCCCACGACGGCGACCCGCCCGGCCAGCCGTACACGGCGCCGCCTTCGCCGCCCCGGGCACCGGCCGTACCGGCGCCGAAAGAGGGGGTGGCGGGGTGGCCGGCGGCGGGGACGGCCGTGCCGGGCGCCCGCCCTGCCCTCCTCGGCGTTTTCGGGGCGCCGTGCCGGGCGGGTGCCTTGGGCCTGTTCGAGTGGCTCCGCGCCTTCGGTGCTCCCGGGCGGGCGGGTGTCGGCGGGAGTTCGCCGTAGCCGGTGGTGGCGGTGCCGCGGTGGGAGAGGGCGTCAGGCATCGGGGCCGGTGTGCGCGGGGGACCAGGCGGTGGCGATGCGGGCGGCCAGGCGGGTGTTGCCGCGGACGGCGGCGAGGTTGGCCTCCAGGGAGGCGCCCTCGGTGCCGCGCACCAGGTAGTCGAGCAGGAAGGGGGTGATCGCCTGGCCGGTGACGCCCTGCCGCTGGGCGGCGGCCAGGGCCTCGGCCAGGACGCGGTCGTGCAGGTCGGGGTCGAGCTGCTCGCCGGGCGGGACGGGGTTGGCGACGATCAGCGCGGTCTCCGGGCCGCCGAGCGCGTCCTGGGCGCGCATGACGGCGGCGGCCTCGGCGGGCTCCTCCAGCCGCCAGTCGACCGGCAGGCCCGAGGAGTGCAGGTAGAAGCCGGGGAAGGTGCCGGTGCGGTACCCGGCGACGGTGACCCCCCGGGTCTCCAGCCGCTGGAGCGTGGCGGGCACGTCCAGGATGGACTTCACCCCCGCGCACACGATGGTGATCCTGGTGCGGGCGAGCGTGTCCAGGTCGGCCGACTCGTCCTGGTCGTCCACCCACCCGCGGTGCACCCCGCCCAGGCCGCCGGTGGCGAACACCCGGATGCCCGCGCGCGCCGCAAGGAAGGCGGTGGCCGAGACGGTGGTGGCCCCGCTCGCCCCGAGGGCGGCGGCGGCGGGCAGGTCGCGGAAGCCCAGCTTGCGCAGGCCCGGCTCGGTGGCGACGCGTTCCAGCATCCCCTTGTCCAGCCCGACGCGGGGCACCCCGTCGAGCACGGCGATCGTCGCCGGCACTGCGCCCGCCTCGCGGACCAGCCCCTCCAGCTCGACGGCCACCGCGAGGTTGCGCGGCTGCGGCAGGCCGTGGGAGATGATCGTGGACTCCAGCGCGACCACCGGCGTCCCGTTGGCGAGGGCCTCGGCGACCTCCGTCGATGTCTGGATGCTCCCGCCGCCGGCGCCGGTCGTCTGCATGCTCGCTCCGTGTCCCTTCCCTCTGTACGCTCCAGGAAGTTTGTTCCCCTGGTGTGCGGTCTCACCGTACTGTCCGGGTTAGGAGGCTTTGTCATGCGCCGTTCCCATTACGACGTCGTGATCGTGGGTGCCGGGCACAACGGCCTGGTCGCCGCCGCCTACCTGGCGCGGGCCGGGCGCTGGGTGCTGGTGCTCGAACGGCTGCCACACCTCGGCGGCCTCTCGGTGTCGGCCCAGGCGTTCCCCGGCGTGGACGCGCGCCTGTCGCGCTACTCCTACCTGGTCAGCCTGCTGCCCGCCAAGGTCGTCACCGACCTCGGGCTGGACCTGCGCCTGGTGCGCCGCCGCTTCGCCTCCTACACCCCGGCCGGCGGCACGGGCCTGCTGGTCGACGACGGCGACCCGGCGCGCACGGCCGCCTCCTTCGCGACCGTGACCGGCGGGGACGCCGACCACGCCGCCTGGCGCCGGTTCTACGCGATGACGGCGCGGGTCGCCGAACGTGTGGCGCCGTCGCTGCTGGAGCCGCTGCGCGACCGCGCCTCGCTGCGCGAGGAGGTGGTGGCCGACGCCGAGGCCTGGCGCGACCTGTTCGAACGCCCGATCGGCGAGGTGGTGGACGAGCGCTTCGCCGACGACACCGTCCGCGGCGTGGTGCTCACCGACGCCCTCATCGGCACCTTCGCCGACCCCGCCAAGGACCTGCTCGCCAACCGCTGCCTGCTCTACCACGTCGTCGGCGACGGCACGGGGGACTGGAAGGTCCCGGTGGGCGGCATGGGCGCGGTCAGCGGCGCGCTCGCCGACGCCGCCCTGCGCGCCGGGGCCGAGATCCGGGCGGGCATGGAGGCGTTGTCGGTCGACCCCGGCGGCGAGGTCGCGTTCCGCGACGCCGGCGGCGCCGAGCACACCGTCACCGCCGGACGGGTGCTGGTCACCACCCCGCCCGCCGTGCTGGACCGCCTGCTCGGCGAGCGCGGCGAGACCCCCGAGGGCGCCCAGCTCAAGGTCAACATGGTGCTGTCCCGGCTGCCCCGGCTCAAGGACGCGGCCGTCGACCCGGCAGAGGCGTTCAGCGGCACCTTCCACGTCAACGAGGGCCGCGACCAGCTCGCCCGCGCCTACGAGCAGGCGGCGGCCAGCCGGATCCCCGAGCTGCCGCCGTCCGAGGTGTACTGCCACTCGCTCACCGACCCGACGATCCTCGGCGACGAGCTGCGCCGCTCGGGAGCGCACACCATGACCCTGTTCGGCCTGCACATGCCCGCCCGCCTGTTCCGCGCCGACCCCGAGGCCGCGCGTCGCGAGGCCCTGGCCGCCACCATGGCGTCGCTGGACGCGGTGCTCGCCGAGCCGATCGAGGACTGCCTGATGCGCACCCCCGCCGGTGACCTGTGCCTGGAGGTCAAGACCCCCGTCGACCTGGAGAACGAGGCCGGCCTGCCCGGCGGCCACATCTTCCACCGCGACCTGACGTGGCCGTTCGCCGAGGATCCCGCCGATACCGGCCGCTGGGGCGTGGAGACCCCGCACGAACGCGTCCTGCTCTGCGGCGCCGGCGCCCGCCGCGGCGGCGGCGTCAGCGGCATCCCCGGCCACAACGCCGCCATGGCCGTGCTCACCGCCACGTGACCCTCTTCACCGTCCCTCACCCGGGCGAGCCGCCTCGCGGTCCAGCTCCGGAAAGGTCCCGCCGAGCTGGGCGTCAGGTCGGCTTCCGCGCGGCGACGGTCACCTCGGTGTCGGGCTTGTCGGGTTCCGGCAGGCCGTTCTCCGGCTCCTGGGGTGGGTCGCTGAGCTGTTCGCGGAGGTAGTTCCACACCACGGCGATCAAGGCGGCGATCGGTACGGCGAGCAGGCTGCCCACGATGCCTGACAGGCTGCCGCCGAGCGTCACCGCGAGCAGGATCACCGCCGCGTGCAGGCCGAGGCCGCGGCTCTGCACCATGGGCTGGAACACGTTTCCCTCAAGCTGCTGCACGGCGATGATGATGGCGAGCACGATCAGCGCGTCCGTCGGGCCGTTGGACACCAGCGTGATGAGGATCGCGACGAAACCGGCGAACAGGGCTCCGATGATGGGGATGAACGCCGACACGAAGGTCAGGACGGCCAGGGGGAGAACCAGCGGCACGCCCACGATCCACAGGCCGATGCCGATGAAGACGGCGTCGAGCAGGCCCACGAAGGCCTGGGAGCGGACGAACGAGCCGAGGGTGTCCCAGCTACGTGCGCCCACGATCTGCACGTCCGTGGCGAGGCGGCCGGGGAGCTGGCGGGTCAGCCAGGGCAGGAACCGCGGGCCGTCCTTGAGGAAGAAGAACATGAGGAAGAGCGCCAGGACGGTGGTGACCAGGCCGTTGATCACGGTGCCCACGCCGGTGAGGGTGGCGTTGACGATGCTGCCGACGCTGGACTGGATGCGGGCGACCCCGTCGTCGAGTGCGCTGCTGACCTGGTCGGCGCCGAAGTTCAGCGGCGGCCCGGCGGCCCAGTCGCGCAGCTGCTGGATGCCGCTGACCACGCCGGCGGCCAGCTCGCCGGACTGGGACGCCACCGGGACGGCGATCAGCACCACGGTGCCGGCCGCGACCAGGAGGAACAGGACGGTCACCGCCGTGGCGGCCAAGGCGGCGGGCCAGCCGTGCCGGCGCAGGAAACGGGCCAGAGGCCAGGTCAGTGTGGTCAGGAGCAGGGCGATGACGAGCGGCCAGACGATGGACCACATCTGGCCCAGGATCCACAGCGTCACCGCGCTCATCACCAGGACGAGCAGCATCTCCAGGGAGATGCGCGCCGACGTGCGCAGCGCGGAGCGTGTTCTCGTGGCATTGATCGTGGCAGGCACAAGCCCACCCTAGACAAAGTCCAGCCCAACGGACCCGGCCCGCCCCAGATGAGCACCGTCGCGCCCGATGCCCGCCGAACTACAACGCCGACTGGAACCAGACCGTTCTGCCCGTGTGACCGTCGTGGCAGGATCCCCAGGCGGTCGCGATCATGTTGACCAGCCACAGCCCCCGTCCGCCCTCGCTGTCGGCCGCCACCGCCCGCGCGGCGGGTGCGCTCGTGGTCGATCCTGCGTCGGTCACCTCCACGTGAACCAGCCGGGGGGAGACGGCCACGCACACCGTCACCCGGCCGTCGGCCGTGCTCCCGGAGGCCGAGTACGTCACCGCGTTGGTGACGAGCTCGCTCAACATGAGCAGGACGTCGTCCAGCACCGGTGGGGCGACTCGTGCGGCCAGCAGCCCCCGCGCCCACGCCCGGGCGGCCGGTACGGACGCGATCCCGCCGGGGAAGTCCCCGACCCACGGGGCGGAGCCGGGTATCTCGCCTCCGTGCCGGATGACCTGCTCGCCCGCTCTCACGCGATCACCCCCGACGCGTTCACACCCGTCGCGCCGGCCATCGCCGCCACCAGGCCGCTGTAGGCGCCTCTTCTGTACGGGCCGCCGGGGCACGAAAGAGCGCCGTTCCAATCACACATAACTCGTCCCCTCGCTGATTCACGAGCGATGAAGTGCTTTCTTTGCCCTGCCGAACAAAGAAGGCGTGTGCTTAGATTGCCCTCGTGGCCAGCGAATTCAGGGCCCGATCGGCACCCCAGTAGATGACCTGCGATGACAGGGGCCGGTTTAGATAGACCACCCCCCGTCATTGTCCTCAAACCGGAAAGTCCGCTTTCACCTCTTTTTTGGAGTAACGCGTTGAGCGTCGAGCCTTTCCCGGGCCCGGAATCCCCCCGCGCGCGTTTCGGCACCGAGATGCGCCGCCTTCGGGAGGCCGCCCAACTGTCCCAGGCGGCCGTGGCCGCACGGCTGGGCTGCACGCAGACCCAGGTGAGCCGTCTGGAGGCCGCCACCCGCACCCCGTCGGTGTCCGACGCCGAGAGGCTGGACAAACTCTTCGGCTCGGGCGAGGGCACCTTCTTCACCGACCTGCGCAAGCACATCGTCGCCCGCCCCAGCGGCCCGGCATGGTTCATGGACTGGGCCGACGAGATCGAACCGGCCGCCCGCGTCCTGTGGTCCTGGGATCCTCTTCTGGTCCCCGGCCTCCTCCAGACCCCGTCCTACGCTCGGCACATCTTCCACCAGGAGCCCCAGATCGCTCCGGAGGAGATCGAGGCACGCATCGAGGCCCGTGCACAGCGGCAGGGCATCCTCGACCGGGATGATCCTCCCCTGCTCGTGGCGCTCATCGACGAGGGTGTGCTGCGTCGTCAGGTCGGCGGGCCAGGGGTGATGAGGGAGCAGTTCGACTACTTGCTTGAGGTCATGGAGCGGCCCAACATCTCCGTCCAGGTCGTCGACCCGCACTGTCTTATCGGCTTGCTCGGCGCATTCATGATCGCCGAACTCAAGGACGGTCAGCCGCGTGCAATACACGCGGAATCTTCGGCTGAAGGCGAGTTCACCACCGACTACCGTATGGTCACGGCGATTCGTAACCGATATGAGGCGATACGTCTTTGGGCCTATCCTGAACGTGTGTCCCTCAAAGTGATCGAAGAAGCGAGGCGGGAATGGACCTGAGTTGCGCTGTGTGGCGGAAGTCGTCGTTCTCCGGCGGCACTGGCGGCCAGTGCGTCGAGGTCGCCAGCAACCTGCCCGGCATTGTCGCGGTCCGGGACAGCAAGGTCCCGGATGGCCCCAAGCTGCTTTCCGGCCCTTCCGAATGGCGCTCCTTCGTCGCCGGCGTCAAGGCAGGCACGTTCACCGCTCTGTCCTGACTTGTCAGGATCCACCCCTTTAGCGACCCGCCCTCGGCGACTGTCGCCCGCACCGTTTCGACGCCAAGCGGGTGCCCGGTGCGGTGGTCGTCCCACCCCGGCGCGTGGGCGCGTCGCATCGTCGTGGCGATACGGGGTAGGGGAGGATCCCGACCTGAGAAAGGGATGATCAAGCGTGGACCAGCAGGGATTCGTCACACTGCTCAACGAGGACCTCCAGAGCGAGTACCGCTCGATCGTCCAGTACACGCAGCACGTGGCGACGGTGAAGGGACCGGAGTACCAGAACATCATCGAGGAGCTGAAGGAGCACCTGGGCCAGGAGTTGACACACGCGACGACGCTTGCCGAGCAGATCGCCTTCCTCGGCGGCGTGCCGACGGTGACGGTTCCGGAGATCCCCAACGTGCCGGACGGGGCGGAGGCGCTCGCGCTGGACCTCGACCTGGAGACCACCCAGCTGGAGCGCTACCGCGAGCGGGTCGCCCAGGCGAACGAGCTGGGCCTGCCCGACGTCGCCGAGGCGCTGCGGCCGCTGCTCCAGCAGACGCAGGACCACGTCATGGACCTCCAGGGCGCCCTCGGCAAGTGACGCCGCCCTCCCCGGCCGTCTCCGGCGACCGCGGCGACCGGCTCGCAGGGCCCGGGGGCGTGGGCAGGGGTGACGGAGAAGAGGCGGCGGGGCCAGACCGGCGCTCCGGTAGGATTCCCGCCGTGCGCAGTGCGGAGGGGGCTCGCGGAAGCCGTGCCGACCAGGCCGACCAGCGCCGGGCGGAGCTGCTGGACGCGGCCCGGCGCGTGGTGCTCGAACGCGGCATCTCCAGCACCAGGGTCGCCGACATCGCCAAGGCGACCAACGTCAGCGGCGGGCTGATCCACTATCACTTCGCCACCAAGGACGACCTGATCACCGCGATGCTCCGCGTCACCATCGACGACGAGGTCACCCGCCTCGGCGAGCTGGTGCGCGGCTCCGGCCCGGCCGTCGAGCGCCTCGACCGCGTCCTGCGGTACTACATCCCGAGGTCGCGCACCGACCAGAGCTGGATCCTGTGGATCGACGCCTTCGCCGCCGGGCTGCGCGAGGCGGTCGTCCAGAAGATCCTGCTGGAGCTGGAGACCGCGTGGATCGGCGCGGTCGAGCAGGCCATCCAGGCCGGGGTGGACACCGGCGAGTTCACCTGCGACGACCCCCGCGGCGCCGCCGAACGCCTCGACGGCATGCTCGACGGCCTGATCATCCGCTACACCCTGCACCCGTTGGTGCTGTCCCGCGCGCGCCTGCTGGAACACGCCCGCGTCGCCGCCTCCCACGAGGTCGGCCTGCCCCGCTCCGCCTTTCCCGCGGCCGGCTAGGCCCACGTCCGGCGACGTCCTACGGGCGCAGCCCGGCGAAGACGATGGCCAGCGTGCGCCCGCGCAGGCCGGTGTCCCAGCCGGCGTGCAGGGCGCCCTGGCACAGGCCGGTGAGCAGGGCCAGCACCTCGTCCAGACGCACGTCCTCGCGCACGGCGCCCGCCCGCTGGGCGCCCGCCAGCAGCGCGCCGATCGGCTCGCCGAGCGCCTGGACGGGCGCGGCGACGCCGAACTCGCCGCCGCCGTCCGACAGCGCGCCGGCGACGGTGCGCTTGTCGGCGGCCTCCCGCACCATCCGCTCGAAGAACGCGAACAGCGCCGTCGCCGGGTCGCCGTCCTTCGCCAGCGTCTCGGCCTCGGCCGTCAGCCGCGCGAGCAGGTCTTTCATGATGGCGGCCAGCAGGTCGCCCTTGGTGGGGAAGTGGCGGAACACCGTGCCGATCGCCACCCCGGCCCGGGCGGCGACCTCCTCGGTGGACGCCGAGGGCCCGTGCTCGGCGAAGACCGCGGCGGCGGCCTCCAGGATGCGCGCCCGGTTGCGCCGGGCGTCGGCCCGCATCGCCGTCGGCTCCGACGAGGTCATGCGCGCGTCCGTCCCGCCGTCGGCGGCAGCGGTGACAGCGGTGACTCGCCGATCCACATCATGAGCACCGGCTCACTTTAGCCGCGTGCGACCGCGGCGGTGTCCCGTCGTCGGGCGTATCGAGGTCGGGCGCGTCGGCGTCGGGCGTCCTGGGGGCGTGGCCGGACGCGAACGTCTCGGGGTGGTGGCCGGACGCGGGCGGCCGGGGGTCGTTCAGGAGGGCATCGCGGCGAGCAGGTACGCCAGGCGGGCGGCGGCGTTGTCGACGTTGTCGGCGGTGCCCAGGCGGTAGCCCCACGAGGTGATGAAGGCGCCTTCGGGGGTGATGGTGACGACTTCCTTCAGCGTGTCGCTGAAGCGGTTGCGGGCCCGGACGCAGGCCGGCGTGCCGCCGAGGACCTGCACCGAAAGGTCCATGTGGGTGCGGGCCGCGGAGGCGAAGCGCTCCAGGCAGGACATCGTGTCCACCATGAGGCCCACCTCCAGCTTCGCTTATGAGAGCAAAAGGATTGCATGATCACGGCGAAAGGGGCAAGCAATTGTGGGCTTAAAGTGCGGATTGTTTCGCGAAGGCGACCAGGACGCGCACGATTACCTCGCGCGCCTGGTCGCCGAAGACCGCCACGTCACAAAGGTCCTCGAACGCGCTCGCGTAGAACGCGACGTCCTCGGGGTCGCGCAGCACCAGGTCCTTGGTGCGGGTGGCCACGCCCACCATGCTGTCGTTGTAGATCCAGAAGCCGTTGAGCAGCGCGGACGGCAGCTGCGCCGTGAACGGGATCACGCCGAACTCCACGTTGGGCAGCGTCGTGACCGCCAGAAGGCGGTCGAGCTGGCCGCGCATCACGTCGTCCGGCGCGAGCCGGTAGCGCAGCACCGCCTCGGGAAGCAGGAAGCGGAACCGCCTGGCCTGGTCGTAGAGGATCTCCTGCCTGCGCATGCGCACCTGGATGGCGGCGTCGACGTCGTCGTCCGCGCCGTAGACGCGGCGCACCTTGGTGAAGATGTGGCGGGCGTACTCGGCGGTCTGCAGCAGGCCGATCACCACGCCCGGCTCGAAGACGCGGAACAGCTTGGTGCGCGACTCCAGGTCGCGGACGTCCTCCTGGAGCGCGGCCAGCCCGCTCTTGTGCCGCTGGCGCCAGGAGTCCTGGCGCTCCAGCAGCGCGATCGCGCGGGAGAGAAGCTCGTCCACGACCTCCGGGCCGGCGAACACCGCCTGGCACCACACCACGACGTCGTCCTCGGTCGCGCTCTGCCGGGCGTTCTCGATGCGCGACACCTTGGACGCCTGCCAGCCCAGGAGCGCGGCCAGATCCTTGCCGGACAACTGGGCGTTCTCACGGAGCTGCCGCAGCCGGGCGCCGAGGTCGATTCGCCCCTGCTGAAAGCCGCTCACGCACACCTCCGCTGGGGCCACCCGGACTCGCATGAGGGTAGACGGGAGTGCGCGATCATGCCATAGGGATCTCCCTAATCGTGATCAGCCAAGTGTCGCCCCAGGTCGGAAGTGGGAAGCACCCTGCGGGCGATCTCGGTGAGCAGCTCGCGCGGCACCTCCACCGCCGACTCCCCGTCGAGCAGGTGCCGCAGGCCCGCCAGGGCGTCGGGGTCGGTCAGCGCGAGCCCCTGCACGACGATCGTGCCGCGGTCGGTCTCGTACAGCGATGGGCACGCCCCTGCTTCGGACGTCGAGCCGAGGAACCGCAAACGCATGGCCGTCCTTCCCCCGAAATACTGCTTATGGCGGCAATTGCGCGCAATTGTAGAGCATTATTCTCGTCTGACATCGCGTCGGGGCGCGCGGTCAGCTACCTGTCACGCCGTCGGCCATCTCGCGCAGGATGTCGATGTGGCCGTTGTGCCGGGCGGTCTCCTCGATGAGGTGCATGACGATCCAGCGCATCGTCACGTGCCGGCCGTCCCTGATCGTCCGCTTGGCCGGCGTGTCCAGGTCGTTCGCCGCCACCAGCTCGCGGTACCGGGCGCACTGCTCCTCGTACTCCCGCAGCAGCGTGGCCAGCGGCACGTCGACGGCGATCCGCATCTCGCGGTCGGGATCCTCGTCCGTCCACGGTCCCAGATCCTCCTCGCCGAGGAACTGCACCTGGAACCACGAGTACTCCACCCACCGCAGATGGTTGATCAGCCCGCTGACGGTCATCAGCGGAGACCCCGGCAACGGAGCCTTCCTGGCGTCCTCGTCCGACAACCCCTCACACTTGGTGTGAGCGGTCGCCCGCGCGTAGTCGAGAAACGTCGCCAGCATGGCCCGCTCGTCCCAGGTCTCGGGCACATCGGTTCGTGTCATGCTGCGCGAGCCTGCTAAAGCCCACCCGGAATGTCCACCCGTTTAACCCGCGCCCGTCCGGTTGCTCGGGTGGGTTCCCGGCGGCGGTCCGCGCTCGCGACGCTCAGGCTCCCGCCACGTCGGCGAGCAGGGTGACGGGGATGGGGACGGGGCGGGCGCGTAGTTCCTCGCCGAGGGCCTTGGCCTGGGCGTCCATGCGAGGGCTGGCGGCGACGCCTCTGCCCAGGAGGGCGTGCACGACGAAGTTGAGGGCGCGCAGGTTGGGCAGGGCGTGGCGCTCGACGGTGAGTGGGGCGGTGTCGGGGAGGAGGGCCGCGAGGCGGTCGGTGGTGAGGAACCGTTCCAGCCAGGCGTACTGCTCCTCGGTACGGACCCAGACGCCGAGGTTGGCGTCGCCGCCCTTGTCGCCCGATCTGGCTCCCGCGATCAGCCCCAGCGGGACCTCCCGCGTGACCGCCCAGTCGGCGGGCGGCGGCGTGGCCGTCCCGTCCGGGGCGGCGTCGGGCGTGACCGTCCCGGCTGGGACGGTGTCGGGCGGCGTGGTGGGCGGGCCGGGCGACCCCGACGGGACGGAGGCGTCCGGGGTGGCGGGCTGGACGGCTCCCGCAGGGTCAGCGGGCCGGGGCGCCGGCGTGGGGGCTTGCCAGTGCAGGGTGTCGTTCAGCCAGACCTGGGGCTCGACGTCGCTCGCGGGGACGGTCGTGGGCCAGTAGACGCCGTAGGGGGAGGCGTCACCCGGGGGAGACAGGGCGTAGAAGCCGGGGTAGGCGGCCAGGCCCGTCTCGACGACGGCGGAGGAGAAGGCCCGCCCGGCCCTGCGGCGGTCGGCGTCCATGACGGTCAGGCGGAGCAGCGCGGCGCCGGGGCCGGTGCCGACCAGCTCGGTGTGGACCTGGTCGAACGCCTCGCGGGGGACGCGGGCGAAGACGGCCTCCTCGGCGAGGCGGGCCTTGGCCTCGATGTCCAGGCCGGTCAGCACGAGCGTCATGGTGTTGCGGTAGCCGCCGAGGTGGTTGAGGGCGACCTTGAGGGTCTCCGGCGGCGGCTCGCCCCTGACGCCGGTGATCGCGACGCGGTCGGGGCCCTGCTGGGCCAGCCGGATCGTGTCGAAGCGCGCGGTGACGTCCGGCCCCAGGTACCGGGGCGAGCCGATCTCGTACAGCAGCTGCGCGGTCACCGTGCCGACGGACACCAGCCCGCCCGTGCCCGGATGCTTGGTGATCACGCTGGAGCCGTCGGCGTGCAGCTCGGCGATCGGGAACCCGCAGTGCGGCAGGTCGGGGACCTCGCCGAAGAACGCGTAGTTGCCGCCCGTCGCCTGGCAGCCGCACTCGATGACGTGCCCGGCGACCACCGACCCGGCCAGGGCGTCCAGGTGGGCCGGGTCCCCGGGACGCCAGCCGAACCGCCACATGCCCGGCCCGGTCACCAGCGCGGCGTCGGTGACCCTGCCGGTCACCACCACGTCGGCGCCTGCCTCCAGCGCGACGGCGATGGGCAGCCCGCCCAGGTAGGCGTTGGCGGTCAGCGGCGCGGCCGTCAGCCGCTCGCCGGTGTCCAGGTTCACCGCGCCGCCGAGGTCGCGCCCGGTGAGGTCGTCCCCGCTCACGTGCGCCACCCGGGCCGTGAGCCCGAGCCTGCCGGCCAGCTCGGACACGGCCCGCGCGCACCCGGCGGGGTCGAGCCCGCCCGCGTTGGACACGATCTTGACGCCGCGATCGAGGCACGTGCCCAGGACCTGCTCCATCTGGGTCAGGAACGTGCCGGCGTACCCGGGACGGCCCTTGGCGCGGGCGCCCGCGAGGATCAGCATGGTCAGCTCGGCCAGCCAGTCGCCGGTGAGCACGTCGATCGGCCCGCCCTCGACCATCTCCCTGGCCGCCGACAGCCGGTCGCCGTAGAACCCGCTGCAGTTGGCGACGCGCAACGGCGCGTCACCGGTCGGCGCGGTCACGAGCCGCCGCCCCCGGGCTTCGGCCGGGTTGCGGCGTCCCCGGGCGCCGGCTCGGGCGCGGGGACCCCGCGAACGGCTTCCGGCGCGGCCTCCCCGGGCGCGGGGACCCAGGCGGCGGGGCGCTTCTCCATGAAGGCGCGCAGGCCCTCCTGGCCCTCGGGCGAGGTGAAGCGCTCGGCCGACAGGCGCGCCATCTGCCGCATGCCCTCGTCTACCGGCAGGCCGGGCACGGTGCGCACCAGCCGCTTGGTGATCGCCAAAGCCTCCGGGCCGCCCAGCAGCAGCATCCGCGCGTAGTGCGCCACGGCCGCGTCGAGCTCCCCGGCCGGCACCGCACGGTTCAGCAGGCCGATCTCGGCGGCGCGGGCGGCGCCGAACACCTCGCCGGTGAGGAGATACTCGGAGGCGGCGCGCTGGTCGAGGCGTCGCAGCACGGTCACCGAGATCATCGCCGGGACGACGCCCACCCGCACCTCGCTGAACGCGAACGTCGCCGAGTCGGGCGCGACGGCGAAGTCGCACGCGGCCACCAGGCCCAGGCCGCCGGCCCGGGCGGTGCCGTTCAGCCGGCAGATCACCGGCTTGGGGCTCTCCCAGATCAGCGACATGATCTCCGGGAAGGAGGCGGTCACCGGGGCGTCGTGGGCGGGCCGCGCGGGGGCCTGCTCCTTGAGGTCGGCGCCGGAGCAGAACACCGGCCCGGTGCCGGTCAGCACGATCACCCGGACGCCGTCGTCGCCGATGGCGTGGACGAGCTCGCGCTCCAGGTCGCCGAGCAGGCGCACCGACAGCGCGTTCCGGTTGGCGGGGGAGTCCAGCGTGATCGTGGCGATCCCGCCGCCCACCTCGCGGTGAACCAGCGTGGTCATCCCTGCTCCTCGATGACGGCGAGGACGGCCCCCGCCTCGACCTGGCGGCCCGGGCCCACGTTGAGCGCGGAGACGACTCCCGCGGCCGGCGCGGAGATCTGATGCTCCATCTTCATCGCCTCCAGGGTGAGGATCGGCTGCCCGGCGGCGACGGCCGCCCCGGGTGTGACGTCGACGCGCAGAACGGTACCCGGCATGGGCGCCAGCAGGGACCCGGGGGCGACCGCGACCACCGGCTCCGGCAGCCGAGGGAGCAGCTCCAGCCCGACCGAGCCCAGGGGCGAGTCCACGTGCAGCAGGTCGCCGTAACGGGCGACGGCGAACCGGCGGGTCACCCCGTCCACCTCCAGCACGACCTCGCCGGGGCCCCCGGACACCAGGCGGACGCCGTCGAAGCCCTCGGCGACCAGCCCGTCGCGGGTGAACCGGTAGGCGACCTCGACGCGCCCCCCGGGCCCCTGGAACGCTGTGCGGCGCGGCTCGGACGGCACGTTGCGCCACCCGCTGGGCAGCCCGCCCAGCACCGTCGCGGCCTCCCGGTTGGCCGCCGCGACGGCGACCGCGGCGGCCAGCGCCGACACCGCGGCGGCGGGGCCGCCCATCTCGGCGGTCAGGTCGTGCCGGCCGAGGAAGCCGGTGTCGGTGCCGCCGGCGAGGAACTCCGGGTGCCGCAGGACGGCCACCAGCAGGTCGCGGTTGGTGGTGACGCCGTGGACGCGGGCGCGGGCCAGGGCGGAGGCCAGCCGCCGCGCCGTCCCGGCGCGGTCGGGCCCCCACGCGACCACCTTGGCCAGCATCGGGTCGTAGTGCACCCCGATCTCCGAGCCCGACTCCACCCCGGAATCCAGCCGCAGCCCGTACCCGCCCCGGAGGGCTCCGGGCTCTGGGGCGCCGAACCGGTCGTCCACCCCGGGGACCTCGAACCGGTGCAGGGTGCCGTTCTGCGGGCGCCAGTCGAGGGCCGGGTCCTCGGCGTACAGCCGCACCTCGATGGCGTGGCCCGACGGCGCCGGCGGCTCGGCCGGCAGGCGCGCGCCCTCGGCGATCTCCAACTGCAGGCGGACGAGGTCGAGCCCGAACACGCACTCGGTCACCGGGTGCTCCACCTGGAGGCGTGTGTTCATCTCAAGGAACGCCACCGTGTCGCCCTTGACGAGGAACTCCACCGTCCCGGCCCCCACGTAGCCGATCGCCGCCGCGGCCCGGACCGCCGCCCGGCACAGCGCCTCGCGTGTGGCGGCGGTGACGCCGGGGGACGGCGTCTCCTCCAGCACCTTCTGGTGGCGGCGCTGGATGGAGCACTCGCGCTCGCCCAGCGTCCAGACCGTGCCGTGCGCGTCGGCGAGCACCTGCACCTCGACGTGCCGGGCGTCCTCCAGGAGCGGCTCGGCGAACACCGTGCCGTCGCCGAACGCCGCCAGCGCCTCCCGGCGCGCCGTCTCGACGGCCGGCCCCAGCTCGGCGGCGTCCCGCACGACGCGCATGCCGCGCCCGCCCCCGCCCGCCGACGCCTTGACCAGCACCGGGAACATGAGCCCGTCCGGGGACGCCGGCGCGGCCGGCCCTGCGGCGTCCCAGGCGATCGTGGCCAGCACCGGGACCCCGGCGGCGGCCATCAGCCGCTTGGCCTCCACCTTGGAGCCCATCGCCGCGATGGCCGCGGGGCTCGGGCCGACCCACGTGAGCCCGGCGTCCAGGACGGCGCGCGCGAAGGCCGCGTTCTCCGAAAGGAACCCGTACCCGGGGTGGACGGCGTCCGCCCCCGCCGCGCGGGCCGCCGCCACGATCGCGGCCGCGTCCAGATAGGTGTCGGCCGGCCGGTCGCCGGGCAGCCGCACGGCGTGGTCGGCCTCGGCGGCGTGCGGCGAGGAGGCGTCGGCGTCGGAGTAGACCGCCACCGTCTCCACGCCGAGGTCGCGGCAGGTGCGCAAGACGCGGCGCGCGATCTCGCCGCGGTTGGCCACCAGCAGTCTCGTGATCATCGGCCTCACATCCGGAAGACGCCGTAGCCGCCCGGCCCGGGGTCGGGGGCGTTGCCGATCGCCGACAGGCACAGGCCGAGGACGGTGCGCGTGTCGCGCGGGTCGATCACCCCGTCGTCGTACAGCCGCCCGGACAGGAAGAACGGCAGCGACTCGGACTCGATCTGGGCCTCGACCAGCTGCCGCATGGCGGCGTCGCCCTCCTCGTCGTACACCTGGCCGCGGGCCTGCGCCGAGGCGCGCCCGACGATGGACAGCACGCCCGCGAGCTGCGCGGGGCCCATGACCGCCGATTTGGCGCTGGGCCAGGTGAACAGGAAGCGCGGCCCGTACGCCCGCCCGCACATGCCGTAGTTCCCCGCGCCGTAGGAGGCGCCCATGACGACGGTCAGGTGCGGCACGGTGGAGTTGGACACCGCGTTGATCATCATGGCGCCGTGTTTGATGATGCCGCCCTGCTCGTACTCCTTGCCGACCATGTAGCCGGTGGTGTTCTGCAGGAAGACCAGAGGCGTGCGCGCCTGGCCGGCGAGCTGGATGAACTGCGCCGCCTTCTGCGCCTCCTCGCTGAACAGCACCCCGCGCGCGTTGGCCAGCACGCCGACGGGATACCCGTGCAGCGTGGCCCACCCGGTGACCAGGCTGCCGCCGTACAGGGGCTTGAACTCGTCGAACTCGCTGCCGTCGGCGATGCGGGCGATCACCTCGCGCGGGTCGAACGGGATCTTGAGGTCCTCCGGGACGATGCCCAGCAGCTCCTCCTCGTCGTACAGCGGGGGCCGCACGGCGTGCGCGGGAACGGCCCGGTAGGGGTCGGGCTTGCGCCGGTTGAGGCCGCGGACGACGCGCCGGCCGATGCGCAGGGCGTCGTGCTCGTCGGCGGCCAGGTGGTCGGCCAGCCCCGAGACGCGGGCGTGCATCTCGGCCCCGCCGAGCGACTCGTCGTCGGACTCCTCGCCGGTGGCCATCTTGACCAGCGGCGGGCCGCCCAGGAACACCTTGGCGCGTTCCCGCACCATGACCACGTGGTCGCTCATGCCCGGGACGTACGCGCCGCCGGCCGTGGAGTTGCCGAACACCAGGGCGACGGTCGGGATCCCGGCCGCCGACAGCCGGGTCAGGTCGCGGAACACCCTGCCGCCGGGGATGAAGATCTCCTTCTGGGTGGGCAGGTCGGCCCCGCCCGACTCCACCAGGTTGACCAGCGGCAGCCGGTTCTCCAGCGCGATGTCGGCCGCGCGCAGCGTCTTGCGCAGCGTCCAGGGGTTGGACGACCCGCCGCGCACCGTCGGGTCGTTGGCGGTGATCACGCATTCGACGCCCTCGATCACCCCGATGCCGGTGATCACGCTGGCGCCGACCGGGAAGTCGGTGCCCCAGGCGGCCAGCGGCGACAGCTCCAGGAACGGCGAGTCGGGGTCCACGAGCAGCTCGACGCGTTCCCTGGCCAGCAGCTTGCCGCGCCGGTGGTGCCGGTCGGCGTACTTGGGGCCGCCGCCGGCGACCGCCTTGGCGTGCTCGGCGTCGAGCTCGGCCAGCTTCGCGAGCATGGCGGCCCGTCTCGCCCGGTGGTCGGCGCTCGCGGGATCGAGCCTGCTGTCGATCACGTCTCACTCCCCCTGGTGCCGGTGGCCGTGGGGCAGAAGGTAGTACATCGTCCCGGCGCCCCGGGCCGGGGGGCGGCGGCGGGAACGCGGCCGGCCGCGCTCGTCCCCGGGTAGGTGACCTTCCCCGCCGGGCGGGGCGCGAAGACCCCGGCGGCGCCGGGCGTGCGGGGCGCGCACGTCAGCCGCAGTGCGACCAGCCGCTCTTCCACGAGGTGGCGCCGTGGGAGCCGCCCCAGATCACGCAGACCTTCTTGGCGGGCAGCCGGACGGGGCCGGCATAGGCGGTGAAGCTACCGGTGTCGCCACCGGTCTTACCGCCCTTGACCTGGAGCACCGCGCTCATCTTGACCTTCTGCGGGGCGACCGTCCGCGCGAGCGTCACCACGCAGTTCTGGCCCGCGGAGGCGTTGTACATCAGGTGCACGGTCGCCCGGCCGCCCAGCGAGTGCGAGTCGACCGGCTTGTAGCCGCTCCCGCACACCTGGGCCGCCGTGTACGGGTTCGGCTTGGCCGAGGCCGTCGGCTTGGGCGTCGCGGTCGGCTTCTTGGTGGGCGTCGCGGTGGGGGACGGCTTCGGGGAGGGCGAGGTGGTGGGTCGGGGCGTCGGCGTCGCCTTCGGCGTGGCGGTGCGCGCGGGAGTGCGGGACGCGGTGGGGCGCGGGGCCGTGGGGGACGCCGTCCTGCGGGGCGCGGCGCTCCTGGTCTTCTTGGGCCGCGACGGCGTGGGGGAGGGCGAGGTCACCAGCCCGGCCGGTTGCTCGGCGGGCGGGACGGCCCGGGGCCCGACGCTGGCCGTGCCGGCGACCGACGGGACGGCGGCCGGCGCCATCGTGCGGGTGTACACCAGCACCCCGCCGGTCACCAGGGCTGCCGCGACCGCCGCGGCCACCGGGATCGCGGCGGCCCGCCACGCCGGCGGCTCGCGCCGCGCGCCCCGCCGGCGATGGCCGGTCGCGTGCGAGGCGCCGGCGCCGCCGGGCGCGGTCGCGGCGGAACCGGCCAGGGCGACGCCCGGCGCCGCCGGGGCCGCGCCCGGGACGGGCGGGTGCGGCGGCGGGCCGGGGACGGCGCGGTGGCCCAGCAGGTGGGCGGCCAGGTCGTCGGCGGAGGGCCGGGCCGCGGGGTCCTTGGCCAGGCTCGCGGCCACCACCTCGCGCAGGCCGCCCTCCAGCACGCGCAGGTCGGGCTCCCCGTTGAGGATGCGGTTGATCACCGCCGGGATGGAGTCGGCCCCGAACGCGGGGGTGCCCGTGGCGGCGAAGACCATGGTGACGCCCCAGGCGAACACGTCGACCGCCGCCGTCGCCTGCGCTCCGGAGAGCTGCTCGGGCGCCAGGTAGGAGGGGGTGCCCAGGGTGTCGCCCGTGACGGTGGCGCCCGGCGTGTCCAGCGCCCTGGCGATGCCGAAGTCGATCACGACCGGGCCCTCGGGGCCCATCAGGACGTTGGCCGGCTTGAAGTCGCGGTGCAGGATGCCCGCCCGGTGGATCGCCGCCAGCGCGGTCGCCGTGCTCACCGCGAGCCGGTCGAGGGCGGCGCCGCGGCGCGGGCCCTCCCGGTCGACCAGTTCGCGCAGCGAGGGCCCGGGCACGTACTCGCTGACGATGAACGGCTGGTTGCCCACCAGGTCGGCGTGCAGCACCGAGGCGGTGCAGAACCGCGCCACCCGCTGGGCGACCGACACCTCCAGCAGGAAGCGGGCGCGCGCGTCGGCGTCGGCGGACAGGCGCGCGTGCAGCAGCTTGATCGCGACCGGCTCGCCCGCGGGGGAGCGTCCGAGGTACACGACGCCCTGGGCTCCCTCGCCCAGCCGTCCGAGCACCTCGAAGACGCCCAGGCGGCGTGGGTCGTCATCGATGAGAGCCTGCGTCACTGCGACCCTCCGATGAGCCCGCGATTACCTGACATAGCACGACTTGTGTGCATGAACGCTATCAGTGGGATACCCGATGCCGCAGGCCACACGAGTCACCCGGCCACCCGTGCGGGGGGTCAGATCGCCTTGCCGGGGTTGAGGATGCCCAGCGGGTCGAAGACCTGCTTGATGCCGCGCTGGACCTCGTCCACCAGGGGGCCGGACTCCAGGTCGAGCCAGCGGCGCTTGAGCACGCCGACGCCGTGCTCGCCGGTCAGCGTGCCGCCCAGGGCGAGCGCCGCGCGGAACACCTCGTCGGCCGCCGCCCAGACGTTCGGCGGCGGCTCGGGCAGGCCGCGGTCGAAGACGAACACCGGGTGCAGGTTGCCGTCCCCCGCGTGCGCCACCGTGCAGATCAGGGTGTCGTGCCGGACGGCCGCCGCCTCCACCGCGCTGATCATGTCGGGCAGCGCCGAGCGGGGCACGCAGACGTCCTCGACCAGGCACGCGCCCAGCCGCTCCTTGGCGTTGTACGCCAGCCGCCGGATGCCGATCAGCTCCTCGGTCTCCTCGGGGCTGGTGGACACCGCGACGAAGCTCGCCCCGTTCTGCTCGCACAGCCGCGCCATGGCCTCGGCGTTGCCGGGCAGGCTCCCCTCGGCCTGCCCGATGAGCATGGCCTGCACCCCGGGCTCCAGCCCGATGTTCTTCCAGTCGTCGATCGCCTTGAGCGTGTTGCGGTCCATCAGCTCCAGCAGCGACGGCTGGCACCCGGAGGCGATGATCGCCGCGACGGCGTCCCCGGCCGCCCGCAGGGACGGGAACTCCGCGGCGACGGTGGCCGGCGGCACCGCCGGAGCCCGGCGCAGCCGAAGGGTCGCCGAGGTGATGACGCCCAGCGTGCCCTCCGACCCGACGAACAGGCCGGTGAGGTCGTAGCCGGTCACGCCCTTCATGGTGCGGCGCCCGGTCCTCAGCACCCGGCCGTCGGCGAGCACGACCTCCAGGCCGAGCGTCGAGTCGCGGGTCACGCCGTACTTGACGCACCGCAGCCCGCCGGCGTTGGTGGCGAGGTTGCCGCCGATGGTGGAGATCTCGTACGAGGACGGGTCGGGGGCGTACATCAGCCCGTGCTCGCGGGCGGCGCGGTCGAGGTCGGCCGTGATCACGCCGGGCTCGACGACGGCGATCTCGTCGGCGGGCGACAGCTCGCGGACGGCGGTCATGCGCGCCAGCGACAGCATGACGCAGCCGTCGACGGCGGTGGCCCCGCCCGCCAGGCCGGTGCCGGCTCCCCGGGGCACCACCGGCACCCGGTGCTCGGTGGCCCACCGCATGGTGGTCACGACGTCGTCGCGGGTCTCGGCGGCGACGACGCCCAGGGGCTTGCCCGGGACGAGGAACGTCTGGTCGCGCGAGTAGGAGGCGGCGACGTCCGGATCGGTGAGAACGCGTCCGTCGGGCAGCTGTTCGACGAGGTCGGCGAGACGGGTCACGCCTGCGACTGTACGTTCTTCCGCCCGAAATGCCGAGTTGTCGATTGATGACCCGACTCGACTCGATGACGATTCAGCAACACTCTGAGTAGCCTTTACCTACTCTTTACTTTTTCCTCTAACGTCCGGTTTGCCGATTGTGGGGCGTTCCATTACGGACGTCCCCTGGACGTCGCCCGGAGAACCCGGGTGAGGGAGGAACCCCTGTTGTCACGCAGAGTCAGGCGTCTCGTCGCGGTGCTTCCGGTCCTGGGACTGGCGGCGGCGGGCCTCGCGGTCACGGGCGCAGCGGCGCCCGGGGACACCACGGTGGCCAGGTACACGCCGAAGGCGAGCGACTACTACATCAACTACGCTCCCCCCAGGGCGCAGAGCGACACCTCCTCCAAGGCTGAGGAGAAGGTGGACACCGGTGCGGCCAAGCGTGGTCCCAAGGCCCCCACCGCCGAGGAGTTCGACCACAAGTTCGGCCTCGGCTATCCGGTCGCCGCGCGCGAGCTCACCAAGCGTGAGCGTATGGCGGCCCGCACGGGCAAGAACCCCTTCGACTTCATCTACAAGAAGTCGAAGACCACCCAGCAGGCGAAGCTGCTCACCCTGCTGCTGGAGTTCAACGAGAACGCCAACGACGACTTCTCCGGATTCAACCGTCCGGTGAGCACCGAGGACACCTCGGTCTGTGTCACCGAGCCGCCCGGCACGCTGCTGAACGGCCCGCTGCACAACAACATCCCCGATCCGGCCACCGCGGCGGGCGGCGGCAAGGACAACAACTCGATGTGGGTGCCGGACTTCAACACCGCCCACTTCAACAAGATGCTCTACTCCAAGGAGGGCATCACCACCCGCGTCCGCAAGGACCTGAAGGACCCGCGCGACGGCAAGCCCGGCATCGACATCTCCGGCTCGACCATGAAGAACATGTACGAGGAGATGTCCAAGGGCGCCTACACCGTCGACGGCGCGGCCATCGGCTGGCTGAAGATGCCGCACTCCGAGGCGTGGTACGGCGCCGGCAGGTGTGGCGCGGCCCCGCAGGACATGTCGGGTCACCCCGACAACCCCCGCGGCCCCGGGCAGCTCGCCATCGACGCCGTCAACGTGCTGGCCGCGCAGGACCCGTCCTTCCCCTGGGCCGACTACGACCTTGAGGACACCGGCGACGCCGACGGTGACGGCAACGTCCTGGAGCCCGACGGCGTGGTGGACCACCTGGTGCTCGTGCACGCGGGTGAGGACAAGTCCGGAGGCGGCGGCGCCGAGGGCCCGTACGCGATCTGGGCCCACTCCAGCGCGGTGGCCGGCGGGTACACCGTTCCCGGCAACACCGTGAAGATCTCCAACTACATCGTGCAGCCCGAGGACTCCGGCGTCGGCGTCTTCGCGCACGAGTACGGCCACGACCTGGGCCTGCCCGACCTGTACGACGCCACGGGCGCCGGCGACAGCGACGTGGAGTTCTGGGACCTGATGTCGACCGGCTCCCACTCCGGCCCGATCTTCCAGTCGCTGCCCACCCACATGGGCATCTGGGACAAGTGGGTGCTCGGCTGGGCGAACCCGAAGGTCCTCAACCCCGGTGACGCGGCCAAGCTCGTGACCATCGGACAGACCTCCCGCACGCCGAAGCTCACCGAGGACGGCCTGCGGATCAACCTGCCCGACAAGGACGTCACGCTCACCACGCCGCACAGCGGCGCGAACGTGTGGTGGTCCAGCAACGACCAGGACTGGGCCGACGTCAAGCTCACCCGCGACATCGCGGTCCCGGCCGGCGCCGACACCAAGTTCCGCTTCTGGAACGACTACACGATCGAGGCCGACTGGGACTACGGCTTCGTCGAGGTCTCGACCGACGGCGGCGCCACCTGGTCCGAGCAGAAGGTCTACGGCGAGGACGGCACGCTCGTCTCCACCGACGACGACTACGCCGACCCCAACAACCGCATGCAGGACTACGGCAACAAGAAGTACGGCCTGACCGGCGACTCCGGCGGCTGGCAGCACTACTACGTCGACCTGGCGCCGTTCGCGGGCGCCTCGGTCAAGCTGCGGCTGCGGTACGCCACCGACGCCGCCGCCAACGAGCGCGGCTGGTTCGCCGACGACTTCTCGGTCACCAGCGGCGCCACCACGGTCTGGAGCGACGACGTCGAGTCCGGCGACGCCGGCTGGACCGCGGCGCGCGGCACCTGGACCGACACCTCGGGTGCGGGCTGGGTCCGGCACAGCGGCTCCCTCAAGAGCGCGCAGTACTACCTGGCCGAGTGGCGCAACTTCGACGGCTACGACAAGGGCCTGAAGTACACCTACGACACCACCTGGCTCCGCGACGGGGCCTGGAAGGTCGAGAAGCTGTCCTACAACGCCCCCGGCCTGCTCCTCTGGCTGCGCGACACCTCGCTCGGCTACAACAACCCGGCCACGAACATCTGGTCGCTGCCCTCGGCCGGCTCCAAGGGCCAGCTCCTGCTGGTGGACTCCCACTTCGACCCGCTGCGCCGCACCGGCGAGGCGGCCGCGGTGGACCCCAGCGTCACGAAGAACATCCCGTCCCGCCCGCAGTCGTCCAACGCGGCCTTCGGCTTCGGCAAGACGTACGCCTTCAAGGAGTGCCTGGAGGGCGCGCCGTTCACCCAGTACTGCACGCAGTTCTCCCCGCAGAACCCGGTGAAGGACTTCACGGACGCCAAGACGTGGTACCCGGGCCTGGAGAGCCGTGAGGACGGCCTCTACTACCGGCTCCGCGACGCCTCGGTGGTCGTGCCGTCCAAGGGCAACCAGCAGTACTCGGTGCGGGTCGTCAACCCCGACGGCAGCCCCGCCACCGACCTGTACGGCGAGACGGTCAACGGCTTCACCCTCGGCACCGGCAACCCCGGCGACGAGGGCAAGCAACTGGGCACGAAGATCAAGCTGGTGACGCCGCTTCCCGGCAACCTCGGCGTGATCGTCCACGTGACCCCGCCCAAGAAGTGATCTCCGGGTCACCCGGGTGACCCGAAGGACCCGCGGGACGGGTACGGCACCGCCGTACCCGTCCCGCACGCTTTCCGCTACCTCATACCATGTCCCCTAGACCTTTGACGGGGATGGGTGATCGGTGAGCGAGTTGCGGAGCAAGGCGGAGCACACGAAGGCGATCCGCGACCTTCGCAGGGCGGTGCTGGTGGTCAACACCAGGTCCCGCCGGGGACGCCACCGCTACTTCGAGGCGCTGCGGCTCCTCCAGGCCGACGGCTTCCGGCCGCTGCGCACGTACGCGGTGACCGACCCCTCCAAGCTGCCCCAGGTGATCGACGAGGCGCTCGACCTTCAGCCCGACCTCCTGGTCGTCGGCGGCGGCGACGGCAGCCTCAGCGAGGCCGTCAAGCACGTCGCCCACCGCGACGTCGCCCTCGGCGTGCTGCCCCTGGGCACCACCAACAACTTCGCCAGGAGCCTCGGCCTGCCGCTCGACCTGGCCCTGGCGGTCAAGGTGTTCAGCCAGGGCAAGGTCGCCGACATCGACCTCGGCATGGCCGACGACCGCCCCTTCGCCAACCTCGCCAGCTTCGGCGTCTCGGTCCAGGTGGCCGGCACCGTCAAGCCGTGGCTCAAGCGCGCCCTCGGCCGCGCGGCCTACCCCCTGACCGCGCTCACCGTCCTGCCCAAGCACAAGCCGTTCCGCGCCTTCATCACCGTCGACGGCCGCCGCCACGAGCTGCTGACCCACCAGCTCAACATCGCCAACGGCCGCTACCACGGCGGCTGGCAGATCGCCCGCGACATCAGCATCGACAACCGCCGCCTGGTCGCCTACCAGCTCGGCTCCGGCAAGCGCCTGCGCCTGGTGGCCGAGACCCTGATCCGCGCCACCAGCGGCCGCTGGCGCAGCCTGGCCGGCGGCCCCTTCGTCACCGGCGGCGAGATGCTCCTGGAAACCGAACCCACCCTGTCGGCCGACGTGGACGGCGAAGTCCGCCTCAGCACCCCCTTGAGAATCCGCACCATCCCCAACGGCCTGCGAGTGATGGTCCCCCCCGCCTTCATAGACACCTGACCGTCAGGGGAGCGCGGGGCCGCCGTCGCGGTCGCAGGAGGCGGCCATGCGTTCGATCGCCTCGGTCACCCGTTCGGGGGCGGTGGCGAAGTTGAAGCGGGCGAAGCCGGTGCCGGGGGGGCCGAACTTCAGGCCCGAGTACAGGGCGACGCCGCCGCGGCGCAGGAACCACTCGGCGGGGTCGTCGCCGATGCCGAGGGCGCGGAAGTCCAGCCAGGCCAGGTAGGTCGCCTGCGGCGGCTGGTAACCGGTGGCGGGCAGGTGCTCGGCGAGCAGGTCGCCCAGCAGGTCGCGGTTGGCGGTGAGCCCGGTCATCAGCTCTTCGAGCCACGGCTCCCCGCCGGCGAACGCGGCCTCCGAGGCGATCACTCCGAGCAGGCCGGCACCCTCGCTGACCTCGCCGTCGATGGCGGCGACGTCGGCCCCGGCGGCCGGGCCCGGCACCGCGAGCGCGGCCTTCAGCCCGGCCAGGTTCCACGCCTTGGACGCCGACACCAGCAGCACCGACCGGGCCGCCGACTCGGCGTCCAGGGCGGCGAACGGCACGTGGCGGGCGCCCGGGAAGACCAGCGGCGCGTGGATCTCGTCCGACACCACCCGGACCCCGTACCGGTCGGCCAGCGCGGCGACGGCCAGCAGCTCCTCCTCGGAGAACACCAGGCCCGTGGGGTTGTGCGGGTTGCACAGCAGGAACGCCCCGGCCCCGGCGGCGAAGTCGCGCTCCAGCGCGTCGAGGTCGAGCCGGAAGCCGTCGGCGGTCAGGGCCAGCGGGCTCTGGACGACCTCGCGGCCGATGCGCGGCAGCCAGTAGAAGTACGGCGGGTACGCCGGGGTGTTGATCACGACCCGGTCCCCGGGGCGGGTGACCTGGTGCAGCACCTCCACGACCCCGGCCATCACGTCGGGCACCAGCCGCATGCTCGCCGGGTCGGCCTGCCAGCCGTACCGGCGGGCGGCGAACCCGGCGAACGCCTCGGGCAGGCCCGCCGGGGTCGGATACCCGGTGTCCCCGCGCGCGATCGCCTCGCCCAGCGCGCGGGAGATCGGCTCGGCGAGCGGCGTGTCCATCTCCGCGACCCACAGCGGCAGCACGTCCGGCGGGTAGTGGCGCCACTTGGCGCTGCGCCGCTCCCGCAGCTCGTCGAGGCCGTACGCGGAGAGGGGAGCGGCGTCGCCGCCGATGCTCATCGTCAAGATCGTCCTTCGGTCCCTGGGGAGTGCCGCGGGCCCTGCCCCTGGCCCGCTCTTCTGCTAGTCACGTCTTAGCACATGCTTTGCGCCTTCTGCCGGGCACGTCCCCGCCCACCCCGAGGGCCCGCCCGCCCTTGATCGTGTTCAATGAGGGAAGGGGGTGGGACGTGACCGTGTACGAGGCCCGCATCGGGCGCTACTACGAGGACTTCACCGTCGGGGACGTCTACCGGCACCCGCTCGGCCGCACGATCGGCGAGGCCGACAACACCTGGTTCACGCTGCTGACGATGAACACCAACCAGAACCACTTCAACGCCCACTACGCCGCCGGCGCCCCGGTCGGCAGGATCATCGTCAACTCCGGCCTGACGGTGGCGATCGTCCTCGGCCTGTCGGTGATCGACATCAGCCAGAACGCGCTGATGAACCTGGGATGGGACGAGATCAAGCTCACCCACCCGGTGTTCGTGGGCGACACCCTGTACGCGGAGTCGATCGTGCTGGCGGCCCGCGAGTCCGGGTCGCGGCCCTACGCCGGCATCGTCACCTGCCGCACGCGCGGGCTCAACCAGGACGGCGACGAGGTCATGTCGTGGCGCAGGTCCGTCATGGTCTACAAGCGGGACGCCCCGCACGACAAGCACCACTTCCCCGAGGCCAGGTCCGGCCCCCTCTAGATCGGACGCCCATGGATTTCGAGCTGAACGAGGACCAGCTCCTGTTCCGTCAGACGCTGCGCGAGTTCGTCGACCGGGAGATCGTCCCCGTCGCGTCCGACTGGGAGCGCGAGGGGCGCTACCCCGAGGAGATCGTCGAGGGCTTCCGGCGGCTCGGCCTGTTCGGCATCACCATCCCCGAGCGGTACGGCGGCCTCGACCTCGACCGCGTGTCCTTCGCCCTGGTCTTCGAGGAGATCGCCCGGGGGTGGATGGGCGTGGCCGGCATCCTCGGCTCCCACACCCTGTCCGCCTGGATGATCGCCCGCTACGGCACCGAGGAGCAGCGGGAGACGTACCTGCCCGCCCTGGCCACCGGCGCCCGCCGCACCGGCATCGCGCTCACCGAGCCCGGCGCCGGCACCGACCTGCAGGGCATCCAGACCCGGGCCGTCCGGGACGGCGACGAGTACGTGATCCACGGCACCAAGACGTGGATCACCAACGCCCGGCACGCCGACCCGCTGCCGGTGCTGGTGAAGACCTCGGCCGCCGAGCCGCCGCACAAGGGGATGTCGGTGCTGCTGGTGGACGCGGCGGCGGGCTTCACCGTCAGCCGCGACCTGCCCAAGCTCGGCTACAAGGGCCCCGAGACCTGCGAGGTAGTCTTCGACGCCGTCCGGGTGCCCGCCTCGGCGCTGCTGGGCGGCACCGAGGGGCGCGGCATGCAGCAGGTGCTGTCGGCGCTCGAACTCGGGCGCGTCAACATCGCGGCCCGCGCGGTCGGGGTGTCCCAGTGCGCCTACGAGTCCGCGCTGAACTACTCCCGCGACCGCCAGGCCTTCGGACGGCCGATCGCCGACTTCCAGGCGATCCAGCTCAAACTGGCCGACATGGCCACCGACATCCAGGCGGCCCGCCTGCTCACCTACTGGGCCGCCACCCGCTCCCAGGCCGGCGCGGTGAACGCCGAGGCCGCGATGGCCAAGTACTTCGCCTCCGAGGTGGCGCTGCGGGCGACGATGGAGTCCATGCGCGTCCACGGCGGCTACGGCTACTCCCAGGAGTTCGTCGTGGAGCGCCTCTACCGCGACGCTCCCCTGATGGCCATCGGCGAGGGCACCAACGACGTCCAGCGCATGGTCATCGCCCGCGCCCTGCTCTCGGGAGCCATGAAGCTCGGCTGGTGACCGCCCGGCGGCGCGCCGCCGCCCGGTGCCGCTAAGGTCGGCTGGTGACCCCGGACGCCACCTGCCTGTTCTGCGAGATCGCCGCCGGCTCGCTCCCCGCGACCATCGTCCACGCCGACGACGAGGTGACCGCCTTCCTGGACACCCGCCCGGTCTTCAAGGGCCACGTCCTCGTCGTCCCCCGCGCCCACGCGGAGACCCTCACCGACCTCCCCGCCGAGGCCGTGGGCCCGTACTTCACCCGCGTCCAGGCCATGGCCCGCGCCGTCGAGACCGGCCTGGACGCCGCCGGCACCTTCGTGGCCATCAACAACCGGATCAGCCAGAGCGTCCCGCACCTGCACACCCACGTCGTCCCCCGCAACCGCAAGGACGGCCTGCGCGGCTTCTTCTGGCCCCGCACCAAGTACGACGACCAGCAGGAAGCCGAGTCCTACGCCCACAAGATCCGCGCCGCCCTGGCCAAGGACGCCGCGTAGGCCTCCCGAAAGCAAACCGCCCCAGAAAATGGTGCCTTCGGCGCAGCCTTTCAGGGGCGCCCCTCTCTCATCCGGCGACGCCCGTCGCGCAGGCAGGGTGAGTGCCGCCCCGGGGGCGGCGCCGAAGACGCCGTGGTGGTCAGTCGAGCAACCGCCCGGTGTCGATCTCGAGGTCCCATGGTTGCGGCAGCATGAGGGACTCGCCCAACGCCACGGCTGTCTCCTGGGTGTAGCCGTGAGGACCGGGGCTGCTGAGCAGGCGGGCGGTTCTGTCGAGGGGGTCGAGCACGAGGTGGAGCGGTACGCCGGCCAGGGCGCAGGTGCGCGGTTTCAGCAGGTGGTCGTCCCTGCGGGAGCTGGGTGACACCACCTCGGCCACCAACAGGGTGTCCTCGCCGTATACGTTCTCGGCGTCCCACATGCGAGGCTTCTCCGGTACGACGGTGAGGTCGGGCCGGTAGCGGTCGATCCGCGGGCCGAGGAAGAGCTTGATGTCGTTGCACGCGGTCCACCCGCGGTCGTCGGCGAAGATGAGGATCTGCCGGAGCAGCCGGAAGATCACCTGATTGTGAACAAGGCTGGCCCCCTCCCTGATCACGATTCTGCCGTCGACGATCTCGACCCGCCGGTCATCGAATGCCTCGCATACCCGCTTGTAATGGCGTTCCAGCTCGATATCCCCTCTCCTGCGGTGTGTCAGCGAAGCCACCCATGATTCCGTGGCGTCACCGGGTTCTGCACCGAGTTGCGGGATGAGCGGTTGGAGGCAGGCGAGTGTCGCCCGGGGGGCGGCGCCGAAGGCACCATGATCTTGGTGATGTACGAGCCTCAAGAGAGGTGATCGATCGCCGTGGGCCTCGTGCCGGGGAGGACGGGAATCGGGAGACCGCGTGCTGCGGCAGGGGCGGCGGGTCAGGCGGGGTCGGCGTGGTGGGGGAGTTGGCGGGCCACCTCGGCGGGGGAAGGCATGTGGGCTATCTCCCAGGCGATGGTGCGGGCCGCGTCGTGGTGGGGGGTGGGGCCGTGGTGGGGGAAGAGCTTTCGGGCGTGGGCGGCGATGGTGCCGGGGGTAAGGTCGTCGGCGGGGAGGCGCAGGCCGGCGCCGGCGGAGACGAGGGCGTCGGTGTTGGCGAACTGGTCGGCGCCCTGGGGGAGCAGGAGCTGGGGGACGCCGGCGGCCAGGGCGCCGAGGGTGGTGCCGCTGCCGCCGTGGTGCACGACCACGTCGACGTGCGGCAGCAGGTCGGCCTGGGCCACCCACGTCTGGACGGTGACGTTGCCGGGCACGTCGCCGACCTGCTCCAGGGGCACCCGGCCCGCGGCGACCACCACGTGCGCGTCCAGGGTCGCCAGCCCTTCGATCGCCGTGGTGAGCAGCTCGGCGGTGCCGAACGCGGTGCCGAGCGTCAGGTAGATCAGCGGGGTCGAGCCGCGCCGGTCGCCCCACGCGGGCAGCGTGGCCGGCCCGGAGAACGGGACGGGACGCAGGGCGATCCGCTCCTCGGTGGCGAGGAAGTCCTTGTCCTGCAGGCAAGGCGGGCAGATGTCGATGTGCGGCCTGCCCGGGGCCTCGGCGATCCGCGTGGGCAGTTCGAGCCCGATGCCTTCGGGGATCATCCGCCCGAAGCCGTGCCAGAGGCCGGGGATCCCGGCACGGGCCGCGGCGATCGCAGCCCCGGGCACGCCCCATCCGTGCACGACGAGGTCGGGCCGCAGCCGTGCCAGGTCCGGCTCCAGGTCCTCGGCGTACATCTCGTAGAAGGTGTCCGCCGGGCGGAAGGGCCGCAGGCCGTTGGCCGCCAGCGGTGCGTGCACCTCCTCGCCCACGGCGAAGTGCACCTCGTGCCCGGCGTCCCGCGCGGCGATCGCCAGCGGGACGAGCGGGTAGGCGTGACCGACCGAGGCAAGACTGGCGAACAGCACGCGCATGCCGACGAACCCTACCGGGGTGGCCGGGCCCGACCGCCGAAGGCGGTGGATTCGGAGGAACCCGAACCGTCGAACCCACTGCACCGCTACGACGGCCGATCTCCATATCACGCGAATGCCGATCCGCCTATGAGTTGTGGCGTGTGCGGCTTATTCGTCACGCCCCGGCGGCGAAGGCGTCCCGCGCATCAAGGGATAAAGTGTCTGCTTTGAGGGAATTTGTTGGCATTTGTATACCCCCGTGCCGACGAAGAATACGAGAGGGGACGTCGGTTCTTTTGATCCCGGCCGAATCGATTCGGCTTTCCCATAGGTTTCCTCGCTTGGACCGGTCCTTGCCCGATCGCGGGGCGGCGGTAAAGAATTGGGGGAGAAATCCACGGTCATCCAGATCGTGGTGAGACCGGCGCCTATGGTGCCGTTTAAGGACTCACATGCCCGCAACTCGCCCCGCATTCCCCGACACCACGACGCCTGAATTCCAGGCCGAAGCGCTCGCCGAGGCGAACGCCTTCCGGGCCAAGCACCACGCGCCGCCGCTCGTGCTGGACCCCGAACTCAACGCCTACGCGCAAGCGCGAGCGACATCCCGCTCCGAGCAGGAGGACCTTCAGGCCGGCCACACCGATCTGCGCAAGGGCACGGGCGAGAACATCTTCTGGGGCGGCGGCTCCGGAGCGCTCGCCGGGTCGGACGCGGTCAAGAGCTGGTATGACGAGATCGCCGCCTACGACTTCGCGGCGGCCCAGTTCAACGGCGCCAGCGGCCACTTCACCCAGCTCGTCTGGAAAGGCAGCACGAAGGTCGGCATCGGGCGGGCGTCGGGTCAGGGGAGCCAATACTTCGAGACGTACATCGTCTTCGTCTTCGAACCCCCGGGAAACATGCAGGGCGCTTTCGCGGAGAACGTTCTTCCCGCCTGAGGCGAGTCCCGTCGAGGTGAGAGCGGCGTGAGCCGTTCACGGCCTCGTTCAGGCGTCGCCCGGTGAACCCGACGCGACACGGCACCGTCGTCCTGCCCTGAATCGGGGCCGGGGCATGCGCGACGGCCGGTCGCGGCGGGTGAGCGCCTCCGTGGGAACGCCGAAGGCGTCATTGCGGCCGATCCGGGACGAGGGGGTAGGCTCCGGCGGCGTGGAACCCGTTCTGGCCGTGCCGTTGCTGCTGGTGCTGGCCGGGGTGCCCGCCGTGGTGCTCTGGCGGGTGCTGCGCGGGCGGCGGGAGCTCGGGACGAGCCCGGCCGAGCTGGCCACGTTCGAGACCCTGCACACCGCCTCCCTCGCCGGGCCGCCGCTGCGGGCCGGGCTGACGGCGGCGGGGGTGATGAAGGCGTCCCGGCATCTGCGCGCCCTGCTCGGGTCGCCGGCCATCGCGATCACCAGCGGGGAGGAGCTGCTGGTGTACGACGGGGCGGGCGACCACCACGCGGGCGGCGCGTTCGCCAACGCGGCCGGGACGCTGCGTGACGGGCGCACGCACGTGCTCGGGCCCGACACCGTCGCGTGCGAGCGGCCCGAGTGCCCGATCAAGTACGCCATCGTGGTGCCGCTGACCACCGACGACCGCGTGGTGGGCTCCCTGGCGGCCTACGGCGACCACGCCTCGGCGGGGCTGGTGCGCGCCACCGGGGAGGTGGCCCGGTGGGTGGACTCCCAGCTCGCCCTGGCCGAGCTCGACCGGTCGCGCACGCTGCTGATGGAGGCCGAGGTGCGGGCGCTGCGGGCGCAGATCTCCCCGCACTTCATCTACAACTCGCTGACGACCATCGCCTCCTTCGTGCGCACCGACCCCGAGCGCGCCCGCGAGCTGCTGCTGGACTTCGCCGACTTCACCCGCTACTCCTTCCGCAGGCACGGGGAGTTCACCACCCTGGCCGAGGAGCTGCGCTCCATCGACCGCTACCTCACCCTGGAGCGGGCCAGGTTCGGCGACCAGCTCAGGGTCTCGCTGCGCATCGCGCCGGAGGTGCTGCCGGTCGCCGTGCCGTTCCTGTGCCTGCAGCCCCTGGTGGAGAACGCGGTGCGGCACGGCCTGGAGGGCAAGGACGGCGTGGGCCGCATCACGATCATCGCCGAGGACGCCGGGGCCGAGTGCGCGATCAGCGTGGAGGACGACGGGGTGGGCATGGACCCCGAGCGGCTGCGCGCCATCCTGTCGGGGGACGCCGAGGAGAGGTCGGGCACCGGCGGCGTCGGTCTGGCCAACGTGGACGAGCGGCTGCGCCAGGTGTACGGCGACGAGTACGGCCTCGTGGTCGAGACGGCCAGGGGCGCGGGGACCAAGATAAGCGTCCACCTGCCCAAGTACCGTCCGGGCGTCTCCGTATAGTTATCCGCCCGATGCCGGTATCCGTTGACTTGACCCCGTCTGATTCATCACGCTCTAGTGGTTCCGGAGGGCGATTGGACGAATGGACATGATGTGACCGGCCTGCGCGTGCTCGCGGTGGATGACGAGCAGCCGGCGTTGGAGGATCTGGCGTACCTCCTCCGCGCCGACCCGCGCATCGGCGAGGTCACGACCGCCCGCGACGGCGCGTCGGCGCTCAAGCTGCTCGACCGGGCCATGGCCGAGGGCAGGCCGGTCGAGGCCGTGTTCCTCGACATCCGCATGCGCGGCCTGGACGGCGTCGTGCTGGGCCGGCTGCTCGCCCAGTTCGCCCGCCCGCCCCGGGTGGTGTTCGTCACCGCCTACGAGGAGCACGCGGTGGACGCCTTCGAGATCAAGGCCGAGGACTACCTGCTGAAGCCGGTGCGCCCCGAACGGCTCGCGGAGGCCGTCCGCCGGGTCTGCGCCTCCGTCCCCGGCGCCTCGGGCGCGGCCGACGGGGCCGGGCGCGCCGCGCCGGAGGGCGAGACGATCCCCGTCGAGCTGGCCGGGGTCACCCGGTTCGTGGCCAGCTCCGACGTGCGTTACGTGGAGGCCCAGGGCGACTACGCCCGCCTGCACACGGCCACCGGCAGCCACCTGGTGCGCATCCCGCTCGCCGCGCTGGAGGAGCGGTGGGCCGGCGCCGGCTTCCTGCGCGTCCACCGCAGCCACCTGGTGGCGGTCAAGCACATCGACGAGCTGCACATCGACTCCGGGCGCTGCGTCGTCCGGATCGGCGACACCGAGATCCCCGTCAGCCGCCGCCACACCCGCGAACTGCGCGACCTGCTGGTGCGCCGTGCCAGGAAGGGCCGCCCCGAATGACCGGCACGGCGCGCCGGACGGCATGCGGGCCGGCGTGCGGGCCGGTCGTCCCGCGCCCGTCCTCGGCCACACGCCCGTCCTCGGCCGTATGCCCGTCATCAGCCACACGGCTTGCCCCGGCCACACGTCCGGGGGGCCGGGCGTGACCAGGACGCCGGAGCGGCCCAAGCGCGAGGTGGTCACCAGCCCGCGCACGACGGCGGCGCGCAGGCCCCGGTACCCGGTCACCCGGGAGATCGACGAGCAGACGCGCCTCGGCGAGGTGTACATGGGCTCGCTGGTGCGCACCCAGTTCCGCCTGGCGCTGCTGGTGTGCGCGGTGCTCGGCTGCGTGGTGGGCGGCCTCCCGCTGCTGTTCCTGCTCGTCCCGGAGCTGCGCGAGCTGCGCCTGATCGGCGTGCCGCTGCCGTGGGTCGTGCTGGGCGGGCTGGTCTACCCGGCCTTCGTCACGGGCGCCTGGCTCTACATCCGCCAGGCCGAGCGCAACGAACGCCACTTCGCTGACCTGGTGGAGCGCCAGTGAGCATCGCGCGGCCCCGGTGAGCACGGCCGTCGAGCTGGGGGCCGTCCTCGTCGTGGTGCTGGCGGCCATCCTGATCGGCTCCTTCGGCCTGCGGCTGTCGCGCACCACCTCCGACTTCTACGTCGCCTCACGCACCGTCTCGCCGCTGTGGAACGCCTCGGCGATCGGCGGGGAGTACCTGTCGGCGGCGTCCTTCCTGGGCATCGCCGGGCTGATCCTCGCCTACGGCGCCGACATGCTGTGGCTGCCCGTGGGCTGGACCGGCGGGTACCTCGTCCTGCTCGTGCTGGTGTCGGCGCCGCTGCGCCGCTCGGGGGCCTACACCCTGCCCGACTTCGCCGAGGCCCGCCTGGAGTCGATGGCGGTCCGCCGGATGGCGAGCGTGCTGGTGGTGCTGATCGGCTGGCTCTACCTGATGCCGCAGTTCCAGAGCGCCGGCATGGTGCTGCGCACGGCCACCGGGGCGCCCGCCTGGGCCGGCGGGGTGATCGTCGCCGTGGTGGTCGCGGTCAACGTCCTGTCGGGCGGCATGCGGTCGATCACCTTCGTCCAGGCCTTCCAGTACTGGCTGAAGCTCACCGCCCTGGCCGTCCCCGTGGTGTTCCTGCTGTTCGCCTGGCACGGCGACGGGCGGCCGGGGCTCGGGCGCGACGCGCCTCCGGCGTTCACCGACCCGGTGACGGTCGGGGTCGGCACCGACGTCACCGTGCGCGTCGACGAGCCGGTGCGGGTCACGGTGACCGGACGGGTCGACGGGCGTGAGCTGGACCGCGCGGCCGTCACCCTCCAGCCGGGCAGGCACGAGATCACCCACGACACGACGATCGCCTTCCCGGCGGGCGCGCGGGTGCCGCACGTGGAGAACCTGCCGGTGCTGGACGACCACCAGTGGCTGCTGCCGCTGAACGGCAGGGAGCACCCGCTCTACGCCACGTACTCGCTGATCCTGGCCACGTTCCTCGGGACGATGGGCCTGCCGCACGTGCTGGTGCGGTTCTACACCAACCCCGACGGCCGCGCCGCCCGCCGCACCACGCTGGTCGTGCTGGCCCTGCTCGGGGCCTTCTACCTGTTACCCGGCATCTACGGCGCGCTGGGCCGCCTCTACACGCCCGAGCTGCTGATGACCGGCCGCACGGACGCCGTCGTGCTCACCCTGCCGGCCCGCCTGGTGGGCGGCACCGCCGGAGAGCTGCTCAGCGCGCTGGTCACCGCGGGGGCGTTCGCCGCGTTCCTGTCGACCTCCTCCGGGCTCGCCGTGTCGGTGGCCGGCGTGATCGGCCAGGACATCATGCGTGGCGGCGTGCAATCGTTCCGCGTCGCGACGCTGCTGGCCGTGGCGGTCCCGCTGGCGCTCTCCCTGGGCGCCCGCACGCTGGCCGTGGCCGACGTCGTCGGGCTGGCGTTCGCCGTGGCCGCCTCGTCGTTCTGCCCGCTGCTCGTGCTCGGCATCTGGTGGCGGCGGCTGACCACCACCGGCGCGATGGCCGGCCTGCTCGCCGGCGGCGGCCTCGCCGGCGCGGCCGGCATCGCGGTCGTCACCGTCGGGCCGTACAGCGGGTGGACGGGTGCCCTGCTCGCCCAGCCGGCCGCGTGGACGGTGCCCATCTCGTTCACCGTGATGATCGTCGTCTCGCTGCTCACCCCGGGCCGCGTCCCGCGCGGGGTCGCCCGCACGATGGTCCGCCTGCACGCCCCCGAGGCCCTGGACGTCGACCGCGGCGACTGGCGCCCCCGCTCCACCTGATCGGGCCCGGACCGGCCATGATCAGCCCAGACGGGCGCGCGGGCCATACCACTCATCGCGTGGAACGCGCCTTTCGGCGCATGGGACGACCAAGTGGCCGATGGGTCACGGCGGCTTGGCGACAATCCTGCCCCGGCCTCTCCGTCGCGGCACCCGGCCGCTCCTACGGTAGGCGTGATCCAGATGACGAAGTGGGAGGTCTCGTGACCACTCGACAAAACGAGTCATCGGCCTACGAACAGGTGCAGGCGAGTTCCGAATTCCAGGAGCTTCGCAAGCGTTACCGCAACTGGGCGTTTCCGGTGACCGTCGCTTTTCTAGCGTGGTACCTGCTGTACGTGGTCCTGTCCGGCTGGGCGCGTGACTTCATGGGCACCAAGCTTTTCGGGAACATCAACGTTGCGCTGATCTTCGGCCTCCTGCAGTTCGTGTCGACGTTCCTGATCGCGTGGCTGTACTCCCGCCACGCGGCCAAGAGGCTCGACCCGCTGTCGGACAAGATCCGCGGTGAGATGGAGGGCTCGTCCAATGGGTGAGCACGCGCTCTCCATCACCCTGTTCCTGGTCTTCGTGGCCGCGACCCTGGGCATCACGTTCTGGGCCAGCCGCAACACCAAGGACGCCGCCGACTACTACGCCGGCGGCCGCTCGTTCACCGGCGTGCAGAACGGCATGGCCATCGGCGGCGACTACATGTCCGCCGCGTCGTTCCTGGGCATCGCCGGCATCATCGCGCTGTCCGGTTACGACGGGTTCCTCTACTCGATCGGCTTCCTCGTCGCCTGGCTGGTCGCGCTGCTGCTCGTCGCCGAGCTGATGCGCAACTCCGGCAAGTACACGATGGCCGACGTGCTCGCCTTCCGCATGAGCCCGCGCCCGGTGCGCACGGCCGCGGGCGTCTCCACCATCGTGGTGAGCATCTTCTACCTGCTCGCCCAGATGGTCGGCGCCGGCGCGCTGGTCGGCCTGCTGTTCGGCATCACCTCGTCCGCCGGCAAGGCGGGCACCATCGTGGTGGTCGGCCTGCTCATGATCGTCTACGTGGTCGTGGGCGGCATGAAGGGCACCACCTGGGTGCAGATCGTCAAGGCCGTGCTGCTGATGACCGGCGCCGCGCTGGTCACGCTGCTCGTCCTCGGCCGCTTCGGGTTCAACCTTTCCACCCTCCTGGGCACCGCCGCCGAGCAGAGCGGCAAGGGGCAGGCGTTCCTGGAGCCGGGCCTGAAGTACGGCGTGGAGGCCAAGGGCCTGGCCGGCAAGCTCGACCTGATCAGCCTGGGCCTGGCCCTGGTGCTGGGCACGGCGGGCCTGCCGCACATCCTGATCCGCTTCTACACCGTGCCCACCGCCAAGGACGCCCGCAAGTCGGTCATCTGGGGCATCGGCATCATCGGCACGTTCTACCTGCTCACCCTCGTGCTGGGCTTCGGCGCCGCCGCCTTGGTGGGCAGCGAGGAGATCGCCGCCCAGAACGCGGCGGGCAACACGGCCGCGCCACAACTGGCCGAACGCGTCGGTCAACTGGTGTTCGGCGACATCGGCGGCACCATCCTGCTCGCCATCATCGCCGCCGTGGCGTTCGCGACGATCCTGGCGGTGGTCGCCGGGCTCACGCTGGCGTCCTCGTCCAGCTTCGCGCACGACCTGTACGCCCACGTGTTCAGGCGGGGCACCGCCACCGACAAGGAGGAGATCAGGGTCGCGAGGATCGCCGCCTTCGCCATCGGCGCGGTCTCGATCGTTCTGGGCATCTTCGCGCAGAACCTCAACGTGGCGTTCCTGGTGGCCCTGGCCTTCGCGGTCGCGGCCTCCGGCAACCTGCCCGCGATCCTGTACAGCCTGTTCTGGAAGCGGTTCAACACCGCGGGCGCGGTGTCGGCGATCTACGGCGGTCTGACGTCGGCCGTGTTCCTCGTCATCTTCTCCCCGGTGGTGTCCGGCGCGAAGACCTCGCTGTTCCCCGACGCCGACTTCCAGTGGTTCCCGCTGGAGAACCCGGGTCTGCTCTCGATCCCGCTCGGCTTCCTCGCCGGATACATCGGCACGGTGACGAGCAAGGAGTACCGGGCCGACAAGTACGCCGAGATCGAGGTCCGCTCCCTCACCGGGGCCGGCGCCGAGAAGGCCACGCCCCACTAGGGGGAGCGCCCAGAAGTGCCACCCGGGGACCCCGGCCCTCCGCCACCGGGGCCCCCGCCCGGTCCGGACGATCCTGCTGCGTCCGGCCCGGGCTCCTCGCTCGCCCGGGACAATCCTCCTCGCCCGGGCAGAGCCCCGCCCGCCCGAGCCGTGCGCCTTCGCCGCCCCGCTCGGGCGGGACGGCCCGGACCACCGACCACCGGCCGCGAGCCCGGGGCGCCCCCCGGCCCCGGGGCCGCGCCGCATGGCGCCCCGCGCCTTCCGTGCGACAGGGACCTATCGCCCGAAGAAGTCCAGGAGGCGGTCCAGGGGCCAGGTGTTGACGACGTCGTCGGTGGTGAGCCAGGCGCGCTGGGCGATGCCGACGCCGTACCTGAGGTTCTCCATGTGGCCGACGGCGTGCGCGTCGCTGTCGATGGAGAACTTCACGCCGTGGTGGCGGGCCATCCGCACGAGGTCGGCGGGGAGGTCGGCGCGGTCGGGGTAGGCGTCGATCTCCATGACGGTGCCGGTGCGGGCCGCCGCCTCGAAGACGGCCTCCCAGTCGGCGTCCACGGGGGCGCGCTTGCCGATCTTCCGGGTGGTGGGGTGGCCGATGACGTGCACGTGCGGGTTCTCGCAGGCGGCGACGAACCGGCGGGTCATCTCCTCGCGGGACTGGGTGAAGTGAGAGTGAACCGAGGCCACGCACACGTCGAACCCCGCGAGCACCTCCGCCGGCCAGTCGACGGTGCCGTCGGGCGCGATGTTCAGCTCGGTGCCGTGCAGCAGCCGCATGCCCGGGTAGCCCGCCTGGAGGCGGCGCAGCTCCTCGCGCTGCTCCAGCGCCTTGTCCAGCGTCATGCGCTGCATGAACAGGTTGGGGGCGTGGTCGGTCACCGCGTAGTACGCGTACCCGCGCCCGGCCGCGGCGGCCACCATCTCCTCCAGGGAGGCGACGCCGTCGGTGAGATCGGTGTGGGTGTGCAGATCGCCCCTGAGGTCGGCGAGCGTCACCAGGCCGGGAAGCTCGCCGCGCAGCGCCGCCTCCACCTCGCCGGTGTCCTCCCGCAGCGGCGGCGGAACCCACCGCATGCCCAGGGCGGTGTAGACGTCCTCCTCGGTGCGGGCGGCGATCACGGTGTCGCCGTCGAACAGCCCGTACTCCGACAGCTTCCAGCCGCGCTTCACGCACATCTCGCGCAGCCGCACGTTGTGCTCCTTGGAGCCGGTGAAGTACTGCATGGCGGCGCCCCAGGACGCCTCGGGCACCACCCGCAGGTCCACCTGGAGGCCCTGCGTGGTGCGCACCGACGTCTTGCGGCCGCCGCTCGCGATGACCTCGGCGACGTACGGCTGGGCCTTGAAGTCGTCCATCAGGCTCTCGGGCCCGACGGCCAGGATGTCGATGTCGCCGATGGTGTCCCTCATGCGGCGCAGCGACCCGGCGTAGGCGATGCGCTCGGCGGCGGGCAGCGAGGCCATGACCCGCTCGGCCAGGCTCATGGCCACGCCGAGGTGCACCCGCTCGCCGGACGACCGGAGCTGCTCGATGCCCTTGAGCAGGTTCTCCTCGGTCTTGGCGCCGAACCCGCGCAGCCCTTCGAGCCTGCCCTGGCGGATCGCCTCGCCCAGCTCCTCGGGTGAGGCGATGCCGAGCTGCTGGAACAGGAAGAACGCCTTCTTCGGCCCGAGCGAGGCGACGCGCGTCATCCTGCGCACGCCCTCGGGCACCTCGGCCCGCAGGTCGTCGAGCTGCCGGAAGCTGCCGCGCCGGAGGAACTCCTCGACCTTCTTGGCGATCGCCTCCCCGACGCCCGGCACCTGCCGGACGTCGCCGCGCGCGATGTCCTCCGGGTGGCCCGCGATCGCCTTGGCGGCCTTCTGGTAGCTGCGCACCCGGAAGGCGTCGCCGCCGGTCATCGCGTACAGATCGGCGTACTCGTGCAGGGCCTCAGCGGCCTCGTCGTTCGCCCTCCCCATGAGCCAAGCCTAGGCCGCCCGCCCGCCGGGGCACGCCGCCGCCCGCGACGATCGCCTGTTCCCCGGACGGCGTCGGCGAGTTGTAATGGAGGCGAGCGCTCAACGGCGGCCGGGACGGCCCGTATGGACGAGAGGTCCGTGATGCGGCGCGGTGATCGTACGCAGGCGCGGGTCGCGCCGCTGTCGTGGACCGACCCCCGGGCGTGCGCGGCCAACGCCGCGGGCGCCGTGACGCCGGAGCAGTGGGCCCTCATCGCCGGCCCTCGTGTGGGGCAGCCGTACGGGGCGTGGGCGCTGCTGGGCGCCCTGGCGGCGCTGATGGCTGGGTCCGGGGCGCTGGGCGCGGCGGGCCGCGGGATCGCCGTCGAGGGCGGGCCGGCCGGGGCCCTGGGGATGATGGCCTTCATGATGGTCGTGATGGGGTGGATGCTCCTGGCGCCCGCGCTGTTCGCCGGCGTGCCGCGCTGGGTCGACCGGCGCCGCCGCCGCCGGGTGGTCGCGGGCCTGACCGCCGCCCGGATCGTCGCCGCCGCCGGCCGGGTGGTCGCCGAGCCGAACCATGAGGCCGGAGTCCGGGTGGGCCCCAACCCGATCCCCGTGCCCCGGGGCGCGCCGGCCCTGCCGCCGCCCGGAACCTACCGGCTGTACTGGCTGGAGTCGGTCGCCAAAGGTCCCGGCCCGCTGCTGCTCTCGGCCGAACCGATGGACGCCCCGCCCACCCCCGCCGGGGTCCGTACGCCGGCTCGGGTGCCGGGAGCCGACGAGGAAGGACCGTCACCGGCCGAGGCGACGGGTGGCGCGCAGCCGGGTCCGGCGGAGGGCCGGGCGGGGTCGTCGCCGGACGCGGTGATGGGGTGTACCGAGGCCGATCTCGCCGAGGGACGGGCGGGGCGGCTGACCCGTGGGCAACGGTGGTCGCTGGTCCGCCGTGCGGCGCTTCACGCGCTCGCCTGGGCGCTGGGCGGGCTGGTGTGCGTCGGTCTGTTCATGGTGCCGGTGGTGTTCGCGCTCGCCGCCCTGCTGACGCGAGGCGGTGACGTGGAGGTGGCCAGCGACAGCCTGGGCACCCTGTGGGTCGCACTCCCCTTCTCGGTGATCGCCGTCTTCGCCCTGGGGGCGGGGATCGCCAACAGCCGCATGGTCGAGATGGTCGCCGCCCTGCGCGCGGCGACCCCGGTCAGGCGGGTCACCGGCGAGGTGTCGGTGCGGGGCGGCGGCCGCCACTGGTGGGTGTCGACGGGCGGCCTGAGATTCGCGGTGACGATGGAGGTGGCCCAGGCGTTCCTCCCTCCCGGGCGGTACGCGCTTTACCACCTGCCTTACCTGGGAATGCTGCTGTCGGCCGAATCCCTCCCGCCGGAGCCGGCCGCGCCGGACCCGGCCGTCCCGGAACAGCCCAGGCGGGCGGTGCTCATCAGAGATCGGATCGTCCACGACGAAGCGCCCCGGGATGCGGCACTCCAGGACGAAGCCGCCTCGGGGCTGGGCCATCCGGGATGAAGTCCTCCGGGACGAGGCCCCGCGAGAGATCTGCCCCCGCGCGATCTGGCCCCGCGAGAGCAGCACACCCGGGGGCGGCACACGCGGGAGGAGACCACGCCGGCCCGCTCGACCCGGCCCCCGGCCGGCACGCCGTCACGACCCAGGAGTGCGCGCACTGGTCATGACCGGCCCCGGCCGGCCCTCGACGGCGGGCCCGCGAACGCCGTCCCCCAGCGGAGCCCTCAGTGGGCGATGGGCCTGGTCTGGTACGGCTCCGCCAGGTAGGCCAGCTCCTTGTCGGTCAGGCTCAGGGACGCGGCCGCGACCGCGTCGTCCACGTGGCGGTCCTTGGTGGCGCCGATGATCGGGGCGGTGACCCCCGGCTGGGCGAGCAGCCAGGCCAGCGCGACCCGCGCCGGCGCGACGCCGCGCTCGGCGGCGGTCTCGGCGACCCGCTCAAGCACGGCCGCGTCACTCGGCCCGCCGTACAGGTTCTCGATGCGCCAGTCGGAGCCGGCGCGTGTCGTCCCCTGGTCGGCCGACCCCGCGCGCGCCAGCAGCCCGCGCGCGAGCGGGCTCCACGGGATCATCCCGACCCCCTGGTCGACGCAGAGCGGCACCATCTCGCGCTCCTCCTCGCGGTACAGGAGGTTGTAGTGGTTCTGCATGGAAACGAACCTCGTCCAGCCGTTGACCTCGGCGACGTGCTGGGCCTTGGCGAACTGCCAGGCGTACATCGTGGAGGCGCCGAGGTAGCGCACCTTGCCGGCGCGCACGACGTCGTGCAGCGCCTCCATGGTCTCCTCGATGGGCGTGTGGTCGTCCCACCGGTGGATCTGGTACAGGTCGACGTAGTCGGTGCCCAGGCGGCGCAGTGAGGCGTCGATCGCCGCGTGAATGTGCTTGCGCGACAGCCCGCTGTCGTTGATCGCCTTCCCGACCGGGAAGAACACCTTGGTGGCCAGCACGTAGTCCTCCCGGTTGGGGAAGATCTTCCGCAGCACCCGGCCGGTGACCTCCTCGCTGACCCCCGAGGAGTAGACGTCGGCGGTGTCGAAGAACGTCACCCCCGCGTCGGCCGCCCTGCGGACCAGCGGCTCGCCGCGCTCCTCGTCGAGCACCCACTCCTGCCAGGACGGGTCGCCGTAGCTCATCATGCCGAGGCAGATCCGCGACACCCGCATGCCCGTGCCGCCCAGCCGTACGTAGTCCATATCCGTACCTCCCGCTGGACATCCCATCACGGAACCCCGCCACGGCGTCATGCGGAGGGCGCGCTCGCGTCAGGGCCGTCCCGGGCTCCCGGGCTTCGCCGTGCCCGGATCGCTCCGGGCACGGCGAAGGGCTTCAGCGCCGGGTCGTGGTAGCGGTCCCGGTGGGGCTGAGGATCTCCACGAAGGCTCCGCAGTTCGCGGGCCACGCCGGGTTTCCGCCGCTCCCTGGCTGCGGGTTGACGAGGCATGCCGCCTGGAACACCCGGGTGTCGGTGGACACGGTCACGTTGAGCACCGTGCTGAGCGCGGTCGGCGACGGAGCCAGCGCCACGGAGACCGCGTTCCTCGGGTAGCCCGGCACGGTGGACACGTTGTGCGGCGTGTTCGGCGTGCGGGAGTCCCCCACGTAGGTCTGGCCGGTCTTGACGAACGCGATGAACTGCGGCGCGATGATCTGCGAGACGACCGTCGAGTTGACGTCCACGGTGGGTCCCACCGGTCCGACCGGCCCGGTCGGCCCCGCCGGCCCAGCCGGTCCGGCAGGCCCTGCGGGTCCGGTCAGGCCGATCGGCCCCGCGGGTCCGGCGGGTCCGGCGGGTCCGGTCAGGCCGATGGGTCCGATGGGTCCCGCCGGTCCGGTCAGGCCGATTGGGCCGGCGGGTCCTGCGGGTCCGGTGAGACCGGTGGGGCCTGCTGGTCCGGTCAGGCCGATGGGCCCCGCGGGTCCGGCGGGTCCGGTCGGGCCGATGGGTCCTGCCGGTCCGGTCAGGCCGATGGGTCCGATGGGTCCGATGGGTCCCGCCGGTCCGGTCAGGCCGATTGGGCCGGCGGGTCCGGTGAGTCCGATGGGGCCTGCTGGTCCGGTAAGGCCGATGGGCCCGGCGGGTCCGGCGGGTCCGGCGGGTCCGGTCAGGCCGATGGGTCCGATGGGTCCGATGGGTCCTGCTGGTCCGGTCAGGCCTATGGGCCCCGCGGGTCCGGCGGGTCCGGTCAGGCCGATGGGCCCGATGGGTCCTCCTGGTCCGGTCAGGCCGATGGGTCCCGCCGGTCCGCGCAGTCCGATCGGTCCTGCCGGGCCCGCCGGGCCCGCCGGGCCGGGCAGGCCGCGAGGCCCGGCCGGTCCGATCAGACCTATGGGCCCTGACGGCCCGGGCGGGCCGCTCGGTCCCGCGGGCCCCGTCTCTCCCGCCGGTCCGCGCAACCCCATGGGGCCGGGTCGTCCAGGGGGTCCGGGAGGTCCCTGCATCCCGGTGTGCTGGATGCACTTGCGAATGTTGGTGCAGCACTTGCCGCGACAGGTGAAGAGCTTCTTGTCGAAGTCGAAGTAGAAACTCCGCCATTCGTCATGACCGTGACCGTGACCGCCATGACCGTGGTCATTGTCGCGGTCGTCGGGCGGCCCCGCGAGCCATGAGCCATATAGGGCGCCGGC
This sequence comes from Sphaerisporangium sp. TRM90804, assembly GCF_029846175.1. Taxonomy (GTDB): domain Bacteria; phylum Actinomycetota; class Actinomycetes; order Streptosporangiales; family Streptosporangiaceae; genus Sphaerisporangium. Next base: position 318,703 of record NZ_JARWAC010000001.1, on the reverse strand, counting down.
ACGCGCCGTCCCGGTGTTCGCGTCGGCGGGCGCCGGCAGCGAAAGAGTCACGAGTGCGCAGGTCATCGCCGCGAGCGTCCAGTCCAACCCGGGTTTCACCCTGCCGGAGTTGATCGAGGTACCACGAGAAATCATGTTGTTCCATATGTCGATCGTTAACGTTGAATGGGACATTTCTCCCCCCGCGTCGGCGGAGAGATCTCGAAAATATCTCTTCTCCGGGGAATGGTCACCATACGGAGATCGCGACGGGGTAAACAGGTTCCACGATAGAGTAAACATCATTTAGAAATGTGGCAATGTTCTCGCCCAAATCACATTCAGGCCTGACATTCATCGGAGTTTCGCCGGCCACACCGTTCGGCGAGGCGGCGGGCACCGCGTGTCACGACGGAGCCGGGCGCGATGAACCCATGTCCGGCCAGGGGCGAGCGGTGTGGCCGGTGCCTTACCGGAAGCTCGGCCCGCGGCCTTGCGGAGAGCCGCTCTCCGTCCCCCGCGACCAGCGCGAGGAGGCAGAGGCCGGCCCATGGGCCTCGCGGGCTTCGAGCAGGGCGGGGAGGTGGTGCTCGCTCCAGGCGCGGGCGGCGGCGATCAGGGTCAGCAGGCTGCGGCCCAGCTCGGTCAGCTCGTACTCGACCCGGGGCGGGTTCTCGTCGTACGCCGTGCGGGTCACGAGGCCGTCGCGCTCCATCGCCCGCAGGGTCTGGGTGAGCACCTTCGGCGTGATGCCGCGCAGCGGCACGCGGATCTCGTTGAACCGGCGCCGGCCGCCTTCGAGGCAGAGCACGATCATCGCCGTCCACTTGTCGCCGATCTGGATCGGCATGGCGCTGGACGGGCAGACGGGGTCGAACATGCGCGGGTCCAGGGGCTCGGCCATGGCCGAAGGCTATCCCGGTATCTTTGAGGTAACCAGTATCTCCCGGATACCGTCAGATTCCGGCCGCGAAGGACGTGGCCGGACGGGAGCGACATGGGCGGCATCGTCATCTTCGGAGCGGGCGGCCGTGCGGGCCGGGCGGTCACGGCCGAGGCGCGGCGGCGCGGGCATCGCGTGACGGCCGCGGTCCGCGAACCAGGCGGGTACGGCGACCTGGTGGCCGACGGCGTCACCCTCGTACGTGGCGACGTCACCGACGTGAAGGCGATCTCCGCGATCGCGCGCGGCCACGACGCCGCCGTCCACGCGGTGAGCCCCTTCTCCGGCCCGGAGCAGGGCTTCGCCGACCTGGACCCCGAGTTCTTCGTCAAGGCGGCCGACGCCCTGCTGCACGGCCTGGCCGAAGCGGGCGTGCCCAGGCTCATCGTGATCGGCCTGTTCGCCAACCTCCAGGACGCCCACGGGCGCCCGGTGATGGACGACCCCTCGGTCTTCCCGCCCGAGATCCGCCCGTTCGCCCTCGCGCACACCGCCGGCCTGGACCGGCTCCGGGCGGCGGACACGGTGATCGACTGGCTGACGCTCACCCCGCCCGCCCTCCTGGACGCCGCGGGCGCCAGGACCGGCCGCTACCGGGTGGGGGACGACACCGTCCCCCCGTCCGCGCACCTGTCGTACGCGGACCTCGCGGTGGCGGCCCTCGACGAGATCGAGACCCCGCGCCACCACCGCACCCGCGTCTCCGTCTTCACCTGAACCGCCCCGGCCCCTTTCCCCGGCCGCCGCCCGGTCGACGCGGATACGAGGCGGAGACCGGGGAAAGGGGCGGTTCGTTCGGGCCGGCGGTCAGCAGGCGGCGCGGTCGTGGGGGCCCTGCCAGGCGGGGACGTCGCGCCAGTCGCTGGAGACGATCGTGGCGCCCAGGCAGCCGAGCAGCTTGGCGCGGGCGTGTGCCTGCTCGGGGGTGGGGTTGTAGGCGTCCAGGGTGGGGGAGACGCTGTGGGCGCCGGTCACGGTGGTGACGTACGGGGCGTAGAAGGCGCGCTGGGCGGGGGAGAGGGCGGCGAAGGAGGTCGCGGCGCCGTCGAAGACGACGAACCAGGGGCGCAGGGCCTGCTCGTAGGCCTCGCGCGGGTCCGCGGCGCCGTACGCGCTGTCGGGCACGGGGAACACCTGGGCGTCCGCCGGGTGGTCGCGCAGGTGGCGGGCGTACTCGATCTCGGTGGGGAGGCTGTCGTTCTCGGCGGTGCCCCTGATGACGTAGACCATGATCTTGCCGCGCGTCTGGGCCGGCCACGCGCCGGCCCTGGCGCCGTCGTCGGGGGTGGCGTGGCCGTTCAGCAGGGCGGCGGGGGTGATGAGCGCGCCGCCGAAACGGGGGCGCAGCACCGCGTCCAGCTCGTCCGGGCCGCGGCCGCGGTTGTCGTGGAAGCCGTCCTTCATCTCCAGCTTGATCACGAGCAGCTCGTGGTCGGGGTTCGCGTCGTGCCAGGCCTTGACGTTGTCCAGGCAGTCGGTCAGCGGGCGGCTGCGGGAGGAGTCGCGGAGCTGGCCGGCCGTGCTGCCCTGCTCGCAGTTGTTGGCGTTGCCGAACGGGTTGGAGTGGCTGACGGTCCACTGCCCGAAGAACGTCCACAGATCGATCTCGATCATCCGGTTCCCGGCGTCGAGCGCATCGATCATGTACGGGTAGGCCGCCCTTTCGTAGGCGTTGTGGACGCCGCCGTAGGTGGCGCCGTTGACGGCGGCGGCCTGGGCGGGAGCGGCGGTCGCCGCCACGAGGATGGAAGCGGCCAGCCCGGCGAGGGCGGCGAGGCGGGGGGAACGCACGAAGTCCTCCGATGGGGGGTCAGAAGGGGACCGATGCGGCGCTACGGAGATTGCATCAGATTTCGATCAGTCCGTCGCGGTGTAAGTGTGCGATCGGTGTGCCGCCGATCCGATGAACACGAGGTTGCCGGCGGCGGTACTCGCGGCGATCTTCCTACCGCGCCGGCCCGTCAGCCCTCGACCCGCATCACGAAGCTGACCGCCTGACGCGCGAGTGTTCCCGTCACGCGCCAGCAGCCGGTGCCGGAGAACACGATCAAGGAGGGCTGGAACCCCGTCGGCTCGTACCCTGACCGAACCTCCACGCTCGCGGTGGGGGCCGCCGCCGGGGCGGGGGTGGTCGCGGAACCGGAGCCGAGGGGCTCGGCGGTCACCCGGAGCCCGCCCTCGGTCAGCCGCCACCAGCCGATCTTCACGGCGTAGCCGTTCGCCCGGCGCTCGCCCCCGTACCCGGGGTCGGGCAACGAGGCCCACAGGGGGCCCTCGCCGAACCACCGGTCATCGCCCTCGCTCCCCACCCCGGCCGGAGGGTCGCCCCGGCGGTCCGAGGGACGGGTGATCTCACAGGCGACCCCCGCGGCCGTCGGCGACCCCTCGCCCGGCGCCCGAGCGGCGGGCCGCTCCGCGACGCCCCCCGCCCCCGGGGAGCACCCGCAGGCCAGAAGACCGGTGACCGCGATCGCGAACGCCGTCGCCCGCTGTGCCCCGTCCATCCAGGCGCCCCCTCGAAGCCCGCCGCACGCCCCGCCGTCCGGCCGGGACCGCCCTTACTACGCCGCCCGCCCCGAGGAGGTTCCGACCTGTCACCTGGGTGCCGCGGACGGTTCGCGAGCGCGGCGCTCTCAGCGCCCGCCGGCCTCGGCCTCCGAGGTGCGCGGGTCGGAGCGCCAGGCCCACCACGAGTAGGCCACGGGCAGCACGCTCGCGACGACGACGCCGACGACCAGGACGAGGAACACCGCGGGCAGCGGGAGCAGGAAGGCGACGGCGAGCACGACCAGGCCGTGCGCGACGAAGAGCCAGCCGGCCATCCGGTTGGCGCGCTTCCAGGAGTGCTCGCTCTGCAGCGTCCAGGGGGTGCGCACGCCGACGGCCCAGTTGCTGCGCGTCTTGGGCAGGTAGTTGCCCAGCACCACCAGGAGCAGGCCGACGCCGGCGACGGTGACCCGGGAGACGGGGATCTGCCCGCCGGCGCCGTTGACGACGCTGACCGCGTGCAGACCGGTCATCAGGACGAGCACGCCGATCCAGGCCGCGGTGTAGGTGCGGGCCGAGCTCGCCATGTGCCGTCGCCGGGGCAGGACGCGCGGCAGCACGGCCATGAACACGCAGAGTCCGAGCATGATCAACGGTAGTTCGAGCAGGGCCTGGGTCTTGCTCACGTAGCGGTCGGCCTCGCCGGAGGCGTTCCAGTGCATCGGCAGGCGGGCGTCGCCGGGGATCGCGAACCAGCCCCAGACGGAGCAGCCGGCCGCGACGAGCAGCGCGACGGCGCTGCCCGCCAGCCCGGGGCGCAGGTCGAGGCGCGTGTCGTCAGCGGGGTTCATGGTCATCGGTCGTCCTCTCGTTCCCGGCCGAGGGGGAGGGCGGCGTAGAACGCGCGCGACCGTCCGGCCCCGCTTTGTCGATCTTGAACAGGGTGAGCAGCGCCCCCAGGGACTCCTCCAGCAGGGACAGGTGCAGGTGGTACACGATCGAGGTCCCGTGCCGCTCGCCGTAGACCAGCCCGGCCTCGCGCAGGACGCGCAGGTGGCCGGAGAGGGTCGGCTTGGCGATGTCGACGCGCGCGGCCAGCTCCCCGGCGGACATCTCGCGCTCCCGCAGCAGCGCGACGACCCGGCGCCGGGTCGGATGCGCCAGCGCTTCGTAGACCCCGTTCATCGCTTCTTCCTTATTTCGTGAATAACCGAAATATACCTCTGATCGCGGCGGAACGAGCGGGCGCGGCGCCATGGCCGGAAGATTCGCCCGCTGAGGAAGCCGCGCGGGCGCGGGAGGGAGGCCCGTCAGGGAGCGCTGAGGACGTAGAGGAGGGAGGCGATGGTGGTGCCGCAGACGATCTGACGGGCGTCGATGAGGGGGCGGACCCTCGACAGGGGGATCCAGTCGATGCGCTCGGACTCGTGGACGTCCGCGGGCGGGCCCACCTGGGTGGCGGCGTCGGCCCTGAAGATGTGGTCGGCGGCGGTGGAGATGCCGTTGCTGGGCTGGACGTACAGCAGGGGGCGCAGCGGGCCGGGCCGCCAGCCGGTCTCCTCCTCGACCTCGCGGCCGGCCGCGGCGATCGGCTGCTCGCCGGGTTCGATCCGGCCGGCGGGGATCTCCCAGCCCCAGGAGTCGGTGATGAACCGGTGGCGCCACAGCATGAGCACCCGCCGCTCGTCCAGGACCACCGCCCCGGCCCCTGAGGGCGCGTGGATCAGACGGTGCCCCAGGTGCCTCCCGTCGGGCAGCTCGACGTCCGCCAGGCGCACGTCCAGCCATTCGTCCGTGTACAGGGATCGTTCGGAGTTGACCTTCCAGCGCATGCTCCGCGCTCCCCCCGGGCTGCCGACCGGATGCTCACGCTACAAGGAGGGACCGGCCGGTGCTCGGACCCGTGCCCGCGAATCCTCCGCACGAATCGGTGTCGCCACGGGTGAGGAGGGGCGGGGCGGCCCGGGGGGCGCCCGGCTAGCATGGGCCGCCTGCCGGCCGTGCGGGGAGAGACGGGGAGTGTGGGCTGATGGTGTCGCTGACGCAGGTGGTGGTGTTCGCCGGGCTTGTACAGGTCGCGGCGATGTCGCCGGGGCCCGACTTCGCCGTGGTGGTGCGCCGGTCGGCCGTCGGCGGGCGGGGCAACGGCATGGCGGCGGCCCTCGGCGTCACGCTCGGCGTGGTGCTGTGGGTGGTCGCCGCGGCCGTCGGCGTGGCGGCGCTGCTCGCGGCCTCGGCGGTGGCCTTCACCGTCGTCAAGGTGGTCGGCGCGGCGTACCTGCTCTTCCTCGGCGTGAAGGCGTTGCGGTCCTCCGCCCGCGCTACCGAGGCGTCCGCGGTGACGGTGGAGCACGGCGGCGACACCACGATGTGGGCGGCGTTCCGCGAAGGGCTGCTGTGCAACGTCCTCAACCCGAAGGCCGCGCTGTTCTTCGTCGCGCTGATTCCGCACTTCCTGTCCGGCCAGGCCGGCGCCGGCGACATCACGCTCCTGGCGGCGGTCGCGGCGGCCCTGACGATCACGTGGTTCTCGATCGTGGCGACCCTGGTGAGCGCGTTCCGGCGCTTCTTCGCCCGCCCCCGCGTACGGCGGGCCGTCGACGCCGTCACGGGCACCGCGCTGGTCGCCCTCGGCGTGCGGCTGGCTACGGCCGGCGACGCTTAGGGGCGATCCGCCCGGGCCCCGGAACACCTCCGAGCAACAACGCGAAACATCATTGCCACCTGCGTCCGCACTTCATAGCTTCGGTCCTATGACCTTCACTGTTCGGGGCGCGGGTGGTAGCCGTGGTAGCCCATGAGCGTTTTCGCCGCCACCCGGCGGCCCGGGCCGCGCACCGGCTGAGCCGGGAACTGGAGGAGCACGGCATCACCGGGGAGGTGCACGAGGGCAGGGGTCTGGCGCTGGTCTCGGTGTGTGTCGACCTCGTCGCGTGGACCGACGGCTCCTCCTTCTTCTGGTGGTCGGGAGAGGTCTCCGCGGCCACCCGGCGCCGGACGTACTCCTACACCCCGGCGGACGACCCGGTGACCGCCGCGCGGCGGGTTCTCGACCGGTATGAGCAGCTTCGGCGGGAACGTCCTGAAGCCGCGAGCGGGGTGGGTGGATGACCGGTCACCCCGCTCGCCAGGGCGGCCCGCATGACCGCCACCGGGTGAACCGGAGCACGGTCGAGCGGGTGCGCGCGGCGCTCGCCCTGATCGTGGCCAGCGAGCATCAGAGAAGGCGTGCCGAGGGCCTGATGCACTGCTGGCGGCTGAACCGCGCGGGCCTCGACGAGGCGGCCCGCGCCCTCGGCACCCCGCCGGTGTCGGACGCCGAGTGGTTCGCCATCCAGGACGGGCGCGGCGGCCGGCGCTGAGCCGACCGCGGTCGCCGTCAGATCCAGTCGTTCTTGCGGAAGACGACGTAGAGCACGAGCGAGGCCGCGACGATCGTGAGGGTCGAGACCCAGAAGCCGGACGCCTGCGCGAAACCCGGGTAGGGGATGTTCTGCCCGTAGAAGCCGGTGATCGCGGTGGGGACGGCGATGATCGCCGCCCAGCTCGTCACCCGCTTCATGATGTCGTTCATCCGGTAACCCTGAAGGTTCAGGTGCGTCTCGTAGACGTTGCCGATCAGGTCGCGCAGGGAGTCGGTCCACTCCGACACCCGCAGCACGTGGTCGTAGACGTCCTGGTAGTACGGCGTCATGTCCGACCGGACGATCTGCAGGTCGCGGCGCATGAGGCTGCTCACCACCTCGCGCATCGGCACCACGACCCGGCGGAACCGCACCGCCGTCCGCCGGAGGTCGAACATCTGGCGCTGCAGCGCCCGGCCGTCGGTCGGCTGCTCGCCGAACAGGTCGTCCTCCAGGCCCTCGACCCGGTCGTCCAGCGTCTGGGCGACCTCGAAGTGGCCGTCGACGACGTAGTCGAGCAGGGAGTGAAGCAGGAACGACACCCCGTGCTTGGCCATGCCGGGGCTGCCGTCCCAGCGCGCGGTGATGGCGTCGATGTCGCAGGTGTCGTCCGACCGCACCGTCACCAGCGCGTTCCTGGTCACGAACACCGAGATCTCGCAGAGCTTCAGCCCGCCGTTGTCCAGCACGACGTTGTACACCGTGAGGAACAGGTGGCTCTCGTAGACGTCGAGCTTGGGCCTCTGGTGCGGGTGCAGGACGTCCTCGACGGCCAGCGGGTGCAGCCCGAGCTCCTCGCTGATGAGGGCGAGCTTCTCGGGCGGCGGTGCGCACAGGTCGAACCAGACGGTGGCCGAGGGGTCGTGCAGGTGATCGGAGACCTCGGCGATCGGAAAGCCCTCGGCCGCGAGGACGCCGTCGCGGTAGAGGCGGGTACGGACCATGACGGTCAAGACTAGCTTCGCCCCTCCCGGGCCCGCGACGCACGGTCGCCGCGCAGCCCCGCCGCGATGGCGGGGCCGGGGGAGGCGTGCTAGCGGCGCCTCTTGCGCTCGCCGGTGCGCAGGGCGTACACCATCAGTGCCAGCCCGGCGAGGATCTGGCCGCCGAAGACGATGCGGTTGACGTCCACGACGGGCTCCCAGGACACCCCGTCCTTGCCGATGACGTACGAGCCGACGGGGCGCACGAAGGCCAGCCCGCCACCGCCGCCTCCGTGGATCGGCCCCTGGCCCTTGGAGTCGTTGTGGCCGAATCCGCCCGCGATGCGCATCGCCACCGCGGGGATGACCGTGACGCCGTCCTTTTCGTACGGCTCGCCGTACACGCGTTGGGCCGTGGGCAGGTATTCGAAGAACTGGCGCAGGTCCATGCCACCTCCGGTAAAGGGCGGTGACGGCGGGCCACCGGTGCCTACCGCACCACGCTAGCCAACGGCGGCGGGCCCGGGAAGATCACCGCAGCCCGGGAGGCACGCGGGCGGGGGCGGGATCTCGGAAAGCGCGGAACCCCCTATCGGGGATAGAACGGACAGATACGGCACGAGACCGGGAGTCCGGCCCCGTCCCCCGTGGCGGCACGTCCCCGGAACGCACCGTCTGAGCCGGCCGTCCGCGATTGCCGAAACCGCTCTCTTGACGCCCTGTGGCCGTCGAGCGTTAAATCAGGGGCACCAATTAGTTAGGAAACCTTCTTGTCAGATGGCGGCCGGCACCCTGTGTGACCGGCTGTTCCTAAGGCGCGCCCGGGATGGTTTCCACCGCAACGCCTCGTGCAGGCTCGGCCCTCCAAGAAAGCGACACCCCCCATGAATCCGGAACGCTCCGGCCGTCTCCGACTGCGGCTGCTCGCGGGCGCCCTCGTGGCGTCCCTTCCCCTCATCGCGACGGGCCTGACGCCCGCCCACGCCGCGACCGGCCAGATCACCGGCTACGGCGGCAAGTGCGTCGACGTCGCCGCCGCCAGCAGCGCCAACGGCACCCAGGTTCAGCTCTACACCTGCAACGGCACCAACGCCCAGTCGTGGACGACCGGCACCGACGGCACCATCCGCGCCCTCGGCAAGTGCCTGGACGTCAACGCCGCGAGCACCGCGAACGGCACCAAGGTGCAGATCTACGACTGCAACGGCTCGGCGGCGCAGTCGTGGACGGCCTCCTCCGACGGCACCCTGCGCGCCCTGGGCAAGTGCCTGGACGCGACCGGTCCCAGCTCGGCCGACGGCACGCCCCTGCAGATCTGGGACTGCAGCGCCTCCGCCAACCAGCGGTGGACGCTGCCGGGCGGCACCACCCCGCCGCCCCCGGCCGGCAAGATGCCGGGCGCGCCGTACCTCTACATGGGCTGGGGCAGCCCGCCCAGCGCCACCTCGGTGATGAGCGCGACCGGCGTCCGGTCGTTCACCATGGCGTTCATCCTGTCCGGCGGCGGCTGCGTCCCCAGGTGGGACGGCAGCAGGCCGCTGACCGGCGGCACCGACGCCCAGACGATCTCGGCCATCAAGGGCGCGGGCGGCAGCGTCCAGGTGTCCTTCGGCGGCTGGTCGGGCAACAAGCTCGGCCCGAACTGCTCCACGCCGGCGGCCTTCGCCGGGGCGGTCCAGGAGGTCATCAACGCCGTCGGGCCCGCCGTGGTCGACTTCGACATCGAGAACACCGACGAGTTCTCCAACTACACCGTTCAGGACCGCATCCTCAACGGGTTGAAGATCGTCAAGCAGAACAACCCGAACGTCAAGATCGCGGTCACCTTCGGCACCGGGATCAACGGCCCCGACTCCCACGGCATCCGGCTGATCAACCAGTCGAGGGCCCTGAACGTCCCGATCGACAACTACACGATCATGCCGTTCAACTTCGGCGGCAGCAACATCTACCAGAACACCGTCAGCGCCTCCGAAGGGCTGAAGAACGCCCTGAAGAGCGCGTGGGGCTGGTCCGACGCCCAGGCGTACGCGCGCATGGGCATCTCCGGCATGAACGGCCTGTCCGACCAGCGGGAGACGACCACGACCGCGGCCTGGACGCAGATCCGCGACTGGGCCAAGGCCAGGGGCCTCACCCGCTTCGCGTTCTGGTCGGTCAACCGCGACCGCCCCTGCTCGGGCGGCCTGACGGAGACCTGCAGCGGCGTCCCGCAGAGCAACTGGGACTTCACCCGCATCACCGCCGGTTTCTGACCCGTACCAGCCCCACGGCCGGGCGCCCGCACCGCACCGGTGCGGGCGCCCGGCCTCCGTCTTCGCGGTCGGGGCCGCCGCTCGTTATCATCCGGACGTTTCGCCGTTGCGGCCGTGATCACGAGGAGAGCGCATGGAGGTCCACGACCTGTCGGGCGGGGGCGACGTCATCGCCCGGGTCGAGGGGGTGGCCCGCCGGGCGCTGCGGCGGTACGGCCTGTCGCCGGACGCCGAGGTCAAGCTGATCAACGTGTCGGAGAACGCCACCTTCCTCGCCACCGACGGCGACGCCCGCACGGTGCTGCGGGTCCACCGGCTCGGCTACCACGCACCCGAGGCGATCGCCTCCGAGCTCGACTGGCTGACCGCGCTGCGCGAGGAGGCGGGCGTGCCGACGCCGGCGGTGCTGCCGGCCCTCGACGGCTCGCGGCTGGTCGCCGTCGACGACCCCGGGGCGGCCCCGCGCACCTGCGTGATGTTCGCGTTCGTCCCCGGCGCCGAGCCCGCCGAGGACAGCCTGGTCCAGGACTTCGAACCGCTCGGCGCGCTCACCGCGCGCATGCACCGCCACGCCCGCGGATGGGCACGGCCGCCGGGGTTCACCCGCTTCCACTGGGACGTGGACGCCGCCTTCGGGCCCCGGCCGCGCTGGGGCAGGTGGCAGGACGGCGCCGGCGTGGACGGCGAGGCGCGCGCGGTGCTCTCGCGCCTGGAGTCGGCCCTGCGCGACCGCCTGGCCCGCTTCGGCACGGGCCCCGACCGCTACGGGCTCATCCACGCCGACCTGCGCCTGGCCAACCTGCTCGTCGACCCCGCCCCGGCGGGCGGCGCCGCCGTCACCGTCATCGACTTCGACGACTGCGGCCTGAGCTGGTACCTCTACGACCTGGCCGCCGCCGTGAGCTTCATCGAGCACCATCCGCGCGTCCCGGAGATGGTCGACTCGTGGGTGCGCGGCTACCGGACCGAGCTCGGCCTGCCCGCCGAGGACGAGCGTGAGATCTGGACCTTCATCATGTTCCGCCGCCTCCTGCTGGTCGCCTGGATCGGCTCCCACTCCGCGGTCGACACCGCCCGCGAGCTCGGCGCGGGCTACACGCGGGGGAGCTGCGACCTGGCGGAGCGCTACCTGACCGGCTCCCTCTGAGCGCCCTCCCGCCCCGCGCCGAGGACCTGTCCGAAGAGTGCGGAATGCGGGATCCTGCTGTGTGACGTCCGGATCGGTGCGAGCATGGTGCCGACCCGCCCATGATCGTCGCCACCGTCTCCGGGGGAGGCCATGACCGTACACACCCCCGCCGAGGCGGGCCTCGCCGCCCGCCTGGCCCGGCGCGCCGACGCCGGCGACATCGGCGCCTGCCTGCAGTCGTGGCTCGTCACGCTGCTCGACGACCGGCTGCCGGAGGCCCGCGACCGGCTGCGCCGGGCCGCGGACGCCGGACAGGAGGACGCGGTGCGGCTCCGCGGCCTCGCCTCCCCCCGGGCGGAGGCGGCCAAGCTCGCCTACGGGTACGGCGTCGCCTACGAGGGCGACGGCGAGATCGGCGCCGCGCTCTTCTTCTACGAGCTGGCCGGCGGCGCCGGCCACAGGTGCGCCGCCTTCCGCCTCGGCACCGTCCACGCCGACCGCGGCGACCGCCGATCGGCCGCCGTCTGGCTCGCCCGCGCGGCCGAGGCCGGCCACCCCGAGGCCGCCGGCCGCCTGGACGAGGTGCGCCGGGCCCCGGGGACGCCGCCGTAAACCGCTGGAGACACCGTGGCCGTCTCTCGTAGCCTGGGCCCTTCCGCGCGAATTCCGGCGGGGCGCCCGCGATGCCGTGAAGGCATAGAATCCCTTACACGTGGCGGCACGCGGCTATCGGTTGCACGATGGACGACGACGGGCGGGGTGCGACGTATGCAGCAACTGGTTGAGGTGGCCCTGCCCGACGGGCAGACCATCTGGGCACGGGTCAGCGTGCAGCCGGGGCCGCGCGACTCGGGTCTGTTCGACGGCGCGGTGCGCACGGTGAAGGGCTTCGACACCACCCTGCGGGCCGTCGCGGCCAACGTCCGCGAGGCGGTGGCCGGCGCCGGGCCCGAGCAGGTCAGCGTCGAGTTCGGCATCGAGGTCGCGGTCGGCAAGGACGGTCTGGTGGCGGCGCTCGCGGGGGCGAGCGGCACGGCCACGCTGAAGGTCTGCATGAGCTGGTCGAGTCCGCCCCAGGCGGAGGCCGGCGGTTCCGGCGGCCCGCGCCCGGCGGCGCGGTCCTCCACAGGGTGAGGCGGTCCACGGGGAGGCGCTAGTCGACCACATGATGACAACGGCGGACCACTTAGGCCGGCTGATGAAGAGCTGCCTGGTGCAGGTGCGCGGCTCCACGTTCGGCAGCGGGTTCTTCGCAGCACCCGGGCACGTCGTGTCCTGCGCCCACGTCGCCGGCCGGCCCGGCGACCCGGTGAAGGTCTTCTGGGAGGGCGGCGAGTTCGAGGGCACGATCGCCGACGCCTCCCCGGCACCCGAGGGCGGGGAGATCTGGCCCTACCCCGACCTGGCGATCATCACGCTGGCACGCCCGCCCGACGCCCATCCGTGCGTCTGGCTGGACGACCGCATCCCCGACGGCGGCACGCTGCTCAAGGCCGCCGGCTACTCCGACAAGTACCGCGCCGTCCCCGAGCGGCTGACCGCCGACTTCGCCTACAGCAGCGACCAGGATCTGGACGGCGGCCTGATGCTCCGCCTGAAGAGGGACGAGGTGCCCCCGGGCATGTCCGGCGGCCCCGTGCTCAACACCCGATCCGGCGGCGTGTGCGCGATGGTCAAGGCCACCCGCATGGAGGACACCGACATGGGCGGGCTGGCCGTGCCCGTCGGAGCCCTGCGCCGCTTGGCCCCCGCGGCCTACAGCCGTCTCATCCGGGCCCACGACGCCTTCCACGGACGCGACCACGGCTGGGCGTCGGCCGCCGACGAGCTGGCCGCCGCCTCCCCGGCGCGCCGGGGAGCCATCCCCAGGTCGGAGGAGCGCGCGATGTTCGCGCTCATGTCCGGGCTGCCGGGCGCGGGCAACCCGAAGGCGGCGTTCGCGGCCGTCGCCGGCCCGCTTGTGCCGCTGCCCGAGACGCCCATGCACGAACATCGCGACGTGGTCAGCGAACTGGAGGCCATGGCCCGCACCGTCGACGACGTCCCCCGGGGGCTGCGCTACGCGGCCACGCTCGCGGGCGCCACGCACGGCGCGGCGGGCGCGCGCCTGTCCGAACGGGTGCACCTCATCGCCGGCATGCTCGGCCTCGGCGACCGCCTGCACACGCCGCTGACCCCGCGGCGGCCCGGCCCGCCGTCCTCGGTGATGGTCCGGCTGCGGCCGTCGCGGCGCGACCACACCCGCTACCACGTCGGCATGTGGCGGTACGAGGGGCCGGCGGCCATCACTCCCGCGGGCCCGGAGTCGCCGGCCGGGCCGCTGCCGGAGGCGCTCGCCCTGGTCAGGGAGCGATTACCCGAGCAGCTCGCGATCCTGGGCCGCTCCGGCGAGACCACCATGGTCGAGCTGATCGTCCCGCGCGACCTCATGGAGGAGGACTTCGACTCCTGGAAGCTGTGGCCGCGCCGCGCGTGGTCCAGCCTCGGGCGCAAACACCCCGTCGTCCTGCGCGACCTGGAGCGCCTGGAGGACGAGGAGCTGCACCCCGACTGGAAGCGGCGGTGGAACCACTTCCTGCGCGACTCGGCCGGCGCGCCCGCGCTCGTCTGCAACGGCGACCGCCTGGACCACGAGGTGCTGGAGGGCTGGATCGAGTCCGACCCCACCCTCGCGGCCCTGGTGCTCGCCGGATCCCCGCGGCACACCTCCTCCGGCGCGGCCCTGGAGGTCGCCCTCGCGGCCGGCATCCCGGTGATCATCTGGCGGCGCACCGACACCCTCGACTGCCCACGGGGCGACCACCCCCGGTGCGCGTCCGGCACGGGGGCGCCTGACGCCCTCGAACCCCGCGCCCGGCCCGTCGCCGGGGCGCGGGCGGACACCGGGCGGGACGTCTGCGCCGCGCACGACTTCCACGCCGAACTCACCGGGCCCGCGGCGCGCGAGGCGTCCACGCCGTGGCCCGAACGCGTGCGGATCCTGCGCGGCGAGGCGGTGTCGGCCCGGGCCCCCGCGCACTACGCTCAGGGCCTGGTCCTGCTCTGGGACGACCCCGAGCGGCGGATCTCCGACCCCCCGATGAGGTACGCGCAGGAGAGGTATCAGGCCGATGGATGACTGGCTGGTCTACACCGGCGACGGCGAGCCCCACGACGGCATCGCGCGGCTCCCCGACCCGCCTCCCTGGCGCACCTTCTACGACGACCCCGCCACCCCGTTCGACCGTGAGAAGGTCTCGGGCATGTCGGCCAGGTGGCCGCAGCGGGCCTCGGCCTACCAGCCCGACCCGCACACCGTCGAGATGGTCAACGCCGCGCTCTACCTGCGGCGGCCCCTGCTGGTCACCGGCGACCCCGGCGTGGGCAAGTCGAGCATCGCCTACGCCGTGGCCCGCGAGCTGCGCCTGGGGTCGGTCCTGCGCTGGCCCATCACCAGCCGCAGCACCCTCAAGGACGGCCTGTACCGCTACGACGCCATCGGCCGCCTGGAGGAGGCCAACCTCACCCGGACCGCCCTGGACGACACGCCCGCCGGCGCCGGCATCGGGCGCTATCTGCGCCTGGGCCCGCTGGGCACCGCCCTGGCCCCGTACGAGGTGCCCCGGGTGCTGCTGGTCGACGAGATCGACAAGAGCGACATCGACCTGCCCAACGACCTCCTGGACGTCTTCGAGGAGGGCGCGTACGAGATCCCCGAGCTGGCCCGGGTCGCCGACTCCGGCCCGGTGCCGGTGACCCCGGCCGACGACGGCCACCGGGTCACCGTCACGGCGGGCCAGGTGCGCTGCCGCGCCTTCCCGTTCGCCGTGCTGACCAGCAACGGCGAGCGCGACTTCCCGCCCGCCTTCCTGCGGCGGTGCGTGCGCCTGCACCTGCCCACGCCCGACCGTGCCCGGCTGAGCGCCATCGTGCGGGCCCACCTCGGCTCCGACGGCGCGCACGCCGACCGGCTCATCTCCATGTTCCTCGACCGGCGCAGCGTCGGAGAGCTCGCGACCGACCAGCTCCTGCACGCCGTCTACCTCGCGCGGCACGCCAACGGCGCGGCGGGCATGAACTACGACCGCCTGGCCGAGCTCGTCTTCCAGCACCTGAACCACGTGCGCTGATGTCGCTGGAGCGCTTCCGCGCGCTGTTCGGGGAGGTGGGCGGGGTCGGCGATCCCACGCCCAGGGAGGTCGCCGAGGTGCTCTGGCTGGCCACCCGCCTCCCCGTCCGCGCCACGGCGCCCGAGACCGCCGAGGGAGGCGACGACGAAGAGGCCGGCCGCGACACCGGCGACGACACACGCGAACGTCCCCCGGCCCCGGCGGAGGTCGTGCCCGTGCTCGTCGAACCGCCGAACGAGCCCGAGATCCCCGTGTTCGCCCCGCCGCCGCCCACGCCGCCCGGCGGCGCGGGCCGCGCCCCGGCCAGGCACGTGCGCCTCGGCGGGGAGCCACGCCTTCCCGCCCGGCTCGACCTGCTGCGCGCCCTGCGCCCGTTCAAGAAGCGCGTCCCGGTCGCGCACTCCTGGGAGCTGGACGAGGAGGCCACCGCCCAGCACGTCGCCGAGCACCGTTTCCTGTCCCGGGTGCCGGTGCTGCGCCCCACGACCGGGCGCTGGCTGGACGTCGTGCTCGTCGTGGACGGCCACCCGACCAGCCTCATGCTGTGGGAGCCGCTCGCGCAGGAGGTGCGCCGGCTCCTGGAGCACCTGGGCGCCTTCCGCGACGTGCGCGTGCGCTACCTGCACGCCGAACCCGGCGGCGCACCCGGGCTGACCGCGCACGTCACCGACCCCGCCAGCCGGTCGCGCGACCTGTCTGAGGTACGCGACCGCACCGGCCGCCGCCTCGTGCTGCTGCTCACCGACGGCGTCGCCCCGGCCTGGCGGCACCCCGGGGTGCGCGAGGCCGTTCGGCAGTGGGCCTCGGCCGGGCCCGTCGCGGTGCTGCAGGTGCTGCCCGAGCACCTGTGGCACCGCACCGCGCTGCCCGTCGTCGCCGGGCGCCTGCGCCGCACCGGGCCTTCGGCCGCCAACGCCGACCTGGCCTTCACCGGGCACCGCAGGCGCACGCGCACCCTGGCCCCGGGAAGCGTGGTCGTCCCGCTGCTGGAGATCGCGCCCGACTGGGTGCGCCCCTGGGCCGAGCTGGTCGCCGCGACCGGCGACCGCGGCATCGAGACCGCCGTGGCCGTCTTCCCGCCCCCCGTCCGCGCCGTCGCGGCGTCCCGGGACGTCCCCGCCGAGCCGCCCGGTTCGCCGGGCCCCGCCGTCCCGCCGGAGTCCGCGGGCGCCGCCGCCGGCCCCGCCGGGGCGCGGGCCCGCGCCGCGCCGCACGGGCCCGGCCACGCGAACGGCTCGGCCGACCCGGCCGTCCCGCTCCAGGCCTTCCACGCGGCGGCCACACCCGAGGCGTTCAAGCTGGCCACCCTGCTGTCGGTCGTCCCGCTGAACGTCACCATCATGCGCATCGTCCAGGAGGCCATGCTCCCGGGCAGCCCGCCGACCGTCCTGGCCGAGGTGCTGTTCAGCGGGCTCATCCAGCCGCTCCCGGTGACCGGGCCGACCCGGCTGGAGGACGTGCCGCACGAGTTCGTCCCCGGCGTGCGCGCCGCCCTGTTCGAGACCCTGCGCACCCACGAGGCCGAACGGGTGCTCGCCGAGGTCACCGGCTTCGTCGAACGCCACTCCTACACGCCGGTCGCCCGGGTGTCGGGCCTGATCGCCGACCCCTCCGGGCTCGCCGAACGCGACGCCGACGGCATCCCCTGGGCGAGGCTGCACCGGCACGTCCTGTCCCGCCTAGGCCTGCCCGCGCCGCCCGCCCCTGCTCCGCCCGCCGCCCCCGCTCCGGCCGCGCCCGCGCCCCCGCGGCCCGGCGCCCCCGCGCCCGGGGGCGAGCCGGGCGCCGAGACCTTCGGGGACGCCGTCCCGGCGCGGCACCCCGCGTTCCACGGCGGCGTGGACGGCCAGGGCGGCGCCCGCGACGGCGCGGCCGGCCCCGGGGCCCCGCGCGCCGACCACGGCGAGACCCACCTGCGGCGGCACTTCCTCCCGCTCGCGCGCGGCGGCGAGGAGGAGGACGCCCGATGGCACTTCTCCGGCCGGCGCGAGGCCCTGTCCGAGATCGTGCGCTGGCTGCGCGGCTCCGACCGCCCGAGCCGCGCCGCGCCCATGCTCGCGGTCACGGCCGGGCCCGGGTCGGGCAAGAGCGCGGTGCTCGGCATGGTCGCCCTGCTCGCCGACCCCCGGTTCCGCCCGGAGGTCCCGCTCGACGGCCTGCCCGCGACCGCCGTCCCCGACGACGGAGCCGTCGACGCGGCCCTGCACGTCCGCGGCCTGACCGACCAGCAGGTCCTCGGGCAGCTCGCGGCCACCGCCGGCGTGGACGCCGACACCGTCGAGGACCTCGTCACCGCCCTGGACGATCGCGCGGGCCCCTTCACCGCCGTCGTCGACGGCATCGACGAGGCCCTCACGCCGCACACCCTGATCGACCAGGTGCTGCTGCCGCTGGTCTGGTGGGGCGAGGGCCGCCTGCGCCTGCTGGTGGGCACCCGCCGGCACCTGGTGAGCCGGCTCGACCAGGCCCCCGCCCTGGTGATCGACCTGGACGACCCCCGGTACGCCGACCAGGAGGCCCTCGCCGGCTACACCGGCCGCCTGCTCCGCCACGCGCGCCCCGGCAGCCCGTTCCGCGAGGCGCCCGACCCCGCGGTGGCCGCGGTCGCGGCCGCCGTCGCCGCGGCCGCCGCGCCGTCGTTCCTGGTGGCCCGCATCGTCGCCACCACGCTCGCCGCGGGCGACGCCGTCCCCGACCCCGCCGACCAGGGCTGGCGCGAGAGCCTGCCGAGCATCCCCGGCGAGGCGCTGCGGTTCGACCTCGCCAGCCGCCTCGGCGAGCACGCCGCCCGGGTGGAGGACCTGCTGCGCCCGCTGGCGTACACGGCGGGGGAGGGGCTGCCGGGCGAGTTCTGGGCGCCGCTGGCCTCCCGCCTGGCGGGCGAGAGGTACACCCGGGCCGACGTCGAGTGGTTGCGCGGCGTCGCCGGCTCGTACGTCGTGGACGCCGTCGAGGACGGCCGGCCCGTCCACCGCCTCTACCACGCGGCCCTGCGCGGGAGCTTCCAGGAGGAGTCGGACGCCGCGTCCGTGCACGGCGTCTTCACCTCCTTCCTGCTGGGCCAGGTCGGCGAGCTGCACGACGGCGTGCGCCTGTGGGAGACGGCCCACCCGTACACGCTGCGGTACCTCGCCGCGCACGCGGCCGCGGCCGGCCGGGTCGACAGGCTCGTCACCGACGTCGACTACCTGGCCAACGCGCGCCCGGAAGCGCTGCTCACCGCCCTCGGGCAGGTCACCGGCGACTACGGGCGGCGCGTCCGCGCGGTCTACCAGTCGTTCCTCAGGCTGCACCCGCCGTCGGACGGGCCGAGCCGCCGCGAGTCCCTGTGCGGCCTGCTCGAACGCTCGCAGCCCTACCTCGGCGCGCACAACCTGGAGCCCGGCGCCGTCCTCGGCAAGCGCGCCGTCGGCCGCGGCGAGCTGGGCCACTGGCGCGAGTCGCACACCGTCAACAGCGTCGTGTACGAGCGGCGCCGCAGGAAGCTGGGCGACGACCACCCCGACACGCTGGCGGCGGGCGACGAGTTCGCCGTCGGCCTGTACGCCCTCGGCCGGCGCGGCGAGGCCCTGACCGTCGTCGAGGACGTCTACGCCCGGCGCTGCCGCGTGCTGGGCTACGACGACCCGGCCACGCTGACCTCGCAGAACAACCTGGCCACGCTCATGTACGCGCTCGGCAGGCGCAGGGAGGCCGCCAACCTCTACCGCGACGTGTACGGGCGGCGGCGGCAGGTGCTCGGTGACGACGACCCCGACACGCTGACCTCCAAGAACAACCTGGCCACGACCCTGTTCGCGCAGGGCAAGCGCAGGGAGGCCGCCAACCTCTACCGCGACGTCCTCGAACGGCGCGGCAGCGTGCTGGGCGAACGCCATCCCGACACCCTCACCTCGGCCGGCAACCTCGCCTCCACCCTGCTCGCCCTGGGCCGGCGCAAGGAGGCGCACAGCATTCTGGGCCGCTACCCCGCCCGGGGCGGCCGCGCCTGACGCGCCGGGCCCTCGTGCCGGCTGTCCGATGGCGGACATCTCACCTCTGCCATCCACATCTCCGCGATTGTCCGCCCTGGATGGTCACCTAATGTGATAGCCATGTCACGGCATGCGTTCGGCAAGGGGTCGGGCGTTCACGCCATACGAGGTTATGGAGATGGTCATGCTGGTAGGCGTTCTCGCCGTGGCCGCGGCGCTCGGCGTCGTCGGGGCGGCCGCGTTCCTGTTCCGCAGATACGGCCGCGGCAGTTCCGACCCGGTCCCCGACGGGCCGACCGCCGGGCACGCCGGGTCGATGCTCTCGGCCCTGTTCCTGCTCGTCTTCGCCATCGCGATCGTCGTCCCGTGGACGACCGCCGACGCCGCCCGCCTGAACACCTACACCGAGAGCCACGCGGCCGTGGAGACCTACTGGGCGGCCGCCGGCCTCCCCGCCCCCGCCAACGCGCAGGTGCAGGGGCGGGTGCACGACTACGTCCGGTTCGTGGTCGACAAGGAGTGGCCGCTCATGGCCGAGGGCCGGCTCAGCCCCGAGGGCGAGGCGCGGCTGAACGCGCTGCGCACGCAGGTCACCAGTGTGGTCACCTCCACCGACGACGCGAGGAACGCCCAGGCCGACGTGCTCGACCAGGTGCAGGACATGTCGTCCTCGCGCCGACAGCGCGCCGCCGACGCCCGCGCCGCCCCGCCGCCCGGCGTGCTGCCGCTCACGATCGTGACCGGCCTGTTCGTCATCCTCTTCCCGTTCCTGGCCGGGGCCAGGCCCCGGGGCTGGACACTGGTTCCGTTGTCGCTGATGGCCGGCCTGCTCGGCATGGGCGTCTACCTCACCTGGCAGATCTCCCACGTGTTCGCCAGCGGCCTTTCCGTCGGGCCCGACGCGTTCACGGCCGCGCTGCTGGAGTTCCAGCAGATCCCCTCGATCGGATGACCATGGCCCCCTCGCGCACCGCGGCGCTCCTGGCCATGTCCATCGCCGCACTCACCGCCGCCGCCCCCCTCCCGTCCGCCGCCTCGTCCGGCCCGCCGCACGTCGCCTCGCCTGATCCGGGTGCCGGCGAAGCCCGGGGCGCGGCGCCGGTCACCGGCGGCGCGCCCGGTGCCGGCGGGGCGCCGGTCACCGGCCCGCCGGGCGGCGGCGCTGCGCCGGGCGCCGCGAGGGTGGTGGTCGGCGGCCAGGAGGCGGGCGCACCGGGGCGGCCGGGGGAGGCCGGGCGCCAGCGGCTCGTCGCGGGCACGGGCATCGTCGTCTGCGTCGACCTCGACGTCGTGGTGAGCCTCCGGCTCCGCCTCGAAGTGCTGAACGCCCCGCCCGTCTGCCCGCGCGCCGCGGCCCCGCCGTCGCGGCCCGCGCCGCCGGCCGTCCCGAGCCCGGCGCCGCCTCAGCCCGCGCCCCCGGCTCCGCCGGCCCCGCCACCGGCGGCCTCCCCGCCGCGAGCCGCGCCCGCGCCCCCGCGGGCCCGGCCGCCGAGGCCGCCGCGCGTCGCGGTTCCGGTGCCGGCGATCGTGCGGGCCCGGCCCGATCCGTCGGCGTCGCCTCCGGCGCGGCGCGGGCCCTCTCCCACGCCGACGGCCCCGGCGGTGACGCCGTCCGCCGCCCCGCGAGTGCTCTCGGCGGGCATGCCGCCGCCCCGGCGCCGCAGCCCGCTCTCCACGGTCATGATCGTGGTCATCCTGTCCACCATGATCGCGTGCATCGTGAGCGTCGCGTTCGCCGCCGTCCGCTGAGGGTGGCTCCGGGCTTTACTCGGGCGTGTTTCCGCTGTCAAGTCAGGTGTTTGGGAAACATCGCCCGAACGACCGAAAGCCGGCTGCGAGGGCGCGCCACCCTCGCAGCCGACTTCCGCTCATTCGGGCGGGTCGAAAGCATTGTTAATTCTGATTACAGAGAATTCCCGATGTGGTGGAGCCGCCAGCCCGCGGCTGAAGCGCGGCTCCCGGGTGTGTCACCTCCAGTGATCAGTAGCCCGAGTCGTTGTTGCTGTTGTTGTTGCTGTCGGAGGAGGGCTTCGGCTGGGGGGCCGTCGGTGAGGAGGAAGGCCTCGGCGTGGTGTTCGCCGCGTTGGAGGGCATGATCAGGCCGACCAGGCCGTGCTGGGCCTTCTGGACTCCGGCCGAGAACCAGATGGCGTTCTCGCCGCCGCTGGCCGCCGTGCCGCGCTCCAGGTCCCACAGGCCTTCCCAGGCGAGGGGCTTGCCGTTGGTGCCGCGCAGCGGGCCGAGGAAGCGGCCGGTCCTGCGGTCCCAGGCGTTGATCCAGCCGTTGCCGAAGTTGCCGACGAGCAGTGCTCCCGCGTACTGGCCGAAGCCCGCTGGGGCCTCGATCATGGCCCACGGGGCGTTGAGCGCGCCACGGGCGGCGACGCGTCCGAGGAAGCGGCCGGTCGCGGAGAACCGGCTGATGAAGCCGAGGCCCTTGCCCGCGATCGACTTGCCGGTCCGGGCGTCCCGCTTGGCGTAAGCGATGTAGACGGCGCTGCCGACGATCTCGACGTTGAAGGCCGAGTAGCTGGACGGCAGGGCGCGGTCGCGGAAGGCCGAACGCGACATCCGCACCCGGCGGAAGTCCTCGTCGAAGACGTCGATCCGGTTGTGGGCGAAGTCGGCCGCGAGCAGGAAGTTGCCGCGGTTGGTCGGCATCATGGCCAGACCCTTGTAGTCGGCGTACCTGGTGAAGGCCGAGATGATGGCGTTCTTGGGGTCCACCTCCGCGTTCCAGCCGCTGATGGCGCCGCTGGGGCTAGCGAAGATGAACTGGGCCGGACCGCTCGCGCCCTTGCTGTGGATCTCGAATCCCTCGCCACCGTTGAAGACCTGCCCGGTGGGCGTGCCACCGGGGATGGTGACCTCGGTCTTCTCCTTGGTGATGAGCCCCGCGCCACCCGAGTAGACGGTGGCGGAGCCGGTGCCGGCGTTGGAGACCCACAGCGTCTTACCCATGGCCAGACCCCACGGGTTGACCAGCTTGGGGTCGGTGACGTCCGCCTTGCCGGCCACGTCCGAGATGAGGGGAACCCCGGCGAATCGCGTGGCCGTCTTCGTGGTGGTGGACTTGGCGGACTCCTTGGTCGGCGTGGACTCTGACGTGGCGTGCGCGGGGATCGTGCCGGTGGTTATGCCCAGGACGAGTGCCGCAGCGCAGAACGTGACGATGCGTGGCCGCATCAGGCCTCCTATGTCATCTGCATGTGCGTACGGTCGGAGGTACGCGGCCCCCGGGGGGACGGTTCAAACAGAATCTTTATTTATTTCCGACACCCTCGAACCGGGCCTCGGAGGGTCGTCCCACGGCCCGTCCGCGCGCTCGTGGAAACGCTTGTCACGGTGCACGAAATGGGCGCCCGGGGACGGTGCCGAAGCGGGAACTCGTCTTGACTCCGCGCCGCCCGCGGTCCGGCGAGCGCTTTCCTCGGCGCCGCGGTGTGACGAGTTCGTCGCCTCGGCTTCACCCGCCGCCGCCGGCGCGGGGCTCCACGGGGAACGGACCCCGCTGACCTCGCATGCCGTCGAGGTTCCGCTCGCGCGGGCGGCGGGCGCCGGTGGCGGCGCGGTGACGGTGGGGCGAGGCGTCCCGCGGGGAGCATGGCGCCGGATATGGCATAGGCGACATGGCGATGTCTTGATATACCAGACCTCGACAGCGGCAAGTCAGGGGGAACGGCGATGCTCGAAAAGGTCAGGCATGCGCTCGGATCGGTCGTGGCGGTGCCGGTGGCGCCCTACGACGCCGCGGGGCGCGTCGACGAGGGAGCCTGTGCCGACATGGTGTCGCGCATGGTGGCGGCGGGGGTGGTGGCCGTCACCCCGAACGGCAACACCGGGGAGTTCTACTCGCTGTCCCCGCAGGAGTGCGACCGCGTGCTGGCGCTCACGGTGAGCGCGGCGGACGGGGCGGCGGTGATCGCGGGGGTCGGGCACGACGCCGCGCTGGCCGCGCGGCAGGCGGTTCGGGCGGCGGCGCTCGGGGCGCACGGTGTCATGGTCCACCAGCCCGTCCACCCGTACCAGTCGCAGGACGGCTGGGTGGCCTACCACCGGGCCGTGGCCGACGCCGTGCCCGGTCTCGGCGTGGTCTGCTACGTCCGCTCGCCGCTCGTCACGGCCCGGGCGGTGGGACGGCTGGCGGAGGCGTGCCCGAACGTGGTGGGGGTGAAGTACGCGGTGCCCGACCCGCTGCGCTTCGCCGAGATGGCCGGCGAGGCCGGTGGGCTGGTGTGGGTCTGCGGGCTGGCCGAGAGCTGGGCGCCGTTCTACTGGCCCGGTGGCGCGCGCGGCTTCACCTCCGGGCTGGCCGCGGTCGTCCCGGAGCTGTCGCTCGCGCTGCTGCACCGGCTCCGGGCGGGCGACACCGGCGGCGCGATGCGGTTGTGGCGGCGGCTCAAACCGTTCGAGGACCTGCGCGCCCGGCACGGCAACGCCAACAACGTGTCGGTGGTGAAGGAGGCGCTGGCCCAGCTCGGCCTGTGCCGAAGAGACGTGCGGCCACCGATCTCCCCGCTGCCGGAGACCGAACGGGCCGAGGTCGCCGCGCTGCTGGGCTCGCTGCGCGTCATGGCAGGTGCCGCGTGACCGGCCCGCGGGACGCCGGCGGCCCGGGGCCGGTAGGGGCGCCCGGCCCGGAGCGTGACGACGACGCCGTCACGCCCGAGGTGATCGAGGCGCTGCGGCGGGTGTCGACGGCCACCGTCACCACCCAGCTCTTCGCCCGGGGGCTGCGCAACGCGTTCCTCGCCGGGCTGCGGCCGCTCAACCCCGCCAGCACCCGGATGGTGGGGGAGGCCTTCACGCTGCGCCACATCCCCGCCCGCGAGGATCTCGACGTGCTGGACGTGTTCTCCGACTACGACCACCCGCAGCGGCGCGCGGTCGAGTCGGTGGGGCCGGGCCAGGTGCTGGTGATGGACTGCCGGGGCCAGACCAGGGCGGCGTGCATCGGGGGCATTCTGGCCACCCGCATGCTGCGCCGCGGCGCGGCGGGCCTGGTCACCGACGGGGCGGTGCGCGACTCGCCGTTCTTCGCCCAGCTGGAGCTCCCGGCGTTCGCGGCCGGGGTCTGCGCCACCACCAACCTGGCGCGGCACCACGCGGTCGACCTGCAGGTGCCGATCGGCTGCGCGGAGGTGCCGGTCTACCCCGGCGACGTGATCGTGGCCGACGCCGAGGGCGTGGTGTGCGTACCGCGCCAGATGGCCGCCGAGGTGGCACGCAAGGCCCTGGAGCAGGAGCGGATGGAGGAGTTCATCCAGCGGGAGGTGGAGGCCGGCGCCCCGCTGCGCGGCACCTACCCCCCCGACGAGGACACCTTGCGCCGCTACCACGCCTCCCTGCCCGCCGACCGGAGACCCCGCTGAGCGCGGGGGCGCGCCGCGCGTCGTCGCGCGGGCGCGGTGAGGAGCGGCCCGGGGGATCCCTCGCGGCCCGGACACCGACGGGCACTGGGGCCTTCGCGTCCCCCGACCGGCGACGGGAGGCGACGGTGCGCGGCGAGTTCCCCTGGACCCGCGCTTAGCGGCGAGGCCGAGACACCGGAACGGCCGGGGCGTCAGGAGGCGGGGGCGGGGGCGAGGTGGGTGAGGGAGCGCTTGACGTGCGCCCGGGTGAGGCGCTCGGCCTGGGCGGCGTCACCGGCCTCGGCGGCGAGCAGGATTCTCTCGTGCTCCTCGAACTCCTCCCGCCAGGTGGGCCACCGCCGCCACAGCACCGTGACGGCGCCGAGGGCGGTCAGGTCCTGCAGGTTGTCCAGGTGCGCGGTGACCAGCTCGTTGCCGCAGCCGGAGTACAGGGCGCGGTGGAACCGGCGGTTGGCCAGGCTCAGCGCCGCCGGGTCCTGCCCGGACAGCAGCTCGCCGGCCTCGGCCAGCGCCCGCCGCGCGGACGGCAGGCCGCCGGGGCGGGCGTGGCGGGCCGCGCCGGCCACGGCCCACGGTTCGAGCAGCAGCCGCACCTCGGTGGCCTTGCGCAGGTCGACGGTGTCGAGCACCCTGACCGTGACGCCGCGGTTCGGGCTGATCGTCACGAGCCCGGAGGCCGCGAGCCCGATCAGGGCCTCGCGCACCGGCGTCTTGGAGACGCCGAGCTGCTCGGCGAGCCGCCGCTCCACCAGCGTCTCGCCCGGCTTGATGCGGCCGGAGAGTATCGCCGTCCGGATCGAGCCGGCGACGAGATCGGTTCGCGTCGTGGCGCGGGCCACCGGCTGGAGGGCCGGCTCCTCGGTGGTGTCGTACACCGGCATATCGTTTCGCATCCCATCGTGATCTCGTGCGGCTACTCCCGAAACCGGCAAGTCATGATCTACATGGTAAAGGCGACTGGTAGGCGCTTCGAGTGGAGCGTCACTCGGTGTCCGGTTCGGGTGCGCCCCCCGCGCCTTGGAGGAAGTCGAAGTCACAGCCCTGGTCGGCCTGCATGATGTGGGCGTCGTACAGCGAGCCGTACCCCCGGCGGTAGACGGTCGCGGGCGGCGTCCAGGCCGCGCGGCGCCGGGCCAGCTCCTCCTCGGGCACGTCCAGCGTGAGCCGGCGGGCCGCGACGTCCAGCGTGATCGGGTCGCCGTCGCGCACCAGGGCGAGCGGCCCGCCGACGTGCGACTCCGGGGCCACGTGCAGGACGCAGGCGCCGTAGCTCGTGCCGCTCATGCGGGCGTCGGAGACGCGCAGCATGTCGCGCACCCCCTCCTTCAGCAGGCGGTCGGGGATGGGCAGCATGCCGTGCTCGGGCATCCCGGGCCCGCCGCGCGGCCCGGCGCCGCGCAGCACCAGCACGGAGTCGGCGGTCACGGGCAGGCTCTCGTCGTTCAGGCGGCGCATCAGGTCGCGGTGGCCGTCGAAGACCACCGCCGGGCCGGTGTGCGCGAGCAGCCGCGGGTCGGCGGCCACGTGCTTGATGACGGCCCCGTCGGGGGCGAGGTTGCCGCGCAGCACCGCCAGGCCGCCCTCGGCCGACAGCGGGTCCTGCCGCTCGCGGATCACCCGGTCGTCGTGGACCTCGGCGCCGCCGATCGCCTCGCCCATCGTGCACCCGGCGACGGTCGGCCGGTCCAGGTGCAGCAGGTCGGCGATCCGGTTGAGCAGCCCCGGGAGGCCGCCCGCGAGGTAGAAGTCCTCCATCACGTAGGCGCCGCTCGGCCGCAGGTCGGCCAGCACGGGGACGGTGCGGGAGGCGCGGTCGAAGTCGTCGAGCGTCAGCTCCACCCCGCTGCGCCGCGCCATGGCCACCAGGTGGATGACGGCGTTGGAAGAGCCGCCGAGCGCGAGGACGGCGGTGACCGCGTCCGCGTACGCCCCGGCGGTGAGCACCGTGGACGGGCGGACGTCCTGCCAGGCCAGCTCGACGGCGCGCCGGCCGCTGGCCGCCGCCATCCTGTTGTGCGCCGAGGCCACGGCGGGGATGGACGCGGCGCCCGGCAGGGTCATGCCGAGCACCTCGGCGACCGAGGTCATCGTGGAGGCGGTGCCCATCGTCATGCAGTGGCCGGGGGAGCGGGCGATGCCCTCCTCCACGCCGCGCATCTGCTCCTCGCCGACCAGGCCCGCCTTGCTGTCGGCCCAGTAGCGCCACATGTCGCTGCCGCTGCCGAGGACCTCGCCGCGGTAGCTGCCGGGGATCATCGGGCCGCACGGCACGAAGACCGACGGCAGGTCCATGCTGATGGCGCCCATGAGCAGGGCGGGCGTGGTCTTGTCGCAGCCGCCCATGAGCACCGCCGCGTCGACCGGGTACGAGCGCAGCATCTCCTCGGTCTCCATGGCCAGCAGGTTGCGGTAGAGCATGGTCGTCGGCTTCTGGAAGGTCTCCGAGAGCGACATGACCGGCAGCTCCACCGGGTAGCCGCCGGCCTGCCACACCCCGCGCTTGACGTCCTGCGCGCGCTCGCGCAGGTGGATGTGGCAGGGGTTGAGCTCGCTCCAGGTGTTGAGGATGCCGACCACGGGCCGTCCCATGTGCTCCTCGGCGGCCAGCCCGAGCTGGCGCGTGCGGGCACGGTGGCTGAAGGAGCGGAGGCTGTCGGTGCCGTACCAGCGATGGCTTCTCAACTGCTCAGGCGTCAGACGCTGCACATGTCCTCCTCGTATCCTGATATATCACCCTCTCAGAGAGGCGACGGATCGGGCGACTCAGGACGTCTCCCGGCGAGCGAGGGTCAGACGGACGTGGCGGCCCGGGCGGCCTCGGCGAGCAGGCCGTGGCGGGCGGGCCCGGCCAGGCCCGCGTGGTACAGGTGGATCTCGCCCGCCCCCGCCTCGACCAGCCGCCGCACGTGCGCGGCGACGTCATCCGGGCGGGCCGGCGGCAGCACGGTCACGTAAGAGCCGACGGCGACGTCGGCGGGCAGCATCCGGCGGGCGAGCTTCACGATCTCGGGGGACTCCGGGCCGGTGGGCCAGCAGGGCACCACGACGGCGTCGACGTCCTTGCCCGCGTTCGCGCCGAAGCCGGGGTTGGCGCCGGTGGCCCAGGGGTCGGGGCTGCCGTGCAGCGCCACCGGCAGCCCGGGCAGCGTGTCGCAGACCCGGTTGCGCAGCTCGTCGGCCGCCTCGTGCCGCACGGCCAGCAGCGTCGCGAGCGTGGCGGGGTCGAGATCGTGCTCGCGCGACCGCACGGCCGCGCGCAGGTCGCGCACCACACGATCGGCGTCGACGCCGCGCCCGGCCCAGCCGGTCCGGCAGGCCGCGCAGCAGCAGACCGACAGCATGCGCCGCGCCCGGGCGTCGTAGGCGCCGTCGGTCTTGTCGTGCCGGCCGCCGTGGTCGGCGCCCAGCTGCCCGCAGGCCTCCAGCAGCACGCCGGCCGGCGGCGCCTCGCGCACGGCCTCGGCGGCCAGGGTGGCGGCGTACTCGCGGACCTCCGCCCGCGAGGGGCACAGCGCCCACGGGTAGGACTGCCCGTAGCAGTTCACCACGGTGACGTCGGGGTTGGCCTCGCCGAGCAGGGAGTTGTGCGTGAGCACCACCCACGCCGTCACCGGGACGCCGGCGGCGGTGAGCGCCGCCGCGGCGGCGCCGAAGGAGTCGGGCTCGTCCATCCACCCGGGCGCGGCCGGGACGAGGCGCCTGCCGGCCCACGCCTCGGGGCGGACGGGGCGGTAGAGCGCGGAGTGCCGAGCGTCGAGATAGGCCCGTTCAGGGTGCCACGGGGTCGCGGCCCTGACCGCGTGGTAGGCGGCGGCGAGGTTCACGCCGTCGACGCCGAGCGCCTGCACACGGGCGGTGAAAAGCGGATCGCCGATCACGTCCCACGGGTAGGCGTGCACGAGCACGCGCATCTGCCATCGCCTCCACTGCCGGGCCCTCACCTGACATGGCGTTGTTCAGGCATACCGACTCGGCGCGCCCGAGTCAATGGCGTGTCCGTGGAGTCGCGGGAGGTCACGTGGGGGCGGGGCGGCGGGTGGGACGGCCGCGCCGCCGCACCTGCGGGGAGGCGGCGCCGCCGGGCCGGGAGGTTGTCACCGCCTCGGCCGAGGTAGGAGGCATGAAACGTTCCCGCCGGGACAGGGACGTCACGACGGGGACCGCGACGGCTGGAGGGCGGCACGATGGGACAGGAAGTGGCCAAGGAGCGCTTCTCCGAAGCCGAGTACGAGCGTTTCGGCGGGCGGCTGGACGACTGCCTCCTCGCCCTGCGCGAGCTGCTCGACAGGCCCGGCTTCGGCGTCGGGCCCGCGTCTCTGGGCGCCGAGCTGGAGTTCTTCCTCATCGATGGCGCCGGCCGGCCGATGCGCCGCAACAAGGAGGTCCGGGCGGCCGCCGGCGACGAGCGGGTGGTGCTGGAGCTGGGCAGCTTCAACCTGGAGGTCAACCTGACCCCGCTGCCGCTGGCGGGCCGGCCCTTCTCGGCGCTGGAGGCCGAGGCGCGCGAGCTGATGGCGGTGGCCGACCGCGCCGCCCGCTCCGAGGGCGGCCGCGTCGTGCCGATCGGCATCCTGCCGACGCTCACCGAGTTCGACTTCACCCCCGACGTCCTGAGCGACGAGGCCCGCTACCGGGCGCTCAGCGAGGGCATCCGGCGGGTGCGCGCCGAGCCGTTCCGCGTCGCGATCCGCGGCGCCGACCGGCTGGAGCTGGAGGTCGAGGACGTGATCCTGGAGAGCGCCAACACCTCCTGGCAGATCCACCTGCGCACCCAGCCGGCCGACTTCGCCGCCGTCTACAACGCCGCGCAGCTCGCCATCGGCCCGGTGCTCGCGGTCAGCGGCAACTCCCCGTCGTTCCTCGGGCGCGAGCTGTGGGAGGAGACCCGCATCGCGCTGTTCGAGGCGTCCGCCGACGACCGCGACCCCGCCCGCCCGTGGCGGGTCGACGGCCGGGTGTGCTTCGGCTCCGGCTGGGTCGAGAAGGGCGCGCAGGAGCTGTTCGAGCAGAGCGTGCGCGAGTACGAGCCGGTCGCTCCGGTGCTGGACGAGGAGGAGCCTCTGGCCGCCGTCCGCGGCGCCGGCGTGCCGAAGCTGGCCGAGCTGCGGCTGCACCAGGGGACGGTTTGGCAGTGGAACCGGCCGGTCTACGACCCGGCGGACGGCGGTCACCTGCGGGTGGAGTTCCGCGCGCTGCCGGCCGGTCCCACGTGCGCCGACATGGCGGCCAACGCGGCGTTCCTCGTCGGGCTGGTGCTGGCGATGGCCGCCGAGCCGACCTGGGTCGGCTCCTTCCCGTTCGCGGACGCCTACCGCAACTTCTACCGCGCGGCCAGGAACGGGCTGGACGCCACCCTCGCCTGGCCCGACCGGGCCGAGCCGGCCAAGGCCGCCGACCTGGCGCTGGCCCTGATCCCCGTGGCCCGCGAGGGGCTGGCGTCCGCCGGGGTGGACGACGAGGAGGCGGAGCGGCTGCTGGGCATCGTCACCGAGCGGGTCAGGCGCCGCCGCACCGGCGCGGCCTGGCAGCGCGCCGCCCTGGCCGCGCTGGGGGAGGAGCCGAACAGCCGGGCGGCCATGCTTTCCAGCTACCTCGACCTGTCGTTCTCCCACGAGCCCGTGCACACCTGGCCCGACCCCGCCGGGCCGCTGGGCGTCGTGCCTACTGCGGGTCCGGATCCACTCCGGTGAGCGAGCTGCCGTAGCTGAGCGCCACGAGCTGGGCGACCGCGCTGTGCGCGCCGAGGGGCTCGGCGCACCCGGCGCCGACCGCCTCGGCGGCCTTGGTGATCTTCGCCTGGTCGATCTCCGGGCCGATCAGGAAGGGCGCCAGGGCCAGGCGCGAGGCGCCGATGTTGCGCAGCCGCTGGGCCGCGTCGCCCACGCCGGGCGAGGCGTCCAGCGAGGCCGCCACCACCGGCAGCGTGAGGCGGGCGGCGAGCAGGACGACCGTGGCGTCCGCCGCCCGCACCGCCTCCTGGCCGCCGACGGTCGCGACGATGATGCCGTCGACCGGCGCGGCGATGTTGAACAGGCGCATGCGGTCGGCGCGGGCGAGCCCGCTCTCCGACAGCTTGACGTGCAGGGCCTCGGCGAGCAGCGGGTGCGGGCCGAGCGGGTCGGCGATGGTGGTGATCACGTCGCACTCGGCGACGGCCTCGCGGATGGCGCGGTAGACCTGCTGGTGCGGGCCGGTGACCAGGGGGACGACGATGGCCGCCGGCATGCCCTCCGGACGCTTGGCCGCGCAGTCGACCAGCGTCTCGGCCAGGCTGGACTTGCTGTCGCCGAGCTGGACGAGCCGTACGTCGAGCTGCGGGTGGTCGACGCCGACGATGGTCTTGACGGCTGTGGGCACGTCGCCGCCGGTGCCCGGAACGGCCAGCACGAGCGCGGGAGCCTCGGGAGGCAGGTTCGCCGGCACCGGACGCCGGTGCCGGCCGGAGCTGGTCCGGAACGAGCGTTCGCGGACCGGGAGCTCCTGGGGAGGGTGCTGACCTTCGTTCACATCGGCGGATTTTACGGGGTATGGGGCAAAAGTAACGTCTGTTTCGCGTCGACGCGCTGAGGGAGAACCCTCCGTCCCACCCTGTGATCGTTCCGCGATCGGGGCCGGGACGTGGGAACGGCCCCCACCGTCCGTAATCGTGCGAGATCATCAAGGGTGCCGGAACCGCCCCCGCGTGCCGGCGGGCGGGGAACCGGCGCCGCCCCCCGTGAGTTCACCGCGTATAGGGGTGGGCGTGTCCGGCGGGCGTGGCGGCACGGGCCGCCCGTGGCGTGGGCGGAGCGGCCGGGCCGGCGCGGGCCGCCCGGAACGAGGTGGAGCGGCCGCGGTGCGCCGGGTCGCCGGGCGTGCGGTGACCGGGCGGATCAGCGGGGGTCGCGGGAGCGGGCGCCGACGTCCCGGGCGTCCGCCGCCCCTCCCTCGGCGAGTCGCCCGGCGGCGCCGGTGAGGGCGAACGCGAGCAGGGCCAGCGCGGCGCACGCCCCCATGACGAGCGGCATGAGGACGGCCGTGCGGTCGCCGTTCAGGCCCGCGAGCGGCGCGGCCAGGGCGCCGACGCCGAACTGCAGCGTCCCGAGCAGCGCCGCGCCGGTCGCCGGCGCGTGCGAGGCGCGCTGGAGGGCGATCGCGGCGGCGTCGCCGAGCACCGGCCCGAGGGAGGCGACCGCGACCAGCAGCAGCGGCAGGAAGGCCGCGGCCGGGAGGCGCCCGGCCACGGCGAGCACGTACAGCGCGGCGCTGGCGGCCAGCAGGACGGCCAGCCCCGCCTCCAGCAGCCGCCGGGACGAGAGGCGGTAGACCAGCCGGGCCGACAGCGCCGCCATGGTCACCAGCGCGAGCGCGTTGACGGCGAGGGTCAGCGACAGCGCGGCGGTGGACAGGCGGAACACCTGCGTCAGCACGAAGGGGGCGGCCGCGGCGTAGGCGGTCAGGGCGCCGAAGGCCAGCGCGAGGGCCAGGGCGTGCCCGAGGTAGACGCGGTCGCGCAGCAGGGCGAGGGCCTCGGGCAGCGACGCCGCGAGGCTCCCGCGGCGGCGCAGGCGGCGGGGCAGCGTCTCGGGCAGGGCCACGAGCGCGGCGGCGAGCGTCAGCAGCGAGATCAGGGCCAGGACGGCGAACACCGCACGCCAGCCCACCGTGGCGGCCAGCACGCCTCCGGCGAGGGGGGCGAGGACCGGGGTGACGGCCAGGACGGCCGTCAGGGCGGCGAACAGGCGGGTGGCGTCGCGTCCCCGGCTCAGGTCGAGCACGACGGCACGGCCGATCACGACGCCGGCGGCGGCGGTGAAGCCCTGCACCAGCCGCGCGGCGACCAGCACCCAGACGGTGGGCGCGAGCACGCACAGGACGCCGGCGACGGCGCAGGCGGCAAGGCACGCCAGCAGCGTGACGCGCCGCCCGTGGCGGTCCGACATCGGGCCGAGCACGAGGTGCCCGGCGGCGATGCCCGCCAGGAAGGCGCTCAGCGTGAGCTGGACGGCGGTGACCGGCGCGCCGAGGTCGCGCGCGATCGGCACCAGGCCGGGCAGGTACATGTCCGTCCCGAGCGGGGGGAAGGCCGCGAGCAGCCCGAGCACCCCGAGAAGGGCGGCGAGCCCCGTCCTTTGCCGCGTGCCGGCGGTGATGGCGGTCATCAGGCCTCCCAGGCGGGCGGCCGGCTGCCCTCCGTGCCGCCCGGCACCGCCGCCACGGCCGGCGGCGTGCCGTCCTTCGGGCAACGCTACGCCTGTGACCTGCGGAGACAGCCCTCCGGGGTTGGCGGTCAGCGCTCTTTGCGCGCGACGCCGCCGACGGACCAGACCGACTCGGGGTCGATGACCCGCTCGCCCTCGTCCGGGCGCCAGGCGGGCAGGTAGACGACGCCGGGGTCCAGCAGGCTCATGCCGTCGAAGAGGCGCTCGACGTCGGCCTTGGCGCGGATCTGGTCGCGGCGCGGGACGCCGGGCACCACGCCGCCGTCCTGGTAGAGGGCGGCGAGCTTGGCGGTGGTCTCGGGCTTCACGTCCGACACGCTGTGGGCGATGGCCAGGTAGCTGCCGGGCGCGGCGGCGTCGCGGAAGCCGCGGACGATGCGCGCGGCCTCCTCGTCCGTCGGAATCATGATCAGCGTGAAGAAGATCAGGATCGCGACGGGCTCGTCGAGGTCGATCAGGTTCCCCAGGCGCTGATGGCCGAGGACGCGCTCGGGCTGACGCATGTCGGCCTGGACGACCACCGTGTGCTCGTCGTTCTCCAGCAGGGCCTGGGCGTGCAGGGCCACCACCGGGTCGTTGTCGACGTAGGCCACGCGGGAGCCGGGCGCCGCCGCCTGGGCGACCTCGTGCACGTTGCCCTGCGTCGGAAGGCCGCAGCCGATGTCGATGAACTGCCGGATGCCGGCGGCGGCGAGGTGGCGCACCATACGTGCGAGGAGCCTGCGGCCTTCGCGGCAGATGATGGGCAGCTCGGGGGCGACCTCCAGAGCCAGCCGCGCCGCCTCACGGTCGGCGGCGAAGTTGTCCTTGCCGCCCATGAAGTAGTCGTACATGCGGGCTTCGTTCGGGATGGCGGGATCGAAGCCGAGGCTCAGCCCTTCGTGCTCCGCCATGATCTCCCCGTTCCACCGGACACCCGCGGGGGAGACGATATCCGTCTTGTGGGGAAACGCTCACTTGGGACACCGCGGACGCTCAGCGATAAGGCCTGGCTCCAGTGTGCACGGTGCCGTGGGGCGTTGTACGCACAATGCCGGATTTCCGCAGTGCCCGTCCGTGGTCCCCGGGCAGGCGGAAGCCCGCCCACACGGCCTTGCCCGGCGAGCGCAGCGGGGCCCATCCCCACCTGTGGCTGACTCCGGCCACCACCTGCAGCCCGCGACCGCCCTCGGCGCCGTGGTCGGGGTCGCGCGGGGAGGGGCGGTCCTCGCTCGGGTCGGTGACGACGATGATGAGGGCGTCGCGGGTGAGGCCCAGGATGATCGTGACGTGCTCGCCGGGCGGCTCGTCCAGCTCGCTCACGCCGTGCCGCAGGGCGTTGATCACCAGTTCGCCGATGACCAGCTCGGCGTCGTCCAGCAGCGCGCCCAGCCCCCAGGCGCGCAGGGTCGTCCTGGTGAAACCCCGCGCCGTCCGCGCGGCGAACGGGTCGTGGCTCAGCTCGCAGATCGCCAGCTCGGGCGTCTCGGGCTCCTCACGGACGCCGCCCGCGTGCCGGCCGGTGGGTGACAGGACACAGTCGAGCGCCATCGGCCAGCCTTCCCAGCCCTCGTCGTGCGAGGAGGCGGCGGTGGGGGATGTCCTGTACCCAGTCATAGGTGAGCCCTGTGAGGTTAGGTCGTTATAGGGGAAAAGTATGCGCCTAAGCCATAGTGCTCTTCCCAGCCGTGCGGATGCAAGTACCGATGCACGTGCAAACGCACAGGCGGTATGATGGGTCTTGGGACGGGGAACGCCCATCTGGGTCGTCTCTCGGGGTGAGGGGTCCGGCGAGACAAATGTCAGCATTCGTCTGATTCCAGAGGCAAAAGAAGGCGTGATGGCCGAGATCTCCAACGGCATGCCCGCTGCGGACCTTGCGGGGGTGCGCTGGCGCAAGAGTGCTCACAGCAATCCGAGTGGTAACTGTGTCGAGGTGGCCGGCCTCCCCGACGGGGGCGTGGCGGTCCGCAACTCGCACCATCCGGCCGGGCCGGCGCTGATTTACAGTCGCGGGGAAATTGCGGCCTTCATCCTGGGGGCCAAGGACGGGGAGTTCGATGACCTGGCGTTTTGAGATTCGGTCCGGCTACTGAGTGTTGAAAATCGTAGCCTAAGGGTAATGTTGGGGTATATCCGTAACAGTGCCTCAGGGGTATCGTGAACTTCTCTGTGACCGCGACACGTGAGACACTGATCACCCCGCCGCGCTAAGGACATGCCCATGATCACAGCCCGAGCCGAGGGGGACCAGCCGCCTCCGCTGAACATGATGGCTCGGGAGCGGGGCAGCTCTACGGTCCTCCGCATCCTGCTGGGCTCCCAGCTCCGCCGCCTTCGTGAGAAGCGCGGCATCACGCTGGAGGTCGCCGGGCACTCGATCCGCGCCTCGCACTCGAAGATCAGCCGCATGGAGCACGGGCGGGTCGGCTTCCGCGTCCGCGACGTCGCCGACCTGCTCACGCTGTACGGCGTCACCGACGAGGTCGAGCGCGACTCCATGTTGTCGCTCGTCGCGCAGGCCAACCGGCCCGGCTGGTGGCACAACTACGACGACGTCCTGCCCAACTGGTTCGAGGCGTACGTCGGCCTGGAGGAGGCGGCCACCCGCATCCGCTCCTACGAGGTGCAGTTCATCCCCGGCCTGCTCCAGACGGCCGAGTACGCCCGCGCGGTCGTCCTGCTCGGCCATGTCGACGGGCCCGAGGCCGAGATCCAGCGCCGGGTCGACCTGCGCATGGCCCGGCAGAAGCTGCTCGCCCAGCCCGATCCTCCCCACCTGTGGGCCGTGATCGACGAGGCCGCGCTGCGGCGCCCCCTGGGCGGGCGCGAGGTGATGCGCGGCCAGATCGCGCACCTGATCGAGGCCGTCGCCTCCGCCAACGTCACCGTGCAGGTCATGCCGTTCAGCGCGGGCGGCCACGCGGCGGCGGGAGGGCCGTTCAGCATCCTGCGCTTCGCCGAGCAGGATCTCCCCGACGTGGTCTACCTGGAGCAGCTCACCAGCGCGATCTACCTCGACAAGCGCGACGACCTCGACCGCTATCAGGCCGTCATGGAGCGCCTGTGCCTCGACGCCGTCCCGGTGTCGGACACCAAGAGCGCCCTGGAGAAGATCCTCAAGGAGATCTGACCGCGCTCGCCTCTCGGCCGCGACGGGCCGCCCGGTCATGCCCGGGTGGTCCGCCTGACGGCCGCGGGGGCGTCCGGTTCACGCGCTCGCCGGCCGCGCTCCCTCCTCCGGCAGGCCGGGTGACACGCGGCTCACCGCCCATCCCTCCTGCGCGGCCAGCGCGGCGAAGCGCGCCGCGTTGCGCACGGCGGCCCCGCCGGGGTCGTTGTTGAAGTACACGTAGACGTCGTCGCCCATGTCCCACGTCTCACCCAGCCGGTGCAGCCACGACCGCAGCGACGCGTCGCCGTAGGACGGCCAGGGCCGGGCGCGGCCCTGGTGGAAGCGCAGGTATCCCCAGCCGGAAGTGCGCCACAGCGGGCTGCGCGGACGGCCGAGGGCGTCGGCCCAGCACAGCGCGGCGCCGTGCTCGGCGAGCACCGCGCGCACCTCGGCGGTCCACCAGGAGGGGTGGCGCGGCTCGACGGCCACCCGCACGTGGCGGGGGAACCGGCGCAGGCAGGCGTCCAGCCGCTCGGGCTCGGCGCGCAGGGTCGGCGGGAGCTGCACCAGCACCGGCCCGAGCTTGGGGCCGAGCCCCTCGGCGGCGGCCATCAGCCGGTCCACGGGCTCCTCCGGCTCCTTCAGCCGCTTGATGTGGGTGAGGAAGCGGCTCGCCTTGACGGCCATCACGAAGCCGTCCGGCGTCCGCTCGCGCCAGCTCTCGAACGTCTCGCGCGACGGCAGCCGGTAGAAGGCGTTGTTGTTCTCGACGGTCTCGAACGCCTCCCCGTACCGCTCCAGCCACAGCCGCTGCGGCAGGCCGGGCGGGTAGAGCACGCCGCGCCAGTCGGTGTACTGCCACCCGGAGGTTCCCACGAGCAACATCGAAGGCCCAGCCTCCCCGTCCGGCATCCCCTACGGCCACAGACCTGCCCGCCCAGCCGGGCGTGACACGTCGGCGGCCCGCGGCGCCGCCGGTCAGAGGGCGGCGAGCCGGTCGAGCAGGAAGGAGGCGGTCTCGACGTCCGCGCTGAGGGGACGGTCCGCGGCGTCCGCGTCCAGCTCGGCGGCGGCCGTGGCGAAGGCGGCGGCCACCGGAGCCGGGGGAGCGGGGCGGGCGCCGCGCCCGCGCAGGGCCCGTACGGCCGCGACCAGCTCGCAGGCCAGCACGAGCCGGTAGGCCGAAGCCGCCTCCAGGGTCTGCCGCGCCGACTGGGCGGCGAAGCTGGCGTGCTCCTCCATGCCCCGCGACAGAACCGCGTGGCCGAGGGCCGCCGGGTAGGCCGCGTTGCGGAGCCCGGCCAGGGCCGAGTTGGCGGAGTACTCCAGGATCATGGCCCCCGAGCTGGCGGGCGGCCCCTCGGCCAGGAAGGGCCGCAGGCCGGTGAAGGCGGGCTCCATCAGCGTGGCCAGGCGCGCGGCCGACAGGTGCGCGGTGTGGAGCAGGGCCACGCGCAGGTGGTCCAGGGTGAGGCCGAGGGTGGCCTGGTGGAAGCCGCCGTGGTGGTGGACGGTCAGGTCGGCCGCCGACACCAGCGGGTTCTCCGACGCCGCGTTGATCTCGATCTCGAGGACCCGCGCGAGCGCCGCCGCCGCGTCGACCGCCGGGCCGTGCACCTGGGGCAGGCAGCGGTAGCCGAACGGGTCCTGGACCCGGGCGCCCGCCGGGTGCGCGTCGCCGAGCAGCCGTCGCATCTCGCTCGCCACGGCCACGCCGCCCGGGTGCGGGCGCCGGGCGTGCACCCGCTCGTCGTACGGCTCGGCGCTGCCGTCCACGGCAAGCAGCGACAGCGCGGCGACCACGTGGGTGGCGGCCAGCAGCCCGGCGATCTGGGACCACCCGAGCGCCGCCTGCCCGACCGTCAGCGCGTTGCTGCTGCAGAACGCGAGCGCGTCCCCCGCCCGCAGCACGATCGGCTCCGGCGCGGTGCCCCCGCCGGGCCCGGCGCCGCCGTCGCTGCCGCTGCCGGGAGGCTCACCGGGCTGGGGCTCCCGCGAGGACGGGGACCGCCCGGCGGAGGACGGGCCGGTGGGAGCGTGCGGCCCGGCCCATGGGCGCTCGCCGATGAGGGTGAGGCCGGTCTCGGCCAGCGCGGTGAGGTCGCCGGTGCCCAGGCCGCCGATCTCGTGGATCCGGGGCAGGTACCCGGAGTTCAGGGCCGCCGCCAGCGCCTCGGCGAACGCCGGTTGCAGCCCGGCGCCGCCGGCCAGGATCTGGTTGGCCCGGACGGCGAGCATCGCGCGGACGTGGGCGTCGGGCAGGTGCGGCCCTATGCCGCCCGCGTGGCTGCGCAGCAGGCGCAGGTCGTGGCCGCCGTCGTCGCCGGCGTCCTGTGAGCGGTTGGCCCCCACGCCGGTGGTGCGGCCGTAGAACGGGCGGCGGGCGGCGATCTCCACGGCGGCCCGGCAGGCCCCCGCCGCCCGGTCGAGCCCTTCCGGGGCGAGGCTCACCCGGGCACCGGCGCATGCGATGTCGGTGATGTCGGACGGGCGGGTGCGGGCCCCGTCCAGGGTGATCGTCCGCGACGCCATCTGAGAAGCCCCTTACCGCGCACGTTACCCGGGATTTCGGGCATGCTTCTTGACATGGAGGTATGCGCCGACAATCCTGCATGAAGATTTACATACACGGCAAGAGGTGAATGGATGGGCAAGTCGGACACGCGGGCCAGGCGACCGCTCGCCGGCCCCCCGCACGCCGATGGGTGCTGAGGGCGTGCGCGACCCCGCCGTCACGCGCATCAGCCGCCCGGCCGCCTCGCCGACCGGCGACGCGCCCGATGCGCCGGCTCCCGACCGCGTCGCGCCCGAGGCGCCGGATCGCCCCGCCGGCGTCGCGCCCGGGGCGCGGGCGGTCGCCCCGGCCGCTCCCGCCGCGGCCGTGGCGTACGAGGAGTCCTCGCGGGTCGCCGCCCGGCTCAGGGAGCTGGTGGAGGGGCACCGGCTGTCGCCCTCCCAGCGGCGGATCGCGCGCTACCTGCTGGAACGCCCCGACCAGGCGGTGTTCCTCACCAGCGTCGACATCGCCGAGGCGGTCGGCACGAGCCAGCCGTCCGTCACCCGCTTCGCGTTCGCGCTCGGCTTCGCCGGGTTCCCCGAGTTCCGCGACGACCTGCGCGCCGCGCTGCGCGACGGCCGCGGCCCGGCGGCCGAGCCCGTCCCGCTCAACGCCGTCCAGACCATGGTCGGCTCCGAGCTGCGCAATCTCGAACTGCTGCGCGACAGCCTCGCCGACACCCGGAAGCTCACCGAGGTCGCCGCCGCGCTGGCGGCCTCGCGCCCGCTGCCGGTCGTCGGGCTCCGGGTGTCGGCGCCGCTGGCCCACCTGTTCGGCTACCTGGCCGCCAAGGCCCACCCCGACGTGCGGGTCGTCGACGCCCCAGGATCCACGCTGGAGGACCACCTGAGCCGGGCCGCCGAGGCGGGGGCCACGTGGACGCTGGTGTTCGGGCTGCCGCGCCACCCGCGCGAGCTGCGCGACGGCATGGTCTGGGCGCGCCGCGCGGGCCTGCGCGTCGCGCTGGTCACCGACGACGCCTCAGGCGCGCTCGCCGAGCACGCGGACGCGGTGCTCGCCGCGCCCGTGAGCTCGCAGTTCGCCTTCGACTCCCAGGCCGCGCCCACCGTGCTGTGCGCGGCCCTGGTCCATTCCATGATCTACGCGCTGCCCACCCGGGAACAGGCGTCCCTGGAGGAGTTCGAGAACAGCGCCGCCGAACGGCGGCTGTTCCTTCCCGGGTAGCGCTCGGGTCGGCCAAGAGGAGGAAATCCATGAGTGACGAGACCCGGGTGATCCGGTCGCCCCGCGGCGACCGTCTGACCTGCAAGGGGTGGCAGCAGGAGGCGGCCTACCGCATGCTGCACAACAACCTCGATCCCGAGGTCGCCGAGCATCCCGACAAGCTGGTCGTCTACGGCGGCACCGGCAAGGCCGCGCGCGACTGGCCCTCGTTCGACGCCATCGCCCGCACGCTGACCGGCCTGGGGGACGACGAGACGCTGCTCGTGCAGTCGGGCCGTCCCGTCGGCGTGATGCGCACCCACGAGTGGGCGCCCCGCGTGCTGATCGCCAACTCCAACCTGGTCGGCGACTGGGCCACCTGGGAGGAGTTCCGCCGGCTGGAGGCGCTCGGCCTGACCATGTACGGCCAGATGACCGCCGGCTCCTGGATCTACATCGGCACCCAGGGCATCCTGCAGGGCACCTACGAGACCTTCGCCGCGGTGGCCGCCAAGCGGTTCGGCGGCACCCTGGCCGGCACGGTCACGCTCACCGCCGGCCTCGGCGGCATGGGCGGCGCCCAGCCGCTCGCCGTCACCATGAACGGCGGGGTGGCCCTCTGCGTCGAGTGCGACCCCTCCCGCATCGCCCGCCGCATCGAGCACCGCTACCTGGACGTGGAGGCCGCCGACCTCGACGACGCCCTGCGGCTCGCCGCCGAGGCGCGCGCGGCGCGGCGCCCGCTGTCGATCGGCCTGCTGGGCAACGCCGCCGACGTGCTGCCCCGGCTGCTGGAGATGGGCGCCCCCGTCGACATCGTCACCGATCAGACCTCGGCGCACGACCCACTGGCGTACCTGCCGCTCGGCGTCGACTTCGACGACATGCGGGCCGAGTCGGCCAAGGACCCGGCCGGCTTCACCGAGCGCGCACGGGAGTCGATGGCCCGGCACGTGGAGGCCATGGTCGGCTTCATGGACGCCGGCGCGGAGGTCTTCGACTACGGCAACTCCATCCGGGGCGAGGCCAAGCTGGCCGGGTACGCCCGGGCGTTCGACTTCCCCGGTTTCGTGCCGGCCTACATCCGCCCGCTCTTCTCCGAGGGCAAGGGCCCGTTCCGCTGGGCCGCGCTGTCGGGTGACGCCCGCGACATCGCCGCCACCGACCGCGCCGTGCTCGACCTGTTCCCCGAGAACGAGTCGCTGGCCCGGTGGATCGGGCTGGCCGGCGAGCGGGTCGCCTTCCAGGGGCTGCCGGCCCGCATCTGCTGGCTCGGGTACGGGGAGCGTGACAAGGCGGGGCTGCGGTTCAACGAGATGGTCGCCTCCGGGGAGCTGCGCGGCCCGCTGGCGATCGGCCGCGACCACCTCGACTGCGGGTCGGTCGCCTCCCCGTACCGGGAGACCGAGGCGATGCTCGACGGCTCGGACGCCATCGCCGACTGGCCGCTGCTGAACGCCATGGTCAACGTCGCCTCCGGCGCGACCTGGGTGTCGATCCACCACGGCGGCGGCGTCGGCATCGGCCGCTCCATCCACGCGGGGCAGGTGACCGTCGCCGACGGCACGCCTCTGGCCGCGCTCAAGCTGGAGCGGGTGCTGACCAACGACCCCGGCATGGGCGTGATCAGGCACGTCGACGCCGGTTACGACCGCGCCTCTGAGGTCGCGGCCGAGCGTGGCGTGCCGATCCCCATGGCGGGCGGGGACCCCCGATGACGGGGAGCACCGGCCCCGTGCCCGCGGCCTCCCCCCGGCCGGGCCGGCTCGCGGCGAGCGCGCCGGGCTCCCGCCCGGACGCTGAAGCCGGGCGCGGCGTGCCGCCGGCCGCGGCCTCGCCGGACGCCGCGGTCCCGCCGCGCGACCGGTTCGAGCGGATGTGGCGGAGCCTCGCGTCGATCGGGGACGGCGGGGCCGAGGGGTACCGTCGGTTCGCCTGGACGCCGGTCGACCTGACGCTGCGCGCCTGGTTCGAGAGCCAGGCCGCGCTCCGCGGGATGACCTACGAGCGCGACCGCAACGGCAACCAGTGGGCGTGGTGGCACGGCCCGGGGCCGGACGCGGTGGTGACCGGCAGCCACCTGGACAGCGTGCCGGGCGGCGGCGCCTTCGACGGCCCGCTCGGCGTGGTGTCGGGGTTCCTGGCCGTGGACGAGCTGCGCGCGCGCGGCGTCGTGCCGTCCAGGCCGGTCGCGGTGGTGAACTTCACCGACGAGGAGGGCGCGCGCTTCGGCGTCGCCTGCGTCGGCAGCCGCCTGCTCACCGGCGTCCTGGACCCCGGCGACGCCCGCGCGCTGCGCGACGGCGACGGCGTGACGCTGGCCGAGGCGATGCGCGAGGCCGGAGCCGACCCCGGAGCGCTCGGGCGGGACGCCGAGGCGCTCGCCCGCATCGGCGCCTTCGTGGAGCTGCACGTCGAGCAGGGCAGGGCGCTGGCCGACCTGGACGCCCCGGTCGGCGTGGCGAGCGCCATCTGGCCGCACGGCCGCTGGCGCTGCACCTTCCACGGCGAGGCCAACCACGCCGGCACCACCCGCCTGGCCGACCGGCGCGACCCGATGCTGCCGTTCGCGTCCGCGGTGCTGGCCGGGAGACGGGCGGCGG
Organism: Sphaerisporangium sp. TRM90804; assembly: GCF_029846175.1. Classification (GTDB taxonomy): domain Bacteria; phylum Actinomycetota; class Actinomycetes; order Streptosporangiales; family Streptosporangiaceae; genus Sphaerisporangium. Next base: position 276,509 of record NZ_JARWAC010000001.1, on the reverse strand, counting down.
AGCGCCACGGCGGCCTGGCCACCTTCGGCAAGGTGCGCGTCGACCCCAACGGCACCAACGCGATCGCGTCCCGCGTGGACGCCTGGCTCGACGGCCGCGCCCCCGACGCGGCGACGCTGGACGCCATCGTCGCGGACGTCAGCGCCGCCGCCGAGACGGCGGCGGCGGCGCACGGCGTGCGCGTCCAGGTGGTGGCCGAGTCGGCCACGCCGGTGGTGGAGTTCGGCGGCGAGCTGACGCGCCGCATCGCGTCCACGCTCGGCGGCGCGCCGGCCCTGCCCACCGGAGCCGGGCACGACGCGGGCGTCCTGTCGGCCTTCGTCCCGAGCGCCATGCTCTTCGTCCGCAACCCGACCGGCGTCAGCCACAGCCCCGCCGAACACGCCGAGACCGGCGACTGCGTCACCGGGGTCTCGGCCCTGGCCTCGGTCCTGGAGGACCTCGCATGCGGGTGACCCCGTCGTCCCCGCCCCGCCGGGCCCGGCCGCGCGCCGCCGCGCCCGCTCCCGGCCGCCCGCCGCGTGGCGCCGGCACGGGACGGCGGGCGGGGCGGGCGGAACGGTGACCGTGTACTACGCCGACCACGCCTGGCTGGGCGGGGAGGCCACCGAGGCCGGCGTGGTGATCGAGGCCGGCGACGGCCGGGTCACCCGCGTGCGCCCGGGGGTGGCGCAGGCGCCGCCGGGCGCCGTGCGCCTGCGGGGCGTCACGGTGCCGGGGCTGGCCGACGCGCACTCGCACGCCTTCCACCGGGCGCTGCGCGGGCGCACGCAGCGCGGCCGGGGCACGTTCTGGACCTGGCGCGAGCAGATGTACCGCGTGGCGGCCCGGCTCACCCCGGAGACCTACCACGCGCTCGCCCGCGCCGCCTACGCCGAGATGGCCCTGGCCGGGGTCACCTGCGTCGGCGAGTTCCACTACCTCCATCACGACACGGCCGGGCGGCGCTACGCGTCCCCGAACGTCATGGGGGAGGCGCTGACGGCGGCGGCGGCAGAGGCGGGCGTCCGGGTCACGCTGCTGGACACCTGCTACCTGCGCGGCGGCTTCGACGCCCCGCTGGAGGGCCCGCAGCTGCGGTTCGGCGACGGCGACGCCGCGGCCTGGGCCGACCGGGCCGCGGGGCTCAAGGGGGACGGGCACGCGCGGGTCGGTGCGGCGATCCACTCGGTCCGCGCGGTGCCCGCGGCCCAGCTCGGCACGGTGGCCTCCTGGGCGCGCGAGCGCGGCGCCCCGCTGCACTTCCACCTGTCGGAGCAGGTGGCCGAGAACGAGGCGTGCCTGGCCGCGACCGGCCGCACCCCGGCGGAGCTGCTGGGGGACAGCGGCGCGCTCGGCCCGCTGTCGGCGGCCGTCCACGCCACGCACCTGACGCCCGGGGACGTCGCGCTGCTCGGCGGGACGCGCACCGGCGTCTGCATGTGCCCGACCACCGAGCGGGATCTGGCCGACGGCATCGGCCCCGCGCGGGCCCTGGCCGACGCCGGCTCGCCGCTGTCGCTGGGCAGCGACAGCCACGCGGTCGTCGACCTGCTGGAGGAGGCCCGCGCGGTCGAGCTGGACGAGCGCCTGGCGCGCCGGCGACGGGGCAACTGGCTCGCCGCCGACCTGCTGCGCGCGGCCACCCGCGACGGCCACGCCGCGCTCGGCTGGCCCGAGGCCGGCGCCATCGAGCCCGGCGCCCCGGCCGACCTGGTGACGGTGACGCTCGACTCGGTCCGCATGGCCGGCTCGCCGTCCGACGCGCTGGTGGAGTCGCTGGTGTTCGGCGCGACCGCGGCCGACGTCCGCGAGGTCGTCGCCGGCGGCCGCCACATCGTCTCCGAGGGCCGGCACCTGCTGCTCGGCGACGTCCCCGCGCTGCTCGCCGACGCCGTCGCGGCCGTCACATGAGGGCCGCGCGGCGTGAGCCCCGGCGCCGCGAGACGTGTCACGGCGGCGCGGGGGGGGGCGATGCGGGCGCGGTCGTGCGGGGCACGGCGGTGCGGCGCGCGGTGATGCCGCGCGCGGTGATGTGCGGCGCGGCGGTGCGAGGATGTGACGCCGGGCCGGGAGGGCAGGGCACGGTGCGGGCGGGCGGTCATGAGCGTGAGCGAGGGGGAAGCGGCGTGGCTTCGGTACTGATCGACGGCATCGGGTCGCTGGTGACCAACGACCCGGCCCTGGGCGACGGGCCGCTCGGACTGGTCGAGGACGCGGCGCTGGTCGTCGAGGACGGCCGGGTGGCCTGGGCCGGGCCCCGGGGGCGGGCCCCCGGACACGCCGAGGAGCGGTTCGACGCCGGCGGCCTGGCGGTCGTGCCCGGCTTCGTGGACAGCCACGCGCACCTGGTGTTCGCCGGCGACCGCACCGAGGAGTTCGCCGCGCGGATGACCGGCCGCCCCTACAGCGCCGGCGGCATCCGCACCACCGTGGCCGCCACGCGCGAGGCCTCCGACGACACGCTGCGGGCCAACCTGGCCAGGCTGGTCGCCGAGGCGCTCAGGTCGGGCACGACCACCGTCGAGTGCAAGTCCGGCTACGGCCTGACCGTCGAGGACGAGACGCGCTCCCTGCGCCTGGCCGCCGAGGCGACCGGCGAGGTGACCTTCCTCGGCGCCCACGTGGTGCCGCCGGAGTACGCGGGCGACCCGGACGCCTACACCGACCTGGTGCGCGGCCCCATGCTGGACGCCTGCGCGCCGCACGCCAGGTGGATCGACGTGTTCTGCGATCGCGGGGCGTTCGACGGCGACCAGACCAGGGCCGTCCTCACGGCCGGGCTCGAACGCGGGCTCGTCCCCCGGGTGCACGCGGGCCAGCTCGGCCCCGGCCCGGGCGTGCGGATCGCGGTGGAGCTGGGAGCCGCGTCGGCCGACCACCTGACCCACCTGACCGACGACGACGTGACGGCGCTGGCCTCCGGCGACACGGTGGCCACGCTGCTGCCAGGCGCGGAGTTCTCCACCCGCTCGCCCTACCCGGACGCGCGGCGGCTGATCGACGCGGGCGCCACGGTGGCGCTGGCCGCCGACTGCAACCCCGGCTCCAGCTACACGACGAACATCCCCTTCTGCGTCGCCCTGGCCGTCCGCGAGATGCGCATGACCCCCGCCGAGGCGGTGTGGGCCGCGACGATGGGCGGGGCGAAGGCGCTGCGCAGGCGGGACGTCGGGCATCTGGGCCCCGGGGCGTGGGCCGACTTCGTGCTGCTGGACGCCCCCTCCCACGTCCACCTGGCCTACCGCCCGGGAGTGCCGCTGGTGCGGCGCGTCTGGCGGCGCGGCAGGCTGGTCGCGGGCGGCGACCGGCCGGTCGGGCCTGAGGCCTCGGCCGCCCGGCCGGCGCGGGCGTAGGACGGCCCGGCCGCCCGCGATCATGGAAACCGCCCGGCGCGAGCGGGCCGGAGGGGAACGCGGGGTCATCCACTTTTCGCCGGAGATTTTTGCGGAACGCGCCGATGACGGCGGTCACTTCGCCGTGTAATGTCGGTGGTTTTGCTTTCTCCTCCCTGATCCGGTGGCCGACATCTGACCTGCGGGCTAGCGCGACCGTGAAAGTAGCTGAAAGCTGGACATCGCACCTCTCGTCATCTTCTTGTTCCTTTCAAGGAAGTACCTTCCACGCTCACTTGCCTCGATCATTGGCCAAATCCGCATATATATGTATTTATTGCTGTACTTGTAGGCACTGCGCACAGCGGGGTGACACTGAGTGGATTTCAAGATCCTCGGGCCGATCGAGGTCCGGGGGCCCAATGGCACGCCGATCGCACTCGGGCGGAGAAAACAGCGAGTCCTGCTCGCCGCCCTGTTGCTCAACGTAGGCACGGCGATCAGCAGTCAGCGGATGCTCGACTGGCTCTGGCACGAGCAGGCTCCCGCCACCGCCGAGGCCAACCTCTACACCTACATCTCCGCGCTGCGCAGGGCGCTCGGCGCGCCTTCGCGCATCGAGACGGGCTCCAACGGCTACGTGTTCCGGGCCGCCCCCGGCGAGGTCGACGTGACCGTGTTCGAGGATCTGGCCGCCAAGGGACGGCAGGCGCTCGCCGACGGGCGTGAGGACGTCGCGCTCGACCGGCTGACGCGCGCCCTCGGCCTGTGGCGCGGCGAAGCCGTCCTGGAGGGGCTGCCCCTGCCCCCGCCGCTGCGCGGGGAGACGGCGCGGCTGGAGCGGTTGCGCGCCACCGTGGTGGACGCCTCGCTGGAGGCGCGCCTCGCGCTGGGCCGGCACGGCGAGGTGCTCGCCGACCTGGAGGCGCTGACCCGCAAGGACCCGCTCAACGAACGGCTGACGGCCCAGCTCATGCTGGCCCTGTACCGCTCCGGCCGCCGGGCCGACGCGCTCGCGGTGTACCAGGGCGCGCGGGAGACGCTCGCCGCGGAGCTGGGCATCGACCCCGGCCCCGACCTGATCCGCATGCACCGGCGCATCCTCGCCGACAACCCCGCACTGTCCCTGCCGCGAGCCGTCACCGGCCGCAGGGCCTTCGCCCCGGCCGAGCTGCCCATCGACTCGCCGGCCTTCACCGGCCGGGCCGCGGAGAAGACCCGGCTGTGGACGTCGCTGACCTCCGCGGGCCCGGGCGCGGCCGTCGTCATCGCGATCACCGGGCCGGCCGGCATCGGCAAGTCCGAGCTCGCCGTCCACGTGGCCCACCGGGTCGCGAACCGGTTTCCCGACGGCCGGCTCTACGTGAACCTGCACGGCTCCACACCCGGCGCCGCCCCGCTGAAGCCGGCCGACGTCCTGGCCCGCCTGCTGCGCTCCCTCGGGGACGACACGGCGGTGCCGGCCGACGTGGACGAGGCGGCGGCGCGGTTCCGCTCGCTGACCGACGGCAAGCACCTGCTGCTGCTGCTCGACAACGCCCGTGACGCCGCCCAGGTGCGGCCGCTGCTGCCGGCCAGCCCCACCTGCCGCGTCGTCATCACCGGCCGCAGGATGCTCACCTCCCTGGACGCCGTCACGCACCTGCGGGTCGGCGTCATGGCCGAGGCCGAGATGTTCACGCTGTTCGGGCGGCTGGTCGGCGAGCAGCGCGTCGCCGCCGACCCGTGGGCGGCGCGCGCGATCGTACGGCTGTGCGGAGGTCTGCCGCTCGCGATCAGGATCGTCGCCGCCCGGATGATCGCCCGTCCGGGCCTGTCGCCGCGCGCCCTCGCCGACCGCCTCGCGATCGAGGAGCACCGCCTGTCGGAGCTGGAGGCCGACGACCGGGCCATACGGGCGAGCTTCATGATCAGCTACCGGGCCCTGGACGACGAGGGCTCCCGGATGTTCCGGCTGCTGAGCCTGCTCGGCCGGTCCGACATCAGCGTCGAGGTCGCCGCGGCCCTCGCCGACCGCTCGGAGGCGCAGACCGCGGACCTGCTGGACCACCTCGCCGACGCCCACCTCCTGGAGGCCGCGGAGCCCGGGTGGTACCGCATGCACGGCCTGCTCCGCCTGTTCGCGCGCGAACAGGCCCGGCGGGAGGAGACCCACGACGACGAGGCGCGGGCCGCGCAGCGGGCGCTGCGCGGCCACCTGCTGATCGCCGGCACCGTCGAGCGGATCCACCCCCGGCGGGCCAGGCCGAACACCGGGTTCGGCGGCAGGGCGTTCCGGCACTTCGGCCTGTCGACGGGGCTCACCGCCGACACCGCGCGGCTCGACGACGAGCTGGCCGGCCTGACCGCCGCCGCCCACCGGGCTCCCCGCGCGCTCGGGGACGGCCGGCCGGCCGCCGTCGGCGCCCCGTCGCACCGGCCGCACGGCGAGACGGCCCTCCCCGGGATCCGCTTCGGACCGTTCGGCGAGGCGGGCGACGCCCACGACCCGGTCGCGGCCCTGCCCCGGCGAACCGGAGACCCCGTGCAGGCGGGCCAGGGGTACGGGGGCCTCGCCGAGGCGTACCGTCTGGCCGGCCGGCCCGACCTGGCGGCCCTGTGGTACTACAAGGCGCTGGAGGCCGACCTGGCGGGCGGCCGCGGCGGGACCCACCGCATGGCCGAGCACTGGCGGGGCCTGGGCCAGGCGTTCCAGGACCTCGGGGACGACGAGCAGGCCAAGGAGTGCTGGCGCACCAGCACCACGATCCTGCACGCCCTGCATCTGATCAACGGCGTCGAACTGTGACCCACCGCCCGGCGCCGGCCGGGTGACCGATCACGCGCGGTGACCCCCGCCGAGCCCGCCACGGCCGCCGGGGGACGTTCGGAGTCGGCCCTGGCGGCGAACCGGAAACCATTCTCCCCGGACGCCGCCGACCCCGCATCGCACCGGTGAATCCCGCGCGCACGTCGTTTCCGCCCTCGCCCGCCGTGCCCTGACGCCGACCTATACAGGTTCGTATGGTGCGGGGTATAGCCGCTTCGAACAGTATCGACGCCATGTCTCTGGTCTTCTCGGCCGTCCGGAGAAGACCGGCACCTTGCGGAATTCGTGCGAACACGTAAGGGAAGGGTGGACGTGTCTGATCTGATCGGCGTCGAGGAGTGCGAAAGCCTCCCTGTGAAACAGGTGCAGGATCTCTACAGAAGATACGTCAGCCGCAGCCAGGTGAATCTCATGACCACCTTCGGCTTCGGCCGCGAGCTCGTCGAACGCGCCGAGGGCGCCCACATCTGGACCCGCGACGGGCGGCGCATCCTCGACGTCACCGGAGGGGTCGGCGTACTGAACCACGGCCACAACCACCCGCGCATCGTGGCGGCGCGCCGCCGCTTCGCCGAGCGGGGGCGCATGGAGGTGCACAAGGCGTTCTTCTCCCCGTACGTCGCCGCGCTCAGCCACAACGTGGCCGCGCTGCTGCCGGGGGACCTGAACATCTCCTACTTCCCGAACTCGGGCGCGGAGGCCAACGAGGGCGCCGTGAAGATGGCGTACAAGTACCACGGCGGGCGGCGCGGCACCATCCTGCGGGCCGACATCAGCTTCCACGGCAAGACCCTCGGCGCGGGGAGCCTGACCGGGTCGTCGGAGAACTCCTTCCGCTTCCCCGGCCTGCCGGGCATCGTCGTCTACCCCTACGGCGACGTCGCGGCCGTGGGGGCCCCCGGGGGCCCGGCCCCCCCCCCCCCCGGGGGGGGCCCCCGCCAGGGGGCTACGAGACGGCCGGTGACGCCTTGCTCAGGCGCGGCGGGCTGGTGAGGAAGCCCCACCCCCACGCGACGTGCATGGTGGCGTAGACCAGCGGCAGCCGTGCCAGGGCGCCGGCGGGCAGGCCGCGCCCGGTGAGCGCCGAACCGGCGACGATCGCCGCCACGTACGCGGCGGGCACCAGCAGGCCCGGCCAGAAGAACGGCGACACGGCCAGCCCCGCCAGCATCGCCAGCACCGCCAGGGGCGGGGCGAGGTAGCGCAGGTTGATCGTGCCCTCGTGGGTGCGGGCCACGACACGCCGCCACCGGCCGTAGTGGAAGTACTGCTTGGCCAGCGCCTGGACGGTCGGCCGCGGCCGGTACGACACGCGCATGGCGGGCTGGAACCACACGAGGCCGCCGGTCTCGCGGATGCGGTGGTTCATCTCCCAGTCCTGGGCGCGCTGGAAGTGCTCGTCGTAGCCGCCCACACGCTCCAGCGCCGAACGCCGGAAGACGCCCAGGTAGACGGTGTCGGCCGGGCCGGCCTGGCCTCCGGTGTGGAAGCGGGCGTTGCCGACGCCGATGCGGGACGTCATGGCGCGCGCCACGGCCTGCTCGAACGGCGTGACGCCCTCGGCGGCCATGACGCCGCCGACGTTGTCGGCGCCGGTGCGCTCAAGCGTCTCGACCGCCACCCTGAGGTAGTCCTCGGGGAGCATGGCGTGGCCGTCCACCCGGGCGATGATCGCGTTGCGGGCGGCGCCGATGGCGGCGTTCAGCGCGTTGGGCGTGCGGCCGGTGGGGTTCGGCACGACGGTGACGCGGGGGTCCTCGGCCGCGAGGGCGTCGGCCACCTCCTGCGTGCGGTCGTGCGAGGGGCCGACGGCGAGCACGACCTCGATCGGGCCGTCGTAACGTTGGGCGAGCACCTGTCGTACGGCCTCACGCAGGTGCCGCTCCTCGTTGAGCACCGGCATGACGACGGACACGGGCGGCCAGACCTGAACGGACGGGCTGGTGCGGGGCGAGTCGGGGAACTCCTTCATGGCGGCGCTCACGCTACTGTACGAGCGGGTGGGGACGGCAACCCGTTGGCGGAGGAAGGGCCATCCTCATCGATGACCGTTCTCGGCCCGAGGGGGGCACCGCGATGAGTGACGACGGCTCGGACGCCCCCGGCGCTCCCCCTGGGCCCGCGCGCGGGCCCGCCGAAGAGGATGCCGTCCGCGTGGGCGGTGACGCTTACGGCGTCGTCAGGCTGCCGCAGCGGCCGGCGTCCAGGCGCACCCGTGCCGGCGCCCGCGGCGTGCTGCTCGCCGGCGCGCTGTCCGGCGCCGTGCTGGTGGGCTCGGGCGCGCTGTGGGTGCTGTCGAGCTACGCCGCCGGGCAGATCAAGTCGGTGAACGCGGGGACGACCGGCTCCGACGCCCGGGGCGCCATGAACATTTTGCTCGTCGGGGTCGACAAGCGCGACGACCTGACGCGTCAGCAGCAGAACCGCCTGCACCTCGGCCGCGAGGTGGGTCAGCGCAGCGACACCATCATGGTGATCCGGCTGTCCGAGGACCACTCGAAGGTCACCGTGGTCAGCCTCCCCCGCGACAGCTGGGTCGACATCCCGGGCAAGGGCGCCCACAAGATCAACTCGGCGTACGCGCTCGGCGGGGCCCCACTGGCGGTCCGCACGGTGGCCGCCGCCACCGGCATGACCATCCACCACTACGTCGAGGTCAACGTCCTCGGCTTCATCAACGTCGTGGACGCCCTCGGCGGCGTCTCGGTGTGCACGCCCGTCGCGATCAACGACGTCAAGACCCGCTTCCAGCTCGCGCCCGGCACCTACGAGCTCGACGGCGTCAAGGCGCTGTTCTACGCGCGCACCCGCGCCACCGCGCGCTCCGACCTCGACCGCATCGACCGCCAGCAGCAGGTCATCTCGGCCCTGCTCCAGCGCGCGCTCAGCGGCGGCACGCTGGCCAACCCGGCGAAGCTCGCCGACCTGGTCGGCTCCACCCTCAAGACCCTCACGGTCGACGAGGCCCTCGCCAAAGACCTCCTGGGCCTGGCCAACCAGCTCAAGGACGTCTCCACCGACGACGTCACGTTCGCCACCGTCCCGCTGTCGAACGTGAACTACACCGCCCCCACCGGCGAGTCGGCCGTGCTGTGGGACAAGCCGGCGGCCAGAGACCTGTTCAAGCGCATCGAGGCCGACGAGCCGCTGGTGAAGCCCACGCCAACCGCCGGCACGACGACCTCCCCGAGCGCCGGGGCCCTGGCCACGCCGTCTTCGACCCCCGCGCCCACCCTGAGCATCCCGCCGTCCCGCATCGCGGTGCGCGTGGTCAACGGCACCGACATCGACGGCCTGGGCGCCCGCGCCCGCGCCGACCTGCGCAAGGCAGGCTTCCTGGTGCCCCTGGAACCCGTCACCACCGGCACCAGGTACGAGAACACGGTGATCCGCTACCCCGCCGGCCGCGAGGACTCCGCCAGAACCCTCGCCTCCGCCGTCCCCGGCGCCGAGACCCGCCAGGCCGACGTCCCGGGCGTCGAGATCATCCTCGGCGCCACCTACAAGGGCACCGGCAAGGTGACCGTCAAGCCCTCCACCGGAACCACGTCCACCCCGTCGGCGGCAGCCACCCCGGTCGCCAGGACGGCCACCCAGAACATCTGCAAGAAATAGGCGCCGGGGTTACCAGGTGTCGCCGGTGATGCGCTCGTACGCCTCGATGTAGCGGGCGCGGGTGGCCTCCACGATGTCGCCGGGGACCTCCGGGGCCGGTTCCTTCCTGTCCCAGCCGGTGCCGGCGGCCCAGTCGCGGACGAACTGCTTGTCGAAGGCGTACTGCGGGCGGCCGGGCTCCCACCGGTCGGCGGGCCAGAAGCGCGAGGAGTCGGAGGTCAGCACCTCGTCCCCGAGCACCAGCGTGCCGTCGGCCGCGCGGCCGAACTCCAGCTTGGTGTCGGCGATCAGGATGCCGCGCGCCGCCGCCAGCTCGGCCCCGCGCCGGTACACCTCCAGCGTGATCCGCCGCAGCTCCTCGGCCGTCTCGGCGCCCTCCTGGGCCACCACGTCCTGGAAGGTGATGAACTCGTCGTGCGAGCCGAGGGCGGCCTTGGTGGTGGGGGTGAAGACCGGCTCGGGCAGCCGCGACCCCTCGGCCAGCCCAGCAGGCAGCGTGACGCCGGAGACGGCCCCCGTGGCCCGGTACTCCTTGAGCCCCAGCCCGGCGAGGTAGCCGCGCGCGATGCACTCGACCTGCACCATGTCGAGCCTGCGGCAGCGCACGGCCCGGCCGGCGAACTCCTGCGGCACGTCGGTGGCCGAGATGACGTGGTTGGGCACGACGTCCGCGAGCCGCTCGAACCACCACAGCGAGAGCCGGGTGAGCACCTTGCCCTTGTCGGGGATCGGCGTCGGCAGCACCACGTCGTACACCGAGACCCGGTCGGAGGCCACCAGGACGATGTCCCCGCGGTCCTCGTAGACGTCTCTGACCTTCCCCGAGTGAAGAAGCTCCACCACACCCCCAGCGCCACCGGCCGACAACCGCTCCAGGCTACCGCCGCCCGTCCGGCCGCCGGGATGCCGGTGCGGGCCTGCACCAGGATGGCGTCACAGTTACTTAATGTCACTGTTTGCCACGGTGAGGGAGGGTATGGGGCGAATAGGGATCCGCGGCGACGCGGAAGCGGGCACGTACCGCGGAACAGGCCGACGCCGAAAGGAAAGCCACACATCCGGCCGATCCGCCGACGGCACCGTCCTACTCGGCTGACGAACCATCTCCTGGAGTGCTTACATGCGGCTGCCTCTTCCCCGAGGTCCCGTCACCTCTCATCTCTTCCAACGACTCACCCGCACCCCGCACGACGTCGAGCCACTCCCGAACTCCGCGGGCGGACCTCCCCTGGAGGACGACGACCTGCAGCTCGCCCTCTACGTGTGCTACGAGCTGCACTACCAGGGCTTCGACGACGTCGACGACCGCTGGGAGTGGAACCCCTCCCTCCTGGCGGCGCGCGCCGCCATGGAGCGCCGGTTCGAGGACGGCCTGGCGCGCGCCGTCCCCCGGCCGCCGGTCGTCCCCCCGGCGAGGCTGCGCCACGCCATGACGCGGCTGGTCGACGCCTCCGACGGCGGGCCCTCCCTGTCGGCGTTCCTCCAGCGTCAGGCGACGCTGGAGCAGTTCCGCGAGTTCGTCGTCCACCGGTCGCCCTACCACCTCAAGGAGGCCGACCCGCACACCTGGGCCATCCCCCGGCTGCACGGCGCCCCCAAGGCGGCCCTCGTCGAGATCCAGGCCGACGAGTACGGCGGCGGCCGGCTGGAGCGGATGCACTCGGAGCTGTTCAGGAAGACCATGCGCGGCCTCGGCCTGAACGACTCCTACGGCGCCTACGTCGACCACGTCCCGGCGATCACGCTGGCCGGCTCGAACGTCATGTCCCTGTTCGGGCTGCACCGCAGGTGGCGCGGCGCCCTGCTCGGCCACCTGGCGGCCCTGGAGATGACCTCGTCCCTGCCGAACATGAGGTACTCGCGAGGCCTGCGGCGGCTGGGGGCCGACCCCGGGACCGCCCACTTCTACGACGAGCACATCCAGGCGGACGCCGTCCACGAGCAGATCGCCCTGAACGACATGTGCGGCGGCTTCGCCGCGGCCGAACCGTCCGCGACCGGCGACGTCCTGTACGGGGCCGCCTGCGCCCTCACCCTCGACCGCCTCTTCGCCGAACACCTCCTCGCCGCCTGGCGCCGGGACGCCTCGTCACTGAGCGAGGCCGGCCTGGCCGCGAGCCGGCCGGCATGAGCCTTCGCCCCGGCCCGCCGCCGCGCCCGCGCGCGGGCCCCGCGGTCGCCCGGCTCGACGTCACGGTGGACGACCCGCCGCCGCGCGCGGGCCCCGCCGTCGACTACGTGCTGCCGTTGCGCTGGGAGCAGGACTCGGGCCTGGAGGAGCTCACCGCGTACCTGCGATGGCTGAGCCGCCGCGCGCGGGTGATCGTGGTGGACGGCTCGCCGCCCGGCGTCTTCGACCGGCACGCCGCCCGGTGGGCGGACATGGTGCTGCACGTCCGCCCGGACCGCGACCTGCGCTTCGCCAACGGGAAGGTCTGCGGCGTGGTCACCGGGATCCGCCTGGCCCGGACGGACAACGTGATCATCGCCGACGACGACGTCCGCTACGACGGGCCGGCGCTGCACCGCGTGGCGGCGCTCCTCGGCGAGGCCGACCTGGTGCGCCCGCAGAACTACTTCGACCCCTCCCCCTGGCACGCCCGGTGGGACACGGCCCGCACCCTGCTCAACCGGGCACTCGGCGCCGACTACCCCGGCACCCTGGGGGTCCGCCGTTCCACCTTCCTGCGGATGGGCGGCTACGACGGGGACGCGATGTTCGAGAACCTGGAGCTCATCCGCACCGTCCGCGCGGCGGGCGGCCGCGAGCTGCGCCCCCTGGACCTGTACGTCCGCCGGCTTCCCCCGGACGCCCGCCACTTCTGGGCCCAGCGGATCCGTCAGGCCTACGACGACCTGGCCCAGCCGGCCCGCCTGGCCTTCTTCCTCGCCGTGCTCCCCGCCCTGGCCGCCGGCCTGATCGGACGACGGCCCTCCACCGCCCCGCACACCGGCCCGCCCAGACGGCACGGCCGGCCGGCGCGAACCGGCTCGCTCCGGCGACGCGGAGCCGCGCTGGCGCTGTGCGCCGGCGTCTCGGTGGCGCTCGCCGAAGCCGGGCGCCGGCGCGCCGGGGGCCGCCGGGTCTTCCCCGCCGCGGCCTCCCTGTTCGCCCCCGCGTGGATTTTGGAACGATCGGTCTGCATCTGGTTCGCCCTGGTCAGCCGCCTGCGCGGCGGCATACCCTATCGCGGCCTGCGCCTGAGGACGGCGGCCCACACGGTCCGCCGCCTGCGTCAGGCGGCCCCGTCCGGGGCGCTGGGCGCCCGGAAGCCCGTCACCTTGTGCGACCCGTCGCAGAACGGCTTGGTGGCCGAGCGCCCGCACCGGCACAGCGCCACCGTCGCCCGCCCAGGGTCGATCCGCCGCCCGTCCTGAGTCACCAGGACGAACGGCCCCCGCACGAGCAACGGCCCGTCCTCACACGGCGTCACCGTCACCGGCTCGTCGAACTGCTCCGCCATGTCCCCCGGTCCTCCGACTATCCCCGGGCGATCAGCCCAGGTCACCCCGTCTCGCCATGAACCCCCCTCGATACCCTTCCCCCATGTCCGTAACCTTCCGCGCCGCCAGGCGAGAAGACGTCCCCCTGATCGTCGCCATGCTGGCCGACGACCCGATCGCCGCGGCGAGGGAGGGTGACCCGTCCGACGAGGTCTACCGCACCGCCTTCGAGGCCATCGACGCCGACCCCCGGCAGGAGCTGGTCGTGGCCGAGGTGGACGGCCGGGTGGCGGGCACGATGCAGCTCACGTTCATCCCCGGCCTGTCTCGCAGGGGCGGCGAGCGGGCGCTGATCGAGGCGGTGCGCGTGGCCGGCTCACATCGCGGCCAGGGCCTCGGCAGGGAGATGATGCGCTGGGCCGTCGACCGCGCCCGCGCCCGGGGCTGCCGGATGGTCCAGCTGACCACCGACAGGTCCCGCGCCGACGCGCACCGCTTCTACGCCTCGCTCGGCTTCGTCGACTCCCACCTGGGCTTCAAGCTCGCCCTCTGAACACGCACGTCCTTCGGACCCTCGCGCCCGTTCCGGCCCGCGAACCCCGGCGCCGGCCGGACGCGGGTGAAACTTTCACCATCCCCGGCGACGCCTCCAAGACGCCGGCCGCGCGCCCTTCCGGCCCGGGACCACCCGCCCACCACAGCCCCGCCTGCGCTCCCTCCGGCGTAGAACGATTCAATCCGCACGAATTGACCTCTCCAGTGCCGTGAACTGCGTTTATCGCGTAAGAAACGCCCGAAATCTATTTCTTGACAAGGCCATTGAATGCCCTTAGTTTCCGCCTTGGTTGCATCGATTTAATTCGCGGCAGACGCGAGTGACCCCCGAGGTGGAGCCCCCCATGAGTCCCCCCAGCAGCATCCGCCGCATCCTCCTCACCGCCTCGGCCGCACTGCTCTGCGCGGGCCTGCCGGCGGGCCCGGCACGGGCCGGCGACGCCGCGAGCGGCCACGGCCGGCCGGGCGGCGGCGTCCAGGTGGAGCACCTCGACCGCGGGCTGGTCGCCGCCTCCACCGGCCAGGGGGTGTTCCTCAGCTGGCGGCTGCTCGGCGACGAGGTGACCGGCGCCGGCGCCACCGGCATGACCGGCGCCGACTTCCGGGTCTACCGCGACGGCCGCCCCATCGCGACGGTCACCGGCAGCACCAACCACCTCGACACCGCCGGCACCGGCGCCTCCGAGTACCGCGTGGCCGCGATCATCCGGGGCAGGGAGGGCCCGCGCGGCGCGGCGGCCAAGCCGTGGCCGGCGCCGTTCCACGACCTGCCGCTGCGCAGGCCGGCCGACGGCGTCACGCCGGCAGGCGAGGCGTACACCTACGCGGCCAACGACATGAGCGTCGGCGACGTCGACGGCGACGGGCGCTACGAGTACGTCGTCAAGTGGGATCCCTCCAACTCCAAGGACGTCTCCCAGCGCGGCTACACCGGCCCCACCTACGTCGACACCTACCGCTTCGACGGAGCCCTGCTCTGGCGCCTCGACCTCGGGGTCAACATCCGCTCCGGCGCGCACTACACCCAGTTCCTCGTCTACGACTTCGACGGCGACGGCCGCTCCGAGATGATGCTCAAGACCGCCCCCGGCACGAAGATCATCCGTTACGACGCCGACGGCGACGTGGTTTCCGAGCGCCACATCACCATGCCCCGGCAGGACGTCAGGGCCGGGTACTCCCACGCCGACGACTACCGGGCGAGCGCCGCCGGCTACTTCGACCATCTCGTCGAGATGTTCCTGCGCTGGCACGAGCACCCCGAGGTGGTCGCCGGGCGCTGGCCGGCGACGCTCGAACAGGCCTTCGGCATCGAGCCCGCCCACGACTACCCGCTCACCCGGGAGGCCGCCGTCGAGCTGGCGACCCACTTCGTCGACGTCTACGCGCCCGCCCGCAGCGCCAACAACCGGCTGCGCGAGTTCGCGGGCTTCGTCTTCACCGGGCCCGAGTACCTGTCGGTGTTCAACGGGGCCGACGGCAGGGAGCTGCAGACCATCCACTACAAGCCCGCGCGCGGCGACGACGGCCTGCTGTGGGGCGACTACGCCATGGCCCGCGTCGAGCCGGCCAACCGCGTCGACCGGTTCCTGTCGGCCGTCGCCTACCTCGACGGCAGGCGGCCGTCGGCGATCTTCGCCCGCGGGTACTACACGCGCACGACGCTCGTGGCGTACGACTGGAACGGCCGGAGGCTGACGGAGGTCTGGTCCGTCGACAGCGGCCACGTGCCGATGTCCAACCCGTTCAACGCCGCCCCGCACGGGGTCGACGGCACCGACCCGGAGTTCGGCTCCATCACCACGCAGGGCTTCCACTCGCTGAGCGTGGCCGACGTCGACCGCGACGGCAGGCACGAGGTGATCTACGGCGCCGCGACCATCGACGACGACGGCGGCCTGCTGTACTCCTCGTTCGCCGAAGGGCCGCCCCAGAGCAACGTGCCCGGTCAACGCGTCCGGCTGGGCCACGGCGACGCCCTGCACGTCGGCGACTTCGACCTCGCCCGGGAGGGCCTGGAGATCTGGTCGGTGCACGAGGGCGGCGCGTGGGCGCCCTACGGGTGGGCGATGCGCGACGCCGCGACCGGCGAGGTGCTGTTCGGCGGCTACAGCGGCGTGGACACCGGCCGCGGCATGGTCGGCGACATCGACCCCGCCGTCCCCGGCGCCGAGGCCTGGTCGTCGATGCCGCCCAACCAGGCGGTCGAGGCGGGCCTGTGGTCGGCCGACGGCGACTACCTGGGCCGGAACGCCCCCGGCACGAACATGAGCATCCGCTGGGCCGCCGACATGACCACCCAGATCGTCAACGGCACCGCCACCACCGTCCCGCAGACCCCCACGATCGACGACCGGCGCCGCGGCACGCTGCTCACCGCCGAGGGCACCCTGGCCAACAACGGCACCAAGGGCAACCCCGCCCTGGTGGCCGACGTCTTCGGCGACTGGCGCGAGGAACTCCTGCTGCGCACCGCCGACAGCACCGCGATCAGGATGTACCTCAGCACCGAGCTGACCGACCGCAAGCTCCACACCCTCATGCACGACCCCCGTTACCGGGCGGAGGTCGCCAGGCAGCAGACCGCCTACAACCAGCCCTCCTACCCCAGCTTCCCCCTCACCTCCGACCTCGACTGGTCCAAGGTGCCGCTCCCCCACCTCCGAATCCCGCGCAGGTAGCCGAGGCGGCCGGGCTCTGTCGAGCATTCGGCGCTCAGGTGCGAAAGGCCGACCGCCCCACCGCGTCCTGCGAGCCGATGACCGCGAGCACCGAGTCGACCACTTCTCCGACAGACCGGCCGTCCACGTCGACCCGATCCAGGCCCAGCCTGTCGACCGCATCCACCATGAGGGTCTGGTATCGCTCCGTCCGAGCCAGGAACTTGTCCATCAGGCGCCGTTCCGCGTCGGTCGCCGCCTCATAGCGACCGCCCGCATGCACCCGGGCGCGCACGACGGCGTGGTCCGCGGTGAGCCACACCGCGCCCGTGTGCGGGACCCCCAGCGCCGCGACCCGGTCGGGCCACAGCCCCGACCCCTCCAGCACCAGCCCCGCCCCGTCGCCGGCCGCGCGGGCCGTGACGAGCTCTTCGACGCGAGGCCACAGCCGTTCGTAGTGGTCGAGCACGGACGTGATCAGCTCGTCGACCGCGAGTGTCCCGTAATGCTCGGCGACGTGCTCCGGCACCTCCCAGTCGGGCGTACGCCAGGGCCGCCCCGGATGCCGCCCCAGCCCATCCGTCGACAGACACTCGAACCCCAGCCGGGCAGCCACCCCCCGCCCGACCGTCGACTTCCCCACATTCGACGTCCCCCCGAGCAACACCACCCGCAAACCATCCACCCCGGCGACCCTACCGATCGCCGCGGATCTCGCTCCTTCTCACCACTGCCATAGGGGCACGGATCACGATGCCGAGCACATGCGTCAATGGAACATCTACTATTCGCATACTGGATTCAGGCCCGTTTTCTGGGTTACCACCTTCGGACTCCGTCGCCTTTGTCCTGTGCCAAGCTCAGATTCGTCGTGCCTCTGTGCGCGGGGGAATCAGTCGTTTCCTTCTCGGTGGAAGGGCACGATACAGGAGTGCCCGTATGGATGGTTTCAGAGCCGACAGGACCGGCCGAGCGAAAAGGGAGGATCACGCTGGGGCACACCGAGCGCTTCGCGAAAGAGGAGGTCCCTCTCAGCTTTCCTCTGCCGCCCAGCATCAGCGTCTCCGTGCGACTATCAGGTGACTCCCCCGCGGGAACAGGGGTTCCGCTCGATCAGGTTGCCCCAGGATCTAGCGGTCACCAGGCAGGTGTTGAGCAGGGGGGAGCGGCTGACGGAGGTCGATTTCGAGCACAGGATCCGCGCCGACCACTGCTGAGCCGCAGGCGAATAATTCCCTGGAATCGTCCGGGCTGTGGACGGAAATACGAAAGGCGCTTCGCGACTAGCCTCGATCTTTCGTGAGGTCGGTTGGGTCGCGTAGCGAAGATGATTGATTCCGAGGCAGGGTCCGGTGACGAAACAGGGGGGGCGGTGGCCGGCCAGATCACCTGCGCCGGGGCGATGAACAGCGGTCGGGCCGTGCTGGTCAACCCTTGCCACGTGATCATCTATCGGACGCCGCCCATCGACCCGCCGCTCTTGGCCGAGTGCGCCTTCGTCGACGTCACGGCCGGCCGGGGCAAACCCGTGATCGAGTGCGACGCGCACACCGACCACGCCGGCGTCGCGATGAACGCCGAGGCGCTCTGAACCGTCTCCTGCCGCGGAAGGCGGGGACCCGGCCCAGGCACCCCGCCGGACCGGGTTCAAGGGTGTTCGCAGGCCTGTCTCACGGCCGGGACGGTCACACGGCGCGACCGCCTGGATCAACCCTTGTTATCGATAACATGCCTGGGGCTCGGAGGCCCGCGGGCAGCCTCGACCCGGAGCCGGGACATCCGGCCGCCCTCCGCCTGAGTCCACCGGGTTTCCAGTCGGTTACATCCGTGAAACTTTCAGATGTGCGGGCAGCGCGACATGATCTCCCTTGGAACAAATATCCAGGCCGGGAGAGGCCCCCGTGGTGACGCGCAGGTGAGCGACGCTCGCGACTCGTTGACGCCGGACTCGACAGTCGGATGTACTCCGCGTCACGCGACCATGGAGCAGGCCATGAATATCTGGCAGTTGAGATGTTAGCGATAACAATGCCGAGCGCACGTCCCGCGAGGTCATGGGCAGCCGATCCGTCGGCCTGACCGGATGAACCCCGGTGAGCGGCCGTGGTCTCCACGACCGCCCATCTGACACCCCCCTCATCTTCAGGAGCCCTTCCGTGTCCACGAGCCGTCGTCAGCCCCCGCAGTCGGCGGGCACGACCGTCGCGCTCTCGGCCGCCACCCAGGTCGCCGGCGCGTCCGCCGCCGGCCGGACCGCGCGGCCGCCGACGCGGGTGCTCATGAAGGCCCCCAACGACAACGCCGGCTTTGCTACGGCGGCGACGCCGCCTTTCGTGTCCGGTGCGCCGACGGCAGCCGAGAGCTGGGCCTCGGCGGCACCTCCCAGGGCGCGCAGGTCGTACTCGCCGACGAGAACCGCGAGCAACAACCTCTGGAGATTCATGTGATCAGACGCCTCTTGGCGATCATCCTGCCCGCGATACTCGCGGGCACCGTGATCACCATCGTGTCGTCCGGCGCCTCCGCCGCGACCGTCGACACCAACGCCTGGTACGTCCTGGTGAACCGCAACAGCGGCAAGGCCCTGGACGTCTACAACTCCTCGACCGCCGACGGCGGGCGCATCACCCAGTGGACCCGTAACAACGGCAACAACCAGCAGTGGCAGTTCGTCGACTCCGGCGGCGGCTACTACCGCGTCAAGTCCCGTCTCTCGGGCAAGGTGCTGGACGTCTACAACTTCTCCACCGCCAACGGCGGCTCCATCGTCCAGTGGGCCGACGGCAACGGCACCAACCAGCAGTGGCGGCTCGCCGACTCCGACGGCGGCCACGTCCGCCTGATCAGCCGCCACAGCAACAAGGCCATGGAAGTCCAGAGCGCGTCCACGGCCGACGGCGGAAACGTCGTCCAGTACGACGACTGGGGCGGCACCAACCAGCAGTGGCAGCTCGTCCAGGTGGGCGGCAGCGACCCCAGCCCGACGCCCACCCCCACGCCGACGGCCGGCGGGAACTACACCAACCCGGTGGTCTGGCAGGACTTCGCCGACGGCGACATCATCCGGGTCGGCGACGCCTACTACTACTCGGCCTCGACCATGCACTACTCCCCGGGCGCGCCCATCCTGCGCTCCTACAACCTGGTCGACTGGGAGTACGCGGGCCACTCGGTCCCGAGGCTCGACTTCGGCTCCAACGCCTACGACCTCAACGGCGGCCGGGCGTACGTGAAGGGGATCTGGGCCTCGACCCTGAACTACCGGCCCAGCAACAGCACCTATTACTGGGTCGGCTGTATCGAGTTCAACCGCACCTACGTCTACACCGCCTCGGCGGTCGACGGCACGTGGACCAAGCGCGCGCAGATCCCCAACTGCTACTACGACGCCGGCCTGCTCATCGACGACAACGACACCATGTACGTCGCCTACGGCAACGGCACGATCAGCGTCGCCCAGCTCTCGGCCGACGGTCTCAGCCAGGTCCGCGCCCAGCAGGTGTTCCAGACCCCCTCCAGCGTCGGCACCCTTGAGGGCGCCCGGTTCTACAAGCGCAACGGCTACTACTACATCTGGCTGACCCGCCCGGCCAACGGCCAGTACGTGCTCCGCTCCACGTCCCCCTTCGGCCCGTACGAGATGCGCCAGGTCCTGCTGGACCTGCCGGGCCCGATCTCCGGCGGCGGCGTGCCCCACCAGGGCGGACTGGTGCAGACGCAGAACGGCGCCTGGTACTACATGAGCTTCGTGGACGCCTACCCCGGCGGCCGGGTACCCGCTCTCGCACCGATCACCTGGACCAACGACTGGCCGGTCCTGCAGACGGTCAACGGCCGCTGGGGCGTCAACTACCCCAAGCCGAACATCCAGACCACGCGGACCGTGGCGTCGATGATCGGCCCGGACACCTTCTCGTCCAGCACGCTCGGCCACCGGTGGGAGTGGAACCACAACCCCGACAACAGCCGCTGGTCGACCGGCAGCGGCCTGCGACTCCAGACCGCGACCGTCACCAACGACCTGTACAACGCCCGCAACACGCTGACCCACCGCATCCAGGGCCCGTCGTCCACGGCGACGATCGAGCTCGACTACTCGGCGATGGCCAACGGCGACCGGGCCGGCCTCGCCATGCTCCGTGACCAGTCGGCGTGGATCGGGGTCAAACGCGACAACGGCACCAACCGCGTGGTGATGACCAACGGCCTGACCATGAACAGCAGTTGGGGAACCACAGGAACCGGTACTGAGGCCGCGAGCGCGAACATCTCCGGCGGCAAGATCTGGTTGCGGGTCAACGCCGACATCCGGCCCGGCACAGGACGGCAGGCGCGCTTCTCCTACAGCACCGACGGGACCAACTTCACCGCCCTGGGCCCGGCGTTCACGATGAACAACGCCTGGCAGTTCTTCATGGGCTACCGCTTCGGGATCTTCAACTACGCCACCCAGTCCCTCGGCGGGGCGGTGACGGTGCCCCGCTTCGACCTCACCACCCCGTAGGACGACCACAAGGGTTCTGCCGACCCTTGTCAGCAGCTCTACCTGCTCGGCTAGAAAGGCACACTCGCCCATGAAACGACTGCTATCCATCCTCACCACCGGGTTGGTCGCCGTCGGCCTGTCGGTGGCACTCAACGGGCAGGCGGACGCCGCCTCCACGTTGGGTGCCTCGGCGGCCGAGCGGGGAGGCCGCTACTACGGCGCCGCCGTCGCCGCGGGGAGGCTCAGCGACACGACGTACCAGACCATCCTGAACCGGGAGTTCAACCAGATCACCGCCGAGAACGAGATGAAGTGGGACGCCACCGAACCCAACCGGGGCTCCTTCAACTACTCAAGCGGCGACCGGATCGTCAACCACGCGATCAGCCGGGGCATGAGGGTGCGCGGCCACGCCCTGCTCTGGCACCAGCAGATGCCGGGGTGGGCGCAGAGCCTGTCGGGCTCGACGCTGCGCAGCGCGATGATCAACCACGTCACCCAGGTGGCGACCTACTACCGAGGCAAGATCGACTCCTGGGACGTGGTCAACGAGGCCTTCGCCGACGGAGGCGGCGGGGGCCGGCGTGACTCGAGCCTCCAGCGAACCGGCAACGACTGGATCGAGGCGGCCTTCCGCGCCGCCGACGCGGCGGACCCCAACGCCAAGCTCTGCTACAACGACTACAACACCGACGGGATCAACGCCAAGAGCACCGGGATCTACAACATGGTCCGGGACTTCAAGTCGCGCGGCGTGCCGATCGACTGCGTCGGTTTCCAGTCCCACCTCGGCACCACCATCTCCGGCGACTACCAGGCCAACCTCCAGCGCTTCGCCGACCTCGGCGTCGACGTGCAGATCACCGAGCTGGACGTCGCCCAGGGGTCCAACCAGGCCAACATCTACGCCACGGTGACCCGCGCCTGCCTGGCGGTCGCCCGCTGCAACGGCATCACGGTGTGGGGCATCCGGGACACCGACTCGTGGCGCAGAGGCGAGAACCCGCTGCTGTTCGACGGTTCGGGCAACAAGAAGGCCGCCTACACCTCGGTGCTCAACACCCTGAACAACGGCACGCCCAACCCCACCCCCACGCCCACGCCGACCTCGGGCGGTCCGATCGACACCACCGCCTGGTACCTCGTGGTCAACCGCAACAGCGGCAAGACCCTGGACGTGGCCGACCTCTCCACCGCCGACGGCGGGCGCATCATCCAGTGGGCCCGCAACAACGGCAACAACCAGCAGTGGCAGTTCGTCGACTCCGGCGGCGGCTACTACCGCGTCAAGTCGCGCCATTCCGGCAAGGTCCTGGACGTCTACAACTTCTCCACGGCCGACGGCGGCTCCATCGTCCAGTGGGCCGACGGCAACGGCACCAACCAGCAGTGGCGCGTGGCCGACTCCGGCGGCTACACCCGCCTGATCAACCGGAACAGCAACAAGGCCCTGGAAGTCCAGGGCGCCTCGACCGCCGACGGCGCGAGCGTCGTCCAGTACACCGACTGGAACGGCACCAACCAGCAGTGGCAACTCGTGCGCGTCGGATGACCCGGGAATCGGAGCGAACCGTGAGATACAAGCCCTTGGCCGTCCTCGCGACGGTCGCCGCCCTCTTTGCGAGTTTCTTCATTATCTCGTCCGCGAACGCGGCGACCGTCGACACCAACGCCTGGTACGTCCTGGTGAACCGCAACAGCGGCAAGGCCCTGGACGTCTACAACCTCTCCACCGCCGACGGCGGGCGCATCACCCAGTGGACCCGTAACAACGGCAACCAGCAGCAGTGGCAGTTCGTCGACTCCGGCGGCGGCTACTACCGCGTCAAGTCGCGCCACTCCGGCAAGGTGCTGGACGTCTACAACTTCTCCACCGCCAACGGCGGCTCGATCGTCCAGTGGGCCGACGGGAACGGCACCAACCAGCAGTGGCGCCTGGCCGACTCCGACGGCGGCCACGTCCGCCTGATCAGCCGCCACAGCAACAAGGCCCTGGAGGTCCAGGGCGCGTCCACGGCCGACGGCGGAAACATCGTCCAGTACGACGACTGGGGCGGCGCCAACCAGCAGTGGCAGCTCGTCCCGGTCGGTGGAAGCACCCCCAACCCGACGCCCACCCCGACGCCGACGTCGACCGGCCAGTGTCCCCTTCCGTCGACGTACCGGTGGACCTCGACGGGCCCGCTGGCTCAGCCGAAGTCGGGCTGGGTCTCGCTCAAGGACTTCACCGTGGCCCCGTACAACGGTCAGCAGCTGGTCTACGCGACCACGCACGACTTCGGCACCCGGTGGGGCTCGATGAACTTCGGCCTGTTCTCCAACTACTCGCAGATGGGCTCGGCCAGCCAGAACACGATGAACGTCTCCACCGTGGCGCCCACGCTGTTCTACTTCGCCCCCAGGAACATCTGGGTGCTGGCCTACCAGTGGGGTAGCTCCAAGTTCTCCTACCGGACCTCCACCGACCCGGTCAACCCCAACGGCTGGTCGGCCGAGCAGCCCCTGTTCACCGGAAACATCTCCAACTCCACCACCGGGCCCATCGACCAGGCGCTCATCGGCGACAGCCAGAACATGTACCTGTTCTTCGCCGGGGACAATGGCCGGATCTACCGGGCCAGCATGCCCATCGGCAACTTCCCCGGCAACTTCGGCTCCAACTACACCACGATCATGACCGACACCACCAACAACCTGTTCGAAGCGGTGCAGGTCTACAAGCTGCAGAACGAGAACCGCTACCTCATGCTGGTGGAGTCCATCGGCTCGCAGGGCCGCTACTTCCGTTCCTACACCGCCACCAGCCTGGGCGGCTCCTGGACCCCGCAGGCCACCAGCGAGAGCAACCCCTTCGCCGGCAAGGCCAACAGCGGCGCCACCTGGACCAACGACATCAGCCACGGCGAACTGCTGCGCACCAACGCCGACCAGACCATGACCATCAACCCCTGCAACCTGCAGCTGCTCTACCAGGGCCGCAGCCCCAGCTCCGACGGCGTCGACTACGGCCTGCTGCCCTACCGTCCCGGCCTGCTGACACTCCAGCGCTGAACGACACGACACCCGTCCGGCCCTGACGCCTGACGCCTGACGCTCACGAGATCCGGTGAGCGTCAGGCAGGACCGGACAGAACCAAGCGGCGGGCTCGGCACAGACCGAGCCCGCCGCAGTCATGCGGACGACCCGGATCATCCGACGCGTTAGGCCTCCGCGCCGAGTCTGGCACGGACCTCCACGGCCCCGGGGTGGTCGAGGTCGTCCAGGATGTCCCGTGCGCTCCGCCAGGCCGCGCGGGCGGCGGAGATGTCACCGGCGGCCTCGTGGGTGTCCCCGAGGTGTGTGAGGACGCCGGCCTCCCAGTAGCGGTCGCCGAGGCGCCGGAGATGCTCCAGCGCGTTCTTGTAACAGGCGACGGCCTCGGCGTGGTGGCCGAGGTGGTGGTGAGCGTAGCCGAGGCGATCCCAGCTCTCGCCCTGCCCGTGACGGTCGCCGATCTCCTGGAACAGGGTCAGCGCCTGGCCGCAGTGCGCGAGAGCCTCCTGGTGGTCGTCGAGTTCGGCGTGCAGCCAGCCGACCGTGTTGAGGGCGAGGGCCTGCCCGTGCGGATGGGCGGCGGCGCGGAAGAGCTCCAGGCACCGCCGTGCGTGTTCGAGCGCTTCGCGGTGACGGTCCTGACGGCCCAGTAGTACGGCGAAGCTGTAGTGGGTCTGCCCCTGTCCGGGAAGCTCACCGGCCTGGCGATAGAGGGCGAGAGCGCGTTCGAGATGGGTGCCGGCCTCGGCGAAACGGCCCAACTGGAGGTACGCGTGCCCGGTCTGCTGGTGACCGCCGGCCTCCGTGGCGGGTTCGCCCGACCGGCGACCGGCCGTCACGGCGGCGCGCTGCGTGGTGATCCAGTCATGCCAGTGGCCGCGCCGGTCGAGGAAGTCGGTGAGCGTCCAGGCCAGTTGCCAGGTGTGGGTGTCGAAACCGGCGCTCACCGCGTG
The DNA here is from genome assembly GCF_029846175.1 of Sphaerisporangium sp. TRM90804. GTDB lineage: Bacteria > Actinomycetota > Actinomycetes > Streptosporangiales > Streptosporangiaceae > Sphaerisporangium. Next base: position 251,639 of record NZ_JARWAC010000001.1, on the reverse strand, counting down.
GTCCACGGCGGCCATCAGTACGGCGTGCTCGGCGGTGTACCACCGCAGCGCCTGTTCGAGATCCAGCAGGACCTCGGGGACCACCCCGGGGGCGGGTTCGGGCAGGGTGATCGGATCCCGGCACGCGTGCAGGATCATCGCCGCGGTGTGACCGGTGCGCAGGTAGTGATCCAGTGCTCGGCGGACCGCCTCCCGGCGACGCTCTGCGGTGTCGGTGCCGTGCGCCTTCTCCGCGGCGTAGGCGCGGAGAAGGTCGTGAAAGGCGTACCGGCCCGGCACGTGCTCGACGAGCATGTGGGTACGGGCGAGCTCGGCGAGCAGGGGCCGCACCTGGTGCACGGGCAGGGCCGCGAGGCTGGCCGCCGCCTGGACCGAGATGTCGGGGCCGTGGTGCAGGCCCAGAAGCCGGAACAGGCGGGCCGCGTCGGGGGTGAGGGTGCGGTACGACCAGGAGAACACCGCGCGTACGTCGGTGGCCGACTCACCGCCGGTGAGAGCGTCCAGCCTGCTGTGCGCGGCGCGCAGTTCCGCCGCCAGGGCTCGCAGGGGGAAGCCCGGATGGGTGGCGGCTCGGGCGGCCACGATGGCCAGCGCGAGCGGCAGCCGGTCACATCGGCGGACGATCTCCGCGACGGCTTCGGGTTCGGCCTCGACCCGGTCGGCTCCCAGGCGCCGGGTGAGCAGTTCCCGCGCCTCCTCGGGAGCGAGCACGTCGAGAGTGAGCGGCACCGACCCGGCGGCGACCAGGCCGGAGAGCTGGTTGCGGCTGGTCACCACGACCACACACCCGGCAGTGCCCGGCAGGAGCGGGCCGGTCTGCTCGGAGTCGCGGGCGTTGTCGAGCACGATGAGCATCCGGCGGTCGGCCAGCAAGGTGCGGTAGAGGGCGGCCTGGGCGGCCACGTCGGCCGGAACACGTCGCGGCGCCACGTGAAGGGCGTCCAGGAAGCCCCGCACGGCCTCGGCGGGATCCATCGCCGAGCCCTCCGGGGCGAACCCGCGCAGGTTCACGTACAACTGCCCGTCGGGGAACCGGTCGCGGACCCGATGGGCCCAGTGCACCGCCAGGGCCGTCTTGCCCACCCCCGCCGTCCCGGTCAGCGCGCTGATGACCACGGCGGTGGGCTGCTCTCGCGACCGCCGGACGAGGGCGTCGAGCCTGGCCAGCTCGTCGCCGCGACCGCAGAACCCGCGTACGTCGCTCGGCAGCTGTGCCGGAACGACGGCGGACGCCGGAGACGTCCGGACCGGCACCGGCCCCGGATTCGTGTCGAGATCGTCGCGGAGGATCCCCTGATGCACGCGGCGAAGCTCGGCCCCCGGTTCGGCCCCCAGCTCATCGACCAGCCGTCCGCGGGTGGCCGTGTACAGATCGAGCGCCTCCGACGACCGTCCGACCACGTACAACGCGCGCATCAGCGCCGCCACCAGCGGCTCCAGGAAGGGGTTCTGGCGGGCCGCCTCGGTGAGCGGGCCGATGACGGCCGCGGCGTCACCGGCGCGCAGTTCGGCGCCGGCCCACGACAGGACCGCGTCCAGGTGCTCCCGGCGCCAGTCCTGACGGGTGCGTTCGACCCAGCTCCCGGTCAGCCCGCCGAGCGCCTCGCCCTGCCACAGCTCCAGCGCCTCACGCAGCAACCGCACACGCTCGGGCTCGGGGCGCCGGGCCTCACGGGCCTGCCGGAACCGGAGCCGGAAACGGTGGACGTCCACCCGCTCGGGCTCGACGCCGAGAAGGTATCCACCCGAGCGGCGTACCAGGGGCGCGATGGTCCCCCCGTGGGCGCCGGCCTGTTCGAGCACTCGCCGGAGCCTGGTGACGTGCGCCTGCAACGCTCGGCGGGCCCGCTCCGGCGGCCGGTCGCTCCAGACCCGCGTGATCAGGGTCTCCACGGTGACCTGGCGGCCGGCGTCCACCGCCAGTGCCGCCAGCACCGCGCACCGTTGGGGTGGGCCCACCGCGAACGTCTTTCCCGACGAGACCACCTCCACCGGTCCCAACAGCCGGAATTCCATGGTGACCGCCTCTCCCGTCCCGCCCCGGCGCACGGCTGTGAACACACCACTACATAGTGCGACAACATATCGACAACTTTCCGACTGCCGGCCGGATCCAGCATGAGAGCTCCACCCCCCACGACGGGACGGGCCCATGACGGAAAGCACAGGGACGGAAAGCGGAGACGCGGGCACGGCGGACCGCGTCCGCCGTGGCCTTCTGGCGATCGCGGCCGCGGTGCTGGCCGCCGCCGCGACCACGGCGGCGGCGCTGGAGGACCCCAAGCCCACCCCGGCCGCCTCCGGATACATCGCCGACGACGTGCGACACCGGATGGAAGCGCAGCAGCCGCTGAAGAAGGCCGCCGACATCGTCCGGTGGAGCGTCCAGCGCACCCGGGCCGCCGGCTACGCCGGCATCGCGCTGAGCGGAGACGAGGTCGTGGTCTGGTGGAAGGGCACCGTGCCGAGGGCGGTCCAGGACGCCATCGCGGACGCCCGCCGCGCCGCGCGGGTGCGGGTGGCGCCCGCCTCCCATTCCCGCGCCGAGCTGGAGGCTGCGGCCCGCCCCATCGCGGACCACATGCGGGCCGACCCGCGAACGCCGTTCCACAGCGTCGTCATCGCCCACGACGGCAGCGGGCTCGTCGTCAAGACCGAGCAGGCCGGTCCCCTGCCGGTCGCACTCCCCGGCGAGCTCAAGCCACCAGCCGGGATCCGGGCCACCATCGTCCGCCAGGAACGCCCACGGCTCGCCGGACGGCTCGACGACACGGCCCCGTTCTGGGGTGGTGCGCGCATCAACAACAACGACAACGACTCCGTGTGCAGCGCCGGCTTCCCCGTGATCAGGTACGACTCGGCCTTCATACTGACCGCCGGGCACTGTGGCCGCCCCGGCGGCAGTTGGAACAACGGCGACGACAGCCGTTACGTCGGTACCGGAGCTTATGAGCACGTGGCCCACGACCTGCTGTTGATCTCGGCTCCCGTCGGGGGCCGCATCTGGGACGGCGGCGTGGGCCAGAACGAGTTCACCAAGCGCGTCCGGGGGTGGGGCTGGGTGTCGCCGGGTGAATGGCTGTGCGCGTCCGGCTCGGTGACCGGCGCGAGATGCGGTTTCCTCGTCAGCGCCGACGCGTACGTGATGTGCGCCCGCGACGTCTACGGCAACTCCGAGTGCTACTACGACCTCACCATCGCCGAACACAACGCCGGCTCCGCCGGCAGCGCCGGTGACAGCGGCGGGCCGGTCTTCGGCCTCTGGGAGTCAGACGGGGTCATCGCCAAGGGCACCATCACGGCCACGATCGGCCGCACCCTGGTGTTCCAGGACTTCGGCACCGCGTGGCTGGACTTCAACATCGAACCGGTGCTCGGCTGATCGAGATCACCTCGGAGCTCGAACCCCGCAGATCAGCAATACCTTCCCCACGAAAGGAGTGATCGCGATGCCTCCCGAGAACGGTGGCGGCGGTGGCGGCAGCAGCAGCGGTGGCGGCGGCAGTTCCGGCGGCGGCGGTGACAGCGACAGCGGCGGCCACGGAGGGGGCCACGGGTCCTCACGGGGGCACTCGTCGGGCGGATCCTCCTCGGGAGCGGGAGGCTCCGGCGGCTGCCTGCTGATGACCCTCGCCTTCGTGGCCTGCCTCGTGGCCGTCGCCACGCTGCTCTGGTGACCCGCTCCACCAAGGCCCCCGGAATCACGGCTCCCGCCCCGAACCGGCTCGGGGCGGGCGGCCGCGGGCGCGTGCCGGTGATCGCCCGCCCGGAGCGGGTTTCCGACGGTGACCCGGTAGGACGGTGTTCAGGGCTCCCGGCCGGGCCCCCACCCGGCCGCGGACGGTGTGCGTACACCGTCCGCGGCCAGGTGGGACCGCGCGTCAGCTGCGCAGACTCCACTGCTGGTTCGGGCCGCTGTTGCACGACCACAGGATGATCCTCGTGCCGTTGGCGGTGCCGCCGCCGTAGGCGTCGACGCACAACCCGGACTGCACACCGGTGATGGTGCCGTTGGAGTTCAGGTTCCACTGCTGGTTGGTCTGGCCGTTGCAGTCCCAGATCACCACCTGGGTGCCGTTCGAGGTGCCCTGGCCGGAGGCGTCCAGGCACTTGTTGCCGAACACCTGCAGCTGCTTGCCCGACGTGTACGTCAACCGCTGGTTGGTGCCGCCGTTGCAGTCCCACAGCTGCGCCTGAGCGCCGTTGGTCGCCGTGCCGCCGGTGATGTCCAGGCATCGACCCGACTGGCCGCCCACGACGGTGACGTTCTGCTGGCTGCCGCCGCCGTTCCCCTGCCTGACGAGCGACTTCGACTCAGCCGACCGATTCCCCTGGGCGTCCACGACGTAGAGCCGGTACTCGCCGGCCGACGTCGGAACGGCGATGGAGGTGGCGGTTCCGCTCGCCCTGGTCATCGTGTTGCCGGCCACGAAGGAGGTCGTACCCGAGGGGGCCAGCCAGACCGACCTGCTCGCATCGCCGATGCTCCGGATGGGAATCGACGTCACACCGGCGCCGACGAACGTGCTGGCCGGCAGGGCGTAGTCCGGCGGAGAGAGATTGCTCTGGGGAATGATGCTCCGGTACGCGTCCTCAAGCCCGGAGTTCACGGCGATGCCATAGGCCTGCGCCGGCCAGACGTAGTCCGAGGACACGATGATGTCCTGGACCGTGCTGTTCGGCAGGTTCTTGTTGGAGACCTTGTTGATAGGGCCGTATGTCTGCGTGATGCTCAGATCATGCTTGCGCCCGAAGTCGTCGGAGTTGATGAGCCACGTGACATTCTTGTCCACGCTCAGGACGTTGTCGCGGAAAGCGATGTACGCCGAGCCCTCGTCCGGGTGGAGTCCGTACTTGTGACCGGCGGGGACGCCCTGCAGATAGTTGTTGTTGATCGTGGTTCCCGGCTGGCTGCCCAGCGTGTAGATGGGAGCCGTGTCGCTCAGGCGCTGCACCGTGTCGATGATGTGGTTGTAGCTGATGTTGTTGTTCTTCGCCGTGTTGGTCGGCCGGTTGGGCACGATCGAGCCTGACGACCCGTCGAAGTTCCACCACCCCCAGCCGAGCGTTATACCCGACCACGGGGTCTTCTCGATGCGGTTGCGCTGGATGGACAGGCCGTCGGCGAAGTACGCCGAGATGGGGCTGTGCCCGTTGAACAGCACGGCACTGTCGTAGATGTAGTTGTTCTTTATCTGGATGTTCTTGGGCGCCCCTTCGACCTGGGCGGGGTACTTCTCGCGATTCGTCGCGGTGTGGTCCCCGATGTAGACATGCTGGGGATGGCCCACGGCGATGGCGGATCCGGCGATGTCGTTCGTGTGGTTTCCGATCAACTGCGAGTTCACCACGTCGTTGACCATGGTGATTCCGTCGACGCCGGTGTGCTGGATCCGGTTGTTCTGCAGGATGAGCCCGTCGGCGTTCTCGATCTGGATCATGCCGGGCGCCATGTCGACGTTGCGGTAGTAGTAGACGTGGAAGTTCTGCCTGGCATACGCGTGTGCGCCGAGGTTGCCCTGCTGCGCCTGCTTGAGCACCGAGCCGGCCACGTTGAACAGGTTCCAGTCGGAGTGCTGGACCGTGAGGCCGGAGAACGTGATGTTGCGGGCGCGACTGCTCGTGGAGGTGCCGGCGACCCTGAGAAGGGTGGACACGTTGTTCGGCGCGAACACCGTCGCGGCGGCCATGTCCTCGGAGCCCGATTTGTAGTAGTACAGCGTCCGGCTCGTCTTGTCGAAGAAGAACTCGCCCGGCGTGTCCAGGAACTCGTAGGCGTTCATGACCTTGTGGGAGCCGCCGACCTGGGCGTTCCCGTTGAAGGCGCCCTGGGCGATGGCCGCTCCGGGCTGCTGGAACTGAGCTATCCGGTTCGCGCCGTCAGAGGTGACCTGCCGGACTCCCACGATGGCCGTGGTCCAGGTCGTCCCCGTCTCTATCTCGATGTCGTCCTGATTGCCGGCGATGGCGGGGAAGTCGTTCAGGCTGTACTTCGCCCCCGCGCACTGCGAACCCGACTCCCACGCCCAGGACGCCTGCCCCGCCGTGACGTTGTAGGTTCCGTAGCACCCCGCCGAGCTCATCGTCTTCGAGGCCATGAACGCTCGTTTGTCGTTGACGTAGAGCGCACGGAGCTTGTTGCCGCGGTTCAGCGGGGCTTTCCAGATGTTGCCGCTGTGCTGCGTCCATCCGGTCACCCGAACGCCTCCGCTGAGGATCGGCGTCTCGTTCTGGTAGGCGGAGTAGATGACCCGGTACCCGTTCGTGCCGGAATCGGCCGACGTGAAGTCGATGGTGCTGGCGACCGAATAGTTGCCCCCGCGGAGATACACCTGGATGTCGCCGGTCATGTTCGCGTTCACCGTGCGGACGACGTCCCTCGCGCGCTGCGGGGTCCTGAACGGCGACGCGAGCGTTCCAGGGTTGGCGTCGTCGCCGTCGGGGGCGACGTAGTAGGTCGCCTGGACCGCTGCCGAGGCCGGGGTGCCACCTGCGAAGGCCTGCAGCGACACGGCGGCGACGAACACCGCGAGCGCTGCTAACGCCTTCCCAGTGGTGGACAGGGCTGACTTCACGCTCTGTTCCTTTCGCTGGTTCCGAGCAGATGTGTTCACCGCGTGACCACCCCGCCGTGGCGGAACCCGTCGGGAGTGTGTCATCGCGCGGCCGTGGCGCCTGTCTTGCGGTCGGGGGCATCGATCGGCGGGCCGTGCCCCTTTCCGGGCCGGAAGACCGGCCGGCCCTCACGCGATGCGCGGCGGCCCGGGGTATCCGTGACAGACGCGGCGTTACCATCTCGTGACGTCATACGTATGCCGAATGACGTCTGGCGGTAATGTCGCATTAACACGGGTGGCTGGCAACAGTCGGCGGAGTGGGGGAAGGCGCACCTCCGACCGCCCCGGAACCACGACGCCAGGTGATCTTCGGCGCCGTGGCGGTGCCCGCGGGTCGCGGTGCGACCCCGCCGGTCATACCTGCGGTGCGATCCGGCTGTGGGCGGGCCCGATCCGCCAGGTCAGAGGCCGGTGCATCCGTCACCGCGCCGGGTGCTGACGACCGGGGCGATCCCTCGTGCGGTGCCGGCGGCGCACCGGGTCCCCGCCGGACCAGCCCGCGTCACGGGCGGGCGCGGGAGGAAACCGCTCACATCAGAAGTGGTGGATCGCATCTGGTGATGTAACTTTCATCAGCGACCGTGATCACACTCGCCGGCCACCCGGCGGCCCTCGGGCGGCAGCCGCGGAATCGGTGACGCTAGGCTGCGGGCATGCGTGATCAAGGCGAGAGTTCCCGCCCCGTTCGCGGCGTCGCACGGCAGGTCTACGACGTACAGGGGGCGGTGGCCCTGGAGTACTCCCCGGACCTGGACGGCCTGGCCGACCCCGGCGAGATCGTGTGGGCCTGGGTGCCGTACGAGGAGGACGCCACACGCGGCAAGGACAGGCCCCTGCTGCTCGTCGGCCGCCATGGGCGCCGACTGCTGGGCATGATGCTCTCCAGCCGTGATCCCGACCCAGGCCACGAGGACGACTGGCTGGCGCTCGGCTCCGGCGGCTGGGATCGCGAACAACGGGTTTCCCACCTGCGCCTGGACCGCGTTCTCGAACTCGACGAGCACGACATCCGCCGCGAGGGCTCCGTCCTCGAACCCGCCAAGTTCGCCCGCGTGGCCGCAGCCCTGCACGACCGCTATGGCTGGCCGTTCGCGTAGCGCCTGCAACGGCTCCAGCCCATCAGTCGCCGCCGGACCCGGCCGGGAAGACCACCGCGAAGTACCACGCCGCACGGTTCATCCTCGTACCCCCGCTACGGGACGAACTCACCGCGCCCGTCCACGCCGACGCGAAACGGGCAGGAGGTGGACACAGGGCCCCGAGGTCGCCCCGGCGAAGCCACATTTTTGACTGACTAGACACTCTCTTATATAGTCGGGTCATGCCCAGACCACGGAGTGAGGATCGGCGTGATGCGATCCTGCGCGCGGCCACCCGCGTCATCGCGTCCCAGGGGCTCGGGGCGGCCACAGCGGCGATCGCGAGGGAGGCAGACATCTCCAATGGTTCGTTGTTCACCTACTTCGACACGAAAGCGAAGCTGCTGAACGAGCTCTACGTCGCTCTGAAGGCGGAGATGGCCGCCGCGGCGACCCCCGATCTCCGTGCCGGGGACGGACCCCGCGAGCAGGTCTGCCAAATGTGGACGCAGTGGTGGCGCTGGGCGACGGCCAACCCGGACAAGCGGCGGGCGCTCGCACAGCTCCAAGTGGCGGATGACATCACCGCCGACAGTCACCGGGCGGCGAGCTTCGCGTTCAGCAGTATCGCCGACCTGCTGGAACGAAGCCGGGCCAACGGGCCGATGCAGAACGTGCCGCTTGGCTACGTCCTGACCCTGGTGAACGCGATCGCCGAGGCGACGATCGACGAGATGATCCGCGAGCCTGCCGAAGCCGAGGCCCGCAGCAGGGTCGCGTCCGACGCCATTTGGCGGGTGCTGGCCGGCTCCGCCGCTCCGCCCACCGCCTGATCTCCATCCACCCGTGATCTCGACCGTGAAGGAACCGACATGCCCAACTCCAGCCGCAGCAGATCGCCCGCCAGGACGTGGATCATCACCGGGCCGACGTCCGGAATCGGGCGGCGCACCGCGCTCAAACTCGCCGAGCACGGCAGCGTCATTCTGGTGGGCCGCGACCCGAACAAGCTCACAGAGGTCGAAGCCGAGATCAACGCGCGGCCCCAGGGTCACGCGGTATCGGTGGTCTGCGACTTCTCCGACATCCCGAGCGTGCGGCGCGCGGCCGCGCGGATCGTCGCGCTCGGCCTTCCGATCGCCGGTCTGCTCAACAACGCGGGCATCATGCCGACCCGCGCCGATCAAACCGCACAGGGGTACGACCTCGCCTTCACGACCAACCACCTCGGACCATTTGCTCTGACCGAGGCGCTCATTCCGCACCTTCCCGACGGTGCGAACGTCGTGTTCGTCTGCTCGGGCGTCGAGGATCCGGAACTGAAGCCCGCGGCCGCCATCGGCTTCCGCGGTGGGCGCTACATCTCGGCAGAGGCCGGCTTCCGCGGCGAATGGCAGCCCGGGGGCTCCTCCAAAGCCGGTTTCGACGCCTACGCCACATCGAAGCAGTGCAACCTCGCCACCGTGCTGGCGTTCGCGCGTGAGACTCCGCGGCTGCGCTTCAACGCGGTCGAACCAGGCTTCAATCCGGGCACCGGCCTCGGCCGCGACGCGAACGCCGCCGTCCAGTTTCTGGCCAAGTACGTCGCCGCGCCGCTCGCGCCCCTCGTCAAGCACTGGAGCACCCCGAAGCGTGCCGCTCGAATGATCACCAGCGTACTGACCGACGGGTCGGATCGGACAGGGGTGTACTACGACGAGAGCGGCAAGCCGATGGTCGGCTCCGTTCAAGTCCGTGACCCTGCTTTCGCTGACCGCGTCGTCACCGAGACCCGCGCGCTACTCGCCGCCGTTCCCGTGGACGTGGCACCCGCGAATCGGTAGTCGCTGACCGCGACCTGGTCGCCCCTGATCACGTCGCCATCGAGAAGATCTCCGGAGACGACTACTTCAGGAGCTGCCTGGCCATGACCATGCGCTGGATCTGGTTGGTGCCCTCGTAGATCTGGGTGATCTTGGCGTCGCGCATCATGCGTTCCACCGGGTAGTCGCGGGTGTAGCCGTAGCCGCCCAGGAGCTGGACGGCGTCGGTGGTGATCTCCATGGCGGCGTCGCTGGCGGCGCACTTGGCGGCGCTGCTGAAGAAGGTGAGGTCGGGGGCGCGGTCGCCGTGCATGGCGGCTTCGCTCTTGGCCGCCGCGGCGTAGGTGAGCTGGCGGGCCGCCTCCAGCTTCATGGCCATGTCGGCGATCATGAACTGGAGGCCCTGGAACTCGGCGATCGGCTTGCCGAACTGCTTGCGCTCCTTGACGTAGCCGATGGCGTAGTCGAGGGCGCCCTGGGCGATGCCCAACGCCTGGGCGGCGATGGTGATGCGGGTGTGGTCGAGGGTGGCCAGGGCGGTCTTGAAGCCGGTGCCCTCCTCGCCGATCATGCGGTCGGCGGGGACGCGGACGTTCTCCAGGATGACCTGGCGGGTGGGCGAGCCCTTGATGCCGAGCTTCTTCTCCTTGGCGCCGAAGCTCACGCCTTCGTCGCCCTTCTCCACGACGAAGGCCGAGATGCCGCGGGCGCCGGCGCCGGGGTCGGTCACGGCCATGACCGTGTAGAACTCCGAGACGCCGGCGTTGGTGATCCACATCTTGGTGCCGTTGAGCACGTAGTGGTCGCCGTCGCGCACGGCACGGGTCTTCATGGCGGCTGCGTCCGAGCCGGCCTCCGGCTCGGACAGGGCATAGGAGAACATTCCCTCCCCGCGCGCGACCCGCGGGAGGTAAGCCTGCTTGAGCTCCTCGGATGCCGACAGCAGCAGTGGTACGGTGCCGAGCTTGTTGACGGCGGGGATCAGGGAGGAGGAGGCACAGGCGCGCGCGACCTCCTCGATCACGATGACGGCGGCGAGCGCGTCGGCGCCGGCGCCGCCATACTGCTCGGGGATGTGAACCGCGTGCAGCTCGGCGGCGAGCAGGGCCTTGTAGGCGTCCCAGGGGAACTCGGCACTCTCGTCCACCGTGGCGGCGTGCGGGGCGATCTTCTCGTCGGAGAGGGCCCGCACGGTCTCACGCAGCATCTGGTGCTCTTCGGCGGGCGCGTAGAGAGGGAAGCTCATAAGAAGATAGTAGGACGTCCAACAATACGGTGGCCGTCGCAGGGGTATATGGACAGCACCCCCCGGTGAAATGTCCTGTTTGTACTGTTGCGCGAGGCCAGAGGGCCGGTAACATGCCTCGGCAACGTAACGGTAAAGATTGGGTCGACAGACGAACATGGAAGGAGCGCGCTCGTGTCCTACCGCCTGACGGTCATGGGGACCGGATACCTGGGAGCCACGCACGCGGCGTGCATGGCGGCGCTGGGCTTCGAGGTCCTCGGCCTGGACGTCGATCCGGACAAGATCGCCCGGCTGCGCGCCGGTGACCTGCCGATCCACGAGCCCGGCCTGCAAGACCTGCTCCAGAGCGGCCTCGCGTCGGGGCGCCTGCGCTTCACCACCTCCTACGAGGAGGCCGCCGAGTTCGGCGACGTGCACTTCGTCTGCGTGGGCACGCCGCAGAAGAAGGGCGAGTACGCGGCCGACGTGTCCTACCTGGACGCCGTCGTGGAGTCGCTCGCGCCGCACCTGACGCGCCAGTGCCTGGTCGTCGGCAAGTCGACCGTCCCCGTGGGCACCGCCCAGCGCCTCGCCGACAAGCTGGCGCTGCTCGCGCCCGCCGCCGACCTGGTGGAGCTGGCGTGGAACCCCGAGTTCCTGCGCGAGGGCTTCGCCGTCAAGGACACCATGAACCCCGACCGCATCGTGCTCGGCGTCGTGTCCGACAAGGCGGAGAAGGTCATGCGCGAGGTGTACGAGCCCATGCTCTCGGCGGGCACGCCTCTGATCATCACCGACTACCCGACGGCCGAGCTGGTCAAGGTGGCGGCCAACGCCTTCCTCGCCACCAAGATCTCCTTCATCAACGCCATGGCCGAGGTCTGCGAGGCCGCGCACGCCGACGTCAAGGACCTGTCGCTGGCGCTGTCGTTCGACGAGCGCATCGGCGGGCGCTTCCTCAACCCCGGGCTCGGCTTCGGCGGCGGCTGCCTGCCCAAGGACATCCGGGCGTTCATGGCGCGCGCCGGCGAGCTCGGCGCCGACCAGGCGCTGACGTTCCTCCGCGAGGTGGACGCCATCAACATGCGCCGCCGCGCGCGCATGGTCGACCTGGCCCGCGAGCTGGCCGGAGGCTCGTTCCGGGGCTGTTCGGTCACGGTGCTCGGCGCCGCGTTCAAGCCCAACTCCGACGACATCCGCGACTCCCCGGCCCTGGACGTGGCCCTGAAGATCCAGGAGCAGGGCGGGAAGGTCACCGTCTACGACCCGGTGGCACTCGACAACGTGCGCAAGGCCCACCCCAACCTGAGCGTCGGCTCCTCCGCCCTTGAGGCCGCGCAGGGCGCTCACGTCGTGCTGCTGCTGACCGAGTGGCCGGAGTTCACCGAGCTGGACCCCGAGACGCTGGGCGGCGTCGTCGCCAGCCGCAGGATCGTCGACGGCCGCAACGCCCTGGACGCCGAAACCTGGCGCGCCTCCGGCTGGCACTACCGCGCCCTGGGCCGCCCCTGACCCCGGCGAGCGTGTGGTCAGGGCGGCCCGGCAGCCGACGCGCGGACCGACCCACCGGTGTGCCCGGTTCCCCGGCGCGCACCGGTGGCTTGAGCCAGCGCCGCGATCGGCTGCGCGATGGCGGGGAGTAGGCGCCTGAGAGGCGCCCTTCAGAAGGCTGGGCCGAAAGCGCCTTCCGGGGCGGGGCGAGCACTGAACGCCTTAGTGGAGGTTCTTGGCTTCGGCTCGGAGGCGGTCGCCCTTGGCGTGGGCCTGGTCGCGGAGGGTCGCCTGGAAGGACTCCATGCGGGTCCTCAGGTCGCCGTCGGAGGTGGCCAGGATGCGGGCGGCCAGCAGGCCGGCGTTGCGGGCGGCGCCGATGGCCACCGTGGCGACGGGGACGCCGGCGGGCATCTGGACGATGGACAGCAGGGAGTCCATGCCGTCGAGGTACTTCAGCGGGACGGGGACGCCGATCACCGGGAGCGGCGTCACCGAGGCCAGCATGCCGGGGAGGTGGGCGGCTCCGCCCGCTCCCGCGATGATCACGCGCACCCCGCGCCCGGCGGCGCCCTCGCCGTAGGCGATCATCTCGTGCGGCATGCGGTGCGCCGAGACGACGTCGGCCTCGAAGGGGATGTCGAACTCCGCCAGCGCCTCCGCCGCGAGCCTCATCACCGGCCAGTCGGAGTCGCTTCCCATCACGATGCCGACCAGCGGCTCATCGGTGGTCACAGGCACTCCCCCGCGGTCGGGTGGGCGATCACACGTACCCCCGCCGTCAGGTGGGTGATCGCAGGGACCCCCTTGGTCGGGTGGATGGTCACACGTACTCCCCGGTGGCCAGGTGGACGGCGGCGTGGCGCGCGCGGGCGCGGACCTCGTCGAGGTCGGTGCCGAACGCGGTGACGTGGCCGATCTTACGACCGGGGCGCACGTCCTTGCCGTAGAAGTGGATCTTCACGCCGGGGTCGTGGGCCATCACGTGCTCGTAGCGCGAGAAGACGTCGGGATCCTCTCCGCCCAGCAGGTTGACCATCACCACCACCGGCGCCGTCGGGGCCGGCGAGCCCAGGGGCAGGTCGAGGACGGCCCGCAGGTGCTGCTCGAACTGCGAGGTGCGCGCGCCCTCGATCGTCCAGTGGCCGCTGTTGTGCGGGCGCATGGCCAGTTCGTTGACCAGCACCCGGCCGCCGGGCAGCTGGAACATCTCGACCGCCAGCAGGCCGGTCACCCCCAGCTCGTTGGCGATCTTCAGCGCGACGTGCTGGGCCTGGGCCGCGCGCTCGGGGTCGAGCCCCGGCGCGGGCGCGATCACCTCGACGCAGATGCCGTCCTCCTGGACGGTCTCCACGACCGGGTAGCTGACGCCCTGCCCGTGCGGCGAGCGGGCCACCAGCACCGCCAGCTCCCGCTCGAACGGCACGAACGCCTCGGCCATGAGCGGGACCCCGCTGGCGAGCACCTCCGCGGCGTCCTCGGCCGAGGAGCAGACCCAGACGCCGCGGCCGTCGTAGCCGCCGCGCACGGCCTTGAGCACCACGGGCCAGCCGTGCTCCTCGCCGAAGCCCTCGATGTCGGCGGCCGTCGACACCCGCGCCCACGCCGGGCACGGGGCGCCGATCGCGGTGAGCCGCTCGCGCATCACGGCCTTGTCCTGGGCGTGGACGAGCGCGTCGGCGCCCGGGTGGACGGCGACGCCCTCGGCGGCCAGCGCCTGGACGTGGGCGGTGGGCACGTGCTCGTGGTCGAAGGTCACGGCGTCGCAGCCGGCGGCCAGGTCGCGCAGGGCGGCGAGGTCGCGGTGGTCGCCCAGCCGCGTGCCGGGGACCACCCGGGCGGCGCTCTCGTCGGCGGAGCCGGCGAGCACACGCAGCTCGACGCCGAGCGCGATGGCGGCCTGCTGGGTCATACGGGCGAGCTGACCCGCGCCCACCATGCCCACGACGGGGCCGGCGGGGGACGGTCGCCTCGGAACTTCACCGGTCACAAGCCAGAACCCTACCCACCGCGCCCCGGTGACCGTACCGCAGGTCCAGCGGCTCCCGGGGGGTGGCGCGGAGGCCGGCCACGTCATACCCGCCCGCGGCCCGGCCGCCCGCCGCCGTGACGAAGGCGGGGTGCCGGCCGGTGGTCGTACCGCCGGTCCGGCGGCTCCCGGGGGGTGGCGCGGTCAGGTGGTGACGTCGGACAGGTGGCGGGTCATGGCGACGGTTCTGAGCCCGCCGTCGGGGTCCACCTCGGTGGCGAGCATGAATATTTCAGTGACGTGGAGTGACGGCTGGGAGGGCTTGCCGGTGAAGGCGCGCATGTCGGCCGTGCCGGCGATCGGGTGGCGGAGCTTGCCCGAACCGGACTTCTGGGTGTGCAGGATCTCCAGGGCGTGGAAGACGAGCGCCCCGCCGTCGGCCAGGGCCAGGGCTCTGGTCTCGCCCGGGATGAGTCGCACGTCGGAGCTGAGGCGGTCGGGGCGGACCGTGGAGGGCTTCTTCACCAGCTCCGCGAGCAGGTCCTTCATGGCGTCCCCTGCGGGGAACCGCACCCCGCTGAGGCCCACGTGGTCGGCGAGGAAGGCCAGGTGCTTCTGCGGCACCAGCCGGGCCGCGACCCCGTCGTCGGGGTCGTCGCTGGGGACGACCCGCGTGGTCACGTCGGCGTCCAGGTCGGACGCCTCGCCGACGAGCCGGACGGGACCGTAGGCCACCCGCCAGCGGTCGTCCTCGCGGACCAGCAGGAAGTAGGCCGGGTGCGGCTCGCTCGCCAGCGCCACGAACCACGGGACGTCGTCGGGGGTGTCGGGCAGGTAGAACCTGACGTCGCCGTACTCGGGACGGGAGGGGACCCGGCGGCCGTGCCTGGTCGCCTCGCAGGCGCGGTCGCCGAGCACGTTCTCCGCCGCGGTGGTCAGGTGCCGCACCTTCGCGCAGTCGCGCTTCCGCCAGGCCTCGTCCAGCTCGGCGAGCACGCCGAAGGCGCTCTCGGCGTCGCCGGGACCGACCGTGCGGGCGGCCGTGGCCTTCCTGCGATCGGTCGTGCTCGCGGGTTGACCCTCGACCCTCGCTCCGCACCCGACCAGCAGCATCAGGCCGATTCCCAGAGCCAGCACTCGACGCAGCACGCTGGGAGCCACCTCTCCAGGGGACGCCTATGCGATCTGCGCCGCAGCCTAGCGCACCACGTCGGTTACTAGGCGTTAAAACGATATTTACGTAGATAGTCGTTCGACCGGTGCGGACGTCTTGGACGCGCGCCCCGCCCTCCCACCGGTAACCTGGAGGAGCTCAAAGACCAGGAAGGACCTTCGTGCGGTTCACCCAACGCCTGTATGACAGGTTCTCCTCGCTGCTCCGCGAGCTCGCCAAGTTCGGCACCGTCGGGGCCGTCGCCTTCGTGATCGACTTCGGCGGCACCAACCTCCTGCGGTACGGCGTGCCCCTCGGCCCGCTGACGTCCAAGGTCTTCGCCACGGTCGTCGCGGCGACGTTCGCCTACCTCGCCAACCGGTTCTGGACCTGGCGGCACCGCGAGCAGTCGGGCCTGGCCCGCGAGTACTTCCTGTTCTTCGTGCTCAACGGCATCGGCCTGCTGATCTCGCTGCTCATCATCGGCTTCGTCGAGTACACCCTCGAATGGCGCGATCCGCTGAGCTACAACATCTCGCTGATCATCGGCACCGCGATCGGCACGCTGTTCCGCTTCTGGTCGTACAAGAAGTGGGTCTTCCTGCCGCCCGGCGTGCCCCCGGTCGACCCGCACACCGGCCTGCCGGAGGTCACCGGCGACGCCCAGGACACCCAGGACACCCCCGCCCAGCACCTGGCGGCGCCTCAGCCGCCCCCGCCGCCTCAGCCGCGGCAGCCGGCCTCGCCGCCGGTCACGCGGGGCCGCTGACCACGCGGTGGCGCGCGGCCTCGTCAGCGTGCCGCAGGAACAGGGCGAAGACCGCCGGGCGAGAGCACACGAGCTCCAGGCGCCCGCCGTCGGAGGCGGTGAGCGCCCTGGCCAGCGTCAGCCCGAGGCCGGTGCCCCCGGCGCCGCTCACGTTGCGGTCGAACACCTGCGGACGCAGGTGCTCGGGGATGCCGGGGCCGCGGTCGGCCACCTCGATGACCACCGACATGTCGGAACAGCCCGTCGTGATCGTCACCGGGCCGTCGCCGTGCTCCAGGGAGTTCTCCAGCAGCGTCGACACCACCTGGCTCAGCCCGCCCTTGCTGACCAGCGCGCGCAGCCCCCGCTCGCCGTCGAGGACGAGTGCCCGCCTGGACCTGCGGAAGGCCGGCTCCCACTCGGTGATCTGCTGGCGCAGCACTTCGTCCACGCCGATCGCCTCCGCCTGGGCGTGCCGCTGCCGCCGGGCGGCGGCCAGCAGCTCGTCGATCACGGCGGTGAGCCGCTCGGCCTGGACGATGGCCGCCTCGCCCTCCTCGCGGACGATCGCCGGCTGGGTGGCGGCCGCCACGATCTCCTCCAGGCGCATGGTGAGCCCGGTGAGCGGCGTGCGGAGCTGGTGGGAGGCGTCGGTGGCGAACTCGCGCTCGCGGCTCAGCAGCTCGGCGATGCGGGTGGCGCTGCGGTCGAGCACCTCGGCCACCCGGTCGAGCTCGGGGATGCCGTAACGGTGCCGGCTGGGCCGTGCCTCGCCCGACCCCAGCCGCTCCGCGATCCGGGCGAGATCAAGGAGCGGCAGAGTCAACCGGCGCGACTGCACGACGGCGAGCGCCACGGCGACCGCCAGCGCCAGCCCCGCCAGGGCGACGATGAGCATGAGCCAACCCCGGATGTTCCGCTCCACCTGCGCTCGGTCGCGGGTGATCCGGACGTAGACACCGCTCTCTGAATGGGTCTCCTCGGTCATCTGCCGATCGGGGGGCGGGTCGGCGCCCACGATGACGGTCGGGCTGTCGCGGATGAAGATCTGCACGTACCTGTTGGGGTACTGCCGCTGCAGCTCGTCCGGATCGACGGGCCGGTCCTCGATGCGGGCGTACTCGACCTGGCTGAGCAGCAGCGTCGCCTGAGCCCGTAACTGCTGGACCGCCTCGTCGTCGATGAGGCGGGTGACCACCAGCCCGAGCGGCACGCCCAGGAGCAGGACGGCGAGGGCCGCGACCACGAGGGTCGAGGAGAGCAACCTCCGGCGCATCTAGCCGCTGGCTATTCGCGCTCGAACCGGAAGCCGACCCCGCGGACCGTGGTGATGTATCGAGGTTTGGCGGCGTCGTCCCCCAGTTTGCGGCGCAGCCAGGAGATGTGCATGTCGAGTGTCTTGGTGGAGCCCCACCAGTTGGTGTCCCACACCTCGCGCATGATCTGCTCGCGGGTGACGACCTTGCCGGCGTCACGGACGAGCACGCGCAGGAGGTCGAACTCCTTGGTGGTGAGGTGCAGCTCCTTGTCGCCCATCCACGCGCGCCGCGAGTCGGCGTCGATGCGCACCCCCTGGACCACGGGGGTCTCGGAGGTGCCGCGCCGCAGCAGGGCGCGCACGCGGGCGAGCAGTTCGGCGAGCCGGAACGGCTTGGTGACGTAGTCGTCGGCGCCGGCGTCGAGCCCGACCACCGTGTCGACCTCGTCGACGCGGGCGGTCAGGATGAGCACGGGCGTGCCGTGCCCCTCGGCACGGATGCGACGGGCCACCTCCAGCCCGTCCATCTCGGGCAGGCCCAGATCTAGCACGATGAGGTCGACGCCCCCGGACAGAGCCCTTTCCAGGGCCTGCGGGCCATCGGGGCTCACCTCCACCTGATAGCCCTCTCGGCGCAGCGCGCGCGCCAGGGGCTCGGAGATCGAGGTGTCATCCTCGGCGAGAAGTACGCAGGTCATAAAGCGATCGTAGGACCTTAGGCGATCGTTTCCCGGGTACAGCGCGCGGTTTGACTCGTCGTTGACCCACCAATTGACCTGGGCAAACTCGGCGAAAGAGGTACGAGCCCTCACGCACCGCCCGGGACCCCGGTCCGCTAGGCGCTTCCGCCCGCGAACGTCCCGAAGCGGCCCAGACACGCCGGGGCGCCCCGGCGTGTCGCCGGCCCGCGGCGAGCCCTCGTGCGGGGCCCGCCGCCGGCGCGTCGCCGGGCTCAGTCGCCGGAGCTGGACGGCGGCTCGGCGTAGCGCTGGAGGTAGAGGCCGTCGCCCAGCGACTCCAGCAGGCTCAGCTCGGTTTCCAAGTAGTCGATGTGGTGCTCTTCGTCCTCAAGGATCGCCTCGAAGATGCGGGCGGAGGTGACGTCACCCCGCTCGCGCATGAGCTGGATGCCGGGACGCAGGCGCCGCACCACGCCGAGCTCCAGCTCCAGGTCGGCCTTGAGCTGCTCCCTGACCGTCTGACCGATGTGCAGCGTGCCGAGCTTCTGGTAGTTCGGCAGCCCTTCCAGGAAGAGGATGCGGTCGGTGAGCACCTCGGCGTGCCGCATCTCGTCGATGGACTCCGACCGGGTGAAGGAGGCCAGCTTGGTGTATCCCCAGTTCTGCTGCATCTTCGCATGCAGGAAGTACTGGTTGATGGCGGTGAGCTCCGACGTCAGCTGCTCGTTCAACAGAGCGATGATGTCCTTATCCCCCTGCATGGGCGGGCCCCTATATCTACGCGGTAGCGACTAAATCTTCAGATCGCTTCAGGATCGCACAGATCTTTCGTACGCATGTCGCGCAATCCCTGCCCGCGCCCGTGGTATCCCGGATCTGTCGCGCACTCTTCGCACCCGCTTTTATGCAGGCGTGGACCTGGCTTTCGGTCACCGCCTCGCAGATGCATACGTACACGACAGGATACGCCCTTTCAGGAAGGAAGGTTAGGCATACCTAAGATAGCGCAAGCAAGTTAGGCATGCCTATGTGACATGTGCCACCGTCAGGTGGATGTCACTCTCCCGTCAGGGGCGGCGCGTCACGATCTCCTTACTCTGTGCGTATGTACCCTGATTAAGCTGCGTTTTTTCAGTGACCCCGCGCGATCCAGGACTCCAGATCGGGCGCCTCCGCGCCGATGCTCGTGGACTCTCCGTGGCCCGTGTGCACGACCGTCTCGGGCGGCAGCACCAGCAGCCGCTCGCGGAGGGAGTCGATGATCGTCTCGAACGACGAGTACGACCGGCCGGTGGCCCCCGGCCCGCCCGAGAAGAGCGTGTCGCCGGTGAACACGACGCCGAGGTCGGGCACGTGCAGGCTGACCGCGCCCGGGGAGTGCCCCGGCGTGTGCAGCACGTGCAGCGCGGTGCCGGCGACCTCGATGACGTCGCCGTCGGCGAGCGGCTCGTACGGCCGTCCCGTGCCGTACACCATCTGCCACAGCACGGAGTCGGCCGGGTGCAGCAGGATCGGCGCGCCCGTCGCGTCGGACAGGGCGCCCGCCGCGTTGACGTGGTCGTTGTGGGCGTGCGTGCAGACGATCGCCCGCAGCCGCCTGCCGCCGAGCGCCTCCTGGACCGCCTCGGCGTCGTGCGCGGCGTCCACGACCACGACCTCACGGTCGTCGCCGAGCAGCCAGACGTTGTTCTCGACGTCCCAGGTGCCGCCGTCCAGCGTGAACGACCCGGACGTCACGATCTTGGACAGGCCCGCCGTGCCGCCGGGGCCGTCCGGAACGCCGCTCGCGCTCACAGGACCACCACCGAGCGCAGGACCTCGCCGCGGTGCATCTTGCCGAAGGCCTCCTCGACGTCGTCGAGCTCGATGGTCTCGGAGACGAACCCGTCGAGGTTGAGCCGGCCCTGCAGGTACAGGTCGATCAGCATCGGGAAGTCGCGGCTCGGCAGGCAGTCGCCGTACCAGGACGACTTCAGCGAGCCGCCGCGGCCGAAGACGTCGAGCATCGGCAGCTCCAGAGTCATGTCGGGCGTCGGCACGCCCACCAGCACGACGGTGCCGGCCAGGTCGCGCGCGTAGAACGCCTGCTTGTAGGTCTCCGGACGGCCGACCGCCTCGATCACGACGTCGGCGCCGTGGCCGCCGGTGAGCTCGCGGATGGCCTCCACGGGGTCGTCGACGGTGGAGTTCACGGTGTGCGTGGCGCCGAACCCGCCGGCGAGGTCGAGCTTGCGGTCGTCGACGTCGACCGCGATGATCCTCGACGCGCCCGCGACCGAGGAGCCGAGGATCGCCGCGTTGCCGACGCCGCCGCAGCCGATGACCGCCACGGAGTCGCCGCGCGTGACGCCGCCGGTGTTGATCGCCGCTCCGAGCCCGGCCATCACGCCGCAGCCGAGCAGGCCCGCCACCGCCGGGCGGGCGTCGGGGTCGACCTTGGTGCACTGCCCGGCGGCCACCAGCGTCTTGGACGCGAACGCCCCGATGCCGAGCGCCGGGGAGAGCGGGGTGCCGTCCTCCAGGGTCATCTTCTGCGCGGCGTTGTGGGTGGCGAAGCAGTACCACGGCCGGCCGCGCAGGCAGGCGCGGCAGTTGCCGCAGACGGCGCGCCAGTTGAGGATCACGTAGTCGCCCGGGGCGACCCCCGTGACGCCCGCGCCGACGGCCTCCACGACCCCGGCGGCCTCGTGGCCGAGCAGGAAGGGGAAGTCGTCGTTGATGCCGCCCTCGCGGTAGTGCAGGTCGGTGTGGCAGACCCCGCACGCCTGCACGGCGACGACGGCCTCGCCGGGTCCCGGGTCGGGCACCAGGACGGACCGTACCTCGACGGCCTCACCCTTGCCCGCGGCGATCACACCCTGGACTTCGTACGGCATGGTGGGTCCTTCCCTTGTCGACCTGCCTGCCTTGCCGGCCTGCTCGGCGACCTTCGATCGGACTGCTGGGTTTCTTGAGGATGTTGACCTCCGCCGCGCCGGTCAAGCCCGGCGGAGCACGTACGGCTGGATCACCCCGAGCCCGCGCACCGGCCGCCTGCGGATCCGTTGCACGGCCAGCCCGGCAGATCCTTTCACGGCCTCGGCCACGCCGGGGTCGACCAGGACCGTGCAGGGATGCGCCATGGCGGTCAGCCGGGCGGCGAGGTTCACGGTGGTGCCGAAGACGTCGCCCATGGTCGGCAGCACCGGCCCGTAGGACAGGCCCACCCGCAGGTCGCGGCCGTCGTCGCGGACGGCGTCGACCAGTTCGAGGGCGACGCGGGCGGCCGTCTCGGCGGTGGGGGCGGTGAACAGCACCTCGTCGCCGAGGGTCTTGACCAGGCGCGCCCCGCGGGAGGCCACCACGTCGGAGGCCAGGGACTCGAACCACTCGACCAGCTCGGCGAGCCCCTGGGTGTCCAGCTCGCGCGACACCTGGGTGAACGACACCAGGTCGGCGAAGCCCACCGCCAGCGTGGGCCGGCCAGGGACGGCCGCGGCGTCCATGTCGGTGTTGGCCAGCAGCCGGACGCCGGCCGCCGCGAGCTGGGCGCGCCACACGTGCACGAGCAGGCGCTCGAAGTCGGGCAGCAGGGCCTGCGACAGCGACAGGACGCCGGCCAGCTCCTCGTCGTCGGGGGCCCTGCCCTGCGGCAGCATGGCGGTGACCATGATCTCGGCCTGCCACTGCGCGAGCCGGGAGGTGGTCTGGCCGAGCGCGCGGGCCAGGCGCACGACGGTCTCCTCGTCCACCAGCTGCGAGCCGAGCAGGCCCGCGACCCGGCGCAGCGCGTCGACGTCGGCGTCGGTGAAGGAGGGGAGGTCGTCGGCGGGCGTGGCGAACCCGAGGGCGCGCCAGATGCGCTGGGCCAGCTCGGACGGCACGCCGGCCAGCCGGGCCACCTCCAGGCGGGTGTGCCGGGCGGCCGAGCCGACGAACAGCCGCTCGATCTGCTCGGCCGTCGGGCGGCCCGCGGTGGGGGTCTCGCGCACCTTCAGGAGGTTACGCCACGTCAGGCGCATGTCTCACCGGCCGTCGACCACCCCGTCGGAGACGTCCTCCACCAGCCGGAACAGGTCGGACCTGACGGTCTGGATCTTCGGGATGTCCTTGAGCGCGATCTCGCCCCGGTCGGAGGCCGACTCCACCACCAGCGTGCCGCAGCCGAGCAGCCGCTCGACGAACCGCTGGTCGGAGCTGACGCTGTTGACCTTGGTGAGCGGTATGTCGTCCTCGGACTTGCTCAGGATGCCCGAGCTGATGTTGAAGCGGTGGGTCGAGAGCGTGTACCAGGTCGTCTTCCAGCGCAGATACGGGATGAACGACCAGAGCGCGAGCGCGACCACGGACACGACGGCGACCGCGATCCAGGCCACGCCGGCGTACTCGTAGTCGACCGGGATCAGGTACAGGGCCGCGCTGGAGGCGGCGATGACGAGCAGCAGCGCGAGGAAGGGCACCACGAGCCGCTTCCAGTGGGGGCGGAACGCGTGCACGACCCGCTCCCCCGACGTCAGATGATGATCAGGCAGACCCATGGGGCAAATCGTGGCACGACGATCTCCCCCGCGTCTGCCCAAGCCGTCGGCCCCCGGACCGATCAGCCACCAACCTTGGCGCGGCCTTGACGCGCGGCGCTCAGCCGGCGGAGGCGGGCCGCACGTGCACGACGTCGCCCACGCTGAGAGCCCGCTCGACGCCGTCGGCGCGGACGATCAGGTGGCCCGAGGAGTCGACCCCGGTGGCCTCCCCCTCCAGCACCCGCTCGCCCGGCAGCTCGACCCGCACCCGCCTGCCGATGGTCGCGCTCATCGCCAGGTAGGACGCCCGCAGCCCGCAGGCGTCGGCGTCGCCCTCGGCGGCCACCCAGTCGCGGTAGTGCGTCTCGATCTCGCGCAGCACCGCCCGCAGCAGCGGGTCGCGGTCGACGCACTCGGCCTGCTCGATGGCGAGCGAGGTGGCCGTGGGCACGGGCAGCTCGTCGGCCCGGACCGAGACGTTGAGCCCCATGCCGACGACGACCGCGCCCTCGGCGCGCTCGGCCAGCACGCCGGCCAGCTTGCGCTCGCCGACCAGCAGGTCGTTGGGCCACTTCAGCCGGACGTCCACGCCCGCGAGGCGGCGCACGGCCGAGGCGGCGGCCAGCGCGACGAGCAGCGTCACCCAGCCCTGCCGGGCCGTGGGCACCGCCGGGCGCAGCAGGACGGAGAAGGTGAGCCCGGCGCGCGCCGGGGCCGTCCAGGCGCGGCCCAGGCGGCCCCGCCCGGCGAGCTGCAGCTCGGCGACGAGCACCGCGCCCTCGGCGGCGCCCTCCCGGGCGACCTGGCCGAGGTCGGCGTTGGTGGATCCGGTGCGGTCGACCACGCTGAGCTGGGACCACAGGGAGCCGGGACGGACGACGGCGCGCGCCAGCGCCGCCTGCGACAGCGGCGGCCGGTCGAGATCGGTGTACGGCGAGTCAAGCACCCGTCCATCCTCCTCCTCGGCGCGGAGTGGCGGGACCCCTCGGGCCCGGATGACCGGCTAACACTACGTAATGCCACCGGATTCTTGACCTAGGGCGACCACGCCGCCGTCCTGAACGCCCCCGAGAACACCGGACAAGATCATCAGTTCGTCAGATGTGGGCGAAAAGGCGATGCTAGGAGAGGGCCGTCCGGACAGCCGGCGGCCGGGAGAAGGAACGGTGAACGGTCCGGTGAGCAAGCGTCTGGATCCGCGCAACTGGGCGAGCTGGAAGCCCTTCGGCATCGGCGAACGTAAGCCGAACAACTACCTGGAGCTGTGGAAGGCCTTTCGCTCGGTCAGGGGCAACCGGCGGTACGCCTGGCGCATCCTCAGCCGGGGCACCTGCGACGGCTGCGCGCTCGGCACCAAGGGCATGCGCGACTGGACGATGCCGGAGGTCCACCTGTGCAACATCCGGCTGCGCCTGCTGCCGCTCAACACGATGCCGGCGCTCGACCCTGCGGTGCTGGCCGACGTGGCGCCGCTGGCCCGGATGCGCAGCGCGGAGCTGCGCGAGCTGGGCCGCCTGCCGTACCCCATGCTGCGCCGCAGGGGCGAGCCGGGCTTCACCCGGGTCGGCTGGGACGAGGCACTCGACCTGGCCGCGGGCCGGCTGCGCGGCGCCCGCCTCGGCGCCTACCTGACCAGCCGGGGCATGCCCAACGAGAACTACTTCGCCGCGCAGAAGGCCGTGCGGGCGCTGGGCACCAACTCGATCGACAACGCCGCGCGCATCTGCCACTCCCCCTCCACGGTGGCGCTGAAGCAGGCCATCGGCGCCGCCGCGACGACCTGCTCCTACACCGACTGGGTCGGCTCCGACCTCGTCGTCTTCATCGGCTCCAACCCGTCGAACAACCAGCCGGTCGCGATGAAGTACCTGTACCACGCCAAGAAGCAGGGCACCCGCGTCGTGATGGTGAACGCCTACCGCGAGCCGGGCATGGACCGCTACTGGGTGCCGTCCAACGCCGAGTCCGCGCTGTTCGGCACCAAGATCACCGACCACTTCTTCGGGGTGAACGTCGGCGGCGACATCGGCTTCCTCAACGGCGTGCTCAAGCACCTGGTCGAGCACGACTGGCTGGACAAGGAGTTCGTCGACCAGCACACCGCGGGCTTCGAGGACGTGCGCCAGGCGGTGGCCGGGCAGTCGTGGGAGGCGCTGGAGGCGCTGAGCGGGGCCACGCGCGAGAGCATGTTCGAGCTGGCCAAGCTGCTCGGCGAGGCGAAGTCGGCCGTGCTGGTCTGGTCGATGGGCGTCACCCAGCACACCTACGGCGAGGACAACGTCCGCTCGATCGTCAACCTCGCCCTGGCGCGGGGCTTCGTCGGGCGCGACCACTGCGGGCTCATGCCGATCCGCGGGCACAGCGGCGTCCAGGGCGGCGCCGAGATGGGCGCGTACGCGACCGGCCTGCCCGGCGGCCTGCCCATCACGCCCGAGAACGCGGCCCGCTTCGGCGAGATGTGGGGGTTCTCGGTGCCCCGGACGCCCGGGCTCACCGCCACCGACATGATCGACGCGGCGCACGAGCGCGAGCTGGACGCGTTGATCTCCTCGGGCGGCAACTTCCTGGAGGTACTGCCCGATCCCGCGTACTGCCGGCAGGCGCTGTCGCGGCTGGGGCTACGCGTCCACATCGACATCGTGCTGTCGAGCCAGATGCTGGTCGAGCCGGAGGGCGACGTGCTGCTGCTGCCCGCGCAGACGCGGTACGAGATGGAGGGCGGGGTGACCGAGACCTCGACCGAGCGGCGTGTCATCTTCTCCCCGCAGATCCCGGGGCCGCGCGTCGGCGAGGCCTGGCCGGAGTGGAAGATCTTCACCGAGCTGGCGGCGCGCACGCGCCCGGAGCTGGCCGACATGATCCGTTACCCGGGCGGCACGCCGCAGATCCGGCGCGAGATCGAGGAGGCCGTCCCCTTCTACGCCGGGATCGCCGGGCTGCGGGCGTTCGGCGACAACGTCCAGTACGGCGGGCGCCATCTGTGCCCGGGCGGCCGGTTCCCCACCGCCGACGGCCTCGGCCGCTTCGCGCCCGTCCCGCTGCCCGAGCTGGAGCGCCCCGACGGCGCCTTCACGGTGGCGACGCGGCGCGGCAAGCAGTTCAACAGCATGGTCCACGAGCGGCGCGACGGCTTCAACGGCGCGACCAGGGACGCCGTCCTGATGAGCCCGTACGACGCCGACCGGCTCGGGCTGCCCGACGGAGCCGAGGTCGAGCTGAACGGCGCCGCCGGCCGCTTCACCGGGCGCGTGCTGCGGGCGCCGCTCACCCCCGGCAACCTGCAGATCCACTGGCCCGAGGGCAACGTCCTGCTGGACGTCTCCCGCCGCAGCCCGGCCGCCCGCATCCCCGACTACAACGCCGTGGTCACCCTCCGGAGGACGGCCCCGTGACCCCCGCCGACTCCGGCCCGGCGACCCGCCCCGGCACCGAGACCGGCACCGGCACAAGGAGCGAGACCGACACCGAGGCCGGGACCGGAACCGGCAGGACGGGAACCGGAACCGGCAGGACCGGGACCGGGAGTCCCGGGCCGGCGGAACACGGCCGGGGCGGGACGGCGCGCCGCCTGGACGAGCTGGGGGCGGCGGCCGGCCGGCGGCCTCCGGGGCCGACGACGCGCGTCCGCGTCCGCGAGGTGGCCGGCGGCGTCGCCCGCGACCGGCGCGACGACCTCGCCACCGAGGAGCCGCTGGAGATCCGCGTCACGGCCGGCGGCGCCACCCGCACCCTGGCCGTCACCATGCGCACGCCGGGGGCCGACTTCGAGCTGGCGGCCGGCTTCCTGTCGGGCGAGGGCATCGCCGGGCCGGACGACATCGCGGCGATCGCCTACTGCACCGACGAGGACCTCCCGCCCGAGGCCCGCTACAACACGGTGACCGTCCGGCTGCGCGGCCCGGCGCTGCCCGAGATGCCCACCATGCACCGCCACTTCCTGACGTCCAGCGCGTGCGGGGTGTGCGGCACCGCGAGCATCGAGGCCCTGCGTGCCCGCCGCCTGTCCCTGACCGCGCCCGCCGGGCCGCCACCCGGCGCCCACGGGTCCGAGCCGGGCGGCGAGCGGCCCGCCCCGGGCAGCGAGCCGCCCACGCCGGGCAGCGAACGATCCGCCCCGGGCACCGAGCCGCCCACGCCGGACAGCGAGCGGCCCGCGCCGGGTGGCGAGCGGCCCGCGCCGGGGGCCGGCGCCGCCGCGGCCGGGGCGCTGCCGCCGGTGACGCCCGCCCTGCTCTACTCGCTGCCGGCCCGCCTGCGCGAGGCCCAGGGCATCTTCGGCAAGACCGGCGGCCTGCACGCCGCCGGCCTGTTCGCGCCCGACGGCACCCTGCTCGCCCTGCGCGAGGACGTCGGACGCCACAACGCCGTCGACAAGCTCGCCGGCTGGGCCCTGATGAACGGCCTGCTGCCGCTCGGCGCCCACATCCTGCTGGTCAGCGGGAGGACCAGCTACGAGATCGTGCAGAAGGCGCTGGCGGCGGGCGTGCCACTGGTGTGCGGCGTCTCCGCCCCCTCCTCGCTCGCCGTGAACCTGGCCCGGGAGTTCGGCATGACCCTGGTCGGCTTCCTGCGCGGCGAACGCTTCAACGTCTACACCGCCCCCGAACGCATCGCCCTTCCCGGCTGACCGAGCGCACTCGAAAACACCGGGCTTATTGAATTGCCGGGAAATCACCAGGAAACACCTTGGACCCCACCCAGTGCAGCCCACCATAAATCTGGTTGATTCCCCGAATATGCCTCAAATCCGAACACATCGAATTCCGGGTCTTTCCTGTCATCCAGGAGGGACATGGAAATGAGCAGACCACGGCGTCACGCACCGGCGTGTCCGGGCGGACCGTCCAGTGCGGGGTCGTCTTCCGGGCCACGTGACGATCCCGCCAACCCTCGTCGACCACGGGCCTCCGGCCGGTGCCGCGCCGCCGCCGTGACCGGACCACCGGCTCCGCCCGGCCGCGGAGGACGTCGCCCTCCGCGGCCGGGGGGTCAGCCGGTGTTCTGCAGGCCGGCGGCGACGCCGTTCACGCTGAGCAGGAGCAGGGTCTCCAGCCTCTCGCGCTCCTCCTCCGACAGCGTTCCCTCGGCCCCTTCGGCGCGCAGCACCGACAGGGCACGCAACTGCAGGTGGGACAGCGCGTCCACGTAGGGATCGCGGAGCTGGACGGCGCGGGACAGGACCCGCTTGCTCTCCAGCAGACGGGAGTGGCCGGTGACGGCCAGCACCAGGGACCGGGTGAGGTCGTACTCGGCCAGCACCCGGTCGGCGACGTCCTGCCGGTCGCCGAGCGCCAGGTAACGCGCCGCGATCGCGCGGTCGGTCTTGGCGAGCGACATCTCGGCGTTGTCGAGCAGCGAGGCGAACAGCGGCCACTCGCGGTAGGCCCGCCGCAGCTCATCGAGGCCCGGCCCCAGCTCGGCGTCGCCGCCCGCGGCCTCCACGGCCGCCTCGGAGGCGCCGGGACCGGACACGCCGCTCGCCGCGGGCGTGCCGTTCGCGCCGGACGCGGCCTTGACGGCGGACGAGGCGTCCTCACCGGTCACGGCCTTCACCGCGGACGAGGCGTTCTCACCGGACGCGGCGGGCGCGGTCTGCGCCGGCGCGGCGCCGGGCGCGGCCGGTGACACCGCCTTCACGGCCGCGAGCAGGCCGCTGCCCAGGCCGTACCAGCCGGGGAGGTTGACCCGGGTCTGGGCCCAGGCGAACACCCACGGGATCGCGCGCAGGTCGTCCAGGGAGCGCGGGGCGCCCAGGCCGCGGCGGGCGGGACGGGAGCCCAGGCGCAGGGAGCCGATCTCCTCCAGCGGGCTGACCAGCGCGAACCACTCGGGGAACCCGGGGGCCTCGGTGAGCGACCGGTAGGCCCGCTCGGAGGCGGAGGCGACCCGCTCGGCCAGCAGGCGGTAGCGCGCGGCGGCGTCGGCCGTGCGGTCCTCCACCGAGCCGGTGGAGGCCAGCAGCACGGCGTTGGTCACCTGCTCGATGTGCCGCAGCGCGATGGCCGGATGGCCGTACCTGGCGAAGATCACCTCGCCCTGCTCGGTGACCTTGAACCGGCCCGCCACCGACCCGGGGGCCTGCGCCAGCACGGCCCGGTTGGCGGGGCCGCCGCCCCGGCCGAGGGCGCCGCCCCGGCCGTGGAACAGCGTGAGCCGCACGTCGTTGGCCGCGGCCCACACGGCCAGCTCGGCCTGGGCGTCGTACAGCTTCAGGGTGGCTGCGGCCGGGCCGAGCTCCTTGGCGGAGTCGGAGTAGCCGAGCATGACCTCCATGCGCCGCCCGTTGGCCGACAGCCGCTTCTGGACGGGCGGCAGCTCGAGCATGCCGGCCAGCACCCGCGCGGAGTTGGCGAGGTCCTCCCCGGACTCGAACAGCGGCACGACGTCGATCACGGGGGCGCGGGCGCCCAGGGCGTGCCGGGCCAGCTCGTAGACGGCCGCGATGTCGTCGGCCGAGCGGGTGAAGGACACGACGTACCGCGAGCAGGCGCGGACCCCGAACCGCTCCTGGATCCAGGAGATCATGCGCAGCGTCGCCAGGACCTCCTCGGTGCGCTCGGAGGACCGGCCAGCGCGGATCTCCTCCAGCGCCTGGGCGTGCACCTGGGAGTGCTGGCGGACCTCCAGCTCGGCGAGGTGGAACCCGAAGGTCTCCACCTGCCAGATCAGGTGCTGCAGCTCCCCGTACGCCTGCCGGGTGGCGCCCGTGGACGCCAGCGACGCCTGACAGGCCTTCAGATCGCGCAGCAGCTCGTCGGGCGAGCGGTAGCCGAGGTCGATGTCGCGCCGCCGGGTGGCGGCGATGCGGGCCGCCACGAACAGCAGCCACTGCCGGTGCGGCTCGCGAGGCGCGCGCTTGCCCAGCTCGGAGACGAGCTCGGGGTGGTCGTCGCGCGCCAGGGCCAGCTCGTCGGCGAGCTCCTTGCTGGGCGGGCCGTAGAGGTCGGAGACGGTGAGCGTGCGCCCGATGCGGGTGGCGGCGTTCTCCAGCGCGGTGAGCACGTGCTCGGCCTGGATCAGCACGGCCTCGCGGGTGACGCGCGCGGTGACGTTGGGGTTGCCGTCGCGGTCGCCGCCGATCCAGCTTCCGTAGCGGATGTAGGCCCTGGCCAGCGGCTCGCGCCTGCCGGTGCCCTCGCCGAGCGCGGCGTCCAGCGAGCGGTAGATGCGCGGGACCGTGCGGAACAGCGTCTCGTCGAACGCGGCCATGGCCGTGCGGACCTCGTCGAGCGGGTCGAGCTTGCTGTGCCGGAGCTGGGCGGTGCGCCAGAGGAGATCGATCTCCTCCATGAGGTGCCGGTGCGCCTCGCGGCGCTCGTTGGACCCCCTGCCGGCCGTGTTGTACTCGGCGAGCTGCACGCTGACGCGCTGGATGGCCGTGACGACGGCGCGGCGGCGGGCCTCGGTGGGATGGGCGGTGAGCACCGGCCGGAACTCCAGCTCGGCGATCAGCCGCGACAGCTCGTCGGGGCCGAGGTCGGCCTTCAGCGCGCCGACGGCCTGGGCCAGCGACTCGGGCACCGGGGAGTCGCCGGTGTCCCTGGACCTCAGCATGCGGATGCGGAAGTGTTCCTCGGCGAGGTTGACCAGGTGGAAGTAGCACGTGAACGCGCGGGCGAGCTGCACGCCGCGGTCGATCGGCCACTCGGCGACCATGGCGGCCACCTCGTCGACGGAGATCTCGCGCCTGCGGGCGGCGATCACCGCCTTGCGGAGCCGTTCGACGTCGGCCAGGAGATCGGGACCGCCGTCCTCGGCGATCACGCGACCGAGCAGCTCGCCGAGCAGGCGCACGTCGGCGCGCAGCTCGTCGGGCATCTCGGTGACGGCATGGTGACGTTCGACGGCGGAACGCTCTTCCTGATGCGGAGCGATGGCGGCCATACCACGAAGGGTATCCACTCCGTCTCCTCTCCTGGATACGGGTCTCATCCATTGGACTAGACCAGTGTGAACGCCCGGGGAAGGTTCTCGGGCCGCGGGGCGGACGCCTGTGGACGACGCGGCTCAGGAGGGGCGCGAGACGGCGCCGAGCAGGTCGGGGAGGCGGGCGTAGCCGATGACGGACGCCAGGCGGCGCCCGGCCCACGCCACCACGAGACCGTACGGCACGGCGAGCAGGCCGATCCAGCCGACGCCGAACAACGCCGGGAGCAGGAACGGCAGCGCCAGCACGCTGGTGACGATCATGGCGCCGAACGCCCCGGCGAAGGCCGCCCCGCCCTGCCCGGGGGCAGCGCTGGTGAAGGCGTTGAGCCGGTCGGGATAGGTGTACGGCAGGATCACGCTGGTCACGGCCCCGGTGCCCAGCCCGACGAGCAGCAGCCCCGTGGCGGCCGCCGTCGCCTGCAGCGACCACAGCACGTCGCCCGCGATCAGGGCCGCGCCGATCGACAGCACGGCCAGCAGCGGCACCGCGACCACGCAGACGGCGAGGTGCCGGCCGGCGAGGTCGGTGCGCACGTCACGGGGGGAGGCGTACACGATGGCGTTCATCCACAGGGCGCGGCCGTCGATGCCGAACGCGTTGGCGCTCTGCAGGCCGATCATCAACGCCGCGAGACAGCCGGGCGCCAGCGTCACCGCCGCGCCCGGCGACCCGCTCGGGTCGCTGAACAGCGAGAACGTGAAGATAACCGCGAACCCGACGGCCGCCAGCCACCCCATGCGGCCGCGCGGCTCCCGGCGCAGGTACTTGAGCTCCTTGGCGACCACGGCGCCCAGCGCGCCGCCGGGCAGCAGGGCGTCGAAGCGGCTTCGGCCCACCGAGCCGACCAGCGTGGAGGAGTCGGAGGTGACCGCCGTCCTGCGCAGCGCGGCGATCCACAGCCACCACAGCCCGATCACCACCAGGGCGACGACGGCGATCTCGGCCAGCCCGGCGAGCCCGCCGTCCGCGATCGCGTGCGCGGCCATCGCGGGCGGGCCCCACCGCACGACCGAGGCCAGCTCGGCCAGCATGAGGCGGGGGTCGGCGCCGAGCCCCTGGTTGAGCAGCAGGTTGGGGAGCTGGGTCAGCAGGAACACGAACACGACGCCCACGGCCAGCAGGTCGCGGCCCCGGCGGCTGCGCAGCACCCGCGACAGGGCGGTGGTGACGGCCCGCGACGCCACCAGGCACAGCGCGGCCTGCAGGATCACGGCGACCACGCCGATCAGGGCGCCGGTGGCGGTGCGCGACAGCCCGACGACGGCGCCGGCGAGGAAGAACAGGGTGGCGAGCGGCCACGGCCCGGTCGCCGAGGCGGCGAACATGCCGACGGCCATCTGGCGCGGGGTGAGCGGGAACAGCGTCAGCCGGGCGGGGTCGAGGGTGTCGTCCACCCCGAAGACCATCAGCGGCCCGGCGATCCACGTCAGCGTGAGCACGGTGAACGTCACCATGCCGGCGTCGACCGCCACGTCGGCGGGCGCCAGGCGCAGCAGGCTCATCAGCAGCAGCCCGCCGACGGCGACCAGGAACGCGGCGATGAGCGTGAACACGAACCCGACCTGGCGCATCGTGTCGCCGCGCAGGTTGCCGGCGATCAGGCGCAGCTTCAGGCGGACGAAGAGCCCAGCCACGACAGCCCCTCCTCGCCGTTGCCCCGGGCTCCGACGAGGTCGAGGAACGTGTCGTTGAGGGTCGCGCCGGCGCCGCGTACCTGTGCCAGCGGGCCCTGGGCGACGATGCGGCCCTGGTTCATGACCGACACCCAGTCGCACAGCCGCTCGACCAGCTCCATGACGTGGCTGGAGAAGATCACCGTGGACCCGGAGGCGGTGTACCGGCGCAGGACCTCGACCAGCGTGTTGGCGCTGACGGGGTCGACGCCCTCGAACGGCTTGTCCAGGAACAGCACCGCGGGGTTGTGCAGCAGCGCGGCGGCCAGGGCGATCTTCTTGCGCATGCCCGTGGAGTAGTCGACGACGAGCTTGTCGGCGGAGTCGAGCAGGTCCATGACCTTGAGCAGTTCCTCGGCGCGCCGGGCGACCTCGTCCCTGGGGATGCCGCGGATCTGCCCGTTGTACAGGAGCAGCTCGCGGCCGGACAGCCGCTCGAACAGCCGCAGCCCTTCGGGCAGGACGCCGACGCGGGCCTTGACCGCCACCGGGTCGCGCCAGACGTCGGCGCCGCCGACCGTCGCCGACCCGGCGTCGGGCACCAGCAGGCCGGTGATCATGCTGAGCGTCGTCGTCTTGCCCGCGCCGTTCGGGCCGACCAGCCCGGCGAAACCGCCTCGCGGCACCACCAGGTCGACCCCGGCGACCGCGATCTGCCCGCCGAACCTCTTGAACAGGCCGTACGTGCGCACCGCCTCGGCGAACCCGGACCCGCCGGACGCGCCGTCCCCACTGGCGAAGTCGGTCATGTCGTCACTCTAGTGCCGCCGCGAGGACGGCTCCGGGTGACCATGCCCGTGACCGGAGAGCTACCCTACGGTGCATGAGCGCTGACCCGGTACCGCACGTCGAGGGCGTCGACCCGCACACCACCGCGGGGAAGATAGCCGACCTGGAGCGACGCCTCTACGAGGCCGCACACGCCGGGTCCGAGCGTGCCGTGGAGAAGCAGCATTCCAAGGGCAAGATGACGGCCAGGGAACGGCTGGTGGCCTTCCTCGACGACGGCTCGTTCGTGGAGTTCGACGAGCTGGCCCGGCACCGGGCCACCGGCTTCGGCATGGAGCGCGAGCGCCCCTACGGCGACGGCGTGGTCACCGGGCACGGCACCGTGGACGGCCGGCCGGTGGCCGTGTTCGCGCAGGACTTCACGGTCTTCGGCGGCTCGCTCGGCGAGGTCTTCGGCGAGAAGATCGTCAAGGTCATGGACCACGCGCTGAAGACCGGCTGCCCGGTCGTCGGCATCAACGACTCCGGGGGCGCGCGCATCCAGGAGGGCGTGGTCTCGCTCGGGCTGTACGCCGAGATCTTCAAGCGCAACGTGCACTCCTCCGGGGTGATCCCGCAGATCTCGCTGGTCATGGGCCCCTGCGCGGGCGGCGCCGTCTACTCCCCCGCGCTGACCGACTTCGTGCTCATGGTGCGGGAGAAGTCGCACATGTTCATCACCGGCCCCGACGTGATCAGGACGGTGACCGGCGAGGAGGTCACGTTCGAGGAGCTGGGCGGCGCGCACACCCACAACTCCAGGTCCGGCGTGGCCCACTACGAGGCGGCCGACGAGAACGACTGCCTCGACTACGCCAGGGCCCTGCTGTCCTACCTCCCCTCCAACAACATGGACGACCCGCCGGTCTTCGACGCGCCCGCCGACCTTGAGGTCACCGAGGCCGACCGCGAGCTCGACCTGCTGATCCCCGACTCCGCCAACCAGCCGTACGACATGCACCAGGTGGTGCAGCACGTCCTGGACGACGGCGAGTTCCTGGAGGTGCACGCCGGGTTCGCGCCGAACATCCTGGTCGGCTTCGGCCGGGTGGAGGGCCACTCGGTCGGGGTGGTGGCCAACCAGCCGATGAGCTTCGCGGGCACGCTCGACATCGCCGCCTCCGAGAAGGCCGCGCGCTTCGTGCGCACCTGCGACGCCTTCAACGTCCCCGTGCTGACCTTCGTGGACGTGCCCGGGTTCCTGCCCGGCACCGACCAGGAGTGGAACGGCATCATCCGCCGGGGCGCCAAGCTGCTCTACGCCTACGCCGAGGCCACCGTGCCGCTGGTCACGGTGATCACCCGTAAGGCGTACGGCGGCGCGTACGACGTCATGGGCTCCAAGCACCTGGGGGCCGACGTCAACCTCGCCTGGCCGACGGCGCAGATCGCCGTGATGGGCGCGCAGGGGGCGGTCAACATCCTGTACCGCCGCGAGCTGGCGGCGTCCGACGCCCCCGACAAGGAGCGCGCCCGGCTCGTCACCGAGTACGAGGACACGCTCGCCAACCCGTATCTCGCGGCCGAACGCGGGTATGTGGACGCGGTGATCCGGCCGTCCGACACCCGCATCCGCGTCGTCCGCGCGCTGCGCGCGCTGCGCAACAAGCGCAAGAGCCTGCCGCCGAAGAAGCACGGCAACATCCCGCTGTAGGAGGAGGCGTCCGTGGAACAGCCCTATCTGAGAATCGTCCGCGGCGACGCCAGCGCCGAAGAGGTCGCCGCGCTGGTGATCGCACTTGCCACAAGAGACTCGCGTCCCCAACGAACCGCGCAAAAACCAGATACGTGGCGTAACCCAACACACCAGATGAGAACGGGGTTGCTGAGGGGGCCGGGCGCCTGGCGCACGAGCTCACTCCCCCAGTAGATCTTTGGAAGTGGGTGTCAAGCGCGCTAAGAGTTGGGACTATCTAGAAATGGGGGAATATAGTCAGCCGATCATCATCTAGCAACGAGGCCTGGAGGAGAGCATGGCAATCCCGGACCTCACACCGCATCCCGTAGCGGCGAAATACGCCGTCCTCGTGGACGTCGGGTATCTCTACGCGGCGGCGGGCGAGGTCATCCTGGGGGCCAAGGAGCGCAAGGAATATCGGGTCGCCGCCGACGAGCTCATCTCGGCCCTGAAGAAGCACGCGATGGAACGCATCCCCGGCGAGTTGCTGCGCATCTACTGGTACGACGCCGCCCGCGACCGGGTGCCGACCGTCGACCAGCGGGTCATCGCGCAGCTTTCCTGGGTCAAGGTCCGGCTCGGCAACCTGAACGCCCGCGGGCAGCAGAAGGGCGTGGACGCGCAGATCCGCAGCGACCTCGAAGCCCTCGCCCGCCACCACGCCGTGAGCGACACCGTGCTGATCGCCGGAGACGAGGACATGGTGCCGGCCGTGGAGGCCGCCCAGACGTTCGGCGTCCGCATCCACCTGTGGGGCGTCGAACCGCCCTACGGCACCAACCAGGCCGAGCGGCTCGTGTGGGAGTCCGACACCGTCGAGGAGCTGACCGCCGACTTCCTGCGGCCCTACTTCAGCCGCGCCGCGCAGGTCGTCCCCGCCGCGCCCTCCCCGCCGTCCCCGGCCCAGGTGTTCGCCGGGCGCACCGCGCTCAGCGCCAAGCCCGCCGTGCGCCACCCGGGCCAGGTCACGAAGCTGGGCCCGAGCCGCCCGAGGGTCGAGGAGGTCGGCGAGCACGTCGCGCAGAAGTGGATACTGACCCGCGGCCGCGACAACATCCGCGACCTGCTGCCCGGCCCGCTGCTGCCGACGGTGATCGACACCGAGCTGCTGATCGAGGCCGAGAAGGAGCTGGGCCACTCCCTGCGCCCCTACCCCGAGGCCCGCGTCTGGCTGCGCGACGGCTTCTGGGCGCGTGTCTACCGCGAGTTCGACCTCGGCGTCGGCATCTCCACCAAGTAGCCGCCGCCGTCTCCCGCCTGTTCGCGCCCGGTGCCCTGCCCGCCACGGCGAGGTCCGAATTCCGCTGGTGAGGCTCCCCCATCAGGGCATAGCGTCGTTGTCGTGACCCCACACCAGACCCTCGACTTCGACTCCTGTTACCGGGCGGTGAGCGCTCGGGACACGAGGTTCGACGGGCGGTTCTACTCGGCCGTCACCTCCACCGGCATCTACTGCCGTCCCATCTGCCCGGCCCGCACGCCCGCGCGGCGCAACATCCGCTTCTACCGCCACGCGGCCGCCGCCGAGGCCGCCGGGTTCCGGCCGTGCCGGCGGTGCCGCCCGGAGCTGAGCCCCGGCGACCCCGGGTGGGACGTGCCCGCCGACCTGGTCGGGCGGGCGCTGCGCCTGATCGACGAGGGGGTGGCCGACGAGTACGGCGTCGCCGGGCTGGCGGGCCGGCTGCACATCACCGAGCGCCACCTGCTGCGCCTGTTCACCGCCCAGCTCGGCGCGGGCCCGCTGGCCGTCGCCAGGACCAGGCGGCTGCTGCTGGCCAAGCAGTTGCTGACCGAGACCTCCCTGACGGTCACCGACGTGGCCTTCGCCGCCGGGTTCGGCAGCGTGCGCCAGTTCAACGCGACCATGAAGGACGCCTACGGCTTCGCCCCCGGCGAGCTGCGCACGGCCTCCTCCGGCCCGACGGCCCGCGCCGCCGCGCGGGTGCCGCCCTCCCCGGAGGGCACGCCCGGCGCGCCGGGGGGCGGGTCCGGCGCGTCGGGGGGCGGGTCCGGCGCGTCGGGGGGCGGGACCGGCGCGTCGCCGGCGGCGCTCACCCTGCGCCTGACCTACCGCGCCCCGTACGACGCGCCGGCGCTGCTCGCCTTCCTGGCCGCCCGGGCCGTCCCGGGCGTCGAGGAGGCCGGTCCCGGCGGCTACCGGCGCACGGTGCAGGGCGGCACGGTCACGCTGACGCCCGCCGACGGCCACGTCCGGCTGTCGGTGACGCTCGACGACACCCGCCGCCTGCCGCGTGTCGTCGCGCGCTGCCGGCGCCTGCTCGACCTCGACTCAGACCCCGCGGCCATCGCCGACGCGCTCGGCGCCACGGCGCTGCGCCCGCTGGTCGAGAGCCGCCCCGGGCTGCGGGTGCCCGGAGCCTTCGACGGCTTCGAGCTGGCCGTCCGCGCCGTGGTCGGCCAGCAGGTCTCCGTCGCCGGGGCCCGCACCCTGCTCGGCCGCGTCGCCGCACGCGCCGGGACGGCGATCCCGGCCTCGCCCGGCCGTGACGGCGCGCCCGCCGCCGGCGCGGAGGAGGGGGTCCCCGGCGGGCTCCACCTGCTGTTCCCCGATGCCGAGCGGCTCGCGCAGGCCGACCTGTCCGGGCTCGGCCTCACCGGAAGGCGGGAGGCCACGCTGCGGGCGCTGGCCGAGAAGACCGCCTCGGGGGAGATCGACCTCGACGGCGGCGCCGACCCCGCCGAGACGACCGCCCGCCTGCTGGCCCTTCCCGGCATCGGGCCCTGGACCGCCGGATACATCGTGATGCGCGCCCTGCGCGACCCGGACGCCTGGCCCGTGGACGACCTCGTCCTGCTGCGGGCCATGAAGGCGCTCGGCGTCCCCCCCACCGAACCCGAGCGGTGGCGCCCCTGGCGGGCGTACGCCGCCATGCACCTTTGGAGCTCATCGTGACCTCGACCGTCGACGCCCAGACCATCGCCACCCCGGCCGGCCCGCTGACCCTTCTCGCCCACGGCGACGTGCTCGTCTCCGCCGGCTTCAACGGCGCCGTCGCCGAGATGTTCGCCCGGCTGCCCGCCGCGCTCCGCGCGCTCCCGCTCCGCGCCGTCGACGACCTGGGCAAGCCCGCCCAGGCCGTGCGCGACTACCTGGACGGCGACCTGCTCGCCCTCGACGCCGTGCCGGTCGACCAGCCGGGCACGCCGCTCCGCCAGCGCCTCTACGTCGCCCTGCGCGCGGTCGAACCGGGCACGACGATCAGCTACGCCCAGCTCGCCGAACGGGCCGGCCTGCCGAGGACGGCGGCCCGCGCCGCCGGGTCGGCGTGCGCCCAGAACCTGATCGCCCCGTTCGTCCCCTGCCACCGCATCCTGCCCTCCTCGGGGGGCTTCGGCGGCTACTACTACGGCAGCCCGGTCAAGGAGTGGCTGCTCACGCACGAGAAAGCGGTGTGACGCCGTGCGCGCCGGCGTGCGCAGGCGCGCACCCGTCTACGCGCTGGTGCGCCGCGCGACCTTCTGCCGCACCTTCCGGGGCAGCGCCTCGGCCGCCGCGAGCCGGGGCAGCAGGCCTGGCTCCAGCGTGAGGGCGCGGAACGCCACGGCGACGCTCACGTCGTGGTCCGGGCGGTGCACGATCTCGACCGGGTCGCCGGCGCGGATGTCGCCCGGCTCGACGACCCGCAGGTAGGCGCCGGGCAGCGCGGCCCGGGTGAACTCCTTCATCCAGCCTTCTCGCTCCAGCCATCCCTGGAAGGTCGCGCAGGGCAGCCGCGGCGCGGACACCTCCAGCACCACCGTCTCGCCGATGCGCCAGTGCTCGCCGATGAGGGCGCCGTCGACGTCGAGGTCGGCGGTCGTGAGGTTCTCGCCGAAGGAGCCGTTCGGCAGGCGCCTGCCCAGCTCGGCCTCCCACCTGTCGAGCACCTCGCGGGCGTAGGCGTAGACGGCCTGGTCGGTGCCGCCGTGGTGTTTCACGTCGTAGACGCGGTCGCCGGCCAGGCCCACGGCCCCCGTGCCCTTCGGCCCGGGCTCCGTGACGGCGACCGGGCCTTCGACGGGCCGCTTGTCGATGCCCGTCATGCCGAGTTCCTTCCACGGGTTGGCCCGCGGCTTGCCGACGTTGACCGACAGCAGTCTCATACACCCGACGCTACGACCCTCCCGCCTGCCGAAGCGAGACCTTCATCCGAATTCGGACCAGCCCGTGGGCGGACGACACCCCGCTAGCCGGCGGAGCCGGCCGGGGTGTCACGCACGGTGCTCTGGACCTCCCCGACGGGCACGGAGCGTTCGGCCGTCACCTGCACCGGGTCGAAGTCGAAGCCGCCGCCGGTCACCGGCCAGACCGTGGTCACGGTCATGGTGTACGCCCCGCCGGCCTGGTCGACCGAGGCGCGGAGGTAGCGCACGCCGCAGGTGAACGTGCCGCCCTTGACGTAGGGATGGCCCGTGGGCCCGCAGTTCTGCCGCACCTCGGCCCGGGCCCCGGAGGTCCCCGACTTGATCTGCAGGTCGGACAGCGTGGCGGTGACGGTCGCGGACATGACGCCGGGGATCTCCGCGGTGACCGACCGGGTGGTGGCGCCCACGCCGGTGAGCCACACCCAGGTGTCGAGGTTCACGTAGCTCTTGACGTCGGGGCTGAGCTCGATCTTCGGCTCCGGGACGGTGAGGGCGGCGCGGGCGAGCTGGTAGAGCTCGGCGAGCGTGATGCCGCCCGGCGGGGAGCCGCCCTCGGGCACCCACACGGCGCCCTGCAGCCCGCTCCAGCACGAGAGCCCGTCCGGGTCGGCCGCGTTGTACGCGGGCACCCACCAGCGGCCGTTCTCGCCGACCTTGTCCTCGTACTGCTTCAGGAACTTCTCGAAGTCCTCGGCGGTCCCGGTCGGGTTGGTGTGGAACCAGTACTGCCGGACGTCCTCCTGGCGCTCCAGCATCTGGTCGGCGTTGTCGCCGGGCTCGTACCAGCAGGGGCGCTGGACGCGGTAGCCGTCGGCCTTCGCGCCGAGGCCGTCCCCGCTGAGCACGATCTTGGAGTTGCGCAGGATCACGCCGCTGGTGCGGCCGTCCTGGAACCCCTCCCCGCGCGGGCCGCCGGGATCGCCCGGGGCCTGGGCCGACACGGGGCCGGAGGCCAGGACGAGCGCCGCCGCCAGCGAGGCGGTCAGGACGATGGAAGGGAGAGTTCTCATCGGCGGCACTCCTTAGCGCGCTGATGGGGATAGGCGGCGTGCATGTACGCCTTGACCCGCCACGACCCGTCGTCGCCGCGCCGGAGGGCGGCGACCTGCAGGTAGACGGATTTCGGCGGCTTGGTCCAGGCCGGCTGGGAGCTGATCGGGCGCCCGGTGCGCGCTTCGGTGACCCGGATGCCCGACTCGTCGACGCAGGCGTCGACCTCGGCTCCCGGCCCGGTGACCGACGCCACCCGCACGGCGTACACCTTGGCCGTGCCGGTGGCCGACTGGCGGCGGTTCACGAAGCCGCGCACCCAGGTGTAGGCGTCGCGGCCCGCCTCGTCCTGGATGCCGGTGAGGTAGGAGGTGTCCTCGCCCTGGGTGGCCACCGCCCGCCAGGAGCCCACGTAGCCGTCGGCGAACGTCTGGACCATGGCCTGGCCGGCGGCGTCGAGCCCGGCCGGCCACTCGACGGACACGGTGAGCCCGGGCGCCGCCTCGACCTCGCGCACCTGCGGCACCGACAGGGCCCCCGGCGCGCCGCTCGCGCCCGGGGAGGCGCCCGGCCCGCCGGCGGTGGGGGCGTCACCCCGCGGGGTGAAGGGCCGTTCCGCCCCGGCGGGCGCGCACGCGGCGGCGAGCAGCACGGCCCCCGCGGCCAGCACCGCCGGCACGCGCCGCGCGCGGCCCGTCACGGAAGGTGAGGAGGGGACGGCGGACGGCGGCCCCGTGCGAGCGGTCAGCGCGGGCGGCATCCGCATGCCGGTGACGTTAATCACGCGTCGCACCGCCGAACCACCCTTTTGCGGGTATCGGCATGACTCAGCAGCATCTTTCTGGCACACGCGCCTCCGACGGCGATCACCGGCACGCATGCCGCGACCGCCCGCCGCCCTTCCTTCCGCTCGTCCATGGTCTCCGGTACGTCCTCACGCCGACGGCATGGAGTGCAGCCGCCAGGTCGGCAGCAGCTCGTCGATCAGCGCCTCGGTCTCGGGCGCCATCCCGCCGCCGTACGGGTGCGAGGAGGCCCGGCGGTGTAGGCCGTCCGCGACCGCGCGCAGCTTGAGCGGGTCGCCGGTGGCGTGCGCGGAGCGCAGCAGGTCGCGCCACAGGCCCTCGTCGTCGGCCGCCAGCAGCAGGCCCGCCCGCACCGCCGCCACGGCGCCCTCTGCGTCGTCGTGCGCCAGCCGCACCTCGCAGAGCCGGTGGGCGGCGTCCGCCACGCTGGCGGTGACCTCGTACTCCAGCTCGTCGGCGGCCAGCCAGGCGTACCGGCCGCGCGGCCGGCCGCTGAGCAGCGGCCCGCGCACCAGCCCCAGGGCCTTGTCGAGCAGCACCGCGCGCCCGCCGGGGTCGTTGTGCGACCGCCGGACGAGCTCGCGGAAGAGCTGCCAGTCGGAGCGCACCTCGGGGCCCAGGCGCAGCCGCCCGGTGTCGTCGGCGCGCAGGTTCGGGCGTCCCTGGCTGTCGGTGCCCAGCCACTCGGCCACGCGGGCGATCGCGGCGTCGCGGACGACGGCCTGCACGCCGCGCGGCCACAGGATGCCGCCGAGCACGACGGGATGCACCCCGGCCGGGTGGCTGGCGAGGTAGACGATCATCTCGCAGGCCAGCTCGGCCCTGCCCTCCTCCAGGGGCGGCACCGGGCCGATCTCGATCGGCCCCAGGATGCGCACGTTGACGGACGGCGTCGTGGTGAACTCACGGGCCGGCTCCTCCTCACGCACGGGCTCGCCCTCGTGGCGGCCGGCGGTGCGGAACAGGTCGACGACCGCCTCGTAGTGCCGCCGGGGCAGGAGCTGGGCCGCCACCGTGACGCCCAGGGCCTCCACCCTGGCCTTGCCCTCCTCGGTGATCTCCCAGGTCCAGGTGGCGTGCGGGACCTCGCCCGCGATGACGTACCCCGCGGCCATGCGGGTGCCCGCCCGGCCGAGCCTCGCCAGGCGGACGGCGTCGTCGGGATCGGGCGCGATGGCCGACAGCAGGAAGTGCGGCGGCCAGGCCGGGGCCGCCGCACGGCCGTGGACGCGCCCGGTGAGCACCTGCGCCGCGGGTTCGGTCTCCCGCGCCCGCGCCTCCAGCTCGGGCAGGGCCTCGGCGAGGCTGCCCACCGAGCGCACCCGGTGCGGCGCGATGGTCGCCAGATCGGCGCCGAAGCCGACCAGCGTCACCCGCATCTCGTCGGACCAGCGGTTGGTCGCCAGCTCGACGGCGAGCGCGGCCAGCGCTTCGCGCACCCGGTGGCCGGTCATGGCGATCACGCCGTGGGCGGCCTCCAGGTCGATCAGCACGCGGCCCGACTCGGTCACCCCGAGCGAGACCAGGCCCGGGTACGGGGCGGGCACGTCGGCCAGCGCGTGCTCGTCGATGGCCCGGCCCTCGTGCGCGAGCAGCCGCCACGTGCGGCCGCCGTCGTGGGACTCCCACGGCTCTGGGGCGTCCGGCTCGGGCGGGTGGATCCACAGGTCGAGCCCGCGGGCCGACAGGTGGACGGCGTAGATGGTCGGCGGGACGCGGCCCTGCTCGGCCAGCAGCTTGCCCAGCAGGCGCAGGCCGTTGTCGAGCATCTTGCCGCCGGGGGCGTCCGAGCCCAGGCGCAGCGCCACCTCGGCCCCGGCGGCGTCCCCCCTCGGGCGGACGATGCGGTGGCCGAACGCGCGGTGCCAGAGCTGCTCCCGGCGCCGTCGTCCGAGCGCCACGAGCAGGCCGGCCGCCGCGAGCGAGCCGCCGGCCAGGTAGTCGACGAGGTCGAGCCCGCCCGTGTCCTGCGCCTGCGGCCGGTCGAGGCCCTCGGGCCGCTGCGCCCTGTCGCTCCACGACGTCTCGCCCGGCTTCACGGATGGGACGGCCGACGCCTTCGGCGCCTTGGGCACGGCCGAGGCGGCGGGCAGGTTCGGCACGGCGGGCAGCCCGGGCGGCCGGTCGCCCACCGGGGGCGGCGGCAGTTCCAGGCCGCTCCCGGCCAGGCCGCCCCCCTGGGCCGCGCCGCCGGCGCCGCCCTGTGCGACGCCGCCCGTGCCGCCCTGATCAGGTCGCGCGGCACCGCCCTGATCAGGGCGCGCGGCACCGTCCTGCCGCGCGCCGTCCGCGGCCTCTCCTCCGGCGGCGCCGTCCGCCCGGCCCT
This sequence comes from Sphaerisporangium sp. TRM90804, assembly GCF_029846175.1. Lineage (GTDB taxonomy): Bacteria > Actinomycetota > Actinomycetes > Streptosporangiales > Streptosporangiaceae > Sphaerisporangium. Next base: position 208,798 of record NZ_JARWAC010000001.1, on the reverse strand, counting down.
CGCCCCGCTCGGGCGCCTCCGGCCGCGCCGTCTCGCGGTCGGCGCCCCCGACGGCTCCGGCCTCGCCCCGTGCGCCCGGCATCTGACCGGCCGGGCGGCCGGACTCGGCGGTGACGAACTGGGTGCGCCCGTCGAGCTCGGCGGGCTTGCCGGGGTGGTGCCTGAGCGTGACGACCCGCGACTCGTCGGCCGGGACGACGTGCACGTTGCGCGCGTCGTCCGGCATGTCCAGCACCCAGCCCGGCTTGATCAGGTCGGCCATCTGCAGGCGGCTGCCGTCGGGCTGCGACTTGTGCTGGTTGAGCCGGTAGATCTCGGGGTAGCGCCGCCCATCGCCGAGGCACTTGTCGGCGATCTCCCACAGGCTCTCGTGGTGACGCCCGTGCGGCGGCTGGACGACGTAGACCTTCTTGACCTCCCGCACGTCCTCCAGCACGGCGTACTGCTCGGGGATCGGGGCGGTGAGCTGGGTGGCTACCACCGGGGGACGCGCCGGCGGCGGGGACGCGGCCCCCGCGATCGGGATCGCGACGGCGGAGGCGGTGAACAGGGCCAGCGCCGCGGAGACGAGCCGGTTGGCCAGCGCCTGCGACCCTCCCGACAGGGGCACGCGCACCGGCATGCCGATCTTTCGGATGCCGGAGTACACCTCGACGACCACGCAGACCACGAGCTGCGCCCACGTCAGCCAGACCAGCAGCACGAGGATCGCGACGGCCGTGCTCGGGCTGATCTGGCTGGTCAGCAGCTCGCCGTCGAGCAGGTCGGCGGGCAGCGGCGGGCCGGCGAAGCGCAGCAGCGCGTACGGGACGCCGCCCATGAGCGCGGCCAGCGCGATGAGGGCGGCGACGCCGGCGACGACGTCCCAGGCCGTGCGGCGCGGCCGGATGCGCCCGTGGGGCGACGCCGGGGTCAGCCCCGCGGCCGGACGCGACGGGGGCTTCGACGTAGCCATCCCTCTCCCTCCTCGGTCGTCTCGGGGCCGCTCACGGCGCGTCGCCGGAATCGGGACCCGCGGTGGCGGTACCGGACATGTCGGAGCCGCTGAAGCCGAACGCGGCGAGGAAGAAGGCGTTCCACCTGACGCTCACCGCGACGGTCACGACCGTCTGTCCCTGGCCGGGGCGGCACTCGGTGAGCCGGACGGCCGTGTCGTCGTGCGCGCCGACGATCTTGCGCGCCCGGCCGCAGACCGCGCCCTCGTCGCCGACGAGCCGCACCTGCCCGGTGCTCCTGAGGTGCTCCTCGTCGATCTCGTCGGCCGCCGCCCGCGCCGCCTGCTCGGCGACGTCGGACGCCCGCAGCCGCGCGTTGATCGCAGCGCCGCCGTCGACCAGCAGGCCCGCCAGCATGAACACCACCACCGAGAAGAGCACCACGAAGACCGACATGGACCCGCGGTCACCGGGGCGCCGCGCGGGCGGCGGGAGCGGGCGGTCGCTCACTCGACCCTCCGGAACCGCTCCAGCGGCACGACCGAGCTGCCCTTCACCTGCTTCACGACTCCGAAGCCGAGGAAGTCGAGGTCGAGCGGGCAGGTGACGGTCGCGCGGACCGTTCCGCCCTCGGTCCACTCGCTGCCGGTGAGGCTGACCACGGGGGTGCACTCGCCGCCGAGCGCCGCCTCGGCGGCCTCGCTCGCCGCGTCGCGCGCCGTGCCGAGCGCACGCTGCACGGAGGCGGCCCGGGCGGCGTCCCTGGCGGCGCCGTTGACCTCGCCCTGCGCCTCGACGACGCGTCCCGCGCCGACCAGGAACATCAGGAAGATCAGGAAGACCGGCGCCAGCAGCACCGCCTCGACCGCCATCGACCCGCGGTCGCCCGCGGCCGGGCGCGCCGGAGACCGGGTGCGCCGGGTGCGGACCGTCACGGATTCCCGCCACCCCCGCCGCCCCCGCCGCCGCCGAAGTTGCTCTGGATCTCGGCCTGTTTCTGGGTGACGAGCGTCCTGATCAGCGTGGCGAGGCCCAGGGCCACCCCGGCGATGATGGCGGTGATGATCACCCACTCGACGGCGGACGCTCCCCGCGAGGGAGCCGTACGGGCGCGGTGGAGCCGCACGTTCAGGACGGCGACCAGATAGGTGAGCCACGGAGGTGTGAACATTTAGGACCCCAACATCTTCATCGCTGCCGGATAACTGAGGAAGATCACGAAGCCGGCGCACAGCAGGAGCTGGGCGACCAGCATGGATTGGGACCGTTCACCGGCCCGGCCCTCGACCTCGGCCAGCTCGCGCCGCCGCATGGTGGCGGCGCGGGCCGTCAGGGAGGCGCGGACCTTGGCGCCGTCGTCGGCCACCAGGCCCAGCGCCGCCGACAGGTCGCGCAGCTCGTCGACGTTGATCTCGTCGCCGAGCCGGCCCAGCGCCTGCCACGGCGTGATGCCGACGATGCGGGCGTTGGACAGGGCCTCGCGGATGCGGGCCATGGCCCAGTTGGACGCGTTGGCGCCGTCGCTGACCGAGACCGCCGTCAGCAGCGCCTCCGGGACGCCCCGCCCGCCCGCGAGGTTCATCGCGACCAGGTCGAGGAAGGCGCCGACGGCGTGCCGGAAGTCGCGGCGGCGCACCGCGGCGTCGCGGCGGATCTGCAGGTCGGGCAGGAAGTAGAAGACCAGCGCCACGATGAGCGACGCCCACAGCGGCACCTGCGGGGAGACGCCCCAGCCCATGAGCGCCAGCCACCCGGCGAGGATGGGGAAGGCGAGCAGGCCCGAGACGGCCAGCAGCATCTTGGTGGCGAGGTAGCCCTCGAACGACTTGCCGAGCAGCGCCAGGTCGGCGCGGGTGGAGCGCGCCTCCCACCCGCGCGAGGCGTAGAACCGCGCGAGGCGCACGCCAAGGCCGCGCCGGAAGGGGCTGACCTCCTCGTCGGGCGCTAGCAACCGCAGCCGCAGGGAGTCGTCGCCCTCACGGGCGGCGTCGAGCGCCAGCAACTGCGCCACCAGGCCGGGCCTGGGCGGGAACAGCGCCCTGACCAGCAGGAAGAGCCCCAGCCCGAACGCGGCCCCGGCCAGCACGGTCTCAACCACGGATGCCTCCCGACACCGGCTCGCGTTCGGCGACGGGAGCGCTGGACGCCGGGCCGAGCAGCCGGGCGGGTTTGTCGAACCGGGCCAGCCGCCGCATCCAGGCGAACCCGGCGCCGAACAGCCCGGCGACGACCACCAGGACGGCCTGTCCCAGCAGGTCGTCGTACTCCTGGACGTAGTCGCGGTTGAACACCACCAAGATCGCGGCGAACATGACGGCGGTGCCGACCACGATCTGGACGCTGCGGCGCGTCGCGCGGCGCTCGGCCTCGACCCGGCGGCGCATGTCGAGCTCCTCGCGCGCGGAGACGGCGAGCGCGCCGAGCACCTCGCGCAGGCCGGGGCCGCGCAGCTTGGCGTTGAGGATCAGCGCGGCGACCACCAGGTCGGCGGAGGGGTCGTCCAGCTCGTCGGCGAACAGCCGCAGGGCGTCAGCGAGCGGCATGCGGGTGTGCAGGCGGTCGACCATCGCCCGCAGGTGCGGGCGCAGCGTCGGCGCGGCGGCCCTGATCGACGACGGGATCGCCTGCTCAAGGCCTGCGGCGCCGGCGATGGTGTCCCTGAGCGACTCGGTCCAGGCGGCCAGGGCCTCCAGCCGGCTCATCGCCGCCCGCTCCTCGGCCGCGCCGCCGGTGAGGCCGCGCCAGGCGAGCACGAGCAGCACCGCGCCGGCCGCCATCACCGGCCAGCCGGTGATCACCAGGACCATGCCGCCGGTGACGGTCGCCACCGCCGAGCGGGTGGACAGCCGGCGCACGAGCTCGCGCCGCCCCGCGCCGCGGTCGGGGGTGGCCGGCCCGGGCCGGATGCCGTACAGGGCCAGGGCCAGCAGGAACAGGCCGCCGCCCACGGCGGCCCCGGCGAGGATCGCCAGCGGGTCGAACAGCCCGGGGGGCAGCGAGATCACGACCACACCCCCGCCGACGGGTCGTACCCGTGGTAGGCCAGCTCGTCGGCGCAGGCGATCGGGGCGTGCGGCACGGCCCGCCCCTCGGGGCCCGGCGTGAAGATCTCCGACGACAGCACGCGCCCGTCGACGCCGGCGACCTCGCGGATGCTGGCGACGTACCGGCGCAGGCGGCCGCCCATGTGGTAGTCGTTGCGCTTCTCGATGAACACGACGAAGTCGATGGCGCCGGCGATCAGCATGTGGGTGGCCTCGATGGGCAGCCGCTCCTCGGCCTGCAGCGCGTAGGTGGCGATGCGGTTGAACACCTCCATGGAGGAGTTGGCGTGGATGGTCGACAGCGAGCCGTCGTTGCCCTGCGTCATCGCGTTCAGCATCGTCACGATCTCGTCGCCCAGCACCTCGCCGACGATCACGCGGCTGGGGTTCATGCGCAGCGACCGCCGCACCAGCTCGGCCATGGTGATCTCACCCTGGCCCTCGGAGTTCGGCAGGCGCTGCTCGAACGCCACGACGTTGGGGTGCAGCTCGGGGAACTGGTCGAGCCCGAGCTCCAGGGCGCGCTCGACGGTGATCAGGCGCTCGTGCGGCGGGATCTCGTTGGCCAGCGCGCGCAGCAGCGTCGTCTTCCCGGCGTTCGTCGACCCGGCGATCATGATGTTCTTGCGGGCCCCGACGGCCGCCGCGAGGAACCGGCCGATCTCGGGCGTCAGCGTGCCGTTGCCCACCAGGTCGCTGAGGAAGACCTTGCCCATGCGCGCCCGGCGGATGGAGACGGCTGGGCGCACGGTGACGTCCATCACCGCCGACATGCGCGAGCCGTCGGGCAGGCGCAGGTCGAGCTGGGGGTTGGCGGTGTCGAAGGCGCGGCTCGACAGGCCGCTGTAGGCGGCGAGGATCTGGATCAGCTCGATCAGCTCCTCGTCGGACTCGGCCACGGGGTCGTGCACGACCTCGCGGCCGTCGGCGTACCCGACGAACACGCGGTCGCAGCCGTTGACGTCGATGTTCTCCACCTCGGGGTCGTCGAGCAGCGGCTGCAGCCGCCCGACGCCGAACAGCGCGGCGTGGATGCCGGCCGCGAGCGCCTCCTCCTCCTCGGCGGTGGGGGGCGTGCGGCCCGAGCCGATCTCGCTGCGGGCGTGCTCCTCAAGCACCTGGGAGATCAGGGCGCGCGCGAACTGCCGCTCGTCCTCGCCGGACATCGGCACCAGGCCGCTCGCCTGGTCGAGCCGCCGCTGGCGGGCCAGGCGGTCGCCCACCTCCTGGCGGAACCGCTTCACCAGCGCATGGTCGGTGCTCATCGCGCTCGCTCCGCTCGCTCGGTGTCGATGGCCGTCGCGCGCGGCGGCGCGCCCGCGGGCGGGGACGTGCGGCCGGGGGCCACCCGCGCGGCGAGGCGGCCGGCCAGCTCGCGGGCCGTGCGGATCAGCAGGGAGCGGTCGAGCCGGCCGCCCCACTGGCCCCTGAGCAGCTCCGCCCCCTTGGGGTCGTACGCCAGGCCGGCCACGAAGGAGACCTCCTTGGTGGAGGCGGTGACGATGCGGCGCACCTCGTCGATGGAGGCCCGGTAGGAGCGGGGGGCGGCGATGACGACGACGCCGACCTGCCCGCCGGTCAGCGCGAGCCGCTCGCGCAGGTGGGCCACGTGGTCGAGGCTCGGGCGGGTGAGCAGCAGCGTCAGCTCGGCCTCGGCGAGCAGGTCGTTCATCTGCGGGTGGGCGCCGAGGCGGCCGCAGTCGGCGAGCACGTCGGCGTGCGGCAACGCCGACAGCGCCCGGCCGAGCGGGCCCCACAGCCAGGTGAGCCCGGCCGCCTGCTCGCCGTGGGTGAGGCCGGTCAGGACGTCGAGGCCGCCGATGAGCTTCTGGGTGTGCTCGTGCACCTGCTCGGGCCGCAGGCCGCGGCGCGCCATGGCGCCCAGGCTCAGCAGGCCGCGCCCGGGGTTGAGCACGCCGCCGTCGACGCCGGGCAGCCGGTAGACGAGGTCGCCGCCGGAGGGGTCGCACTCGGCGAGCAGCACCTGACGCGGCCACACCGCGCCGAGCGCGGTCGCCGCGGTGGTGACGCCGGGCGCGCCCTTGTCGGCGGCGAGCGCTATGAGAGCCACGTCAACCGGCTCCGGCGAGCTTGCCCAGGGCGATCTCGCCGCTGGAGGAGTACATGGCGACGGTGGGCGAGACGGTGGCGTCCACGATGATCGTGACCAGCCCGGTGCTGTCGCCCTCGGGCGTGCCGACGCTCTGCACGAGCGCGCTGGGCGTGAGCACCTTGCCCTGCGCCGTGCCCCGGCCCGACCCGGGCACGTAGAGCACCTGCACGTGGTCGCCCTTCTGCAGCCCCTGCGGCACCTGGCCGGCCTTGAGCGCCAGGCCGACCATGACCTTGCCCGGGACGAGCTGCTCGCTGGCCCTGGTGACCATCTGCTCGGTGAGCAGCGTGCCGGGCAGGATGGTGACGCGGGCGAACGTCGTGGCGACCTCCTGGCGGTGGATCCAGGAGACGTAGCCGACCCCGGTGTCGGCGATCTGCACCTCGGTCATCGCCTCGGGGAGGATGGGCTGGCCGGGGCCGATCTGCTGGCTGATCTGGATGGCCGACACGCGGTCGCCGCTGCGCATCACCAGCAGCGTGGCGGCGAGCGCGCCGCCGAGCACGAGCAGCAGCGCGAGCGCGGCCAGGGCCGGTTTGCGCTCGCGGGGCGGCACGGGGAGCTTGCGCGAGGCGGGCCCGGAAAGCGCGCCCTGCGATGCGGCGCGCTCCGCGTTCGCGGCGCGACCGTCGCGGCCGGCTTTCTCGCTGATCCTCATGGGTGGGGGGCTCCCGGAATCAGGACCAGGCCGTCGCCCTCACCATGCGCTGATACCGACCGGCGGGGGCCGGGCGAGAACGGACCGCATGACCACGGTGGCGGGATGGCATGGTCACGGATATGGAGGACGACGATCTTAGGGTTATCTGCCCAATTTGTCATTCATAGTGTGTGCAGCTTGCACCACGTGGGGGGACCGAAACCGGACCCATGCTCATCCACTATGGATTGGCTGTCAATGGCGTCGTCAAGAATCACTCCCGTTTCGGTCAGCTCACTGCTGGCATATATCCGGCAATAATCACGTTTGTATCGCCAGTAACCTCGGTCACAAGTCTCCCATCGGTTTCCCCCGGGTCGCCGGATCCTAACCGCGATCCGCCGGTCCACCGGGGCCGCCCGTCTCCTCGGAGATCCACTCCAGATAGGCGCCCAGCCCTCCGGTGACGGGCAGGCTGATGATCTCGGGCGTCTCGTACGGGTGCTCCCGACGGACGTGCTCGGTCAGCTCCCCGCTCCGCTCCCCCGTGGTCTTCATCAGCAGCAGGAACTCCTCGGCCGTCTCGACGACGCCCTTCCAGCGGTAGACGCTGGTGATCGGCCCGACGATCTGCGCGCACGCGGCCAGCCGGGCGGCGACCGCCGAGCGCGCGAGGGCGCCGGCCACGGCCCTGTCGTCCACGGCCACCTGGACCTGCACGTACTCCGGCATGGCGCCCCTTCCACCAAGATTGATCCGCACGGCCGCGGCATTGTACACAGGCTTTATCCACAGGTGCGACCATTGGCCATTCGTCCGGATCGTCACTTTTAATCCGGTTTATGGCCCTAAATCACCACAGAACGCGCCGAGTTATCCACACCCGGCCGGCGTTCTGTCCACAGGGGGCTGTGGATGACGGGAGGCCTCCCGGTGGCACACGCCGGATGACCCGCGGCTTTCCAAACGGCGGCCCCCGGAACAACGGCGGATGTACTGAAAACCACGCCGGAGGGAACGAACAGTACACCCCCTCGCACGAATCGCCAGCGGCCGGCCGGAGCGCGAGCCGCGTCGGAGGAGGGGTCGCTTGAGAAGGCTCGCGAGGGATGCCACGGCGGCCCTGACGGCCCTCACGGCCCTGACGGCGGGCGCGTGCGGCGGCACGCGCGCCGGCCGCGGCGTGTCCCCCTCCCCTCCGGTGACCCCGTCCGGCGGGACGTCCCCGTCGGAGACCGGGCTGCCGCCCACCATGCCCACCCCGCGGCGCGTCACCGTCAAGGCGGCGCGAACGAAGGCCGGGGAGGTCCTCGTCGGCGAGAACGGCAGGACGCTGTACGTCTTCGGGAGGGACCGCCCCGGCGAGCCCACGTGCCTGCTGTCCTGCGCCGCGTGGTGGCCGCCCGCCGTCACCCGCGACGAGCCCGGGGCCGAGAGCGGGGTGCGGCGCAAAAGGCTCGGCGCCGTCGAGCGCGACGGCGTGCGGCAGGTGACCTACGGCGAGCTCCCGCTCTACTACTTCAACGGCGACAGGAAGCCCGGCGACGTCTACGGGCGCGGCCGGGACGAGTTCGGCGGCAGGTGGTACGCGGTCAGGCCCGACGGCGCGAGAGTGGGGTAGGCGGCGGGCGTCGCGGCCAGTTGGCGAAACCGGCGCCTGCGGCGGGCTCCCGTCGCTTACGTTGAAGCGCGGAGCCGGACCCGGAGGAGACGCCGCATGCGGATCATGCTTACCGTGGTCTCGGAGCACGGCCGGCGCGACGTGGTCATCGAGGGCGACCAGGACACCACGGTCGCGGGGCTCGCCACCGCGTTGCGCGACGCGCCCGAGGAGCGCGGCAACGTCGTGCGGCTGTCGCGCGCCCGCGCGCCGTACGGCCTCGACGCGCGCCAGGGCGCCCGCGAGCCCGAGGCGCCGTCCCTGTGGGTCGACGGCAGGCGGCTCGACCCCGAGGCCCCGATGGCCGCGGCGGTCCGCGACGGCGACCTGGTGACGCTCGACCCCCGCACGGCCGGGTCGACGCTGCTGGCCGAGCCCGGCGGCGTGATCGAGGTCAGGGTCGCGGGCGGGCCCGGCGCCGGCGCGGTGCACCGGCTGGGCTTCGGCGTGCACGCCATCGGCTCCGACCCCGCGTGCGCGATCGCCCTCGACGGCGACCTGCCGCCCGAGGTCGTCGAGCTGCGCGTGACGCCCGACGCCGTCCTGGTGCGGGCGGTGGCCCCCGCCGGCGCGCCCCCCGCCAAGAAGCCCCGCCGGGTGCGCAGGACGCGGCGCAAGACGGGCCGGCGGGCGCGGCGCGCGGCGGCGGCGCGCGTCCACGGCACCCCCGACTCCGAAGCCGTCGGCGCCATGAAGCGGGGCGCCACCCGCACGGCGCCCCTGCTGGCCGGCGAGCCGCTCGCCACCGCCAGGCCGTGGCCGGAGGGAGCGCCGCTGGCCTGCGGGAACTCCATCCTGGTGCTGCACGGCACCGAGCCCCCCGACGCCCACCTGGACGCCCTGCCCGGGGGCGGCCTCGCCTACAACCGGCCTCCCCGCCTGCGCCCGGGCGACCGCCGCCGCCGGCTCGACGTGCCCGCCGAGCCCGTGCGCCGCGAGGGCATCCGCCTGCAACTGCTCGCCGCCTGCCTGCCGGCCGTGCTCGGCCTGGCCATGTGGTGGGCGTTCCAGCTCTGGTTCTACCTGCTGATCGCCCTGATGACGCCCATGATCATGATCGGGCAGTGGATCAGCGACCGCCGGCACGGCCGCAAGCAGCACCGCCAGGCCATGAAGGCCTACCGCGAGCGCCAGGCCGCGTTCGAGGAGAACGTGCGCAAGGCCAGGGCGGTCAACGAGCGCGAGCGCCGCGCCGCGTCCCCCGACCCCGCCGAGCTGCTGCTCACGGCGACCGGGCCCCGGCGGCGGCTGTGGGAGCGCAGGAGCCACGACCCCGACGCGCTGCGCCTGCGCCTCGGGCTCGCCGACCTGCCCGCCGAGATCGACTTCACCCCCGAGCGCGGCGCGCCCGCCGACCTGACGATGCCCGGGGCGCCCGTCTCCGGCGCCGTCCCGGTGTCGCTCGCGATGCGGCGGCTCGGCGTGGCCGGCATGACCGGGCCCCGGGACGTCACGCTGGGCATCGCCCGCTCGCTGGTCGGCGCCGCGGCCACCCTGCACAGCCCCCGCGACCTCGCCGTGGTGGTCCTGTCGGCCCATGGGGACGGCGCCGCGCACTGGGACTGGGCACGCTGGCTGCCGCACTGCGCCCCGCGCGACGCCGACTGCGTCGCCCTGGTGGGCGCCGACCCCGAGGCGGCGGCGCAGCGGGTGGCCGAGCTGGCCGCCCTGGTGGCCGAGCGCCTCGGCGACGACGACGGCCCCGCCTTCGGCGCGTCCGCCGGAGGCGCGGTCAAGGGGTGGGGGCGCGGGTTCGGCCCCGACGAGGAGCCCCTGTTCGCCTCCTACGACGACCGTCCGTACGACGTGCTGGTGATCCTGGACGGCGCCCAGGTGCTGCGCGGGCTCCCCGGAATGCCCCAGGTGCTCAGGCAGGGGCCGGGCGCCGGGGTCTACACGGTCGCCATCGACGAGGACACGCGGCTGCTGCCCGAGGAGTGCGCCACCGTGGCCGACTGCGGCGCCGACGGCTTCGTCCGGCTGCGCGGCGGCGGGCTGGACGCCGTCGGGGACATCCTGGCCGACCAGGTGACGCCCGCCTGGTCCGAGCGGCTCGCGCGCTCGCTCGCGCCGCTGCGCGACGTGAGCAGGGACGACGTCACATCCGTGCTGCCGGGCTCGGTGCGCCTGCTCGACCTGCTGGAGCTGAGCCCGTCGGGGCGCGCCGTGGCGGGGCGGTGGCGCTCGGGCGGCCGCACGACCGAGGTGCCGATCGGCGTGGGGCCCGACGGCCCGTTCAGCGTCGACCTGAGCCGCGACGGCCCGCACGCGCTGGTCGCGGGCACCACCGGCGCGGGCAAGTCGGAGCTGCTGCAGACGCTGATCTGCTCGCTGGCCGTGGCCAACCGGCCCGACGAGATGACGTTCGTGCTCATCGACTACAAGGGCGGAGCCGCGTTCAAGGAGTGCGTGCGGCTGCCGCACACCGTCGGCATGGTCACCGACCTCGACGAGCACCTGACCCAGCGGGCGCTGGCCTCGCTGGCCGCCGAGATCCGCCGGCGCGAACGGCTGCTGCTCGCCGCGGGCGCCAAGGACATCGAGGACTACCTGGAGTTACGCGACGACCCCCGGGCCGCGCGCGCGGCCCTCACCCGGGCCTCCGCCGCCTCCGCGCCGGCCTCCGAACCGGCGGGCCGGGCGCCCGGCGCGGGCCTGTCGGCGGGCGGCCGCACAGCCGGGCAGGCCACGGCCGGCGGCCGGGCGTCCGGGATGGACGCCGGGACGCCGGGACGCCGCGCGACCGGGCTGACCGGGCTGACCGGGCTGAGCGGCCGGGCGGCGCGGCTCGCCGCGGGCCACGCGGGCGCCCCGGCGGCCGAGCCGGCGGCCCGGGACACCGAGGCGGGCCCGGAGGCGACGCTGGAGCCGCTTCCGCGGCTGCTGCTGGTCATCGACGAGTTCGCGGCCATGGTGTCCGAGCTGCCCGACTTCATGGACGGGCTCGTGGACATCGCCCGCCGCGGCCGCTCGCTGGGCATCCACCTGATCCTCGCCACCCAGCGGCCCGGCGGCGTGGTGACGGCCGACATCCAGGCGAACACCTCGCTGCGCGTCGCGCTGCGGGTCACCGACGTCGCCGAGTCCACCGACGTCATCTCCGGCCCGGAGGCGGCGCACATCTCCAAGACCACGCCGGGACGCTGCTACGTCCGCTCGGGCACCGGCCCGGCCCAGCCCGTGCAGACCGCCCGGGTGGGCGGCCGGGTGCCGGAGGCCGCGCGCGGCGGGGCGGGCCCCCGGGTCGTGGAGGTCCGCTGGCGCGACCTCGGCCACCCCCTGCGCCCCTCCCGCGGCGCCGCGAACGCCGCGGCGGCCCTCACCTCCGCCGGGAACGGTCCCGGCCTCGGCGGCCCGCTCAGGGCCGCAGGGGCGCGCGGCGCCGAGCGTCCGGGGGTGAACGGCGGCCCGTCGAGCGACCTGGCGAGGCTGGTGGACGCCGTCGTCGAGGCCGCCCGCATGGCCGGCGTCCGCGAGCGGCCGAGCCCGTGGCTGCCCCCGCTGCCCGGCCTGGTGCTCATGGACGCCCCCCGGGAGGGCGCCGGCGGCCACGAGGTGCCGCCGCTGCCGTTCGGCGTCACCGACCTGCCCTGGGCGCAGGACCGCCGCCCGCTCACGCTCGACCTGGCCCGCGGCGGCCACCTGCTGATCGCCGGCACGGCGCGCACCGGCAGGTCCACGGCCCTGCGCACCATCGCCGGGTCGATCACCGCCCACGCCTCGCCCGACGACGTCCACCTGCACGCCATCGACTGCGGCTCCGGGGCCCTGCTGCCGCTCGTGGCCCTGCCCCACTGCGGCGCCGTGGTCACCCGCGACCAGCTCGACCGCGTGGAGCGGCTGCTCACCCGGCTCCGCGCCGAGGTCGGGCGGCGCCAGCAGCTCCTGGCCGAGGCCGGGTACGCGTCCCTGGCCGAGGCGCGGGCGGCGATCCACCGCTCGGGCACGGGCGACACGACGCTCCGGATGCCGTGGCTGGTGCTCCTGCTCGACCGCTGGGAGGGGTTCGCGGCGGCGTTCGAGGGCTACGACTACGGGCGCCTGCTCGACGCGCTGATGCAGTTGCTGCGCGAAGGCCCGGCCGTCGGGCTGCGCGCCGTGGTGACCGCCGACCGGTCGGGGCTGCTCGGCCAGATCTCCACGCTCTTCGAAGATCGGCTGATCATGCGGCTGGCCGACTCCGCCGACTACGGCCTCGCCGGGCTGCCGCTGCGCGGCCTGCCCGCGTCCATGCCCGCCGGCCGGGTGGTCTCCCTCGGGGAGCAGGGCGTCGTCGAGAGCCAGATCGCCCTGCTGGACGAAGACCCGTCCGGCCCCGCCCAGGTGGCCGCGCTGCAGGCGCTCGGCCGCGCGGCGTCCGGCAGGTTCGCCGGGCGCGCCGCGCCGCTGCGGGTGGACGCCCTGCCGATGCGGGTGACGGCCGCCCAGGCCGTTGAGCTCGTCCCCGGCTTCCGGCCGCCTTCCCCGCTCTGGGCGCTGCTCGGCGCGGGCGGCGACTCCCTGGCCCCGCTCGGCGTCGACCTGCTCACCCAGGGCCCGGCCGCCGTGGTCGCGGGCCCGGCGCGGTCGGGCCGTTCGTCCACGCTGGTCACCGCCGCCCGCTGGCTGCTCGGCCAGGACACGCCTGTGGTCGTGGTCACCCCGCGCCGCAGCCCGCTGCGCGACCTGGCCGGCCTGCCCGGCGTGCTGGCGGTGCTCGGGGCCGACGGCGACGCCGACCTCGCCGGCGCGCTGGCGGGCCGCGACCGGTATGTCGTGATCGTGGACGACGCCGAGCTGGTCTCACCCGACTCGCCGCTCGGCACGGCCCTGGAAAGCACGCTGCGCAGCGGCAGGGACGGCGAGCACGGGTTGCTCATCGCGGGCACCACCGGCGACCTGGCGACCGCCTACCGGGGGTTCGTGGCCGAGGCGCGCAAGGGCCGCACCGGGCTGCTGCTGTCGGTGCAGAGCCCCGCCGACGGCGACCTGTTCAACGTGAGGCTCCCGCGCGGCGCCGTGGGCGGTCCGCCCGGCCGCGGCCTGCTCGTCATCTCGGGCACGGCCACCCCCGTCCAGGCGGCCCTCACGCCCTGAACCGCGGCCGGGGCTCGTGGGGCGCCCTTCGCGCCGCGGAGACGGCCGTCAGCCGCGCTCGGATCCATCGGTCCCCGGGGGCGCCGTCAGCCGCGGGCTCGCGGGCGCCCTCAGCCGCCGGAGCGAGGTCCTCGGGGGCTCGCGGGCGCCGTCAGCCGCCGGAGCGAGGCCCTCGGCCGGGCGGCGGTCAGCCGCAGTCGGGGGTGCCGTCGTCGGGGCGGAAACACTCGATGGGGCCGCCGAACGTCGAGGTGATCGTGAAGGACATGCCGGGCAGCAACGGGATCACGGCCACGGCGGCGCCCTTCACGGTGACGCCGCGCTGGTCGCCCTTCTGCCATGCCTGCACGGAGGCCCCTTCGAGCAGCTCGGGGCCGATCGCGCTCACGACGTTCTTCGCCTTGGTCTCGGCGGCGCCCTGCCAGCCGCCGCCGTCGGCCCCCGCGGCCCGGGCGATGCGCGCCCCTTCCCGCGCCGCGGCGTCCGCGACCTGCCTGCCGTGGAAGACCAGGGCGAACTGGACGATCAGCAGGACGACCACGAGCACGACGGGCATGATGAGCGCCAGCTCGATGGCGGACGCGCCGTGATCGCCCCGCGCCGGGCCTGAGCGGGGCCGCAGAGGGCCGCCCGCGTGCCGCCCAGGCGCCGGGCAGGGCGACGGCATGGCCGGCCCTGTGGACGCGCCTGGCGGCACCGTGGTTCGCGTCGGCATACACACCACCGCTGACGTGGTTCCCCGCGCCGGCACCCGCGCCGGTGCGGACGGAGGCGGCCCGGCGGAGCCGGCCGCCGCGGCCCTAGCGCGTCGCCGACTCGATGTTGCCGCGGTAGGTGGTGATGATGCGCGACGCCTCGGTCAGCTCCTCGGTCATCCGCTGGAAGGCCTGGCGGTAGTTCTGCCAGGCGCCGCCGAAGCGCACGGCCCCCGGGCCCGTCCACGCCGTGCCGACCTTCGCGGCCTCGCGGTCGAGCGCCGCCATGGTCTGGCGCACCTGCTCGGCCTGCTGGGTGAACTGAGCGGCCATGTTCTGCATTTCCGCGGGGTCGCCGCCGAGCAAGCTCTGGCTCATGCCGGTCTCCTTCGAGGATCTTCTGCATGACAGGGGGTAGCCAAACGATCTCACCTTAGACGTCAACCCTCCGAGACGCACCGGTTATACCGAGGAGTTATCGTCGTCAGCCCCTATGCGATGACGTGCCGCGGCCGAATGAAACGGTGGGGTAGGGGCTCACCTGAGATCAGAGGCCGCTTACACTCCGGAAGAGGCCTCGCGGGCCTTTTGAGGAAAGGGACGACCTCGGTGCAGAAGGTCCTGATCGCCAATCGTGGCGAGATAGCGGTGCGTATCGCACGCGCATGCAAGGACGCCGGACTGAACGGCGTCGCGGTCTACGCTGACCAAGACCTCGACGCGCTTCATGTGCGGATGGCGGACGAGGCATACGCGCTCGGCGGTCAGTCTCCCGCGGAGACCTACCTCGACATCGGCAAGCTGCTGCGCGTGGCCGCCGAGGCGGGCGCGGACGCCGTGCACCCCGGCTACGGCTTCCTGGCCGAGAACGCCGAGTTCGCCCAGGCGGTGATCGACGCCGGCCTCACCTGGATCGGGCCGCCGCCGTCGGCGATCACCGCGCTCGGCGACAAGGTGGCGGCGCGGCACATCGCCCAGCGGGTGGGGGCGCCGCTGGTCGCGGGCACCCCCGACCCCGTCTCCGGCGTCGAGGAGGTCGTCGCCTTCGCCTCCGAGCACGGCCTGCCCATCGCGATCAAGGCCGCCTTCGGCGGCGGCGGGCGCGGGCTGAAGGTCGCGCGCACGATGGAGGAGATCCCCGACCTTTACGAGTCGGCGGTGCGCGAGGCCGTGACCGCCTTCGGGCGCGGCGAGTGCTTCGTCGAGCGTTACCTCGACCGGCCACGCCACGTCGAGACGCAGTGCCTGGCCGACTCGCACGGCAACGTCGTGGTGGTCTCGACGCGCGACTGCTCGTTGCAGCGTCGGCACCAGAAGCTCGTCGAGGAGGCCCCCGCGCCCTACCTGACGGCCGAACAGCGGGAGCTGCTGTACTCCTCCTCCAAGGCGATCCTGCGCGAGGCCGGCTACGTCGGCGCGGGCACCTGCGAGTTCCTGGTCGGCCAGGACGGCACGATCTCCTTCCTGGAGGTCAACACCCGGCTGCAGGTCGAGCACCCGGTGAGCGAGGAGGTCACCGGCATCGACCTCGTGCGCGAGATGTTCCGCGTCGCCGACGGCGAGGCCCTCGGGTACGACGACCCCGAGGTCCGCGGGCACTCCATCGAGTTCCGTGTCAACGCCGAGGACGCCGGGCGCAACTTCCTGCCCGCCCCCGGCACGCTGTCCGCGATGCGCGCGCCGTCGGGCCCGGGCGTCCGGCTGGACGCCGGCTACGAGCAGGGCATGACCGTCCCGCAGTCGTTCGACTCCCTGGTGGCCAAGCTGATCGTCACCGGCCGCACCCGCGAGGAGGCGCTGGCGCGCTCGCGGCGCGCGCTGGAGGAGTTCGTCGTCGAGGGCATGCCGACCGTCCTGCCGTTCCACCAGGCCGTCGTGCGCGATCCCGCCTTCACCGGCGAGCCGTTCAGCGTCCACACCCGCTGGATCGAGACCGAGTTCGTCAACGAGATCGAGCCCTACTCCGGCGACGTCGCCGCGGCCGAGGAGCCCGTCGAGCGCGAGCGGGTGGTGGTCGAGGTCGGCGGCAAGCGCCTGGAAGTGGTACTGCCCGCCGGCGCCGCGGCGGCGCGCCGCCCGGCCGAGGCCAAGAAGCCCGTCCGCCGGGGCGCCGCCAAGGGCGCGGCCACGGCGACGAGCGGGGACGCCCTGGTGACCCCGATGCAGGGAACGATCGTGAAGGTCGCCGTGTCCGACGGCGACGTCGTCCAGACCGGCGACTCCATCGTGGTGCTCGAAGCCATGAAGATGGAGCAGCCCCTCACGGCGCACAAGGGCGGCACCGTCACGGGCCTGGCCGCCACCGTGGGGCAGACCGTCTCGGCGGGCGCCGCCATCTGCGAGATCAAGGACGTCTGAGCTCCTCACGCCTCCCGCCACGCCGTCCGTGCCCTTCGGGTGCGGACGGCGTGGCGTGTCAGGGCCCGAGGGCCGGAAGATCGCTTGCCCGCGCCGGTGGTAGACCGCGATAGGTTTCGGGCAGAGATACGGTGGCCAATTGAGGAACTCGGACGACTCGCCGTTCGTCCTGTAGGACGAAGGAGGCATACTGCCGTGACCACTCAATCGGTGCGCCGTGCCGCAGCCACAGTCGTGGCCATGCTGGCAGGGCTGCTCACGCTTCTCGCGTCGACGTCCGCGGCTCACGCCGCCGCCCCGCCGGACGTGAACACCGTCCTGGCGGCGTGGAAGACCAGCGACCCGCTTTACGTCGGGCCCGGTGTGACCATCAGCTCCAGCGACCTGTCGAAGATCCGTGAGGCGGTGGAGGGCGCCGACAGCCGCATCTACGTCGCAGCGCTCGCCAACGGCACGGTGAACGACACCACCGCTCCCCCTCTGATCAACTCCCTCGGCCAGGCACTCGCCGGCGCCGACCGCTCCCGGGCCACCGTGGCGATCCTCGACGGCAACACGCTGTACGCCGGATCTAGCGCCATCCAGCAGGCCGGCGTGGCCGGGCAGCTCGCCGAGGCCGCGGTCGCCAACAACAAGGACGTCGTCTCCGGCATGGAGGACTTCGTCAACCGGGTCGACAAGGCGGTCGCCGGCAACACCCGGGACGCCCTGAAGTCCGGCAGCGCCGCGGGCGGCGGAGGCGCGGGCGGGGTGCTGATCGGCATCCTCGTGCTGGCGCTCGCCGGCGGTCTCGGCATCTTCTTCTACTCCCGCAGCATGAAGCGCAAGCGGGAGGCCCGCGAGGCCGCCCAGCTCGCCGCGGTCAAGCAGACGGTCGAGGAGGATGTCACCAAGCTCGGCGAGGAGATCACCGCGCTCGACCTCGACGTCAGGGTCTCCGGTGTCGAGGCCGCCACCACGAACGACTGGCAGCTCGCCCTCGACTCCTACGAGCGGGCCAAGAACGAGCTGGCCGCGGCCAAGAAGGCCGACGAGCTGCACGGCGTCACCTCCGCTCTCGAAGAGGGGCGGTACGCCCTGGCGTGCGTCAAGGCGCGCGTGGAGAACCGGCCGGTGCCCGAGCGGCTCGCGCCGTGCTTCTTCAACCCGCAGCACGGCCCCTCCGCGCGTGAGGTCATGTGGGCGCCCCCCGGCGGCGCGCCCCGCAACGTGCCCGCCTGCGCGGCCGACGCCCAGCGCGTCGACCAGGGCTTCGACCCGCAGATGCGTGAGGTCATGGTCGACGGCCAGCGCCGTCCCTACTGGGACGCCGGCCCCGCGTACGGGCCCTACGCCCGCGGCTACTACGGCGGCTTCGACGGCGGCGGCCTGCTCACGGGCATGCTGATCGGCACGATGCTGGGCAGCTCGATGGGCGGCTTCGGCTTCGGCGGCGGCTACGGCTACGACGCGGGAGCCGCAGGCGGCGACTTCAGCGGCGGCGGGGACTTCGGCGGCGGGGGCGACTTCGGCGGCGGGGACTTCGGCGGCGGCGATTTCGGCGGCGGCGACTGGTAGACCACCGGCACGCGGTCACGGCCAGGTAGTGCCACAGGAGCCCCGGCGGGCAGCGTCCCGCCGGGGCTCCTTCCTTGTCGCCAGGCGGGTTCCGCGGCGGCTCGCGTGGCGCCCCTGCGTGCGAAAGCGATCTGCAAGGGGGGTGCAACCTGTCGTATATGGCCGCCTGTCACACTCGGCGCAGTCGTCGAGGAGGCCGCGTTGCGTGCTCATGTTCCCCTGGCCGTCCTGGCAGGGCTGTTCGCACTGTTCGTACTGGTCGTGCCGGCCGTTCCGGCGCAGGCGTCCACCGCCGCCCCTGCGGCCACCGGCGTCTCGGCCCCGTGCAAGCCGGGGTCGGGGCTCAAGCTGCGCGGCAAGGACTTCACCGGCGGCGCCGCCCTGCCCGACGACCTGCTGTGCGCCGACCTCACCGGCGCCAAGCTGGACGAGGTCGACCTCGGCCAGCGGGTGCTCACCGGCGCGCTGCTGAAGAACGCCTCCCTGAAGGAGGCGACGCTCACCCAGGCGCGGCTGGACTTCGCCGACCTCACCGGCGCGGACCTCACCGACGCCGACCTCGGCCAGATGCGTGCCAAGCAGGCGACGCTGCGGGACGCCGTGCTCGCCGACGTCCGGGCGAGCCAGGCGGAGTTCCCGCACGCCGACCTCACCGGGGCCGTCCTGTCCAGGGCCGAACTCGGCCAGGCGGACCTCACCGACGCCACGCTGATCGGCGCCCAGCTCGACGACGCCACCATGGTGCAGGTGCGGGCGCGGAAGGCCGACTTCACCGGCGCCAAGCTGCACGACGCCAAGCTGGGCCAGGGGCGGCTGCAGTTCGCGACGTTCAAGAACGCCGACCTGTCGGAGGCGGAGTTCACCCAGGCCGAGATGGATGACGCCGACCTCACCGGGGCGAACGTGAACAAGGCGTCCTTCGTCCAGGCCCATGACCTCGACCTCACCGGCGCGTTCGGCGAGCCGGAGAACGTCCCGGACGACGCCGTCGGCACCACGGCCGACCTTCCGGAGGACGGCGATCCGGCCTCGGCGCGGCCGGCCACCGGCGGCTCGTTCGGGCGGACGCCGCTGCTGGTCTTCGCCGGCATCGCCCTGGCCCTGTGCCTGCCCTTCCTGGTGATGTCCCACCGGCGCAGGACCAAGAAGGCGCGGCGCTTCGCGGCGGCCCGTCGCGGGGCCGAGGAGGACGTGCTGCGGCTGGGCGAGGAGATCGACGCGCTCGACTTCGACTACAAGATCAACCGGCTGAGCGACCCGGGCATGGACCACGAGTGGCGGCGCGCGCTGGACGCGTACGAGGCCGCCAAGGGGTCGCTGCACCTGGCGCGGTCGACGCCCGAGCTGGGGGGCGTGGCGTCGGCCGTCCACCACGGGCGCGAGGCCCTCCGCAGGGTGCGGTCGCGGATGACCTGAGCCGGGTCAGATGAGCGTGGAGGTGCCCGGCATCATGAGCCGCCGGGCGGCCTCGGTGATCGAGCCCGACAGCGACGGGTAGACCGCGAAGGTGTGCGCGAGCTGGTCGACGGTCAGCCGGTGCTGCACGGCCAGCGACAGCGCGAGGATCAGCTCCGACGCGCGCGGCGCGACCACGACCCCGCCGAGCACGATGCCGGTGTGCGGGCGGCAGAACAGCTTCACGAAGCCGTCGTTGAAGCCCTGCATCTTCGCCCGGGCGTTGGTGGCGAGCGGGAGCTTGACGATGTTGGCCTCGATCTCGCCCGACTCGATCTGCTGCTGCGAGATGCCGACGGCGGCGATCTCGGGGTCGGTGAAGATCGTGGACGCGACGGTGGCCAGGCGGATCGGCTGGACGGCCTCGCCGAGCGCGTGCCAGACGGCGATGCGGCCCTGCATGGCGGCCACCGAGGCCAGCATCAGCACGCCGGTGCAGTCGCCGGCGGCGTACACGCCGGGTGCGGAGGTGCGCGACACCTTGTCGACCTGGATGAACCCGTTGCGGTCAAGGGTCACTCCGGCCTCCTCCAGGCCGATGCCGGAGGTGTTGGGCACCATGCCGACGGTCATCAGGCAGTGGCTGCCCTCGGCGGTGCGGCCGTCCTCCAGGGTGACCACCACGCCGTCGGCGGTGCGCTTGACCGAGGAGGCGCGGGACTTGCCCATGACGTTCATGCCGCGGCGCCGGTAGACCTCTTCCAGGACCTCGGCGGCGTCGGCGTCCTCGTTCGGCATCATGCGGTCGCGGGAGGACACCAGGGTGACCTCCGAGCCCAGGGAGCGGTACGCGCCGGCGAACTCGGCGCCGGTGACGCCGGAGCCCACGACGATCAGGTGCTCGGGCAGCTCGTCCAGGTCGTAGAGCTGGCGCCAGGTGAGCACACGCTCGCCGTCCGGCTCGGCGCCGGGCAGCACCCGCGGGGTGGCGCCGGTGGCGACGATGACGACGTCGGCCGAGATGGTGCGGTCGCCCGCGCGAACGATGCGGGGGTCGACCAGGCGGCCTGCGGCCTGCACGACCTCCACGCCCTCGGCGACGAGCCGGGAGCTGATGTCGGCGGACTGGGCACGCGCCAGCTCCTTCACCCGCTTGTTGACCAGCGGCATGTCGGCGTGGACGCCGCCCACGTCGCCGTCGGCGCCGCCGGTGTAGTGGACGCCCAGCGAAGTGCCGTCCAGCAGGGCCTGCTTGCGCACCGATGTGGCGATCATGGTCTTGGACGGCACGCAGTCGGTCAGCACGCACGCGCCGCCCGGGCCCTCGCGTTCGACCACGGTGACCTCGGCCCCGAGCTGTGCGGCGACCAACGCCGCCTCGTAACCGCCGGGCCCACCGCCAATGATCACAATCCTCGTCACATACCCCATTGTCCCGCATGTCGTCCTGTGCCCGGTGTGGGATGGGCAATGAGAAGGCGGTGAAGCCCGGTAAAAAACGCGGATCTCACCGTAAAACCCCCGTGAATCAACGGGTCGCGGTGGCGGTCGCCGGAAGAAGGAACTCGCCGACGCACCCGAATCGCGCGTCGGGAGCGTCGGGCCGGCCCACCGGAGCGATCTTGGTTTAGTCTAATGTCCCGTGCCGGTTTACGCCGCCTATGGCAGCAACATGGACCCCAAGCAGATGGCCCAGCGCGCCCCCCACTCCCCCATGCGGGGCACGGGCTGGCTGCAGGGCTGGCGCCTCACCTTCGGCGGTGCGGACGTCGGCTGGGAAGGGGCGCTCGCCACCATCGCCGAGGATCCCGACGACCACGTGTTCGTCGTCCTGTACGACGTCCCCGAGTGGGACGAGTCGTCCCTCGACCAGTGGGAGGGCGCGGCCCTGCGGCTCTACCACAAGGTCAAACTGCGGGTGGCGACCCTCGACGGCGAGATCGTGGCCTGGTTCTACGTCCTCGACGGCTACGAGGGCGGCCTCCCGTCCGCCCGCTACCTCGGCATCCTCGCCGACGCCGCCGAGAAGGCCGGCGCCCCCGACGACTACGTCACCGACCTGCGCTCGCGCCCCTGCACCTCCATAGGCGACACCCCCTGACCGCCGGCCGCACCGACCTCGGCGCCGCCCCGCTCTGACGCCGCCCGACGCGAACCCGCCTTCCCGTACGCCGGTGCGCGCCGGCGCCCGGCCCGACCAGCGGCCGCTCCGCGGAGGGTCAGACCCGGTAACCCAGCTCGCCGAGATGAACGCCCAGCGACCGGTTGAGCCGCGCCAGCTGGTCGGGGGTCAGCTCGTCCTGGAAGCCCCGGAGACGGTCGGCGGTGAAGGAACGGGCGAGGAAGCCGCGCTCGAAGGCGGCCGTCCAGGGCAGGCCGAGGAAGTCCAGGATCACGTCGACCTGCTTGCGGGGATCGGCCAGCAGGTCCTCATACCGCACCTGCAACCACAGGTCGGGCGCGAGGCCCGCGCGGGCCTCCTCGAAGGCGTCCATCAGCATCTTCCAGCCGATCGCGGCGAGATGCACCAGGCAACGCCCCTCACCGTCCCACTCGCGCGCGTAGGCCTCCGGCAGCGGCCCCAGCCCCCACCCCTCCTCGCCCAGGTGACCCCGCCACCAGGGCGTCTGCAGCCACGAGTTGGCCACCGCCCGGCCGTCCCGCACGATGTGCACGAACCGCGCCCGCGGGAACACCTCATGCAGCAGGGCGACCCGCGGCCAGCCGGTGAACTTGTGCACGACACGCCCGCCGCGATCCGCCGCCAGGCCGTCGAAGAAGTCCCGCACCCGTCGCGCCATCCAGGGCGTGAGGTCGGCATTCGTCAGATCCCGAAAAGGATCCACCAGCGCGGGCGACACCTCCCGAGCCAGCACCCGCTGCCCCTCGGACGGCCGCAGCCGCCACCCGGACCAGCGAGCCGGGGTATGTCGGTACAACATCCCCTGACACCGCCCGATCGTCCCCGGCAACAGCCTCACCCGGTCGTCGACGTTGGACAGGAACCGCACGTCAGGATGCCCGGCGAGAACCTTGTACAGCATCGTGGACCCGCAACGCCCGCTGCCGATCAGAAAAGACACCATGTCCCGCTCCACGGACACCCCCCGACAAGTCACCCTCCAGACTCCCCCGCCCCCCACCCCCAAACCGCAACGACACACGCCCCCCACCCCAGTTGGCACAACCCTTACCAACCCCACCCACCACCTCAGCCGCCCGCCGCCCCCTGAAAACGGCGCCTTCGGCACAGCCTCTCAACAGGCGACCCCTCACCCAGCCCACTCCCCACCGCCGCGCGAACACCCCACCTCAGCGCCCAAGACCACCCGCCCACCGGCACCGCCATACGGCGCTCCAGACGACCGAACAACCCCCCGAGAACGGTGGAGAGCAGGACACCGTCAAGGCCGCGCGGGGGCGTCCTTCAGGGTGGCGAGTGCGTCGGCCAGGGCGCGGGCCGCGCTCAGAGCGTCGCCGTACCGGTTGTACAGGGGCGCGAAGCCGAAGCGCATGATGTCGGGCGCCCGGAAGTCCCCGATCACCTCGCGCGCGATGAGCTCCGCCATCAAGGCCCGCGCGTCATCGTGGCGCAGCGAAACCTGGTGCCCGCGCATCCCGTCGCGCGGCGTCACGACCTCGACGGCGTCCCCCACCAACTCGTCGACGCACTCGATGAAGAACCCGGTCAAGGCAAGCCCCTTGGCCCGCACCTCGGCGAGATCGACCCCGTCCCAGACCTCCAGCGCCGCCTCCAGCGCCAGCAGCGACAGGATGTCCGGCGTCCCGGCCCGCGCCCGCTCGATCCCCGCCGCCGGCTCGTACGTCGGAGCCATCGCGAACGGATCCCGATGCCCGCCCCACCCGGCCAACGGCTGCTCGAACGCCCCCTGCAAGTCCTTGCGCACGTAGATGAACGCCGGCGCCCCGGGCCCCCCGTTCAGGAACTTGTACGTGCACCCCACCGCGAAGTCGACACCCAGCGCGTCCAGCTCGATCGGCAGCACCCCGACGCTGTGACACAGATCCCACACCACCCGGGCCCCGGCGCCATGCACCGTCTCAGTCGCCGAGGCCATGTCGTACAACCGCCCCGTCCGGTAGTCGACCTGGTTGAGCAGCACCACAGCCGTCCGCTCACCCAGCACGTCATCAAGCCGATCGGCCGTAGCAGCCCGCAGCTCCACATTCATGAGCCCCGCAACCGACTCGGCCACATACCCATCCGTAGGAAACGTGGCCGCATCCACGACGATCTCCGATCGCCCCGGCGCCATCCGCACCGCCCCCACCAGCGCCTTGAACAGATTCACAGACGTGGAGTCCGCCACCACGACCTGCCCCGGCCCCGCCCCCACCAACGGCGCAACGCGCTCCCCCACCCGCTCAGGCGCCGTCCACCACCCCTCAGACCACGACCGAATCAGCCGCCTCCCCCACTGCTGCCCAACAACCTCCGCAACCCGCCCAGCCACCCGCCGAGGCAACGCCCCCAACGAGTTCCCATCCAAATAAACAACCCCCGGCGCAAGATCAAACTCCCCCCGCACCAAGGCCAACGAATCCCCACCATCCAACTCCGCCGCCCGCTCCCCCAGCTCACCCATACGCCCTACCCCTTCCGCAGGTCATCCCACTGCACCAAACGTTACGCACCCCTACAGCCCGGACACACTCCACCCGGCTGGTCGTCGAGCGCAACCCTTCGTGGAAGAAGTAGATGACGATCACTACGAGACATGACCGCAGGGAGATCCCGGTGTGTTCTGGACGACAACGGCGTACAAAGAATGGCTCTGAAAAATGTCTAGAACTCTGACGGTCGCGTCCCCAGACTTCGACCCATTACAGGCGCGACAGTGCTCACAAGCTTTCGCTGGATGGACCGCAGAACCTTCACAGTCCGTTCGTCCGACCATCCCTTTGTGGTCGACCATTCGTAGCCAGAGCCGACGACATCGCTAACGAAGGAAATCTCCGTCGCGAGAAGAGTACTCGCCCAATCCAAGGGTTCCATGCACTCCCCTGCCGCCAAGGCATCATGAAGTCTTCGACAATCACCGGGGAGGCTAGTTGCGTCTCGCAATCCCATGGCTATCGCGAATTCATTGTACGGCGCGCGGGCCCGCTCCACTCCATCAGACCTTTACGAAGAAGCCGTAGCTCCTCAGCAAAGAGCCCCAATTGTTCGGGCGTTCGCGAATTTATAACTCGTACCGACAGCTGCATTCTGACGATCTATAGCTCCAGATCAGCCCAATGCCGTTCGGATATTACACTCTCTTCGATAGCGAACACGCCCTCCGACTTTCGCTGAAGCAACCACTCGCGCACTCTGCCGTAATTCACTTTCGGCGGTACATCAAATACGAGGTAGGCCGGAACATTACTTTCCTCCCAAGAGCATCCTAGGGAGAGCAGTTCAGCTGCCACCGTAGCACCATCCACCTCGTCCCCCAAGGAGATCCGCACGGTCGAGTGCTCTGAGCGCTTAACAAGGCGGACGAATACTAGTTCACGCCTATCATGATCCGGCCTCACCAACACGACGTCGCCATAAGATAGGTTGGGAATATAGAATGGAATATTACAAATCTCAACCTCCCTGGTTACCGACGTTTTCTTCGCCCACAGGCGCTCCACCGAGAAGGGCGGCCATGTGGAGGTGACAGACTCCAAGTCAAAGGCCACCTTATATAGGCGCTCAGTTGCGAGGTGAGCAGTGTGCGAATCGCTCGCTTCTTTTGACACAGCCGACATCCTTCAGTTTAAAAACTCTCGAAGCTCGTCATCCCAATCGGATAGCGTCTTCGTCGATTTATCGCGATTGCATGTGCGGCAGGCGACGCACCCGTTATGGGCGGCACCACAGCCACCTTTCGACTTGGGATCGACGTGGTCTATCTGTGCGTCATCAGGCGCGCCTTGCTGACCGCGCGGGCGTCGCAGAACATCGCGTCCGCAGTATTCGCACCTTATCACTCCATTGTTTTTGTTGAGATTATTATCATACACTCGGTTCCGCTCCGCATCGCTGAAATTCAACCCCTTCCGGTCACAGTTGTGCACGAAGAGGCTAACGTTGCCTGCGTAGACGTAGTAAGTGTGAGAATGTGCCACCGTCAGGTTGTGAACCGTCCCAGGGGCTGTCCACTTCTTAAGAGCACTAACCTGCACATAAGTACCAGCGCTCGTCTGCAAAAGCATGCCGACGCGAAGCTGGGTCGCCGTCACCCATCGTTCCAATCGGGGGACCCAGAAGGGGTGGCCGTCGGTGGCAATCACGGAGCGAGCATCGACATCTCGCTTTCCGTTCACGTGTACGGTGATTTCCACGAGGCTCTTGCCTCCGCCACCAACTATTAGCGCGTTGACTAATCTTGGCCCCGACTCTCCCGTCGTCAGATCTTTCGCCAATACGAGATCACCGACTCGAACTTCCTCGATTGGCGTGCGGGCGCCGTCGGCCATTAGGACGAGGGTTCCGGGGACGAAGCTGTTGCCGGTTAAGCAGCCATCACCCTTATTGAACGCCTTAGGGAGCTTCGTGGAGAGTTTGACGCCGCCGCTTAGCAGCTTGCCGACCGGGATGATGCCGACGCCGGCGGAGAGGCAGTCCGCCCAGTTTGGGGTGGCCAGGCAATTTATGCCGTCACCTATAAGGATGTCGCACATCAGGTTGTCACTGCACTGGCCCGCGAGGTCGTTGATGATCGACGGATCCCCTTGACCTGGTGGTGGGCAAGCGGTGTACAGGGTGCTGTAGAAGCCACCGCTACCTGAGTTACCGCAGTTCGCGTCTGGTGGTCCACACATCCCCATACAGGAAACCAGCTCGGGGCGTAGCGGTGGACACTCCGGATCAGGCGACCAGAGATCGCAGTTCAGGACCTCCAGGTCAGGGTTGTAGCCCTCGATGTACCCGCAGCGCTTTCCACAGCCGGTTCGCGCCTCGGGGGGCAACCTGTCGCACGACCCCTGCGTCGGCCCGTCACTGCAGTCGATCTTCGGCTTCGGTTTAGGTGTATACGGTTGTGGCGATGTTCCACATTGGCACGGCGCGGTCGGCCCGTTCCCGTTGCCACTGGGCCCACCTGGATTCCTCAGCTTTCTCTTGTCAGGCGGCGGAGCGGTCTGGCACTGTTTGACACCCTTATTGCAGTAGTTAGGTGCCTTGGGTTTTCCGCACCCCGGCTCGTGGGCACCACAAGTGTCATTCCTTGAGTTCGGGCAACCCCGCCCTGCGTGCGCTCGGCATAGTTTCCGTCGTCAGGTTTGGAAGAGGATGGTGACGACGTAGTAAATCCAGATGGCGAGCAGGACGAGCAGGAAGGCGAGGAGGAAGTCCCAGATTCTCGTCTTGGGGCGGCCGGTGGATGAGGACGGTGGGTTGAGGTCCACCACTACGGTGCCGGTGAGTTTGTCGTGGAGGGTGCGGCGGTCGCGGTCGGCGAAGATCCATAGGGCGTCGATGAGGTGGGTCGCGAGTCCGGCGTACGGCACCGCCGTCAGGGCGGGGTAGAGCGCGGCGCGTACTCCCGTGCGTGCGGTGGTCAGTGGCTCACCGTCGCTGGTGACGAGCTTGAGGCGGAAGATGCGCTTTCCCAGGGTCTGGCCCCAGCGGGCGTGGCTCAGCCAGACGTACAGCGCGAAGCCGGCGTTCAGCGCGAGTGTCAGGGGCCATGCCGGGTCGCCCGCGAACTGGTTGAGGTAGCCCTCGACCACGCCGGGGACGGGCTCCTCCTCTGCCGCGTCGAAAGGCATCACCGTGCTGTACGCCGCCTGGGCCAGCACGAAGACGATCGAGAACAACACCAGGTCGACGAAGAAGGCCGCGAACCGCTGCGTACGCGCGGCCACCACCGGCGCCAACCGACCGGCGGGAGGGGAAACGATCACACGGCGATTATGGCAGGACGTATGTCGCAGACGTTCCTTGCTTCGCGCCATCAACACTCGTCTCATTCGCCGGAGTTCCGAGGCTTGAGGGAGCCGGGAACGTGCGAGGAGCGCCGATCTTGAATGGCTGTTCGCCGGGTGTGTCGTGGGTGTGCTTATCTTCGGGTTTGGGCGGTAGCCTCGGTCATCGTGAGCAAGGACGCTTATGGGCTCGCCGCTGAGGCGGCGGGCGTGCTGAAGGGCCGTACCGGGGTCGACTCGTTCGACGTGCTGCTGGTCATGGGGTCGGGGTGGGTTCCGGCGGCCGATGCCATCGGGGCGGTGGTCGCCGAGTTTCCCGTGACGGATCTGCCGGGCTTCGCCGCGCCCGCGGTGGCCGGGCACTTCGGGACGATCCGGGCGGTCACCACCGAGTCGGGGGCCAAGGCGCTGATCCTGCTGGGCCGCACCCACCTGTACGAGGGGCGGGGCGTCGAGCCGGTCGTGCACGGTGTGCGGACGGCGATCGCGGCCGGCGTCCGGACGGTGGTGCTGACGAACGCGGCCGGTGGGTTGCGTCCGGAGACCCAGCGGGTCGGCGAGCCGGTGCTGATCAGCGACCACATCAACCTGACCGGGTCCAACCCGATCACCGGGGCCACCTTCATCGACCTGACCGAGGTGTACTCCAAGCGGCTGCGCGCGCTGGCCCGCGAGGTCGACCCGTCGCTGGCGGAGGGCGTGTACGTGGCGTTCCGCGGCCCGACGTACGAGACGCCGGCGGAGATCCGCATGCTGCGCACCCTCGGCGGCGACCTGATCGGCATGTCCACCGCCCTGGAGGCCATCGCGGCACGCGAGGGCGGCGCCGAGGTGCTCGGGCTGTCCCTGGTGACCAACCCCGGCGCGGGGCTCGTCGGCGAGCCGCTGAACCACGAGGAGGTCCTCCAGGTCGGCCGGGAGACGGCGGCGCGCATGGGCGTGCTGCTCGGCACGCTGGTGAACAAGCTCTGAGGTACTGATGGGCTGATGGGCGCGCCCCAGCCCTGGACGTTTGACGACGCTAGTGGGGCTGGGCTCTTGCCGGGATTCGGGCCGGTCCGTCGAGGATTCGTGCGCGGGAGTACTTGATTAGGGGTGGGTTCTACGGTGTCCGAGCTTGCGGGGCCGCGGTTCGTGGAGTCTGAGCTGGTGCGGCGGGCCGAGGAGTGGCTGGCGCAGGATCCTGATCCGCGCACGCGGGCCGAGCTGCGAGACCTGCTCGACAGGCGGGACACCGCACAGCTTCAGCACCGTTTCGCGGCCAGGCTGGAGTTCGGGACGGCCGGGCTGCGGGGCGAGATGGGCGCCGGGCCGAACCGCATGAACCGCGTCACGGTGATGCGCGCGGCGGCCGGCCTGG
Source organism: Sphaerisporangium sp. TRM90804 (assembly GCF_029846175.1). GTDB lineage: Bacteria > Actinomycetota > Actinomycetes > Streptosporangiales > Streptosporangiaceae > Sphaerisporangium. The sequence goes on along the minus strand of NZ_JARWAC010000001.1, from coordinate 180,045 downwards.
CGGCGCGGCTGGGGCCGGGCGCGCACGTCGTGATCGGGTACGACGCCCGGCACAACTCCGAGACGTTCGCGCGCGACTCGGCGGCGGTGCTCACCGGGGCCAGGCTGCGCGTGTCGATGATGGCCGACCGCCGGCCGACGCCGGTGCTCGCCTTCGCCGTGCGGCACCTCGGCGCGGACGCCGGGATCATGGTGACGGCCTCGCACAACCCGCCGCGCGACAACGGCTACAAGGTCTACTGGGGTGACGGCTCCCAGATCGTGCCGCCGCTGGACGCGGAGATCTCGGCGGCCATCGACGCCGTCGGCCCGGTGGACCGGCTCCCGCTGGGCGAGGGCTGGGACACCCTCGACGACGCCGCGATCGTCGAGCCGTACCTGGCGGCGGTGACCGCGCTCCCCCTCGGGGAGGCCCGTGACCTGCGGGTCGTCTACACGCCCATGCACGGCGTCGGCGGGACCATGCTGCTTCGCGCCTTCGCCGCGGCCGGGTTCGCGCCTCCGGCCGTCGTCGAGGCGCAGTTCGAGCCCGACCCCGACTTTCCGACGGTCGCGTTCCCGAACCCCGAGGAGCCCGGCGCGATGGACCTCGCCCTGCACCTGGCCGGGAGGGACGGGGTCGACCTGGTGGTCGCCAACGACCCGGACGCTGACCGGTGCGCCGTGGGGGTGCCCACCGGAGACGGCGGGTTCCGGATGCTCACCGGGGACGAAGTGGGCGGGTTGCTGGGTGAGTACGTCATCGGGCGCACGTCCGGCCCCGACCGGCTGGTCGCGGCCTCGATCGTGTCGTCCTCGCTGCTCGGCAAGATCGCCAAGGCCCACGGGGTGAGGCACACCGAGACGCTGACCGGGTTCAAGTGGATCGTGAAGGCCGGGGACGGGCTCGTGTTCGGGTACGAGGAGGCGCTGGGGTACAGCGTCGGCTCGGACGACGGCCTGCCGGTGCGCGACAAGGACGGCATCGGCGCGGCCCTGACGGTGGCCGGCATGGCCGCGGCGGCCAGGCGGGAGGGCAGGACGCTGATCGACCTGCTCGACGAACAGGCCGTACGGTACGGGCTGCACGCGACGTCGCAGCTCTCGGTGCGCGTCGACGACCTCTCGCTGATCACCGCCGCCATGGAGCGACTGAGGGCCACCCCGCCGACGGCCCTGGGCGGCCGGGCGGTGCGGTCGGTGGACGACCTGAGCACCGGCGTCGAGGGTCTGCCGCCCACCGACGGCCTGCGGTACACGCTGGACGGCGACGCCCGCGTGGTCGTCCGCCCGTCGGGGACCGAACCCAAACTGAAGTGCTACCTGGAGGTCGTCGTCCCGGTCTCCGGCATCGCCGACGCCCCCGCCGCTCGAAGCAGGGCGGCCCAGGACCTGGACGCTCTTAAGGCGGACCTCTCCACGGCCCTCGGTCTGTAGCGCCAGTTGCCGGGGCCTCACACACGCGCTGACGAAGAGACGAGGCCGGGCACCTTGGGTCGCACACCGCCCTGAGCCGTTCACCCGGCGAGCCGCCGTACGGCGGCGCCGACTTCGCCGTACCACTTCGCACCGACGCGGCGCCGGAAGGGGGACTGCGTCAGGCGGAGAGGGAAGGCCGGCCCCTGGCGAAGGCGGGTGAGCGCCCCGCACGAGGGACAGACACGCGGCCCGGTCGAAGTCGCACCTCACCCCGGCATCCCGCCGGTGGAACGGCATGGTGTCGACGACCGTCGTCCCTTGGACACCGCAGGGCGGTCTCCCGCGTGACGATGGACGGCGGGCTGGGCGAGGGGCGCCCTTGAAAGGCGCGCCGAAGGCGCCATTTCTGGGACGGCGGCTGTCCGTACGGGATGAGGGTCGATGTCGAAGAGGCTGGAACCCACGTCAGACGCACGCATCCCCAGGGCCGCTGTTCACCCGGCGAGCCGCCGTACGGCGGCGCCGACTTCGCCGTACCACTTCGCACCGACGCGGCGCCGGAAGGGGGCACCCCGTCAGGCGGAGGGGAGTCGGAGGAAGGTGGAGGGCGAGGGCCACCGAGCGAGCAGGCCGCCGCGGCCACCGGGCGAGGAAGCCACGCCGCGGCCACCGGCGAGGAACCGCCGCGTCAGGCGACGATGAGGGCGGCGATCACCAGGATCAGGGCGGCGGCCAGGGCGCCCAGGGCGGAGGGGGACCAGGTGGCGGTGAGGGTCGTCTGATCGCCTGGAGGGCGGGGGGTTCGGTCGGCGGCTTCGGTGAGTTGCTGGGCCACCCAGTCGGCGTGGGTGCGGCCCGCCACGGCCATCGCGGCCGTCTGCTGGGCCTTGGGGACCTCCGCGCGGCTGCTCGGCAGGTAGCCGGGCGTGGACGGGGTGGTGGCGGGGACGCCGCGGCGGACGGACTTGGCGCGTTCCCGTGCGGACGACTGGGGGCTCCAGCAGCGGACGCTCTCGTCGCCCGACTCGATGGTGATCGAGTGGGAGACGTGCACGGCGTCGACGGCCTTCCAGGGCACGAAGACGTTGCGCAGCGGATTGCGCACCAGCACGCCGTCCTCGCGGGCGAGGATGCCGGGGCGCAGGCAGCCGATGAACACCCCGGCGGTGAGCACGGCGAGCACGGCGCCCGCGATGAGGGCCGACGGCAGACGGCCGTTGACCAGCAGATCCGCGGCGTTGAGGGCGGCGAAGGCGACCCACACCCAGCCGAGGACCCATGCGGTCTTGGATCGGTAGATTTGTGGCTTCACCGCTCGCTCACCGGCACCTTTCCGTTCACCAGGCGGTCACCACGGTAACGCCTTCGCGGCAGTTCTCAAGCCTGCCACTTGAGCTGGGCGAATCCGGGCTTGATGACACCGTTGATCAGCGCGAGCCGCTCGTCGAACGGCAGGAAGGCCGACTTCATGGCATTGATGGTGAACCATTGCAGGTCGTCCCAGCCGTAACCGAAGGTCTCGACCAGGTTGCCGAACTCCTGGGACACGCTGGTGCCGCTCATCAGCCGGTTGTCGGTGTTGACCGTGACCCGGAAATTGAGGCGGCGCAGCAGGCCGATGGGGTGGTCGGCCAGCGAGTCGGCGGCGCCGGTCTGCAGGTTGGACGTCGGGCACATCTCGAGCGGGATGCGCTTGTCGCGCACGTACGCCGCCAGGCGGCCGAGCGTGGCCGTGCCGTCGGAGGAGGCCTTGATGTCGTCGATGATGCGCACGCCGTGGCCGAGGCGGTCGGCGCCGCACCACTGGATGGCCTCCCAGATGGACGGCAGCCCGAAGCCCTCGCCGGCGTGGATGGTGAAGTGGGAGTTCTCGCGCTGGAGGTACTCGAAGGCGTCGAGGTGCCGGGTGGGCGGGTAGCCGGCCTCGGCTCCGGCGATGTCGAACCCGGCCACGCCGACGTCGCGGTAGCGCACGGCCAGTTCGGCGATCTCCATGGACCGGGCCTGGTGGCGCATGGCGGTGAGCAGGGTGTTCACCCGGATGCCCCGCCCCTGGGAGCCGATGCGGAAGCCTTCGAGGACGGCCTCGACCACCTCGTCGAGCGTGAGCCCGGCGGAGGTGTGCAGCTCGGGGGCGTAACGCACCTCGGCGTAGACGACGCCGTCGTGCGCGAGGTCCTCGGCGCACTCGGCCGCGACCCTGACCAGGGACTCGCGGGTCTGCATGACGCCGACGGTGTGGGCGAAGGTCTCCAGGTAGCGCTCCAGCGACCCGGAGTCGGCCGCGTCTCGGAACCAGGCGCGAAGCTGGTCGGCGTCGCCGGTGGGCAACTTGTCGTAGCCGGTCTCCCGGGCGAGCTCGACGACCGTCTCGGGCCGCAGGCCGCCGTCGAGATGGTCGTGGAGAAGTACCTTGGGCGCCTTGCGGATCTCGACAAGGCTGGGCTGCAGGTTCATCGCCTCATCTTAAGGACTGAGCCGCCCCGGCGACCCCCGGACGCCCCGCCCTGTGGACAGCGCGTATCCGTACGCGGCTGAGGCACGGCTGTTCGCGCGACGGCGAGTGGGGCTGGGAAGGAGGGCCGCCCTTGGAAGGCCGTGCCGAATGCGCCGTTCAGGGGACGGCGATCGGGCTTGCGGACGGTGTGACTGGTGTTGACGGTCTATGAGTCGGCGCGGTTGGCGGTTTCGGGGGTGAAGGCGGGGAGGCAGACGGCTATGTACTCGGCGCCTTCCGGGCCGACGGTGTAGCGGATCTTCTCGCCGGGGGTGGTGGTGAAGGCCTGGCCGGCGGAGACCTCGGTGACGCCGGAGTCGTGCTCGATCACCACGGTGCCGCGCAGGACGACGGTGTGCTCGGTGAACTCCGGCGTCTGGGGAGGCTCCTCCCAGCCCGCCGGGGCGACCATGTGGGCGATCGACACCTGGTCGTCGCCGGTGTTCACGTGGCCGACGTATTCGTCGATCACCTTGCCGCCGGGCACCGGGATGCGGGTCGGGCCCGCGATTCTGCTCACCACGGAGCCAGTTTAGGACCCCGGCTCACCCGCGTCGCCCGGGGGCGCGAGCGAGGGGCGGCCCCGGCGGGAGGTGCTCACCCACATCATCCCTGTCAGTGGGCGATGTCGACCACCAGGCGGGAGGGCTCGCGCTGTTCCAGGACGCGGAAGCCGGCGCGGTGGCGCAGGGCGACGGCGACGGTCACCACGGCCTCGAAGTCGCCCGCTCGTATGATGCTGCGCACGTTGGACAGCTCGGGCCGCAACACGGGCGTCCTCCCCCAGGTCGGTTTGCCGTCGGGGGTGTGGGCGTTGGCGGGGCGCAGGGTGACCTGCAGGTAGGCGTCGCCCTCGGCCTCGATCGGGTCGCCCGAGCCGTCCTCCAGGATGCGCTTCACCCAGCCGACGGTGTAGCCCGTCATGGGGCCCTTGAGGTCGATGACCACGCGGTCGAACCCCTTGTGGCCGCCCGCGCGGGCCCCGACGACCAGGGGCGGGCGGGACGGGTTGCGGGTCACCTCCACCTGCTTGGTGCCGGTCGGAGGCGGCAGCGTGGACGCCGCCGCGCTGGGCGCCGGGGTGCCGGACAGGCCGGCGGAGGCGGTGGCCGACGGGCCGGTCGCCGGGGTGGAGGTCTCGGGCGCGGACGAGGCGGGCTCCGAGGGCGAGACCGTCACCGTGGCGGTGGCCTGGGGCGCGGGATTCTCGGCACTGCCGCACGCCGTGAGCAGCGTGAACGACACCAGGACGGCGGTTACGGCGATTTTCTTCATGTCGGTGCCTCGTCTTCCTTCAGGAAGTTCACCAACCATACGACGTCGGGACCGCCCCGGAGGTTCGCCGGATCACCCGGTGTCCCGCGATTGTCACCCACAGGCGGCAAAGCAGCCCCCCGGCGCACGCGCCGAGGGGCTGACCGGTGGCGACGAAGGCCGTCAGATCCTCTCCAGCACCTCCGCCCGTTCCGCCTCCTCGGTGGCGGGGCGGGAGCGGGTCACCAGGCCGGTGATGGCGATGCCGAGTCCGACGAGGGCCAGGGCCGCGCAGACGGCGAACGACGAGCGGATGGCTTCCATGGTGACCGCGCCCCCGTCGGCGGTCGCCACGGCCGCCACGATGGCGAGGACGAGTGCCCCGCCGACCTGGCCCGAGGTGTTGAGCAGGCCGGACGCCAGGCCCTGCTCGTCGTCGGCCACGCCGTTGGTGGCCTGGATGTTCAGGGACGGGAACGACAGCGCGAACGCGATGCCGAGCAGCACCATGCCGGGAATGACCATGGTCGCGAGGCTCGGGTTCTCTCCGGCGCCGAGGAACACGGCGTACCCGGCGGCCAGCGACGCCGACCCGATCACGATCAGCTTGGGCGTGCCGAACCGGTCGGCGAGGTCGCCCATCTTGGTGGAGGTGACCGCCACCAGCAGCCCGGCGGGCAGGAAGGCCAGGGCGGTGTGCAGCGCCGACCACCCGAGCAGGTTCTGGAAGTACTGCATGGCCACGAACTGGAAGCCGACGTAGGAGCCGAACAGGATGACCAGCCCGAGGTTGGCCCTGACCAGCGGCCCGGACCTCAGGATCGACAGGCGGACCAGCGGGTGCCTGATGCGCAGCTCGACGGCGACGAACAGCGCGAGCAGCGCCACGGCGCCCGCCAGGCCGGCGATCGTGGAGAGCGAGCCCCAGCCCGCCTCGGGCGCCTGCACGACGGAGAACACGAACAGCAGCATCGAGAGGGTGATCGTCGCCGCGCCGAACAGGTCGTACCCGCCGGTCGCGCGCTCCTCGCCGGAGTGGCGCGGCAGCAGCTTCAGGCCGGCCACGAGCGCGATGATCGCGACGGGCACCGGCATGAGGAACGTCCAGCGCCAGCCGAGCTCGGTGAGGAAGCCCGACAGGACGAGCCCGAGGGAGAAGCCGCTGGCGCCGCAGGCGGTGAAGATGCTCAGCGCCCGGTTGCGCGCCGGGCCCTCGGCGAAGGTGGTGGTGATGATGGACAGGGCCGCGGGCGCCGTGAAGGCGGCGCTGATGCCCTTGATGAACCGGGCCGCGATCAGCAGGGCTCCGTCGTCCACCAGCCCGCCGAGCAGGGACGCGACCGCGAAGAGCGCGAGCGCGACGAGGAACACCCGCCGGCGGCCGAGCAGGTCGGCGGTGCGGCCGCCGAGCAGGAGGAGGCCGCCGTACCCGAGCACGTACCCGCTGACGATCCACTGCAGGGTCGAGGTGGAGAGGCCGAGGTCGGCCTGGATGGACGGCAGGGCGACTCCGACCATGGAGACGTCGAGCGCGTCAAGGAACACGACGGCGCAGAGCACGGTCAGCGCCCCCCAGAGGCGCCCGTCCCAACGTTCGTCTTGTGGGGAGATCATGTCTCAGGAGGCTACATGCGTATGCATTCAATGCACAAGCAAATAATTCCCGTGCATCAGATGAACGTGCATGCTATAGTCCGGGCATGGACGACGCCGAGGTCGTGGGCTCGTGGCGTGAGCTGCTGGCCCGACACGCATCCACCTGGTGTGCGCTCGAACGCGAGCTGGGTGAGAAGCACGGGCTGGGCGTCAGCGACTTCGAGGTGCTCGACCGCATGTGCGAGTCCGAGCACGGCAAGTACCGCGTCCAGGAGCTGGCCGACGCCGTCCACCTCAGCCAGAGCGCGCTGTCTCGCCTGATCTCCCGCCTGGAGAAGGCCGGCCTCGTGTGCCGCAACATGTGCGTGGAGGACAGGCGCGGCGTCTTCGTGCAGATCACCGAGACCGGGCGCGAGCGGCACGCCGAGGCCCGGCCCACCCACCGGGCCGTCCTGAACGGCTCCATGGCCCAGCCGTCGTCCCCCTCCTGACGACGGCCGAGCCGGCCGGCCTGGTCCTGACGACGGCCGGGCCGCCGGTAGGGCCGGTCAGGCGGTGATCCGGTCGACGACCAGCGGCAGCATGCCGGGGTCGGCGGCCTCCCCCACCTCGTAGGAGCCCTCCAGGGCCGCCAGGGCGCGCTCGAACCGGGCGGCCTCGTCGGCGTGCAGCGTCATCAGCGGCTGCCCCTCCCGGACGGTGTCGCCGGGCTTGGCGTGCAGGGTGACGCCCGCGCCCGCGGACACCGAGTCCTCCTTGCGGGCCCGGCCCGCGCCCAGCCGCCACGCCGCCACGCCCACCCCGTACGCGTCCAGCCTGGACAGCACACCCGAGGCGGGCGCGGTGACCTCCAGGGTCTCGGCGGCCTCCGGAAGCGCGGCGTCGGGGTCGCCGCCCTGGGCGGCGATCATGCGCCGCCAGGCGTCCATGGCCGACCCGTCCTTGAGCGCGTCCTCCGGGTCCCTGCCGGTCACCCCTGCCGCCTCGAGCATCTCGCGCGCGAGCCGCACGGTCAGCTCCACGACGTCGGACGGGCCGCCGCCGGACAGCACCTCCAGCGACTCCCGCACCTCCAGCGCGTTGCCCACGGCCAGCCCGAGCGGGCGGTCCATGGCGGTGAGCAGCGCGACCGTGGTGACGCCGTGGTCGGTGCCGAGGTCGACCATCGTGCGGGCCAGCTCCCGGGCGTGCTCGACGTCCTTCATGAACGCGCCCGACCCGACCTTGACGTCCAGCACCAGCGCGCCCGTGCCCTCGGCGATCTTCTTGGACATGATCGACGACGCGATCAGCGGGATCGACTCCACCGTGCCGGTGACGTCGCGCAGCGCGTACAGCTTCTTGTCCGCGGGCGCGAGCCCGTCGCCGGCCGCGCATACGACGGCGCCGGCCGCGCGCAGGACGCCCAGCATCTCGTCGTTCGACAGGGACGCCCGCCAGCCCGGGATGGACTCCAGCTTGTCCAGCGTGCCGCCGCTGTGCCCGAGGCCGCGGCCGGACAGCTGGGGGACGTACGCGCCGCACGCCGCCACCAGCGGCGCCAGCGGCAGCGTGATCTTGTCGCCGACGCCGCCCGTCGAGTGCTTGTCGGTGGTCGGCCGGTCGAGGCCCGACCAGTCCATGCGCGAGCCCGAGCGGATCATCGCCTCGGTCCACCGGCCGATCTCGGGCCGGGTCATCCCGTTGAGCAGGATGGCCATGGCGAGCGAGGCCATCTGCTCCTCGGCGATCGCGCCGCGGGTGTAGGCGTCGACCACCCACGAGATCTGCTCGCCGGACAGCTCGCGGCCGTCCCTCTTGGCGACGATGACGTCGATCGCGTCCATGGTTTCTCCAGCTCCCGGCACAGGTCGTCGGTCGCCCCCGGCGGGGGCGCGGGTCGAAGCGGCGGCGCGCGCCGCGGGGTCAGCGCAGCAGGTCGTCGGGGCCGAAGGCGAACGGGAGCAGCTCCGACAGCCGCCACGGCCCCTCGGGCGTCTCCACGAGCAGCCCGGGCCCGCCGTGCTCGAACAGCAGCTGCCGGCAGCGCCCGCACGGCATGAGCAGCACGCCCTTGCCGTCCACGCAGGTGAACGCCACCAGGCGGCCGCCGCCCGAGGCGTGCAGCGCCGACACCAGGCCGCACTCGGCGCACAGGCCGACGCCGAAGGAGGAGTTCTCCACGTTACAGCCGCTCACCACGCGCCCGTCGTCCACCAGGGCGGCGGCGCCGACGGGGAACCGCGAGTAGGGCGCGTACGCGTGCCGCATCGCCGCGACGGCGGCCTCGCGCAGCGCCTCCCAGTCGACGCCCGCGGCGTCCATGCCGGGCCCGGTCACTTGGCCTGCCCCCTGCGGTAGGGGACGCCGTCGGCGGCCGGCATGCGCAGCCGCTGGGACGCCAGCGACAGCACCAGCAGCGTGGTCAGGTGCGGCGTGAACGAGGTGAACTGCTCGGCCACGGTGTCGGTCATCGCGAACACCAGGAACACCGCGACCGCGAAGCCGCCGCTCAGCAGCGCCGCGCGGTGCCTGCCCTGGCGGGTGAGCTGGTAGACCGCGACGGCGGCCAGCAGGATCGCCACGACCAGCAGCAGGGCGTGGACGGACGTGCCGCCCTGGCGCAGCTGCAGCGCGTCGGTGTACCCGAAGAGCAGGGAGCCGCCGGCCAGGCCGCCGGGACGCCAGTTGCCGAAGATCATCGCAGCCAGGCCGATGAAGCCGCGGCCGCCGGTCTGGCCCTCGCGGTAGATGCCCGAGGCCACGATCGACAGGAACGCGCCGCCCAGCCCGGCGAGCGCGCCGGACACCAGCACCGCGACGTACTTGTGGAAGTACACGTTGACGCCCAGCGACTCCGCGGCCACCGGACGCTCGCCGCACGAGCGCAGGCGCAGCCCGAACGGCGTGCGCCACAGCACGTAGAAGCTGAGCGGGATCAGCAGCAGCGCCACGACGGTGAACAGCGAGACGCCCTGCGTCACGCCGCGCAGCACGCCGGCGATGTCGGACAGCAGGAACCAGTGGGTGCGCTCCAGGCTCTCCAGCGGCCCGCCGACGCCCGGGACGCCGACCTCGGGGATGGCCGGGATGCGCGGCGACTGGGTCTCGCCGCCGCCCTGCATCTCGGTGAAGACCAGCTTGGACAGGTACTGGGTGACGCCCAGGCCCAGGATGTTGATGGCGACGCCGGAGATGATGTGGTCGACGCCGAACGTCACGGTCACCAGGGCGTGCAGCAGGCCGCCCAGGGCGCCGCCGACGGCCCCGGCGATCACGCCGGCCCACGGGTTGCCGAAGACGATCGCGCCCCAGGCCCCGCACCAGGTGCCGAGGATCATCATGCCTTCGAGGCCGATGTTGACCACGCCGGCCCGCTCGGACCACAGGCCGCCGAGGGCGGCCAGGCCGATGGGGACGGCGAGCCCCAGCGCGGCGCCGATCGTGCCGGCGGAGGTGATGTCGTCGGCGCCGGTGACCACCCGGGCCAGGGACATGATGACCAGCAGGCCGAGGACGCCCAGCAGGGCGACGCGCCAGTTCAGGCGGAAACGGCGGCCGGCCGGGGGCGCGGGCCGCGCCACCGCGGCCGGGGCGACGGTCGTCATACGCCGGCTCCTTCCGGTGCGGGCGCCGCGGTGGACAGCTCGCGGCTCACCCGGCGCTGCTCGGCCGCCAGGCGGTAACGGTGGACCAGCTCGTAGGCGATGATGACCGAGAGCACGATGGTGCCCTGCATGATGATCACGATCTCCTTGGGAATGCCTTCGAGGTCCAGGATGTCCGAGGAGTTGTCCAGGAAGCTCCACAGCAGCGCGCCGATCGCGATGCCGACCGGGTTGTTGCGGCCGAGCAGGGCGATGGCGATGCCGGTGAAGCCGAGCCCGGTGGGGAAGTCCAGGCTGTAGGAGTAGGAGGCGCCGAGGAGCTGCGGCATGCCCACCAGCCCCGCGACGGCCCCGGACAGGATCATGGAGACCAGCACCATCTTCTTGACGTTCACCCCGCTGGCGACGGCGGCCGCCTCGGACTGACCGGTGGCCCGCATGTCGAAGCCGAACCGGGTGCGGTTGAACAGCACGTGGTAGGCCACGCCCAGCACCACCGCGATCACGACGAAGCCGAAGACCTTGGCCTGGGTGCCGGGGACCAGCGAGAAGCCGGGGAACTGCCCGGACGGCGGGATCGGCTTGGTGCCGATGTTGTTGCTGCCCGACACCGCCACGGCGAGCCGGTCGGTGGTGAGCAGCCACGCGCCGAAGCCGGTGGCGATGGCGTTCAACATGATCGTGGAGATGACCTCGCTGACGCCCCGCGTGACCTTCAGCAGGCCCGCCAGCGACGCCCACAGCCCGCCGACGGCCACCGCCACCAGGACGATGACCAGGATGTGCAGCGGGGCGGGCAGCACCAGCGCGCCGCCGACCGCTGCGGCGATCAGGGCGGCGAGGCGGTACTGGCCGTCGACGCCGATGTTGAACAGGTTCATGCGGAACCCGATCGCGACGGCGAGCGCGGAGATGTAGTACGTCGTGGCCAGGTTGACGATCATGACGATCGTGCGCGGCTGGGATCCGTAGTCGACCAGCAGCGCCAGCGTCCCCAGCGGCGGGCTGCCGGTGAGCACCAGGACGATCGACGTCACCAGGGCGGCGAAGACGATGGCGAGCAGCGGCGCGGCGAGGGCGAGCAGGCCGCCGAGCCTGACCCTGCCGAGCAGCCGGTCGGCGAACGTGGAGCTCATGCTTCCTCCCCGGCGCGGGATCCGGCCGCGCCGTGCTGGTCGGGGGACGGCCCGGCGTCGTCTCGCGCGCCGGTCGCGGAGGGCGCCGCGCCGCCGCGCCGCACGGGCGTGTCGTCGCCGGCGCCGGTCATGGCCGAGCCGAGCCGCTCCGGGGTGACCGAGCGGGGGTCGACGTCGGCGACCATGCGGCCGCGAAGGATCACCTTCAACGAGTCGGACAGGCCGATCAGCTCGTCGAGGTCGGCCGAGATCAGCAGCACGGCGAGCCCGGCGGCGCGCGCCGCGCGCAGGTGGTCCCAGATGGCGGCCTGCGCGCCCACGTCGACGCCCCGCGTGGGGTGAGAGGCGACGAGCACGACGGGGTCGCCGCTCATCTCACGGCCGACGATCAGCTTCTGCTGGTTGCCGCCGGACAGCGCGGCCGCGTCGACGTCGATGCCCGGGGTGCGCACGTCGTAGGCGTCCACGATGCGCTGGGTGTCGGCGCGGGCCCCGGCCCGGTCGATCCACGGCCCGCGGACGTTGGGCCTGCGCGTCTGGTGGCCCAGAATGCGGTTCTCCCACAGCGGGGCCTCCAGCAGCAGCCCGTGCCGGTGCCGGTCTTCGGGGATGTAGCCGATGCCTCCCTCGCGGCGGCGCAGGGTCGGCCAGGCGGAGACGTCGGCGTCGCCGAGCGTGACGACGCCGTCGGACGGGCGCATGCCCATGATGGCCTCGACCAGCTCGGCCTGCCCGTTGCCCTCTACTCCGGCGACGCCGAGCACCTCGCCCTTGTGGATCTGGAACGAGACGTCCTCCACGACCGCCCGTCCGTCGGCGCCGCGCACGGTGAGGCCGCGCACGGCCAGGGCCACCTCGCCGGTGACCGTGGACTCCCGGGTCTCCGGGCTGGGCAGCTCGCTGCCGACCATCAGCTCGGCGAGCTGCCGCGCGGTGACGTCGCCGGGCTTGACGCTGGCGACGGTCGTGCCGCGCCGGATGACGGTGATGGCGTCGGCGACCGACAGCACCTCGTCGAGCTTGTGGGAGATGAAGATGATGGTGAGGCCCTCGCGGACGAGGCCGCGCAGGTTGTCGAACAGCTCGTCGACCTCCTGCGGCACCAGGACGGCGGTGGGCTCGTCCAGGATCAGGATGCGCGCGCCGCGGTAGAGCACCTTGAGGATCTCCACGCGCTGCCGGGCGCCGACGCCGAGATCCTCGACCATGACGTCGGGACGGACCCCCAGGCCGTAGGCGTCGGAGATCTCCTTGATCTTCCGGCGCGCCGCCCGGAAGTCGATGCCCACCCCGCCCGCGCGCGGCTCGCTGCCGAGGATGATGTTCTCCAGCACCGTCAGGTTGTCCGCGAGCATGAAGTGCTGGTGCACCATTCCGATGCCGGCGGCGATGGCGTCGGCGGGCGACCGGAAGGCCACCGGCGAGCCGTTGACCAGGATCTCCCCTTCGTCGGGCCGCTGCATGCCGTATAGGATCTTCATGAGCGTGGACTTGCCCGCGCCGTTCTCGCCGACGATGGCGTGCACGTCGCCGTGCCGCACGCTGAGGGCGATGTCGCGGTTGGCGACGACCCCCGGGAATCGCTTGGTGATCCCCCGCAGCTCGACGGCGGGTTCGGCGGGGGTTTCAGGGGAAGGCGGAGTGCTGATGGCGTCCTCCTGCGTGCGGACGGCGTCGTTGGCTGCTGACGGGCCCGCGGGCGCGGCAACCGGCTCGCCGGCGGAACTGGGGTGACCCTCGGGGCGCGACGACCCCCGCCTCCGAGGCGACGACGGGCCTTGAGCGGGCCGCGGCGGGGAGCCTCGTGAGCGGGGGCGGTCACCTGACATTAATGCAAAAGGCCCGGTGGGATGGCCTCCGGGCCCTTCGCATTCCTGGTCACTCGGCGGGAACGGTGATCTCCCCGTCGATGATCTTCTGCTTGTACTCGTCGAGCTTGGCCTTGATGTCGTCGACCTGGCCACCGGTGGTGGAGTAGTCGACGCCGCCCGCCTTGAGGTCGTAGGTCGTCGCACCGGCCTTGACCGTGTTGTCGGCGAAGCTCTTGAGGAAGTCGAAGACCGCGACGTCGACCTTCTTGAGCATGGAGGTGAAGATGACGCCGCGCACCGACTCGTCGGCGGTGAGCGCCTGGTCGGAGTCGACGCCGATGGCCAGGCCGTTGGCCGCCTTGGCCGCCTCGAAGACGCCGCCGCCCGAGCCGCCCGCCGCCTGGTAGACGACGTCGGCGCCGGAGTCGAACATGCCCTCGGCGGCGGTCTTGCCCTTGGCCGGGTCGTTGAAGCCGCCGAAGTCCGGCGGCTGGCTGAGGTACTTCACGTCGATCTTGATGTCGGGCTTCACGGACTGCGCGCCCTTGGTGTAGCCGAGCTCGAACTTCTTGATCAGAGGAACCTGGACACCGCCGACGAAGCCGATGTGGTCCTTCTTGGTCTTCAGCGCCGCGGCGGCGCCGACCAGGAAGGAGCCCTCGTGTTCGGCGAAGACCAGGTTCGAGATGTTCGGGCCCTCCGCGGCGTCGTCGACGATCGCGAACTTGGTGTCGGGGAACTCGGCCGCGACCTTCTTGATCGCCTCGGAGTAGGCGAAGCCCACCGCGATGACCGGGTTGTACCCGCTCTGCGCGAGCAGGCGGAGCCGCTGCTCCTTCTGCGCGCCGGTCTCGCCGTTGCCGGCCTCCAGCTCCTTGGGCTCGGCCAGGCCGAGCTCGTTCTTCGCCTTGTCCAGCCCGGCGGCCGCGGCGTCGTTGAACGACTGGTCACCGCGCCCGCCGATGTCGTACGCCAGCCCGACCTTGGCGCCCTCGGGCGCCGCCGAGGACGCGCCCGACGCCGCCGGCGTCGCCGCGCTCGAACCGCTGTCCCCGCCACAGGCCGCGAGAGCCATGAGCATGGCCCCAACCGCGGTGGTGGCGGCCAGCTTGCTTGCGTGAGTGCGCAGCAAGGTGACTCCTTCCGTGCCTTCGCCGTCCATCTCGTGTGCACGCGCGAAGAGAAACGCACGGCAACCCTGCACGGAAGATAGTTGTTCGACCGGTGCTGGCCCAAACGGCAACAGGCTCCGCAATAGGTCCGTTATGCAGCTCAGGCCGCCTCGTGACCTGCGAAACCGCCCGTCATGCCCCCACGGGGTGGACGGCCCCGGCGTCGGCGGCGGTGATGCGGCCGTCCCAGAGGGCGGTGAGGGCGGTCGCCGCCATCACGCTGACGCCCACCGCGATGCACCGCTCGTCGACGTCGAAGGTGCCCTGGTGGATGTCGAGCCTGCTGGTGTCCCCCGGCGTACGCACGCCCAGCCGGGCGTACGCGCCGGGCACCGACTCCAGGTACCACCCGAAGTCCTCGCCGCCGAGCGACTGCGGGGTGGGGACGGTGGAGTCGGGGCCGAGGATCTCCTCGGCGGCGTCGCGGAGCATCTGGACGCTGGTGACCTCGTTGATCGTGGGCGGGACGCCGCGGATGTAGTTCATCTCGGCCTCGACGCCGTAGGCGACGGCCACCGAGTCGAGCAGCGCCTTGAACAGGTCGGGCGCCTCGTGCCAGGCCTGCTCGTCCAGGCAGCGGATCGTGCCCTCGGCCAGGCCGTCGTCGGGGATCGCGTTGGCCACCGAACCGGCCTGGACCCGGCCCCACACCAGCGACAGCGACGAGCGGGGGTCGACGCGGCGACTGAGCGCGGCGGGCAGCTCGGTGACGATCTTGGCGAGCGCGAAGACGAGGTCGGCGGTGAGGTGCGGACGCGCGGTGTGGCCGCCGGGGCCGGCGACCCGGACGCTGACCTTGTCGCAGGCGCCGGTGATGGGGCCGACGCGCAGGCCGACCTGGCCGAGCTCGATGCGGGGGTCGCAGTGCAGGCCGAAGATGCGGTCGACGCCGCTGATGCCGCCGGCCTCCAGCACCTTCAGCGCGCCGCCGGGCATGACCTCCTCGGCGGGCTGGAAGATCAGCCGGATCCGGCCGGGCAGCAGGCCGAGCGCGGCCTGCTGGGCGAGGAACATGCCCGTGCCGAGGATGATCGCCGTGTGGACGTCGTGGCCGCAGGCGTGGCACACCCCGGCGACGGTGGAGCGGTAGGGGACTTCCTTCTCGTCCTGCAGGGGCAGCGCGTCGATGTCGGCGCGCAGCGCGACGGTGGGGCCGTCACCGCTGCCGATGTCGCAGATCAGGCCGGTGCCCCGGGGCAGGACGGCCGGCGACAGGCCGATGGCGGTGAGGCGCTCGCCGATGCGCTCGGTGGTGCGGTGCTCCACGAATCCCAGCTCGGGGTGGGCGTGCAGGTCGCGGCGGAAACCGATGAGGGACTCGGAGTGCAGCGCCAGGAACGCGCCCAGCGAGTCCCGCAGATCACGTGCCGGCATGACCTATCGCCCCGTTCGACGTCTTCAGGTTGGTGGTGACGAAGCGGTCGTGTTCCAGCTCGGCGATGGTCGCGTCCACGACGTCGTCGAGGCTGCCGCCTCCGGAGAGTATGGCTCGCTGGCGCTCGCAGGAGTTGCCCTGCTCGACGACGTCGTTGACGACCGCGAGCTCGTCGGAACAGCCCAGGCGCTCGGCCATCGGCGCCAGCTCGCGTGTCAGCTCGTACAGCAGGTCGCGGACGGGCGCCGTCGACCCGTGGTCGTCGGTGATCACGAAGGCGTCCAGCCCGTAGCGGGTGGCCCGCCACTTGTTGTCGCGCACGACCCAGGGAGCGGGATGCGGAAGCCGGTACCCGCGGTCGAGCTGCTGGTCGAACTGCTGGACCAGGCACTGCGACAACGCCGTCACCATCCCGACCTCTCTCAGGGTCGGTATACCGTCGAACATTCGAATCTCAATCGTGCCGAAGTCGGGATGCGGGCGGATATCCCACCACACCTCTTTGATGCTTTTGATGGTGCCTGCCCGCTTCAGGGTGTCCATGTACTCTTCGAACTCGGCCCAGTCAGCCAGCATCTGCGGCGGACCGGCTGTAGGCAGCGCGCCGAACACGATTGCCCTGCTGGAGGCGAGGCCGGTGTCCTGCCCGCCCCAGTATGGACTGGAGGCCGTCAGCGCCAGGAAGTGCGGCAGGTAGGCCGCGAGGGCGTTGACGATGGGGATGACTTTATCCCTTTCCCGCACGCCGACGTGCACATGTACGCCAAATGTTTGGATGCGCCATGCCAGCCACTGCATCTCCTCGATCAGCTCGGTGTACCGCTGGACCGGGGCGTACACCGCCTCGCGCCAGTCGCTGATCGCGTGCGTGCCCGTGCAGGCCAGGGCCATGCCGCGCTGCTGGACGGCCTCGCGGAGCCTGCCGATGGTCGTCCGGAGGTCGTTCACGGCCTCCGAGACGGTGTGGCTCACGTCGGTGATCACTTCGAGCTGCGACTGCATGAGCTCGTGCATGACCTTGGGCCGGGGCACCTCGCTGAGCTCGGGGACCGCCTCAAGCACCTGGCGGGCGTCCTGCCGGAGGCGGCGGGTGCGGGTGTCGACAAGCTGGAGTTCCCATTCCACGCCCAGCGTGGGGCCGCGAGATGGATTGAACTCGATCGCCACAGCATGCCTCCAACCGCAATACTCTCAGGCCGAGTTTCCGCTTCGCGGCGTAACCGGCCAACCCGTACGGCCCCCTCAGTACGCCAGGCAGCTGGCTTTCCGCCCTCTCGGCGCCAAAGGGGAGATGGCGCCCACGCATGCATGGCGAACCTCAAAACGGTCGTTTACCATCACTGCCCAGGAGCGGCGGCTTATATGCGGTCGGCGCGCCGCGCGGCACGCCAGGCCCGCCAGCCCAGCCCCCCTACCAGCAAGGCGAGGACGAGATTGACGCCGATGAGGATGCCGTGGACCACGTAGAAGGACGTCGGGTGACCGTCGGCGAGGTTGTATCCGAGATTGATCCACTCGAAAACCATGAAAGCCGCCAGGGCCAGCAGGAACCCCGCGACGCGTCTTGTCATCATCACCTCCTCCATGCTACCGCTCGCCTTACTGACCAGCACATTCACGATCTTTGTCGTGTCTTGCCCCACCTGAAAAGCGACAAAGTTACGCTGAGTTCCCTATGGTGATGAAGCGCGTAACAGCCCTCAGCGCGGTCGCGCTGGCCGGGAGCCTGACATTCATGGCTCCCGGTGCCGCGCGTGCCTCCGAGCACGAGACCGCCCCGGTCGGCGGGCCGCTGATGGGCCAGCGCGGCGTCGTGGTGGCCCCCGGCGCCCGGCCGCTGCCCAAGGCCGGCGCGTCCTCCTTCGTGGTCGCCGACGCCGACACGGGCCAGGTGCTGGCCGCCAAGGACCCACACGGCCGCTACCTTCCCGCCAGCACGCTCAAGGCGCTGACGGCCCTCACGCTCATCCCCAAGCTCGACAAGGACAAGATCGTCAAACCCAGCCAGGAGGCCTGCAACGTCGAGGGCAGCGCGGTCGGGCTGACCCCGCGCCGCATCTACAAGGTCCACGACCTGCTCAGGGCGCTCATGATGGTCTCGGGCAACGACGCCGCCGTCGCGCTCGCCGAGACCAACGGCGGCGTGGCCAAGACGCTCGCCGACATGAACGCCGAGGCCAGGCGGCTGCAAGCGCTCGACACCGTGGCCAAGACCCCCAACGGCCTGGACAAGCCCGGGCAGAGCAGCTCGGCCTACGACCTGGCGCTGATCGCGCGGGCCGGGCTCGCGAACGGCGACTTCCGCGAGTACGTCGGCACCAAGACGGCCAAGTTCCCCGCGCCGGGCGGCAAGCACTACGAGATGGCCAACCACAACAGGCTGCTGGGCCGCTACGCCGGGATGATCGGCGTGAAGAACGGCTGGACCAGCAAGGCCATGGGCAGTTTCGTCGGCGCCGCCAGACGCGACGGCCACACGATCATCGTCTCGGTCATGCGCCACGAGAGCTCGTTCTGGGACGAGGTCAAGGACCTGCTCGACTGGGGCTTCGCCGCCCGGGGGCAGGTGGCGCCGGTCGGGACGCTCGTCGGCCCGGTGCCCAAGGCCAAGCCCACCAAGCCGGTCGGCGGCCCCGCCACCCCCGCGCCGGTGAGCACGCCCGAGCCGCTGGCGGCCGGCAGGACCGGGCTCGACACCGGGATCCTGGTGCTGGTCGTCGGCGCGCTCGGCGGCGCCGCCTGGCTGATGTACGGCATGCGCCGCCGGGCGCGCGCCGGGCGCGACGCCGCGCCCACCCCGGCCGCCCCCGGCCCCGACTGAGGCCGCTCAGACGTACTCGCTGGTGGGGACCGGCGACGGCTCGGGCGGCGGCGCGCCCTCGGCGGTCGCCGTCCACGCCGCCGTGTACATGATCCAGCGCGCGGAGAAGTTGATGTAGAGCAGCAGGCCGGCCACGAGGGCGAACGCGCCGTAGACCGGGTTGGTGAGCGTGTGAGCGAGCAGCAGGGTCGCCGCCAGCTTCAGCACGCCGAACCCCACCGCGCCGACCAGCGCGCCCCGCAGGAGCGTCTTGAGCGACTTGCCGACCTTGCCCAGCCAGCCGAGGATGACCAGGAACACCAGCATGTCGGCCGCGATGCTGATCAGCAGGCCCGCCACCCAGACCAGGAAGACGGCGAGCGGCGTCGCGGCCAGCCCGAACCAGCCCAGCACCGTGCTGGTGGCCGCGTTGGCGAAGCCGCCGACCGACACCGACAGCACGAACGTCAGGCCGATCAGCACGAGCGCGACCAGGTCGCGGCCGCGGCCGGCGAACCAGTTCGTCGGCGCCTCGCGGCTGTCGGAGATGTCGTGCAGCGCCTCGCGCAGCGCGTCCACGGCGCCGATCCCCGCGTACAGCAGGCCCAGCAGGCCGATGACCCCGGCACCGGCGCGGGCGTCGGAGAGCTCCTTGATGTTCAGACTGTCGGCGAGCCCGGGAAGCTGCTGGTTCACCGCGGCGATCAGGGTCTCCTCCGCCGCGGCGTTGATCGAGACGACGTACCCGGCCACGGCGAAGCCGAGCGCGAGCACGGGGAAGAACGACAGGAACGCGAAGTAGGTGACCGCGCCGGCCAGCCGGTCGCCGTGCCGGGTCTGGTAGCGGTGCACCGTGCGGAGCAGGTGGTCGAACCACGGCCAGCGCACCCGGAAGTGCTCGGTCCGGTTACGGCCCCACGCCTTGACGACCTCGACGTACCGCGCCACCGACGCCCACACGCTTCCCATGCTGCCCACCTACCCGCCAGGTAGGAAGCATGCGACCACCCCGGGCACCGAACGGTCACGGCGCGGGCCGGGGCGGGCGCTGAGGAGCACGGAGCCGGCCGCGCCCTCGCGGGCCGCCGGGGGGTGGGTCAGACGTCGCTCTCGGGGCGGCTTGGCACGGGCAGGAAGCCGACGCGGTCGCGGACGGCCTCCATGGTCTCGCGGGCCACGGCCGCCGCGCGGCGCGCCCCGACCGCGAGCAGGCGGTCGAGCTCGGCCTCGTCGGACAGCAGCTTCTCGGTGCGCTCGCGGATGGGCGCGAAGGCGTCCACGACGACCTCGGCGACGTCCTTCTTCAGGGCGCCGTAGCCCTGGCCGACGTAACGGGCCTCCAGCTCGGCGACGGGCGTGCCGCTCAGCGCCGACTGGATGCGCAGCAGGTTCGTGACGCCCGGCTTGTTCTCGGGATCGGCCACGACCTCGGTGCCGGTGTCGGTGACCGCGCGCATGATCTTCTTGGTGAGCACGCGCGGCTCCTCCAGCACCTCCAGGATGCCCTGCGGGCTGGAGGAGGACTTCGACATCTTCGCCAGCGGGTCCTGGAGGTCGGCGATCTTCTCGACCTCCTTGGGGATGTACGGCGACGGGACGGTGAAGGTCGGGCCGTACCGGCTGTTGAAGCGCTGGGCGAGGTCGCGGGTGAGCTCCAGGTGCTGCTTCTGGTCGGCGCCCACCGGCACCTGGTCGGCCTGGTACATCAGGATGTCGGCGGCCTGGAGGATCGGGTAGGTGAACAGCCCCACCCCGGCCGAGCTCTCGCCGAACTTCGCCGACTTGTCCTTGAACTGGGTCATGCGCGCGGCCTCGCCCATGCCGGTGTTGCAGATCAGCACCCAGGCCAGCTCGCTGTGCTCGCGGATCTGGCTCTGCACGAACAGCGTGCTGCGCTCGGGGTCGAGGCCGGCCGCGAAGAGCTGGGCGGCCGAGACGCGGGTGCGGCGGCGCAGCTCGGCGGGCGCCGGATGCACGGTGATCGCGTGCAGGTCGGCGATGAAGTAGAACGCGTCGTGCGTCTCCTGCATGCCGATCCACTGGCGTACGGCGCCCAGGAAGTTGCCGAGGTGGAAGGAGTCGGCGGTCGGCTGGATGCCGGAGAGAACACGGGGTCGGGCCATAGCTCCCGATTCTGTCAGGACTCGGGGGTCGTCGGCGACTTCGCCGGGGGTTCGGCGGCGGGGTCGGCCGACGGCTCGGCGCGCGCCGTCCTGATCACCCGCACCCGGGCGACCCTGCGGCCGTCCATCTCGGTGACCACCAGCGTGTACCCCGGCCGCTGCACCCGCTCGCCGACCTCGGGAAGGTGGCCCAGCGCGGCCATGACGTAGCCGCCGAGCGTCTCGTAGGGGCCCTCGTCGAGCTGGATGCCCGTCTCGGACGCGAAGGCGTCGAGGTTGACCAGCCCCTCGATCTCCACGACCCCGGCGACGCGTCGCACCGACTGCCCGTCGGTGTCGTACTCGTCGCGGATGTCGCCGGTGAGCTGCTCGACCAGGTCCTCCATGGTGACGATGCCGGCGGTGCCGCCGTACTCGTCGACGACGATGGCCAGGTGCTGGCCGTCGTCGCGCATCTCGGTCAGCGTGGCGATCACGCGTTTGGTCGCGGGCAGCAGCTTGACGGGCCTGATGGGCACCAGCTCGCTGATCGGCTCGATGCGCCCGATGAGCACCGGGTCGAGCAGGTCGCGGACGTGGACGAAGCCCACGATGTCGTCGTAGCCGTCGCGGTATACCGGGAAGCGCGAGTGCGGCATCGCCGCCGCCAGCACGGCGGCCTCGGCCAGCGGGGTGTCCATGGCCATGAACTCCACCTCGGTGCGCGGCAGCATGACCTCCCGCAGGTGGCGCTTGCCGGCCTGGAACACCTCGTTGATCAGGTCGCGCTCGTCCTGGGTCAGGTCCTCGTGGCCCACCACCATGTCGCGCAGTTCCTCGGTGGTCATCGCGGCGCGGTCGGCGTCGGGGTCGCCGCCCAGCAGGCGGACCACCCCGTCGGTCGACTTGGACAGCACCCAGATCAGCGGCCGCGACAGGCGGGCCACCCAGTCGAGGAACGGCGCCACCATCAGCGACAGCCCTTCGGCGCGCTGCCGGGCGAGCCGTTTGGGCACCAGCTCGCCGAGCACGAGGGTGACGTAGGAGATCGCGAGGGTCACGAGCACCAGCGAGAGCGGCCGGCTGAGGCTCGCGGGCACCGTGCCCGCGAGGACGGGTTCGAGCTGGCGGGCGAGGGTGTCGGCGCCGACCGCGGCCGACAGCGCGGTGGCCACCGTCACGCCGATCTGGACGGCCGACAGGAACCGGTTGGGGTCGCGGGCGAGCAGGGCCACGTACGCACCGCGCCGGCCCTGCTCGGCCAGCCGGCGCACCTGGCTCTCGCGCAGGGAGACCATGGCCATCTCGGCGGCGGCGAAGAAGCCGCCGATCAGGACGAAGACGAGGACCAGGGCGATGTTCGCGGCGACGTTGGGCACGTCGGTGATGTCCGTTCGCGTGAGGTCACAGGATGATCTGACAGGGTACCGGCTGGTGCCCACCACCGGTTCACTCAGAGGCGCGTAAGCTGGGCAGCGGACGAACAACTTCGAACAGGATCAAACACAACCGAACGGAAAGGTGCGAGAAACGTGAAGCTGCTGGTGACCGGAGGAGCCGGTTACGTCGGAAGCGCCGTCGCGGCACAGCTCGTCGACTCCGGCCACGATGTCACCGTCCTCGACGATCTCTCCACCGGTCACGCCGACGCCGTCCCCCCGGAGGCCGCGTTCGTCAAGGGCTCGATCACCGAGGCGGCGGGCGTCCTGGAGCAGGGCTTCGACGGCGTGCTGCACTTCGCCGCCAAGTCGCTGGTCGGCGAGTCGGTCGAGAAGCCCGGCCTCTACTGGGCGAGCAACCTCGGCGGCACCCTCGCGCTCCTGGACGCCATGCGCTCGGCGGGCGTGGGCCGCATCGTGTTCTCCTCCACCGCCGCCACCTACGGCGAGCCCGAGAGCACGCCGATCGTGGAGACCGACCCCACCCGGCCGACCAACCCGTACGGGGCCTCCAAGCTCGCCGTCGACACCGCGCTCACCGCCTACGCCGGCCTGCACGGCCTCGGCGCGGTCAGCCTGCGCTACTTCAACGTGGCCGGCGCCCACACCGGCGCCGACGGCCGCGTCTACCGCGAGCGCCACACCGTCGAGACCCACCTGATCCCCAACGTGCTGGCCGTCGCGCTCGGGCTGCGGGAGTCGGTGAACGTCTTCGGCACCGACTACCCCACCCCCGACGGCACCTGCGTGCGCGACTACATCCACATCAGCGACCTCGCGCGGGCCCACCTGCTGGCGCTGGACGCCTGCCGTCCGGGCGCGCACACGATCTACAACCTCGGCAGCGGCAGCGGTTTCTCGGTGCAGGAGGTCATCACGACCTGCCGGGAGGTCACCGGCCACCCCGTCCCCGCCGTGGTCGGCGGGCGCCGGGCCGGCGACCCGGCGGTGCTGGTGGCCTCCTCCGACCGCATCCAGCGCGAGCTCGGCTGGAAGCCCGAGCACTCGGGCCTGCGGTCCATCGTCGCCGACGCCTGGGCCGCGATGAACCGCTAGCCGGCCGGCGCGGCCCGCCGCCGGACGCGAATTGGAATCACGTTCTGCGAAAGGGCCCTCTCTCTGCGTCATCTATGGTGAGATCTCCCCGTGGTCAAAGCTGGAAACTTCTCACCTTTGGTGGTGAAGGTGGCGCTGGGCGGCCTGATCGTGCTGGCCGCCGCCCTGGGGGCGGTCGGCGCGGGGTTCGCCACGACCACGACGGGCCGCGAGCCCGCTCCCCCGGTGTGCACCGCGAGCGCGCCGTAGTCCTCCCGCGAACCCGGACGGGGGGCGGGACGTGAGAACCCGGCCGGGAACGCAGGCGCGGCCCGGGTTCACGGGGCGACGCGCAGGCTCACGCGGTTGTTGGCCGGGCGGCGGTCACCCAGGTGTACGGAGTACACCTCGGCCTTCACCTCGGACGTCCCACGGCTCGGCATGCGGAAGTCGAGGCTGAGCGTCCCGTCCGCCCCCGGCCTGATCGGCCGCAGGGCGCAGCCCACGGCGCCCCGGCGTGCCCGGCACCGCGCGCCGCGCGCCGTGAGGAGGCGGGCCTTCCCGGCGGTGAGGTCCAGGCGCCCGTCCCGCACCGTCCGCGGGCCGCTGTTGCGCACCGACGCGCGCACCGTGAGGCGCCGCCCCGGCCCGGCCCCGCCCGCCGGGCGCGACAGCCGCACGGCGAGGTCGGCGCCCTCGTCGACCCGGGTGACCACCTCGGCGCGGTTGTCGGCCTCGTTGTCGTCGACCACCTCCGACGACAGGCGTGCGACGGCGTGCAACGGCCCGCGCGCGGCCGTGCGCACCACGCCCACGACGGTGAGGAACCCGGCGTCCCCCGGCCGGATGTCCGACGCCGACGGGCAGACCACCACCCGGCGCGACGTCCCCGGGTGACAGGAGGAGACGTCCACGTCGACGATGTCGACCTCGCCCGGCACGCGTACGGTCAGCACGGGCATCACCGCGTCACCGGGCCCGGAGTTGCGCACCTCGACGCGGTACGACAGCCACTGCCCCGGCTGGGCCACCGGGGGCGAGGCGGCCACGCTCACCGACAGGTCGGCCCCTCCCCACCCGCCCGGCGGCGCGGTGCGCGCGACCGCCGGCGCGGCGGCGCCGGCGAAGACCAAGACCGTGACCAGGCCGGCGGCCGTGCCCGCCGTGAACAGACCCATTGATGTGCGACCCCCATGCGTTCGAGCTCAATTGAACGCCCGGGCCGCCGCGGCGCGCCCATCCCGACACGCGCCCCCCGGTGAAGGCCAATCCCAGTGACGGGCAAAAAAGTATTTACCCGGTCAACGGCACCTGGCCGGGGCGGGCCGCTTGGTCTCCGCCCGGAAGCCGACCTTGCCGAAGTGCTTCTTCAGCAGGCCCGCGACCGTGCCGTCCTCGTACATGCCGGTGATGGCGTCGTTGATCGCCCGGCACGCCCTGACGTCCCCCCTGCGGACCGCCACCGCGTACCGCTCGTCGCTCAGCTCGGCGCCCAGCACCTTGTAGCGGATGTTCTCCCGGTTGGCGAAGCCCGCGAGCAGCAGGTCGTCCCCGGGGACGGCGTCCACGAGGCCCTGCCCCAGCTTCACCATGCATTCGTAGTAGTTCTCCGCGGCGACCACCCGCACCTTGACGGCGTCCTGCACCATGCCCACCGAGGCGTTGGACGCGGGCGAGCACAGGACACGGCCCCGCAGGTCGGACAGCTTGGTGATGGGGTCGCCGTCACGCACGAGCACGTCCACATGGGCCTGGTAGTACGGGCCGGCGAACGTCACCGGGTCGTCGGCGTTCATCGAGTACGTCGCGATCACCAGGTCGACCTCGCCAGAGTCGAGCAGCCCCAGCCGTTCGGCCTTGCTGGTGGCCCGGAAGGAGATGCGGCCGCGGGGGACGCCGAGCCGTTCGGCCACGTAGGTGGCGACGTCCACCTCGAACCCCTGCCAGCCGTCGGTGTCGTCCAGGGCCACGCCCGGCAGGTAGTCGCGCATGGCGATGGTCAGGCTCCCGGCGGCCGCCACCTTGTCGACCAGCGAGGAGTACGTGGGGGTGTCCACCGGTCCGCGGCTGGGCACGCTCGCGCTGTCGACGCCGCCGCGCACGCCCTGCGGCCACAGGTCGGGCCGCAGCAGCGCCACCGCTCCCACCCCCGCGAGCAGCGTCGCGACCAGCGCCGCCGCCACGACCCACACGCGCCTGCGGGGACGGCGCGGCGCGGCGCCGTCGACGGCGACCGCCGTGGGGACGCCGGTGGCCGCCGGCTCCGGCCGGAAGGGGGCACCCGGGCCGGCGACGAGCCCGGCGCCGGCCGGGTGCGACCCCGGGCCCTGGGCGGACGCGTGGGGTGGCCCGCCCGGCACGGAGGGGCCGGCGTACCCGCCGGGCCCGGCGGGTACGCCGGTCGCGTGCGGAGGGCGGACGGCGGCTCCCCCGGCCCGACCGGCCGGGGCCTGCGCCGATCGGCCCAGCGTCTCGCGGCCGGCCAGCTCGGCGCCCTCGCTCAGCACCGCCCGGGACGCGCCCAGGTCGTCCGGGCGGCCGAGCAGGCGCAGCAGGATCTGGTCGGCCGTGGGCCGCGCGGCCGGCGACTTGTCGAGGCAGGCGCGCACCACGCCGCGCAGCGGCTCGGGCAGCGCGGCGACGTCCACCTCGTGGTTGAGCACGCGGTTGAGGACCACCGCGATGGAGCCGCCGCCGAACGGCACCGTGCCGGTGGCGGCGAACACGACGGTCGCGGCCCAGGCGAACACGTCGGCGGGCGGGCCGACCTCGCCGCCGGAGATCTGCTCGGGCGCCATGTACGCGGGCGTGCCGACGGCCCTGCTGGTGATCGTGCCGGTGGAGTCGAGCAGGCGCGCGATCCCGAAGTCGACCACCCGCGGCCCGTCGGCCGCGATCAGCACGTTGTCGGGCTTGAAGTCGCGGTGCACGATGCCCGCGTGGTGGATGGCCGTCAGCGCCGTGGCCGTGCCGACCGCCAGGCGCTCCAGCCGGGCGCCCGACAACGGCGCGCCGGCCTCGACGGTGTCGCGCAGCGAGCGCCCGTCGATGTACTCGCTGGCGATGTAGGGCGTGTCACCCTCCAGGTCGGCGGCGATGACCCGGGCCGTGCAGAACGAGGCGACCCGCTCGGCCGCCTTGAGCTCGCGCGCGAAGCGCGACCGCGCGGTGAGGTCGCCGGAGAACTTGACGTGCAGCAGCTTGACCGCGGCACGCTCTCCGGCGTCGTCCTCGCCTAGGTAGACGACTCCCTGACCGCCCTCCCCGATGCGGCCGGTGAGTCGGAAGGGGCCCAATTGCCTCGGATCACCCCGTCCGAGCGGCCCGAGTTCCGGCATCCCTGTCCCCGTGATTCCGTGAGTCTCGACCAGTAGAACTTTACGGGGCCTTTGCCGTCCCGCAGGGATACGAGACCACGCCGTGACCTCCGGTTCCGCGCGCCCGGCCCCCGGGCCGGCGCAGGCGGGGCGGCGGACGTGCCCGCGTGACGCGACAGGGCCGCCCGCCGATCGACCCGGCAGGGCGGCCCGAACGATGTCCGCGCCGGTCAGACGGCCATCTTCTTCTTCAGGTTCTCGTCCAGGGCGGCGAGGAAGTCCTGGGTGGTGAGCCACTTGGCGTCGCCGCCGACGAGCAGGGCGAGGTCCTTGGTCATCTGACCGCCCTCGACGGTCTCGACGCAGACCCGCTCCAGCGTCTCGGCGAACGCCGTCACCTCGGGCTGGTTGTCCAGCTTGCCGCGGTGGGCCAGGCCACGCGTCCAGGCGAAGATCGAGGCGATCGGGTTGGTGGAGGTCGGGTTGCCCTTCTGGTGCTGGCGGTAGTGACGCGTCACCGTGCCGTGGGCGGCCTCCGCCTCGACCGTGCGGCCGTCGGGCGACATGAGCACCGAGGTCATCAGCCCCAGCGAGCCGAAGCCCTGCGCGACGGTGTCGGACTGCACGTCGCCGTCGTAGTTCTTGCAGGCCCAGACGTAGCCGCCCTCCCACTTCAGCGCGGCGGCGACCATGTCGTCGATGAGCCGGTGCTCGTAGGTCAGGCCGGCGGCCTCGAAGTCGGCCTTGAACTCGCTCTCGTACACCTCGGCGAAGATGTCCTTGAAGCGGCCGTCGTAGGCCTTCAGGATCGTGTTCTTGGTCGAGAGGTAGACCGGGAAGCCGCGGTCGAGGCCGTAGCGCATCGAGGCGCGGGCGAACGCGCGGATCGACTCGTCCACGTTGTACATCGCCATGGCGACACCGGGGCCGGGGAAGTCGTAGACGTCCAGCTCGATCGGCTCGGAGCCGTCCTTCGGGGTGAAGGTCAGGGTGAGCTTGCCCTCGCCCGGCACCTTGAGGTCGGTGGCGCGGTACTGGTCGCCGAAGGCGTGACGGCCGATCACGATCGGCTTGGTCCACCCGGGCACCAGCCTCGGCACGTTCGACATGATGATCGGCTCGCGGAACACCACGCCGCCGAGGATGTTGCGGATCGTGCCGTTCGGCGACCGCCACATCTTCTTGAGGCCGAACTCCTCGACGCGGGCCTCGTCCGGGGTGATGGTGGCGCACTTCACGCCGACGCCGTGCTCCTTGATGGCGTTGGCGGCGTCGATCGTCACCTGGTCGTCGGTGGCGTCCCGGTGCTCGATGCCGAGGTCGTAGTACTTCAGGTCGACGTCGAGGTAGGGCAGGATCAGCTGGTCCTTGATGAACTGCCAGATGATCCGGGTCATCTCGTCGCCGTCAAGCTCGACGACGGGACCCGCTACCTTGATTTTGGGCATGCTTGGGGTTCCCCTTCTACAACTGAGCAGACAATCCTTTTTGCGAAGTCGGTGGCGGTTGAGGCTACCCGACGCGGCCCGGACGCCCTCCGCCTACCCGAAGATCCGGGGCACGGTCAGGCTGACGGCCACCAGGGCCAGCACGGTGCCGAGCAGCCCGTACGTCACGGCGTCGGTGCGCCGGCGCCGGATGGCGAGCATGCTCTCGTGGTGGCCCGGGGTCACCAGGCGCAGCAGGGCGCCGACCAGCACCGCCACGGCAACGATCAATGAGCCCGCCCATGCGGGCAGGCCCATCGCGATCGATCCGAGGCCGACGGCCGCGCCCGCCAGGACCAGCAGGTACGGCCACCACGCCTTACCGTTCGTCAATCGGTGTCCACTTCTGGTCGCGTTCGCCGATGTACTCGCTGTCGGGACGGATCAGCCGGTTGTCGGCGTGCTGCTCGATCACGTGAGCCGTCCAGCCGGCCATCCTGCTCACGGAGAAGACCGGGGTGAACAGATCCGTCGGAATGCCAAGGTAGTGGTAGACCGTCGCGGCGTAGAAGTCGACATTCGGGTACAGACCCTTCTCCGCGAAGACGACCTCCTCCATCTCCTTGGACATCCGATAGTAGGTGTCGTCGCCACGGGCCTCGCCGAGCTCCCGCGACATCTTGCGCAGGTGGGTCGCCCGGGGGTCCTCGGTCTTGTAGACCCGGTGGCCGAAGCCCATGATCTTCTCGCCGTTCGCCAGCTTCTCCCGCACGACACGGGCCACGCCGTCGGAGGGGATGCTCTCCAGCGTCCGCATGACCTGCTCGTTGGCGCCGCCGTGCAGGGGGCCCTTCAGCGTGCCGATCGCGCCCACGATCGCCGAGTGCATGTCCGACAGGGTGGCCGCGCACACCCGCGCCGCGAACGTCGAGGCGTTCATGGTGTGGTCGGCGTGCAGGACGAGGCAGGCGTCGAAGACGTCGACCTCGTGCTGGTCGGGGACACGACCGGTGATCTGCATCAGGAAGTTCGCCGCGATGCTGAGGGACGGGTCGGGCTCGCGGGCGGTGCCGCCGGTGCGGGCCGCCTGGTAGCGCGCGACCAGGATGGGCTGCTGCGCGGTCAGGCGCGCGGCCTTGCGGCAGTTGGCGTCCGCCTCGTTGGAGTCCTTGTCGGGATCCTCGCCGCCGGCGAGGGAGACCAGGGTGCGCAGCGCCTCCATGGGGGCCTGCTTCTCCGCGATCTCGGCGATGTTCGCCTCGACCAGGGCCGCGAGCGTGCGGCCGCGGACCAGCTCGGCCCCGTAGTCGGCGAGCTGCCGGCGTGAGGGGAGCCTGCCGTGCTGGAGCAGGTGGGCGGTCTCTTCGAAGCTCGTCCGGCCGGCGAGATCATGGATGTCGTAGCCACGATAGAAGAGGCGTCCGGCTTTGCCGTCGATGTCGCTCAGCGCTGTGGACGCGGCGACGACATCGGCGAGACCTTTGGTGGGGTTGTCCGCCATGTGTAGTTTCCTCCGCTTATCTTCGTCAGAAGTCTACCTGTGAGCTGGTAAAACCGGCCGCGGAGGTCCAGACCAATTTCTGCAGTGATTCTCGTTACGGCAAAGGCGATTCCCCAACCCCTCGTTTGGGTAAGCCGGAGCTGTAGCGGAAGTAACGGCGGGCTACCTGGGGAGGAACTGCCGTGGAGGGGCCGTTCATACGCGTCGAGGACACCGGTGAGGTGGTCCCGTTGCGCCCCGAGATCACCACGATCGGCCGAGGCCGGGGCGTGGACGTCAGGCTGGCTGATCCGAGCGTGTCGCGACTGCACGCGGAGTTCATCCGCCGCGGGCCGTACCTGTATGTCGTTGATCTGGGCCTGTCCCGCAACGGCACCCGGGTGAACGGCAGGCCGATCGCCCGGAGGGTTCTCGACGACGGCGACGTCGTCTCCTTCGGCGCCGCCAGGTGCAGGGTAGGCGGCATCCCCCGGGAGGACTTCACGCCCGAGGTGGAGCTGCGCCGCGCGGCGGCGCCCGAGCTGACCCGGCGGGAGGTCGACGTCCTCACGTCCCTGTGCCGCCCGGCCCTGTCGGACGAGGCGTTCGTCGCCCCGGCGACGGCGCGGGAGATCGCCGACGACCTGGTGGTCACCGAGGCCGCCGTCAAGCAGCACCTGCTGCGCCTGTACCAGAAGTTCCGCATCCCGGAGGGCATCAACCGCCGCACCCGCCTCGCCAACGAGGTGGTGGCCCTGGGCCTGGTGCGTCCGACCCCCGTGGTGCCGCCGCAGCGTACGGCGGGGCCGGGCGAGTCCCCGCCCCAGACCGCCAACCGGCGCGCTTCGTAGCGCCGGCGCGCTCCGCTTCGGCGGCCCGGCCGGGCCGGCGCACCTCACAGGCCCGGCCGGCGCCGTAGGTGGCATTCCACGTGCCGATATTAGGCGTGTCCCGAGGTCCCGGGGGCGCCCACGAACCCCCGTGTCCCGTCGCGCCTCACCACTGTTGTAAGATATATACATGCGCATGTATCAACACTCTGGGGCTCCCAACCCGGCGGGCGAGGCACTGGTGGCACAGCTCACCTGGGTCCACGACATGATCAGACGCGATCTGCGTACCGTCAGCACCATGGCCGAGCAGGTGGTCGACGGCCTGCCGCCGAGCGAGGTGCGCCAAGGGCTCCGGTCGCTGGCCACCAACGGCCCCCTGTGGCAGCTGCGCGTCAACTGCCTGCAGTACTGCAACTTCGTCCACCTGCACCACCGGCTGGAGAGCAAGTCGCTGTTCCCGGCCCTGCGGGAGCGCAACCCGGCGCTCGGCCCGGTCGTCGATCAGCTGGAGGCCGACCACCTGAAGGTGTCCGACCAGCTCGACGAGGTCGAGGCCGCGGCCGACGGGCTCTACCGGGACGACTCCCCCGCCAACCGCGACCGCCTCGGCCGCGGGCTGCGGGCTCTCGCCGCCGACCTGCTCGCCCACCTGCGGTACGAGGAGGAGCAGATCTCCGGCACCCTGCGCACGATGACGCACATCCCTGGACACTGAGGCATGGCCGACCACACCGACCTCTACGCCTGCGCCCGCGCCTGGTCCGCGCTGACCGCGGCGCACGCGCTGATCACCGAGCGCCTCGGCACGGCGCTGACGCGGGCCTGCGGGCTGAGCATCAACGAGTTCGAGGTGCTGCTCCGGCTGGAGCAGGCGGAGCCGCCCGAACTGCGGCCGGCCGACCTGCTCCCGGCGGTGCGGCTGACGCAGCCGTCCCTCAGCCGCATGATCATCAGGCTGGAGCAGCAGGGCCTGCTGCGCAGGGAGCCCGACCCCGCCGACGGGCGGGGGGTGCTCGTCGCCATCACCGACGCCGGTCGCGAGCTGTTCCGCCGCGCCGTCCCGGTGCACTCGCGCACGATCCAGGACGCGCTGCTCGACCAGCTCTCCCCCGCCGAGCACGACAGCCTCACCGCGATGCTCGACCGCATCGCCACGCCGCCAGACCAGAGGAAAGGCTCATGACCCGACCCGTCCAGTTCGGCCTCAACGTCGACCCCAACGTGGGCGGCCTGGCGTTCGCCGAACGCATCAGCAAGATCGCCGACGAGACCGGCATCGAGTACGCCGGCGTCCAGGACCACCCCTACAACGGCGGCTTCTACGACACCTTCACGCTCGTCACCTGGCTGGCCGCCAGGACGTCGAACGTGCGGTTCTTCACCAACGTCGCCAACCTCCCGCTGCGCCCGCCCGCGATGCTCGCCAAGCAGGCGGCCACGGTGGACGCCCTCTCCGGCGGCCGGTTCGAGCTAGGCCTGGGCTCGGGCGCGTTCGCCGACGCGATCAACGGCATGGGCGGGCCCGCGCGCACCACCGGGCAGGCGCGGGCCGCGCTCTCGGAGGCGATCGACGTCCTGCGGGCGAGCTGGAAGGGCGAGCCCTTCGCCTACGAGGGAGAGCACTACACGCTGCCCGGGGTCAAGCCGGGCCCGAGGCCGGCCCACGACATCGGCGTCTGGCTGGGCGTCACCGGCCCCCGCTCCGCGCGTCTCGTCGGCGCCAAGGCCGACGGCTGGTCGGTCTCGGCCCCGTACGTCCCCCCGCAGCGGCTCCCCGAGCTGAACGACCTGATCACCGAGTCGGCCGAGCAGGCCGGCCGCGACCCGTCCCGCATCGTCCGCCTCTACAACGTGATGGGCCTCATCGACCCCGCCGGCCGCGACATGTTCAACGGCCCCGCCGAACTGTGGGTGGAGACCCTAGCCACCCTGTACACCACCTACGGCATGAACACCTTCGTCTACTGGCCCGGCCGCGACCGCGAACGCCAGTCCCGCCTCTTCGCCGAAGAGGTGGCCCCCGCCGTCCGCGCAGCCCTCCACACCGCCTGATCCCGGGAGCGCTCAGCCGGGCCCCCGGCGGAACCGGGGCCGACCGGGAGATTCACGCGTCCGACGACGCCGGACACATGCCGCCGAACCCGCCGGCTGAAGCCGACGTTGTTGCTAGCGTGAAGCCATGACAGTCCGGAGCGAAACCACTACAGAACGGCACGCGCCGGATGGTTGAGACCTCCGCCGGAGGGCTTCACCGCCGGCGACCTCGACCACTTTCCGGATTTGCCCGCACACACACAGTTGCTCGATGGAAGCTTGGTGTTCGTGAGCCCACAAGCCTCCTTCCACACACTGTTGCTTTACGTTCTGGAGAACGGACTACGCAGAAACCTGCCAGAGGACTTGCGGCTCCGCCGGGAGATGAGCGTCGCCCTGGGGCCTCGGCAATGTCCGCAGCCTGACGTGGTCGTCATCCGTGCGACAGCCGATCTGGGGCCGATGGTCACGGCGTACCAGGCGGCCGATGTCGTCATCGCGATCGAGGTCGTCACCCCCGATTCCGAGATCCGCGACCGGGAACGCAAGCCGCAGCTGTACGCGAAAGCGGGGATTCGGCATTTCTGGCGGGTGGAGCAGGACGCCGACCGGGCGACGGTCTACGTGTACGAACTCGACCCCGCCACTCTGGTGTACGTCCCGATGGGCATCTACCACGACAAGCTGCAGCTCACAGTGCCCTTCGAGATCGACATCGATCTCACGGAGATCGAGAGGCTCTGAGCCGCCGTGATCGGCCGCCCGGGCTCTGCCGGGCAGCCGATCGGTCGGGGTGGCGGGTGGACGGCCTAGCTGAGCGTTTACCAGGTGGACGGGACGGGCGGGGGGACGACCGGGGGGCGGTCGTCGCACGTGATGGTGTTGGGGAGCAGCCACGGGGCGAGCCAGCCGCCGTCGTTGCCGCCGAGGTCGGTCAACGAGAACTCCGAGCCGGTGGGCGGGAAGTTGAACGCGCCGCAGTTGTTGACGCCCACGGCGCCGACGTTGCGGGCGTCCACGTTCTCGAAGGTGGCGGAGCCCTTCACGCGGGCGCTGACCACCGAGGTTCCGGTGCCGTCGACCCTGATGTCCTTGAAGTGGACGTTGGAGATCGAGTACAGGTCCTTCACGCCCCACTCGCTGACCAGCATGATCGCGTTGTAGGTGTTGTCGAGGAAGTGGTTGCCGACCACCTGGATGTTCGCCTCGATGTTCTTCTCCAGCGCGTAGAACCAGATGGCCCCCAGGCCGATGTTCCAGTTCAGCTCGTACGTGCCGGACCGGACCGTCGTGTTGTTCCTGATCCCCATGCCGCCGGTGAACGCCTCGGCGCCGAAGCGGGAGCCCACCTGGATGGCGCTGCCCTCGCGGACCGGGTCGGCGACCAGGTTGCCCGAGACGGTGTTGTCGGTGCCGCCGTATATGGCGATGCCGTTGGCGAGGACCGGCGACTGCACGGTGTTGCGGTCGAAGGTGTTTCGGGCGTTGGCGGTCTTGTCCGACCACATGGCCAGGCCGTCGTCGCCGGTGTTGCGGACGAAGTTGCCGGCCACGACCGAGTCGGTGACGCCGGTGTGGAAGTTGAGGGCGTCGGCGACCTGGTCGACGATGATGTTGTTCGTGACCCGCACGTTGCTCATCGGCCCGTCGAACCACAGGCCCACCTTGGTGTGGCGGATGTACAGGCCGTCGATCGTGGAGTCGCTCATCGCCCCGCCGACGCCGTTCACCTGGTCGGTGTCGACGCGCTCGCGGACGTCGCCCTCGATCGCGAAGCCTGAGAGGTGGACGTCGCGGCTGCCGCCGTCGGCGGCGTCCCTGCCGTAGAAGCCGACGCCGGTGTGCACCGAGCCGTCGGGCGCCGGGGCGGGCAGGGCGACCTCGCGGCCCTTGATGATCGTGTACCAGTTGCCCGCGCCCTCGATCGTCACGTCGTCGACGATGATGTGGCGGTTCACCTGGTAGGTGCCCGGCGGGATGTAGACCTTGAGGCGGCTGCGCTTGGCGAAGGCGATCGCCTTGTCGATCGCGCCCGCCGAGTCGCGCCGGCCGGACGGGTCGGCGCCGAACGCGAGCACGTTGGCGGCGACGAGCCGCACGTGCGGCGCGCCGACGAGCTCGGAGTCGAGCAGGTCGACCACCGTCCAGGCGGCGTTGCTGCCGGCGGGGACCGTGAGCCGCACCTTGTCACCCGCGCGGTAGGTCTTGCCGAGCAGCAGACGCTGCTCGTCGTAGAAGTGGTTCGGGCGGAAGGGCTTGGTGATCACCGGGGCCGGCGTCGTGGCGCTGGGCACGCAGGCGCACTCGGTGATCCACCAGTCGGGGTGCAGCAGGTCGGCGTTCGGGTCGTTCGAGAACGGATACTGGTTGTACAGCCAGGCGTACTGCGACGTCAGCGTCATGGTCTTCTTGCCGGCGCCGTTCACCGTGACGTTGAGCGGCGCGGTGATGCCGCCGCCGTCCGGGGCGTCCGGGATGCTGTAGCGCACGGTGATCGCGTTGGCCGCGGCCGGCAGGGTGAACTCGACGTGCTGGCCCGGCGTCAGCCTGACCGCCTTGCGGCCGGACGCCTCCGCGGGCAGCGTGTAGGCGCTGCGGTCGGGGCCGATCACCGTGCCGTTCGTCGCGGCGTTCTCCGCCTCCTGCTCCAGGAACCTGACGCTCGCCCCCCGGCCGGCGACGAGCGACGGGTCGAGGCCGGCGCGCGTCACGACGGGCGCCGCGGCGCGCTTCGCGCCCGTCTCGGCGACGGCCGGGCCGGCGGGCGCGACCCCGAGACCGAGGGCCGCCGCCGCGAGCGTCGCCGCGGCCCTTCTCGGCCACCTCGCCCCAGCTCCTGTGATGCTCCGTGACATCGAATGCTCGTTTCTCTCGGGGGGTGAACATCTGAAGACGCTCGAGGCGGAGCAAACGCCATGAGAGTGAGGTGACAGTAGGACTCTCGTGCCTCGTTCCACAAGGCTCCTGCGAAATAGTTTCGTAACCTTGTTCTTTAGCTGCGAGTGGACCGTAAATTCTTGCAAGTAGCGTCACGAGTCGTTGCGGGCTCACGCAAGGCGCGGACCAGTCCGCGTCACAGAGGGCGGACGGCGAGGGCGCCGGGAACGGCGCCAGGACAGGCCGCGAGAACGCCCGACCCGCCGCCCCCGCGCGCGGCACTGCGTTAGGATCGATCGTATGTTCGATTATCAGCCGGAATCCCGGGGCCTGCCGTTCCGCGCGCTTCGTCACGGGGAGCGCTGAGCATGGCGACCTATGTCCTGATTCCCGGCGCCGGATGCGGCCCCTGGTACTGGCACCTGCTCGAAGGCGAACTACGCGATCGCGGTCACGACGTCGTCGCGGTCGACCTGCCGTGCGACGACGACGCAGCGGGGCTGCCCGAGTACGTCGACACGGCGGTCGCCGC
The DNA here is from genome assembly GCF_029846175.1 of Sphaerisporangium sp. TRM90804. Lineage (GTDB taxonomy): Bacteria > Actinomycetota > Actinomycetes > Streptosporangiales > Streptosporangiaceae > Sphaerisporangium. The sequence continues at coordinate 144,344 of NZ_JARWAC010000001.1, read as the reverse complement.
CGTCGGCGACCGCACCGGCCTGATCGTGGTCGCCCACTCGCTGGGCGGGTTCACCGGCCCGCTGGTCTGCGCGCGCCTGCCGGTCGACCTGCTGGTGATGCTGCAGGCGATGCCGCCCCTCCCGGGCGAGCCGCCGGGCGACTGGTGGGCCAACACCGGCTACCAGGAGGCGATGCGCGAGCACCGTGAGCGCGACGACACCGGTGCGTACGAGAGCGACGACTTCGACGAGCTGTTCTACAACGACGTGCCGCCGGAGCTCGCCGCGGGGTTGAGAAGCAGGCCCCGCGACCAGTCGGGCACCCCGATGGAGAAGCCCTGGCCGCTGGACGCCTGGCCCGACGTGCCGACCAGGTTCCTGCTCTGCTCGGAGGATCTCTTCTTCCCGCCCGCCTTCATGCGCCGCGTCGTCCGCGACCGCCTGGGCATCGTCCCCGACGAGATCGCCGCCGGCCACCTCCCCATGCTGTCGCGCCCCCGCGAACTCGCCGACCGCCTGGAGGCCTACCGTGCCCAGGTGCCCCGAAGGGGCTCCTGAAGGCCGTGCATTCAGGAGCCCCGACCGCTCACCCCAAGTGAGTTGACAGACACGCTGCGAAACGGTTTACTAGAACCAATCGCCCCACCGGCCACGCGCTTGTGGGAGCAGGCCCCGCCCTCGGGCGGGGCCTTGCATTTTTTCTACCAGCTTTCTGGACGACAGATCGCGCCTTGCCCGTCCATCACCTTCTCGGGAAGCTGACAGGCTTTCAGTACGCTAGGGCGGATCTGCCGGAAAAACGTGGGAGACACCCTTTCCAGGCTTACGCTACGCCGGTGGACACGGTGTGGATTGACGATTCCCACCGGCAGTCGGAGTTCGTGGCATACGAGACGAACGGGCTCGGCCAGGTCGGCGTCATTACTGATCACCACCGCCGCCCGGCAGTCCTTTCTGAAGGCGTCGGCGAGGAGGTGGGTGGCGAGGTTCACGTCCGAGCCCTTCTCCTCGACCTTGAGGACCTCCGCGGTCTTGGGGCCGGTGACCGGGGGGCGGGCCAGTCGCATGCGGGCCGTCGTGACCTGGAAACGGCCGAGGTGAATGCTCACCACCGGATTGGCCGCCAAGGCCCGGAGATAGAGTTCCTGGCGAAGGTGCTGGGCCGGATCCTCCTCACGCGGAGCTATGCACGCGGTGTAGTAGCGAATGCGATTGATCCGGTTATGCGGGAGCAACCGCACGGCGAGCGCCTCTAGGTCGAGCCATTTGTACGGCGTTCCCTTCAGGCAGCCGTAGTACAGGTTGAACCCGTCCACGTAAACGTTGGTAATCACAGAGTAAACATACCGTCACTCCGCGTGTCATACGGCTGCTGAGCATTCGGAATTCGCCTGGGGTGTGCGGGGTTGACTGGACCCGCAACATGCCTGTTACGTGTGAGGGTTGACCCTGGGCGGCGGGGCGAGGATAACTGTGGCTGGGGTTCCTGCCAGCCGTACCTTGGAGCTGTGGATGAGCAGCGTGTCCTCGCCCGCCGTGGTCGGTCGCGCCTCTGAGCTTCGCTCGCTGGTCGACGCGATGACACGTCCTCCGGCGGTCGTGCTGGTCGAGGGCGAGGCGGGCATCGGGAAGACCAGGCTGGTCCGGGCGGCGCTCGGGCGCCTTCCCTCCGGCGACCGCACCGTCCTGCTCGGCTACTGCCACCAGATCCGCGAGCCCTTCCCGTACGGGCCGGTGTTCGAGGCGCTGCGCGACATCGAGGGCCGGTTACCCGTGGCCCGGGAGCTCAACCCCGTGACCGGCGCGCTTCGCGGCTACCTTCCCGAGCTGGGCGGGGCGTTGCCCCCGGCGCCACAGCCGCTGGACGATCCGCGCGCCGAGCGGCATCGGGTGTTCCGGGCCATCCGCGCGCTGCTCGCCGCCGTCGGGCCCGCGGTGCTGGTGCTGGAGGATCTGCACTGGGCCGACGACGGCACCCGCGACCTGCTGCGCTTCCTGGCCCACCAGCCGCCCGCCGGGCTGGCGCTGGTGGTGACGTACCGGCGGGAGAGCCACGACGCCGCCCCCGCCCTGCTGGGCCGGGCATACCGCCATCAGCCCGACACCACGCACATGGTGCTCCCGTTGGCGCCGCTGGACGTCTCCGACGTGGGCAGCCTGGCGGGCGCGCTCCTGGAGCGCTCCGACCTGCCCGCTCGCTTCGTCGCCCGGCTGCACGAGCGCACGGCGGGCATCCCGTTCGTGGTCGAGGAGGTCGTCCGGTCACTGGCCGAGGCGGAGGAGCCCGACGCCCTCGACCGCGCGGGCGTGCCGGCGCTTCTGCGCGAGGCGATGGCCGAGCGCATGACGTCCCTGTCGGAGGCGGGGGTGAGCGCCGTGCACGCGGCCGCGGTGCTGCGGCTCCCGGCTGCCGAGCGGCTGATCGCCGCCGTGGGCGGCCACCCCGCGGGGCTGGGCGAGGCGCTGCGCGCCGGGGTGCTGCACGAGCACCCCGGCGACCGGTACGGCTTCCGCCACGCGCTGGCCCAGCAGGCGGTCTACGACGCCATCCCCGGCCCCGACCGCCGTTCGGCGCACGAGCGGGCGATGGCCGCGCTCGGCGAGACGGACGCGCCGCCCCTGGTCCAGCTCGCGTTCCATGCCCGGCAGGCCGGGGACGTCGAGGCCTGGCTGCGGCACGGCACGGCCGCCGCCCACCAGGCCGCGGCGCTGGGCGACACCGCCCTGGCCATCGAGGTGATCGGCGGCATGCTGGACGACCCCGGGCTGCCGGCGTCCGAGCGCGGGCCGCTCGCGCTGACGCTGAGCCGCTTCGCCGCGACCGGCCTGTCCTACCAGCGGGTGGTGCGGCTGCTGCGCCACGTGCTGCGCGACGGGTTCCTGTCCCCCGACGCGCGCGGCGAGGCGCGGCTGAACCTCGGCGTCGTGCTGTCCAACCAGGCGGGCGACACCGCCGCCGGGCGGTCGGAGATCAGGGCGGCGCTCGCCGAGCTGAGCGACCGCCCGACACAGGCGGCCCGTGGCTGGGCCAGCCTGGCCATGCCCGAGTGGGGCACCGAGTCGCTGGCGGAGCACCGGACGTGGATGGCCCGCGCCGAGGCGCTGGTGGTGGGCGCCGACACGCCGGAGCTGGCGGTCGCGGTGCTGGCCAACCGGGCCTCCCTGGAGATGACGACCGGCTCCCCGGAGGCGTTCGCGATCGCCGCCAGGCTGCCGGTGGACGACCCGCGCGCGGGCGTCCGGCGCGAGGTGGCGCGGGCGTACTGCAACCTGCACGACTCGGCGACCACACTCGGCCTCTACGCCGCCGCCGAGCGGTTCGCCGAGGAGGGCAGACGGCTCGCCCTGGAGACCGGGGCGGAGTACCCGGCCTACCTGCTGGACGTGTCCACGGTGCGCAGAGACTGGCTGACCGGGCGGTGGGAGTCCCTCGGCGCCCGCGCGGCCACCCTGGGCGGGCTGGCCACCGAGACGCCGCTGATCGCGATGGACGTCTGGCTGGTGCTGGGAGGGCTTGCCCTGGCGACGGGCGAGTGGGCGGAGGCCGTCAAGCACTTCCACAGCGCGGGCATGGACGCGCCCGACACCCGGTACGTCCCGATCATGCTGGCCGCGGCGGGAGGGCTGATCGACCTGCACCTGGCGCGCGGCGCGATGGACGGCGCGGTCGTGGAGGCCGAACGGGCGGCGGCCCGGCTGCGGCGCAAGGGCGTGTGGGTGTGGGGGGCGCACCTGGTGCCGTCCGCCGTCACCGCCCTGGCCTGCGCCGGGCGCGTGCGGGCGGCGGCCGGGCTGGTGGCCGACTACGCCCGGGGCATCGCCGGCCGCGTCGCGCCCGCCGCGCACGCCGCCCTGGACGCCGCCAGGGGCGCGCTGGCCGCCGCCGAGCAACGGCACGCCGACGCCGCCTGCTCCTTCGGCCGAGCCCGCCGGGCGTACGCCGCGCTGCCCCAGCCGTACGCGGCGGCCAGGGCGGGCGAGTGCGAGGCACGCGCCAGGCTCGCCCTGGGCGACGGCGGCGCCCCGCCGGCCTTCGCCGAGCTGGCCGAGCGCTTCGGCCGGCTCGGCGCCACCCACGACGCCGCCCGCTGCCGCCGCGTCCTGAGGGACATCGGCCTGGAACACCAGGTCCCCCGCGCCCGCGCGCGAACCGCCGGCGCCCTGTCCCAGCGCGAGACGGAGGTGGCCCGCCTCGTCTCCCTGGGCCGCACCAACCGCGAGATCGCCGACGTCCTCTTCCTGTCGACCCGCACGGTCGAGAGCCACGTCGCCACCGTCCTGCGCAAACTGGGCGTCCGCTCCCGCACCCAGGTAGCACCCCCCGCCTGACCCCACCCGCCGCCCATGGTGCCTTCGGCGCGCTTCTTCAGGGCGACCCTCGGCGGTCCATACCGCGGTGGGGGCATGAGGGACCCCCGGGACCGTGGGGCGGTGGTCCCGGGGGTCGGGGTCGTGCTCGCGCCCTTGGGCGGGGCAGACGGTCAGGCGGTTAGACGGTGATGCTCCAGGAGTCCAGGAAGCCGGTGTCGAGGCGGTAGGCGTCGTAGACCTCAAGGGTCCAGGTGCCGGCGGCCTGCTGGCTGACGGTGGCCGTGTAGTTCCTGGTGCCGTAGGAGGTGCAGCTTGAGCCGCCGGCGGTGTCGAGCGTGTACCAGGTGCCGCTCGGGCCGCGCAGGCGGATTCGCAGGTCCTCCGCGCAGGTGTGGGAGATCGTCACGGTGACGCGCACGGGGGACGTCGCGGTGCCGGTCGCGGTGGAGGTGACCGGGCTGGTGACGGTGCTCAGGTCGTTGATCGTGTAGTTGGTGTCGTTGCGGAAGGTCCGCGTGCCGGAGGTGCCGACCGTCAGCGAGTAGGTCGCCGTGTGCGAGCCGGAGGTGGCCGAGCCGGTGACCGTCACGGTGTAGGTGCCGGTCGGGGTGGAGGAGCTGGTGCTGATCGTCAGCGTGGACGAGGAGCCCGAGGACACCGAGGCCGGGCTGAAGCTGGCCGTGGCGCCCGAGGGCAGGCCGGACGCCGACAGGGTGACCGTCTGCGCGCTGCCCGAGGTGGTCGCGGTGCCGACCGTGGCGGTGGTCGACTGGCCCGGCTGTACCGAACCGGCGGTCGGGCTCAGCGACAGGGAGAAGTCGTTGCCCGACGCGTTGCAGGTCGGCTCGCCCGACTGCACCGGAACGCTCACGGCGTTCCAGGCGGCCTTCGTGGTGGCGCACTCGACGCTGGCCGCGCCGTACAGCTCGACCGCCGCGGCGAGGGACGCCGAGCGGGCGTTGGCGTACCGCCAGGAGGAGGTCTTGCGCAGCAGCGCGCCCATGAAGATCCGTCCGGCCTTCTGGATGCCGATGCCGGTCACCGAGGACGGCCCGCCGGAGCAGATGGGGCTGTTCGGCTTGCCGCCGCCGGGCGAGGAGCCCTCGGCCAGCAGGTAGAACCAGTGGTTGAACGGCCCGGCCGCCGCGTGCACCTCGGTGCTCGGGATGGACGTGGACCAGCAGTTGGGGTCACCGGCGAGGGACGGCTGGTACATGTACCGGATGGGGCCGTCGCCGACCAGGTTGACCTCCTCGCCGACCTGGTAGTCCGGCGGGTCGTTCGGGTTGTTGGTGAACGCCTCGGTCAGCGCGCCGAACACGTCGCCCGCGGCCTCGTTCATGCCGCCGTTCTCGTTGCCGGACCCCGCGCCGCCGGGCGTGGTCTGGAAGATGGCGTGGCCGTACTCGTGGGCGACGACGTCGATCGGCGTGGCCTGGCGGGCGCCGTCCTGCGAGCGGCCGAAGTTGGTGTAGCTGCCGTTCCAGTACGCGTTGACGTCGGACAGCCCGACGCGGGCGGGGAAGCCGCCGCCGTTGCCGTTGAAGCCGTTGCGGCCGAGCCAGTCGCGAAGCATGTCCCACTCGCGCTGGGCGGCGTAGAGCGCGTCCACACACGCGGTCTCCAGGTTGGTCCCGGAGCCGGTCCCCCAGACGTCGTCCGTGCCGGTGTACGCCGAGCCGTTCTGCCCGCCGCAGCGCACGCCGGTGCGGGTGGGGTCGGTCATCGAGTACGAGGAGCCGGACCCGCTGGTGGCGATGGTGACCTGGCCGTTGTAGAAGCCGGTGCCGGTGCCGGCCCGCACGTCGTCGTAGGCGTCGGCGATCTCGCCGGTGCGCGCGTCGACGAACACGTGCTGGATGCTGGGCTTGCCGGCGGCGATGCCGGAGACCGTCGCCTCCCAGGCCAGGCGCGGCTGAGCGCCCCAGGCCAGGACGACCAGGCGCGGCGCGGCGGTGTCGTCGACCCGTGCCAGCCGGGTCTTCGCCGTCTCGGTGGCGCGCTCGGCGGTGACGGTGGGCGCGGTCGGCACGCCGTCGGCGATGGCGCCGGAGGCCGCCGTGGTGTCGCGAACGTTGCCGCTTCCGTCGGTGACGACGACCGCGTCGCCGCCGACCACGGGCAGGCCCTTGTAGGAGCGCTCGTAGGTGACGTAGAACATGCCGCCGGTGCCGGAGTTCACGCCGGTGCGCCGGTAGCTCTCGCTCGGGCCCTTGCGAAGGTCGTCGAGGCCGCTCGCGACGGCGCGGTCGGCGGCCAGCGCCGCGGCCTGCGGCGGGTCGGCCATGGTGGCCTGCACGCGTTCGGCGCCGGGCGGTGGTTTGGCGGCCGCGGGAGTGGCCGGTGCCACCACGGCGACGGTGGTGACGACGGCTGCCGCCATCAGGAGTGCTCTGCGCCTCATGGGCGTCTTCCTTTCTCTGCCTCCCACGCCGCGTTCCGCCGGGGTGTGCGGGGTGCGGCGGCCTCGCCGCGGAGGGGGTCCGTCGGCGGGCACGGTGGGATCGGGGGGTGGTGAGAGAAGAGAAACGAGTGGTGCTGGCGCCGTCACGGGCCAGGGAGAGGGCCCGGTCATCCGGCGGGACTTACCCGAGAGCCGGAAAGCCGCTACGGCGGTGAGTCGGGAGAGGTCACGTGCGGGCGCTCCTTCCTGGGGCGAAGGGGACGGGTGAACCGGCCTGCCGTGACGCTAGAACCGCCCTCAGTGGTTGAACATCCGTAGTGACATCCGTATGTGTACGGAAAAAGCGGGATAGGCACCTGTCGGTACGGCGAACGTCCGCGGTGTGGGTCACTCACCCGGCGGGGGCGGGGGCGGGGGGCGGCACACCCGGGTCCGATCGCGCTCCGCGCACCGGGTGAGCGCCGTGGCAGCGCTCTGGGCGCGGTGAGCAACGTGGAAGCGCTCCGTGCGGGGTGAGCGGCGTTGAAGCGCTCTGGGCGCGGTGAGCAACGTGAAAGCGCTCCGCGCGGGGTGAGGGCCGTGAAAGCGCTCCGCGCACGGGGTGAGCAGCGTGAAGGCGGACGGCCGCCGGGTGCCGCCGGTGCTCGCCCGGCTCCACACCCCGCCCAGGCCGGGCGGCGGCGGGTGACGCCCCGGCGTGCCGCGTACTACTCCCGAACGCCGCACCCCGGCGGCCCCGCGGCACGCGGGGCGGCGGCACGCGGGGCGGCGGCACGCGGGGCGGCGGCAGGCGCCGCCGTCCCCCCGCGCGGCTCTAGTGGAAGAAGTGGCGGGTGCCGGTGAAGTACAGGGTGATCCCCGCCTTGGCGGCGGCCTCGACGACCTCCTCGTCGCGGACGGAGCCGCCCGGCTCGACGATCGCCTTCACCCCGGCCTCGACGAGCACGTCGAGGCCGTCGGCGAACGGGAAGAACGCGTCGGACGCCCCCACCGAGCCGGCCGCGCGGTCGCCGGCGCGCGCCACGGCCAGGCGCGCGGAGTCGACGCGGTTGACCTGGCCCATGCCCACGCCCACGGTGGCGCCGCCGGCGGCCAGCAGGATCGCGTTGGACTTCACCGAGCGGCATGCCTTCCAGGCGAACGCGAGATCGGCGAGGACCTCCGGGGAGGCGGGGTCGCCCACCTTGAGCTCCCACGAGGACGGGTCGTCGCCGGGCGCGTCCACCCGGTCGACGGTCTGGGCCAGCAGGCCGCCGTCCACGCGGCGGAACTCGGCGGCGTTCGACGGGCCCGACGGGCAGCGCAGCAGCCGGATGTTCTTCTTGGCGGTCAGCACCTCCAGCGCCTCGGGGGCGAAGGAGGGCGCGACCACCACCTCGGTGAAGACCGGGGCGATCTGCTCGGCGAGCTCGGCGGTGACCTCGCCGTTCACGGCGATCACGCCGCCGTACGCCGACACCGGGTCGCAGGCGTGCGCCTTGCGGTGCGCCTCGGCGACGTCCGCGCCGACCGCCACCCCGCACGGGTTGGCGTGCTTGATGATCGCGACGGCGGGCTCGTCGAAGTCCCACGCGGCGCGCCAGGCGGCGTCGGCGTCGACGTAGTTGTTGTAGGACATCTCCTTGCCGTGCAGCTGCTCGGCGTTGGCCAGGCCGTCGGTTCCGCCGGAGTACAGCGCGGCCCGCTGGTGGGGGTTCTCGCCGTACCGCAGCACGGCGCGGCGCTCCCAGGAGGCGCCCATGAAGGACGGCCAGGCGGTGTCCTCCTCGGGGGCGTAGACGTTGGCGAACCAGGAGGCCACCGCCGTGTCGTACGACGCGGTGTGCGCGTAGGCCGTCGCGGCGAGCCGGCGGCGCTCCTGCTCGGTGAAGCCGCCCTCGGCGATCGCGGTGAGCGCCTGGCCGTACCCGCGCGGGTCGACGACCACGGCGACGGTGCCGTGGTTCTTGGCCGCCGCGCGGATCATGGCGGGGCCGCCGATGTCGATCTGCTCCACGCACTCGTCCGGGGAGGCGCCGGAGGCGACCGTCTGCTGGAACGGGTACAGGTTGACGACGACGAGCTGGAACGGCTCGATCTCCAGCTCTTCGAGCTGCTTGACGTGGGAGGGGTTGGCCCCGTCGGCCAGCAGGCCCGCGTGGACGCGCGGGTGCAGGGTCTTGACCCGGCCGCCGAGGCACTCGGGGAAGCCGGTCAGCGACTCCACCGGGGTCACCGGCACACCGAACGAGGCGATCTTCGACGCCGTGCCGCCCGTGGACACGATCTCGACGCCGGCGGCGTCCAGAGCCCGGGCCAGCTCCTCCAGCCCGGACTTGTCATAAACCGTGATCAGCGCGCGCCGGATGGCGATGCGGGTCACTTCGTGCTCCTCCCTGTATCCGGACCGTCCGTGCTTTCGTGACGACCCGGAGGTCGCGACTCTCCGTTGGGCCGGTGGCCGAGGCGGACGTGACGGCCGCTGACGGCCCAGCCCTCGCGCGCCATGCGGCCGACGACCTCGACGAGCAGGCCGCGCTCCACGATCTTGATGCGTTCGTGCAGCGACCCCTCGTCGTCCCCATCCTCCACGTCCACCGCCGTCTGGGCGATGACGGGGCCGGTGTCCACGCCCGCGTCGACCAGGTGCACCGTGCAGCCGGTCACCCGGACGCCGTACGCCAGAGCGTCCTTGACCGCGTGGGCGCCGGGGAAGGACGGCAGCAGCGCCGGGTGGGTGTTGACGACGGGGTGGGCGGCCAGCACCCCGGCGCCGAGGATCTTCATGAAACCCGCGGAGACCACGAGGTCGGGCTCGTGGGCGGCGATGGCCGCCCGCAGCGCCTCGTCCCAGGCGGCCCGGGCGGGGTGGTCGGCCAGCCGGACGACGAAGGTGGGGATCCCCGCGCGGCGGGCCCGCGCCAGGCCCTCGATGCCGTCGCGGTCGGCGCCGCCCGCGACGATGCGGGCACCGTATGCCTCATCAGCGGCGGCGTCGATGAGGGCCTGTAGGTTGGTCCCCGAACCGGAGACGAGGACCACGAGCCGAGCCGACAGGGCTGCTCTCCTTCGGGCGATGTTGACGGGTACGGCTGTCAGCGTATCGGCCCGCTCTCGCTCCACGACGCAGAGGAGGTCAGGTGCTACCACCCGCCGAGACATCGGGGGTCGAGATCGGGCGCCGGGCGCTGTTGCTCTCCATCGGCGCCCTGGCGCTGACCATGCTGGTGCCGGTCATGGGGCTGGCCCTGGGGGTCGTCGCGGCGGTCGTGAGCGTGCGCGCGTGGCGTGCGCTGTCGAGCAGGCGCATGCCGATCATCATGCCCATCACGGGGTTCCTCGTCTCCGTGGTGTCCATCGTGCTGGCGGCCGCGGTCACGTGGTTCCAGAGCTACTTCGGCGGCGAGCTGACCCGGTACACCGAGTGCATGAAGGGCGCGGGCACCACCACGTCCCAGCAGGTGTGCCTGAGCGAGCTCGAACGGGCGATGGAGCGCAAGCTCCCGTTCATCCCGCCGAACAGCCTGCGCCTGCCCTTCGCACCCTGACCAGGGAATGTAACCAGCAACAACGGACATATCTCTGCTGGTAAGCAGACATGTCGATGTCGGGCCCTGGCACCTCGCCCGGGGACGCGCGAGCGTCCCCGCATCCGCCCGTGAAGCTCAAGGAGATACCTGTGACCTGCAACCACCTCGAACTGGTCAAAGACGTGCAGCCCAGCAACCCGATCGGCTGCGACGAGTGCCTCGCCATGGGGTCACGCTGGGTCCACCTGCGCACCTGCCTCACCTGCGGGCACGTCGGCTGCTGCGACTCCTCGCCGAACCGGCACGCCAGCGGCCACTACGCCACCGAGGCCCACCCCCTCGCCGAGTCCTTCGAGCCCGGCGAGGACTGGGCGTGGTGCTACCCCGACCAACTGCTGCTGGAGCCGTCGCCCAGCGGTCAGGGATCGCGGTCCCACGCGTAGGGGTCCACGTAGATGACGTGACCGCCGCGGTCGTCGGTCTCGTCGACGATGTCGCGGCGCGTCCCGGCGCCTGGGGCCCCGGCCCTGCCGGCCGCCGCCCGGGACGCCGCCGCCCTCCGCGGGCCGGGCGCCGGGTCGAACGTCTCCACGGCCGAGGCGTGCTCGTCGCTCCAGTCGGCCCGGACCACCGGGATGGGCTGGGTGTCGGCCTCCGTGGCGTCCATCCAGTGGCCGGGAAGGCCGCCGGCGGGCGCGGCGGCCGGCTTGACCTTGGCCGCAGCCTTGACGATCGCCTCACCGGCCCTCCACACGGGGGCGGGGGCGCGGGCGCCGCGGTACATCAGCCACCAGTTGGCCAGCCCGGCCGAGATGCCGGCGGCGACGCCGACCTCAAGCGCCACCGAGAGCGCCACCTCCCAGGCCGACGGCCCCACCGCCGACAGGCGGGCCCCGCCGAGCGGGCCGCTCGCGAGCGCGGCCAGCAGCCCCGCCGACAGGCCGGTGGCCAGGCCGCAGACGAAGCCCCACAGCGGCGCCGACTCGAATTGCGGCGTGGGGGCGACCCGCGCCACCACCACCCCGGCGATCGCGCCCGCGAGGAACGGCAGCGCCAGCACGCTCATCAGCCACGGGGACGTCACCCCCGACCCGGGCAGCGCGCCCAGCACCGGCAGGGCGGGCATCGTGCCGAGCTGGACGCCGGTGGGCGCGACCAGCGTGCCGGTGCCGAGCGCGAAACCCGGGCCGCTGAGGTAGGACATGCCCCAGACGACGAAGTTCGGCAGGTAGAGCCCCTGCACCAGCAGCAGGAGCAGCCCGCCGACGAAGCCCGGGGCCAGCGGCTCCGACAGCCGCTGGATCTGCTCCAGGTTCGTGGCGACCGCCACCAGGACGAGCACCAGCCCGCCACCCAGCAGCGTCAGCAGCGCGACCCCGGTGCCGGCGACCACCGACCTCGGCCGCTGCGGGATCAGCCGCACCATCGACCGCCAGGGGCCGATGGTGCGGGCGGTGGCGGCCGAACCGGCGACGAACGCCAGCAGGAAGTGGCTCACCAGCGCCTCGCCGACGAACGGCTGGGTGAGGTTGTTGCGGGCGACGAGCGCGATGACGCCCGCCAGCAGGGCGTACGGCGCCGCCAGCGAGATGCCCGCCTGGGCGATGAGCACGAGCTGGGCGCGGCGGCGGGCGTTGGCGAGGTCCTTGGTGCTGCCCTTCGGCAGCCGGGCGGGCAGGCGCAGGCGCAGGTCGGCGTCGCGGGCCATCCACAGCGCGACGCGGTACAGCAGGGTGGCGGGCAGCACCATCAGGCCCAGCGGGAGCAGGCCGATGCGGCCGCCGGGGATCGCGAAGCCCGCGTGGTGGGCGGCGAGCCACACCTGGCAGGCGGCCCGGAACACGCCGGGGATGCCCTGGCCGAACGCCCCGCGCGGCGCGGCGATCCAGCCGATCAGCGTGATGGTGGTCAGGACGGCGATGCCGACGCCGAGGGTCCAGGCGGCGGCGAGCATCCCGGAGACGGGTAGCGGACGGCGCGCCTCGTCGTCGTCACCCGCGCCGGTGAGGGGGATGCGGCTGAGCACGGAGCGGGGGGCCGCCCGGAGCTGGTCGAAAAGGGCCGTCACAGTAGTCGATGTTCTCAGCATCCCCGCCCGGCACGGGCACACCCCGCCCGCGTGTCGCCCTCTTTGTCCCTCAGGAGCGGCCGGACGACCCGGATGCCCGGACGACGAGCGCCTCTCCGGGGCCGCCTGGGCGGCCCCGGAGGGGTGAGGCTCGCGGTCAGCGGGAGCGCATGACCTCGCGCATGAGGCGGGCGGTCTCGCTGGGGGTCTTGCCGACGCGGACGCCGACCTTCTCCAGCGCTTCCTTCTTGGCCTGCGCGGTGCCGGCCGAGCCGGACACGATCGCGCCGGCGTGCCCCATGGTCTTGCCCTCGGGGGCGGTGAAGCCCGCGACGTAGGCCACGACCGGCTTGGTGACGTGCTTCTCGATGTAGGCCGCCGCGCGCTCCTCGGCGTCCCCGCCGATCTCGCCGATCATCACGATCGCCTCGGTGCCGGGGTCGTTCTGGAACGCCTCCAGCGCGTCGATGTGCGTCGTGCCGATCACCGGGTCGCCGCCGATGCCCACCGCCGTGGAGAACCCGACGTCACGCAGCTCGTACATCAACTGGTACGTCAAAGTGCCCGACTTGCTCACCAGGCCGATGCGGCCCGCGGAGGTGATGTCGGCCGGGATGATGCCGGCGTTGGAGGCGCCGGGCGAGGCGATGCCGGGGCAGTTCGGGCCGATGATGCGGGTGGCGTTGCCCTTGGACTCCGCGTACGCCCAGAACTCGGTGCTGTCGTGCACCGGCACGCCCTCGGTGATGACGACGGCGAGCGGGATGCCGGCGTCGATCGCCTCGATGACGGCCGTCTTGGTGCCCGCGGGGGGCACGAAGATCACGGTGACGTCGGCGCCCGTGGCCGCCATGGCCTCGGCCACGGTGGCGAACACGGGCAGCTCCACGCCGTCGAAGTCGACGGTCGTGCCGGCCTTGCGGGGGTTGGTGCCGCCGACGACCTTGGCGCCCGCCTTGAGCATGCGGCGAGTGTGCTTGGAGCCCTCGGAACCCGTCATGCCCTGCACGATGATCTTGCTGTTCTCGGTCAACCAGATAGCCATTACGCACCCACCGCCGCGAGTTCGGCGGCACGCTTGGCCGCGTCGTCCATGGTGTCCACGAGCTCGACGCCGCTCAGCGCGGCGTCGGAGAGGATCTGCCGCCCGAGGGTGGCGTTGTTGCCGTCCAGCCGGACGACCAGCGGGTGGGTGACGGTCTCGCCGCGCTCGTCGAGCAGCTTGAACGCCGAGACGATGCCGTTGGCCACCGCGTCGCAGGCGGTGATGCCGCCGAAGACGTTCACGAACACCGACTTGACGCTGGGGTCGGACAGGACGATCTCCAGGCCGTTGGCCATGACCTCCGCCGAGGCGCCGCCGCCGATGTCGAGGAAGTTGGCCGGCTTCTGCCCGCCGAACTGCTCGCCGGCGTAGGCGACGACGTCCAGCGTGGACATGACCAGGCCCGCGCCGTTGCCGATGATGCCGACCGAGCCGTCGAGCTTGACGTAGTTGAGGTCCTTCTCCTTGGCCCGGGCCTCCAGGGGGTCCTCGGCGGCCTTGTCGGCGTAGCCCTCGTGCTCGGCCTGGCGGAAGCCGGCGTTGTCGTCGAGGGTGACCTTGCCGTCGAGGGCCTTCACCTCGCCGTCGGCGGTGAGGATCATCGGGTTGACCTCGACCAGGGTGGCGTCCTCGTCGACGAAGACGGCCCACAGCTTCTCGATGAGGTCGGCGGCGCCGTCGAGCGCGGCCTCCGGGAGCCCGCCCGCCTTGGCGATCTCGCGGGCGTGCTCGCGGTCGACGCCGGTCAGCGGGGAGACCGGCACCTTGGCCACCTTGTCGGGCGCCGTGTGCGCGACCTCTTCGATGTCCATGCCGCCCGCGGCGGAGCAGATGGCGAGGAAGGTGCGGTTCGCGCGGTCGAGCAGGAAGGAGAAGTAGTACTCCTCCGCGATCGCGCTGGCCTCCTCCACCAGGACCTTGTGGACCGTGTGACCCTTGATGTCCATGCCGAGGATCTCGGTCGCCTTCTGCTCGGCGTCCGGGGCGTCGGAGGCGAGCTTGACGCCGCCCGCCTTGCCGCGGCCCCCGGTCTTGACCTGGGCCTTGACGACGACGCGGCCGGTCAGCTCCTCGGCCGCCGCGCGCGCCTCATCCACGGTGTGCGCGACCACGCCGCGCGGCACCGGGATGCCGTACTCCGCGAAGAGCTCCTTCGCCTGATGTTCGAACAGGTCCACGAGGGTCCGTCCTTGCTTGTCCGGCTTGCTTCTTCTCTACGTTGAGGACCAGGCCTCGGAGTGCCCGCACTCGACCGGAAACCTGGCCCCAGAAGCCTAGCCGCCACCAGGACCGACAACGGCCGCCGGGGGGGCCGTACTCCGTGCGGCGGGGCAATGGGGTACGGCAAATTCCACCAAGTTCGCCAAAAGCCTCAAAAGTCCCCATAGCCCCATGGAGAACCCGGTAACCTCCAGCTCGCGTGCACCCTGGCCCCGCATCGGGGGCCCGACAAGGAGGACCCCCCAAATGAGGCGATGGATCGCCACGATCACCGGCGTCGTGGCCGCCACCCTGATCGCTCCGGGCGCTCCGGCGGCGAGCGCCGACGCCGCGCCCTCCGGAGCCCATTCCGCGCTCGCGCGGCAGTTCGTCGCCGGCCACGGAGTCAAGATCAGCCACAGCTCGACGATCGCCAAGGACGGCGCGGTCGTGGGCGGCAGCGCGATCTCCGGCAAGCTCGGGTTCGACCGCTCGGGCGTCGTCACCTCCGACCTCGTCGCCCGCTCGCTCGTGGCCGAGCAGCCGGGCCTGAAGCCGGTGCGCCGCATCGCCGCCGGCGACGCGACCTACGCGCACGGCGGCTCCTACGACGCGCGCATCCCTCCGGGCGTGCGGTGGGTCAAGCTCGACGGCGGGGTGCTCTTCGGCCAGAGGTCCTTCGCGCCCGAGATCGACCTGGCCGTCCGCACGGCCTACCAGGGGCTGCTCGCCACCGCCGCGTCCAAGAGGGCCGGCGGCACGGTCGGCGGCGCCTCGACGACGCGCTACTCCGGCACGATCAGCCTGGGCAAGCTGTACGGGCTGACGCCGGCCCTGCGCGGGAAGGCCGACGGGCTCAGCCGGTCGGCCTCCGCGACCAAGGTCGCCTGGAGCCTCTGGCTCGGGCGCGACCTGCTCCCCCGCCGCTTCTCCACCGCCCACGACGCGCGGGTGGAGTCGCTCGGCGACGTGCGGGTGTCGAACACCTCCACCTACAGCGGCTGGGGCTCCAGCGTCGCCATCAAGACCCCCGCCGACGTGATCGACATCAAGGACCTCCCCGAGGACGCCCCGCCCGCCGACCCCACCTTCGTCATCACCCCCGACTCCGTCCTCACCACCCGCCTCTGACTCCCCCGCCAAAGCCCCGGGCTCCCGCCTGAGCCCGGGGCTTCCCCCTGCCCCCACCTGAACGCCCCGAGCAAGCCTCCCTACGACGGCGCCCGCTTCCCAGGCATCGGATCCAAGCGCCCTCGGGGTCGGCCTCGAAGATGTCCGGCCGACGATGATCCTCATGTCAGCACGGCTCACGATGCCTCTGCCGCCGGTTCGTCACCGCTGCCGCCGACTCGCCACCGCCGCCGAGGAAATCGCCACCGCCGAGGAAATGGTGCCTTCGGCGCGCTTTCTCAAGGGCCCCCTCGGGCCCGGTCCCCCATGGTGGCGCGAGTGGCTGTCCTAAGCCGCTGAAGGGCAGGGAGGCAGGGCGATTGATTCGTCTTACCCCCTGAGTGGCCGCGGCTCCTCACCACGCGACAACGGGACCCCCCACCTGCAGCCGGCGTCATCCTCCCCCGCCCGATGGAGTGTCCTTTGCGGCGCCGCGTCGGTGAGACGTAGCACGGCCAAAACGGCGCCGCCACACGGCGCGCGACACCGGGGCCACCCACCCGCACCCTGCACCACCCTCCCCGCCCGATGGAGTGCCTTGCGGCGCCGCGTCGGTGAGAAGTAGTGCGGCGAAGTCGGCGCCTTCCTACGGCGCGCAACCCGGTGAACGGCTGCGGGCGGTCGTGCGCGCGATGGTGGGAGTTGGGCCGGTGAGGGTCGCCCTTGGTGAGGCTGCGCCGAAAGCACCATTTCGCAGGCGGGCGGAGGGCCGACGCTCACCGCTGGGGTGAGCCCGCGGATCCTCGCTGGATCCATGGGCGTCCCCTGGCAGCCCGGACGTTCGCAGGGTTGCGCGCCGTACGGCGGCGCCGTACTCGCCGCACTACCTCCCACCGACGCGGCGCCGATAACAGGGACCGTGCAGGTGGAGGGTGGCTGAGGCGGTTGCCTGCGCGACGGTGGGGTGGAAGGCGAGCGAGGGGGTCGCCCTTGATAAGGCTGCGCCGAAGGCACCATTCGCAGGCGGGTGGGCAGGTGGTTCGCCTAGAGCTTTTCGAGCGGGGCGTAGGCGAGCAGGAGGGTCTTCTCGCCGCCGGAGCCGAAGTCGATCTTGACCTTGGTCTTCTCCGCCATGCCTTCCACGGTGACGACGGTGCCCAGGCCGAAGGAGTCGTGGGAGACGCGGTCGCCGGGGGTGAGGTTGGGGATCACCCGGCCGCCGGTCTTCTTCGGGGCGGGGGCGGAGGCGCGGCTCTGGCGGGAGGTGGCCGCGCCCCAGGCGGTCTTCGCGGGGTCGCCGCGCCAGTCGAGCAGGTCGGCGGGGACCTCGGCGAGGAACCGGGAGGCCGGGTTGAACGCCGGGGCGCCCCACGAGCTGCGCACCGCCGCGCGCGAGACGTACAGGCGCTGCTGGGCGCGGGTGATGCCGACGTAGGCCAGCCGGCGCTCCTCCTCCAGCTCGCGCGGCTCGCCCAGGGAGCGCATGTGCGGGAACACGCCGTCCTCCAGGCCGGTGAGGAACACCACCGGGAACTCCAGCCCCTTGGCGGTGTGCAGCGTCATCAACGTGACCATGCCCTGGTGATCCTCGCCCTCGGGGATCTGGTCGGCGTCGGCCACCAGCGAGACCTGTTCCAGGAAGTCGACCAGCGTGCCGTCGGGGTTGGCCTCCTCGAACTCCTGGGCGACCGAGATCAGCTCGTTGAGGTTCTCCAGCCTGCTCTCGTCCTGCGGGTCGCCGGAGGTCTCCAGCTCGGTGCGGTAGCCGGTGGCGGCCAGCACCTCCTCGGCGACCTCGGAGATCTGCAGCTCCTTTCCGCGCAGCTCGTCGAGCAGCGTGACGAACTCGCGGATGGCGTTCACCGACCGGGTGGCCATGCCGGGGACCTCCTCCACCCGCCGCATGGCCTCCCAGAACGGGACGCGCTCGCGGGCCGCGAAGGCCTCGACCATGGCCTCGGCGCGGTCGCCGATGCCGCGCTTGGGGACGTTGATCACGCGGCGCAGCGACACGGTGTCGGTGGGGTTGGCGAGCACACGAAGGTAGGCCAGCAGGTCGCGGACCTCCCTGCGCTCGTAGAACCGCACGCCCCCGACCACCTTGTACGGCAGGCCGGTGCGGATGAAGATCTCCTCGAAGACGCGGGAGGCGGCGTTGGTGCGGTAGAACACGGCCACCTGGCCCGGCGTGACGTCCTCCTCGTCGGTGAGGCGGTCGACCTCCTGGGCGACGAACATCGCCTCGTCGTGCTCGTTGTCGCCGACATAGCCGATGATCTTGGGCCCGGCGCCCTGGTCGGACCAGAGGTTCTTGGGCTTGCGGCTCTCGTTGCGCGCGATCACCGCGTTGGCGGCCGACAGGATGGTCTGGGTGGAGCGGTAGTTCTGCTCCAGCAGGATGGTGCGGGCGTCGGTGTAGTCGCGCTCGAACTCCAGGATGTTGCGGATCGTCGCGCCGCGGAAGGCGTAGATCGACTGGTCGGCGTCGCCCACCACGCACAGCTCGGCCGGGGCGACCGTGCCCGGCCGCACGAGGTCGCCGTCGGCGGTGCGCAGCTCGGGACGGCCGACGAGCTCGCGGATCAGGATGTACTGCGCGTGGTTGGTGTCCTGGTACTCGTCGACGAGCACGTGCCGGAAGCGGCGCCGGTAGTGCTCGGCGACGTCGGGGAAGAGCTGGAACAGGGTGACGGTCAGCATGATGATGTCGTCGAAGTCCATCGCGCCGGCCTCGGTGAGCCGCTGCTGGTAGGTGCGGTAGGCCTCGGCGAGCGTGCGCTCCAGGTGGGTCTGCGCCTTGCCGGCCGCCGTCTCGTAGTCGATCAGCTCGTTCTTCAGGTTGCTGACCTGCGCCGAGAACGAGCGCGGCGGGTAGCGCTTGGGGTCGAGCTCCAGCTCGCGGCAGACCATCGCCATCAGGCGCTGGGAGTCGGCCTGGTCGTAGATCGAGAAGCTCGGGGTGAAGCCCAGCCGCTTGGCCTCGCGGCGCAGGATGCGGATGCAGGCGCTGTGGAAGGTGAGCACCCACATGGCCTTGGCCCTCGGGCCGACCAGCCGCTCGACCCGCTCGCGCATCTCTCTGGCGGCCTTGTTGGTGAAGGTGATCGCCAGGATCTCCTGCGGCTGCGCGGCGCGCTCGGCCAGCAGGTAGGCGATGCGATGGGCGAGCACCCGAGTCTTGCCCGAGCCCGCGCCCGCGACGATCAGGAGCGGGGTGCCCTCGTGGACGACGGCGTCCCGCTGCTGCGGGTTGAGGCCGTCGAGGAGGGGGTGATCAACGGTGGGGTTCACGGCGCGGCTCGACACGCCCCTAGGTTATGGCGCGCCACCGACAGTGGGCGCCTCTTCGGCGCCACCGGGGCACCGGGCCGCCGGGCGGGCCGGGCCGACCGGCGTGGCCGGACGGCGTCCGGGTGGAAATATCGAGACAATGCCCTTTGTTCACCGCCCTGTGAACCGAGGAGGACAATCGTGACCGCGCTGGACGACTCACAGATCAGTCGAGTGCTCGTGGTGACCGCGCACCCGGACGACGTGGACTTCGGCGCGGCGGGGACCGTCGCGACGTTCACCGACAAGGGTATCGAAGTGGTGTACTGCGTCGTCACCGACGGTGACGCCGGAGGGTTCGACCGGGGCGTCGACAACGGCTCGATGGCGACGCTGCGCCGCGCCGAGCAGACCGAGGCCGCCAAGCGGGTCGGCGTCTTCGACCTGCGGTTCCTGGGCTACGGGGACGGCACCTTGGAGCCGACCCTGGGCCTGCGCCGCGACATCGCCCGCGTGATCCGCCAGGTGCGCCCCGACCGGGTGATCACCTCCACCCCGGAGCGCAACTACGCGCGCATCGGGCCGAGCCACCCCGACCACCGGGCCGTCGGCTCCGCCACGCTCGACGCGGTCTATCCCGACGCCCGCAACCCGTACGCCTTCCCCGAGCTGCTGGCCGACGAGGGGCTCGATGCCTGGACGGTGCGCGAGGTGTGGCTGACCGGGGGCCAGGCGTCGGACCACTACGTCGACGTCACCGCCACCCTGGACCGCAAGCTCGCGGCGCTGCGGGCCCACGTCACGCAGACCTCGCACATGGACGACGGCCTGGAGAAGTTCGTCAAGGCCTTCCTCGGCACGAACGCCAAGGCAGCGGGCTTGCCCGACGGCGCCTACGCCGAGGCGTTCCAGGTCGTCACCACGGCCTGAGCCTTCGCCTGCGCCGCCTTCCCCTCCTTCGCGCGGGAGACGCGCCGGGCGACGCGCGCCGCGACGTACCCGAGCGAGTTGGTCGCCAAGTGGGTGAGGGACGGCGCCAGCAGACCCCCGTGCCAGCGCAGCTCCTGGAAGAACACGCCCACCACGCCCGTGGAGATCACCGAGCCGACGACCACGGCCGCCGCGGGGACCCCCCGCCCGCCGGACGTCCCCGCCTCCCCGGGCGGGGCCGTCTCCGTCGCCCGGCCCGGGCTCTCCCCGGCGGTGAGCCGGCCGAGCGCCGGGTTGGCGTCCGCCATGTCGAGGGACGGCAGGATGTGCCAGAGCCCGAACAGCGCCGAGGACCCCGCGACCGCCGCCACCGGCCCGTAGGCGCGGCCCAGCGCGGCCGGGAGCACGCCCCGGAAGGCGACCTCCTCCAGCAGCACCGTGCCGATGGGCACCTGGACGAGGATCTCCTCAAGCAGCCGGGCGCGTGACAGCGCCAGAGCCCGGTCGTCGAGCAGCAGGGCCCGGGTGCGCGACGTCGCCAGCCCCCCGGCGTAGGCGGCGGCGACCGCCGTCGCGAGGGCGCCGCCGATCACGGCGCCGCGCCGCCGGCGTTCGAAGCCCATCTCGGCCCACGACAGCCCCGACCGCCGGGCCAGCAGCACAAGCGCGCCCGTGGCGGCCGCGGAGGTCACCGGCCCCAGCCGCGGGGCGACCCGGTTGTTGACGACGTTCGCCGCCGCCAGCACGGCGACGGCCGGCACCAGCATGCCGCGCGGCCCGGACCTCCCCCGCCTCAGCACGCGTCGACCCCGTTGTTGTAGCCGCCGGCGAACGCCTCCTGGCGCTGGGCGGGCGTGCCGTGGGCGTCCTCGCGCCACCAGGCCTCCGTGGGGTCGCCGGCCGCGGCCAGGTTGGCCAGCAGCTCGGCCTCGTCGCCGCTCTCGGCCTCGATGCGGTTGCTCTTCATGAGCCCGCTGAGCGCGCCGCCGGCGTAGCAGTCGGCCTGCAGCTCGCGCTGGATGCTGAGGTCGAAGCCGGACTGGAGCTGCGCCTGGACGGCGTGCCCGATCTCGTGCGGGATGATCAGGTAGACCGAGCCGTCCCCCAGCTCCTCGTACAGCTTGCGCATCCATTCCTGGTCGTAGGCGACGAAGTGGCCCACGGGGCAGTAGAAGGCGTTCTCCGGCACGGCGGGCTGGCCGCCGCAGTCGGGCCCGTCCTGGCCGGAGTAGGGCACGAACCGCTGCAGGGGCCGGTACTCCCTGCCCGATGCCTGGAAGGTCTGCCGCCAGTAGTCCTCGGTGAGCGCACGCGCCAGTTCGACGTCCTCCTCGAACGTCTGCCCGGCGGGCTCGGCCGAGCCCCCCTCGGAGGGCGTGCGTGGGCTGGGGGCGGAGAACTGGTCCTTCCAGTAGTCGAGGGAGGAGCAGCTCGCGGCGAACACCGCTGCGAGCACGAGCGGCAGGAGGGCGCGTCGGGTCACCCCCTCATCCTGGCGGACCGCACCGCCGCGCGCGCGGGCCCGTCCCTCCGCGAGGGACGACGCCCCGGCGGGGGACGGTCACACCAGCCGGCGGGCGGTGGCCCAGCGGGACAGCTCGTGGCGGTTGGAGAGCTGGAGCTTGCGCAGCACCGAGGACACGTGGGTCTCGACCGTCTTGACCGAGATGAACAGCTCCTTGGCGATCTCCTTGTAGGCGTACCCCCGGGCGATGAGCCGCAGCACCTCGCGCTCGCGGGTGGTCAGCGAGTCGAGCTCGGGGTCGATGGACGGCGCCTCGGTGGAGGAGAACGCGTCGAGCACGAAGCCGGCCAGCCGGGGCGAGAAGACCGCGTCGCCCTCGGAGACCCGGACGATCGCGTCGGTGAGCTCGGTGCCGCTGATCGTCTTGGTGACGTAGCCGCGCGCGCCGCCGCGGATCACGCCGATGACGTCCTCGGCGGCGTCGGAGACCGACAGCGCGAGGAAGCGCACCGGGGCCCCCGCGCCGAGCACCCGGCGCAGCACCTCCTGGCCGCCGCCGCCGGGCATGTGGACGTCCAGCAGGACGACGTCCGGCTTCAGCTCCGCGATCGCCGACACCGCCGACTCGACGTCCTCCGCCTCGCCGATCACCTCGATCCGCGGGCCGAGCTCCGCGCGCACCCCCGACCGGAAGAGCCGGTGGTCGTCCACGATCAGGACCTTGACCATGTTCACGTCGCCTCACACCTCGGACAGACCATCACGACTTCTCCCGCCTCATCGTCAGCATCACTTCCGTGCCCTCGCCCGGCGCGGTCTTGATCCGCGCCGAGCCGCCGTGGCGCTCCATCCGGCCGATGATCGACTGGCTGATACCCATGCGGTCTTCCGGAACATCGTCAATGATGAACCCCTTGCCGCGGTCTCGGACGAAAAGGGTAACCTCGTCCGCTTCAACCTCGGCGTAGACCGAGATCACCGGCGCTCCGGCGTACTTGGCGGCGTTGACCATCGCCTGCCGCACCGCCTGCAGCATGGCGCGCAGGTTGTCCTCCAGCTCGCAGTCGCCCACGCAGACGATCTCGATGGGGATGCCGTGCTCGTCCTCGATCTCGGCGGCCACCCGCCGCACGGCGGCGGCCATGGAGGCGTCGGCGTCGGCCTTGGGCTGGTAGAGCCAGTTGCGCAGCTCGCGCTCCTGGGAGCGGGCCAGGCGGGTCACCTCGAAGGGGTCCTGCGCGTTGCGCTGGATGAGCGTCAGCGTGTGCAGCACGGAGTCGTGCACGTGGGCGGCCATCTCGGCGCGCTCCTCCTGCCGGATGCGCTCCCTGCGCTCCTTCTGGAGCTCCTTCCACAGGGCCGTCAGCCAGGGGGCCGCGATCAGCACCAGGCCGCCGACGACGACGGCGGTGAAGACCAGGCCCGGGCGGGCGTCGGCGAGCTGCCCCTGGGCGGCCAGGAAGCCGATGGCGCCGACCACCACGAGCAGCAGCCCGATGGCGGTGCGCACCCACGAGCGCCGCACCTGCCGGACGGCGTCGGTCATCCAGCGCTGGCGCCGGCCGGGCTCGGCCTGCTGCCACAGGATGAGGGTGCCGATGCCGCCGACGGCGATCGACCAGGTGCCGACCCCGCCGGTGGAGGCGCCCGTGAGCCAGCCGAACGCCGTCAGCGCCATGCCGAGCACCGCGTACGCGGTCACCTGGCCCCAGTCGCGGCCCGGGGCCGGGCCCTCGTGCGCCTCGCGCGGGGTGAACATCCACAGGGCGGCGTAGGCGAGCAGGCCGAGGCCGTCGAGCACGCTGAGCAGCACGAAGGCGAGGCGCAGCACGACGGGATCCAGCCTCAGCTGGGCGGCGGCGCCTTGGGCGACGCCCGCGACGAGCCGGCCTCGCATGGGCCGCATCATCCGGGGGAACGCCTCGGGAAGGGTCGGGGACTCAGACATCTCTCGCATCGTCACACGTGAACGGGCCTTCGCGCATCAGGGCGCTCCCTGACTCCTGCCCTGACCGGTCGGGGAAGAGTCAGGGGTGTCCCGGATGGCGGGACGGGACGCCCACGGCCACGATGAGAACATGACCGAAGCGGGCGAAGCCGGCACCACGTCGGCACCGGGTACGTTCGCTCCCGTGGATGAGGAGCGCGTACTCAAGCGTAGTAGCGACGGTCGCATGCTCACGGGCGTGTGCGCCGGGCTGGGCCGTTACACCGGGATGGACCCGGTGATCTTCCGGGTGGGCTTCGCCGCCCTGGTCGTCGGCTCGGGCATCGGCATCATGCTGTACATCGCGGCGATCCTGCTGATGCGGGCCACCGACGGCGGGCCCGGCTACGTCGAGCAGTGGACCCGCCGGCTCTTCGACGCCGACACGGTCCTGGGGCTGCTGGCCGCGGTCTTCTCGTTCGGCCTCATCGTCAACCTGGCGGCGGGCGGCATCAGCACCGCCACCGTGATCGTCGGCACGCTGCTGGCGGTCTCCCTGCTCGCGGCGCACGCCCGGGGCGCCGACCTGCTGGAGCTGGCCAAGACGCTGCCCGAGCGCATCAAGAGGGCGAGCGTCGCCGGCGCCCACCAGCCGTTCGGCTCCGCGGAGGCGGCGTCGCCGGCCGGCGAGTACCGGCCGTTCGACCCCCGGGCGGGAGCCCCGTCGGCCGCGTTCACCGCACCAGCCGGCCCGGGCGCCTTCTCACCCGCCACCGGCCCGAGCACCTTCTCGCCCCCCGGCGCGCCAGCGCACGCGGACACCTCCCCGCCCGTGGACACGCCGGCCCAGGCCGGCGCGCCGGCCGCGACGGGCCCGGCCATGGAGACCCCCCGCGACGCGGAGACGAGGCCCTTCGCGGACGCGGGGGCGGCACCGCCCACCTCGGAGTACCGGCGCCTGTCGGACCTCATCGAGGCGGCCCACAACCGCATGGACTCCCGGACCCCGAACACCCGGATCCAGGACCAGCCGGAGCGAGACCAGGGAGGGTACGGCCGGGGGCCGTACGGCCCGGCCGGTTTCGACTCCTCGGGGGAGCCGTTCGCCCCCCGCGGCCCGTACAGCAGGCCACCCGGCCACGACCCGGACGGCTCTCGCCGGGCGTACGCCCCACAGCCCTACCCGTGGAGGCGGCCGGGAGTTCCCGAGGAGAGCACGGCGGGGGCGGCGAGCGAGAGGCGGCCGGGGCCCCGCATCGGGGGAATCACGCTTCTCATCGCGTTCGTGGTCGGAGGAATCATGGTCGCCACGCAGTCACCACCCACATCGGCCAGCCTTCCGCTGGTCGGCGGGGTGGTGCTCATCCTGATCGGGGCCGGGCTGCTCGTGGCGACCTGGTTCGGGCGGGGCACGGGCCTGGTGGCCGCGGGGACGGTCGTCGCGCTCGTGCTGGTGGCGGCCGCGGGGACGACCGCCGCCACGACCGGGCTGCCGCGCAACGTCGGCACCTACGTCTGGCACCCGATGGACGCCGCGCAGGCCGTACGCACCTACTCGGTGGACATCGGGGACGGCACGCTCGATCTCGGCGACACCCTGTTCGTCCCCGGCTCGCGCACGCGGTTCGACGCCTCGGTGTCGGTCGGCCAGCTGAAGGTGATCGTGCCGCGGTCGGCCCGCGTGGAGGTCTCCGGCTACACGCGGGTGGGTGAGGTGAAGATCGAGCACAAGGTCAAGGGCGGCACCGACATCGAGCACATCGCCGTGCTCGAACCGGACGTGACACCGCGGGGCGGGCCGCCGCCGGGCGGGGCGCCGGTGATCGAGCTGCACCTCAAGGCCGGCATCGGGGACGTCGAGGTGCGCCGTGCCGCATAGGACCGACTGGCTGTCGCTGCTCGCGGGCCTGCTGTTCATCGGCCTGGGCATCCGCTACCTGGTCGACGACCCCCCCGACACGCTGGTGATGGGGTTGATCCTGGTCTTCGGGCTGGGCCTGGCCGGGTTCGTCGCCATCATCGCCAAGGCCATCCGCAGGCGCTGACCCGGCGCGTCTCCGCGGTGAAAGGCGGCCGTGTTTTGGCGCCACGGGGGTTGACCCCGTACATCAGGGGCGTACTTTCGCATTTGTCGGTTCTCACTCCACTCACACCACAGCCGTCAGTGCGCTCGCCTCGTCACCATCCCCTCTGACGCACGTTCCGCCTCCGCGAGGCCCGCACGGCCGGCGCACGCCACCGAGCCTGCCAGCCCGCGCGCATGGAGGGACGAATGACTCGTATCAACGTCACCGTCGACGGCGTCACCTATGAGGAGGACGTCGAGCCACGCCTGCTGCTCGTCCATCTGCTGCGAGATCGGCTGGGTCGGACCGGGACCCCCATCGGCTGCGACACCAGCAACTGCGGCGCCTGCACGGTCATGCTCGAAGGCCGGAGCGTGAAGAGCTGCTCGGTCCTGGCCGTGCAGGTGGACGGCCAGGACATCGTGACCGTCGAGGGCCTGGCCTCAGGCGGCACCGACTGGCACCCGATGCAGCGGGCCTTCCACGAGGAGCACGCCCTCCAGTGCGGCTACTGCACGCCCGGGATGATCATGGCCGCCATCGACCTGCTGAAGGACGACCCCGACCCCTCCGACGAGGCGATACGCAAGGGCCTTGAGGGCAACCTGTGCCGGTGCACCGGCTACACCAACATCGTCCGCGCCGTACGCCGCGGCGCGCACAGCATGAGCCAGGACCCCGAGGCGGCAGCGGCGGGCGCACGATCGGCGGAGGAGCTATGACGGAGGAGATCGACGCCGGAATGGTGGCGCGCCGGATCGCCGAGGACGGCGACCTGAGCGAACCGGCCCCCGGCAGGAACGAGGTCGGCGCGGCGCGGCGGCGCAAGGAGGACGCCCGCCTGGTCACCGGGCGCACGAGGTGGACCGACAACATCCAGCTCCCCGGCATGCTCTACGTGGCGTTCGTGCGCAGCCCCATGGCGCACGCGCGCGTCACCAGGGTGGACACCTCGGCCGCGCGGGCGATGCCCGGCGTGGTCGCCGCGCTGAGCGGCGCCGACCTGGCAGGCGAGCAGGGCAGCCTGCCGTGCGCCTGGCCGGTCACCGAGGACATCGTCCTGCCCGACCACCCGCCCATGGCGGTGGAGGAGGTGCGGTACGCCGGCGAGGCCGTCGCCTGCGTCATCGCCACCGACCGGTACAAGGCGGCCGACGCGCTGGAGGCGGTCGAGGTCGACTACGAGCCGCTCCCGGCCGTGCTCGACATGGTGAAAGCCCTCGAAGAAGGCAGCCCGAAGGTGCACGAGGCGGGCAACCGCTCGTACGTGTGGAAGTTCGGGACCGGCGACGTGGACGCGGCGTTCCGCGACGCGCCGGTGGTCATCGAACGCACCTACGTGCAGCAGCGGCTGATCCCCTCGGCGATGGAGCCGCGCGCCGTGGTGGCCGAGACCGACGGCGACTTCTTCACGCTGCACTCCTCCACGCAGATCCCGCACATCCTGCGCATCATGCTGGCCCAGGTGACCGGCATCCCCGAGCACAAGCTCCGCGTGGTCGCCCCGGACGTCGGCGGCGGGTTCGGCTCCAAGCTGCAGGTGACCGCCGAGGAGGTCATCCTGCTGCTCCTGGCCAGGCGGCTCGGCAAGCCGGTCAAGTGGACCGAGTCGCGCTCGGAGGGCAACCTGACCGTCCACCACGGCCGCGACCAGATCCAGCGCCTGGCGCTCGCGGCGGACGCCGACGGCCGGCTCAGGGGCCTGCGGGTCGACCTGCTGGCCGACATGGGGGCGTACCTCATGCTGGTCACGCCGGGGATCCCCATCCTCGGCGCGTTCATGTACAACGGCATCTACAAGATGGACGCCTACGACTTCACGTGCACGGGCGTGTTCACCACCAAGATGCCGACCGACGCCTACCGCGGCGCCGGACGTCCGGAGGCGACGTTCGCGATCGAGCGCCTGATGGACGAGCTGGCCGACGAGCTGTCCCTCGACCCCGTCGACCTGCGGCGGCGCAACTGGATCGGCCACGAGGAGTTCCCCTACACCACGGTCGCGAACCTGACCTACGACTCGGGCAACTACGAGGCCGCCACCGACCGGGCGCTCGCGGTGTTCGGCTACGACAAGCTCAGGGCCGAGCAGGCCGACCGGCGCGAGCGCGGCGAACCGGTGCAGCTCGGCATCGGCGTGTCCACCTACACCGAGATGTGCGGCCTGGCGCCCAGCCGGGTGCTGGGCTCGCTGAGCTACGGGGCCGGCGGCTGGGAGCACGCGTCCGTGCGCATGCTGCCCACCGGGAAGGTCGAGGTCGTCACCGGCACGAGCCCGCACGGGCAGGGCCACGAGACCGCCTGGAGCCAGATCGTCGCCGACGCGCTCAGCGTCCCGTTCGACGACGTGTCGGTGATCCACGGCGACACGTCCTCCTCGCACAAGGGCATGGACACCTACGGCTCGCGCTCGCTCGTGGTGGGCGGGATCGCCGTCGTCCAGGCGTGCGACAAGGTCAAGGAGAAGGCCCGGCACATCGCCGCGCACATGCTGGAGGCGTCGCCCGACGACGTCGAGTTCGCCGGCGGCACGTTCCGGGTGCGCGGCACCGACGCCGCCAAGACGATCCAGGAGGTGGCCCTGGCCGCGTTCGCCGCCCACGACCTGCCGCCGGGCGTCGAGGCCAGCCTGGACTCCGAGGCGACGTTCGACCCCGAGAACTTCTCCTACCCGCACGGCACCCACCTGTGCGCGGTGGAGGTCGATACCGAGACCGGCGCGACGAGGATCCGCGAGTACGTCGCCGTGGACGACGTGGGCAACGTGGTCAACCCCATGATCGTCGAGGGTCAGGTGCACGGCGGCATCGCCCAGGGCGTCGCGCAGGCGCTGTTCGAGGAGGCGGTGTACGACGCCGAGGGCAACCTGCTCACCACGACGATGG
Organism: Sphaerisporangium sp. TRM90804; assembly: GCF_029846175.1. GTDB lineage: Bacteria > Actinomycetota > Actinomycetes > Streptosporangiales > Streptosporangiaceae > Sphaerisporangium. The sequence goes on along the minus strand of NZ_JARWAC010000001.1, from coordinate 116,174 downwards.
CCGACTACCTGCTGCCGTCGGCCGCCGACCTGCCCGAGTTCACCACCGACCGCACCGAGACCCCGGCGACCAGCAACCCGCTCGGCGTCAAGGGAGTGGGCGAGGCCGGGACGATCGCCTCGACGCCGGCCGTGGTGAACGCGATCGTCGACGCGTTGCGGCCGTTCGGCGTCAAGGACGTTCCCATGCCGTGCACCCCCGAACGGGTGTGGCGCGCAGTACACGGAGGTGGCTCGTGATCCCGGCGTCGTTCGACTACGTCCGCCCGGCCTCGCTGGAGGAGGCCGTCGCTGCCCTCGACGGCGCCGGGGAGGAGGCCAAGGTGCTGTCGGGCGGGCAGTCGCTGCTCCCGCTGCTGCGGATGCGGCTCTCCTACCCGAGCGTGCTGGTCGACGTGGGCCGGCTGGAGGAGCTCCGCGGCATCCGTGACGAGGGCGGCCACCTCGCCATCGGGGCCGCCGCCACGCACGACGAGGTCGTCAGGTCGCCGCTGGTCAACGCCGAGTGCCCGCTGGTCGCGCTCGCCACGGCGACCGTCGCCGACCCGGCCGTCCGGCACCGGGGCACGTTCGGCGGCTCCCTGGCGCACGCCGACCCGGCCGGCGACCTGCCGGCCGTGGCGGTCGCGCTGGACATGGAGTTCGTCATCCGCTCCTCCTCCGGCGAGCGGATCGTCGCGGCGCGGGACTTCTTCGTCGACTACCTGGAGACGGCGCTCGCGCCCGGCGAGATCATCACCGAGATCCGCGTGCCCAAGCTGGGCGACGGCTGGGGCTTCCACTACGAGAAGTTCCACCGCACGGCACAGGCGTGGGCGACCGTCGGCGTCGCCGCCGCCGTCCGCGTGTCCACCCAGGGCGGCAGGCACATCGAGGAGGCGCGGGTCGGCCTGACCAACATGGGCTCGACGCCCGTGCGGGCCACGGAGGTCGAGGCCGCCGTCCGCGGCGCCGAGCTGAACGGCCAGGCGGGCACGAACGGCTCCGGCGGCGGGGGCAGCGTCAACGGCCACCCGCGCTCCCAGGAGGGCGCCGCTCCCGGCAACGGCAATGGCGCCGGCTCGGCCCCGCACGGCGGCCCCGGCCCGAGAGGCGCCCTGCGCCAGGCCTCCGAACTGGCCGCCGAGGGCACCTCCCCCCCGACCGACCTGCACGGCGGCCCCGGCTACCGCAGACACCTGGCCCGAGTCCTCACCTACCGCGCCCTGGGCACCGCCGCCAGAAGCGCATTGGGGGGATGACCAACCGGCCGCCTTCCCTGAAGGGTGCCTTCGGCGCGCTTACTCAAGGCGACCCTCACCCCACTGGGCCGGTGCCGCACCCGCCCGTGACCCTCCCGGAGGCCACGGGCGGAGCACGGCCGTCACCCTCCCGGAAACCACGGGCGGAGCACGGCTGTCCCCCCATCACGCAAGCAAGCGCCTCAACCACCCCTCCACCTGCACGGTCCCCATTTTTGGCGCCGCGTCGGTGGGGGGTTGTACGGTGAAAGCGGCGCCGCCGTACGACGTGCAACCCGGCGAACGTCCGGGCTGCCAGGGATCGCCCGTGGATCCGGCGAGGATCCACGGGCGAGCCCAGCGGTGAGCGCTGGCCCTCCGCCCGCCTAAAAATGGTGCCTTCGGCGCAGCCCTATCAAGGGCGACCCTCACCGACCAACCCCACCATCGCGCGCACGACCGCCCACAGCCGTTCACCGGATCGCGCGCCGTAGGAAGGCGCCGACTTCGCCGCACTACTTCCCACCGACGCGGCGCCGCCAAGGCACTCCACCAGGCGGCGGAGGATGGCACAGGGTGCGGGTGGGACGGCACAGAATGCCCTTGCCCTTGTGCGGGTGGGACGGCACAGGATGCGGGTGGGATAGCGCAGGGTGCGGGTGGGGTGGGCAGGATGCGGGTGGGGTGGGGCAGGGGGCGGGTGGAATAGCGCAGGGTGCCGGGTGGGATAGCGCTAGGTGCCGGGTGGGTGTCCCGCTGTCGCGCGGTGCGGAGGCACGGCCCGCTCAGTGGGTGGATCATCCGCCCGACCCCCATCGACACGACGCCGGTGGACCGGCCCAACACGGGCTCGATGAAAGACCGACCGGTCGCCCTGCCCGTTCCCCCGGCCCTTCAGCGGCTGAGGTCAGCAACTTGCGCCACCACGGGGGGACCGAGGCGAGGGCCGCCCTTGATAAGGCGCGCCGAAGGCACCGTTTCAAGGACGGTGACGAATCAGCAGCAAACGGCGACAGAGGCAGCGCGAGCCGTGCTGACACATGGATCACCACCCGCCGGACGCCATACGGCGCGGTCAGGTGAGCGGTTGCGGGGTTGGGTGGCGCGGGTGGGTCAGGGGGTGAGGAGGTCGATCAGGCCTGTGGTGTCCTCGTCTCCGTGGCCGGCGGCGAGGCGGCGTTCCATGAGGGTTGTGAAGGGGGTCAGCAGTTCGGGGCTTACTCCCTGTTCCCGGGCCGTCCGGAGGAGCGTGGCGTTGCCCTGGACCATCATGGCGAGGTTGGAGGTCACGCCCTCGGTGTAGTCGCCGCTGGTCAGGCGGTCGGCGATCTCGGACGCGTACGGGGTCATGGCGACGAGCCAGGCGGTCAGCAGGGGGGCGAGGTCCTTGGGCGGGACGTCCTCCCCGCGAACCAGCGCGAAGGCGTGCGTGACCCCGGCGAACATCCCGGTCATCGCGCTCAGCAGCGCCACGTCGTGCAGGGCGGCGAAGCCGGGGTCCTCGCCGACGTACGTGGTGCCGGCCGGGGTGGCCAGCGTGCCGTGGTGAGCGTCGAAGAGTGCGCGGGAGCCGCTGTAGAAGACGTAGCCGCCGGACTCCGGAACGCCGATCATCGGCGGGACCGCCATGATCCCGCCGTCCAGGAAGCGGGCGCCGCGCGCCTGCGCCCACTTCGCGCGGGCCCGGGCCTCGGCGGGGGTGCCGGTGGTGAGGTTGACGACGTCCTTGCCGGTGAGATCGGCGTCGGCCAGAGCCTCGCCGACCGAGGCGTCGTCGAGCAGGCAGACGACCACGAGGGTGCTCGCGGCCACCGCCTCGGCGGCCGTCCGCGCGACCCTCGCGCCTTCGGCCGCCAGCGGCGCGGCCTTGCCGGAGGTGCGGTTCCACACGGTCAGGGGATGCCCGGCGGCCAGCCAGGCGCGGGCGAGCGCGGTGCCCATGTCGCCGAGCCCGAGAAGGGTGAGCCCCGGCTTGTCGGTGCTGTGTTCCATACTGGCAAGGCTCGCGGCGACCCCTCGGGGTGATCAAGTACGCACTTCGAAGTGGGTGATTACCCGGGGGTTAGCGCCCAGGAAGGATGTGGCTCATGACGATCCGGCGGCGTCCGGGGGCGTACCACTGCGGAACCGAGGCGGCGATGGACGTGATCGGCGGCAGGTGGAAGACGTCGATCCTCTGGGCGCTCGACGAAGGCGCCTGCCGCTTCGGCGAGCTGCGCAGGCGGTTGCCCGGCGTGACCGAGAAGGTGCTCGCCTCCCACCTGCGCGAGATGGAGGCCGACGGCATCGTGCACCGCGAGGTGTACGAGGAGGTGCCGCCCCGCGTCGAGTACTCCCTGACCCCCCTCGGCATCTCCCTCAACCAGGCCTTGGCCCCCCTCGGCGACTGGGGCCGCGACCACGTCCTCGGCACCGTGACCGACGCCCAACACGCCCCGAGCTAGCCCGCAGGTCAGGCTGTGACCCCGAGGTGGCGCAGCTTCTCGTCCAGGGCGGTCACGTGGGTATTGGTGGCCCAGGGGTGGAGGCGCCTTCTCGCGGTACGCACCGTGTCGAGGAGGCGCGCGGAGGGGTGCTCGGTGATGATCCGGGCGACCTCCTCAAGCCGGTGCGCGGCGGCCGCTATCTCGCGTTTCTGGATCAGAGCGGTCACCTGCTCCGCGAGTACGAATCCGCGGGTCTTCGGGAAAGTCCGTCCTATCCCCGTCAGCGCCCGCTCCCCCGCGTGCAGCGCTTGGTCCGCGCGCTTGAGGGCTGTCAGGCAGTAGCTCACGTTCCGCTGCGTGATCGTGGGAGTGCACCACAGGAGGTGAGAGGGGTCCTCCTCGGTACGTGGAGAACCCGCTAGCTCACATGCGCGATCGAGGAGGCGGAGGCCGTCCTCCCCTTTCCCCGCGTCCGCCAACGCTCGGGCCACCGGGTGGGCGATCGCCGCCTGCTGAAGACGGCTGGGACTCTCCATCGCCCACGACTGGGCGGCATACGCGTGGTCGAGTGCCTTCGCCGCCTTTCCCTGCGAGACGGCCACATGCGCCAGGCATCCGTGAAGGTGGGCGATGAGACCCGCGTGCCGCACCTCGTGCGCCGCCTCGACGCCCTCCTCGTATCGACGGACCGCCCCGGCGTAGTCCAGCAGGTCGTAGGAAAGCCAGCCCCCCATGTGCGACAGACCGGAGTAGGCCGCGACAAGGCGATCACGCAGGGCCGGGGTGAGCGACTCCCTGCCGAGGAGCCTGGCGATGACATCACGCTGCGCGTCGGCGAGAGACACCAGTTTCGTGGCGCCGTATGTCTCCCCGACCTCCCAGCAGTGGGCGATCAGTTTCTCGATGGCGGTGACGGTCTGGGCGTCCACGCGGCCGGTGCCCTGGACGGCCTGCGCGAGCCGCGCCTCCTCGTCCGGGGTGAGGTGGCGCAGCAGGCGCAGCGCGGGGACTCCGCCGAGGACCACGGCCAGCTCGAAGAGCAGTTCACGACGCTTCACATCGGCCTCCTCGGCGGTGAGGGCGCGGAACAGAGCAGCACACTCGGCCGGTCGGGGCCCGGACGTCGCGGCCGGGGCGCGCACCGGCCAGGCTCCGGTCGGATCCATGGTCGCACGCGACATTCCGGGCACCGCAGGGATGAGGCTGGTGCGCTGGCAGGGGTCGAGGTGGCGATAGTCGGTGGCGTCGATCAGCTCGCGGTCGCCGGGGGCGTAGGTGCCGTAGGTCTGGTCGGTCACCAGACGGCGGGCGGTGGTCTGGTAGATGCGGGCCAGGAGGCCGAGCACCCTCGGCGAGGGTCGGCGTCTGCTCTCGGGCCACCCCTCCAGGTCGTACAGCCTGGCGGTGCGCATGGACGCGCTACCGGCGGGGTCCAGCTCGTTGAACGCGGCCACCACCTGCGCGGCGGTCAACCCGTGGGCGTACCGGTGCAGCAGCAGCGGGCTGTCACACAGGTCGAGGGCCAGGACGTCGGCGATCTGCTCGTACGTGAAGCCCTTCGCGCGCAGGATCTCCCCGCGCCTGCGGCAGGTGATCCAGTACGCGGTGCCCCTCGGTCATTGATCAGGCTCCCTTGCCACGGATGAACCGTCCGTTCGCTGTCTGCGGGCAACACTTTACTCACCGAGAGTGTCTGCCCGATCACGGTTGGCGGCGCTCGTGGGGTTGATGTGAAGCGGCGGCGGGCGTCATGGGAGGGCCGCTGCCGCGTGGGCGGGCAGGTACGGCGCTTCACGGCGGGCGTCCTCCCGTCCGAGGTCCCGGGGGGCGGAGACGTGCGGTGAGGCGCGCGACAGTACTGCTCGGCGCGGGGTGGTCCCGCGACCACCGGCAAGGAGGTGGCCGTCATGGCCGATCCCCCCGTCGACGTCACGACCGCTCCCACCGTCCACGTCACGGCCGCTCCCACCGTCCACGTCACGGCCGCCCCCATCGTGGACCTCACGGCCGCCCCCACCGTCCACGTCACGGCCGCCCCCATCGTGGACCTCACGGCCGCCCCCATCGTCGACGTGACGGCCGCTCCCCGCACGCGGCACCGCCTCGTTCCCACCGGGAAGCTGCTGTGGCGCCGCGCGTTCGCCGGACTCGCCGAGGAGGCGCCCAAGGCCCGCGCCTTCGTACGTTGCCTGCTGGCCGGAACCCGCTGGGTGGACGAGGCCGAGTTCACCGTCGCCGAACTCGTCAGCAACTCGCTGTTCCACAGCCGCTCGGGCGAGCCGGGCGGCTACTTCGTCGTCGAGCTCACCCGGCGCCCCCGCAGCGTGCGCCTCGGCGTGTACGACCTCGGCGGCGGTGGAACCCCCGCCCGCGCCGGCCATCGGATGGAGGATCCCGAGAACGCCCTGCTCCACGAGCACGGCCGTGGCCTCGACGCCGTCACCTCCCTGGCGGCCCGCGTGGGCTGGCGAGGCGACCCGGCCACCGGCCACCTGGTGTGGGCACTGTTCGCCGACCCCACACCGGAACGGCGTCCGTCATGACGGCCGGTGGCAGGCTCCCGTCCGCATGTGGCTACCGGTACGAGGAGACGTCCCGGGCCGAGTTGGCGAAGCTGCGCGCCGAATTCCCCCATCTCGGGTTCCTGCTGATCAGGCACTGGTGGTACGCGATCCAGGGCCGCCACAGGATCTTGATGTCGTCCGATCCCGCCGAATTGCGCGAGGCGATCGCCGGTTCCCGCGGGGTGCCACAGCGTCCGTCCGGGAGCGCGATCTCTCGGCACCAGATGTCTCACAAGTCCGCCTGACCCCAGCGTGACCGGCCTTGGGGTAGCGGGAGACCCCCGGGCGGACATAATGTCGCAAGAACGACAGGCCAGGGCACGGCGCGTACGCACTGGTGAGAGGAGGAAGGCAGGGTCTGGCTCCTGCCATCCCGCGGGGTGGTGGCTCCCTGCCGAGGACCTGATGGCGATGCGGTTCGAGCACGAGTTCACGGTCCCCGTACCGGTCGAGCAGGCCTGGGCGGTGCTGCTCGACGTCGAAAGGGTGGCGCCCTGCCTCCCGGGAGCGACGCTCGACACCGTCGACGGCGACGTCTTCACCGGCCGGATGAAGGTCAAGGTGGGCCCGATCACGGTGACCTACCGGGGCGAGGCTTCATTCGCGGCCGTCGACAAGGACGCGCACTCGATCAGCATCAAGGCGTCGGGCAAGGAAGCGCGCGGCACCGGCACCGCCAGCGCCACCGTGGCCGCGGCGCTGTCGGGTCAGGGCTCCCACACCCGAGTGAACGTCGAGACCTCGTTCAACGTCACCGGTCGGCCCGCCCAGTTCGGACGCGGGGTCATGGCCGAGGTCGGCGCCAAGCTCATCGACCGCTTCGCCGCCAACCTGGCCGCGCTGCTGCGCGAAACCCCCGAGCCCCCCTCGGAGACGGCTCTGGCCCAGGGCGCCGCCCCGCCCCTGTCCGACGAGCCCGCCCCCACACCGTTCAACGACCCCGCCGTGCCACCGTCCGACGAGCCCGCCGCCGCCTCGTATGACGAACCGGCCACGCCCGTCTCCGAGCCCGCCGCCACACCGTTCAACGAACCGGCCGCGCCACCCCTGTCCGACGAGCCCGTCGCCACACCGTTCAACGAGCCCGCTGGCGCGACGGTCGTCCGCCCCATCACCGCGGTGGACGAACCGTCCACGCCGCCGGCTGAACCTGCCGAACCCGCCGGGCAGCCCGCCGCCGCGGCCGAACCGGCCGTCCCACCGGTCGAGCGCGAGGCCGGAGCCACCGCGTTCAGTGAGCCGACGGCCGCGCCGGCCGGGGAGGCCGCGCCCACGCCGTTCGGCGCGCCCGCCGCTGGCCCGTCCGATGGGGACGAGGACGCAGCCGGGCCTGAACAGCCCGTGCGCCACCTCACCGCCGTGCCCAACCAGTTCGACCCCACCTACGCCGAGGAAGCCGTCGGCCGCGAGGCCCACCCGGCGGGCACCGCCCGCACGTCCCGCACCGCCGACGAGGAAGCGCTCGACCTGCTGGAAATCGCCGGCGTCCCCCTGCTCAAGCGGGCCGCCCCGATCGCCGGCGGCCTGACCCTCCTCATCCTCGCGATATGGCTGATCCGCCGAATCCTCACCCAGAAGTAGCCTGATCGGCCGATCCGCTCGACCCAGCCCGCCGCACACGGCGCCGTCTTCGCCGTACCGACTGATCGCCGTCGCGGCGCCGGTGTAGTGGAGTGCCGGGGCACGAGGGGACGAGGGCCGTTCGTCCATCGGTTGGGCTGGCCACCGTATACGGCGCCGTCTTCGCCGTGCCGGCTGATCGCCGTCGCGGTGCCGGGGAAAGGCTCCAGCCCTAGGCGGAAAAGTCCCCACCCGGCCACTCGGGGTCAGGGTCGGCCGCCGTATACGGCGCCGTCTTCGCCGTGCCGGCTGATCGCCGTCGCGGCGCCGGTGTGGTGGAGTGCCGGGCACGAGGGGACGGGGGCCGTTCGTCCATCGGTTGGGCTGGTCCCCGTTTACGGCGCCGTCTTCGCCGTGCCGACTGATCGCCGTCGCGGTGCCGGGCAAGGCTCCGAGCCCCAGGCGGAGAAGTCCCACCCGGCCGCTCGGGGTCAGGGTCGGCCACCGTTTACGGCGCCGTCCTCGCCGTGCCGGCTGATCGCCGTCGCGGCGCCGGTGTGGTGGAGTGCCGGGGCGCTAAGGGACGAGGTCGTTTAGGGCGTGCTGGGTGGTGGCGGGTGGATTGGTGGGTTCTGGCGTAAAAGTGGGGCAAGTGGAGGTCAGCAGTCGGCTGAAGGGGGCGGGACGGGGAGGTTCCGGGGCATATCCGAGTCAGGTCAACGACTCGGGGGACCATGTATGCAGCCGGACGTCAGCGTGGTGCTCATCACCTACAACGATTCCGCCCGGCTGTCGCGGACGGTCGCGTCCGTTCTCGGTCAGTCGCTGCACAACCTCGAGGTCATCGTCGTCGACGACGCCGGCACCGACGACACCGCGCGCGTGCTCGCGCGCTTCGACGACCCCCGGGTCAGGTACATCCGCCGGGAGGCCGACAGCGGCGGGCGCGGGGCGCCGCGCAACGACGGCATGGACGCCGCCCGGGCTCCGTACATCATGTTCCTCGACAGCGACGACGAGCTGACCCGGCACGCCTGCAAGAGCCTGGTCACCGAGGTCGAGCGCACGGGCGCCGACTTCGCCACCGGCCAGATCTCCCGGCCGTCGGACGCCACCGGCAGAGCCCGGCACTACCACCCCTCCCTCTACCGGCCGCGCCGGGTCGTCGAGGGCATCCGCGCGGACCCGGCCATGTTCCTCGACGGGTTCGCCGCCAACAAGCTGTACCGGACCGCGTTCCTCCGCGAGCACGGCCTGCGGTTCGCCGAGAGCCTGCGCTACGAGGACCACGCCTTCACCGCCGCGCTGTTCTGCGCGGCCCGCCGCTTCGCGGTCGTCCCGTGGACGGTCTACCACTGGCGCCGCGCGGGCCGGCCGACGTCCATCTCGCCGTCGCGGGAGATGGACAACGTGCGGCACCGGGTTCGCGCGGCGCAGGTCAGCGACGCCATCCTGCGGGACAACGGCTACTCGGACCTGATCGGCCGCCGGCAGGACAACTTCCTCGGCCAGGATCTCCGGGTCTACCTCGGCAGACTCCCCCGCCACACCACGCTCTGGGTCAAGGAGTTCGCCTCGGTGGTGCGCCCGTACCTCGACGAGCTGGTGCCGGGCGTGATGCGCCGCGCCGACCCGGCCGTCGTCGTGTGCTGCAACCTGATCCGCACCGACCGGTGCGACGACCTCATGGTGGCCGCCCGCTCGCTGACCGGCGCCAAGGCCCCGCCCCGCCACGCGCTGCGCGTGGACGGCCGCACCTACTGGGGGACACGGGCCGACCCGGGGCTGGACATCACCGCGCTGCGCCTGGCCGAGCTGCCGTTCTCGGCGTCCAGGATCCGGCACGAGGTCAGCGAGCTGTCGCTGGAGGGGACGGTCGTCACGATGGCCATACGCACCTACGACCCGTTCGCGGTGCTGCGCCGCCACCCCACGGTGGCCGACCTGACCGTGCGGGGCGTACGGGTGCGGCTGGCCCCGCGCAGGCAGCAGGACGGCGGCTACCTCACCCGGGCGCGGCTCGACCTGGCCGAGGCGGCACTCGGCCCGCTCGGCTTCGACGGCGCCTGCGACGCGCGCGTGGAGTTCACCCGCTCCGACGGGCACGTCACCGGCGACACGCTGCTCGTCGACCCCAAGACGCCCCCGCTGGTGTGCGCGGTCGCCGGGCACCGCGTCACCGTCGCGCCCGAGGGCGACAGCGCGTTCCTGCGGTTCCGCTGGCGGCGCGCCGGGGTGCTGCGTCAGGCCACCCGGCTGCGCGGCCTGCGCGCCCTGGCCGCCCGCGCCGACCTCAAGCTGTGGGTGTACCGCCGCATGCTGCCCGTGGTGCCGCGCCGGCGCGACCTGGCCCTGTTCGAGTCCGACGCCGGCGCGGGCTGCACCGGCAACCCCAAGTACCTCTACGAGGAGATCCGGCGGCGCGGGCTGCCGCTGAAGGTGTGCTGGTCGATGAGCGGCGACCGCACCGGCTTCCCGCCGGACGTCTCGCTGGTGCGCCGCATGAGCTGGCGTCACGTGTGGGTCATGGCGCGGGCGGGCTACTGGGTGGACAGCCACGGCTTCCCGCTGGACTTCCCCAAGCCGAAGGGCACGCGCTACCTGCAGACCTGGCACGGCCAGACGCTCAAGACCGTCGGCTACGACGCCCCCGCCCTGCGCGGCGACTTCCCCGGCCCGCGCGAGCAGTGGCGCGACGCGGTGGCCCGCTGGGACGCCCTGGTGTCCGCCGGGCCGGAGTTCCAGCGGGTCTTCGTCCCGTCGAACGGCTACACCGGCGTCGTGCTCGGCTTCGGCTCACCGCGCTGCGACGTGCTGGTCACCGGCGACCCGTCGGCGTCGACCCGCGTGCGCGAGGCGCTGGAGATCCCCGCCGGCCGCAAGGTGCTGCTGTACGCGCCGACGTACCGCGACCTGTCCAAGGGGAAGGGCACGTCGGTGCGGGTGGACCTGGACGCGCTGGGCGAGGCGCTGGCCGGCGAGTGGGTGGTGCTGCTGCGCACCCACCCGGTCGAACGCTTCGAGGTGCCCGAGCGCGTACGCCACCTCGTGCGCGCGGCCGGGACGTACCCGGAGGTCAACGACCTGATCCTCGCCTCGGACGCCCTGCTCAGCGACTACTCCTCGATCATCTGCGACTACGCCTGCACCGGGCGGCCGATCCTGCTTTACGCCGACGACTACGACGAGTATTCGACGGCGGAGCGCGGCCTCAACTACGACCTGCGCGAGATCGCCCCGGGCCCGGTGCTGGAGACCACAGCCGAGCTGATCGCGGCCCTGCGCGCCCTACCGTCCATCCAGGCCGGGTACGCCGAGCGCTACAAGGAGTTCGCCACCCTGTTCTGCTCGGGGGAGACCGGCAAAGCCGCCTCCCGCGTCGTGGACGCCTTCTTCCACGCCAACGGACGCCGCCCGTGATGGGAGTCCCGCACTCTCGGCCCACACCCGCCCCGGGCCCCTTCCCCACCACGCCCACCCACCACGACCACACCCCCCGCGCGGCCCACCCGAACCCGACGCCCACCGCCCGGCGCGAGTGGTCCGCCGCCCGGCGCTGGAGGGCCGTTGGTCGGGGCGGGTCGCGCCGGTGAGCAGGGTGGTGTTCGCGTGCATGGACGCCGACACGCTCGGCGGGGTGCAGCAGGTGACGCACACCGTGGCCCAGGGGCTGGCCGGGCGCGGGCACGACGTGCACGTGGTCGGGCTGCACCGGGCGCGCGACGTGGTGCGGTACGTCGAGAACCCCCGGTACGAGCGGCACGTCGTCCAGTCCCGGCCGCTCGGGGAGGGAGGCCGCCGGGTGGCTCGGCTCCGGTTCGCCCGGTTCGTGTCGTCCCTCGGCCCGGGGTACACCGTGCTGACCTCGCCGACGGTGGTGGCGTGGCTGGCGGGCACCGTGCCGGCGCGGTCGCGCACCATCGGCCAGTACCACGGCTCGTTCGCCCACGCCCGTGCCACCTGGCACTTCGCCTCCGTGCGCCGCCACTACGGCGAACTCGACCAGGCCGTCTTCCTCAGCCCCGACGACGCCTGGCGGTTCGCGGAGGAGGCACTGCTGCCCAACACCGCCCATCTGCCCAACCCGCTGCGCTCCTGGCCCGGCGCGCCCTCGTACCTGGACGTCCCCCGGGTGCTCGGCGTCGGGCGCCTGGTGGCCGTCAAGCGGTTCGACCGGCTGATCACGGCCTTCGCGCGCGCGGCCCGCACACGTGCCCGGTGGGAGCTGCACCTGGTGGGCGACGGCCCCGAGATGCCCCGCCTCCGGGCGCACGCCGCGTCCCTCGGCGTGGCCGGCCGGGTGGTGTTCCGCGGCCGGGTGCCCGCCGCGGAGATGGCCCGTGAGTACCTCAACGGCGCCGTCCTCGGGATGTCCAGCGAGCACGAGGGCCTGCCGCTCGCCGTCGCCGAGGCCGCGTCGTACGGCCTGCCGTCGGTGGCGTTCGACGTCTCCGGCGGCGTCCGCTCCCTGGTGCTGCACGGCGGCACGGGCGTGCTCGTCCCGCCAGCCGACGTGGACGCCTTCACCGGCGCCCTCAACGGCCTGATGGCCGACCCCGCCAGACGCCGCCGCCTGGGCACCGCCGCCCGAGCCCACGCCCGTTCGTTCACCCTGGAAAAGGTCCTCGACCGCTGGGAAACCCTCTTCGCCCACACCCACCGCTGACCCACCCGCCGGCGCACCCCGCTGACCACACCCGCCGGCGCACCCCTTCCGCCCACATTCGCCGGTCACCCTGCCCCGCCGCCATCGAGAGCCCACCTCCGGCACCGCCGTAAGCCGCGCGACTCTCCGACGCGGTGCCCACCACGTCACGGCCGCGCGTGCCCCCGCCGCCACCCAGGTTCGTCCCCCGGCGCCGCGTCGCCGAGAAGCCGTACGGCGGAATCGGCGCCGGTTACGGCGGAGCACCCGGCTGACGACACAAACATCGGGACCGGGGCTTTCAGCGCCTGAGAGGGGTCGCTCGCGCGACGGGGTGATGAGGGCTGGGTGAGGGTCGCCCTTGATGGGCGTGCCGAAGGCGCCGTTTGAAGGGGCCGCGGCTTGAAGGGGACGGCGGCCGGCTGGCTGATGGCGGTAGAGGCCCGGGCCCGGTTGGTGGCGGGGCCGGCGAGCGGGCGGGCGGGTGCGAGGTCTGGCGCGATGACGCCTGACGGGACCGAAGGCCCCGCCGTACGGCGGGGCCTGGCTGAAGGCGCCGCCGTACGGTGAGAACGGGCTAGCGGCTGGTGAGTTCTCTGTCGGGGATGCGCTGGCGCGGGACGCGGGCCATGGAGAGCTGGCCGGAGGTGAGCATGGCCGGAAGGGGGCCGGGCTCGCGGAGCTGGTTGAAGCGGTCGCGCGAACGCTGGCGCACCGTGGACAGCGCGCGCTTGGCCGCCACCCTGCGGTAGGTCAGCAGGTGGCGCGAGGACGCGGGGCCGGCGTCGCTCAGCTCGTAGCCGTACGCGCGCAGGCGGCGTCCCAGCACCGTCTCGCACAGCGAGATCTCCCAGGGCTCCAGCCGGTCCGCCCAACTGCCCACCCGGGCCGGGGTGATCTCGTTGTGCGTGTTGCTGTGCCACACCTTGTGCGCGGGCACCGCGGTGGTCGCCATGCGCCGGGGCTCGCACATCGCGGGGTCGTACTCCTCCCCCAGGAACGCGCACAGCTTGCCCAGCTCGCCCTCGGGGTCGGCGGTCAGGCGCTCGTAGCGCATCTCGTGGTAGCTGTCGGCCGGCAGCGCCGCGGCGTACCGCCGCCCGTGGTCGATGGCCTCCGCCCAGTTGGCGATCGCGTGGAAGACGTCGTGGGTGTACCACGGCATCTCCTTGAGCGAGGCCACGCAGTCGCGCCCGTCCCGCACGAGGTGCACGAACTGGGCGTCGGGGAAGAGCCGGAGCAACAGCCCGACGTGCTTGAAGTAGCTCGGGCGCTTGTCGCCCCACCGCGGCTTGCCGAACCGCTCGGCGTACGCGCGGAACGCCTCGCCGGTCACCGACCCCAGCGACCCGGGCCCCTCCACGACCTTGCGCACGTACGCCTTGCGGTCGAGCCCCAGCTCGCGGAACTTGGTCGTCTTGTCGGTGACGATCCACTCGGCGAGCCTGCGCCGGTTGTCGGCGTCGCGCATGTCGCCGTGGACCCGGCGGTGGTAGTACGCCTGGAGCAGGAATCGTGTCTCCGGCGGGACCGCGATCCTCTCGTGTGAGTGCAGCATGAGCTGCAGCATCGTGGTGCCCGAGCGCGGGCAGCCGATGACGAAGATCGGTCTGTCTGGGTTCATCGATCTACACCCCCGTGAAGAACGGGTCCGTCCGCACTGGCTGCTCGGCCGCGTTCCGCGCCGCGGGAACGGCTTTCGCCGGCACGGTCCGCGTGGAGAGCCACATGCGGTAGACCAGGAAGATCTCGTTGACGACGAGCAGGGCGCCGGCCGCGGTCGTAACCGGCAACAGGGCCGGCGGCCCGGCGAGCGGCGCGAGCACGAAGACGGCCGCGTGGAACTCGATGCCGCTCCACACGTGCGTGCGCACGCGGTGCGCGAGCAGGAACTGGTAGACCCGCTGCCGCCTCCCGAGCCGGGGTTCGCCGGTCCCCGGTTCGAGGGAGCCCTCGTCCCCGCCCCCGGACGGGGACGAGGGCGGCGCGTGGGAGAGCTCGTCCCGCCGCAGCGAGGCGAGCGTCTCGGACCCGCCCGGCGCCTGCCGTGGCACGCTGAAGCCGGGCTCGGGCCACTCGGGGTACTCCGCGTCCTGGTCGGGCACGTCGTACGGCGAGCCGGGCTGGAGCGGCTGGTCCTCGTACTCCTGGTCCAGCCATTCCAGGGCCATCGCGTCGCGCATCTCGATCAGCTCCGCCCGCCGCGCGGCTCGGCGGCGCGTCCTGACCGTCTGCCGGACCCGCTTCATCTGGGGGGCGTTGACGTAGCGGAACAGGTCGAGGACGGCGATGCCCGCGCCCAGCAGGACGTACGCCATCTCCCCGGTCGCGGCGTACTGCCCGTAGGCGATGCCGGCGGCGCAGCACACCACGCGGATCCGGTCGCCGACGTAGTCGAGCCAAAGGCCGAACGGCGTCCCGGTTCCCTTGAGCCGGGCGATCTTGCCGTCCACGCAGTCGATCATGAAGCTGAGGTAGAACAGCGCCGCGCCGAGCGCGAGGCGGCCGGCCGCGAAGCAGGCGGCGGACGCCATGCCCAGGACCAGCGAGAAGCGGGTGAGGCCGTTCGGGGTGATCTCGGTGCGGTTGGCGACGACCAGCGCCACGCGGCAGGCCAGCGGGTCGACCAGGAACACCGTCCACCACGAGTCTCTGCGTTTGAGCGTCGCACGGACGTCATCCATCGAATAGGACCTCATGACCGCCCAGCATGGCGACCTGAAGTCACCGAAAACTCACCCTCTGTAACTAACATGAGATCTCTAGGTGCTTTCTTGACTGGCACCGGCGACTCGCCCCGCGGGCTTGACCGCTCCCTGCACCTGAAGCGTCCGCTCCTGTATCGCCTCCGCTGCCGCCTATACCGACTTTGTCATGATTTTTCCGGTTGGCGGGTTGCTGGGATATGGTGGCGCGGCGCTGACGGAAGGAGACCGATGATGCGGCGATGGATACCGGTCCTGGTTCTGGCCACCGTGAGCCTGACGGCGGCGCCTGTCGCGTCCGCCGACACGGCTGGAACGCGCCATACGAGCAGCACCAACACCGAGGCGGCCTCCGCCCCCGCGGGGCGGGCGACCGCCGGCGAGACGGGCGCGCGCGGCACGGCCGCGAAGAAGGTCAACTGCGCGAAGGTGAAGTGCATCGCGCTCACCTTCGACGACGGGCCGGGCGCCTACACCGGGAAGCTGCTGGACACCCTGCGCAAGGCCAAGGTGAAGGTGTCGTTCTTCCTCGTCGGCACCCGGGTCGAGCGGTACCCGGCGCTCGCGCGGCGCATCGCCCGAGAGGGTCACGAGGTCGGCAACCACAGCTACGACCACCCGTACCTGACGTCCCTGCTCGACGACCACATCTACGACGAGCTCAGCCGCACGCAGGACGTCATCCGCGAGGCCACCGGCAAGCGGCCCGGCATCATGCGCCCGCCGTACGGCGACACCGACGAGCGCGTGGCCGCGGCCGCCGCCGAGCTGGGGCTGTCGCAGATCCTGTGGAACGGCTCCTCCCGCGACTGGGAGCTGCGCGACGTCAAGGCCATCACCAAGAAGGTCGTCGGCCTGGCCAGGCGCGACCGGGTGATCCTCATGCACGACGTGTGGCCCGAGACGGTGAAGGCCATGCCGGGCATCCTGAAGACGCTGAAGAAGAAGGGCTACCACGTCGTCCCGGCCACCGCGCTGCTCCGCGGCAAGAGCCTTCCGGCCGGGGAGATCTTCCCGCTCGGCGGCTGGAGGTAGCCGCCGGACTCACCGGACCAAGTCCGAAGGCAGCCGGACGCGATCGTCGTCACCGGCGTCGTCGTCACCGGCGCTGAGACCCGATGTCAGAGCGGCGCGAGCCGAACGTCACGGTGCCGGTGGACCTGATCGTCACGGTCTGCCACCACGGGCCCGCTCGCCGTGTATGCTGCCGGTCTGGGGCGCCGCCGTGGCTCTGAGCGCCGCGCCCCGTTGTCTCCGCCCCGCATGGGTCCCGTTCACCCAGACCGTAACCGAAGGAGATCGGTCGACGATGAGCGACGCGAGCGAGAAGGCCGAGCTGTACGCGCTCGACATCTCCGGTGTCACCTGGCTGAGCGCCCCCGGCAGCGTCTCGGACGACCGCATCGAGATCGCCTACCTTCCCGGCGGCGCGGTCGCGCTACGCAATCCGGCCGACCCCGCCGGCACCGTGCTGCGTTACACGGCCGGCGAGTGGAACGCCTTCGTGCTGGGCGTCCGCGACGGCGAGTTCGACGACTGACGCGCGCACCGCGCCGAGGTTCAGCGCGGTACGACGTCGACGATGGCGGCGTTGCCGTTCCGGTCGATCCTCAGCACGGCTGCGGCGCGGTCGGCGGTCAGCTCGTCCTGCACGCGGCGCGCCTTGTCCTCCGGGAGGAACAGGCTCTCGACGCCGCAGCTCATCCACCCGTAGCCGGTGGCCCGGCAGGCCAGGTACGGCGGGGCCTGCGGCCGGCGCGCCGTGATCCCGGCGCCCTTCCACAACGCGCCGTCGCGCACCAGCGGCACGAACGCCACGTCCTCCTTGTATCCCTGGGGAGGCGCGGGCAGGCCCGGGTAGTCCAGCGTCACGTACGCGCCGCGGAACGGGTCGACGGGATCGACCGGGCCGACGGCCAGCCGGTACTCCTCGCCCGTGAACCGGGCCGACAGCCGGGGCCCGACGACCACCGCGAGCAGGACGAGCTGCAGCAGCAGCGCGAGGGCGACCAGAACCGGGCGCGAACGCAGCCGGGAACCCAGCGTGGAGCGGCTCGCGACGCCCCCCAGGGGGCCGGCGGGCTCCGGCCCCGCGGGCCCGGAGGACGACGGGCCATCGGGGCCCGAGGACGGCGGTCGCGTGGTCATCCGGCCACCTCCATCAGGCGGCGCCCGCGTATCACGAGCACGCGGGCGAGACCGCCGAGGCCCGAAAGGGACGGCCGCGTGGTCATCCGGCCACCTCCGTCAAGCGGCACCCGTGAACCACGAGCACACAGGCGAGACCGCCGGAGCCCGACAAGGACGGCCGTGTGGTCACCTGGCCACCTCCATCAGGCGGCGGCGGCCACGGTCCACGAGCACGCCGGTGACGAGGAACACGACGCCCAGGGCCAGGAACAGCGCGGCACCGGACAACAGCGGCTGGAACACCGCGAAGCTCTGCACCGTCACGAACACCACGAGCGCGGCCGTGGCGAGGTACACCAGGGCGGGGAGGTCACGGCGGGCGGCCACGGCCGCGAACCACACCGCCGCCAGGATGTACACCAGCGTGCCCGCGAGGGCCCGCAGGGTCTGCGCGGCGTCCGGCCCGGCCGCGTACCGGGCCCCGTCACCGGGCGCCCAGGCGGCCAGCAGCAGGGCCGCGCCCACCATGAGCACCACGGGGACGACCTCCCGGCGCCCGGCCGCGCCGCCGAGCGCGGCGGCGGCGCCCGCGGCCAGCGCGGCGGCGCCCAGGCCCGTCCAGAGCGCCGGCGACCCGTACATGTCGCCGGCGGCGACACCGGGGAAGGCCGCGACGAACAGCCCGGCGAGGGCGAGCACGATGCCGGCGAGCCGCCACGCCGGCGCGAAGCCGGGCCGCCACCGCCGCTCGTGCAGGACGGCGGCGGACGTCGCCACCACCCCCGCGACCACGAGCGACACCGCGACGGCCGCCGCCCGGGAGCCCTGCTCGCCCACGTACCACCCGTACCAGACCGACGCCAGGGCGACCCCGGCCAGCAATGGGCCGACGGCGGCGGTCGCGTACGCGTAGGCCAGCGTGCCGGCGGCCCAGACCCCCAGCAGGCTGGACGCGTACGCCGGCACCTGCAGGCTCTGCGCGGCCTGGAACACCACTCCCCCGGCCGCGAGCACGGTGACCAGCCGGGCGGCCTCGGCGCGCGCCGGCGACCGGAGCACCTCGCCGGCCGCCGCGGCGGCGAGCCAGACCAGGACGACGCCCGCGAAGCGCGTCAGCGGCGGCAGCCGGTCGAGGTTGGCCGACACCAGCCAGATCAGCCCGACCCCGAGGAAACCGCCTCCGAGCAGCAGCACCAGCCGTTCGAGGCTCACGCGGCGTCCGGCGGCGTAGCGCCCGGCGATGCGCTCGGCGGTCTCGGCGTCGATCACGCCCTCCGCCTGCCACCGCGCCAGCTCGGCGCGCAACCACGCCAGGCGCCGGGCGGGAACCCGCACCGGGTCGTGCCTTCCAGCGTCCATACGCGCCCGCTTCCCTCGTCCCCCGCTCAGGGAGGCGATCGTCCACGCTACTAGGGTGCCCGCGAACGGTCTCCCCCTTCGTCCCGCCAACCGGCGACGGCGCGAAGAAGGGAGCGCCTCACAAGCGGGCCGGGACGGGGCGCCCTCATGCGTGACCATGACGGGCCCGAGCCCTGATCGCCCTGACCCAGGGCCTGGACGGGCCGCCGGCGTGCGCGACCATGACGGGCCCGAACCCCGGCCGCCTTACCCGGGGGTCGCGGCGGGGCGGGTGAGGCGCCGGCCGAGCCTGCGCGCCGGGCACTCGACGTAGCGGTACGTGAGCCAGCTCACGAACAGCACCACGGTGATGAAGGCGACGGCGAGCGCCCCCTGGACCGGCAGCGGCCACCGGCGCGGGTCGCCGAAGAGCGCGAGGTAGAGCTTCAGCATCGGGTTGTGCATCAGGTAGACCGAGTAGCTGATCACCCCCAGCCAGACCAGCACGCCGGGCATCCTGCGGTGGCGCAGCAGCATGCCGGCCGCGAACGTGGCCCCGGCCAGCGCCAGCGTGGTGATCCACTGGCGCGGGTAGGCCCACCAGTCGCTGGGGAACGCGAAGAACGGGATCACGGCGAGCGTGGCCGCCACGACCGCGACCACCCACAGCGCCGAGGCCTGCCCGCGCTCCCAGCGGTACAGGGCGGTGCCGGCGAACATGATCGCGAGGATCGCGGGCCCCAGCCAGGGCGTGCGCCCGCCGATCAGCACCAGGACGACCGCCAGGACGCCGGCCGCGAGCGCTCCGGCCGTGCGCACCCGCCCGGAGCCGAACACCACACACGCCAGCCCGGCGGTCATGACGGCGAACGAGACGAGCGCGGCGGGCCCGCGCTCCAGCGCCGGCGCCGCCAGCACCAGGCCGACGCCGAACGCGGCGACGGCGAACCCGGCCGCCCACAGCCCGCTGCGCCGGTGCGTGCCCGAGACGTACAGGGCGGTGACCAGCAGGTAGAAGATCATCTCGTACGAGAGCGTCCACATGGTGTCCGCGATGCCGGCCGCCCCGACGACGTCGACCAGCATCGTGGCGTGCGCCGCGACCGTCGCCAGGTCGGGCGCGACCGCCCGCCGCAGCGGCACGACCGGGGTCATCAGCAGGACGAGCACGACGACCAGCAGGTACAGCGGGTAGAGCCGGAACAGCCTGCCCACCCAGAACGCCCGGACGTCCCCCCGGTGCTCCAGCGAGGCCGGAATGATGTAGCCGCTCACCAGGAAGAAGACGATCACCCCGTACATGCCGAGGTGGAACCAGTGGGGCCGCAGCCCCGGCAGGAACCGGTAGAGCATGTGCTCCAGCAGCACCGCCGTCGACCCGATGCCCCTGATGGCGTCGAGCCACGCGAGCCGCGCCCCCGGTTCACCCGGAGGCGCGGGGGGCGACGCGGTCCGGAGGTGGGCGGAAAGCACTCGAAAGAACTTACCTTCCCGGCCCCTCCTACACGACAGCCCCCAACATTTGTCCGCATTAGCGCATCAGCGAAGAGGGACCGGCGGCGGGACGGGGCAGCCGGTGCACCGGCGGACGCGAGTGAGGCGTGGCCCCACCCGCGTCGGCCGCCGGCGGCCCAGGCGGTGAACTTTTCGCGGGGACCGTGTCAGGTCGTCGGCGGGCGACCGGTGCGGCGCCGCGGAGCGGGGATCACTCCCACTCGATGGTGCCCGGGGGCTTGCTGGTGACGTCCAGGACGACGCGGTTGATGTCGCGGACCTCGTTGGTGATGCGGGTGGAGATGCGGGCCAGGACGTCGTAGGGGACGCGGGACCAGTCGGCGGTCATGGCGTCCTCGCTGCTGACCGGGCGCAGGACCACCGGGTGGCCGTAGGTGCGGCCGTCGCCCTGGACGCCGACCGAACGGACGTCGGCGAGCAGCACCACCGGGCACTGCCAGATCTCGCGGTCGAGGCCCGCGCGGGACAGCTCCTCGCGGGCGATGGCGTCGGCCTCGCGCAGGATGGCCAGGCGGTCGTGGGTGACCTCGCCGACGATGCGGATGCCGAGCCCCGGCCCGGGGAACGGCTGGCGCCACACCATGGCCGGGGGCAGGCCGAGCTCCTCGCCCGCTCGCCGCACCTCATCCTTGAACAGCGTGCGCAGCGGCTCGACCAGGGAGAACTTCAGGTCGTCCGGCAGGCCGCCGACGTTGTGGTGGGACTTGATGTTGGCGGTGCCCGTGCCGCCGCCCGACTCGACCACGTCGGGGTAGAGCGTGCCCTGCACGAGGAAGTCGACCGGGCCGTCGGCCAGGATGGCGCGCTGTTCGTCCTCGAACACCCGGATGAACTCGCGACCGATGATCTTGCGCTTCTCCTCGGGGTCGCTCACGCCCGCCAGCGCCTTGAGGAAGCGCTCGGCGGCGTCCACCACGCGCAGCCGCACGCCCGTGGCCGCCACGAAGTCGCGCTCGACCTGCTCGGCCTCGCCCTTGCGCAGCAGGCCGTGGTCGACGAACACGCAGGTCAGGCGGTCGCCGATGGCGCGTTGCACGATGGCGGCCGCCACCGCGGAGTCGACGCCGCCCGACAGGCCGCAGATGGCGCGGCCCTCGGGGCCGACCTGCTCGCGCACCGCCTCGACGGCGTCCTCGACGATGTTGAGCATCGTCCACGAGGGACGGCACCCGGCGGCGTCCAGGAAGTGCTTCAGCACCGCCTGGCCGTGCTCGGAGTGCAGCACCTCGGGGTGGAACTGCACGCCGTACAGGCCGCGCTCGCGGCTCTCCATCGCGGCCACCGGGGTGTCGGGCGTCCACGCGGTGACCTCGAAGCCGCGGGGGGCGGCCGTGACGCTGTCGCCGTGCGACATCCACACCGACTGGGCCGCGGGGAGGCCGGCGAACAGCACGCCCTCGCGCTCGATGGTGAGAGGCGTGCCGCCGTACTCGGCGATGCCGGTCTGCGCGACCTGGCCGCCCAGGACCCGGGCCATCTCCTGGAAGCCGTAGCAGATGCCGAAGGTGGGCACGCCGGTCTCGAAGAGACCCTCGGGGGCCGCCGGGGCGTCCACGGCGTACACCGAGGACGGGCCGCCGGACAGGATGATCGCCTTGGGGTTCTTCGCCAGCATCTCGCGCACCGGCATCGTGGACGGCACGATCTCGGAGTACACGTGGCACTCGCGGACCCGGCGCGCGATGAGCTGCGCGTACTGCGCACCGAAGTCGACGACAAGGACCGTGTCGAACTCAGACACCTGGCAAGACCCCCCAGAAGACGCCGCGGTCCACACAGTCTATCGGCGGCGAGCCATGCCGGACGCCCGCCCGATCACCCACCCCGATCACCGGTCCGATCACCCGTCCGATCACCCGCCGGATCGCCCGCTCCGGCCTTGAACCGGGCGGGGCCCGCATGCGTCGTAGGGGCATGAGGACTTCGATCGGCACCGTCGCCGCCGCCGCGCTCGCCATCGGCCTGCTGGCGGCGGCGTGCACCGACGGCGCCGTCCCCCCGACCGGCGGCGCCGGGGCCGCCGTGCCACTGGGCGACGTGAAGCTCGTCGCGTACAGCGACTGCGACGACATGCTGGAGGGGTTGCGCGCGGCCACGGCCGAGAACGTCGGACCCTACGGCCTCGGCGGCGACATGATCTTCGCCGCCGGCAGGGAGGTCGCCGACGGCAGGATGGCCAAGGCCGAGAGCGCGCCGAACGCCGATCACTCGACCACCAACGTCCAGGAGGCCGGCACCGACGAGCCCGACCTGGTCAAGACCGACGGCCGGCGCATCCTCACCTACAACCGGGGCGTGCTCCGCGTCGTGGACGCGGCCTCCCGGAAGGTCACCGGCACGGTGCGCGTCCTTCCGGCCGACCAGGGCTGGACGCCCGGAGACCTGCTGGTCGACGGCGACCGGGCCCTGGTGCTGCTGGGCGGCAGCGGCGGCATGATCCCCCTGGGGGCCACCAAGCGCGCCGCCTTCGCCGGGCCCAGGTACGTCCTGGTCGACCTGAAGGAGCTGAAGGTCATCGGCTCCATCACCCCCCAGGGCACCCACGTGGACGCGCGCATGGTCGGGTCGACCGTGCGCCTCGTCGTCAGGTCGCAGCCGCAGATCAAGTTCCCGCAGCCCCGGCCGGACCAGCCGGAGAAGAGCCTGCTGGAGCGCAACCGGGAAGTGGTGGCGTCGGCCCCGATCGACGCCTGGCTGCCCGCCTACGAGGTCGCCGGGCCCGACGGGAGGCCTCGCCAGGAGAAGGTGGCCTGCGAGCAGGTCAGCCACCCGGAGACCTACACCGGGACGTCGATGCTCACCATGCACACCGTCGACCTCGCCGCCGGCATCGGCGCGCAGGCCACGGCCGCCGCCCCGGTCAGCGTGGCCGCCGACGGCGACACCGTGTACGCCACCGCCACCAGCCTGTACGTCACCAGCAACCCCCGCTGGTGGCGGCCCGTGGTCGACCCCCAGGTCCTGGAGCCCGCGCCCTCGACGCCCCAGGTCGACCCGGGCACCGGCGACACGACCACCCCCTCCACGGGGACCGCCGCGCCGGACGCCCCCGGCGGCGCCGGGCAGGACGGTGCGACGCCGGGTGCGGCGGCCCCCTCCCCGCCGGGGACGGACGTCGTCGCGCCGAAGGTGCAGACCAGCGCGCCGCCCGCCGAGAAGGTCGAGCCCAGCAACGACCCGTCCATGCCGTCACTGCTGCCCGAGCCCGCCCCCACGGCCACCGCGCCGGAGGCCTCCGCGACGCCCGAGACCCCGGTGACGCCCGTCCCGTCGCCCACCGACACCGGCACGGCCGGCGACGCGCCCCGCAGCGCCACCCCCGGCTCGCCCGAGGCGCCCCCGGAGCGCACCGAGGTCCACCGGTTCGACATCACCGGGGCCGGGGCGCCCCGCTACATCGCCTCCGGCGGCGTCCCCGGGCGGCTGCTCAACCAGTACTCCCTGTCCGAGCACGACGGGCACCTCCGCGTCGCCACCACGTCGACCGGCGGCGAGGGCGTGGTCGCCGCCGACAGCTCCAGCGGCGTCTACGTGCTGGACGCCGAGACGCTGGCCGAGGTGGGCCAGGTCACCGGCCTGGGCCGCGGCGAGCGCATCTACTCGGTCCGCTTCATCGGCCCGGTGGGCTACGTCGTGACGTTCCGGCAGGTCGACCCGCTCTACACGCTCGACCTGCGCGACCCGGCCAAGCCGGTCGTCACCGGCGAACTGAAGATCACCGGATACTCGGCGTACCTGCACCCGGCCGGTGAGGGGCGGCTGCTCGGCATCGGTCAGGAGGCGAGCGAGAAGGGCAGGACGCTCGGCACGCAGGTCTCGCTGTTCGACGTCAGCGACCCGGCCAAGCCGGCCCGGCTGTCGCAGTTCCACCAGCAGAACTCCGGCTCCGAGGCCGAGTGGGACCCGCACGCCTTCCTGTACTGGCCCGCGACCGGGCTCGCCGTCATGCCGCTCAACGAGTGGGGCGGCCGGCTCGCCGCCGGCGCGCGCAGCGGCGCCCTGGTGCTGAAAATAGCGGACGACGGCATCACCAAGACCGGCGTGGTCACCCATCCCCAGCCGGAGGCCGCGGCGAACGACCGGATGCCCGTGGATCCGGCCCTGCGCCGGGCCCTGGTCATCGGCGACACCCTGTGGACGGTCTCCGACGCCGGCCTCAAGGCCAGCGACGCCGCGACCCTCGACGAGCGGGGGTGGATCCCCTTCACCTGAGCACCGCACCCCGGACCCGGACCGCCGCCGGTCCGGGTCCCGCAGCTTCCGGGCGGTATCGCGCAGTCCGCCCGGAGTGCCACGGCCGTACGACCCGGCTCGCCCACAACCGGGACGTACGGCCGTCGGCATTCAGGGGCGGGAACCGCCCGGACCCGAGGGCGGCACGAACCCGCGCCACCTCCGTCCGGGAGACGGACGGCCGCGCGGGCCGCCCGTCCGGGTAACGGGCGTCCTGCCCGGCGAGCCACGCGCAACCGGCACAGGAACGCGCCCGGCCCCGCGCAGGAACTCACGCGGCTCCGCGCAGGAACGCACGCGGCCCGGTGCAAGGTCGGGCGCGGCCCCGCGCAGGGACGGCACGGTCCGGTGGGGTCAGACGGGCTTTACCTGGGGCTCGGCGACGGGGACGATCTCCGGGGCGCCCAAACGGATGGCGTCGGCCTCCTGGTCGGTGTCCTGCTCCTGGGAGGCGCGCTCGGCCTCGACCCGCTTGGTGTAGTACTCGACCTCGCGCTTGACCTGCTCGGCGTCCCACCCCAGCGGGCCCGCCATCAGCTCGGCGGCCTCCTGGGCCACCGCGACGCCCCGGTGGAAGGTCTCGATCGAGATGCGGGTGCGCCGGGTGAGGGTGTCGTTGAGGTGCCGCGCGCCCTCGTGCGTGGCCGCGTAGACGACCTCCGCCCGCAGGTAGTCGTCCGCGCCGGACAACGGGCGGGCGAGCGAGGGGTCGGCCTCGATGAGCGTCAGCACCTCGTCGATCAGCGACCCGTACCGCTGCAGCAGGTGCTCGATGCGGGCCACGTGCAGGCCCGAGGAGCGCGCCAGCCGGTGCCGCGCGTTCCACAGCGCCTGGTATCCCTCCGCCCCGACGAGCGGGATCTGGTCGGTGCAGGAGGGCGGGACACGCTGGTCGAGCCCGTGCGCGACCGCGTCCACGGCGTCCCGGGCCATCACGCGGTACGTGGTGTACTTCCCGCCCGCGATCATCACCAGGCCGGGCACGGGGTGGGTCACGACGTGCTCGCGGGAGAGCGCGGAGGTCTCCTCCGACTCCCCGGCCAGCAGCGGCCGCAGGCCGGCGTACACGCCCTCGACGTCGTCGCGGGTCAGCGGCACCGACAGCACGGCGTTGACGTGGTCGAGCACGTAGTCGATGTCCTGGCGCGAGGCGGCGGGGTGCGCCTTGTCCAGCGACCACTGGGTGTCGGTGGTGCCGACGATCCAGTGCCGCCCCCAGGGGATCACGAAGAGCACCGACTTCTCGGTGCGCAGGATGATGCCGGTGAGCGAGTGGATGCGGTCGCGCGGCACGACCAGGTGGACGCCCTTGGACGAGCGGACGTGGATCTGGCCGCGCCCGCCGACCATCTGCTGGATGTCGTCGGTCCACACGCCGGTGGCGTTGACCACCTGACGGGCCCGTACGTCGAACTCGGCACCCGACTCCAGGTCGCGCACCCGCACCCCGGTGACCCGCTCGCCCTCCCGCAGGAACCCGATGACCGAGGTGCGCGACGCCACGTGGGCGCCGTACGCGGCGGCCGTGCGCAGCATGGTGCTGACGTACCGGGCGTCGTCCACCTGGGCGTCCCAGTACTGCACGGCGCCGGTGAGCGACGACCGGCGCAGCGCGGGCGCCAGCCGCAGGGCGCGGCGCCGCGACAGGTGCCGGTGCCCGGGGACGCCACGGGTGAGGCCGGTGGAGAAGCCCAGCGTGTCGTACATCGTCAGGCCCGCGCCCAGGTAGGGCCGCTCCCACAGGTGGTGGGTGAGCGGGAACAGGAACGGCACCGGGCGCACCAGGTGGGGGGCGATGCGCTGGAGCAGCAGCGCCCGCTCCTGCAGGGCCTCGCGGACGAGGTCGAAGTTGAGCTGCTCCAGGTAGCGCAGGCCGCCGTGGATCAGCTTGGACGAGCGTGAGGAGGTGCCCGAGGAGAAGTCGCGCGCCTCGACCAGGCCGACCGACAGGCCCCGGGTGACCGCGTCGAGCGCGACGCCGGAGCCGACCACCCCGCCGCCGACCACGATCACGTCCAGTTCCTGGCCGGGCTCGGTCATGCGGGCGAGCGCGGCCGCCCGTTCGGCCGGGCCGAGCCGGGCCGAGTGCATGCCGCCGAGGCGCACCCCCGCGCCGTTCCGGGCCTCGCCCGCCTGCGCCGCTGTTCCGCCGTTATCGGTATTCACGCCGGTGCCATCCTCTTCCCGGGCGACCGGCGCCGCGTCGCGCCGCCGCCCTGCTCCTACTCCACCGTCCCACCCCGGCGACCCGCCTGTCGGGTCGTGCCCGGACACCGGCCGTGTGCGCCGCCATCGCGATCCCCCTAGGGTGCGGCTTGTCCTATCGCGTCCTGATATCTACCCGCCGGTAGCTATTCGCATGCCCTACGCCGACCTCAGGCACACCACCTCCGTGCAAGACGACCTCCCATACACCCGGCTCGCCCCATCCTCCTCCACACCTCCCGACCCCCCACGCGGGCACCCCCGCCAAGCCCCGCCCTCCACACGGCCCGACCTTGAGACACCCCGATGACGCCGCCAGCACCGGCCACGGGCGTTGGAAACCGCTGACGGCACACTCTGGCGGCCGTGCCGGCCGTGCGCGCTCCCGCGATGGCCGAGGGCATCGCGGCCGAGGACCGCCGCCGTGGCGGCCGCGTGCGGCGGGACTCACCGGCGGAGGGAGGCGGGCGCGCCGGTCCACCCCAGGGGCGCCGCACCGGTCCAGACCCGGGGCGCCGCGCCGGTCCGGCGCCGGGGGGCGGCGGGGGCACGTCCGGGCGTCTGTGATCCTGTCCTCATGAGCATCACACTCGCCGACGCCCGTGTCGTGACCCCCGGCGGCGTGCACGAGGGCTGGATCACCATCGAGGACGGCCGCTTCACCCACATCGGCCGGGGCCGGGCCCCGCGCGACGGCCACGGCCTGGCCGGGCGGTACGTCGTGCCTGGGTTCGTCGACATCCACACCCACGGCGGAGCCGGCGGGTCGTTCCCCTCGGGCGATCAGGAGCAGGCGCGGCGGGCCGCCGCCTTCCACGCCGGGCACGGCACCACGACGATCATGGCGAGCCTGGTCACCGCGCCGCTCGCCGACATCGCGCGGGCCACGGCCGCGCTGGCCGAGCTGTGCGACGACGGGCTGCTGGCGGGCGTCCACTTCGAAGGGCCCTACATCGCCGCGGCGCGCTGCGGGGCGCACAACCCCACCCAGCTCAGGGATCCCTCGCCCGCGGAGCTCACCGAGCTGCTGAAGGCCGGGCACGGGCACGTGCGGATGCTCACCATCGCCCCCGAGCTGCCCGGGGCGCTGGACACCATCGCCGCGGCGGTGTCGGAGGGCGTGATCGCCGCGCTCGGGCACAGCGACGCCACCTACGAGCAGGCCGTGACCGGCATCGAAGCGGGCTGCACCGTCGCGACCCACCTGTACAACGCGCTTCCCCCGCTGCACCACCGCGACCCCGGGCCGATCGCCGCGCTGCTGTCGGACGAGCGGGTGACGGTCGAGCTGATCAACGACGGCGTGCACGCCCACCCCGCCATGATCAGGCTGGCGGGCACGCTCGCGGGCCCGGCCCGCACGGCGCTCGTCACCGACGCGATGGCCGCCGCCGGCATGGGCGACGGCACCTACCGCCTCGGCTCGATGGAGGTGGAGGTCGCCGGCGGCGCCGCCCGCCTGGTCGAGGGCGGGGCGATCGCCGGAAGCACCCTCACCATGGACGTCGCCTTCCGCCGCACGGTCCGCGAGGCCGGCTTCACCGTGCCCGAGGCCTCGGCCATGGCCTCGCTCACCCCCGCCCGGGTGCTGGGCCTGGACGACCGCGTCGGCTCCATCGCCGTCGGCAAGGACGCCGACCTGGTGGTCCTGGACGAGGACCTCACCGTCACCGGCGTGATGCGCAGGGGCACCTGGATCAGCTCCCCCTGACCATGCGCCCCCGCACCCCCGCCCTCCCAGCCCGGTGGGATGCGCGCGGCGGACCGCTCGCGCTCCCACCGGAGTGCGCGCCCGGCGGCCGAGAACGCGATCCCGGGGCCCGCGGAAGGCGGGCGCCGGGGGTGGACGATACGAAGTCCCGGGCCCGCGGAAGGCGGGCGCCGGGGCGGGTGGGTCAGTGGACGTGGGGGGCTACGACGACCTCCACTCGTTGGAACTCCTTGATGTCGGAGTAGCCGGCGGTGGCCATCGTGCGGCGCAGGGCGCCCATGAGGTTCATCGAGCCGTCGGCGACGGTGGACGGGCCGTGCAGGATGTGCTCCAGCGTGCCGATGGTGCCGACCTCGACGCGGGCGCCGCGCGGCAGGTCGCCGTGGTGGGCCTCCGAGCCCCAGTGGTGGCCGCGGCCGGGGGCCTCGACGGCGCGGGCGAGCGGGGAGCCGACCATGACGGCGTCGGAGCCGCAGGCGATGGCCTTGGCGATGTCGCCGGAGCTGGTCATGCCGCCGTCGGCGATGACGTGCACGTAACGGCCGCCGGACTCGTCGAGGTAGTCGCGCCGGGCGGCGGCGACGTCGCCGATCGCGGTGGCCATCGGCACCGCGACGCCGAGCACCGTGCGGGTGGTGTGGCCGGAGCCGCCGCCGAAGCCCACCAGCACGCCCGCCGCGCCGGTGCGCATGAGGTGCAGGGCGGCGGTGTAGGTGGCGCAGCCGCCGACCACCACGGGGACGTCGAGCTCGTAGATGAACTGCTTGAGGTTGAGCGGCTCGGCCCGCCCGGAGACGTGCTCGGCCGAGACCGTGGTGCCCCGGATGACGAAGATGTCGGCCCCGGCGTCGACCACGGCCTTGTAGTGCTGGGCGGTGCGCTGGGGGGACAGCCGGGCGGCGGCGGTCACGCCGGCCGACCGGATCTCCTCGATGCGGCGGCCGATGAGCTCGTCGCTGATCGGCGCCGCGTACATCTCCTGCAGCCGCTTGGTCGCGGCCTCGCCGCGCAGCTCGGCGACCTCGGCCAGCAGGGGCGCGGGGTCCTCGTAGCGGGTCCAGAGGCCTTCGAGGTCGAGCACGCCCAGGCCGCCGAGCCGCCCGATCTGGATGGCCGTCGCCGGCGAGACGACGCTGTCCATCGGGCTGACCACGATGGGCAGCTCGAAGCGGTAGGCGTCGATCTGCCAGGCGATCGACACCTCCTCGGGGTCGCGGGTGCGCCGGGACGGCACGATGCCGATCTCGTCCAGCGCGTAACCCCGGCGTCCGCTCTTGCCGCGCCCGATCTCCACCTGACTCATGCTCTCGCTCGTTCCCGTCGCTCTGAGAGGCCGCCGCACCCCCGCCTGCCGGGGACCGCGCGGCGGCCGTCCTCTACTCGGATGTCTCCAGGGCACGCCCCGGGACGTACCTGCCCGAGGCGGCACGTACGTACCGTCTCTACCCCGATGGGCCGCCGTCATCGACGGCGGTCGCCGGGCCCTCCGGCGCCACCGGCCGCCGTCGGCGGCCCGGTGAGACGCAGGGCTTCATCGTGATGGGCCGCGCTCAGCGGCCGTGGTAGTTGGGGGCCTCCACCGTCATCTGGATGTCGTGCGGGTGGCTCTCCTTCAGACCGGCGAGCGTGATGGGCATCAGCAGGGCCTTGTCGTGCAGCTCGGAGATGGTGCGCGAGCCGGTGTACCACATGCCCTGGCGCAGGCCGCCGACGAGCTGGTGGGCGACGGCGGACACCGGGCCGCGGTAGGGCACCTGGCCCTCGATGCCCTCGGGGATGAACTTGTCCTCCCCGGAGACGCTCTCCTGCGCGTAGCGGTCTTTGCTGTAGGAGCCGCCGCGCTCGCGGTTGCGCACGGCGCCGAGCGAGCCCATGCCCCGGTAGGACTTGAACTGCTTGCCGTTGATGAAGATCAGCTCGCCGGGCGACTCCTCGCAGCCGGCCAGCAGGGAGCCGAGCATGACGGTGTCGGCCCCGGCGGCCAGCGCCTTGGCGATGTCGCCGGAGTACTGCAGGCCGCCGTCGCCGATGACCGGGACCCCGGCGGGGCCGCAGGCCAGCGACGCCTGGTGGATCGCGGTGACCTGCGGGGCGCCGACGCCCGCCACCACGCGGGTGGTGCAGATGGACCCGGGGCCCACGCCGACCTTGACGGCGTCGGCGCCGGCGTCGATGAGGGCCTGGGCGCCCGCGCGCGTGGCGACGTTGCCGGCGACGACGTCGACCCGGCCGTTCGCCTTGATCTTGGCCACCATCTCGCAGACGCCGTGCGAGTGGCCGTGGGCGGTGTCGACCACGATGACGTCGACCCCGGCCTCGATCAGCGCCATCGCGCGCTGCTCGGCGTCGCCCGCCACGCCGACCGCCGCCCCGACGACCAGGCGGCCGTCGGCGTCCTTCGTGGCGAGAGGATATTGCTCGCTCTTGGTGAAGTCTTTGACCGTGATGAGGCCGCGCAGCCGCCCGTCGGCGTCGACGAGGGGCAGTTTCTCGACCTTGTTGTGCCGCAGCAGCTCGAACGCATCGTCGCGCGACACGCCCACGGGGGCGGTGATCAGCGGCATGGGGGTCATGAGGTCGCGCACGGGGCGGCTGTGGTCGTTCTCGAAGCGCATGTCGCGGTTGGTGACGATGCCGACGAGCACGCCGCCGCGGTCGATCACCGGCACGCCGGAGATGCGGTAGCGGGCGCACAGGGCCTCGGCGTCGGCCAGCGTGTCGTCGGGCGAGCAGGTGACCGGGTTGGTCACCATGCCGGCCTCGGAACGCTTGACCAGATCGGCCTGCTGGGCCTGGTCTTCGACGGACAGGTTGCGGTGCAGGATGCCGATGCCGCCCTGGCGGGCCATGGCCACGGCCATGCGCGCCTCGGTGACGGTGTCCATCGCGGCGGACACCAGCGGGATGCTCAGGGTGATCGACCGCGACAGGCGGGTGGTGGTGTCGGCCGCCCCCGGCTGCAGGTCGCTGTACGCGGGAACCAGCAGCACGTCGTCGAACGTGAGCCCGGGTTCGGTGAACTTGCCCATCTGCGGCCCTCCTGCCGTGGCGCTCTCAAGGTGGGGAAAGGCGCCGGCCCCCGTGCACAGTTTAGTGGGCCCCTGGTCACGGCCATGGTCGGCATGTGGATAACTTGGGGATCCCCATGACCGTGTCAGCGGTTCACCATCAGTTCCCCTCATGCAGGCAGGCGAGGGTCATAAGGTGGAACGCGTGCTGGAAGACGTCCCCCGCGACCCCTTCGCGGATGACCCGAACGACCCCGCGGCCTCGCTGGGCGAGTTCGACGACTGCGAACCGCTGACCCTCGCTGAGCGCGACGAGGCGCTCACCGACCTCGCCGATGTGGAGGTCTTCCGCTCGCTGCTCGAACCGCAGGGCGTGCTCGGGCTCGTGCTCGACTGCCCCGAATGCGGCGAACAGCACTACTTCAACTGGGATCTGCTCCGCGGCAACCTGCGGCAGATGATCGATCACGGGCGTCCACAGGTGCACGAGCCGGCCTTCGAGCCCGAGCCGTCCGACTACGTCTCGTGGGAGTACGCCAGGGGCTACGTCGACGGAGTGATCGACACCGAGGAGAGCCGCTGATCGACGTCGTCGACGAGGGCGCGCAGCAGCCGCACCACGTCGTCGTCGTGCTCGCCCGCGGCCTCCCGCCGCGCGAGCGCGGAAAGGACGGCGTCGGTCCTGAGCACTTCGGCATCCGCCTCCGGCCCCCGTTTTCGGACCGAACGCGCCGGGTGGAGCGAGGTCAAGCTATCGACTCCAGCTCTGCCATCGCCCGGAGTCTGGCCAGCGCCCGATGCTGGGCGACGCGAACCGCACCTGGTGACATACCCAGTACGTTACCGGTCTCCTCGGCCGACAGTCCCGACACCACCCGAAGAATGATCAGCTCTCGCTGGTTGTCGGGCAGCCGCGACAGCAGCGCGCGGGCGTGCTCGGCCTCGATGTAACGCACCACCGTCTCCTCCGGCCCCGGGCCCTGGTCGGGGCCGTCGGGCAGGTCGGGCGTCGGCACCGCCGAGCGCACGGAGCTGCGCAGCGCGTCGGCCACCTTGTGGGAGGCGATGCCGAAGACGAACGACGCGAACGGGCGGCCCATGTCGCGGTAGCGCGGCAGCGCGGCCAGCACCGCGATGCACACCTCCTGGGCCACGTCGTCGGCTATGTGGTAGTGACCGGAGACCCGGCCCAACCGCGCGCGGCAATAGCGCACCACCATGGGGCGCAACTGCCCCAGCAGCGATTCGATCGCTGAGCGATCCCCCTGTACGGCAAGGCTCGTCAGTTCCCTGAGGTCGGACTCGTCCGATCTCGTCGCAAGCCTTACCCCAGTCTTGGCGTCGGCGACGCGTCCCTCGGTCACGTTAGGCATGATGCCCGCCACGATCGCGCATGTCGTCATCGTGAATGGATACGGATTGGTCACATTGACGCGACGATAACCGTGCGTAATCAAGTGAACACAGTAGCGTTTCCATATTTCCCGCGGCTGAGGGAATTCGTCGGATATTTGTTGGTTGTTGCTCCAGGTTGGAGGGCGCTCGGGCGGATCGCGCCGACGCCCGGCCACACCCGACGGTTTACCGTCCCGTCAAATCCCGCGCGAGGAAAATCGATTCACACAAACGCGTACGGCCCGCGCCCTCATGGGCGCGGGCCGTACTCCGGTCGATCGGACTCCCGTGGCCGGCCGGCTCGGGCCGGGCGCTCGGGGTGTCGTCGGCGATCGGCTCAGTGACCGTGACCGTGGCCGTGGCCCTGGCCGCCGGCGGCCGGGGCCTCCTCCTCAGGGCGGTCGACCACGAGGACCTCGGTGGTCAGCAGCATGCCGGCGATGGAACCGGCGTTCTGCACGGCCGAGCGGGTGACCTTGACGGGGTCGATGACACCCGCGGCGATCAGGTCGCCGTACTCGCCGGTCGCGGCGTTGAGGCCGTGACCCGCGGGCAGCTCGCCGATCTTCGCGGTGACGACGTAACCCTCGTGGCCGGCGTTCTCGGCGATCCAGCGGGCGGGCTCGACCAGCGAACGGCGCACGACGGAGACGCCGGTGGCCTCGTCACCGGTGAGGCCGAGGTCGCCGAGCTCCTTGGACAGGTGCACGAGCGCGGAGCCACCGCCGGAGACGATGCCCTCCTCGATCGCGGCGCGGGTCGCCGAGATGGCGTCCTCAAGGCGGTGCTTCTTCTCCTTGAGCTCCACCTCGGTGGCAGCGCCGACCCGCAGGATGCAGACGCCGCCGGAGAGCTTGGCGAGCCGCTCCTGGAGCTTCTCGCGGTCCCAGTCGGAGTCGGTGTGCTCGATCGCGTACTGGATCTCGCGGACGCGGTCCTGGATCGCCTCGGCGTCACCGGCGCCGTCGACGATCGTCGTGGCGTCCTTGGTGACCACGATGCGACGGGCGGTGCCCAGCACCTCCAGGCCGGCGTTCTCCAGCTTGAGGCCGAGCTCCTCGGAGATGAGCTGGCCGCCGGTGAGGATCGCCATGTCCTGCAGCATCGCCTTGCGGCGGTCGCCGAAGCCCGGCGCCTTGACGGCGACGGAGGTGAACGTGCCGCGGATCTTGTTGGTGACCAGGACGGCGAGGGCCTCGCCCTCGATGTCCTCGGCGACGATGAACAGCGCCTTCTTGGTCTGGGCGACCTTCTCCAGCAGCGGCAGGAAGCCGGCGATGGAGGAGATCTTGCCCTGGTGCAGCAGGACGTAGGCGTCCTCCAGCACGGCCTCCATGCGCTCGGGGTCGGTCACCATGTACGGCGACAGGTACCCCTTGTCGAACTGGAGCCCTTCGGTGAACTCCAGCTCAAGGCCCATGGTGTTGGACTCTTCGACGGTGATGACGCCGTCCTTGCCGACCTTGTCGAACGCCTCGGCGATCAGCTCGCCGATCTTGGCGTCCTGCGCGGAGATCGTCGCCACGTTGGCGATCTCCTTCTTGTCCTCGACCGGGCGGGCCAGCTCGAGGAGGCGGTCGCTGACCGCCTTGGCGGCGAGGTCGATGCCGCGCTTGAGCGACAGCGGCGAGGCTCCGGCGGCGACGTTGCGCAGCCCCTCGCGAACCATCGCCTGGGCGAGCACGGTGGCGGTGGTGGTGCCGTCACCGGCGATGTCGTTGGTCTTGGTCGCCACTTCCTTGGCCAGCTGGGCGCCAAGGTTCTCGTAAGGCTTGTCGAGCTCGACCTCACGGGCGATGGTCACGCCGTCGTTCGTGATGGTCGGCGCACCGAACTTCTTGTCGATGACGACGTTGCGGCCACGCGGCCCGAGGGTCACCTTGACGGCGTCGGCGAGGGCGTTGACACCGCGCTCGAGGGCGCGCCGGGCGTCCTCGTCGAACTCCAGGATCTTCGGCATTTAAGGTCCTCTCCGCATCAGAGCCCCGGGCCTTCTGCGAAGTGCCCGGGGCTTGATACGCAATTTTTTTGGCTCCGCAGCAGAGGGGCGCTCGCGCGCCTGAAGCTCTACTTCTCGATGATCGCGAGAACGTCGCGGGCGGAGAGCACCAGGTACTCCTCGCCGCCGTACTTGACCTCGGTACCGCCGTACTTGCTGTAGAGGACGATGTCCCCTTCCTTGACGTCGAGCGGGATGCGCTTCTCGCCGTCCTCGTCCCAGTTGCCCGGGCCCACCGCGAGGACCTTGCCCTCTTGCGGCTTCTCCTTGGCGGTGTCCGGGATAACCAGACCGGAAGCGGTCGTCTGCTCGGCCTCAAGCGGCTGAACCACGATGCGGTCGCCGAGCGGCTTAACGGGAACCTTGGTGGCGGTCGTCACGATCGGACCTCCCCTTCAGATTGTGTTGATGAGCTGAAGAGGCGACCAGCGGCCTGCCGTCGCGGGTGTCAGACCTGCCTCGTCGCATTATGTCTGGCACTCTCACTAGCCGAGTGCCAACACTGAACAGTATGCAAGGCCGCCCACTCAGTCAACATGGACAGGCCGTCCCAGGTCAGAACACCCCTGATCGCCCACCACCCCCTACCCCCCGAACGCCGCCGAACCCTCCACTCCCGCCGAGGACTGCGCGTCCGGAGGCGGTAGCGTCTCGGGACGTGGATCTGGAGGCGTTCGTCGCGTTGCTGGGCCCGCGGGGGCGGGAGGCCCTGGCGGAGGCCGTCGCGAGCCTTCAGGAGGGCGTGGGGGCGGTGACGGCGGCCCGCAGGCTGCGGCGGTCCTACGACGCGCCGCTCACCGCGGCGGCGCTCACGCAGGCGGAGCTCCGGGCGCGGGCCGTCGCCAAGTTCGGGGCGGACGCCGCTGTCATGTACTTCACACCGGACGGCCTGGAGCAGGCGACCCGCGCCGAGGTGGCGGCGCACCGCGCGCGCCGGTTCCGCCCCGGCACGCGGGTGGCCGACGCCTGCTGCGGCATCGGCGGCGACCTCATCGCGCTCGCCCGCGCCGGATGCGTGGTCGACGCCGTGGACCGCGACCCGCTCACCGTCGAGGTCGCGCGGGCCAACGCCGCCGCGCTGGGCCTGCGCGGCGTCTCCGTCCGCGTGGGCGAGGCCGCCGAGGTCGACCCCGGGGCGTACGACGCCCTGTTCGCCGACCCCGCGCGCCGGTCGTCCGGCAGGCGCACCTTCGACCCGATGGCGTACTCGCCGCCCTGGCCGGCCGTCCTCGGCCTGGCCGCCCGCTCCCCGGCCGCCTGCCTGAAGGTGGCGCCCGGGATCCCTTACGAGGCTCTCCCGGCGGGCGCCGAGGCCGAATGGGTCTCCCACAAGGGCGAGGTCAAGGAGGCCGCCGTGTGGACCGGCGCCCTGGCCACCGGGGACGCCGGCGCCGATCGGGAGGGGCCGTTCGCCCGCAGAGCGACGCTGCTGCCCTCGGGCGAGACGCTGACCGCCGACCCCGCCCTCGGCCCTCCGGCCGTCGGCCCGGTGGCCCGCTACCTGTACGAGCCGGACGGCGCGGCCATACGGGCGCACCTGGTGGCCGAGGTCGCCGCCCAGGTGGGCGGGCACCTGCTCGACCCGCACATCGCGTACATCACCGGCGACGAGCCCGCCGTCACCCCGTGGGCGCACCGGTACGAGGTGCTGGAGACGCTCGCGTTCTCGCTGAAACGCCTTCGGGCGGCACTGCGCGCCCGCGGCGTCGGCAGCGTGACGCTCAAGAAACGGGGTTCGGCGCTCGACCTGGAGCGCCTGCGAAAAGATTTGCGCCTTTCAGGGGACAAATCATGTGTGGTGCTCCTCACGCGTATCGGCGAGCGTCCTTACGCGTTCATCTGTGCTCCCGCCTGACCTGCGGCGATGGCAAACTCGGTCAATCTATCGTTAATCACGAAGTTTTAAAGTCGGCCCCGAAAGTCTGCCCCCGACCCACTACATTGGCGAGCGCGGGAATTCCCTGATCGAAGGTTTACCCGCCCTCTTCGTCACGCCAAGACGACCGGACCAACCCCACCGCCGTGCGGCCGACCGCCGGCGAGTGAAGGAGCTTTCGGTGGACCACTCCAACCACACCCTCCTCCAGGCAGGAAACCAGACCGCCATCTCCGATCGGATGCGCGAGCTGCTCGCCAGGGCCGCACAGGACCACGTCTACGAGCAGCGCACCCAGGGCGCCGTGCTCGACGAGATCCGGCAGCGGCTGGAGGGCATGGAGTGGCTGCTCCGCGAGGTCCGCGAGCGCGAGCTGGGCGGCCTCAGCGGCGCGCTCGAGAGC
This sequence comes from Sphaerisporangium sp. TRM90804, assembly GCF_029846175.1. GTDB lineage: Bacteria > Actinomycetota > Actinomycetes > Streptosporangiales > Streptosporangiaceae > Sphaerisporangium. The sequence goes on along the minus strand of NZ_JARWAC010000001.1, from coordinate 79,242 downwards.
CTCGACGGGCGCCTGGGCGAGCTGGCGGCCCGGCCGCCCACGTGGGCGGAGGGGCTGGCCCAGCACGTCGAGCTGGTCCGCGACCGCGTGGACGCCCTGGGCAACCGTCTGGCGGCCGTCGGCGACCGCGTGGAGGCCGTCGGCGACCGCCTCAAGCCCGTCGCCGAGCTGCCCGGCCTGCTGACCGATCTGGGCACGGTCAGGGAGGGCGTCGCCGAGGCGCTGAAGCGCGTCCAGGCGCTGCTCGACGGCGGCCACGACATGGCCGCGCACATGGCGGAGTTCGACCGCAGGCTCTCCCAGTTCCAGTCGGGCATCGAGGCCGCCGCGGGGCGCTTCACCCGCCTCGACAAGGCCTTACACGACCTCGTCCAGCGCACAGAGCGTGTCGAGGGCGGCGTGCTCGACCTCAGCGAGGGCCTGGAGGAGACCCTGGCCTCCGCGGTCGAGCGGATCACCGGCTCGGTCGGCCAACTCGCCCGCAAGATCGACGACATGACGGCGCGGCTCGCCGACGCCGAGACCCGCCTCGGCGACCGCCTCGACGGCGTCGACGGCCGCCTCGCCTCCTTCGAGGGCCGGCTCGACTCCGCCGACTCTCGCGGAGCCGCCGTCGAGGCCCGGCTGTCCGGCCTCGGCGAGCGTTTCGACACCGTCGACAGCCACCTGGGGGCCGTGGAGGGCCGCCTGGAGACCGTGGACGTCCGGCTCCAGGCCGTGGACGGCCGCGTCGAGGCCACCGACTCGCGCCTGTCCGCCGTCGACACCACCCTCACCGGGGTGACCGGCGCGCTCGACGAGCTCGGCGAGCGCCTCACCGCGGGGCTGGAGGAGACCAACCGGCGGCTCGCCGGCGTCGACGGCGGCCTGGCCGGGCACGAGGGGCGGCTCGCCGCGTTCGACCCCGTCTTCGAGGGCATCAACGAGCGCCTCGACATCGTCGACGACCGCGTGGAGGCGGTCAACCAGCGCGTCGGCCAGCTCCCCGCCCTGCTGGAGGTCGGCGAGGTGCCCAAGCGCGTGGGCGAGCTGATCAACGCCCAGGGCGACGTCCAGGGCAGGCGGTTCGACGCGCTGGACGACCGTCTGGCGGAGGCCGCCGCCGCCGTTACCCCGCTGGCCGAGCTGGTGAGGGCCCGCCCCGACCGCGCCCAGCTCACCGAGACCGTCGGCGAGATCGTCCAGCCCACCCACGACGACCTCACCCGCAGGCTGGGCGCCCTGGAGGAGACCATGCTCGCCCTGGCCGAGGCGCTCCTGCGCCCCACCCGCCCCCCCAAAGACTGACCGAGGCTCCGTCCCCCCTCGGGGGAGGACGGCCCGGCCGCGTCACATGTGGATGGCGGTGATCGGCAGGGAGGAGTCGGCCGGGATGTCGAGCCCGGAGGGGCTCACGCCCGCGGCGGCCAGCTCCGAGCCCAGGGCGGCGACCATCGCGCCGTTGTCGGTGCACAGGCCCGGACGGGGCACGCGCAGGCGCACCCCGGCCGCCTCACAGCGCTCACGCGCCAGCGCCCGCAGGCGGGAGTTGGCCGCCACGCCGCCGCCGATCAGAAGATCGCGCACGCCGTGCCGGCGGCAGGCCTGGAGCGCCTTGCGGGTGAGCACGTCGACGACGGCCTCCTGGAAGGACGCCGCCACGTCGGCCAGCGGCACGGGCTCCCCGGCCCGCTCGCGGGCCTCCACCCAGCGCGCCACGGCGGTCTTCAAACCCGAGAACGAGAAGTCGAGCGTGCCGTCGTCGTACTTGCCGCGCGGGAAGGCGATCGCGCCGCCCGAGCCCTCGGTGGCGGCGCGGTCGATGTGCGGGCCGCCGGGGAAGGGCAGGCCCAGCACCCGGGCGACCTTGTCGAAGGCCTCCCCCGCCGCGTCGTCGACGGTCGACCCGAGCGGGATGACCTCCTTGGCGACGTCGGGCACCAGCAGCAGCGAGGAGTGCCCGCCCGACACCAGCATGGCGATGCAGGGCTTGGGCAGCGCGCCGTGTTCGAGCTGGTCGACGGCCACGTGCGCGGCCAGGTGGTTGACGCCGTAGAGCGGCACCCCGAGCCCCAGCGCGTACGCCTTGGCCGCCGCGACGCCCACGAGCAGCGCACCGGCGAGCCCGGGGCCCGCGGTGACGGCCACCGCGTCGATGTCGGCGAAGCGCACGCCGGCGCGCTGCAGGGCGCGCTCGACGGTCGGGGCCATGGCCTCCAGGTGGGCGCGCGATGCGACCTCGGGCACCACGCCGCCGAACCGGGCGTGCTCCTCGACGCTGGAGGCGATCGTGTCGGCGAGCAGCGTGTGGCCCCGGACGAGGCCGACGCCGGTCTCGTCGCAGGAGGTCTCGATGCCCAGGACCAGGGGCTGGTCAGCCATTCCCGTCACCTTCCTCGTCCAGCCTGCGCACCATCATGATCGCGTCGGTTCCGTCGTCGTAGTAGTCGGCGCGCACGCCGATCGGCCGGAAGCCGAAGCGCCTGTACATCGCCTGCGCGGGCGGGTTGTCGGCCCGGACCTCCAGGAACACCGCCGCGGTGCCCCGGCGGACGGCCTCGGCGAGCAGCTCTCCCAGCATCGCGCTGCCGATGCCCGCGCGCTGGTTGCCCGCGGACACCGCGATGGTCTGCACGTCGGCCTGGTCGCCGGCGGCGGCGAGCCCGGCGTACCCGACGATCTCGCCCTCGACGAGGGCGACGATGTAGTGGCGGGTTCGCGGCTGGTCGTCCAGCTCGCCGCGCATCATGCCCTCGCTCCAGGCGTCCAGGGGGAACGTGGAGCGTTCGATCCTCATGACGGCGGGGAGGTCGGCCCGGGTCATCCGCCGCAGTGTGGCGACGCTCACGCCGTCACCCTCTTGGGCGGGCCGGGCACCCGGGCGTCCGGCCTGCGCAGGTAGATGGGGCGCGGCGTGGTGAGGACGGAGTCGCCGGAGCCGCCGGCCGCGAGGCGCTCGGCGGCGAGCGCCGCCAGCGCCCCGGCCGCGGGGTAGGCGGGGGCGCCCTCGACCAGCCGGCCCGCGCCCAGCACCTCGGCGTACATCTCGGCGCCCGCGCCGACGACCGGCAGCTCGGCGGGGAGATCGCCGGGGAGGTCGACCGCGGGGCCGTCCACGCGGGTGCGCATGTCGGCGTAGCGGGCCCAGAACAGCTCCTTGCGCCGGGCGTCCGTGGCGACCAGGAAGGGCCCCGACAGGCCCGAGGCGTAGGCGACGACGTCGAGCGTGCACACGCCGTACGCCGGGGCGCCGCTCGCCGAGGACAGCGCCTGGGCGGTCACCAGCCCGACGCGCAGGCCGGTGTAGGGGCCGGGGCCGGTGCCCGCGACGATGGCGGTGACGTCGCCGAGGGCGGCGCCCGCCTCGCGCAGGATCGCCTGGACGGAGGGGATCAGCAGCTCACCGTGGCGGCGGGCGTCCACCGTCGTCGACTCGGCGAGCACGCGGCTGCCGTCGTGCAGCGCGGCGGTGACGGCCGGAGTCGCGGTATCGAAGGCCAAGACCAGCACGGACGTCAAGGGTAGTCGCTTCGGCGGGTGTTTTTTTCGTGTGCGGTTAGCCGGCGGGGGGCATCAGACCGGCGAGGCGTAGACGATGACGTTGTCGAGGTACTCGCCGTTCGCGCGATCGAACCCGCCGCCGCAGGTCACCAGGCGGAGCCCCTCGTCCACGTACACGCGCTGCGCCGGGAACTCCTCCTTGGCCACCTGCTCCACGGAGTCGACCTTGTACTGGGCGACCTTGCCGTCGCTGCGCAGCACCTTGACGACGGCGCCCCGCTTGACGTGGCGCAGGCGGTAGAAGACCGCGGGCGCCGTCTTGGTGTCGACGTGCCCGATGATCACCGAGGGGCCGGTCTCGCCGGGGACCACGCTCTCCTGGAACCACCCGGCCGTCGCCGGCTTCTCGTACGGCGGCAGCTCGACCTCGCCGTCACCGGTGAGGCCGAGCTTCATCAGCGGCGCCCGCAGGTCGAGCGAGGGGATGTCGAGCCGTTTGGGGACCGCCGAGACCTTACGCGGCTCCTGGGCGTCCTTCTCGGGCCCGGTGATCGCGAACATGACGGCGCCGGTGAGGAACCCGGCCACCACGATCTTCAGCCACTTCGTCTCTGCCATGGGGGTGGGGCGGGCCGCAGGTCAGCGCTTCCCCGACGAGCGGCGCGCCACGGCGACGCCGCCCCCGAGCGCGGCCAGGACCACCGCGACCGTGACGCCCACGGGGATGCCCGGGGAGTCGTCCTCGGCCGCTCCGGCCGCCGTGCCGCCGCCGCCCGCCCGGGGCGCCCGGGTGGGCACGACGCGGGTCTCGGTGGCGGTGGCCCTCGGCCGGGCGGTGACGGTGAGCGTCGTGGTGCCGGTGTCGTTGGTGCCCTCGCACTTCACGTCGACCTCGTAGCGGCCGGGCGTGGTGTCCTCGTCGACGAGCGCGAAGCCGCGCACCTCGGGCGAGGGGGCCTCGGTGGTCACCGGGTCGGACGTGGCCGCCGGGCTCGCCGGGGGCGGCTGGGTCAGGGTGACCACGCCGGTGAACGCGTCGGACCGCGCGGTGGCGCGGTACTCGGTGCCGCCCTGGGGAACCGGGCAGAAGGCCCGCACCCGGATCGACCTGGTGGCCCCGCCCTGCACGCGGTCGGGGACGAGCTGCACCCTGATGTCCTGCCTGCTCACGCTCGGCGAGGGCGCCGGGCTCGGCTCACCTGACTGTGCCGAGGCCGTGCAGGCCACACAACCCGTCAGTAGGAATGCTCCAGCAACCGCGACCTGCCCGATCCTGTGCACCGTCGCACTCCACTCCGCCGCTCGATCCGACCCCGCCCGATCCGGCCACGCTCTGGGACTACCCCACTGCATACCCAGAAAAAATGGGCCAATCCATCGGAACGATCTTCATACCGATGATCCTGAGGGGGAAGGGCGCGCGTCAAGGCCAGGGTGAGTACCGGTCTAGATCAGCCCACGGCCGTCAGCCGAACGCCTCGGGAAGATCCTCCCACCGCGAGCCCACTCCGCGCAGCCGTACGAGGCGCTCGTCTCCGGCCTCGCCTCGCTCGATGGAGACCTCCAGCCGGTCGTCGGCGAGGCCCTCGACCAGGCCCTCGCCCCACTCGACGACGGTCACCGAGTCGTCGAGGGAGGCGTCCAGATCGAGGTCGTCCACCTCCAGCGAGCCGCCGAGGCGGTAGGCGTCGGCGTGCACGAGCGGGGGCCCGCCGGCGAGGGAGGGGTGGACCCGCGCGATCACGAAGGTCGGCGAGGTGATCGGCCCGCGCACCCTCAGGCCCTCGCCGATGCCCTGCACGAGCGTCGTCTTGCCGGCGCCCAGCGGCCCGGACATCACCACCAGGTCTCCCGGGGCGAGCAGCCGGGCGATCTCCCCGCCCAGCGAACGCATCTCCTCGGCCGTGCCCGCGCGCCTCATCGGGCCTCCTCCGCCAGGTCGGTGGGGTCGGGGGCCTTCACGCCGCCCAGCGCGCCGCCCGTGCCGGCGTCGGTGTCGGCGACCGCCCGCAGCAGCTCGTGGATCGCCTGGTTGACGGTGTCGGGCTTCTCCAGCGGCACCAGGTGGGAGGCGCCGGGCACGCGGGTCAGCCGCGCGGACGGCAGCACCGCGCTGATGGCGTCGCTGTGCTCGGGCGGGGTGAGCCAGTCCTTCTCGCCGACGACGATGGAGGTGGGCACCTTGGTGAGCACGTCGAGTGCGGCCAGCTTGTCGTGCGACATCAGCGCCGGGTAGAAGTCGGCGATCACCTCGGTGGAGGTGGAGCGGATCATCGACTCGGCGAAGTCGACGACCGTGGGGCTGATGGAGGAGGGGTCGCCGAAGCCGAGGTAGCGCAGGGCCAGGAACGACACGTCGTTGCCGGCCTGCCTGCCGCGGTCGACCAGCGCGCCGCGCCGGCCGATGAGCGACACCGCGGGCGGGGCGGCCCTGTGCACGACCTTGGAGAACAGCGCGGGCAGGCCCAGCGTCAGCTCGGCCAGCCTCCCGGCCGACGTCGAGATCAGCGCGACACCGCGGATCTTCTCGCCGAACAGCTCGGGCTGCTTGTCGGCCAGGGCCATGACGGTCATGCCGCCCATGGAGTGCCCGATCAGCACGCACGGGCCGGGCACCAGCGCCTTGAGCACCTCGGCGAGGTCGTCGCCGAGGCGGTCGATGCTGCAGTCGCCGGCGGGCGTGCCGCTGGAGCGGCCGTGGCGGCGCTGGTCCCAGAACACCATGCGGTGCCGGCCGCGCAGCTCGCGCCGCTGGTAGTGCCAGGAGTCGAGGTTGAGGGTGTACCCGTGGCAGAAGACCAGCGTCAGCGGGGCGTCGTCGGGGCCGTCGACCTCGGCGTGCAGCTCGACGCCGTCGGAGGTCTTGACGGTGAACGGGCGGCCCCGCAGCTCGCCGAAGGGCTCGCTGGCCTCGGTGTCGGCCCGCAGGCGGATGCGTCCCACGGCGTACCGCTTGGCCAGGGCCGCGGCCGCCAGCCCCGCCGAAGCGGTTCCGACGATCGCCCCCGCGATCCCGACCCTGCGCCGTGTGGGCATTACGACCTCCTTGAGGGGTGAACGGCTCTCTAGCGGTAAACGCGCGGCACGCGAGAACCGATCCTGGTCACGATCTCATGGGTGATCGTGCCGAGGGAATCCGCCCACTCCTGGGCGGTCGGCTCGCCCGCCGCACCTGGGCCGAACAGCAGGATCTCGTCGCCCTCGCGCACGGGGTCGTCGCCGACGTCGACCACGAACTGGTCCATGCAGACCCGGCCGGACACCGTGCGCCGCCTGCCGCCGACCAGGACCTGCGCGCGGTTGGTCGCCCCGCGCAGGATGCCGTCGGCATAGCCGAGCGGCACCAGGGCGAGGGTGGTCTCGCGCTCGGTGGTGTACAGGTGGCCGTAGGACACCCCGGTGCCGGGGGTCACGCGCTTGACCATGGCGGCCCGCGCGCTGAGCGTCATGGCCGGCCGCAGCCCGAAGTCGCCGAGCTCGGGGATGGGGCTCAGCCCGTACATGGCGATGCCCGGCCGCACCATGTCGTAGCGCGCCTCGGGGAGGGTCACCGTGGCGGCGGAGTTGGCGATGTGCCGCAGGACGTGCGAACCGGCGGCGCCGGCCTTCTGGGCGACGGCCAGGGCCTCGTCGAAGATCGCGAGCTGGCGGCCGATCGAGGGGTGGCCGGGGATGTCGGCACAGGCGAAGTGGGACCACAGCCCGGCGATCTCGATGGCGCCCTCGGCCTGGGCTGCCAGGGCGCGGTCGAGCAGCGCGGGCCATTCGGCGGGCGTGGCGCCGCCCCGGGCGATGCCGGTGTCGACCTTCAGATGGACGCGCGCGACACGGCCGGCCCGGCGGGCCGACGCGGCGATGTCGTCGACCAGCCAGGCCGCACCGGCCGACAGGTCGACGGCTGCGGCCACGGCGTCGTCGATCGGCTCCCCGGGCGTGATGATCCACGACAGGACCGGCGCGGTGACGCCGGCGGCCCGCAGGTCGAGCGCCTCCTGGATGTAGGCGGTGCCGAGGCGGGACGCGCCCGCGGCGAGCGCGGCACGAGCGCAGGGCACCAGGCCGTGGCCGTAGGCGTCGGCCTTGACCACGGCCATGACCTCGGCGCCGGCGGCGTGGCCGCGCAGCACGGCCAGGTTGTGCTCGATCGCCGAGAGGTCCACTCGGGCCTGGGCGGGTGTGACGAGGGAACCGTGAATGGGAAGACTCACCCTCTCAGTCTGGCAGTCGTGACCCGGCGCCCGGACCGGTCCAGGTGCCGGCGGTGATCGCGCGGATGGCGGCGGGGAGTTCGAGGGCGACGTCGAGCGCCGCGATGGGCGCCTCGCCGCTTCCGGTGCCGGCCGCGGTGCGGGCCGAGAAGCCGTGGAGGAACGCCGCGCACGACCCGGCGTCGCGACACGACCTGCCCGCCGCCAGGAGTGCTCCGGCGATGCCGGCGAGCACGTCGCCGGTGCCGCCCGTCGCCAGCCAGGGGGTGCCCGTGAGGTTGACGCGCACGGGCCCGCCCTCCTCGGCGACCAGGGTAGTCGAGCCCTTGAGCAGCACCGTCACGCCGAGTTCGGCGGCCGCTCGGCGCGCGTAGTACAGCCGCCGGGCCTCGATGCGGGCCGGCGGCACGTTCAGGAGGCGGCCCAGCTCGCCGGCGTGCGGGGTGATGAGCGTGGGCGCGTCCCGCCGCAGCAGGGAGGGGTCGCGGGCTGCCAGCGTCAGGCCGTCGGCGTCCAGCAGCACCGGGACGTCACCCGCGAGCACGGAGCCGGCGATGGCGTGGGCGTCGTCGCCGGTGCCCATGCCGGGCCCGACCACCCACGCCTGCACCCTGCCCACGTTGCCCACCCCCTCCTCGGGGGAGATGACCGTGGTCACGGCCTCGGGCCACCGGGCGCGCACCTGCCGCACCGGCTCCTCTGCGCTCGCGAAGCGCACCAGCCCGGCGCCCGCGCGCACGGCGCCGCCGACGGCGAGCACGGCGGCCCCGGTGAAGCGGTCGCTGCCCGCCACCACGCCCACCACGCCCCGGCGGTACTTGTCGGACTCCGGGCCGGGGCGCGGCAGCAGGTCGGCCACGTCGGGGGCCGTGAGCGCGACCACGGCGGGGTCGGGCAGGTGGGGGCCGAGGCCGATGTCGACCGGGTGCAGCGTGCCCACGCGGGAGGCCCCGGGATCGATCAGCAGGCCCGCCTTGACCGCTCCGAACGTGACGGTGAGGTGCGCGCGCACGGTGTCGCCCTCGACCTCGCCGGTGCTCGCGTCCACGCCGCTCGGCACGTCCACGGCCACGACGACGCCCGGCGCGTCCGCGGTGAGCCTGGCCAGCGCGGCGTACGGCTCGCGCAGCGCGCCCGCGCCGCCGATGCCGACCAGGCCGTCCATGACCAGATCGGCCCGGCGGATCAGCTCGGCGGCCTCGGAGCCGGCGTCCGGCCCCGCGGCCCCGGCGGGCCCCGCGGCCCGGTCGTCGTCGCCCGCCGCCGCACCGTGGGCGTCCGCGCGCAGGTCGAGGATCCTGCCGCCCGCGCGTCGCAGGTCGTCCAGGCCGCCCCGGTGGGTGCGCGAGCCTGCGAGCACGGCCTCGACCCGGGCGCCCCTGCGGGCCAGCAGGGCGCCCGCGTACAGCGTGTCGCCGCCGTTGTCGCCGCTTCCCACCAGGAGCACGACACGGGCGCCGTAGACACGCGGCAGCGCACGCGCGCACGCGACGGCCAGCCCGGAGGCGGCCCTGCGCATGAGCTCTCCGTCGGGGAGGCGCTCCATCAGGGCCCGCTCGGCGGCCCTGATCTCGTCGGAGGTGTAGGCGGTCAGCACCTCACCGAATCTAGCCCTCGGCGATCAACGGGGCGAGGGCCACTCGCCGTGGCCGCCCGGCGGGCACGCGAACGGCGGCGGCGCGCGAGGGCTCGCGGGCTCCCGGTGGTGCCCGGTGCCCGGCGGTGCGCCCGGCGGGCCCGGCCGGACGCTCAGCCCTCGGCGACGACGTACGCGATGGCGACGCCGCCGTCGTGGGTGAGCGACACGTGCCAGCGCCGCACGCCCAGCTCGGCCGCGACCTCGGCCACCCGGCCGGTCACCCGGAGCACCGGGCGCCCGTGGGCGCCGGGGGTGATCTCGGCGTCCCGGTGGAGCAGGCCGGGCGGCGCGCCCAGCGCCTTGGCCACCGCCTCCTTGGCGGCGAACCGCGCCGCCAGCGAGGGGATCGGCAGCTCCCGCTCCGCGTCGGTGAACACCCGGTCGCGCAGCCCCGGGGTGCGCGCGAGCGCGGACTCCAGCCGCCCGATGTCGACCACGTCGACCCCGATGCCCACGATCACCGCGCCCCACCCGCTCCCGCCGACGACGTCCGGGGTCACCCTGCCACACCGGTCCCCCGGCGGCCGCGCGCAGCGCGCCGGCGGCGCGGACGACCCTGCGGCGCCGAGGCGCGTACGCGTCAGTAGAGTCTGCGTCCATGGAGGCACCGCATCCGTACGTCGAGCTGGGCCGTGAGCAGTGGCGCGACCTACGGCAGAACACGCCTCTGACGCTCACCGCCGAGGAGCTGGAAGAGCTGCGCGGCGTCGACGAGCCCATCGACCTCGCCGAGGTCACCGACATCTACCTGCCGCTGACCCGGCTGCTCAACCTGCACTTCACCGGGGCCCGGCAGCGCAGCGCGGCGGTGAACACCTTCCTCGGCGCCGGCCAGGCGCCCTCGCCCTACATCCTGGGCATCGCGGGCAGCGTCGCGGTCGGCAAGTCGACCACGGCCCGGCTGCTGCACACGCTGCTGGCCCGCTGGCCCGAGCACCCGAGGGTCGACCTGATCACGACCGACTCCTTCCTGTACCCCAACAAGGTGCTGGAGGAGCGCGGGATCACCCACCGCAAGGGCTTCCCGGAGAGCTACGACCGCCGGGCCCTGGTGCGCTTCGTGGCCGGGGTGAAGGCCGGCGTGCCGGAGATGAACGCCCCCGTCTACAGCCACCTGGCGTACGACATCGTGCCCGGCGCCGTCCAGTGCGTGCGGCGGCCCGACATCCTGGTCGTCGAGGGCCTGAACGTGCTGCAGCCCGCCCCGCCCACGGCCCTGGCCGTCAACGACTACTTCGACTTCTCGATCTACGTGGACGCCAAGACGGAGGACATACGGTCCTGGTACGTCGACCGCTTCCACAAGCTGCGCCGTACGGCCTTCGCCGACCCCAAGTCGTACTTCTCCTACATCGCCGAGATGTCGGAGGAGGACGCCACCCGCTTCGCCAAGGAGGTCTGGCGGGACGTCAACGAGCGCAACCTGGTCGAGAACATCGCCCCCACCCGCGGGCGCGCCGGGCTGGTGCTCTACAAGGGTTCCGACCACGCCGTCCGCCGCGTCCGCCTTCGCCGCACCTAGCCCGGCCGCGCCGGCATGCTGTACGCGCCCCGGTTCCTCCGTAGGGTGTGACCCGTGCTGCACGCGAGGGTGATCTCCCCGGCCGCCCGCACCCCCGAGGTGCTGAGCCTGCTCGACGACGCGGCGGGCGTCACCAATATCGTCGTCATGCCCGGAGCCGCGCACCGCCCCGAGGGCGACGCGGTGCTCTTCGACGTCGCCCGGGAGGCGGCCAACGAGATCATCGAGCGGCTCAAGGACCTCGGCCTGGACGAGCACGGCTCGATCGCCGTCGAGCGCATCGACCTCTCCCTGTCGGACGTGGCCGAGAAGGCCGAGGCCGAGGCGCCCGGCCACGCCGAGGACGCCGTGGTGTGGGAGGAGCTGGCCCGGCAGGTCGCCAACGACTCACGGATCACCTGGGCCTTCCTGGCCTTCCTCGCGATCGCCACGCAGATCGTGGCCATCGGCGTGCTGCTCCCCTCGATCATCCTGATCATGGGCGGCATGGTGCTCGGGCCGGAGTTCGGCCCGGTGGCCGCCGTCTGCTTCGGGCTGCTGCGCCGCGAGTGGAACCTGGTCGCCTCGGCCGTGCGCACCCTCGTCATCGGGTTCCTGGTGGCCATCGCGGTCACCTGCGCCTGCGCCCTGGTGTCCCGGGGGCTGGGCTGGATCACCCCCGACCAGCTCAACGGGCACGGCGAGGTCGAGTTCATCGTCAAGCCCGACCGCTGGTCGTTCATCGTGGCGCTGCTCGCCGGCGCCGCCGGGGTGCTGTCGGTGACGGCCGGCAAGTCGTCGGCGCTGGTCGGGGTGTTCATCTCGGTGACCACCGTGCCGGCCGCGGGGTACGCCGCGGTCGCGACCGCGCTCGGCCGCTGGGAGGACCTGGCCGGCTCGGTCTCCCAGCTCTCGGTCAACGTCGCCGGCATGGTGATCGCCGGCACGGCCACCCTGGTGCTCCAGCGCTTCTTCTGGTCGCGGTATGGCCTGCACATCGCCTCCCCCACCGCGCGGACGAGGCGGAATTCGTCCGTTTGACGGAGGAGAGCAGGCCATGGGCTTGGATAGTGTCCGTGCCATGACCATCCTCGCCACCGAGGGGCTGACCAAGCGCTTCCCCCGGGTCACGGCGCTCGACCGCCTCACCGTCACCGCGGGCCAGGGCGTCACCGGCCTCGTCGGCGCCAACGGTGCGGGCAAGTCCACGCTGATCAAGCTGCTGCTGGGCCTGCTGGAGCCCACCGAGGGGACCGCCACGGTCCTCGGGCTGAGCCCCGCCACCCAGGCCATGGACATCCGGCGGGCCGTCGGCTACATGCCTGAGCACGACTGCCTCCCGCCCGACGTGTCGGCCACCGAGTTCACCGTCCACATGGCCCAGATGTCCGGCCTGCCGCGCACCGCCGCCCGCGAGCGCGCGGCCGACACTCTGCGCCACGTCGGCCTGTACGAGGAGCGCTACCGTCCCATCGGCGGCTACTCGACCGGCATGCGGCAGCGGGTGAAGCTGGCCCAGGCCCTCGTGCACGACCCCAGCCTCGTCTTCCTCGACGAGCCCACCAACGGCCTCGACCCCCAGGGCCGCGACGACATGCTGGCCCTGATCCGGCGCATCGGCACCGAGTTCGGCATCAGCGTGGTCGTCACCTCCCACCTGCTGGGCGAGCTCGAACGCGTCTGCGACCACGTCATCGTCATCGACGGCGGACGGCTGCTGCGCTCCTCCTCCATCGGGGAGTTCACGCAGGCCACGCAGTCGGTCACCGTGGAGGTCGAGGAGGGCCAGGAGCCGCTCGCCGAGCGGCTGCGGGCCGCCGGGCGGCAGGTCGCCGTGCACGGCCGCCTGCTCACCGTCGACGTCGGCTCGCCCGAGACCTACGACGCCGTCCGCGACGCCGTCGTCGACCTGAACCTGTGCCTCGTCCGCCTTGAGCAGGGCCGCCACCGCATCGAGGACGTGTTCCGCGAGGAGGTGTCCAGTGTCTGACCCCACCGTCCAGCAGCCCGGTCCCGGGGCCCTGCGCGAGGCCGGAGGGCTCGCGGCGCCGACCGGGGTCATCCACGACATCGGCTACCGGCACTACGACGGCCAGCGCCTCGGCCGGGGCCACGCCCTGTCGGCGCTCACCCTGAACAGCCTGCGCGGCGTCTTCGGCCTCGGCCGCACCGCCCGGGCGAAGATCATGCCGTTCCTGCTGGCCGGCGTGATGATGCTGCCCGCCGTGGTCTCCATCGCGGTGATGGCCATGATCGGGCAGCGGGCAGTGCCCTACGGGGCGTACGCCGTCACCATGCAGGCCGTGCTCGCCGTCTTCCTGGCCGCGCAGTCGCCCTACCTGGTCGCCCCCGACCTTCGGTTCCGGGTGCTGCCGCTCTACCTGTCGCGCCCGGTGACCTCGGTCGACTACGTCATCGCCAAGCTCTCGTCGATGGCCATGGCGCTGTTCCTGCTGATCGCGGTGCCGCTGACCGTCCTGTACGTGGGCGAGCTGCTCGTCGACCTGCCCGGCCCGCCGATGACCGCCGAGTACCTCGCCGCCATGGCGACCGCGGTGATCTACGCGGTGCTGCTCGCCTCGGTCGGGGTGGCGCTGGCCTCCTTCACGCCGCGGCGCGGGCTCGGCGTCGCGTCCGTCATCGCGTTCTACCTGCTGACCTCGGCCGTGTCGGCGGTGCTGGTGGGCGTGCTGCTGTCGAGCAGCCGCGACGGCGCGGCGGCCTGGGCGTGGCTGCTGAGCCCGTTCTTCCTGGTGGACTCACTCCAGGTGTGGCTGTTCGGCACCAGCCCCAACAACGAAGGCGGCTACCCGCCCGACCTGGGCGGCCCGGTGTCCGCCGTCATCGTGCTGGCGATCATCGGGGTGTGCGTCACCGCTCTCGTCCTCCGCTACCGCAAGGCGGCCTCATCGTGATAATCGAACTGGCCCAGGTTTCCCGCTGGTACGGCAACGTCGTCGCGGTCAACGACGTCACGATGACGGTCGGCCCCGGCGTCACCGGCCTGCTGGGGCCGAACGGGGCGGGCAAGTCGACGCTTCTGCACATGATGGCCGGGTTCCTCGCGCCCTCCACCGGCACCGCCACCCTCGACGGCACGCCGATCTGGCGCAACCACGAGATCTACCGCTCGATCGGCCTGGTGCCCGAGCGGGAGGGCGTCTACGGGTTCCTCACCGGCTGGCAGTTCGTGCTGTCCAGCGCCCGCCTGCACCGGCTGCCGTCCCCCGAGGACGCCGCCGCCAAGGCCCTGGCCATGGTCGAGATGGAGGCCGCCAAGGACCGGCGCATCGAGACCTACTCCAAGGGCATGCGCCAGCGGGTCAAGGTGGCCGCCGCGCTCGTCCACGAGCCTCGGGTGCTGCTGCTGGACGAGCCGTTCAACGGCATGGACCCCCGCCAGCGCCTGCACCTGATGGATCTCGTCAGGGAGCTCGGGGCCGCGGGCAGGACCATCCTGTTCAGCTCCCACATCCTGGAGGAGGTCGAGCGGGTCGCCCAGCAGATCGAGGTGCTGGTCGCCGGCAGGCACGCCGCCTCCGGCGACTTCCGCGAGATCCGCAGGCGCATGACCGACCGGCCGCACCTGTACCACGTCCGCTCCAGCGACGACCGCCGCCTGGCCGCCGCGCTGATCGCCGACGCGTCCTCCGGAGCCGTGTCGCTGGGGAAGGCCGGCCTGGAGGTCCAGGCGGTGGACTTCCGCAGGTTCACCTGGCTGCTCCCCCGCGTCGCCCGCGACGCCGGGGTGACCGTCTGGGAGCTCTCCCCGGCCGACGAGGACCTGGAAAGCGTCTTCTCCTACCTCATCTCCGGGAGCGCCCGATGAACTCCGTCGTCGCCGGCATCACCTACCGGGCCGTGCTCGGGCGCCGCCGGGTGCTGCTGCTGATCCTGCTGCCCGCCGTGCTGATCGGCCTGGCGATCCTGCTGCGCGCCGTCGGCAGCACCGACGAGCGGGCCGCCGTCACGCTGATGCAGGTCTACGCGATCGGCACCATGCTGCCGCTGCTCGGGCTGATCGCGGGCACCGGCACGATCGCGCCGGAGATCGACGACGGCACGATCATCCACCTGCTGTCCAAGCCGATCTCCCGGCCGGTCATCGCGACCACCAAGTTCGCGGTCGCCGCCTCGCTGCTCGCCGTCTTCGCCGCCGTCCCGACGTTCGTGGCGGGGTACATCCTGCTGCGCGGCGAGGCCGGCATCGCGGCCGGGTTCGCGCTCGGCTCGCTGGTCGGGGGCGTCGCGTACGCGGCGGTGTTCCTGCTCCTCGGGGTGATCACGCGGCACGCGGTGACCGTCGGCATCATCTACGCGGTGGTGTGGGAGAACCTGGTCGGCGGCTACGTGCCCGGGGCGCGCAACTTCTCCATCCAGCAGTGGGCGCAGACGTTCGCGGCCGAGATCAGCACCTCCGACTTCTTCAAGGCCACCGTGAGCATGGGCTTCGCCGTGCCCGCCGTGGTGATCGTGACCGTCGGCGCGGTCGTGTGGGCCGGGCAGCGCCTGCGCTCGCTGTCCCTGACCGGCGACGAGTGACACCGGGGTGCCCGGCCGCACCCCGCGAGGGGCGCGGCCGGGCATCTCGCTTGTGCCCGGGCTTGGTCAGGGGGCCGTGTAGCCGCCGGTGTAGACGCCGGCTCCGCTGTAGGCGTGGACGCGCCAGCGGTAGGTGCCCGCGGTGCCGTTGTAGGTGATGGTCTCGTCGGGGCCGGTCCCGATGGAGGACGCGACGCTCTGCCAGCTTCCCAGGAGGCTGTTGTACTTCTGCAGGTACAGGTCGAAGTCGACCCCGGTGGGCCCGTCGAGGCAGCCGCGGTGCGCGCCCGACACCGTCGTCGTGTACCCGGCGGTGCCCGGGTGGTAGACGTTCTGGCCGCTGGTGAGGGTTCCGGAGAACGCCTGCTGGTAGCCGGTGCAGTTGCTGGGCGGCGTGCCCACGGTGATCGACCTGCTGGTGGAGCCGGTCTCGCCCCCGTCGTCGGTCGTGGTGAGCGTGACGGTGTAGGTGCCGCCGACCGCGTACGTGTGCGAGGCGGTGGCCCCGGTGGCGGTGCCGCCGTCGCCGAAGGTCCAGGCGTAGGACACGATCGTCCCGTCGGCGTCAGTGGACGAGGAGCCGTCGAACGCGCAGGTCAGCGTGGCGCCGACGCAGGAGTCGGCGAACCGGGCGATGGGCGGCTGGTTGCCGCCGCCCCCGCCGGGCGGGTACTGCGACGCGTCGTGCACGTCGAGCAGCGGCTCCTTGACGCCGTCGCTCGCGTTGTCGGTCCAGCCGGCGTTGCCGGTGGTGATCAGCGTGGAGCGCACGGCGAGCGCGCCGGCCCTGTCGGTGGGCTTGGCGGTGCCGCTGGTGAGGATCGCCGCCGCGCCGGCGACGTGCGGGCTGGCCATCGACGTTCCGCTGATCGAGTTGTAGCCGCCGTTCAGCCACGTGGAGTAGATGCACGTGCCCGGCGCCGCGATCTCGATGGTGGTGCCGTAGTTGGAGAACCAGGCGAGCGTGTCGTCGACGTCGGTGGCGCCGTCCGTGCGGCAGGGGACGGTGACCGTGCCGGCCAGGCCGCCGGGCAGGCCGTCGAAGTCCGACACCGCCGAGACCGTGACGACGTCGGGGTGGTTGGCCGGGAAGAATCCGGAGGCGTTGGCGGCGTTGTTGCCCGCGGCCACGACGACGAGCACCCCGGCGTTGGTGGCGTTCGCGATCGCGGTGCTGATCGCGGTGCTGGTGCAGCCCTGGCAGCCGAGGCTCATGTTGACGACCTCGATCGTGCTCGCCCGGGCGGTGACCCAGTCGATGCCGGCCGCGATGGCCGACAGCGAGCCGGAGCCGGCGGCGTTGAGGACCTTCACCGCGTGGATGCGGGTGCCGGGCGCCACGCCGACCGAGCCGATGCCGTTGTCGATCGCGCCGATGGTGCCGGCCACGTGCGTGCCGTGCCCGTTGTCGTCCTCGCCGCCGCTCAGGCACACGCCGGTGACGCAGTTGGTGCTCGCCACGACGTTGAGGTCGGGGTGGTCGAGGTCGACGCCGCTGTCGATGACCGCCGCGTCCGCGTTCACCCGCACGTCGTCGGTGCCGTCGATGTCGAGGTTGGCGTTCTGGTCGGCGAAGACGCGCTTGGTGCCGGTGGGCAGCGTCTGGTCGAAGGCGGTCACCACGGCGTCAGGCTCGACGGCCGCCACGCCGGCCAGTCGGCCGAGCCGCTTCGCCTGCTCGGCCGTGAGCAGGGCGGTGTAGCCCTGGAAGGCGTGCTGGTAGGTGCCGACCAGCACGCCGCCCTGCTCCTCGACCTGGCGGGTGGCCAGGCCCCGGATCTGGCTCTTGGCGACGGGCTTGAGGGTGACGATGTACCGCTGCTGCTCCGCCGAGGCTGAGGCGAGAGCCGTGGAGGCCTGGGCCGCGACCTCGCCGGATAAGGCGAGGGTGATGGCGCAGGCCAGGGCTGCGAACAGGGGTGGCAGTCGCATGGAGGGGGTGCCCTTTCTCCGGTCCACATGAGCCGACCTCATGCTGAGCGGACCATCGCACGCGACGGGGCTGAGAGAAATATGCGATTTGAGCGATCTATGCCGCAATATGTCAGGCGAGAAATCTCGCCGAAACACAAGAGGCGGACCGGCTGCGCGCACGGCCGCGATCACAGCGTGACCGTCGGGCCAGACCGCGACCACGAACCGCCGCGACGGGCGCGCGCAGGTCACGGGACCCGCGTCCGCACGCCCCTCCAGGGCCGCGACGCCGGCCGCGGACGCTCGGTGATCATGGTTGACGGAATGGCGGCGCCGCGCCGTCGTCCCGGCCGTAATGGGGCGGATCACGCGAGAAACACCCGATCGGGGGTAGGTCCGCGGTCATGACGTCCTTCCTCACCAGCGTCGTGGAACCGCTCGCCCGCCTCGCGGCCGGCGCCCGCGGCGGGCGCGCCCTGCACCGCGACGGGGAGACCTTCCACGCGACCCTGCGGGTGCCCGAGCGCCCGGGCCTGCGTCTCGGGGTGCCCGTGCTCGACGAGCCCGGCGAGCGGGACGTGCTGGTGCGCATGTCCAAGTCGCTCTCGCTGTCCAGGTCCCTGCCCGACGTGCTCGGCCTCGCCGTCCGCGTGCCCGGCGGCACCCCGGGGGGAGGCGACCTCGACCTGCTGCTGTCCACGGCCGGCTGGCCGCGGGTGTACCCGTGGCCGAGCACCGGGTTCACCTCGGGCGTGTACTCCACGCTGCTCGCCTACGAGAGCCGGCTGGGCCCCGTGCGGCTGCTGGCGGTGGCCGACCGGAGGCGGCGGCTGTCACCCGACCCGGCCGAGCTGGCCGCGGAGGTCCGCAAGGCGCCCCTGGAGTTCGTCCTCGGCGTCGACGGCGCCCGCCGCGCGCCGTTCGCCTCGCTGCTCGTCCACACGCCCGTCCCGCACGCCCAGGGCGAGAGCAGGGGCTTCGACCCGGTGGTCAACAGCCATCCGGGCCTGTGGCCCGCGGGCCTCGTCCAGCGTGCCCGCCTCGTCGCCTACGCCGGTTCCCGGCGCGGGCGCGCCGGCGACCCTCCAGCCCTCTAGCCCGCCGGGGCCGTCAGCCGTCCGTCGTCAGCGGCGGAACATCAGGCGGACGCAGATGCCGATGGCGACGCAGCCGACCGCGAAGACCAGCAGCACGGTGGAGACGGCGAACGCCACCCCCCACAGCTCGCCGATCGTGCGTCCAGGCTCGGGCGGGGTCACGGGACTGTGCCACCCCCGCCACATCGCCAGCAGGGGCTGCGGCACGGCGAACGGCACCAGGGCGGCCACGGCGCTCTTGACCGAGACCGTCACCCCGAGCACCAGGCCGCCGATCAGCAGGGCGGCGCACGACCAGGGGTAGAGCCCGGAACGGAAGTACAGGCCGTCGGTGCCGGTGGCGGAGAGCATCCAGGTGAAGACCGCTCCGACCGCGAACGAGGCGAGGGCGAGCAGATGGTGCCGGTGCCTGTGGACCACGACCAGCAACCCTAGAACACCTCGGCGCATCTCCTGCTACGTCCCCCGGCGGCCCGGATGCGACGGATCTCCGTAATGCGCTTGAGTCTCCATCTACTGGAGGGTGGAGGCTCATACCCGTAAGGCGAACCGGCCCGCACCCGCGGACGGTCGCCGAGGACTCCGGGTCGCCCACGGCGCCCGGCCTTACGGAGGAGATGGGAATCATGCGGGAGACGAACGGATCGTCCGCGCGCGAACGGCAGCGGATCGTCGACGAGTTCGTCGACCGGGCGTTCGCCGGCATCGACCCGGACGCGCCCGGCGCGCACATCGCGAACGGGATGCGTCAGTTGCCGCCGGACGCCCCCGACGTGCTCGGACCCGAGCGACAGGCGGCGTGGGAGGAGCTGGCCGCGCTCATGGGCGACGAGTCCTTCCAGCGCGGCGTGCGCCAGATGGCCGTGACCGGCGCCCGGGGCGGCGAGCCGCCGGCGGAGTTCGACGCGGAGCGGGTCGGCGAGCACGCCGGCGCGGCCGTGGCCGCCGGGGTGGCGCCGGACTCGGCGCGGGGCCAGGAGATCCTGGGTCGCATCCTGGCGCCCGGCACCACCGCCGAACGGCGGGCCCGGCTTGCCGAGCGGGTCGCGACCTTCACCGACCGGCGGGTGGAGCGCTACTGGCTGCTCATGGGCGTGCTCAACGACCGCCCGCCGTTCCCCGAGAGCGCCCCGGCGTACGAGTGGTTCGCCGCGGCGCTGCGCGCCTGAGCCGGCCACGCACCGCGGACGGGCACGTGGGAGCACCGTCCGCGGGGCGGCCGGGGCCCCGGAGGCGGCCTCAGCGGGCCGTGAGGCGGCAGCGGACGGGCCCCTTGGCCAGCAGGGTGATGCCCCTGGACACCGGCACCTCGGTGTCCACGGCCTCCAGCCGGTACGCCTGAAGGACGACGGCGAGGCCCAGCACCGACTCCAGCATGGAGAACTGCTGCCCGACACAGGCGCGCGGCCCGCCGCCGAACGGGAAGTACGCGTACCTCGGCCGGCCGGCCTCCGCCTCGGGGGTGAACCGGTCGGGGTCGAAGACCTCGGGGTCCTTCCAGTACGAGGGGTGGCGGTGCGTCACCCAGGCGCTCACCAGCACGTTGGACCCGGCGGGCACACGGTGCCCGTCGATCAACACCTCGGCCGTGGACCTGCGGCCGACGCTGGGCGCGGCCGGGTACAGGCGCATCGCCTCCTTCAGCACGCGGGTCAGGTAGGGCAGCGCGTCCAGGTCGTCCGCCCCGGGCGGACGGCCGCCCAGCACCGTATCGACCTCGGCGAACGCGCGTTCCTGCACCTCAGGGTGGCGCGCCAGCAGGTGCAGGGCGAAGCCGACGGAGGTCGCCGTGGTCTCGTGACCGGCCAGCAGGAAGATCAACACCTGGTCGCGGACCTCGGCGGCGTCAAGATGGTCGCCGTCCTCGCCGGCGGCCCTGAGCAGGCCGAGCAGGTCGTCCCGCTCCCCGGCGGCGCCCCGCGCGTCCCGCTCGGCGATGATCCTGTCGCACACCTCGTACAGCGCCCGCCTCGCCTCCTCGGCGCGGCGGTTGGCCGGGGTGGGCCAGCCGCGGGGCGTCTTGACCGGCGAGAAGCTCCGGCCGAGGACGTGGCCGGCGAGCACGGGGAAGGCCCGGCGCACGACCTCGATCGCCTCGTCGACGTCGGAGCCGAACAGGATGCGCGCCACCGTCCGCAGCGTGAACCGGGTGCTCTCCTCGACGACGTCGACCACCCCGCCCGGCGCGTCCCGCCAGCGCGCGGCGGCGGTCGCGGCCTCCTCGGTGATCGTCGCGGCGTAGGTGTTCACCCGGCGCCGCGTGAACAGCGGCTGCAGCAGCCGGCGCTGGCGCAGGTAGACGTCGTCCTGGCTGGTCAGCAGACCGTCACCGAACCCCTCGCGGACCTCCTGGTAGAACGGGGTGTCCTTGCGGAAGACCGCGGCGTCGGTGGCGAGGACACGCTGCACGCCCTCGGCCGAGAACACGGCGTAGTACTCCGCCCGCATGCCCGGAGGGCCCGCGGTGAGGCGCACCACGTCGCCGTACTCGCGCTGAGCCCGCAGGTAGGTGTTCAGGTTGTCGCGCTTGAGGTCGAGCAACGACCCCAGAAGCGGCGATCCGGCCGGCCCCGGCACCCGCGTGGTGGTCATCACGTCTCCTCACCTCGGTTCCCCGGCGACGCGAGACCGCCGGGCCCGCCGCGGAGGCGGCGACCCGGACGATCCTACCGATTGCGGAAACAAGGCTATGTACAGCCAGTAACGACCTGTTTAACGGATGAATCCGGCGCGAAGTCCCGTGGCAAGGCGAGAGGCGGGGCCCCGAACGGGGCCCCGCCTCCGCGGTGCACGTGTGACGGGCCCGGCCCCGCCGGCGCTCAGGCGCAGGCGGTGCGGACGACCTCGGCCAGCCTGCCGGCGAGCTGCTCGGCCTCGGCCTGCGACTCGGCCTCCACCATCACCCGGATCATCGGCTCGGTGCCGCTCGGCCGGATGAGCACCCGGCCGGTGTCGCCGAGCGACTTCTCGGCCTCGGCCACGGCCGACGCCAGCTCCTCGGACGCGGCCGCCTTCGCCTTGGACACGTCGCGGACGTTGACCAGCACCTGGGGCAGCCGGGTCATGGCCGACGCCAGCTCCTCCAGCGAGTGCCCCGAGCGCGCGATCTGCGCGAGCAGATGCAGCGAGGTGAGCACGCCGTCCCCGGTGGTGGCGTGGTCGAGCATCACCACGTGCCCGGACTGCTCGCCGCCGAGGTTGAAGCCGCCCTGCCGCATGGCCTCCAGGACGTAGCGGTCGCCGACGGCCGTCTCCACCATGGTCAGCCCGGCCTTCCTCAGCGCGATCTTGAAGCCGAGGTTGGACATCACGGTGGCGACGACGGTGTCCTTGGCCAGCCTGCCCGACTCGTGCATGGCCAGGGCCAGCATGAGCATGATCTGGTCGCCGTCGATCACCTCTCCCGAGGGGGTCACGGCCAGGCAGCGGTCGGCGTCGCCGTCGAAGGCGAT
Organism: Sphaerisporangium sp. TRM90804; assembly: GCF_029846175.1. Taxonomy (GTDB): domain Bacteria; phylum Actinomycetota; class Actinomycetes; order Streptosporangiales; family Streptosporangiaceae; genus Sphaerisporangium. Next base: position 57,409 of record NZ_JARWAC010000001.1, on the reverse strand, counting down.
GCCGGCGTGCGCCCCGCGCTCCACGACCGCCTCGCGAAGCGCGTCGAGGTGGGTGGAGCCGACGCCCTCGTTGATGTTGAGGCCGTCGGGCGAGGCGCCGATCGTCTCGACGACGGCCCCGGCCCGCAGCAGCGCCTCGGGCGCGACCACGTGGGCGGCGCCGTTGGCGCAGTCGAGCACGACCCGCAGGCCGTCAAGGCGCCCCGGCAGGGACGACAGCAGGTGGGACACGTAGCGGTCGGCCTCGCCGTACGCCTCGCGAACCCGGCCCACGGCGTCGCCGACCGGACGGTTCCACTTCTCGCCGAGCCGTCGCTCGATGTCGTCCTCGACCGAGTCGGGCAGTTTGAAGCCGCCCCGGGCGAAGAACTTGACCCCGTTGTCGGGGGCGGGGTTGTGGGACGCCGACAGCATGACCCCGAGGTCGGCCCCGAGTGCCGAGGTGAGGAAGGCGACGGCCGGGGTCGGGAGCACGCCGAGGCGCAGCACGTCGACACCGGACGACGCGAGCCCCGCGACCACCGCGGCCTCCAGGAACTCTCCGGAGGCACGCGGGTCGCGGCCCACCACGGCGACCGGGCGGCCGCGCCGCCCGACGTTCGGCTCGAACGCGCCGGCATCGCCGAGGACGTGAGCCGCCGAGACCGAGAGGTCCATGGCGAGCTCGGCCGTGAGGTCGCGACCCGCGACCCCACGAACCCCGTCGGTGCCGAAGAGCCGGCCCGTCAACGCTTGCTGTACTGCGGAGCCTTACGGGCCTTCTTGAGGCCGTACTTCTTGCGCTCCTTGACCCGGGCGTCACGGGTCAGGAAGCCGGCCTTCTTCAGCGGCGGCCGGTTGACGTCGACGTCCAGGGCGGTCAGCGCGCGGGCGAGGCCCATGCGCAGGGCGCCGGCCTGGCCGGTCACGCCGCCGCCGTCGATGCGGGCGAAGACGTCGAACTGGTCCTCGGCGCCGAGCGTCACGAAGGGCTCGTTGACGATCTGCTGGTGGACCTTGTTCGGGAAGTAGTTGTCCAGCGAGCGACCGTTGATGGTCCACTTGCCGGTGCCCGGCACGATGCGCACCCGGGCGATCGCCTCCTTGCGACGGCCGGTGCCGTACGAGTTGCCCGTGGTGATGGGCTTACGCGTGGGGGCGTCGCTGGCGGGAGCGGACTCGGTGGTGTACTCGGACGGGAACTCCTCGGAGTTCTCCGCAATGTCCAAACCGCCCTCGATGGGCGTCTCGACACCGGTGGGCTCGGCCACGGTTCTCCTCTTACTTTTCGATCTCGGCGTCAGCCGGCGGCCAACGGTGTGCGACTACTGGGCGATCTGGGTGATCTCGAAGGCGACCGGCTGCTGCGCCTTGTGCGGGTGCTCGCCGCCGGAGTACACCTTGAGCTTCTTGGCCATCTTGCGGCCGAGGGAGTTCTTGGGGAGCATGCCCTTCACGGCCTTCTCCACGGCCCGGTCGGGCCGCTTCTCCATCAGCTCGCTGTAGGGGACGGCACGCAGACCGCCGGGGTAGCCGGAGTGGCGGTACGCCTTCTTCTTCTCCAGCTTGTTGCCGGTGAGGGCCACCTTGTCGGCGTTGATCACGATGACGAAGTCACCGGTGTCGACGTGCGGCGCGAAGATCGGCTTGTGCTTACCGCGGAGCAGCGTCGCGACCTGGGTGGCCAGCCGACCCAGCACGACGTCGGTGGCGTCGATGACGTACCACTGACGCTCGACGTCGGTGGCCTTAGGGGTGAACGTGCGCACGGTGTGAGCCTTCTGTGGGATCGGCATCTCTCGGTGGGTCGTGGGTGGCGCACGACAGCACAGACCGATCCGTCTCCGCGAACAGGGAGATGACGCCGGACGCGCCGCGTATCGGTCGATTGAACAGACCGATCCACACACAACGAATCAGCAGACTACCGGTCGTGACGGTCACGGGTCAAAACGAACCGCCGCCAGCGCGGGCATCACACCGGGTCCACGCCCAGTGTATCCCGGCCTTCACACGGCACGGATCATCGAGGGCTGACGGCGGCTCATCCAGGGCGGACGGCGGCGCGGCGCGCCCTCGCCGAGCCGTCCGGGGACCCGCGCTCTCTCCGCCGGACCTCTTGGAGCTCCAGACCCGCCGCCGGTTCGGGTGCCGGCCGAACCCGGCCGCCACCAAAACCAGTCTCCCGCGTCTCTTCTTTAACATGAGCCGATCTCTCTATATTTGACAGCGGCATGAGTCAGTCGCCTCACCCCCGGCAGACCCAGCGGTCATCCCAACGCCGGAGCCGCCTGGGGCCACTGGCGTGCCTGACGGCGATCCTGCTCGCCGGCGTCGCCGTCGTGGTGCTCAACACGCAGCGCGCCCCCTCGACCGACGTCTACCTGTACACCGGCAAGCCCACCCCCTCGGCCGACCAGGTGTTCGCCGCCCCCGAGGCCGTCGCCGAGACCGCCGTCGAGAAGGACTCCGGCCGCTCGCCGCTCGCGCCCGTGGCGCGGCCGAGCACCAAGGTCGTCGGCGAGGCCCCGCCGCGTCCCACCGCCACCGCCGCCCGGAGGTCGCAACCGCCGCCTTCCATCGACGGCGGCGGCTCGGAGCTGGCGGCGGGCACGAGCGTCGACACCGCCGCCGGCGCCGGCCGCGAGCACCAGGCCGCCCAGGACGGCCCGCCGGTGCGCGGGCTGGAGACGGCGGCGATCCGCCTCACCAACAAGGAGCGCACGCGCCGGGGCTGCCCCGCGCTGCGCGTCGACTCCCGCCTCACCAGGTCCGCGCGCGCCCACAGCCGCGACATGGCCGCCAAGAACTACTTCGGCCACACCTCCCCCCAGGGCACCACCCCGTGGCAGCGCATGAGCCGGGCCGGGTACTCCAACAGCGCCGCCGAGAACATCGCCCGCGGCTACCAGTCGGCCGAGGAGACCCTGCGCGGCTGGATGGCCAGTCCCGGACATCGGCGCAACATCCTGAACTGCCAGATCACGACCGTTGGGGTAGGGGTCGCCCATGGTTCGGGCGACATCTGGTGGACGCAGGACTTCGGCTATTCCTGACCTGTTATGTCACGGCGCCGAGTTAGTCTCGGGCGCATGGGTTACCCCGGGGATCGACAGCCACGCCGCCAGCCGTACCGCCCGTACGAGCCGCCTCAGGGCGCCGGTGACCCCCGGCGCGAAGGCGAGCAGCAGGAGCAGGCGTCCGACCCGGGCGCGTCATGGGCGTCCGGCGAGACACAGGCTCCCGGCGAGGCCGAGACGCGGCGGCAGGCGCCCGGAGCCGCGTCGTGGCCGTCCGTGGAGGGGCACGACCCGGCCCCGCGGCCGTGGTCGCGCATGGAGGAGCGGCGCAGGCGGGCCGAGGCCCAGACGCCCGGCGAGAGCCAGGCCGGTCCCGCCGGGGGCGACACCGCCTTCGGGGTGGGACGCACCTTCGGCGGCGGCGCCGACCGCCCCTTCGCCACCTCGCCGGCGCAGAACCATCCGTTCGAGCGGCTCGGGAGCGACCGCCCCTTCGAGCGGGCCCAGACCGACCCCTTCTCGACGTCACGCGGCGGCGCCTCCGAGGCCGCTGGGGGCGGTTTCGAAGCGCCCGGGCAGGGCGGTTCGTTCGAGACCGGCCAGACCCCCCGGCGCCCCTTCCAGGAGAGCGGGCCGTCGTTCGAGACGCGTCCCGCCCAGGGCCGCCCCTTCGAGGACGTCGCCCGCGGCCCCTTCGAGGCCCGCCGCCCCGGCTCCCCCGCGGCGGGGCCGCCCCCGACCGGCTCGTTCGCGCGTCCCGGCACCGGCGCCGACCCGTTCACCTCCCCCCGCACGGACACCGGATCGTTCGGCGCGGCGCCCGGAACGGGCCCCGAGCCGTCCGGCACCCCAAGCTCCGGCACCGGCCCGTTCAGCACCCCACGCTCCGACACCGGTTCGTTCGGCGCCGCCGCCGGCACCGGCCCGTTCGGAACCTCAAGCGCGGACACCGGCTCGCTCGCGTCCCCCCGCACCGGCACCGGCCCATTCGGCACCTCGCGATCCGACACCGGTTCGTTCGGCACCCCCGGCCCCAGCACCGGCTCGTTCGGCGTCCCCGGGCCCGGCACCGGCTCGTTCGGCGCCGTCGGGCCTGGAACCGGCTCGTTCGGCGCCGTCGGGCCCGAAGAGGGCCGTCCGGAGCGGACGGGCCCGGGTGGCCGTCGTTCCAGGAGCGGGCGCCCGCAGGCGGGCGCTCCCGAGACCGGCGCCTTCGAGCCGCGACGGGCGCAGGCGAGCGCCTTCGCCCCGCGCGAGGGCGCTCCGGAGCCGCGAGGGGGCAAGACCCCGCCTCCGCCGCCGAAGGAGAAGCGCAGGAGGGAGCCGGAGGATCCCGGGAGGCGTTCGCGCGGCCCCGTCATCCTCGCCGGCGGTGTCGCCGCGCTGCTGGTCGCGGTGGGCGCGGGCATCGTCTGGATGAGCAACGCGGACGAACCGGTGAGCACCGCCACCCCGTCCACCACCCGGCCGACGGGGCCGGTGCCGATGGTCGGCGCGCCCGAGGGGAAGCACGGCTTCGCCGCCTCCCGCAAGACCGACCCGCAGCCGCTCACGCTCGACGAGGTGTTCGGCCGCAAGAAGCTCAGCGCGAACGGCCGCTCGTACACGATGACGGTGCGGCGCGCAGACAAGAAGTGCAAGGACGCCGTCCAGGGCGCGGCCATTCAGAAGGCCCTGGAGTCCGGCGCCTGCACGCAGTTGCTGCGCGCCAGCTTCCGGGACGTGCCGGGCAACCTCATCGGCACCGTCGGCGTGGCCAACCTGAAGACCTCGGCCGCGGCCGCGAAGGCGGCCAAGGTCGGCAACGGGGGCGAGCTGGAGGACTACGTGAAGCCGCTCCAGGGGAAGGACGCCGTCACCAAGTTCCTCGGCAGCGGCGACGACTCCTACGCGATCGCCTGGTCGCAGGGGCACTACCTGGTCCTGCTGTGGTTCCAGTACAAGGACGGCCACAAGCCGAACAAGGCCGAGCTGAAGCGGCTGAACCGTGCGGCGGTCGACATCACCGAGGTGAGCGTCTTCTCCGCCCTGGACACTCGGGCGCTCACCGGGGCCCGTGGCAACTAGTCCTAAATGGTCTATAAGCACATGAACGCGGCAAATCGACGGGTGAGCTAGACCGGGAAACGCCCATAGCGGTATGCGGAACTCCGACTGTGGATACGCTTCCGCGTATGCGTGGCCAGGATTCCGGGTCAGAGCGCGAACGTGAGACCGAGGGCTCGGGGGCTCCGGCGATGCCTCCTCCCAGCTTCGGTCAGGCCGACGTGCCGCGCCCCGAGCAGAGCGGAACGGACGCCGTCCCCGGCGCGACGTCGACGTGGTTCCAAGACACCTCGGCGCCCCCTCGACGCGACCCCGACCCCTGGCTCGACCCACCCACCGCCCCCACCCCGAACCCCGCCACCCCAAGCACCGCCCCATCCCCCCAGGGCCCCACTGCGTTCACCCCGGGTTCCACCACCCCGGGCACCGGCCCATCCCCCCAGGGCCCGGCCTCGTTCACCTCGGGGTCCACCGCACCGGCCCCCGGCCCCTGGACGCCCGGAACACCGCCGCCGGACGGGACCGCCTCCCATTCGTGGGCGCCCATCACACCGCCACTCCCGGGGGAGAGCGGCGTCCCCGTCCATCCGACGGCGAGCACACCGCCCGGTCCCCCGCAGACGCCGCACACGTCGTTCACCAGCACCTGGCCGACCGGCGCCACCGCCGAGCCCTGGGAGTCCGCAGGGGCGGCCCCGCCGAAGCGTTCAGAGGCGACCGGCGCGCAGGCCGGTTCCACGCGGGAGACCGGCACCTCGTCCGACGACTGGCGCCTCGCGTCCAACGCGCAGCCATGGGCTCCGGACGAGCGTTTCCCGACGGAGAACGAGTGGTTCACCGCCGACCGTGACAGGAACGCCGAGCGGCCCCCGAGTCCCGCATTCGAGACGCCTCCGGCCTTCCAGGAACCCCCTCGCGCCTTCCGTGACACACCGCCCCCATCCGGGCACCTCGAACCCCCTCGCGCCTTCCGAGAGACACCGCCCCCGTCCGGGCACCTCCCGCCGACGGCGCCCGCCGCACCCGCGCCCGAGCCGTACTCCGACGCCGCAGGCGGTCTCCACCGCCCCGGGCGGCACGCCCACCCGCCGTCCCCGTCGCCGGACACCGCCACCGGCCACCCCCAGCCGCCGTCCCCCGAGCCCCATGCTTCGCACGGCCATCCGCCGCTCGCGGAGCCGAACGCCGGCGCCAGGCACGCCCAACCGATCTCATCGGAACCGGACGGCGCCCCCAGCCAAGCCCCGCGGCCGCCGACCCCACAGCCCATCACCACCGGCCACCCCCAGCCGCTCGCCGAGCCCAACGCCGGCGCCAGGCACGCCCAACCGATCTCATCAGAACCGGACGGCGCCCCCAGCCAAGCTCCGCGGCCGCACGTCGCCGCCTGGGACGCCCAGGGGGGGTCGTCGGAACCGGGCAGCGCCGCCGGCCAGGTCCAGCCGCCGACCCTGCGGCCGGATGCCGCCGGCCGGGATGTCCAGCCGCCGTCACCCCGGCGGGACGCCACGACGCCCGCGCGGGGGCCCGTTCACGAAATGCTCGTCTGGCCCGCGCCGGTAACGTCGCCGCCGGAGACGCCCCCCACCTCACCGGCACCGCTGGAGGCGTCCTCCAAGTCACCGGCGCCGCCGGAGACGTCCCCCAGGTCACCTGCGCTGCCGGAGGCGCCGTCCACGTCACCGGCGCCGCACCGGACCCCGTCCCCCGAACCGGCGACCGCGAGCGCCCACCGGCCCTCCGAGACGGGTGAGCGGGCGGGCGCGCACGCCGACCCCGTCTTGTTCGCGCAGCCCGCCAACGGCGTAGGCCCGGCCGACCAGCCCCCCTACGTCGACATCCCCGTCTGGCCGCCCCGACCGGCCATCGCACCACCGGCCAAGCCCGCCGCACCCAGCGGGGCCGAGGCCCCATTCGGCGTGGCCGACGCGGGCCTCGGTGAAACCGGCGCGCCAGACGGGCCGGCCCTCCCCCTCAGCGCGCCATCCGCGCGCCCCGGCGGCGCCGAACCACCGTCCAGCACACCCCACGCGCCCTTCAGCGCGGCGCACACCGACCTGGACGCCAACGCAGCACCCTCCGACGCAGCGAAGACGCCTTCGGGCGAAGCCGGCGCGGGCGCCGGCATGGCCGGACGCCTGCCCAACGGGCCGGACACCCCCCTCGGCTCGGCACATGGCGCGACCGGCTCTGACGCACCGTTCGGGACGGTGGACGGGCCGGTCGACGTGGCCGGCGCCTCACCCGGCAGGGCTTGGGGGTCTCTGGCGGGCGTGCCGCCGGTCGCCGGTGACACCGGAGAAGCCGAGCGGCCCGCCACCCCATCCCCCGCACCAGGTCACGAGTCGCCGCGCCCCCCAGCGCCCGCGTCCCCCCCATCGGCTCCCGGGCCGACCCCTCCAGCCCCCGGGCCGCCTCATTCGCCGGTGCCGTCGCCGATGCCGTCGCCCTCGATTCCCGCGCCGTCCCCGCCCCCGGTGCCCACGCCTTCAATACCGGCGCCGCGTCCCCCCGCGCCCGACACCCCTCACGCGCCGGAGAATTCCAAGCCTCCGGCCCCAGGGTCGTCAGCCCAGGAAGCCCCGGAACCCTCCACTCCGGGAACAGCCCCAGGGGTCCGCGAACCGTCGGCCCCGGGACCGGCCCCGCGAGCTTTCGAGCCGTCCGCCCCAGGAACACGCCCGGAAGCTTTCGAACCGTCCGGCCTCGGAACATCCCCCGGAACTTTCCAGCCATCCGGCCCGGGAACAACCCCGCGAGCTCTCGAACCGTCCGGCCCTGGAACACTCCCGGAAGCTTTCGAACCGTCAGGTCTCGAAGCAACCCCCGGTACTTTCCAGCCGTCCAGCCCGGGAACAACCCCCGGAACTTTCGAACCGTCAGGTCTCGAAGCAACCACCGGAACTTTCCAGCCGTCCGCCCCCGGAACACCCCCCGGAGCTTTCGAATCGTCCGGCCCTGGAACAGCTCCTGGCGGCCCTGTACCCATGCCTTCGGCTCCGGGGCTCGCCCCCCAAGCGCCGGCGACGAGTCCCTCGCCGGGGGCACCCGGGTGGGAGGTGTCCGCGCTGGACGCGCCTACCTCGGGCCCTTCCTCAGCGCGGAACGTGGCGCCTGGCGAACCGCGTCCGCAGGCCGGTCCTCGGTTCACGCCGTCCTCCGGCCTGCCGCCGGCACCGGCTCCCGGCACGCCGCTGCCGCCCGCCCCAGTGACGCTCCCCGACCTCGGGTTGCCGTCCGACCGCCGACGAGGCTTGAGCATGTCCCCATCGGCCTCGGATCGACCGAACGGCCCCTCCACGCCCACCCCGCCCGGCCGCCCCTCCGCCGGATCGGCCCGGCTGTCCGAGAGCCCGATGGGACCGCCCCGCCCCACCGAACCACGCACGTCCGGCGGACCCGGCGGATCGGGATCAGCCGGCCCTGCCGCGAGCCCGTCGACCAGCTACGGCGCCCTGGGCTCCGTCGAATGGCCCGGGTCGCCCGTGTGGCCGGTATCAGCCGAGTCGACCGGAGCCAGAGGGCTCTCCCCGGCGCCTCACCCGAGCCCGGGCCCCTCCCAACCGGCCACACACGCCGGTACGCCGCAGCCGACCGGCAGTGCCGCAGGCTCCCAGCGAGCAGCATGGCCCGACCCCGGAGCCCTCCAGGGATCCTCGGTCCGGTCCGAAACCCCCGGAGCCGGAGCTGGTCTCACTACGGGAGCCCCCCACGCCACCGGGCCCGCCTCGGGAACATCACATTCGGCCCGATCCCATCCGGGAGGCCGCCCAGCCGGACCCGCGCCAGCGGGCCAGCACGGAACCGGCCCCGCTCCGGCAACGCCCTACGGAGCCGCACCAGGACCCCATGAAGGCGGCCCCACCACAGCGCCGCCGCGAAGCACCGGACCCATCCCCGGCACGCAGGGCAACGGACCCGGCCCCGCAACGCCCTACGGAATCGGCACCACCCCCGGAACACACGGAGGCGGCCCCACCCCCGCGACACCACAAAGCACCGGACCCACCCCCGGCACGCAGGGCAACGGACCCGGCCCCGCAACGCCCCACGGAATCGGCACCACCCCCGGAACACACGGAGATGGCCCCACCCTGGCGGCGCCGCAGAGCACCGGGCTTACCCCCGGCGCGCGGGAAGGGGGGTCCGGCCCGGCAGCGTCCTTCGGGGTTGGGGCCGCTCCTGGAGCCCATGGGGGCGGGCCTGTCGCGGCACCGGAGGGCAGTGCCGGGCAAGGAGCGTCACAGGGGTTGGGGGGTGCGCCGGGAACGCGCGGAGACGGGGCCGTGCCGCCGGTCTCCCAAGCGACCGGGGCCGCCTCGGGCGGCCCGCAGACAGGAGGGCCGCAGACAGGAGGGCCGCAGACAGGGGCCCCGCATTCGGGAGGGCCGCACCCGGGAGGGCCGCCCGCGGGGCCGTCTACGGGTGGGCCGGCAGCGGGCGGGCCTGGGGGGCCTTACTCGGCTCCGGGAACGCCTTCGGTGTCCGGCCGGGCTTCGAGAGTGCCGTTGCTGCCCACAGGGGCCGCGTTGCCGCCCCTGGCGAGTTCGGGAGGCGGTTTGCCGGGCGCACCCGCTCCGGGGACGCCTCTTCCGCCCGCGCCTCGGAGCCTGGGGCCGCTGACGACCTCGCCGCCTCCCGGCACCGCTGCGCCGTCCGGCTCGCCGCCGTCTCCTGCACCGTCCGGCCAGCCGTACGCGACTGCGTCCGGCTCGCCGCAGTATTCACCGCCCTCCGGGCAGCCGCGGACACCGCCGCCAGGGCAGTCACCTCATTCACCGCCGTCCGGTCAGCCGCGATCGTTGCCTCCCGGCCAGGGGCAGTCACCGCCGTCCGGTCAGGCGTCCGCTTCACCACTGGCCGGCCGAATGCCTCATGCGCCGCTGGCCAGCCCGGTGGCCACCTCGTCGCCGTCCGGTGTGGAATCCAAGCCGTCGACCGGCTCGCCGGCCTCGGCTGCCTGGGGGCCGTCCGCCCCCGTAGGAACGGCCGGTGACCCGGCGGAGACGGGAAAGGCCGGGTCAGGCGCCTCGGCCGGGACGGGGACGCCCGGCGGGGCCGGACGTGCCGGATCCGAGGTGGCCCGGCCTGGTGCCGAGGCCGGTCGGCCGGGATCGGCGACCGGCCGTCCGGGGGCCGACCCCGGGCGTGCCGGGGGTGAAGCGGTCGTCGAGAGGCCGCCGTTCGTGCCCCCGGGAGCCGCTCCCCCCGCGCCGCCGACGCCCGCAGGCGCGGACACCGGGCCGAGCTCGGGCAAGAAGGTGGCCCTGGCCGCCGGTGTCGCCGTGGCCCTCGCCGCGGTGGGGACGGCCGCCGTGTTCGGTTACAACGTCTACAGCGGCGACAACGAGCCGCTGAGCCTGCCCAGCCCGATCCCCTCCGTCGACCCGCACGTGCCGGAGACCGAAGACCCGCTTCCCAAGCCGAGCCCGGTCGTGACGAACGTGCTCAACTCCGAGGCGACCGACCCGAAGAAGCTCACCCTCAAGGAGGCGTTCGCGGCGCGGCGGGTGAAGCTCGACGGACGCACCTACACCCGCGCGAAGGTCGACATCACGGCCCAGTGCGCCAAGGTCGCCGTCGGGACGTTCGCCACGGCGCTCAAGAAGGCGAAGTGCGGCCGCGTCCTGCGGGCCACGTACGTCGACGTCCGGCGCAAGTACGCCATCACCACCGGCATCGCCGTGTTCCCCACCAAGGAGGACGCCGTCGCGGCGGACCGCAAGAAGAACCTCGCCAAGACGCAGTGGTTCCGCGGCCTGGCGGGCAACGCGGGAACCGGCGCCGAGAAGGCCGACATCTCCGGCGGATACGCCGCCGGCCTGGTCTGGGGCCGTTACATCGTCTTCAGCTTCGCCACCTACAGCGACGGCCACACCCCGACGACCAAGGAGAAGGACCTGGGCCCGGTCAGCGGCGCCTTCCGCGACCACACGGCCCAGGTGATCGAGAAACGCGTCACCGGCTGACGCCCCGGCAACCTCCCGGCCCCTGCCCCTTCCACCCGGCGCCGCCGCGACGGCATGTCGCACAGGCAGTCCGGCGCCGTCAACGACGGCCGGCCCGCGAGGGGGAGGCGGCCCTACGATCGGCGCGCCTGGCGGGCCGGCCGTTGCGGCGCGGCGTGGGGTGGCGGTCGAGGCTTCGCGTCCGGCGCGAAGGTGAATCGGGGGCGCACCCGGATGTCGGAGTCCGGCCGTCAGGTGGCCTGGTCACGGGTGGGGCGGGGTGTCGGGTCGCGTCAGCGGGTGAGGGTTCTCAGGCGGCGGGTCTGGCGGGCGCGGTCGAGGAGGGCGTCGGGGGTGGGGTAGCCGACCTCTTCCAGGCAGAGGCCGTGGGCGGGGGCCACGTTGACGCCGGAGTCGCGTACGGCGTTCGCCAGGACGGTTCCCGGCCATTCCACGGGACGCAGGCCCTCGCCGACGGCGAGCAGGGAGCCGACCAGGGCGCGCACCATGGAGTGGCAGAACGCGTCGGCGACGACCGTGGCCACGAGCAGGCCGTCGGGGTCGCGGGCCCATTCCAGGCGTTGCAGCTCGCGGATCGTCGTGGCGCCGTCGCGGCGCTTGCAGAACGCGGCGAAGTCGTGCTCGCCGAGCAGGCGGGCCGCGGCGGCGTTCATCCGCTCCATGTCCAGAGGGCGCGCGTGCCAGAGGATCTCCCGCCTGCGCAGCGGGTCGACGCCGCCCGGGGCGTCGGTGACCCGGTAGACGTAGCGACGGAACATCGCCGAGAAGCGCGCGTCGAAGCCCTCAGGGGCCTCTGTGACGGTCCACACCCGCACATCCGGGGGTAGGACGCCCGCGAGACGTCGTATCAGTCTGGTGAGGCGCTCAGCCGTGCCGGGGGGTTCTTCCACCGCGCCGCTCCGGCGGCCGTCGACCGCCGCCAGCGTCTCCGGGGGGAGGTCGACGTGGGCGACCTGCCCGCGCGCGTGCACCCCCGCGTCGGTGCGGCCGGCGACCGTCAGGGACGGAGCCGGGTCGAGACGCAGAACGCGGCCGAGCGCCGCCTCCAGCTCACCTTGAACGGTCCGCCGCCCCGGCTGGCGGGCCCACCCGGAGAAGTCCGTGCCGTCATAGGCCAGATCCAGCCGGAGACGCACGGCCGCCGCCTCGCCACCGGTTTCCTCGCCTCGCTCAGCGACGGACGCCCGCGCCGCCTCCGGGCGCGGGTCGAGGCCGGCCGGGTCGGCTTCACCGGCGCCGTGCGCCGGAGAGCTCTCGGAGTGCTCACGCCCGTAACCGGTGCCGGGCAGGGCGTGACCGGGATCGCCCACGACGGGCACCCTCAGGCCGCTCCCGCTACCGGGCAGGGCGTGACCGGGATCGCCCACGATGGGCACCCTCAGGCCGCTCCCGGTACCGGGCAGGGCGTGACCGGGATCGCCCACGACGGACACCCTCAGGCCGATCTCGGTGGCGGACGGGGCCTGACCGGGATCGCTCACGGCGGGCAACCCCCGGTCGTTCTCGGTGGGGGGCGGGGCGTGCGTGGGGTCGCTCACGGCGGGCGCCCCCTTTCGGGCGGTCGTTCGGCGCGTTGGCGCCGGAGGGTGGGGCGGCGGACGGTCAGGGCCGTCGCCTTCAACGCGAAGGCCCAGCACACTGGAGCAGTGCGCTGGGCCGGTCACGATCTCACGCGGCCGGGAGCGGTGGCCCCGGCGCGACGGGTGTGAGGATCAGGCCTCGTCCTTCTTGGAGTCGGCCTTCTTCTCGTCAGCGTCGTCGGCGGTCGCCGTCTCGTCGGCGGGCTTCTCGTCGGCCGTGGTGGCGTCCGCGGGCTCGTCCGAAGCGGTCTCGGTGCCCTTGACGTCGCCCTCGGGAAGCTCGACGACTTCCTCGGCGGGCGCGGCGGCGGGGGTGGAGACGGTGCGGGTGACGGCGTTCAGCGGCTCCGTCACCAGCTCGATCAGCGCCATGGGGGCGTTGTCGCCCCGGCGCGGGCCGAGCTTGGTGATGCGGGTGTAGCCGCCGGGACGCTCGGCGAAGGTGGGAGCGATCTCGGTGAACAGGTGGTGGACGACGCCCTTGTCCTTGACCACGGTGAGCACCTGGCGACGGTTGTGGATGTCGCCCTTCTTGGCCTTGGTGATCAGGCGCTCGGCCACCGGCCGGAGGCGCTTGGCCTTGGTCTCGGTGGTCTTGATGCGGCCGTGCTGGAACAGCGCCGTGGCGAGGTTCGCCAGGATCAGCCGCTCGTGTGCCGGGCTGCCGCCGAGACGTGCGCCCTTGGCAGGCTTGGGCATGTTCGCTCTCCTTTGAGATAACCCGCAACGGCCGTACCAGGTACCGGAGTCGGGCCGGACGACCCGGCGAGCGAAGCCCGCCAGGCGTCCGTTGACAGAAAATCCGTGCCGCCGGCCGGAGCCGGTCGGAACGTCAGTACTGCTCGGTCTCGACGTACCGCGCGTCGTCGTCGTCGTAGTCGCCGCCGGCCACCGCGGTCGGGTCGAACCCGGGCGGGGAGTCCTTGAGCGCCAGCGACATCTCGTGCAGCTTCTGCTTGACCTCTTCGATGGACTTCGCGCCGAAGTTCCTTATGTCGAGGAGGTCCTGCTCGCTGCGGGCCACGAGCTCACCCACGGTGTGGATGCCCTCGCGCTTGAGGCAGTTGTAGGAGCGGACGGTGAGGTTCAGCTCCTCGATCGGCAGCGCCAGGTCGGCGGCGAGCGCCGCGTCCGTCGGCGACGGGCCGATGTCGATGCCCTCGGCCTCGACGTTGAGCTCGCGGGCCAGGCCGAACAGTTCGACCAGGGTCTTGCCGGCGGAGGCCACCGCGTCGCGGGGCTTCATCGACGGCTTGGTCTCGACGTCCAGGATCAGACGGTCGAAGTCGGTGCGCTGCTCGACTCGGGTGGCCTCGACCTTGTAGGTCACCTTCAGCACCGGCGAGTAGATCGAGTCGACCGGGATGCGGCCGATCTCCTGGCCCTGCTGCTTGTTCTGGGCGGCGGAGACGTAACCGCGGCCGCGCTCGACCGTCAGCTCCATCTCGAGCTTCGCCTTGCCGTTCAGCGTGGCGATGTGCAGCTCGGGGTTGTGCACCTCGACACCGGCCGGCGGCGCGATGTCGGCGGCGGTGACCTCGCCCGGGCCCTGCTTACGCAGGTACATCACGACCGGCTCGTCGTGCTCGGAGGAGACGACCAGGCCCTTGAGGTTGAGGATGATGTCGGTGACGTCTTCCTTGACCCCGGGAACGGTCGAGAACTCGTGCAGGACGCCCTCGATGCGGATGCTCGTGACCGCCGCCCCCGGAATGGAGGACAGCAGCGTGCGCCGCAGAGAGTTGCCGATGGTGTAACCGAAACCGGGCTCCAGCGGCTCGATGACGAACCGGGACCTGGTCTCCTCGAGCGACTCCTCGAGAAGGGACGGGCGCTGTGCGATCAGCATGTGGGTTCTCCCCTGGGTTCCGCGGGGCCCGCTATTTGACCACCGCGACGGTTGTTCACTGCCGACGCCGCACGGCCTCCGAAGAGGCCGTGCGGCGGCCGCCAGGCTTTGTGCGAGCTCTTACTTGGAGTAGAGCTCGACGATCAGCTGCTCCTGGACCTGGGTGTCGATCTGCTGACGGACCGGGAGCTGGTGGACCAGCACCCGGAGCCTGTCGGGAACGACGCCCAGCCAGGCCGGGACGGTCCTGTCGCCGACGGTGGCGCGAGCCACCTCGTACGGCATCAGGTTACGCGACTTCTCGCGAACCTCGATGATGTCGTGCTCGCGGACGCGGTACGACGGGATGTCGACCTTCCGGCCGTTAACCACGATGTGGCCGTGGCGAACCTGCTGGCGGGCCGCGTCGCGCGAGACGGCGAGGCCGGCCCGGAAGATCACGTTGTCGAGCCGGCTCTCCAGGATCTGGAGGAGGTTCTCGCCGGTCTTGCCGCCCTTGCGGTTGGCTTCCTCGTAGTAGTTGCGGAACTGCTTCTCGAGGATGCCGTAGATGCGGCGGGTCTTCTGCTTCTCACGGAGCTGGAGCTGGTACTCCGACTCCTTGGGACGACCGCGTCCGTGCTCACCCGGCGGGTAGGGACGGATCTCGATCGGGCACTTGGGGGACTCGCACTTGGTGCCCTTGAGGAAGAGCTTGGTCTTCTCCCTACGGCACAGCTTGCAGTCCGCTCCGGTGTAACGAGCCATTTCTCAGTATCTCCTGGGCCTCAGACGCGGCGGCGCTTGGGCGGACGGCAACCATTGTGGGGAACGGGGGTGACGTCCTGAATGGACCCCACCTCCAGGCCGGTGGCCTGCAGAGACCGGATGGCGGTCTCGCGACCGGACCCCGGGCCCTTGACGAAGACGTCGACCTTGCGCATGCCGTGCTCCATGGCGCGGCGCGCGGCGTTCTCGGCGGCCATCTGCGCGGCGAACGGAGTGGACTTGCGGGAGCCCTTGAAACCGACGTGGCCCGCGCTCGCCCAGGAGATCACGTTCCCGGTGGGGTCGGTGATCGAGACGATCGTGTTGTTGAACGTGCTCTTGATGTGGGCGTGCCCGTGAGCGACGTTCTTCTTCTCCTTGCGGCGCACCTTCTTCTGTGCGGCCTGGCGGCTCTTCGGAGGCATGTAGCGCTATCTCCTGAGGTGATCGGTCCTGCTGCGTGGACTGAGGCGCGGCCTCGCGGCCTCGGCGCCCCGTCGCGGACTACTTCTTGCCGGGCTTCTTCTTGCCGGCCACGGTCTTCTTCTTGCCCTTACGGGTGCGCGCGTTGGTCTGCGTACGCTGACCGTGCACGGGAAGGCCGCGGCGGTGTCGGATGCCCTGGTAGCAGCCGATTTCAATCTTGCGGCGGATGTCGGCCTGCACTTCGCGGCGGAGGTCACCTTCGATCTTGAAGGTTCCCTCGATGTAGTCGCGCAGCGGCACCAGCTCGGTGTCGGAGAGCTGGTGGACCCGGAGGTCCCCGCTGATCCCCGTCGCGCTCAGGATTTCCAGAGCGCGGCTGCGGCCGATTCCGTAGATGTAGGTGAGAGCGATCTCCAGCCGCTTGTCGCGGGGGAGGTCGACGCCAACCAGGCGAGCCATGGTCGGGCATTCTCCTTCGGTGTGGCGGAGGTCCTGCGCGTCACTACCCCTCCCCATGCCCGGGGTGAGGGCCCCGGCCTCCGACCGGGGGTCGCCCGCACGGTTCGGCGTGGCCGCCTGTGCGGGTGTGATGCGCGTTTACTTGTCGTCCCCGGGGGCCGGCGCCGCGCTGGCGCGGACAGTCCCTCCGGGGCCGCGATCAGCCCTGGCGCTGCTTGTGGCGCAGGTTGTCGCAGATCACCATGACGCGACCGTGCCGGCGGATCACCTTGCACTTGTCGCAGATCTTCTTGACGCTCGGCTTGACCTTCATAGTCCTTCGTCGTTTCCTCAGACGGCCCGCCCGCCGGTCACCCGGCCGCGCCCGCCTCGGCGCGCGTCAGCGCGCCCGGCCGGCTCGGCCTTCCCACCGGGGAGGGCAGTTACTTGTATCGGTAGACGATCCGCCCACGACTGAGGTCGTAAGGGCTCAGTTCGACGACAACCCTGTCGTCGGGCAGGATCCGGATGTAGTGCATCCGCATCCTCCCGCTGATGTGGGCCAGGACCTTATGGCCGTTGTCGAGCTGCACCCGGAACATCGCGTTCGGGAGCGACTCAACCACAGTGCCCTCGATCTCGATGGCGCCGTCCTTCTTGGCCATGTCCCTCGCGTTTCACTGATCGGTCGTCTGAGGTGTCGGCACACTACGCAGCCGCGACCCACGCGTATAGATGCGGCGATGCATGGACCGCCGACGCGCGATGGTCATAGTGGACCGACAAAGGAGTGTACGACAACCGGCGCGGAAATGCGAAACGCCTGGCACTTGTCCGGACACAACCGACCACCAGCGTACCCCAGCGAGGCCGCCCAGCGGAAAGGGAACACGCCCACCCCGCGCCCGGCACCGCCGACACCGGGCCGGGATGGGCGTGTGCCTAAGTACTCCCCCGCCGAGAAAGATCATCTACCTGACAATAAGCCGGGAAACTGCCATGAGTGGTAAAGGCTGCGTCCAATGCCCGTGAACGCGAGAAGAGCGGGCGCCCTGGGAGCGCCCGCCCGTGTTCCCCCGCATCCGGCCCCCCTCGCGGCGACCGGACGGTCAAGCTCGTCTCCTAGAAGACGTCGGACCAGCGGCCGCAGTCGTCGAAGCGGTTGTCGCCCTCGCACACGCGGATGTCGAAGTCGTCGAAGCCCGAGCTCTTGCGGAAGCCGCCGAACTTCGAGAAGTCCTTCTTGCCGAAGGTCTTGTAGTACTTCGCGTGGAAGCCGCGGTCGTCGTGCCACCGGAACCACACGTAGCTGTAGTCGCGGTCACGGTCGCGGTCGAACAGGCTGCCGTAGAACCAGTAGCGGCCGTTCGACTTCTTCCAGTGGCCCTTGAAGTAGGACCGGTGCCCGCGGTCCTCGCCCCGGCCGAACGTGGAGTAGATCGGGCCGAAGAAGTGGCGTGCCGCCTGTGCCTCGGCGGTCACCGCGGTGCCGGCGGCGGCGCTGGTCTCCGCCTGGGCGGCGGGGGCGGTGGCGGCGATGCCCGCGGCCAGCGAACCGGCGAGGGCGGTGCTGACGAGCAGGTTGCGAATCTTTCGCACGGTGTTCCTCCTGTTGCGAGCGTCCTCGTGAGTCGAGGACGGTTCCCCGTGCCGGGCGAGCTTTCTGGTGCTGCTCTTTCCGGACACCGCACACGTTAGGAAGACCGGAGCGATCGATCTGCGTAGGAATCCACACTCAGAGCCGAGCGTGCATAACGGCACACTCGGGACAGCCCACAACGCCTACTTCTTCGACTGCCCGCCGCCGCCCGCGGCGGTGACGAACGTGCTGACCAGCAGGATGGCGCCCCAGGGACCGCCCACCCACATCGGCCAGAAATATCCGCCGAAGTCGGTCAGCGCCCAGATGACCGAGCAGACGGCGACGACCATCAGCCACACGCCCCACGCCGCCTTGAGCTCGGCCTCCGCCGACTTCTTGGGCTTGGCCGTCGGCTTGGCGACCTCCTGCCTGCGGGCGCGCAGGTCGATTTCGGGCAGGTCGGCCGTCAGCTTCTGCAGGTCACCGTAGGTGCGCCCCTGGTAGACCAGCTCCAGGCGCTCGTTGAACTCCTCGATGGTGAGCCTGCCCTCGGCGCAGTGCTCGCGCAGCGCGGCCGCGACCTTGTCGCGGTCGCCGTCTGACGCCCTCATCTCCGGTGTCGCCGCCATCACCATCAACTCCCGCGTCGGCGTCCACCCTGGACGCCCTTCATGGATGGGTCAACGAACGTCAATGCCCCGCGGTGCCCTCGGATGTGATCTGCCCATCGGGACGCCGGCCAAGCCTGGATTCGCCCCCGTCGAGGGCGGTGAGCACCCAGGGGCCGTCCTCGGTGACGGCGACGCTGTGCTCGAAGTGCGCCGAGGGCTTCCCGTCGACCGTCACCACCGTCCAGTCGTCGGCCAGGACGCGGGTGCGTTCGGTGCCCAGGTTGACCATCGGCTCGATGGCGAAGCACATGCCGGCCTCAAGGCGCGGGCCCCTGCCCGGCTTGCCGTGGTTGGCCACCCACGGGTCCATGTGCATCTCGGTGCCGATGCCGTGGCCCCCGTACTCCGGAGGGATGCCGTAGCGGCCCTGAGAGCGCACGTAACGCTCGACCTCGGCCCCCACGTCGGAAAGGTGCGCACCTACGGTCAGCGCGGCGATACCGCGCCACATGGCCTCCTCGGTCACCCGCATCAGCTCGGTGAGCCGCGGGTCGGCCTCGCCGATCGCGATGGTGATCGCGGAGTCGCCGTGCCAGCCGTCCAGGATGGCGCCGCAGTCGATGGAGATGATGTCGCCGTCGCGCAGGGGCCGCTGGTCGGTGGGGATGCCATGGACGACCTCGTCGTTGACCGAGGCGCAGATCGTCGCGGGGAACCCCTGGTAGCCCTTGAAGGAGGGGACCGCGCCCTCGTCGCGGATGGCCTTCTCGGCGAGCGCGTCGAGGTCGAGCGGCGTCATGCCCGGCCGGGCCGAGTCGCGCAGCATCTCGAGCGTCCTGCCGACGACGAGGCCGGCGGCCCGCATCTTGCCGAGCTGCTCGGATGTCTTGATCTGAATTCCGTGTCTGTTCTTCTTGAACACTTACCGGCACCCCCTGGGGTGAATCAACGGACGAGGCGACAGCCCAATTCCCCCAATTGTCCCCCCACATGGCGAACGCCACCCCTGGAAGCGAACTCCAGAAGTGGCGTGCGCCCGCCGGGCCGGGGCCCGGCGGCGAACATCAGTCGGCGAAGCGGCTGAGCTCCCGCATCGCCCGCTGGGTGATCTCCTCGACGGGCCCGGTGGCGTCCACCCCGTGCAGGATGTGCTCATCGGCGTAGAAGGAGATCAGGGGAGCGGTCTGCTCCTGGTAGACCTCCAGCCGGTGGCGGATCGTCTCCTCGCGGTCGTCGTCGCGCTGGAACAGCTCACCGCCGCAGGCGTCGCAGACGCCCTCCTTGGTGGGCGGGTCGAACGCGATGTGCCACACCTTGCCGCAGGAGCGGCAGGTGCGACGGCCCGCCAGCCGGCGCACGACCTCCTCGTCGTCGACGACGAGTTCGAGGACGATGTCGAGCGCCGTGCCGAACTCGGCCAGCATCTTGTTGAGGATCTGTGCCTGGGGCACGTTGCGAGGGAACCCGTCGAGCAGGAAGCCCTCCTGGGCGTCGGGCTCGCTGAGACGGTCGCGGACCATGGCGATGGTCACCTCGTCGGGTACGAGGTCGCCGCGGTCCATGTACTCCTTGGCAAGCCTGCCGAGTTCCGTGCCGCCCGAGACGTTGGCACGGAAGATGTCCCCTGTCGAGATCTTCGGGATGGACAGGTTCGATGCGATGAACTGGGCCTGTGTCCCCTTGCCCGCTCCGGGGGGCCCGACCAGGACGACGCGCACTACTTGAGGAAGCCCTCGTAGTTCCGCTGCTGCAGCTGGCTCTCGATCTGCTTCACGGTGTCCAGCCCAACACCAACCATGATCAGAATGCTCGTGCCTCCGAACGGGAAGTTCTGGCTCGCACCTGCCACGGCCAGCGCGATGATCGGCACCATGGAGATCAGACCCAGATACAGCGAACCGGGGGCGGTCAACCGGTTGAGCACGTACGAGAGGTACTCGGCGGTCGGCCGTCCCGGGCGGATGCCCGGGATGAATCCACCGTACTTCTTCATGTTGTCGGCGACTTCAACGGGGTTGAAGGTGATGGACACGTAGAAGTAGGTGAAGAAGATGATCAGCACGAAGAAGGTGATCATGTAGGCCGGGCTGTCGCCGCTGACGAAGTTCTGAGCCAGCCACTGGACCACGGCCCCCGGGCTCTCGCTGGTGCCGAAGAGCGAGACGACCAGCTGCGGAAGGTAGAGCAGCGAGGAGGCGAAGATGACCGGGATGATGCCCGCCTGGTTGACCTTCAGCGGGATGTAGGTGGAGGTGCCTCCGTACATGCGCCGGCCCACCATGCGCTTCGCGTACTGGACCGGGATGCGGCGCTGGGCCTGTTCGACGAAGACGACCGCCGCGATCATGAACACGCCGACCACCATCACGATGACGAACGTGAAGGCGTTCTGCCGGAAGATGTTCAGCAGCTCCGACGGGAAGACGGCCACGACCTGGGTGAAGATGAGGATCGACATGCCGTTGCCGACGCCGCGGTCGGTGATCAGCTCGCCCAGCCACATGATCACCGAGGTGCCGGCGGTCATGGTGATCACCATGGTGACGATGGTGAAGGCGTCGTTGTTCACCAGGACCTGCTGGCGGCAGTTCGGGAAGAGCTGGCCCGTGCGCGCCAGCGCCACGAAGGCGGTGGACTGCAGGACCGCCAGGCCGATGGTCAGGTAACGCGTGTACTGCGTGATCTTCGCGTTGCCCGCCTGGCCCTCCTTCTTGAGGGCCTCCAGACGGGGGATGACCACCGTGAGGAGCTGGAGGATGATGCTCGCGGTGATGTACGGCATGATGCCGAGCGCGAACACGGAAAGTTTCAGCAGCGCGCCGCCACTGAAGAGCTGCACCATGCCATAGATGTTGGCGGCGTCGCTCGCCTGCGCCTCTCGCAGACACTGCTGGACGTTCACCGTGTTCACACCGGGCGTCGGTAGCACCGAACCCAGCCTGAACAGGGCGATGATGCCCAGCGTGAAGAGTAGCTTGTTGCGCAGGTCGGGCGTACGGAACGCCCGGCTAATCGCGGTCAGCACGGTCCCTCCTGCGCGCCTGAAAGGCGGTATCGGTCAGCGAAGGTCTGGGAATCCATCGGCACATCTCTGTCGGACGAGCCCTGGACAGCCTTCTGTCCAGCGCACTCTAACGCACTACGGGCGCGGCGGCTCTCCGTGAGCCCCCGCGCCTCGCACTGCCTGCACTACAGCTCGGTGACGGAGCCACCGGCCGCGGTGATCTTCTCCTTGGCGGAGGCGGAGATAGCATGCACACGCACGTTCAACGCCACCGAGATGTCACCGGTTCCCAGGATCTTCACCGGCTGGTTCTTGCGAACGGCGCCCCGCTCGACGAGGTTGTCCACCGAGACGTCGCCGCCGTCGGGGAACAGCTCACCGAGCCGGGTGAGGTTGACGACCTGGTAGGTCGTCTTGAAAAGGGCGTTGGAGAAGCCCTTGAGCTTGGGCAGGCGCCGCTGGAGCGGAACCTGACCACCCTCGAAGCCGAGGGGGACGCTCGTACGGGACTTGGTGCCCTTGGTGCCACGACCGGAGGTCTTGCCCTTGGACGCCTCGCCGCGACCCTTGCGGATCTTCGACTTGTTGGCGCCCGGGGCGGGCCGCAGGTCGTGGATTCCGAGCGGCCGGGGGCCGCCCTGGTTGTCAGCGTTGGCCATGACTAGTCGACCTCTTCCACATCGACGAGATGCGTCACCACGGCGACCATGCCCCGGATCTCCGGGCGGTCCTCCTTGACGACGACGTCGCCGATCCGCTTCAGGCCCAGCGAGCGCAGCGAGTCACGCTGGTTCTGCTTTCCACCGATCTTCGATCGGACCTGAGTGATCTTCAGGCGCGCCATCGGCTAACCCACCGCCTTCGCCGCGGCGGCGGCCTCGGCGATGCCCTCGGCGCGAGCCTTGAGCATGCGTACGGGGGCGACCTGCTCGATCGGGAGCCCACGGCGGGCGGCGATCTCCTCGGGCCTGCTGAGGCCCTTCAGAGCCGCCACGGTCGCGTGGACGATGTTGATCGGGTTGTCCGAGCCGAGCGACTTGGACAGCACGTCGTGGATGCCGGCGCACTCCAGGACGGCGCGCACCGGGCCACCCGCGATCACACCGGTACCGGCCGAGGCCGGACGCAGGAGCACGACGCCGGCGGCGTCCTCGCCCTGCGAGGTGTGCGGGATGGTGCCCTGGATGCGCGGCACCTTGAAGAAGTGCTTCTTGGCCTCTTCGACGCCCTTGGCGATCGCCGCGGGCACCTCCTTGGCCTTGCCGTACCCGACGCCGACCATGCCGTTGCCGTCGCCGACGACGACCAGGGCGGTGAAGCTGAAGCGCCGGCCGCCCTTGACGACCTTCGCCACTCGGTTGATCTTCACGACGCGCTCGATGTACGAGACGCCCTTCTCTGCGGCACCACCGCGGCGATCGTCGCGACGGTCACGCCGCTCACCACCGCCGCCGGCACCGCGACGCGGAGCTGCAGCCATCAGTGGTTCCTCTCCTCGTTGCTCTTGACTGCCATCGTGGCTGGAGACATCAGAACTCCAGCCCGCCTTCACGGGCGCTGTCCGCCAGGGCCGCGAGGCGGCCGGCGTAGCGGCTGCCGCCGCGGTCGAACACCACGGCGGTGATCCCGGCGGCCTTGGCCCGCTGAGCGAGGAGCTCGCCGACCTTCTTCGCCTTTTCCGTCTTGGTGCCCTCGGCCGTGCGGAGGGAGGCGTCCAGCGTGGACGCGCTCGCCAGCGTGTGACCGGCGGTGTCGTCCACGATCTGCACGAACAGGTGACGCGCGGAGCGGTTCACGACCAGACGAGGGCGAGACTGGGAGCCGACGACCTTCTTGCGGACGCGGCGGTGGCGGCGCGAGCGCGACAGGGCGCGCGCGGCCGTGTGCTTGGCAACCTTGGTGAAGGCCATGACTACTTACCAGCCTTTCCGACCTTGCGGCGGATGACTTCGCCCTGGTACCGCACGCCCTTGCCCTTGTAGGGGTCGGGCTTGCGCAGCTTGCGGATGTTCGCGGCGACCTCGCCGACCTTCTGCTTGTCGATCCCGTCGACGTGGAACAGGGTCGGGCGGTCCACTCGGAACGTGACGCCCTCGGGGGCGTCGACGATCACGGGGTGACTGAAGCCCAGAGCGAACTCGAGCTGCGTCGGGCCCTTGGCCTGAACGCGGTAGCCGACGCCGACGATCTCCAGCGTCTTGCTGTAACCCTTGGTCACGCCGTCGACCATGTTGGCGACCAGCGTGCGGGACAGACCGTGCAGGGCACGGACGCGGTTCTCGTCGTTCGGACGCGAGACCGTGAGGGTCCCGTCGTCGTCGCGGGCGACCTCGATCGGCTCCGCGACGGTGTGAGAAAGCGTGCCCTTCGGCCCCTTGACCGTGACATCCCGGCCCTCGATGGTGATGTCAACACCATTCGGTACGGGGATGGGCAGCCGTCCAATTCGCGACATGCTGTAGTTCCTCCCCTCGTTACCAGACGTAGGCGAGGACTTCCCCGCCTACACCACGCTTGCCGGCCTGCCTGTCGGTCATGAGGCCACCGGACGTCGAGAGGATCGCGACGCCCAGGCCACCCAGCACCCGGGGCAGATTGTCTTTCTTTGCATAGACCCGCAGACCGGGCTTGGACACCCGTCGCAGGCCCGCGATGGACCGTTCACGCGTAGGCCCGAACTTGAGCTCCACCACGAGGTTCTTCCCGACCTTGGCGTCTTCGACGGCCCAGGACTGGATGTAGCCCTCCTGCTGGAGGATCTCGGCGATGTGCGCCTTGATCTTCGAGTACGGCATCGCCACGGTGTCGTGGTATGCCGAGTTCGCGTTTCGCAGACGTGTCAACATGTCTGCGATCGGGTCGGTCATCGTCATGGCCGGTGGCCCTCCTCACCGCGGTTTCCCCTGCGGGACCTACGGTGTGGTCGTGGGCGCCTGGTTCGGCACCCGGTTGATATGACTTCTTGCGGTATACGGCCGGTGCGGCGCGGGCCCCTCCGGAGAACGATCTCCGGAGGGCTCCCGCACGCGGACTACCAGCTCGACTTGGTGATGCCCGGCAGCTCGCCCCGGTGCGCCATCTCGCGGAAGCAGACACGGCACAGGCCGAACTTCCTGTAGACGGCGCGCGGCCGGCCGCAGCGCGTGCAGCGCGTGTAGGCCCGGACGCCGAACTTCGGCTTGCGCTCTGCCTTGGCGATCAAGGACTTCTTAGCCATCAGGCCTCCTCAGTGCGGTACTCAGTCATTTCGACTTCCTACGCTTCCTTGAACGGGAAGCCGAGAAGCCTGAGCAGCGCCCGGCCCTGCTCGTCGTCCGTCGCCGTGGTCACGACGGTGATGTCCATGCCGCGCTGGCGGTCGACGCGGTCGGGGTCGACCTCGTGGAACATCACCTGCTCGGTGAGGCCGAAGGTGTAGTTCCCGTTGCCGTCGAACTGCTTGGGCGAGAGGCCGCGGAAGTCTCTGATACGCGGAAGCGCCAGGGACAGCAGCCGGTCGAGGAACTCCCACATGCGGTCGCCGCGGAGCGTCACGTGCGCGCCGATCGGCATGCCCTCGCGCAGCTTGAACTGCGCGATGGACTTGCGGGCGTGGGCCACGGCGGGCTTCTGGCCGGTGATGGCGGTGAGATCGCGCACCGCGCCCTCGATGAGCTTGGAGTCACGAGCCGCCTCGCCGACGCCCATGTTCACCTTGATCTTGGTGAGCCTGGGGATCTTCATGGCGTTCTCGATGCCGAACTGCTCGCGCAGCTTGTCGGCGATCTCCTCGCGGTAGCGCTCCTTGAGCCGCGGCTGAATGCGCTCGGTCTCAGTGGTGGTGGCGGTCATCAGTTGTCCTCACCCGATTCGTCGGCCTTGCTGGCCTTCTTGGCGGGCTTCTCGTCGTCCTTCTTCGGCTCATCCTTGAGCTTCTTCACGTTGCTCACATGGATGGGGGCCTCCATGGTCCGCACGCCGCCTTCCTTGGCGCCACGCGGGCCCTGGTGGGTGACCTTGGAGTGCTTCTTGACCAGGTTGACGCCTTCGACGACCACCCGGTCCTCGGTCGGCAGGGCGAGGATCACCCGGCCCTTGGCACCCTTGTCCTTGCCGGCGATGACCTGGACGAGGTCACCCTTCTTCACATGCAGCTTCGACATTTACAACACCTCCGGCGCGAGCGAGATGATGCGCATGAACTTCTTCTCACGAAGCTCGCGCCCGACCGGACCGAAGATGCGCGTGCCACGAGGGTCGCCGCTGTCCTTGATGATGACGGCGGCGTTCTCGTCGAAGCGGATGTAGGAGCCGTCGGGGCGGCGGCGCTCCTTGGAGGTGCGCACCACGACAGCCTTGACCACATCACCCTTTTTCACACCCGCGGCGGGAAGGGCGTCCTTCACCGTCGCGACGATGATGTCGCCGATACCCGCGTAGCGCCGACCCGAGCCGCCGAGCACGCGGATGCACAAGATCTCCTTGGCACCCGTGTTGTCGGCGACCTTGAGCCGCGACTCCTGCTGGATCACGTCAACTCCCGTGTGTCACGCCGGTTCTCGTTCATCGAGCCTGGCGGAACTAGATTTGGTCTTTACTCCCCCGGCGACCGGACGGCCGGTACCGAGGGGGGACGCCCGACGGGAGACCCTGGAGGGTCTCCCGTGAACGACTTACTTGGCCCGCTCGAGGATCTCCACGACGCGCCACCGCTTGGTGGCCGACAGCGGCCGGGTCTCCATCAGGAGGACACGGTCGCCGACGCCGCAGCTGTTCGCCTCGTCGTGCGCCTTGTACTTGGTCGTACGGCGGATCACCTTGCCGTACAGCGGGTGCTTGACGCGGTCCTCGACGGCGACGACGACGGTCTTGTCCATCTTGTCGCTGACGACGAGACCCTCACGGGTCTTGCGGTAGTTCCGCGCCACCTTCTCGGTGGTCTGGTTGGTCTCAGTTGTCTCAGCCATCGCTCGGCTCCTTCTCGACCGTGATGATTCCGAGCTCGCGCTCACGCATCACGGTGTAGATACGGGCGATCTCGCGGCGGACGGCACGGAGCCGCCCATGGCTCTCCAACTGACCTGTCGCCGCCTGGAAGCGAAGGTTGAACAGCTCCTCCTTCGCCTCCTTGAGCTTCTGCACCAGTTCGTCCTGGTCAGAAACTCGCAGCTCACCAGCGGTCAGGCCCTTAGCCATCACGCCTCACCCACTTCACGCTTGACGAACCGGCACTTCATAGGGAGCTTGTGCATCGCGCGCCGGAGGGCCTCACGGGCCACCGGCTCGGTCACACCTGACAGCTCGAACATGACGCGACCGGGCTTGACGTTGGCGATCCACCACTCGGGGGAACCCTTACCGGAACCCATGCGGGTCTCGGCCGGCTTCTTGGTGAGCGGGCGGTCGGGGTAGATGTTGATCCACACCTTGCCGCCACGGCGGATGTGCCGGGTCATGGCGATACGCGCGGCTTCGATCTGACGGTTGGTCACGTAGTGGTGCTCAAGCGCCTGAATGCCGTACTCGCCGAACACAACCCTGGTGCCGCCCTTGGCGGCGCCGCTGCGGTCGGGCCGGTGCTGCTTACGGTGCTTGACCCTGCGAGGGATCAGCATGGTCAGCTCCCTTCAGCACCCGGCTGCTCCGCCGGGCCGGTCTCGGGCGCCCCAGCGGGCGCGGTGGATTCGGTTCTGGGCGCACGACCGCCACGGGGGGCTCCGCCGCCACGGCCTCCGCCGCCACCGCCGCCGCCGGGACCGCCGCGGCCGCGCTGCGGCCGGTCGGTGCGCTCGCGACGCTGGCCGGCACGCGCACCGGCGGCTGCCGCCTCGCGCTCGGCGCGGCTGGTCGGGGCCTCACCCTTGTAGATCCACACCTTCACGCCGATGCGGCCGAAGGTGGTGCGGGCCTCGTAGAAGCCGTAGTCGATGTCCGCCCGGAGGGTGTGCAGCGGCACGCGGCCCTCACGGTAGAACTCCGAACGCGACATCTCGGCGCCGCCGAGGCGACCGGAGCACTGGACACGGATGCCCTTGGCTCCGCTCTTCATCGCCGACTGCATGGCCTTGCGCATCGCCCGCCGGAAGGAGACCCGGCTGGAGAGCTGCTCGGCCACGCCCTGGGCGACGAGCTGGGCGTCGATCTCGGGGTTCTTGACCTCGAGGATGTTGAGCTGGACCTGCTTCTTGGTCAGCTTCTCGAGGTCGCCCCGGATGCGGTCGGCTTCGGCGCCGCGGCGGCCGATGACGATGCCCGGCCTGGCGGTGTGGATGTCGACCTGGACGCGGTCGGTGGTCCGCTCGATCTCGACCTTGGAGATGCCGGCCCGCTCCATGCCCTTCTGCAGCATGCGGCGGATCGACACGTCCTCGGCGACGTAGGACTTGTAGAGCTTGTCGGCGTACCACCGGCTCTTGAAGTCGGTTGTGATGCCGAGGCGGAACCCGTGCGGGTTAACCTTCTGGCCCACTAGCGGGTCCTTCCCTTCGGCCTGCCCTGGCCCTCAGGCCGGGACTCGACGATCACGGTGATGTGACTCGTCCGCTTGTTGATGCGGTAGGCACGACCCTGGGCACGGGGGCGGAACCGCTTGAGTGTCGGGCCCTCGTCGACCCACGCCCGGCTGACGACCAGCGTCTCGCGCTCGAGCTTGAAGTTGTGCTCGGCGTTCGCCATCGCGCTCGTCAGCACCTTGAAGATCGGCTCGCTCGCTGCCTGGGGAGCGAACTGCAGCACGGCCTGCGCCTCCGAAGCGGGCAGCCCGCGAATAAGGTCCACCACACGGCGGGCCTTCTGGGGCGTGACGCGGACGAACCGCGCCTGAGCCCTGGCTTCCATCGCTTACTCCTCGTTTCTGAAAGGCGCTTACCGCCGGCTACGCCGGTCTTCCTTGACGTGGCTGCGGAAGGTCCGCGTAGGAGCGAACTCGCCGAGCTTGTGACCGATCATCGAGTCGGTGACGAACACCGGGACGTGCTTGCGTCCGTCGTGCACGGCGATCGTGTGGCCGATCATGTCGGGCACGATCATGGAGCGCCGCGACCACGTCTTGATGACGTTTTTGGTGCCCTTTTCGTTCTGAGTGTCCACCTTCTTCTGAAGGTGGTGGTCGACGAAAGGACCCTTCTTAAGGCTACGTGGCATTTAGGCTGCTCCTACCGCTTCTTCTTGCTCCGCCGACGGATGATCAGTCGGTCGCTCGCCTTGTTGGGCTGGCGGGTGCGACCCTCCGGCTTGCCCTTGGGGTTCACCGGGTGGCGACCGCCGGAGGTCTTGCCCTCACCACCGCCGTGCGGGTGGTCGACCGGGTTCATCGCGACGCCGCGGACGGTCGGGCGCTTGCCCTTCCAGCGGTTACGGCCGGCCTTACCGATGTTGATGTTGGACTGCTCGGCGTTGCCGACCTGGCCCACGGAGGCGCGGCAGCGCACGTCCACCTGGCGCATCTCGCCCGAGGGCATGCGCAGGGTGGCGTACTGGCCTTCCTTCGCCAGAAGCTGGATCTGAACGCCGGCGGACCGGCCCAGCTTGGCGCCGCCACCGGGCTTCAGCTCCACGGCGTGGATGAAGGTACCGGTCGGGATGTTGCGCAGCGGCAGACAGTTGCCCGGCTTGATGTCGGCCGCGGGGCCGTTCTCGATGCGGTCGCCCTGCTTGACGCCGGTCGGAGCAAGGATGTAGCGCTTCTCGCCGTCCGCGTAGTGCAGGAGCGCGATGCGCGACGTCCGGTTCGGGTCGTACTCGATGTGCGCGACCTTCGCCGGCACGCCGTCCTTGTCGTGCCGCCGGAAGTCGATGATCCGGTACGCACGCTTGTGGCCACCGCCCTGGTGACGCGCGGTCACCCTGCCGTGGACGTTACGGCCGCCCTTGCTGTGCAGCGGCGCGAGCAACGACTTCTCCGGGGTGCTGCGCGTGATCTCGGCGAAGTCCGAGACGCTCGCGCCGCGACGACCCGGGGTCGTCGGCTTGTATTTACGGATGCCCATCTTTTTCGTTCATCCTTCGTCGGTGTTGCTTGGCAGTGCGGCGGTGATCAGCCGACCGGGCCGAAGATGTCGATACGGTCGCCCTCCGCCAGGCTCACGATGGCCCGCTTGGTGCTGGGCCGCTGGCCGTACCCGAAGCGGGTGCGCTTGCGCTTGCCGTGGCGGTTGATCGTGTTCACGCTGGTCACCTTGACGCCGAAGATCTGCTCGATCGCGATCTTCACCTGCGTCTTGTTGGCCGTCTTGCTCACCAAGAACGTGTATTTGTTGTGCTCATCGATCAGGCCGTAGCTCTTCTCGGAGACGATCGGCTTGAGGATGATGTCGCGCGGGTCGGCGATCTTCTGCATCAGGCTTCTTCCTTCCCGCTCACGCCCAGCCGCGCCACGACCTGGTCGTACGCCTCGCGGGTGAAGACCACGTCGTCGTAGCAGAGCACGTCGTAGGTGTTGAGCTGGCCGGCGTCCAGGAGGTGGACCTCCGGCGCGTTCCGCAGGCTCAGCCAGGACATCTCGTCGGCCTCGTCGAGGACGACGAGGACGCTCCGAGCCTTGGTGATGTTGCGCAGTGCCTGGATGGCCGCACGGGTCTTCGGGGTGTCCCCGTCGACCAGGCTGCTCACCACGTGCACCCGGCCGCCACCGGCCCGGTCGCTGAGGGCTCCGCGAAGCGCGGCGGCCTTCATCTTCTTGGGCGTCCGCTGGCTGTAGTCGCGCGGCTGCGGGCCGTGGACGACGCCGCCGCCGGTGAACTGCGGGGCGCGGGTCGAGCCCTGGCGGGCCCGGCCGGTGCCCTTCTGGCGGTACGGCTTCTTGCCGCCGCCGCTGACCTGACCGCGGGTCTTGGTCGCGTGCGTGCCCTGCCGGCGAGCGGCGAGCTGGGCGACCACGACCTGGTGGATCAGCGGGATGTTGACCTTGGCGCCGAAGACGGTCTCAGGAAGGTCGACGGTCCCGGTCTTCGCACCGGCTGCGTCGAGGACGTCGATCGTCGTGCTCACTTGGCAGCCTCCTTCTTGGTGGCGGTGCGGACGAGGACCAGGCTGCCGTTGGCGCCGGGGACGGCACCCTTGATGAGGATGATCCCCTTCTCGGCGTCCACGGCGTGGACCTTCAGGCTCTGGACGGTCGTGCGGACGTTGCCCATACGGCCGGCCATGCGAACGCCCTTGAAGACGCGGCCCGGCGTGGCGCAGCCGCCGATGGAGCCGGGCGAGCGGTGCTTGCGCTGGGTGCCGTGGGAGGCGCCCAGGCCCTTGAAGCCGTGGCGCTTCATGACACCCGCGAAGCCCTTGCCCTTGCTCTTGCCGGTCACGTCGACGTACTGACCGGCCTCGAAGGTGTCGGCCAGCACTTCCTGGCCGAGGGTGTACTCGGCGGCGTCCGTGGTCCTGATCTCGACGAAGTAGCGGCGCGGGGTGATGTCGTGCTTACGCAGGTAGTCACCCAGCGGCTTCTTCACCTTGCGCGGATCGACCTGCCCGTAGCCGAGCTGCACGGCCGAGTAGCCGTCCTTCTCTTCGCTGCGGACCCGGGTCACCACGCACGGACCGGCCTCGACGACGGTCACCGGAACCATCCGGTTGCCCTCGTCGAAGACCTGGGTCATGCCGAGCTTCTTGCCCAGGACGCCCTTGATCTGCTTAGCCATGTCAGTGCGTTCCCTCAGAGCTTGATCGAGATGTCGACGCCCGCCGGAAGGTCGAGCCGCATGAGCGAGTCGACGGTCTTGGGCGTCGGGTCGATGATGTCAATCAGCCGCTTGTGCGTGCGCATCTCGAAGTGCTCGCGGCTGTCCTTGTACTTGTGCGGCGAACGGATGACGCAGTACACGTTCTTCTCGGTCGGCAACGGCACCGGGCCCGCGACCTTGGCGCCAGTCCGCGTCACCGTCTCGACGATCTTCTTGGCCGAGCTGTCGATGACCTCGTGGTCATAGGCCTTAAGCCGGATGCGGATCTTCTGTCCCGCCATAATGGCCTCGGTGTCCTTCGCTGTCGTCCTGCAAAAGTTTCGTGCGGTCTCTGCCGCCTGGCGTGTGTCCCACCCGGAGCGCCCGTCGCATTCCGTGATCTTGCAGTCGTCTCGGTCCCCACGGCTCGAGACGGCTGCGAGATCACGGCCCTGAACGGGCTGGGAGCTCGCTGTGGGCTCCGGGGCCCGAAGGCCCCTCGTGGTGCGGCGGTCGGGCCCTTTCGCGGACCCGACCGCCGACCAGCGGTCGTGCTACTACTTGATGATCTTCGTGACCCGGCCCGCACCGACGGTGCGGCCACCCTCGCGGATGGCGAACTTGAGACCGTCCTCCATCGCGATGGGCTGGATGAGCTGGACGGTCATCTCGGTGTTGTCACCGGGCATGACCATCTCGGTGCCCTCGGGGAGGGTCACGACGCCCGTCACGTCCGTGGTGCGGAAGTAGAACTGCGGGCGGTAGTTGTTGAAGAACGGCGTGTGGCGGCCACCCTCGTCCTTCGACAGGATGTACACCTGCGCCTCGAACTCGGTGTGCGGGGTGGTCGTGCCCGGCTTGATGATGCACTGGCCGCGCTCGACGTCCTCACGCTTGATGCCGCGCAGGAGCAGACCGACGTTGTCGCCGGCCCGGCCCTCGTCAAGGAGCTTGCGGAACATCTCGACACCGGTGACGGTGGTCGTGGTGCTCTTCTCCTTGATGCCGATGATGTCGACGGTCTCGTTGACCTTGACGATGCCGCGCTCGATACGACCGGTCACGACGGTGCCGCGGCCGGTGATCGAGAAGACGTCCTCGATCGGCATCAGGAACGGCTTCTCGGTGTCACGAACGGGCTCGGGGACGTTGTCGTCCACGGCGTTCATGAGCTCGATGATCGAGTCGCCCCACTTCTCGTCGCCCTCAAGCGCCTTCAGCGCCGAGACGCGCACGACCGGCAGGTCGTCGCCCGGGAACTCCTGGGCGGAGAGCAGCTCGCGGACCTCGAGCTCGACGAGCTCCAGGATCTCCTCGTCGTCCACCATGTCGGCCTTGTTCAGGGCGACGACGATGTAGGGGACGCCGACCTGGCGGGCCAGGAGGACGTGCTCCTTGGTCTGCGGCATCGGACCGTCGGTGGCGGCGACCACGAGGATCGCGCCGTCCATCTGCGCCGCACCCGTGATCATGTTCTTCACGTAGTCGGCGTGACCGGGGCAGTCCACGTGGGCGTAGTGGCGCTTCTCGGTCTGGTACTCGACGTGGGCGATGGAGATGGTGATGCCGCGGGCCTTCTCCTCGGGCGCCTTGTCGATCTTGTCGAACGGGGTCGCCTCATTGAGGTGAGGGAAACGGTCGTGGAGCACCTTGGTGATCGCCGCGGTCAGAGTGGTCTTGCCGTGGTCGATGTGCCCAATGGTGCCGATGTTCACGTGCGGCTTGGTCCGCTCGAACTTGGCCTTGGCCACTGCTCTGTCTCCTTAGAGATTCTGACTTCACTTGCGTGTCTGACTCGGGCTCGGAGCCCGTTTACCCGGGACGGCGGTCGCCCACCGCCCACGGGCACGGGGCCGGTACCAAGGAGTACCGGGCCCCTGCGGCCCCGGCGCGGAGGGTGATCTCCGCCCCGGGCCATCGGACTCCGGGGCTATTCGCCCCGAGCCTTCGCGACGATCTCCTTGGCGATGCCCGGGGGCACCTCCGAATAGGAGCTGAACTGCATGCTGTAGACCGCCCGGCCCTGGGTCTTGCTTCGCAGGTCACCCACGTAGCCGAACATCTCTGACAGCGGGACGAGGGCGTTGATGACCTTCGCCCCGGTGCGGTCCTCCATCGCCTGGATCTGCCCGCGACGACCGTTGAGGTCGCCGATGACGTCACCCATGTAGTCCTCGGGCGTGGTGACCTCGACGGCCATCATCGGCTCCAGGATCACGGCGTCCGCACGGCGCGCGGCCTCCTTGAAGGCCATCGAACCGGCGATCTTGAAAGCCATTTCGGAGGAGTCGACCTCGTGGTAGGCGCCGTCCTTGAGGGTGACCTTGACGCCCACCATCGGATAGCCCGCCAGCACGCCGAACTCGGCGGCCTCCTGGGCGCCGGCGTCCACCGAGGGGATGTACTCCCGGGGGATGCGGCCGCCGCTGACCTTGTTCGAGAACTCGTAGCCGTCGTTGCCCTCGCCCAGCGGCTCCAGGTCGATGATCACGCGCGCGAACTGGCCGGAACCACCGGTCTGCTTCTTGTGCGTGTACTCGACCTTCTCCACCTTGCGGCGGATGGTCTCGCGGTAGGCGACCTGCGGGCGGCCGACGTTGGCCTCGACCTTGAACTCGCGGCGCATGCGGTCGACCAGGATCTCCAGGTGAAGCTCGCCCATGCCCCAGATGACCGTCTGACCGGTCTCCTCGTCGCGACGGACCTGGAAGGAGGGGTCCTCCTCGGCCAGCCGCTGGATGGCGGTGCCCAGCTTCTCCTGGTCGCCCTTGGTCTTGGGCTCGATGGCCACGTTGATGACCGGCGCCGGGAAGTTCATCGACTCCAGCACGACCGGGCTCGCCGGGTCGCTGAGGGTGTCACCGGTGGTGGTGTCCTTCAGGCCCATGACGGCGACGATCTGACCGGCTACCGCCGACGGACGCTCCTCGCGCTTGTTGGCGTGCATCTGGTAGATCTTGCCGATCCGCTCCTTCTTGCCCTTCACCGAGTTCACTACCGCGGTGCCGGTCTCGAGCGTGCCCGAGTAGATGCGGATGTAGGTCAGCTTGCCCAGGTGCTGGTCGCTCATGATCTTGAACGCCAGGGCGGCGAACGGCTCGCTCGGGTCGGCGTGGCGCTCGATGAGCTTCTCCTCGTCGCCGACCGCGTGCCCCTTGAAGGCGGGGATGTCGATCGGAGCGGGGAGGTAGGCCACGATCGCGTCGAGCAGGGGCTGGACGCCCTTGTTCTTGAACGCGGTGCCGCACAGGACCGGGTTGAGCGCGCTGGCCAGCGTCGCGCGGCGGATGGCCGCGACGAGCTGCTCCTCGGTGGGCTCGACGCCCTCCAGGTAGAGCTCCATGAGCTGGTCGTCGTTCTCGGAGACCGTCTCGATGAGCTTGTCGCGCCACTCGCGCGCCACCTCGGCGTGGTCGGCCGGGATGTCGACGGTGTCGTACATCTCGCCCTTGGCCGCCTCGGCGCTCCAGATCATGCCCTTCATCTTCACGAGGTCGATGACGCCCTTGAAGTCGGACTCCACGCCCCAGGGAAGCTGGATGACCAGCGGGGTGGCGCCCAGGCGGGACACGATCATGTCGACGCAGCGGTGGAACTCCGCGCCCACGCGGTCCATCTTGTTGACGAAGCAGATGCGCGGCACGCCGTAGCGGTCCGCCTGACGCCACACCGTCTCCGACTGCGGCTCGACGCCGGCCACGGCGTCGAAGACCGCCACCGCGCCGTCCAGGACGCGAAGCGAGCGCTCCACCTCGACGGTGAAGTCCACGTGACCCGGGGTGTCGATGATGTTGATCGTGTGGTCAAGCCACATGCAGGTGGTCGCGGCGGACGTGATCGTGATGCCGCGCTCCTGCTCCTGCTCCATCCAGTCCATCGTGGCAGCGCCCTCGTGGACTTCACCGATCTTGTAGTTGATGCCGGTGTAGAACAGGATGCGCTCGGTAGTGGTGGTCTTGCCCGCGTCGATGTGGGCCATGATCCCGATGTTGCGGACCTTGGCCAGGTCAAGAGCGGTCGATGTGGCCACTTCTCTCGCGTCCTCGTCGTCTCGTCGTCGCCGCCGGGATTACCAGCGGTAGTGGGCGAAGGCCTTGTTGGACTCGGCCATCTTGTGGGTGTCCTCACGCCGCTTCACGCTGGCGCCAAGACCGTTGCTGGCGTCGAGCAGCTCGTTCATCAGCCGCTCGGTCATGGTCTTCTCGCGGCGGGCGCGGGAGTACTGCACCAGCCAGCGGAGGGCCAGCGTGGTGCTGCGCGCCGCGCGCACCTCCACCGGCACCTGGTAGGTGGCGCCACCGACACGGCGGCTGCGCACCTCGAGGGTGGGCTTGACGTTGTCGAGCGCGCGCTTGAGGGTGACGACCGGGTCGTTGCCCGACTTGTCCTTGCAGCCCTCAAGGGCGTTGTAGACGATCGTCTGGGCGAGCGAACGCTTGCCGTTCAGAAGCACCTTGTTGATGAGCGCGGTGACCAGCGGCGAGCTGTACACCGGGTCGGCCATAAGCTGACGACGCCCAGCGGGACCCTTGCGCGGCATATCAGCTCTTCTCCTTCTTCGCGCCGTAACGGCTGCGGGCCTGCTTGCGGTTGCGGACACCCTGGGTGTCGAGCGCACCGCGCACGATCTTGTAGCGAACGCCCGGCAGGTCCTTAACACGACCGCCGCGAACGAGCACGATCGAGTGCTCCTGAAGGTTGTGGCCCACACCGGGGATGTAGGCGGTGACCTCGATGCCGCTGCTCAGCCGGACACGGGCCACCTTGCGCAGCGCCGAGTTCGGCTTCTTCGGGGTCGTGGTGTAAACACGCACGCAGTTGCCGCGGAGCTGGGGACTACCTTTTAGCGCCGGAGTCTTGGTCTTGGTGACCTTGTCCTGTCGGCCCTTTCGGACCAACTGCTGAATAGTGGGCACTACTTCTCCGTTCGCGTTCTGGCCGGTGGTACGTCGTCGGGCGAAGGCCCCCGGGCCGCAAGCGACCACGGGTTTTCCATCCCGCTGTGCATTTCGCAGGTTCTGCCGGTGTCTGACCTGCTGGTTTACCTCGCACTCCGACCCCCGCGTTCGGGCGTGTCGCGCTCGGATCACACTTTGCACCTGGTGAGATCGAGCTTGTGGAGGGACCCCCGCGGGGCGCCCCTCAAAAGAGGGCACACCCGCGAATGCCCACGAGACCGTGGGCACGAAGACCAAGGTTACCCAGCAGGCCACGGCTCGTCAAAACGACTACCCCGCGTGTCCCTCCGAGGCCGGTGAGCATAGGAGGCCGGGATCAGACGGCCGTTCGGGCCCGCCGGGGCCCGGCCGCGGGCCCCGCGCCGACCGGCGCGTGGAACCTCTGGCGACCCCGCCCGGCCACATCGGGCCGGGCTGCGGCTTGTCTCCGCAGGCGATCGCCAAACATATCACGGATTCGCCGCGTCCGGTGACTCCCTCGTCGTGTCGCCACCGTGTCCGGCGGCGCGGCTCACGCGCCGGGCGCGTCGTCCGACGGCAGCGCGCCGCGCTCCACGAGGTCGGCGACGTGGCGCAGGAACCCGCCGGCGACGTCTCCGTCGCACACCCGGTGGTCGAAGGTGAGGGAGAGCTGGGTGACGGCCCGGGGGCGCACGCCGCCGTCGACAACCCAGGGACGGTCCGTGAGACGTCCCATCCCCAGCATGGCGACCTCCGGGTGGTTGATGATCGGGGTGGAGCCGTCCACCCCGAACCCGCCGAAGTTGTTGACGGTGAAGGTGCCGCCGCTCACCCGGTAGCCGCCGCCCCCGGTGCGGGCGGACTCGACGACCCGGCGCACCCCGGCGACCAGCGCGTCCGGGCCGAGCGCCTGCGCAGCCGGCAGCACGGGGATCACCAGGCCCCGCTCCCCCTGCACGACCAGGCCGAGATTCACCTCCGCCGCCTCGACGATCTCCTGGCGCTCGGGGTCGACCCGGCCGTTCAGCACCGGGAAGCGGCGCAGGCCGTCCAGCGCGAACCAGGCGAGCAGGCCGAGGAGCCCGGGCCTCGCGGCGGCGGCGGCGCGCCGGCGGGCCGCGAGCAGGCCGGTGGCGTCGGCGTCGACCCACACCGTCACGTGGGGGATCTCCCGGCGACTGGTCTCGACCTTCCTGACCACCGCGCCGCGCGGCCCGTACAGGGGCGTGCGGCGCCCGCTCGCCGGCGGGGCGGCCGCCACGGCCGGAGCGGCCTCGACGGCCACGAGGGAGGGGCCGGACGGCCGGGTGGCGGTGCCGCCGGACGGGAGGGTGGCGGTGGCGGTGCCGTCGGGTAGCAGGGTCACCAGCGGCGCGCCGACCGCGACGGAGTCCCCGACCCCGCCGTGGAGGCGGGACACCAGGCCCCGGTGGGGGCTGGGCAGCTCCACGACGCTCTTGGCGGTCTCGACCTCCACCAGCGGGGCGTCCACCTCCACGAACTGGCCCTCGCTGACCAGCCAGCGGACGATCTCGGCCTCCACCAGGCCCTCGCCCAGGTCCGGCAGCAGGAACGGCTCACCGGCGGCCTCCGCCGGGCCGGGCGGCGGGAGGGCGGGGACGCCGGCGTCCCACTCGCCGTGCAGCTCCGCGAGCGCCGTGACGAGGCGCTCGACCGTGGGCAGGTGGAAGCGCTCCAGCCGGGGAGGGGGATAGGGGACGTCGAACCCGGTGACCCGGCGCACGGGGGCCTTGAGCCGCCCGAAGCAGCGTTCGGCGACCAGCGCCGCCAGTTCGGCGCCGACCCCGCAGAAGCCCTGCGCCTCGTGGACGACGAGCACGCGTCCGGTGCGGCGCGCGCTCTCGACCACGGTCTCCTCGTCCAGCGGCACCAGGGTGCGCAGGTCGATCACCTCGACGTCCCAGCCCCGGGCCGCCGCCTCCCGCGCCGCGGCGAGCGCGGTGCCGACCACGGCCCCGTAGGCGACGATCGTCGCGGTGGTGCCCCGGCGGCGGACCGCCGCACGGCCGAACGGCGACGGCTGCGGCGTGATCTGGCCGTGCTCGGACCAGTACAGCTTCTTGTGCTCCAGGAACACGACGGGGTCCTCGGAGGCGATCGCCGCGCGCAGCAGGGAGTACGCGTCGGCCGCGCACGAGGGCACGGCGATCTGCAGGCCCGGGGTGTGGGCGTAGTAGGCCTCTGAGGAGTCGCTGTGGTGCTCGACGGCCCCGATGCCGCCGCCGAACGGGATCCTGATCACCAGCGGGAGGCCCATCCGGCCGCGGGTCCTGGAGCGCCACTTGGCGACATGGCTGACGATCTGCTCGAACGCCGGGTAGGCGAACGCGTCGAACTGCAGCTCGACCACCGGGCGGTAGCCGTACATGGCCATGCCGATCGCGGTGCCGACGATGCCCGACTCCGCCAGCGGGGTGTCGAAGCACCGCTCGTCGCCGAACGCCGCGGCCAGGCCGTCGGTCACGCGGAACACGCCGCCGAGCGGGCCCACGTCCTCGCCGAAGACCACCACCCGCTCGTCCTCGGCCATGGCGTCACGCAGGGCGGCGTTGATCGCGCGGGCGACCGTCACGTCGGTCGGCATGGCTCTCCGTTCGGCGCGGGCGTGCGGGCTCGGGACAGCTCCTGCTCCAGCGCCGCGGCCTGGCGGCGCAGCCGGGGCGTGGGGGCGGAGAAGACGTGGGAGAACGGCTCGGCCGGCTCGGTGCCGGGCTCCTCGGCCAGGCTCCGCCGCAGGCCGGCGGCGAGCCGCTCGGCCTCCTCCCGCACGCGCGCGGCGAGGGGGTCGTCGAGGATCCCGCGTCCGCGCAGATGGGCCTGGAGCCGGGCGATCGGGTCGCGTCCGAGCCAGGGCTCCACCTCCTCGGGGGCGCGGTACCTGCCGGGGTCGTCGGTGTTGGTGTGCGGTCCCATGCGGTAGGTGAGGGCCTCGACCAGCCACGGCCCCTCCCCCCGCCGCGCCGACTCGACGGCGTCGGACACCGCGGAGGTCACCGCGAGGACGTCGTTGCCGTCGACCACGCGGGCGGGCATCCCGTAGCCGGCGCCCCGGTCGGCGATCCTCTTGGCGGCGGTCTGCCGTGACAGCGGCACGCTGATGGCGTACTGGTTGTTCTGGACGAGGAAGACCACGGGCGAGCGGAAGACCGCCGCGAAGTTGCACGCCTCGTGGAAGTCGCCCTCGCTGGTGGCGCCGTCGCCGAGCAGGGCGAGCGCCACCGTGTCGTCGCCGCGCAGGCGCGCGGCGTGGGCCAGGCCCGCGGCGTGCACCGCCTGGGTGGCCAGCGGGGTCGCCTGGGGGGCGACGCGGTGCGCGCGCGGGTCGTAGCCGCAGTGCCAGTCGCCCCTCATGAGGGTGAGGGTCTCCACCGGGTCCACGCCCCGGGTCAGCACCGCGACGCAGTCGCGGTAGGTCGGGAAGAGCCAGTCGGACGGGCGCAGCGCGGCGACCGCGCCGACCTGGCACGCCTCCTGCCCGAAGGAGGAGGGGTAGACCGTGAGCCTGCCCTGCTTGGCCAGGGCGGTGGCCTGCCGGTCGAACCGGCGGCCCAGCACCATGCGGCGGTGCAGGTCCAGGCACCGCTCGGCGGGCGGCGGCGCCTGGCCGGGATGGGCGAGCCCGCCTGCGGGATCGAGCACCCGGTGGACCCGGGGGTCGTCGTAGTCGACCGGGTCGACGTCGTCGATGGTGGCCTCGGCGGTCATCACAGCTCCTCGGGGGACGGCGTCGTCTCCCGCCCGGACGGCGACGGCCGCCCGGCCGCGCGGGCGACCGGCACGCCGCGGGCGGCGGGCACGCGCGGGCGTCCGGCCGGGCCCGGGCCGCGCACCGGCGCCGAGTAGGGGTCGAGGGTGTCGACGGGGTGGTACTCCACCTGGACGCGGGAGCCCACGCCCACCTCGTCGGCGGCCTCCAGCAGGACGTCCAGGGCGAGGTGGTCCTCCAGGGCGAACCCCGTGGAGTCGAAGACGGTGAGCCGGTCGCGCACGGCCAGCGCCAGCTCCGGCTCGGCGCACAGCTCGCCCAGGCTGGGCCCGATGACCCGGTTCCGGGCGGGGTCGCCGGCGAGCTGCTGGCACTCCCCCTCGCGGTGGGCCTGCTCGGGGTGGTCGGGGGTGACGAACGCCTCCAGCACGAGGCTCCTGGGCAGCTCGGTCTTGCCCACGAGGTCGGAGCCGACCGCGTTGACGTGCAGATGGGGGCGGTGGGCCCCGTGGGGCAGCACGGGCGCCCCGCCGACGGCCACCGACGTCACCGTGCTGATGACGTCGGCGCGGGCGAGGATCACCTCCGGGCGCGCCACCTCGGTCGGCAGGCCGAGGAAGGCCGTCCGGCCCGCCATGCTCGCCGCGTGCCGCGGGTCCACGTCCCACACCAGCACGCGTTCCACCGGGAACACCCGTGACAGGGCGTGCACCTGCGTCACCGCCTGGGCGCCGGCGCCGATCACTCCGACCACGGCGCTGTCCGGCGGCGCGAGCAGCCGTGACGCCACCGCCGAGGCGGCGCCGGTGCGCACAGCCGTGAGGACCACCCCGTCCGCCATCGCCACCAGCCGGCCCGTGGCGCAGTCATAGCGGGCCAGGTTGCTCAAGATGGTCGGCAGGCCGTAGCGCTGGGGGTTCACCGGGCTGTAGGCCACCGTCTTGATGGTGATGCTGTCACCCGGCACGTGGTGCGGCATCCATTCGAGGACCCCCGGCGTCGGGTAGTCGCGGTCGAAGCCGCCGCGCGTGGGGGAGGTCTCCCGTTTCTCCCGGCCCAGCTCGGCCAGCCCCTGGGCCAGCCGGGTGATGACGCGGTCCATGAGTTCGTGGCGTCCTATCACGCGGACGACCTGCTCGACGTCAGACGGGCTTATCAGTCGCGTGTCCATGCCTACCTCGCTGCGAGAGTCGTTGTGGGCTTTGATCGGCGCCGATGTCATGCGGACCTACGTGACCTGCCGATCCACATCCGCTCGAGGTTGCCGATCAGCTCGCGGCTGTAGAGCAGGCGCGACTGCTCCAGCGCGTATGAGGCCATGTACTCGCGGAACAGGTCGAGGGGCTCCTCGACGACCCGCATCATGCGCCGGTTGACGACCGCCGCGGGGCCGCGCAGCCGGGCGGCCGCGGCCTCGACCGTCGCGTCCATCTCGGAGTCGGCGACGACCTGGTCGCACAGGAGCTGCCCTTCGGGGCCGTCGGCGTCGATCCGGCGGTCGCCGAAGATCGCCTGCCGGGCGGGCCTGCTGCCGATCATGCGGTGCAGCCGGAACGCGGCGGCGCCGGGCACGATGCCCTCGCGCATGGCGGGCAGGCTGAAGTAGGCGTCCTTGGTGGCCACGACCCAGTCGAGCACCAGGGTGATCTGGGTTCCCCCGCCGATGGCGAAGGTGTCGACGGCGCCGATCCAGGGCTTCTCGTGACGCGGCGGGAACTGCGCCCGCGGCTCCTCGGGGCGGTCGAGCCCTCTGACGATCTTGTTGATGTAGCCCAGCTCCCTGCGCAGCAGGAAGTCCAGGAAGGAGATCCGCCCCTGGTAGAGGTGGGTGAGGTTGATGCCGGAGTTGAACACCCTGCGGCCGGCGTAGCGGGGGTGGGACATGGTGGCGCCGCGCAGCACGCCGACCTCGACGCCGT
Organism: Sphaerisporangium sp. TRM90804; assembly: GCF_029846175.1. Classification (GTDB taxonomy): domain Bacteria; phylum Actinomycetota; class Actinomycetes; order Streptosporangiales; family Streptosporangiaceae; genus Sphaerisporangium. The sequence goes on along the minus strand of NZ_JARWAC010000001.1, from coordinate 15,955 downwards.
CGTCCAGCAGCGCGAGGTCGACCGCCGCCTCCAGGTCGCCGACCACGGCGTCGTCCTCGGCGTTGAGGAACCGCTCGTTGCGCACGGTGACGTGGCCGACGCCGCCGCGGCGCTCCAGCGTGACCGTGCCGAACTCGGCCTTACCGCTGCGGGCGAACTCGGCCGCCATGCCGGTGGCCTGGGGGGTCGGGCGGAGCATGGCGCGCATCAGGTGCCGCCCGGCGTCCGGCGCGGACAGCAGGCCCCAGAACAGGATGCCCTGGTCGAGCTCCCAGCCGTCCTTCTCGCCCTGCATCACCCGCCGGTCCCGCGCGATCTGCTCGCGGGTGGGCGTCAGCCCGGGGAAGAGCTCGGCGGCGGCGTAGGCGACGGCGTCCAGCCGGGGGTGGGCGCGCCGGCCGTCGGTGAGCTCGTCGTACACCCGCTCGGCGTGCGCGGCCATGAAGCGCATGCGCGTCGTCCGGCAGGACTCGTGGACGGCCTGCCTGCCCGCGCGGCCGGCCGCCGGGCCCGCCGGCAGGTCGGCGCCCGCGCGCAGGTGGGCGCTCGCCCGTGCCCAGTCCCGCCGGAAGTCCCCTGTCATCTCCGGGACGTCGCCGGTCCACCGGTCCGGCGCGGCCGTCCCCCGGGAGGGGGGAGAGCCGCGCGGCGGATCGAGGGCCTCCCGGCTCGCGTCTGTGTGTGCCAACGTTCCTGCCTTCCTCACGTGCCGTCTTAGGCGGCGTGGTGAACCGAGAGAGACGTTCCCTTGATCCCGAGCACGCCTGGTGTGGTGTGGAAGACGGGGTCAAGGCACTTGATCGTCGAGTAGCGGGTGAACAGCAGGTCCAGCGCGACCTTGGCCTCGATGCGGCCGAGCAGCGCGCCCAGGCAGTAGTGCACGCCGTGGCCCCAGCTCAGGTGGGGGTTGGGCGTGCGCCGGACGTCGAAGGACTCCGGGGAGGTGAACTGGGCGGGGTCGCGGTTGGCCGACATGATCCACGGCACCACCGCGATCCCAGGGGGGATAGGCGCGCCGTCCACGGTGGCCCCCGGCTTGACCAGCCGGTGGGCCAGCATCACCGGCGGCCGGTAGCGCAGCACCTCCTCCACCGCGCGGGGGATGAGCGAGCGGTCGGCGCGCAGCGCCGCCTCGGCCTCCGGCTCCTCCTCGAAGGTGAACAGGGCCGTGCCGAGCAGCACGGTGGAGCTGATCTGCCCGCCCATGAGGATCGCGGAGGCCATGCCGTAGGCCTCCATGTCGCTCAGCCGGTCCCCGTCGACCTCTGCCGCGAGCAGGCGGCTGATCAGGTCGTCGCGCGGCTGGGCGCGGCGGCGCGCCACCTGGTCGAGCATGTACTCCTGAAGGGCGCGCAGGTTGTCCACGACGACGTCGGCCACCTGCACGTCCGACAGGTCGCCGATGGGGTTGTCGAAGGAGTTGAACGCGTCCTCCATCCACCGCCGGAACATGGGCTGGTCCTCGAACGGGACGCCCAGCAACTCGGCCACCACCAGCGCGGGCAGCGGGTTGGACAGGGTGTCGACGAGATCGAACTCCTCCCGGTCCGCGACGGTGTCGAGCAGCCCCTCGGCGATCTGGCGTACACGGGGCTCCAGGGCGGCGATCTCCTTCTGCGGGAACGCCTGGTTCACCAGGGTGCGCAGCCGCCGGTGCGCGGGCGGGTCCACGGTGCCGAGGTTCACGTACTCCGGCATGTCCTCCTGGGGCGGTGCGAACTCGCTCCAGTCGGAGGAGAAGTGGGCGTGGTCGTACAGCACCGCCTTGGACTCGGCGTAGCCGAAGACGTGGTGGGCTCCGGTGCGCTCGTCGACCCAGACGGGGGCGCGCTCGCGCATGCCCTTCAGCCAGGACGCCAGCTTGGCGCCACCGTCCTCGGCACTCGGTATCTCTGCGCTGTCGAAGGTCAGGAACGGCATCGGGTCTGCTCCCATCGTGGACGGCGGGGCCCCTCGGGTCGCGGCGGGGCTGTCAGGTACGGGCGGCGGTCCCCAGCCGGGCGTCCCGCCTCAACCTCGGCAGGATCGGCAGCCGGGTCATGCCGTTGATGAAGTTGGAGGCCAGGTGCCGCACCTCGCCGGCCGGCTCGAAGACCTCGAAGTCGGCCGCGAGCTCCTCCACCATGACGTTCAGCACGGCGCGGGCGGCGGGGCCGCCGATGCAGTAGTGCGGGCCGATGGAGAAGGCCAGGTGGGGGTTGGGCTGCCGGTCCGGCCGGAACTCGTAGGGGGCCTCGAAGACCTCCTCGTCGCGGTTGGCCGACGCCAGCCAGGCGCACACGATCTCGCCCTCCCCGATGTGGACGCCGTCGATCTCCACGTCCTTGGTGGCCTTGCGCATCAGGTGGTTGGTGGGGGTGGCCCAGCGCAGCGCCTCCTCCACGCATGAGGACGCCAGGGAGGGGTCGTCGCGCACCATGGCCCAGGCGTCGGGCCGCTCGGACATGGCCAGCACCAGGTGGGAGGCCACGTAGGGCGTCGTGGTGTTGGCGCCCATCACCATCGAGTAGCAGTTGAGCAGCACCTCGTGGTCGTCCAGCCCGCGCCCGCCGAAGTCCAGGCCGACCAGCACGCTGATCAGGTCGTCCTTGGGGCTGCGACGGCGGTCGGCGATGACCTCGGAGAACATGGCGAACAACTGGTAGTGCGCCTTGCGCAGGGTGCGCTCGTTGGTGCCGGCGCTGTAGAGCGGGTCCTCGGGCGCGACGCCGGACATGGTCCACGCCGGGATGTCCGGCCACACCGACTCCGGGATGCCGAGGATCTCGCCGACGGCCAGCATCGGCAGGTGCAGCATGATGTCGGCGACGTCCACGATCTCGCCCTGGTACAGCGGGTCCAGCATCCTGCGCAGGCGCGCCCGGATCTCCTCCTCCCTGCGCCGCACCACCAGCGTCGACATGGTGCGGATCGACGGCCCCCGCAGCCACCCGTGGGACGGGGGGTCCATCAGCGGCATCGTGAACCCGCCCGCGCTGTCGCCGCCGTCGGCCACGTCCAGCACGTTGCCGTGGGTGGACGAGAAGCTCGCGGTGTCCTTGATCATGGCGCGCACCGCGTCGTACTTGGTTACCGACCAGAACGCCGGCTGGCCGGGGCGCTGCTGGCGCCAGACCGGGGCCTCGGCGCGCAGGGTGTGCCAGTCGTGGTGCTGCGGATAGGTGCGGTACCGGTGGGGGTCGAACAGGTCGATGCTGTCGAGGGGTACGCGCGAGCCGTGCTCAGGGCCGCTCATGTACATGGTCGTGTCTCCTGGAGGTCGCTCGGGCGCCTCTCCGTCAGGCGTCGCGGACGAAGCGCATGGGAAGGCTGGTGATCCCGTTGATCCAGTTGGAGTGCAGGTGCCGGATCTCCCCCGCCACCTCGAACCTCATACGGCGCCGCGCCAGCTCCTCGAAGAGGACCGACAGGGCGAACCGCGAGGACGGGGCGCCGATGCAGTAGTGGGCTCCGGCGCCGAAGCTCAGGTGCGGGTTGGGCGAGCGCCGGACGTCGAAGGTGTACGGGTCGTCGAACACCCGCTCGTCCCGGTTCGCGGAGGCCACCCAGGCGCACACCCAGTCGCCCTTCGCCATCCGGGCCCCGCCGACCTCGGTGTCGGCGGTCACCCGCCTGACCAGGTGGTGGGTGGGCGAGGTCCAGCGAGCGCCCTCCTCCACCAGGGCCGGCACGACCGAGGGGTCGTCGACCACCGTGCGCCAGACCTCAGGCCGCAGCGCCAGGGCCAGCAGCGTGTGGCAGGCCACGTGCGGCGTCGTGGAGTTGGCCCCCAGGGCGACGCTGTAGCAGTTCAGCATCACCCGCCGGTCGTCGATGGGACGGCCGGCGACCTCCAGGTCGAGCAGCGCGGAGACCACGTCGTCCCCGCGGTCGCGGCGCCGCGCCTCGATGGAGTCGGAGAAGCAGGCGAACAGCCGGTGGTGCACCCGGCGCAGGGTGTCGCCGACGTCCCGGCCGACCGCGTACTCGGGGTCCTCCGGTGCGATGCTGGCGGTGGTGTTGAACGCGATCGTCTCCCAGTGCCGTTCGGGGATGCCGAGCAGCTCGCCGACGGCGACCATGGGGAGCAGCCGCATCAGGCGCGCCACGTCGTGCACCCCGCCGCCGACCAGCGGGTCGATCAGCCGCAGCACCTTCTCGCGCACGGACTCCGAACGGCGCCGCACCACCGACTGGCGCATCGTCCGCATCAGCGGGCGGCGGATCGCCCCGTGGTCGGGCGGGTCCATGAGCGTGATGGTCTGCCCGCCCGCGGAGTCGCCCACGCCGACCGACGCCAGGATGGTGCCGTCCTCGGAGCTGAACGTCTCGGTGTCCTTGACGATCCTGTCGCAGTCGGCGTAGGAGGCGAAGGACCAGTAGGGGGTGCCGTCGGGCATCTCCTCGCGCCCCACGGGCCGGTGCAGGCGCAGCGCCCGCCACACGTCGTGGCGGCACCGCTCCACGTACGCGGCGGGGTCGTGCAGGCGCAGCCCGTCCAGGGAGTCGAGCGGTTTCGGTTCGCCGAAGTCGATGCGCATCATGCCCCTCCTGCCGTGGTCGCGGTCACCCGGCGCCGGCCGTCGCCCCGGCGGGCCACGACGGTGCGGCGCCGGCCGCCTCGGGCCGGCCCGCGGCCTCGACGGCGCCGGCCAGCTCGGCGATGGACTGGTAGTCGAACAGGTCGTCGGGGAGCACCTTGATGTTCTGGTCCTGCAGACGTTTGAGCAGCGTGACGCTGCGCAGGGAGTCGCCGCCGAGCTGGAAGAAGTTGTCGTTGACGCCGACGACGTCCAGCCCGAGGACCTCGGTCCACACCGTCGCCATCGTCTGCTCCAGCGGGGTGCGCGGCTCGGCGTACGCCTCCTCCAGCCCGAGGTCGGCCCGGCGCGTCCACGGGTAGGGCAGCGCCCGGCGGTCCGGCTTGCCGTTGGGGTCGCGCGGCATCTCGTCCAGGATGACCAGCCCCAGCGGCCACATGTACGGGGGCAGGCGCTCGTTGAGGAACCTGTTCAGGTCGCCGCTGGTCACCTTGGCGTCCCCGGCCGGCACCGCGAAGGCGGCGAGCCGTTTGAGGTCGGGGCCGTCGTCGAACACCTCGGCCGCCCCGGAGGACACCAGCGGGTGGGAGTTGAGCACCGCCTCGATCTCGCCCAGCTCCACCCGGTACCCGCGGATCTTCACCTGACGGTCGACGCGCCCGTGGAAGTCGAACTCCCCACCGGGCAGCTCGCGCGCCAGGTCGCCCGTGCGGTACATGCGAGCGCCGCCGCCGGCGTACGGGTCGGCCAGGAAACGCTCGGCCGTGACGGCCGGGCGATCCAGGTAGCCGCGGGCGACGCCGTGCCCGGAGACGTACAGCTCGCCCACCGTCCCGGGCGGGACCGGGCGCAGCTCGGCGTCCAGCACCCGCAGGGCCATGCCGTCCAGCGGGCCGCCGATCGGCACGCGCTCGAACTCCTCGCCGGGATCGACCAGGTGCAGGGACGCGAACACCGTGGTCTCGGTGGGGCCGTACGCGGCGTAGGTGGCGCGCCGGGTGACGCCCGCGCAGGCGCGCACGGCCTGCGGCGACAGCACGTCACCGCCGGTGATCACGGTCCCGGCGTGGGACAGCGCCTGCGGGTCCTGGTCCACCAGCACCTGGAACAGCCCCGAGGTGAGGAAGATCCAGTCCGGCTCCACCTCGCGGAGCTGCTCGCCGAGACCGGCGGCGGACATCTGCGGATTGGACAGCATCGCGACCCGTCCGCCGCGGCACAGCGGCGACCAGATCTCGAAGACCGACGCGTCGAAGGAGAACGGCGCGAGCTGCGCCACCACCTCACCGGGCCGGATGTCCAGCCGCGAGTCGGCCACCAACCGGATCACGTCCGCGTGCTCGACCATCACCCCCTTGGGCACGCCGGTCGAGCCGGAGGTGTACACGATGTAGGCCAGGTTCCCGGCCCGGGCGCCGGTCGGTACGGGGTCGGGCTCGGCGAGCACGGCCTCCTCGTACGTCAGCACCGCGGCGGCGCCGGCGACCGGCTCGCCGGCCAGCGCCTCCTCGGTGAGCACCGTGGCCGCCCCGCAGTCGCGGAGCATGAAGTCGCGACGCTCGGGCGGGTAGGAGACGTCGATCGGGACGTATCCTCCGCCGGCCTTGAGCACCCCGAGCAGCGCGACGACCAGCCGGGGGGAACGGGACATGAGGATTCCGACCCGGTCGTCGGGGCCCACGCCGCGCTCGCGCAACGCCCGCGCGACCCGTTCGGAGCTCTCGTCCAGCTCCCCGTAGGTAAGGGTTTCCGAGCCCGAGGAGACCGCCGTCGCGCCGGGCATCGAGCGGGCCCGCCGCCGCACGAGGTCGTGCACTCGCGGGCCCTCTGCTACTTGCATCCCTCGTTCGTCCATTCCACACCCATCTCACTTAGGTCCGGCGGGGTCACCGGGTGCTCATCGGTATCTGCCGAGACCTCGCAGGATCGGAGCCAGCGTCTCGTCGAGCATGTTGTGCAGGAAGAAGTGGTTGCCGGGCAGGACGACGAACTCGAACGGCCCGCTCGTCTCCTTGCCCCAGGGCTGCACCTTCTCCGGGGGCGCGATCACGTCCTCCTCTCCGGCGATGGCCAGGACCGGGACGCCGGGCAGCGGCTTGGGGTAGGTCAGCCGGCTGGTCTCCGACAGCTCCAGGTCGCACCGGATCACCGGCAGCATCAGTTCGAGCAGCTCGGGGGAGTCCAGCACCTCCGGCGGGACGCCGCCCAGGTCGATCAGGTGCTGGATCAGCTCCTTCTCGGGCAGGTGGTGGGCGTGCTTCCAGTCGGTGACGCTCGGCGCGGGAGTGCCCGACACCACCAGCAGCTCGGGCAGGGGCAGGCCGCGAGCCGTCAGCTCGTGGGTCAGCGCGAACGCGACCCTGGCGCCCATGCTGTGGCCGAACAGCAGGAAGGGCGGGGCCAGCACGGTGGCCAGCTCGTCGGCGAGCGCGCGCACCAGCGGCGGCATCGTGCGGAAGGGCGGCTCGCGGAAGCGGTTCTCCCGCCCCGGGAGCTGGACGAACCGGAGGTCCACCCAGTCGGGGATCTTGCCGGTCCACCGCTGGAAGGCCGAGGTGCCGCCGCCCGCGTAGTGGAAGCACACCAGCTGGGCCTTGGGCTGCGCCCCGCGGGGCGGGCGCCGTATCCACCTGTTCACCGGGCACTCCCCTTCCCTCCGTACGCCTGCGCGCCGCGGCACGCGTGCCGGCCGTTCACGCCCACCGCACCTTGATCGGCAACTTCCTGATCAACGAGTGCGACCCGAAGTACTCGACGCCCGGCAGGACCCGCACGGAGCCGGTCCGCGCCAGCAGCCGGCCGAGCGCCACCCTGGCCTCCAGCCGGCCGAGCGGCGCGCCGAGGCAGAAGTGGACGCCGTGGCCGAAGCCGAGGTGCCGGTTGGGCGAGCGCGTGACGTCGAACCGCTCGGGATCGGGGAAGGCCGACGGGTCGCGGTTGGCCGACCCCGTCCACAGCAGGACCCTGGCCCCGGCCGGGATCGCCCGCCCGGCGACCTCGACCTCCCGGGTGGTGGTGCGCACCAGCCGGTCGGCCGAGTTCCGGTAGCGCAGCACCTCCTCGATCGCCCCGGGCAGCGCGCCGGGGTCGGCCCGGACGGCCGCGGCCTGCTCGGGGTGCCCGTCCAGGCACAGCACCGAGTTGGCCACGAGCATCGTCGCCATGAGGTGGCCGGCGATCAGCAGCAGGCTCACGATGCCGACGAGCTCCTCGTCGGCCAGCCGGTCCCCGTCCACCTCGGCCTGGACCAGGCGGCTCACCAGGTCGGGCCCGGGCGACCGCCTGCGCCGGGTGATGTGGTCCAGCAGGTAGGTGTTCATCTCCCCCAGCGAGGAGGCCGGGTCCGCGGGCTCCGCCGCCGCGCTCACGTCGACGCCGGTGAGCACCTTGGCCCAGGTGAACAGCAGGGGGCGGTCCGATCGCGGCAGCCCGAGCAGGTCGGCGAGCACGAACACCGGCATGGGGTGCGCAAGCTCCGTCACCAGCTCCAGTTCCCCGGCGCCCTTGGCATCGTCCAGCAGGTCGTCCACGATCGTCGTGACCAGGGGTTCGAGCTGCTCCATGGCCCGCCTGCCGAAGGCCGTGGCCACCAGGCCGCGCAGCCTGCGGTGGCCGGGCGGGTCCATCACCATGAAGTTGCCGCGGGTGAACGGCCGGAACGCCGGCATCGCCGCCATCTCCGCCCGGGAGTCGGAGGAGAACGTCGCCGGGTCCGACAGCGCCGCCTCCACGTCCGCGTGACGGAAGACGTGCCACATGCCGAACTGGTCGTCGCGCCAGACCGGGTGCCGCCGCCGCATGAGCTCGAACCACGGGGCCGGGTCGGAGCTGTCCACCAGCGAGCGGTCCGCCGTGACGCCGGTCGTCTCGTCGTGCGATGTCATGCCACACCTCCTGTGTTGCGACGTGAAGAGCGGTGCTCCGCCGTCGGGCGCCGCCCGCGGGCGTCAGGCCGTGCCCTCGGGCTCCATCTCCATCTCCATGGCGGTGATCAGGCTCTTGGGCCGCATGTCGGTCCAGTTCGCCTCGACGTAGTCCAGGGCCTCCTGGCGCGGGCCCGGGCCGAACTTGGCGTGCCAGCCGTCCGGGACGTCGGCGAAGGCGGGCCACAGCGAGTGCTGGCCCTCGTCGTTGACCAGGACCAGGAAGGTGCCGTCGGGGTCTTCGAACGGGTTCGTCATCGTTCTTCCTCTCTCGTGGACTCGCGGTCGGGTTCGCGTGGGCCGTCGTGCGGGCCCGCGCTCACGGGGCTCATGGGTTCATGTGCCGGGCTCGGCGAGCCGGGCGCTCACCACGCGGCCGATCTCGGCGATGTGCTGGGGCCAGGTCATCCGGTGGTGCGCGCACTCGACGTCGTGCACCTCGATGTCGCCGTCGACGAAGGGACGCCACGAGCCGGGCGGCGGGGTCCCCTCGACGCGGTCCTTGGTCGCCATGAAGAACAGCAGGTCGCCGTGGAACACACCCGGCACGTACTTGTCGGTGATGGCGCTGGTGTTGGCGTACACCTCGACCATGGCGACCACGTCGTCCTCGGTGAGGCCGGCCAGCGCGCTGCCCTCGGACCGGAACAGCTCGGCGACGCGCGCGAAGTCGGGCGGGCCGTCCATCAGGTGCCGTTGCCCGAATCCCATCGCCTCGATGAGCGCCATGAGCATGCCTTCCTTGCTGAAGGCGCGCCGCAGCAGATCGCCGGCCTCGCCGCGCAGGCCCTCCTCCAGGGCGGGCAGCGCCGTGGGCGGGTAGGCGTCCAGGATCGTCAGCAGGCCCACCCGCTCGCCCGCCCGCTGAAGCTGGACGGCCATCTCGAACGCCACCGGGCCGCCGGACGACCAGCCGAGCAGGTGGTAGGGGCCTTCCGGCCGCACCGAGCGGATCTGGGCGACGTAGTCGGCGGCCATCTCCTCGATGCTGTCCGGCCGCGGCTCGGGACGGGCGAGGCTCCGCGCCTGCAGCGCGTAGATCGGCCGGTCGGCTCCCAGGTGGCGGATGAGGCCGGAGTACGACCAGCTGATGCCCCACCCGGCGTGCACGCAGAACAGCGGGGGCCGGTCGCCGTGCGGGCGCAGCGGCAGCAGGACGTCCAGGGAGGATCCGTCGTCGTCCATGCCCAGCCGGGCGGCGAGCCCGGCGACCGTCGGCGCCTCGAACAGCGAGCGGATGGCCACGTCGGCGCCGAGCGTCGCCCGGATCCGGCTGACCAGCCGGGCGGCGAGCAGCGAGTGCCCGCCCAGGGCGAAGAAGTCGTCGTCGACGCCCACCCGCTCCAGGCCGAGCGCCTCGGCGAACAGGTCGCACAGGATCTCCTCGTTGAGGGTCGTCGGGCCCCGGCCGGTCACCGAGGCGGTGTCGGGAGCGGGCAGCGCCCGGCGGTCGAGCTTGCCCCGGGGGGTGAGCGGGAGGCTCTGCAGGGGGACGACCGCCGAGGGCACCATGTATTCGGGCAGGTGCTCCTTCAGGTAGGACCGGAGCCGGCCCAGGAGCGCGCTGTGCTGGCGGCTGCCGGCGGGGCTGTTGGTGCGGCGCAGGGGATCGCCGGGTTCCCCCGCCGGTCGGTACACGCCGGTGAGCGGCGGCGGGGGGCCGGCGTCACCGGTGAGCGGCCCGGTGCCCGGCTCTTCGGTGCGCGGCCGGCCGGCGCCGGGCTCCCGGGTGAGCGGCCGGTCGGCGCCGGGCTCATGGGTGAGCGGCCGTCCGGTGCCGGCGTCGCCGGTGGCGGGGAGGTCGTCCTGCGGCCGGGGGGCGCGGGGGACGAACACCGCCTCGACGGCGTCGACCGCGTCAGGGCTCCAGGAGATCGCGACGCGGTAGCCGAGCCGCTCCCCCAGCGCGTGCAGCTTCTCGGGGTCGACGCCGTCGCGCCGGTCCAGCTCGGCCCGGACGTCCCGCCACGGCATGCCCTCGTCGAGCGCCCTGGCCGCCGCGGCCTCCGCCGTCAGCCGCGCGTTGGGCACCCCGGTCACCCGCAGCGGCCCGCCGCGGCGCGCGCCCAGGACGCCGGCGAGGTCGTCCAGGCCCGCCACGTCGTGCCCGTACGCCAGCCGCGGCGCCGCGGCCACGTCGACCACCTCGCGCGGGCCCTTGTGCAGCATCACCTCGTAGCGGTGCCGGGTCAGCTCGTTCTGCCCGGCGCCCCGCTTGAGGCGCACGTCCACGGCGGCCAGGCCGGGTATGACGCCGCGCAACGCCGTGAAGAACTCCGGGTCGACCAGCAGCTCCTTCTCCAGCACCACGGCCTGCTCGACGGCCCGGCGTACCCGGTCGGCGTCGCCCTCGCCGCGCACCCGGCCGGCGTGCACCGCCGACAGCAGGGCCCGCAGCGAACGGCGGTGGCGCACGTCGCCCACGAACACCGCGCCGCCGGGCCTGAGCAGGCCGAACGCCTGGCGCAGGACGGTGAGCAGGTACTGCCCGCTGGGGAAGTACTGGGCGACGGAGTTCAGCACCACGACGTCGAAGTACTCGGTGGGCAGCCCGGTCAGGTCGTCGGCGGGCTGGGCGCGCAGCACGACCCGGCCGGCGAGCTCGGGCCGGGCGGCGACCTCACGCCCCAGGTGGTGGATCGCCTCCGCCGAGAAGTCGGTGCCCCAGTAGGCCTGGCAGCCGGGGGCCAGCCGCGACAGCAGCAGGCCCGACCCGACCCCGAGCTCGGCGACCCTGGCGGGAGCCAGCTCGCGGACGCGGTCGACCGCGGCGTCGCGCCACTCGCGCATCTCGCCGGGCGGCAGCGGGACGCCCTCGTCGTAGCTGCTGTTCCAGCCGGAGAAGTCCTCGCCGAACCCGGCGCCGCCCTGCGACTCGTAGCCGGCGTCGAAGATCTGCCGCCACTCGCCGACCTGCTCGGCGGCCAGCTCCGCCAGCGCCTCGCCGCCCTCGTCGGCCGGGACGACGTAGGCCACCAGCCGCTGATCGCCCGGCCGGTCCTCGCGGACGACGACCGCCGCGCCCGCCACCCCGCCGTGCCGGACGAGCACCGCCTCGACCTCGCCGGGTTCGATGCGGAAGCCGCGGACCTTGACCTGGTCGTCGGCGCGGCCGAGGTACTCCAGCTCTCCCGCGGCGTTCCACCGGACCAGGTCGCCGGTGCGGTACATGCGTGAGCCGGGCGGGCCGCCCAGGTCGGCGACGAAGCGCGCGGCCGTCATCGCGGGCTGGCCCAGGTAGCCCCGGGCCACTCCGCGCCCGGCGACGTACAGCTCCCCGGCGACGCCGCGCGGCACCGGGTTGAGGCCGCCGTCCAGCACCCGCACGTCCACGTTGTGGACGGCCGAGCCGATGGGCGTGGCGCCCGACCCGTCGAGCGGGCGGCTGGTGGTCGCCACGATCGTGGTCTCGGTGGGGCCGTAGGCGTTGAACACCGTGCGTCCCCGCGCGAGCCGGGCGACCAGCTCCGGGGAGCAGGCCTCTCCCGCCGTCACGACGCAGGCCGGCGAGGATGTCTCCAGGGGTGGCAGCGTGGCGAGCACGGCGGGCGGGGCGATCATGTGGGTGACCCCGGCGGCGTCGATCACGGCGGCCAGCTCCTCGCCCAGCACCTGGCCCCGGCTCTCGGGCAGCACCAGCGTCGCGCCGCTGAGCAGGCTCAGCAGCAGGTCGCCCACCGCCATGTCGAAGGAGGTGGACACCACCTGCAGCACCCGGGCGCCCGGCCCGGCGCCGAACCGGGCGCCCTGGTCGGCCGCGACGTTGACCAGCGCCCGGTGGGACAGGACCACGCCCTTGGGCCGGCCCGTGGACCCGGAGGTGTAGATCACGAACGCCGGGTGCTCGGGAGACAGCGGCGCCGCGCGGTCGGCGTCGGCCGGGTCGGCCGGCGCGTGACGGCTCAGCGTGTGGTGACCGAACGGGTCGTCCAGCAGGAACGACGGGAGGGCGGGCGCGGCCGGGACCTCGGCGCCCAGCTCGACGTGCCGCAGCACGAACACCGGGGCGGCCTCGGCGAAGATCGCCGCGACCCGGTTCACCGGCAGGCCGGAGTCGAGGGGGAGGCAGACCCCGCCCGCCTTGAGCACGGCCAGGGCGGCGACCACGTAGTCGGCCGAGCGCGGCACCGCCAAGGCGACGGCCCGCTCGGGGCCGACACCGTTGGCGATCAGGTGGCGCGCGAGCCGGTTGGCGCGGGCGTTCAGCTCCGCGTACGACAGCGTGGCGGCGCCGTCCCGCACCGCCGCCGCGTCCGGCGTCCGGGCGGCCCACTCTTCGAACAGCCCGTGCACGGTCGTCCGCGGGGGCTGCGAGCGCGGCCCGGCGCCGAGCGAGACCAGCTCGCGACGCTCGCCCGGGGCGAGGATGTCCACCTGTTCGATCGGCAGGCCGGGGTCGGCGACGACGGCCGTGAGGAAGCGCCGGTAGCGGTCGACGACTCCCTGGATGGTGTCCCGGTCGAAGATGTCGGTGTTGTACTCCACGAAGCCGAAGAACCCGGCCGGGCCGCCGTCGTCGTCACGGCGCTCGCTGAGGCTCATGAAGATGTCGTCGCGGGCGGTGCCGATGCCGGCCTGGACGTATTCCAGCTCCAGCCCCGGCAGGCCGAAGCGCACCTCCGGGGTGTTCTGCAGGACCAGCGACACCTGGTACAGCGGGCTGCGGGCCATGGAGCGGGCCGGGTTGAGCACCTCCACCAGAAGCTCGAACGGGATGTCCTGGTTGGCGTACGCGGTCAGCGAGGTCTCACGCACCCGCTCCAGCAGCCGCCGGAAGGCGGGGTTGCCGGAGGTGTCGGTGCGCAGCACCAGGGTGTTGACGAAGAACCCCACCAGGTCATCCAGCGCCTGGTCGGTGCGGCCGGCGATGCCGCTGCCGATGGGGATGTCGGTGCCGGCGCCGAGCCGGGTCAGCAACGCCGCCAAGCCCGCCTGCAGCACCATGAACACGCTGGAACCGGACTCCGTCGCCAGCCTGGCCAGTCCGGCGTGCAGGCCGGCGTCGACGTCGAACTCCAGCACCTCGCCCTCGTGGGTGACCCGCGCCGGGCGCGGCCGGTCGGCGGGCAGCCGGATCTCCGGCGGCAGGTCGGCCAGCTCGCGCCGCCAGTAGTCGAGCTGCCGGCCGAGGACGCTCGACGGGTCGTCCCCGTCGCCGAGCAGCTCGTGCTGCCACAGCGTGTAGTCGGCGTACTGCACCGGCAGGGCGGGCAGCACGGCCTCCTCGCCCCGGCGGCGCGCCTCGTAGGAGGTCATCAGGTCGCGAGCCAGCGGCGAGAACGACCAGCCGTCCCCGGCGATGTGGTGGAACAGCAGCAGCAGCGCGTACTCGCCGTCGCCCATCCGGAACAGGCGAGCCTGGATCGGGATCTCGCGCCGCAGGTCGAAGCCGTGGCGCGCGGCGGCGTCGAGCGCGGCGCGCAGCTCCTCCCCGTCCGCCCCGGGCAGGTCGGTGACCTCCAGCTCGGGCACGGCGCGGCGGGGGTCGAGCACGAGCTGGTACGGCTCGCCGTCGACGTCGGGGAACACCGTGCGCAGGGACTCGTGCCGGGCCACCAGGTCCGCCACCGCCGCCCGCAGCGCGCCGACGTCGAGATCACCCCGCATGCGGATGACCCATGGCATGTTGTACGTGGCGCTCGGGCCCTCCAGCCGGTGCAGGAACCACAGCCGTCGCTGCGCGAACGACAGCGGCACCCGCTCCGGCCTGGGGCGCGGCAGGAGCGGGGGCCGCGCGGAGGCCTCCAGCCGCTGCGCCAGCTCCGCGACGGTGGGCGCCTCGAACAGCGCCCGGATCGGCACCTCGACGCCGAGCAGGCGCCGGGCCCGGGCGGCCAGACGGGTGGCGAGCAGCGAGTGGCCGCCGAGGTCGAAGAAGTCGTCGTCGATGCCGACCCGCTGAACGCCGAGCACCTCGGCGAACAGCTCGCACAGCATCTGCTCGCGCGGCGAGCGGGGCCCCCGCCCGGCGCCGCCGTCCCAGCGGGGCGCGGGCAGGGCGGCGCGGTCGATCTTCCCGTTGCCGGTGAGCGGCAGCGCGTCCAGCACCATCACCGCCGCCGGCACCATGTACTCGGGCAGCCGGGACTCGGCCAGCGCGCGCACCCGCCGGGCCAGCAGCCCCCGGTCGCGGGAGGCGAGCGGGTCGCTGACGTGCCGTCGCGGGGCGCCGGGCTCGGGACCGCCGACGGAGGCGGTGCCCACCAGGGCCACCCGGGGGTCGTCCACGCGCGCGAAGACCGCGTCGAAGCGGTCGAGCGCCGAGGCCGACCAGGTCACCGCGACCCGGTATCCCAGCCGCTCGCCCAGCAGGTGGCAGTCCTCCGGATCCACGCCGTGCGGGGCGCGCAGGGCGCGCAGCACCTCCGGCAGCGGGGAGCCGCGATCCAGGGCGGCGGACGCGGCGACCTCGTGCGCCACCCGGGCGTTGGGCAGGCCGGTGAGCCGCAGGGTCGCGGGGGCGTGGTCGTGCAGGTGGGCGGCCACGGCGTCGAGGTCGGCCAGGTCCGCGCCGAAGGCGAGGCGGGGCGCGTCCGCGACGTCCAGCACCGCCCGGCCGGTCTTGTGCAGCACGGCCTCGAAGCGGTGCCGGGTGAGCTCGTTGTGGTAGCCGCCGCGCTTGAGCCGGACGTCCACCCCGGCGAGGTCGGGCAGGGCCTGCCGCAGGGCGGGGAAGAAGGCGGGGTCGACCACCAGCTCCTTCTCCAGGGCCACCGCCTGGTCGACGGCCGTGCGGACGCGCGCGCCGTCGGCCTCCGGCGCCGCGCCCTCCCCGGTCAGTTCGACGGCGGCGCGGAAGGCGCGGAGCAGGCGCCGGTCGCGCACGTCGCCGACCACCACCGCGCCGCCGGGCGCGAGCGCCCTCATGGCGCCTTGGAGCACGCCGACCAGGTAGTCGGCGCCGGGGAAGTACTGCACCACGGAGTTCAGCACGACGGCGTCGAAGTAGCCCTCCGGGACGCCGGAGAAGTCGTCGGCGGCCTGTGCGCGCAGCACCACCTTTCCCGCCAGCGCGGGGCGTGCCTCCACGTGGGCGGCCAGGGCTCGCACGACCTGTTCCGACAGGTCGGTTCCCCAGTACTCCTCGGCGTCCGGGGCCAGGCGCGACAGCAGCAGGCCGGTGCCGACGCCGATCTCCAGGACGCGGCGCGGTCGCAGCTCGGCGACACGCTCCACGACGGCGTCGCGCCAGCGCGCCATCTCGGGCAGCGGGATGGGGGCGCCGTCGTAGCTGCTGTTCCAGCCGGTGAAGTCCTGCCCGAACTCGGCGGCCGGCGCGGTCGTGTACTCGGCGTCGAAGATCTGGCGCCACTCCTCGACCTGCTCGCCGGCGGCGCCTTCGGCGGGCTGGTCGTCGGGGACGATGTAGGCGACGAGGCGTTTGTCGCCGGGGGTGTCCTCCCGGGCGATGACCAGGGCGTGCTCGACCTGCGGGTGGGCGGCGAGCACCGCTTCGACCTCGCCGGGTTCGACCCGGAACCCGCGGATCTTCACCTGGGAGTCCACCCGGCC
>NZ_JARWAC010000002.1 GCF_029846175.1 Sphaerisporangium sp. TRM90804 | reverse complement strand
AGGCTGCTGTTCTCGTGGGGGGTGCACCCGACGAGGCTCAGGTTGGAGCCGCCACCGCCGCCGCCGGTGGGAACGTCCATGTTCTGCAGGTCGAGAAGCGCCATGATGTTTCGTCCTTTCGTGATGTCTTCTGACTCGTGCTGGTCGTGCTGGAACGTCAGCCGCAGAGGATGCTGAGGCTGCTGTTCTCGTGCGGGGTGCATCCCAGGAGGCTCAGGTTGCTGCCGCCGCCGCCGTGACCACCGTCAGGGGCCATGTCCTGCAGGTCGAGGAGTGCCATGTCGTCTTCACCTCCCTTCCTGGTCGGAGTCCACCGGCCCGGCGGGATTGCCGGGAGGCGAGATGAAGGGCAGGTGCACCGGCTGGTCGTGCAGCGCGGTGCCCAGTGCGAAGACCACGCCGGCCGTGCCGCTCGCGAGGTCCATCGAGAGCCGGAGCAACTGGTTGCCGGGGAAGGCGAGCCCGTCGCCGTAGGGGATCGCGTGCCAGGCCAGGCGGCGGATCTGGTCCGCCACCAGCGGCGAGGTGCGGTCCACCCCGGGGCGGATCCCCGCGCACAGCGCCGAGATCATGCCACCCCGGCCGGCGAACAGGCCCGACTGCACGTAGTAGTCCAGGGTGGCCACCGGGGCGATGTCCCCGAGCGCCCGCCGGAACTCCTCGTCCTCGCGGTGGGCCAGGTACTGGGCGAGGATGAGCCCGATACCCGCCGACCCCTCGTCGAGATACGGATTGGTCCGCCATCCCTGCTGCACCTGGAGCTGTCCGTCGTCGCGGTGGGTGCAGCGACGCAGGTCCTGCCGGAGGGCGACGGCCGCGTGGTCGAGCAGGGAGGGGTCGCCGGTGGCCTCGTACACGCGCAGGAACAGCAGGGCCGGTCCCGAGGAGCCGCGCAGCAGTCCCGCGTGCGGGTTGGTGCCGCCGCTGACCTCGGGCACGCTGTCGACGGAGCCGAGGCGGTCGGCCACCATGCCGGTCACCTTGACCGCGGCCTCCACCAGGGAGGGCTCGCCGGCCGTGCGGCCGAAGTGCAGGAGGTTGAGCCCGATGCCGGAGAGCCCGGCGTACAGGCTCTGGCCGAGCTGCTCCCACCGCTCCCGCTGCAGCAGGGCGACCAGGTCGAGGGCGCCCTGCCGGTCGCCGAGCGCGTCGAACGCGTAGGCGACGCCGTGCAGGCCGTCGTAGAAGCCGAGGCCGGTGCCGGGCCGGGGGGCCAGGGCGTGCTTCTTGAGCCAGGCCTCGTACTCGGGGAAGCGGCCGGCGCCGGTCACCGCCAGGGCGTACAGGACACCCGCCGCGCCGGTCGCCAGGTTGAGGCCCCCGCCGGGCTGGAACTGCACCACGTCGCCGGGGAAGAGCCGGTCGGCGCGGTCAGGGGTGGCCGAGGCCACGATGGCGCGGCAGGCCGCGGCGCGCACCTCTTCCCAGGACGCGCGGCCGGGCATCGGGAGCTCCCGCATGGCCGTGCGTCCGGCGCTGCCGGTGCCCTGGCCGGGCCTGCGCGCGGCGGCGTCCATCGCCGGGGTCTCCTTGCGGTCCGTCGAGGCCGCTTGGCCGACCTCTCCCGCGGGCGGCTGCGTGGCGCTCGCGGGAGAGGTCCGTTCGGTGGCCGCGGCGGGGCGCCCGGCGTCCACCGGTGACGTCTCCGCGGCCGGGGCGCCGAGGGTGCCGGCGTCGTCGCCCAGGATGGTGCGGACGGCCTCGTCCACGAACTCCCGCGGCACGGGGAAGGTGGTGCGCACCATCTCGGCCAGGTGGATCGCCTTGGCGCGGTGGAGCGGGATCAGCACCGTCGACATGGGGGCGAAGAGGCCGAGTCGCAGGCACGCCTGGGCGTACTTGTCGGCCTCCACGCCGAGGCGGTCGGGCGGCGGGCAGAAGCCGGGGTGGGCCAGGGTCGGCCGCGCCTTCTGCTCGGCGAGCGTCGCCACCTCGAAGTCGATCAGGACGACCCGGTCGCCCTCCACCAGGATGTTGAACGGGTGCAGGTCGCCGAAGACGACTCCGCGCTCGTGCAGGGCGCTGACGGCCTCGTCGACGCGGGCGAGCATGTCGAGCGCCCACTCGGTGAACTCGGCGGCGTCCTCGTCGGAGATGTGGGCCCGGGTGAGCGGGTGGCGGTGGATCGACTCCTGGCTCAGCGTGGTGCCGTCGATGAACTCCTCCACCAGGAAGTGGTGGTCGCCCAGCGTGAAGTAGTCGCGGATGGCCGGGACGACCCGCAGCCCCTCCAGGCGGCGCATGATCTGCGCCTCGTACTGGAGGCGCGCGACCGCGTCGCGTCCGATGGCGTCCAGCCCGGCGTGCGGCCTGGCCTCCTTGAGCACCACGACCTCGCCGGTGCGGGTGTCGACCGCCTTGTACACGCCGCCGCCGTTGGAGAAGTGCAGCACCTTCTCGATCTTGTACGGCAGGTCGCCGACGGTCACCGCGTTGCGCGCGGCGAGGTGCGGCTCCAGGAAGTCGGGCAGCGTGATCCACGGGGGAGGGGAGAACGTGGGCCCCCGCCGGTCGGGCACCAGGACGCCGTCCGCGTCCTCGATGGCCAGGACACGCTCGCGGCCGCTGGTCAGGCAGTACCGCTCGGCGAAGCCGCCGTACCGGACGAACAGCGGGCCCTCGCCGATGCGCAGGTCGCTGAGGATGTACGGCCCGCGGACGCCGTGCAGGAGCTCGCCGAGCTCCTTGAGCACCAGCTCCATCTCGTTCTCGTCCGACGGGTAGATCGTCACCAGCTTGCCGCTGCTGCCCCGGTCGGCGTACTTGGAGTTGAGCATGATGACGACGCGCGGCCCGCGCAGGAACTTGAACGGCAGCCGGCGGCCCACGCAGTAGTCCCAGACGGCCTCAAGAGTGCGCTCCGCGTCCTCCAGGCAGGAGGACACATGAATCTTCCAGCCCTGAAGGGGTAGTGAGTTGTCCTCGGGCACGTAGTGGAGCCAGGTTTCGGTGGCGCGGTGCTGCCAGCCGGCCGGTACCTCATTCCCTGCTATAGCGTAGTCAGGGTACCTGGTGCGCTGGTTGTCAAGGGTGTCGTAAAACAGTGGATCGGCCAGGCAATACATCTCGTATTTGTCGATCACCCGTCGCACCCTCTCCCGTTCGATCGCTAGGAGGAGAATTACGGATAACCCCAGCCGTGCCTAGTGACGCTTTCCATTGCCGACATATGCACATGTCACTATTGGTTTCATGACTCTCGTCACAGTCGGCCTCATTGACCTGTGATTCCTCATCTCCAGACAAGTCCCTGACTTGAGCAAATTTCCTGGGTTACGGTCATACGAGGGATACAGCCCGCTGGATACACCCCCTGGCCTGCGGCCGAAGTGTGTTCCGGCCGGCCGGACGGCCGGGCCCGTCGAGGGCGGCCGTGGCCGCCGGCGGTGCCGTCTTACCAGCTTGACTGGCGGAGCCGAACCCGAATCGGTCTCGTGTAAGCCTCCGCCGACCCCTCGCCGGTCCTTTTTCGGGCTGCACCAGGGGCGTAAAGACTCGCGCAGCCGGTTTCTCGGAGGTGGGGTCGGCGGGTTTCTCCGCTCCGGTGCTGGACACGATCCTTCTCAGGACTTAGGGGGAATCATGACTCAGGTGGACTTCATCCACGTCCAGAAATTTTTGTCCGGAGTTGACTATCCGGCGACCAAGCAAGCCCTCATCGAGCACGCCAGGAAGCAGAACGCGGACGGGCAGGCGATGAAGGCGCTGGAGCGGCTCCCGGAGCAGGCGTACGACGGCCCGAACGCCGTCAGCAAATCACTAGCGAAGAGCTGATTCACTGAAGTTATCCGGGTTCCGCGGAGGACTCGCCGGCGTCAGGTCCCTTGGTAGACCAGCTCCGGCCGTCCGAGCCCGCCGTACCGCGGGACCCGGCGCAGGGCGCCCGTCTCGACGAGGTGCTCCAGGTACCGCCGGGCCGTGACCCGGGAGACGCCGATGGCCGCGCCCACGGCCTGCGCCGACATCCCCTCCGGGGCCTTGCGCAGCTCGGCCGCCACCGCCTCCAGGGTGGCCTCGGTCATCCCCTTCGGCAGCGCCGACCTCCCCGTCCCCCGCAGAGCCGACAGCGCGCGGTCCACCTCACCCTGGCCGCTGACCTCCCCGGCGCGTCCCGTCGAGGAGCGGAACTCGGCGTAGCGTTCGAGCTTCTCGCTCAGCGCGGCGAAGCCGAAGGGCTTGAGCAGGTACTGGACGACCCCCACCGACACCGCCGACCGGACCACCGACAGGTCGCGCGCGGACGTCACGGCGATCACGTCGCACAGCACGCCGGCCGCGCGCAGCGTCCGGCACAGGTCGAGGCCGTGCATGTCGGGCAGGTACAGGTCGAGCAGCACCAGGTCGGCGCGGCGGGTGCGCAGGAACCGCAGCGCCTCCCCGCCCGAGCGGGCCACGCCCACGACCTCGAAGCCGGGCACCCGCTGGACGTGCAGGCGGTTCGCCTCGGCGGTCAGCTCCTCGTCCTCGACGATCAGAACCGAGATCACGGCTCGTCCCTCCCCGAGCCCGGCGCGGCGTCCGGGAGGGGCAGCCGGACGCTGAAGACCGTGCCCTCGCCGGCCCGCGCGACCTCGACGGTGCCGCGCAGCCGGCGGACCGCCTGGGCCACCATCGCCAGCCCCAGGCCCCGGCCGTCGCCCTTGGTCGTCCATCCGCGCCGGAACGCCTCCTCGGCCGCCTCCGGGCCCAGCCCGGGCCCGCTGTCGGTGACGCGGAACAGGAACACGCCGTCGTCCCCGCGCAGGCGGACGGAAACGACCGCGGGCGGGGCGCCGCCCGTCGCCGCCTCCACCGCGTTGTCGATCAGGTTGCCGAGGATGGTGACCAGGTCGCGGGCGTCGAGGGTGACGTCGTCCAGCTCGCTTTCCGGGTCGATGCGCAGCTCGACGCCCCGCTCGGCAGCCTCGGCGGTCTTGCCGAGCAGCAGGGCCGCCAGCACGGGTTCGCGCACCGCGCCGACCACGCGGTCGGTGAGCTGCTGGGCCGCCCGCAGCTCCGCCGTGGCGAACGCCACCGCCTGCTCGCCCCGGCCGAGCTCGACGAGCGTCACCACCGTGTGCAGCCGGTTGGCCGCCTCGTGCGCGGCCGAGCGGAGCGACTCGGCGAACCCGCGCTCGGCGTCGAGCTGGCCGGTGAGCGCCTGGAGCTCGGTGTGGTCGCGCAGGGTCACCACCGTGCCCAGCGAGCGTGAGCCTGACCGGACGACGGCGCAGCTCACCACGAGCACCCGATCGCCGGTCAGGTGGATCTCGTCGGCGCGGTCCTCGCCGGAGTCCAGGGACTCGGCCAGGGAGGGCGGCAGCCCGAGGTCGGCGACGTGCAGGCCCTCGGCGCCCGCGGGCAGGCCGAGCAGCTCCCGCGCGCCGTCGTTGGACAGGGTCAGCCGGTGCTCGCCGTCCAGCAGCAGGAGCCCCTCGCGCACCGCGTGCAGGATCGCGTTGTGGTACTCGTACATGCGGCTCAGCTCGGCCGACCGCATCCCGTGGGTCTGGCGGCGCAGGCGCGCGCTGACCAGGTACGTGCCCGCGGTGCCCGCCGACAGCCCGAGCGCGCCGGTGAGCACCGCGCCCACCACCCGCTCGCGGAGTTGCGCGCTGATCTTCTCGATCGTGATGCCCGCGCTGACCAGCGCGCGCACCCGCCCGCCGGCGTCGCGCACCGGCGTGACGGCGCGCACCGACGGCCCCAGCGTGCCGGTGTAGGTCTCGGTGAACGTGGTCCCGGCCAGGGCGGGCGCCGTGTTGCCGAGGAACCGGCCTCCGATGCGCCCGGGGTCCGGATGGGTGTACCGCAGCCCGGCCGTGCTCATGATCGTGATGAAGTCCAGCCCGGCCTCCAGGCGCACCCGCTCGGCGTACGGCTGGAGCGCGGCGGAGGGGTCGGGGTCGTCGAGCGCGTCGAGGACGGACGGGGACGCGGCGACGCTCACCGCCGTCGCGCCGGCCGTCCTGGCGGCCTCGTCGACGAGCAGGTCGCGGGTCTGGAAGGCGGCGAGCATGATGCCGCCCGCCACGGTGACGCCGACGACCACCACCTGGAGCGCGAGCATCTGGCGCGCCAGGCTCAGCCGTCCCAGGCGTGCCTTGATCCTTCTCGGTACCGTCGCGTTCATCGGCTTGGACGTGGGGGCTCAGCGGGGCTGTTCAAGGATCACCGCCGGCTTCACATGGTCGGGCGTCTCCGGGGGTAGCGAGCCGTCATGGCCGCCGGAGCGCGTTCCTGCTCGTCGCGGGCACACTACGGCCAACCACCGCAATGCACGAAATGTACGCAATGGTGACCTAGGTCACTGCGCGCGGCATAGTCGCTCGACCGGACGTAACACCATCCTCACCACGACAAGGAGGGCCGCGTGACCACGCCTACGCCCCCGGCGGCGCCTCAGCCCCCGGACCCGTCCCCGCGCCCGGCGCACCGGGACCGCACTCACTGGTTGTACATCGGCGTGATCATCGCGGTGATCGCGGGCATCGCGGTCGGCCTGGCGGCCCCCGACGCCGGGGTGGCCCTGAAGCCGCTCGGCACCGGCTTCGTCAACCTGATCAAGATGATGATCAGCCCCATCATCTTCTGCACCATCGTGCTCGGCGTCGGCTCGGTGGCGCAGGCCGCCAAGGTCGGCAAGGTGGGCGGCCTGGCGCTGGGCTACTTCATCACCATGTCCCTGGTCGCGCTGCTCATCGGCCTCGTGGTGGGCAACCTGGTCCACCCGGGCGAGGGCCTGCTGCTGACCGACGAGCTGCGCAAGGCCGGCGAGGAGCAGGCCGCCAAGGGCGGCGAGAGCGACACGGTCACCTTCCTGCTCGGCATCATCCCGACGACGCTGGTCTCGGCGTTCACCGAGGGGCAGGTGCTGCAGACGCTGCTGGTGGCGCTGCTCACCGGCTTCGCGCTGCAGCTCATGGGCACCCGCGGGGCGCCGATCCTGTCCGGCATCGCCCACATCCAGCGGCTGGTGTTCCGCATCCTGGCCATGATCATGTGGGCCGCCCCGATCGGCGCGTTCGGCGCCATGGCGGCGGTCACCGGCGCGGGCGGGTTCGACGCGCTGGCGAGCCTCGGCATGCTCATGCTGGGCTTCTACCTGACCTGCGTGCTGTTCGTCGGCTTCGTGCTCGGCCCTGTGCTGTGGCTCGTCGCCCGTATCAACCTCTGGTCGCTGCTGCGCTACCTGGGCCGCGAGTTCCTGCTCATCCTGTCGACGTCCTCCTCGGAGTCGGCGCTTCCCCGCCTGATCGCCAAGATGGAGCACCTCGGGGCGAGCCGCACGGTCGTCGGCATCACCGTGCCGACGGGCTACTCGTTCAACCTCGACGGCACCATGATCTACCTGACGATGGCGACGCTGTTCGTGGCCAGCGCGACCGGCGCCCCGCTGTCGATCGGCGAGCAGGTCTCCCTGCTGATCTTCATGATGATCGCCTCCAAGGGCGCCGCGGGCGTCACCGGCGCGGGCCTCGCCACGCTGGCCGGCGCGCTCCAGTCGCACCGCCCCGCCCTGGTGGACGGCGTGGGCCTCATCGTCGGCATCGACCGGTTCATGTCCGAGGCGCGCGCGCTGACCAACTTCGCCGGCAACGCCGTGGCCACCGTCCTGATCGCCACGTGGGTCGACGACTTCGACCGTGACCGCGCCGAGGAGGTCCTCGCCGGCCGGGCTCCCTTCGACGAGGCCACCCTGGTGGACGACCACGCCGGCAACTCGGCACCGCCCCCGGCCCCGCCCGCCGACCGCGCCCCGGCCATGTCCCCCCGCTAGCGCCCGGACGCCTGGACGCCCGCCCCGGCACCGCCGGCGGCGGGCGTCCGGCCGTTCACGGGACGACCCGGTAGTGGGTGGTCAGCCGCCCCGCGTCGTCCAGGACGTGGAAGGCGACCCCGGGCGGCTGCGCGAGGTCGAGGGGGTCCTCGGCGTGCGCCCGGTGCTCCCAGGGGAGCCGGAGCGTGGAGACGACTCCCGGCGCCACCAGCAGCGGGCGCCCGGCGAAGGTGGTCGCCGCGGAGGTGTGGGCGTGCCCGGCCAGGAAGGCCGTGAGGTTGGGGCGGCGGGCCGCGATCGCGGCGAGGCGCTCCGCGCCGAACTGGCGGATGGCGTCGACGTAGGGGATGTGCAGCGGGACCGGCGGGTGGTGGAAGCCGACCAGGACGGGCACCCCGGCCGGGGCCCGCGCCAGGACGTCGTCCAGCCACGCGAGCGTCTCGTCCTCCAGGAAGCCCTCGTCCTTGCCGGGCACGGAGGAGTCGCACAGGGCGATGACGACGCCGGGCGCGTGGTGCGCCTGGTTGACCGGTGACGCCGACTCCGGCTGCCCGAGCATGTGCCGCCGGAACGCGGCGCGCTCGTCGTGGTTGCCGGGACAGATCAGCAGCGGGTGCCGGGAGGTCAGCAGCCGGCGGGCCCGCTCGTACTCGGCCGGCAGGGCGTGGTCGGCGATGTCCCCGGTGACCAGGACGGCGTCCAGGTCGTAGGGGAGATCCTCCAGGTATTCCATGACGGCGCGCGTGCGTTCGACGCTGCGCCGGTCGTCGTCGACGTGGACGTCGCTGAGGTGGGCGATAACGATCACCGCCGGGGCTCCCTTCGGTCGGTACGGCCGCCGGCCCGACTCGCCGGCCACGGGAGACCCATGCGTCTAGCCCGGACGGCCGGCGAGGTAGACCTGCTTGGCGAGGGTGGTCAGGCGGGCGGCGGAGTCGCGGTACGACGAGCCGGCCGGCTGGAGGGTGAGCACGGCGAGGATCAGGCGGTCGCCCTTGCCGGCCAGGCCCGTCGTGTGCAGGACCGGGCGGCTGAGGTCGACCGGGGGAGTGAGGCGCACGGTGCCGGGCGCGGGCGTGCGCGCCGGGGCCGGGGTGCTCGCGGGGCCGGACGCGCCGCCCGCGGGCGGCGAGGCGCCGGCCGCGCCGGAGCAGGGAACCGCGGGCACGGTGCCGTAGCCCGACCAGCCCTGCTTGACGGCCCAGGGTCGGGGGACGGCGCGCGGGATGCCGAAGTACTGGTCGAAGCCGTCGGAGGCGCACTCGGTGGCGGCGCGCAGGTGCCCGAGGATCAGCGCGCGGTTCGCGGGCCTGGCGTGATCGAGCAGGTAGCGGTAGGTGCGCACCACGTCGGACACGCTGAGCGCGGTGTAGCCCCAGAAGCCGGGCTTTCCGGCGGGCGGCGGCCCGGAGTCGCGCAGCCCGGCCCGGCGCGCCATGCGGTAGATGATCTTTCCCTGGCCGCCGCGTCCCCAGAAGGAGGTGGCGGCGTCGTCGTCGCTGGACCGGAGCATGCGGGCGAGCAGGGCGCGGTCGCCGGACGGGATCTCGGCGCCCGCCTCGCGGGACTCCAGGTAGTCCAGGGCGATCAGGATCTTGACCACGGACGCCGACCTGAACCGGGCGTGCGCGTTGCGGGAGAGCGTCGCCTTGCCCGTGACCCGGTCGACGACCATGTACGCCGCCGTGGTGCCGGCCGGCACGCGCGGCGCCGTGGCGGAGGCCGGCCGCGGGGGCGTGCTCGTGCCGGCGGAGGCCGGTGCCCCGTTGGCGCCGGCCGTCGGCGTGCCGCCGGAGGCGGCCGGCGTCGCGGCGGAGGCGGGGGCCCCGGAGGCGGGGGCCGGCGCGCCGGAGCCGGAGACCGGTGCCGCCGGGGCGGCGCAGCCCACTGTGCCGGTGGTCAGCACCGCGGTCGCCAGGGCCGTCACCAGGGGAACGCGGATGGGAATCACCTAGACATCCCTACCAGATCGGTCCCCTCGATACCGCCGATCCGGTGATCCAGTGGTAGATGTGCCTTCTCGGCCTGTTCGACCCGCCCCCGCGCGGGAAGACGGGACGAAGACGTAGGCGCCCGGCCGCACGGGCTTCGGTGAGGAGTGTCATGAACGTACTGGGTATCGACATCGGCGGGTCGGGCATCAAGGGCGCCCCGGTCGACACGGAGGCCGGGACGCTGCTGGGCGAGCGCTTCCGCATCCCTACGCCGTCCCCCTCGGAGCCCGCGCCGGTCGCCGAGGTGGTCCGCCAGATCGTGGACCACTTCTCGTGGACGGGCCCGGTGGGGGTCACCTTCCCCGGCGTGGTCGCCGACGGGGTGACCCGCACCGCCGCGAACGTCGACCGCGCGTGGATCGGCCTGGACGCGCGCAAGCTGTTCACCGAGGCCACCGGCCGGGAGGTGGTCGTCCTGAACGACGCCGACGCCGCGGGCGTGGCCGAGGCGCGGTTCGGCACCGGGCGGGGCCGCAAGGGCCTGATCCTCATGCTCACCTTCGGCACCGGCATCGGCAGCGCCCTGATCATGGACGGCGTGCTCGTCCCGAACACCGAGTTCGGGCACCTGGAGATCGACGGCCACGAGGCCGAGCACCGCGCCTCCGACCACGCCCGCGAGAAGCACGACCTGAGCTGGGACAAGTGGGCGCACCGCGTGCAGGAGTACCTGGAGCACGTCGAGATGCTGCTGTCGCCGTCCCTGATCGTCATCGGCGGCGGGGTCAGCAAGAAGCCCGAGCGGTTCCTCCCGCACATCCACCTGCCGAACACGCCGGTCGTCACCGCCGCCCTGCAGAACAACGCGGGCATCATCGGCGCGGCGCTGGCGGCCGTTCCCCCCGTGGGCGCGGGAGTGCGCGCCTGAAGGGAGCGGCCCTGCGCGGGGGAGATCGTCGTTGACGGACGACCTCGGTGTTTGGGCCGGTCTCTGAGGGCACCTAGTAACGGACGATGAGACACACGCGGATGCTTGGGATGGAGGAAGCATGGAGGTGACCATCTCTTTGCGCCTGCCGCGGGACGCGGCGAGCGTGTCCGTCACCCGGCAGGTGCTCGGAGCGGAGTTGGACGTGCTCGGGGTCGAGCGCTCGATCAGGGACGACATCGAGCTGATGCTCTCCGAGGCGTGTTCGAACGTGATCAGGCACGCCACCGAGGCCGACGAGTACACCGTCAGCGTCGAGCTCGCCGGAGACCAGTGCGTGATCACCGTGGTCGACACCGGCAGCGGGTTCACCCCCGAGCAGGTCGAAGGCAGCAAGTCCCCGCTCGACCTCGGCGAGGACGGCTCTCCCATGGCCGAGAACGGCCGCGGGCTGCAGATCATGCGCGCGCTCGCCGACGACGTGCGCTTCAGCAACCGTCCGCGCAGGGGCGCGATCGTGTGCCTGGAGAAGACGCTGAAGTTCGTCGAAGACTCGCCGGGGCTGATGTTGATCTCCCGCTGACGGGCCCGGCCTGATCGCTCCCGGTAATCGATTGGCGGTGACCGGGGGCGGGTTGCTTATCCTTTCGGGTGGCGGCCGTCCGACGGGACGGCCGGGAAAGCGATCATGGGAACGCCTGCGTTGAAATCACCCCTCACCGACCTTCAGGACCGCCTGCCCGCGCTCATGCTGCGCGACGAGCTCAGGCTGCGCCGGCGCCTCGACGGCGCCAGGAGGGTCAGGGACGGCAAGGCGCTGCGGGCGATCACCGAGCAGGTCGCCAGCGAGATCCAGGCGGCCGAGGCCCGGGTCGGCGCCCGGCGGGCGCTGACGCCGCCGATCACCTACCCCGAGAACCTGCCGGTCAGCCAGCGCAAGGACGACATCCTGGCGGCCATCCGCGACAACCAGGTGGTCATCGTCGCGGGGGAGACCGGCAGCGGCAAGACCACGCAGATCCCCAAGATCTGCCTGGAGCTCGGCCGGGGGGTCAGGGGCCAGATCGGGCACACCCAGCCGCGGCGGATCGCCGCCCGCACGGTGGCCGAGCGCATCGCCGAGGAGCTGGACACCCCGCTGGGCGAGGCCGTCGGCTACAAGGTGCGCTTCACCGACCACTCCGGCGAGGGCACCCTGGTCAAGCTGATGACCGACGGCATCCTGCTGGCCGAGATGCAGCGCGACCGGCTTCTGTCCCGGTACGACACGCTGATCATCGACGAGGCGCACGAGCGCAGCCTCAACATCGACTTCATCCTCGGCTACCTGAAGCAGCTGCTGCCCCGCCGGCCCGACCTGAAGGTCGTCATCACCTCGGCCACCATCGACCCCGACCGGTTCTCCCGCCACTTCGGCGGCGCGCCCATCGTCGAGGTGTCCGGCCGCACCTACCCCGTCGAGGTCCGCTACCGGCCGATCACCGAGGAGCAGGAGGACCAGGCGCAGGCCATCGTGGAGGCGGTCGACGAGCTGTGCGCCGAGGGGCCCGGCGACATCCTGGTCTTCCTCAGCGGCGAGCGCGAGATCAGGGACACCGCCGAGGCGCTCAAGGGCCGCCAGGAGGAGGTCCTCCCGCTGTACGCCCGGCTGTCGGCGGGCGAGCAGCACCGGGTGTTCCAGCGGCACCGCGGGCGCAGGATCGTGCTGGCCACCAACGTCGCCGAGACCTCGCTCACCGTGCCGGGCATCAAGTACGTCGTCGACCCCGGCTTCGCCCGCGTCTCCCGCTACAGCCACCGGCTCAAGGTGCAGCGCCTGCCGATCGAGCCGATCTCGCAGGCGTCCGCCAACCAGCGCAAGGGCCGCTGCGGGCGCACCTCCGACGGCGTGTGCATCCGCCTGTACGACGAGGACGACTTCACCGGCAGGCCGGAGTTCACCGACCCGGAGATCCTGCGCACCAACCTGGCGTCGGTCATCCTGCAGATGACCTCGCTCGGCCTGGGCGACATCGGGGCGTTCCCGTTCGTCGAGCCGCCCGACCAGCGGCAGGTGAAGGACGGCGTCAACCTGCTCATCGAGCTGGGCGCCTTCGACCAGCACCGCAAGATGACCCCGGTCGGCGGCCGGCTCGCGCAGCTCCCGATCGACCCGCGCCTGGCCCGCATGGTGCTGGAGGCCGACGGCAACGGCTGCGCCGCCGAGGTCATGGTGATCGCCGCCGCGCTGTCCATCCAGGACCCGCGGGAGCGGCCCTCGGAGAAGCAGGCCCAGGCCGACCAGAAGCACGCGCGTTACGTCGACAAGGAGTCGGACTTCCTCACCTATCTCAACCTGTGGGAGTTCATCCGCGAGCAGCAGCGCGAGCTGTCCTCCAGCCAGTTCCGGCGCATGTGCAAGGCCGACTTCCTCAACTACCTGCGCGTGCGCGAGTGGCAGGACATCTACAGCCAGCTCAAGCAGGTCGCCAAGGGCATGGGCGTCACCCTCAACACCGTCCGGCCCGACGCGCAGCGCATCCACGTCTCCCTGCTGGCCGGGCTGCTGTCGCACATCGGGCTGATGGACGTCGAGAAGGCCGACAAGAAGGACGAAGGCCCGCGCCGGCGTCCGATGCGTGAGTACGTCGGGGCGCGCAACGCGCGGTTCGCCATCTTCCCCGGCTCGGCGCTGGCCAGGAAGCAGCCCCGCTGGGTGATGGCCGGCGAGCTGGTGGAGACCTCCCGGCTGTGGGCGCGGGTGGTCGCCAAGATCGAGCCCGAGTGGGTGGAGCCGCTCGCCGCCCACCTGGTCAAGCGCAACTACAGCGAGCCGCACTGGGAGCGCAACCAGGGCGCCGTCGTCGCGCTCGAGAAGGTCACGCTGTACGGGGTGCCCATCGTGGTCGACCGCAAGGTCAACTACGGCCGCATCGACCCGGAGCTGTCGCGCGACCTGTTCATCCGGCACGCCCTGGTCGAGGGCGACTGGGAGACCCACCACGGCTTCCTCAAGGAGAACCGCAGGCTGCTGTCGGAGGTCGAGGAGCTGGAGAACCGCGCCAGGCGCCGCGACATCCTGGTGGACGACGAGACGCTCTTCGACTTCTACGACCAGCGGGTGCCCGAGAGCGTGGTGTCGGCCGCCCACTTCGACTCCTGGTGGAAGACCGCGCGCGAGTCCGAGCCCGAGCTGCTGACGTTCTCCACCGACATGCTCATCAACCAGGGGGCGGACGCCGGCGGCCTGCAGGACGCCTACCCCGACGTGTGGCGGCAGCAGGGCCAGCGCATGCGGCTCAGCTACCAGTTCGAGCCGGGCGCCGACGCCGACGGCGTCACCGTGCACGTCCCGCTGCAGGTGCTCAACCAGGTCGAGGACCACGGCTTCGACTGGCAGATCCCCGGCCTGCGCGAGGAGCTGGTCACCGAGCTGATCCGCTCGCTGCCCAAGCCGGTGCGCCGCAACTTCGTGCCCGCGCCGAACTTCGCCAAGCGGGTCCTGGAGCGGGTGACCCCGGGCGGCGAGCCGCTGACCGAGGCCGTCGGCCGCGAGCTGTTCAACCTCACCGGCGTACGGGTGCCGCCGGACGCCTGGGATCCGGCGCGCCTGCCCGACCACCTGCGCGTCACCTACCGCGTGGTCGACGAGCGCAGGCGCACGGTCGCCGAGGACAAGGACCTCACGGCGCTCAAACGACGCCTCGCCCCCAAGATGCGCGCCACGCTCGCCCGCGCGGGCGAGCATCTCGAACGTTCGGGCCTGCGCTCGTGGACCATCGGCGAGCTGCCCAAGGTGTTCGAGCAGGGCCGCCTGCGCGCCTACCCCGCCCTGGTCGACGAGGGCGCGGGGGTCGCCGTCCGCGTCTTCGAGACCGAGGCCGAGCAGCGCGCCGCGATGTGGGCCGGCGCCCGCCGCCTGGTGCTGCTGAACGTCACCTCACCGGCCAAGGCCATCCTGCGCGGCCTCACCACCAGGCAGAAGCTGGCCCTCAGCCACAGCCCGCACCGCGACGCCGCCGCGCTGTTCGAGGACTGCGTCACCTGCGCGGCCGACAAGCTCATCGCCGAGGCCGGCGGCCCCGCCTGGACCGCCGAGCACTTCAGGCGCATCCACGACCACGTGCGCGCCGAGCTGTACGACACGACGTCCGAGGTCGTCTCGCGCGTCGAGGGAATCCTCACCGTCTGGCAGGCCGCCCGCACCACCCTGAGCGGCATGAAGAGCCCGGCGGACACCCTGGAGGAGATCGGCGAGCACCTGTCGGGCCTGATCCACCCGGGCTTCGTCACCGGCACCGGCTTCCGCAGGCTCCCCGACCTGCAGCGCTATCTCAGGGCGGTCGAACGCCGCCTGGAGAAGCTGCCCGACGACCCCTACCGCGACCGGGAGCGGATGCTCCAGCTCGACGAGATCCACGCCGCCTACGAGGAGACCCTCGACCGCCTCCCGCCCGAGCGCCGCACCGAGGAGCGCGTCGTCGCCGTCCGCTGGATGCTGGAGGAGCTCCGGGTCAGCTTCTTCGCCCAGACCCTCGGCACCCCGTACCCCGTCTCGGAGAAACGCATCCGCAAGGCCATGGCCGACCTGCTCCCCTGATCCGCCCACCGTCGGCGCCCGTGCCTGGCCCGCCCCGCGACCGTGTCGGCCCACCGGCCGGGCGCTCAGGGGAGGAAGATCGCGGTGTCGAGGTCGAAGTCGATCGGTTCGGGCAGGTGCAGGGGCTTGCCCATGGTGACCTGGGTGACCGTCTGATACCGGCCGTCCTCGGGATCGCCGAACAGGCTGACCGCCGGCGGCGAGGCCACCGGGTCGATCACGAGCATCATCGGGACGTTCCCACGCGCGTAGACGCGGGGCTTCTCCTCTCGATCCTCACGAACGCTGCCCGCCGACACCACCTCGGCCACCAGCACCAGACCGGAGGACAGCAGCTCGCGCAGGCCCCAGCGCGGGCAGTCGACGGGCGCGAGCACGAAGTCGGGAACGAGCGGCTCACGTGGCCCCTCGGCGCACACGTCGACGTTTCCCGTGAACGCCTCCCAGCCCCGCGCGTCGATGCACGGCAGGAGGGCGCGGTACAACTGCATGGCGGAACGGCCGTGCTCGGGGGTGCCCATCGGGCTCACGATCATTCTCCCGTTGAGAATCTCGATGTGGAGGGGAAGCTGTGGCAGGGCGTCGAACAGTTCGCGCGGTGTGGTCGGGAGGGGAAGGTCCCCCGATTCCGGCGAAGGAACGAACGTGGCATGTCGTGCCGGTGGCCGTGGTTCCGGCTTCGGCTGCGGGCCGGGGGGCGGCTGGAGTGCGGCGGTCTCCTCTTGCGGCTGCGTGAGGTCCGCGAACTCAATGGCGGGCGGGGGGGACGGGGGCGAAGGGGGGACGCGCTTGGTGCGGGACTTCTTCGTCGTGGTGGCCATGGTTCGGTCCTTTCCGTGTTCGGTCGGACACACTCAGTATTCCAGGTGAGGCGTGCGGAAGGGTGTTGAACGCGGTGGGTGATCTTCCGCTGACTAAGTGTGGAAGGTTGGAGGCGTGGAGGGCCGGACATGCGGGAGGGCCGGGGGTGGCCCGGCCCTCCTGGGTCTAGCTGAGTGACCTCTCCGGTGTTCGCGGGTGGGCGGCGGGAAGCGCCCGTGAGGCTGTGGCGTGCTCCGCCCTCCCCGCCTGGAGCGTGGTCAGGACGGGAGGAGCTGGGCCATGTCGACGGGGAACCTGTCGGCGGCGAAGTCGTCGGGGCGGATGGCGCGCAGGACGGTGCCGGCCAGCACCGGGTCGAGCTGGATCATGAGCTTCGCGGTGTCCGGCTGGCTGAAGAACTGCATGGTCATCGAGACCAGCTCGGTGTCGCCCGACGAATACACCTTGGCGGGATACAGCTTTCCGGTTCTGCTCTGTCCCTTGAGCCCGTAGTAATGCTCGAAGGCGGGCATCGCGGTCACGTCGTAGGCGGGTTCTTTTCCGTCGCCGTAAATGTCGAGAAGCACGGCGCCGTTCATGCGCGTGTGGAGAATGCGCTGGAGGCGCATCCATTCGACCACGGGCAGGTAGAACTCGACCTGGTGGCCGATCTCGTGCACGACGGTGGAGATCTCGTCCATCACCGAGAGGCACACCTTGTTGCCGACGCGCGCGGCGTTCGCGCGGTACTTCGTCACGCGGGTGCCGATCCAGAACCGGCCGGGCTCGACGGTGTCCTCGGTGATCTCGATGTTCGCGACGTGCTGCTCCGGCGGGCGGCGGGACGGGAGGACGAGGGCGGCGTAGATCATCATCCCGATCGGCGCGTTCTTGTAGAACGCCTCGGCGTGCTTCTGGAAGTGCTTCTGCGTCTTGGCCCCGTCGGTCGCGACGATCTTGGGAAGGCTGCCGCCCTCGGCGCCGGAGCCCTTGGCGATCTTGCCGCTGTACATGGCCTTCACCACCGGCAGCGCTTCCAGGGCCTCGGCGAGCTTGGCCTTCTGGCCGACGTCGGGGTCGACCGGCATATGGCTCGCGGCGCGGACCTGCTCGGCGGCCTCGGTGAGCGGGTCCTTCAGCGAGTTGGGCGCGTGGTTGGCGATCAGGGCCTTGATGTCGGCGGGGATCGCGGCCGTGTTCGCGTAGACCTGCCGCTCGGCGGCGACGACGTGCGGCTCGAACCGCGCGCGCACCCGTGCCTTCACCTGCTCCCTCTCGGCCTCGGTCGCTTCGTGGTGCAGGACGTCCGCCCCGTACGACGCGGCCGCCTTCAGCGTGACCATGTCCACGTACCCCTGGACCGAGCTGCCGGCGACCATGAAGGCGCAGGCGTGCATCGCCGCGTCCACGTGGACGTCGAGGTTCTGCTTCTGGTGGGCGGGGAGCGCGTCGATGCCGGGGTCGGCGACGGCGGCCTGGAACAGGTTCAGCGCGGGCTGGGAGATCATCACCTGGGTGACGCCGGCTTCCTTCACATGGTCTTCCAGCCGGGCCAGCAGCAGCTGGAAGTCGGTGGGCGCGGGCTTCCCCGGTTCGGGCTTCGGCCTCGTCCGATCACCACGCATGGCGCTGTCGGGGGAGGGCTGGACGGGCATCATGAAGAGCCCCTTCCGTAGAGGGTTTGTCGTGCAGATCAGAGGGAAGTCGTCGCCGAATGGCGGGGCGAGAAATCAAGCGGGAATCGGCAGCTTGAGCAGTGTAAATCAGACGAATATTCGGGGCAATTGGCTGTGCCTGCCTGTCCGCTTTCGGCCAGGTGGGCGAATATAAATGCTCATATATCACGAAATGCACCGGAACGCGGTTGAAGGGGCCGGCGGGTTCTCTGGAGCTCTGTGAGCATGGCGGGGCACCGCCGGAAAGGTGAGGAACGACGGCGAGTAGGGTCGTGACGGGCCGAGAGAGAGGACTGTCCGGGTGATCCGTGCGCTGGTGTTCGACGTCGGGGAGACGCTCATCGACGAGACGCGCATCTGGTCGCGCTGGGCCGACCGGCTGGGGGTGTCGCGGTTCACCATGCTCGGCGTGCTCGGCGGCATGGCCGCGCTCGACCTGCCGCACGCGCACGCCTTCCAGGTGGTGCGGCCCGGCCTCGACCTCGCGGCCGAGATCGACGCCTGGCGGCGGGAGGATCCGGACGGCCTGAGGGAGAACTTCGACGCCGACGACCTGTATCCCGACGTGCGCCCCGGCCTGGCGGCGCTGCGCGAGGCCGGGTACCGGGTGGTCATCGCGGGCAACCAGCCCCCCCAGGCCTACGACGCGCTGACCGCGATGGACCTCCCGGCCGACTCCGTCCACACTTCGGCGGGGTGGGGCGTCAGCAAGCCCGACCAGGCGTTCTTCGCGAAGGTCGCCGCCGTCGTCGGCCGCGACCCCGCCGAGATCCTCTACGTCGGCGACCGCCTCGACAACGACGTGCTCCCCGCCCGCGCCGCCGGCATGCGCACCGCCCTGCTCCGCCGCGGCCCCTGGGGCCACCTCCACGCCGAACGCCCCGACGCCGCCCTGGCCGACCTCGTCGTCAACCGCATCACCGACCTCCCCCAAGCCCTGGCCACCGACCTCCTGTAACCGCCCCGAGGCGAGACGGGAGACGGTGGGTGGCGGCGCTGGATGGTGGCCTAGTGGGGGTCGGTGGTGGCGGGCTGGTCGGCGGGGGTCGGGGGGCGGTCGGGGGCCGGGGGGTCTTGGGGTGGGGGGATGATCAAGGAGTGGGGGAGCAGGACCACGGCGGTGGTGCCGCCGTAGGGGGAGCGGCGGAGGGTGACCATCACGTCGTGGCGGGAGGCCAGGCGGCTCACCACGAACAGGCCCAGACGGTCGCTGTCGGCCAGGTTGAACTCCGGGGGGTCGATGAGACGGCGGTTGACCTCGGCGCGGTCCTCGTCGTTCATGCCGAGGCCCCGGTCCTCGATCTCGACGGCGAAGCCCCGGCCCACGAGCTGGCCCCTGATGGTGACGCGGGTGCTCGGCGGGGAGAACACGGTGGCGTTCTCGACCAGCTCGGCCAGCATATGGATCACGTCGGCGACCGCGGTCCCCACCAGCGCGGTGTCCGACATCGGCAGCACGGTGACGCGTTTGTAGTCCTCGACCTCGGCGACCGCTCCGCGCACCACGTCGTGCATCGGCACGGGCTTGCGCCACGCCCGGCCCGCCGGGGCGCCCGAGAGGATGATCAGGCCCTCGGCCTGGCGCCGCATGCGCGTGGTGAGGTGGTCCAGGCGGAACAGGTCGGCCAGCGCGTCGGGCGCGTTGGTCTTGCGCTGCATCGTGTCGAGCTGGGTGAGCTGGCGGTGCAGCAGCGACTGGTTGCGCCGGGCCAGGTTGCGGAACACCTGGCTGACGCCCTTGCGCAGGTCTGCCTGCCCGACGGCGGCCTCGACCGCGGTGCGCCGCACCGTCGACAACGCCTGGGCGACGTCCTGCGCCTCCACCGTGGTGCCGTCGATGACGATGGGCGGCGCCTCGGTGTCCACGTCCACCGGCTCGCTGTCGCGCAGCTTGGCCACCACGCGCGGCAGCCGCACGTCGGCGAGGTCCAGGGCCGCGCTGCGAAGGTCGGTCAGCTCACGCGCGAGCCCGCGGCCGAGCCGGGTCGACAGCACCACCGCGGCCAGGATCGCCAGCAGGCCGACGCCGCCCGCGACCACGATCTGCGTGATGATGACCGACGCGCCGGCGCTCGCCCGGTCGTTGAGCATCCGGGCCCGGTCGGCGGCGAGCGTGTCCATGCGCGCCCCCAGCGTCTGGGCCAGCGGCTGCCAGGCGGTGGCGTCCACGGGCAGGTCGCCCCGCGAGACGACCTGGTTCTCCATGGTGGTGAACCGCCGGTACTCGGTGGAGTCCAGCAGCCGGTCGTACGGCGGGCGCAGCTCGGCGTCCAGCGCCTGGACGCCGCGGCCGAGCAGCAGCCGCCGCCCGGCGACCGTCTGGGCGAAGGCCCGCTGCTCCTCGGCGGGCAGCGAACCCTGCTCGATCGCCCCTGAGAGCAGGGCGTCCTCCTGCGAGAGCAGCTCCCGCGCCCTGGTGATGGTCTGCAGCCCGACCGCCTGCCGGTAGAGCGACAGCTCCGGGACGGTGACCAGCCCGTCGTAAAGGCGGTAGAGGGTGTCCTGGATGCGGGTGTACTCCTGGATGGCGCGCAGGCGGCTCATCACCCGGCCGTCCACGTCCTCGCGGATCACCGTCAGGCTCTCCAGCTGTCTCTCCAGCTCGACCACCCGCTCGACGACCTCGGGCCCGGTGGCCGACTGCCCCTCCAAGGAGGTGGCGCGCTGGTGGAACAGCACCACCGCCTGGTCGGTCGCGTGCCGCGCCGGCCCGAGGCGCCCGCCTTCGGGGCCGGTGCCGCTGAGGAACAGCGCGGACTGCCGGCGCTCCAGCCCGAGCCGCTCGGCCAGCATCTGCGCGGGCGCCGCCACCTGGTCGTACAGCGTGGCAGCCCTGCGCTGCTCGAAGAAGTCGCCCACGATGTGCCCGGTGATGAACACCCACAGCAGGATGAGCGCGGCGATGGGCAGGCTGAGCAGCGAGTACAGCTTGAAGCGGATCGTGCGGTTGCGCAGCGCCGGGTCCGCGTGCCTGGCGTTCGGCCGGGGGAAGGCGATCCGGCGCGGAGCCCGGCCCGGGTCCGCGACGTTCACTGTGGGGTCAGCACCCACGACGTACCTCCGCGGTGGAATCGGCAAGGTGGACGCGGCCTGCCCGCCCGGCGCCGGTGACGGTGGCGACGCACCGTCCCGCGCCGTCGGCGACCAGCGCGTCGTACGGGTCGCGCCCGTCCGGGTCGACGGAGAAGACGGCGAAGTCGGCGCGCGAGCCGGGGGCGAGGGAGCCGATGCGGCCGGGCCCGGCGGAAAGGCCCAGGGCGCGGGCGCCGCCGGCCGTCGCGGCCTCGACCAGCCGCCGCGACAGGTCGGGCGCCCGGTAGCCCTGCTCGCGGGCGAGGTCGCGCAGCAGGCGGACGTCTTCGAGCAGGTCGAGCGAGGGCGAGGAGGCCAGGGAGTCGGTGCCCACCGCGATCGGGCCGCCCTCGTCGAGCAGCGCGGCCACCGGCGGGCCGTCCAGGCCGAGGGTGCGGTTGGAACGCGGGCACAGGGCCACGCTGACGCCGCGCTCGCGAAGCAGCGCGCGCTCCGAGGCGTCGAGGTGGACGCCGTGCGCGACGTGGCACTGCGGTCCGAGCAGGCCGAGGGAGTCAAGGAACGCCACCGGCCCGTGCCCGGTGCCGCCCACGCGCAGGATCTCGAAGTCGAACCCCAGGTCCCTGACGAGCTGGGCGATGGGCCCGGTGCCGGACACCGTGTACTCCCGCTCGTGCGCGGACTCCAGCAGGTGGATGTGCCGGCGCAGCCCGAACGCGCGGGTGAGGATGGCGAGGTCGGCCAGCACTCCGGTGTCCAGGGTGTACGGCGCGTGCGGCGAGACGCCGATCGCGGCGGAGTCGCCCAGTTCGTGCACGTGGGTGGCCAGCCTGTGGCGCCCGGCCTGGGCCCAGCTCGTGTCGGTGTCGCCGAGCACCTCCAGGTACGAGATGCCCGCCAGCCCCGTCTCGGCGAGGACGGGCACCGCCTCGACGTCGGTGACGACGTCGGCGACCGCCGTCGTGCCGTGGCGCAGCGCGAGCAGCGCGCCCTCCCGGGCGGCCGACGCCCAGTCGGCGCCTGCGGAGGAGAAGTAGACCGCGTCGAAGGCGCCCGACCACTCCTCGAACGTGCTGTACACCCGGCGCCCGACGTCGGCCATGCGGGTGAACTGCAGGTGCGTGTGGGCGTTGACCAGCCCGGCCACCAGCATGCCCGGCCAGCGGATCTCCTCGGCCCCCGGGTGTGAGGCCAGGACGTCGCGGCGGGAGCCCACGGCCTGCACGCAGCCGTGCCGCACGGCCACCGCGCCGTCGGCGACGGGGGGACGGGAGACCGGCATGACCAGCGGCGCGGAGTGGATCACGGCACCCATACCGACTCCGTCAGGCCGAGGAACCGGGCGGCCACCATCACCGCGGCCATGGCGGCGAACCCCGCCAGGATCGAGTAGTCGACGCGGTCGAAGGCCAGCTCCCGCATCCAGGTGCGCGTGCGGCCGCCGAACCCCCGCAGGTCCATCGCGTTGACCGTGTCCTCGGCGTCGATCAGCGCGTTGACGGTCACCGGGATGACCACCGGCTTCAGGGCGAGCAGCCGCTTCACCGGGTTGCGGCCGCGCGGGTGCTCGTAGCCCCGGATGCGCTGGGCGTCGATGGTCTCGCGGAAGCTCGCCCACGTGGAGGGCAGGAAGCGGAACGTCAGGTCGACGCCGTAGGCCAGCCGCTGCGACAGCCCGAGACGCGCGAACGCCACCCCCAGGTCGGACGGCCGGATGTTGAACGCCACCGGGAAGCTCACCATGGCCAGGGAGATGTACCGCACGAGAACGGTCGCGGCGTACGACAGCGTGGCCCAGGTGATGTCGCTGCCGGTGAGCGGGACCGTGAAGAGCACCTCGCCGCCGGCGCGGGTGTCGGTCGAGGTGATGACGCTGTTCACGACGACGAGCAGGGTGGTGAAGGCCAGCATGAAGGCCCAGTTGGCCCGCACACCGCGCCACGGGATGCCCGCGGCGCGGTAGTACACGAGCGCGGCCACCGTGCACGCCAGGATGGCGCGCAGGTCGTCGATCCCCGCCACGGCTACGAGGTACAGCACGGGGACCAGCAGGAGCACCCGCGGATCGCGGCGGCTCAGGAAGGACCCCGCGCCCAGATAGCGCGGCGTGACATCCACTGTTACCGTCCGGTCCGCTTCGACAGCGGCTCCCAGACGGCGTCCAGCGCGGGGGTCAGGATGACGACGGCGATGCCGTTGGCCAGCAGCGCGGGCCCGTAGTTGAGGGTGAGGAACGTGGTGAAGTCGATGCCCTGCACCCAGATGTCGGTGATGACGAACAGCAGGCCCAGCGCGGTGGCCGCCAGGGACCCCAGGGCCGTGACGACCAGGCGCAGGGCCTCGCCCCTGATCGGCGGCAGGTAGGCGAAGATCAGCCCGGCGAAGGCGCCGACCAGGCCGTTGGCGACGCTCCAGTTCCAGAACGTCAGGCCGTACCCCGAGATCAGGTCGATGATCGCGTTGCCGACGAAGCCGACGAAGAAGCCGGCGACGACGCCGAAGCGCTTGCCGAAGAACGGCACCAGCGCGAACGCGGGTCGCACCGCGACGCTCTGGGTGCCCGGGATGATGAAGCTGAACAGGCCGAGCACGGCGTACAGCGCCGCGCCGACCGCGCCGAACACGACCGTGCGGGAGGAGATCGCGAAGATCGGCTCCCGTGGGGCGGCCGCGCCCGTGTTGGCTGGTTCGTAGGTCATGGTGCGGTTCCTTCCTGGGGGGATGGGTTGGAACGTTCGAGGGTGGACAGGCGCCGGGCCAGGTCGAACGGGTGCGGGAGCGGCCCCGCGTCGGGCAGGTGGTCGCGCGCCGCCGCGACCAGGCTCGTGGCGCGCAGGCCCGCGCGCGACCACACCTGCCGGTCGCGTGCCAGCTCGGCGGGGGAGGCGTCGGCGACCACGCGGCCCTCGTCCACGACCACGACCCGGTCGGCGTGGGTCAGGGCGAGGTCGACGTCGTGGGTGATGAAGTAGACGCTCTCCACGCTGGGGGCGGCGAGGGCGTGGCCGAGGAACTCGTTGGTGGTGCGCAGGTCCTGCCCGGCGGTCGGCTCGTCCAGGATGAGCGTTCGCGGCCGCATCGCCAGCGCCAGCGCGACGGTGAGGCGCCGCTGCTGGCCGAACGACAGCGTGCGCGGCGGGCGCTCCATGACGTCCTGCTCGTCGTCCAGCAGCACCGCGCGCAGGGCCAGCCGGGACTCCTCGGCGATCTCCTCGGGGCTCCGGCCGAGGTTGCGCGGCCCGAACGCCAGCTCGCGGGCCACCGTGGCGCTGAACAGCGCCTGGCCGGGGTTCTGGAAGACGTACCCGAAGGTGGTGGCCAGGCTGAGCACCGACCGTTCGGCGACCGGCGCGCCGTCCACGAGCACCTCGCCCGCGGAGGCGGCGACGAGCAGCACGGCGGCCCGCAGCAGGGTGGACTTCCCCGCGCCGTTGGGCCCGAGGACGGCCACCCGCTCACGCGGGCCCAGGGCGAGGTCGACTCCGGTGAGCACCGTGTGTTCGCCGTACCCGAGCCGGGCACCGCGGTACTCCAGGCGCGGCGCGGCGTTCCGCTCCCGCGCGCGCGGCGGGGCGGGCGGGACCTCGGGCAGCTCCGCGGCCCGGGCCACCAGCGCGGAGAACGGCAGCCTGACGTGCCCGACCGGCGCCACCCGCAGGAACTCGGCGACCGGGCCCTGGTAGCCGGTGACGCCGCCTTCCAGGTAGAGCACCTCGGTGGGACCGAACTCCAGGATGTCCTCGACCCGGTGCTCGACGACCACGGCGGCGCCGCCCTCGTCGACGAACCGCCGCACCTCGCGCATCAGCCGCAGGCTCGCCGCCGGGTCGAGGTTGGCGAGCGGCTCGTCCACCACGACGACCGAGGGCCGCATCACCAGCACGCCCGCGAAGGCGACCATCTGCAGCTCCCCGCCGCTGAGCTCGGCGGTGGCGCGCTCCAGCAGATGGGTGATGCCGACGCGCGCGGCCACCTCGGCGATCCGCCGCCCGATCTCCTCGCGGGACAGCCCGAGGTTCTCCGGGCCGAAGGCCAGCTCCGCCGCGACCGTGGCGCCGACGACCTGTTTGCGCGGGTCCTGCAGCATGGTGCCGACCACCGAGGAGAGGTCGCGGATGGTGCGCCCGGCCGCCGGCCGGCCGCCGATGAGCACCTCCCCGCCGACCTGTGCGCGGTAGGCGTGCGGGATGAGGCCGTTGAGCAGGCGCAGGAGCGTGCTCTTGCCGCAGCCGGACGGCCCGCTCACGAGTGTGAGGTCGCCACGACGCACCGTGAGGGAGGTCGTGCCGAGCGCCGTCTGCCCGGTGGAAAGGTAGCGGACGGTCGCGTCACGGACCTCGATGAGCGCGGTCACGACGGGATCACCGTTCCCCTTTCTCGTACGGGCGTCCAGGAGCCGGCGCGGTGGCTCCTCCGATCTTTGCCCAGAGCAGGTTAAGGGAGAGATGATCTCGCAAGTGGCATTACCGGGGAAAGGGCAAATTTCGGGTGTGTCGTCCGATTTAAACGTTTCGGATAGCTGAATTACGGTCACGGTAAAGCGTTCCCCGTTACAAGAGTGTTTCGCGGGCGGGGCGATGTTCGAAAGGAAGCCGAGCGCCCGCCGGCCGGTTCGCGCCTTCCGGCGAAGCGCGCGATCACCGTCCATCTGGTTGAATCGGGGCAGAAGACGCGTCACGCCCCTCGGAGGGACGCATGCCTCGGCCGTCGCGGCCACTGGATCGGCGAACCGCCCCGAGGCTCCGCGCCGGTCACCGGCCAGGCCCTCGGGCGGGCGCGCGTCGTCGTCGCAGGCTGCTGGTCCGCCTGGCGCCCTCGATGGCCGGCATCGGCGCCGCCGTCGCGAGCGTGCTGGCCACCTCGCTGGACGTCTGGGACCTGCCGCTCGCCGTCAAGGTGGCGGTCACCATGCTCGCCGCCCTGCTGGTCGGGGTGCTCACCTGGGCCACCACCGGCGGCGGCGGGCATGAGGACGCCGGGTCGCCCGGGGCGGCGGGCGACGACGGGGTGCCCGCGCAGCTTCCCCCGGTCATCGAGCACTTCACCGGGCGAGGCGACTCGCTGGCGGAGCTGCGCCGCGCGTTCGCCGGCCGCCGCGCGGGCCGCAAGGACGCCCCGGCGGCGCCGCTCACCGTCTCGATCTTCGGGCCGGGCGGGGTCGGCAAGTCGGCGCTGGCCACGCGGTTCGCGCACGAGATCAAGGACGCCTACCCCGACGGCCAGCTCTACTTCGACCTGCGCGGCACCGAGCTGCCCGTGGAGCCGGAGGAGGTGCTGCTCGGGTTCCTGCGCGCGCTGGGGGTGCGGCTCACCACCGACCCGGGCGGCCCGCGCGAGCTGCAGAAGCTGTGGTGGACCTGGACCAGGGGCCGCCGAATCCTGATCTTCCTGGACAACGCGGAGCGGGGCGAGCAGGTCAGGGACATCATCCCGCCCGACTCGGGGTGCGCGGTCATCGTCACCTCGCGGCAGCCGCTCTTCCTGCTCAACGCGCACGACCGCAAGCTGTCGGTCTTCAGCGAGGCCCAGGCGGTGGAGCTGCTCGCCCGCCTCGCCGGGGACGACCGCGTCGCCGCCGACCCGGAGTCGGCCGAGCGCATCGCCCGCATGTGCGGTCTGCTGCCGCTGGCGATCAGCATCTGCGGCGGCCGCCTGCGCACCCGGGAGAGATGGACGCTCGCCGACTTCGCCGAGCGGCTGCGCGACGAGCGCCGCCGCCTCGACCAGCTGGAGGTCGCGCCCAAGATCGACCTCAGCGTGCGCGCGTCGCTCCAGCTCGGCTACGACACCTGCACCGACATCCAGCGGCGCCTGCTGCGCCTGCTGGCCCTGCTCTCCGCGCCCGACGTCCCCGGCTGGGTCGCGGGCGACCTGCTCGGCGTCTCGGCGATGGACGGGGAGGACCAGCTGGAGTCGCTGGTCGACGCCCAGCTCGTGGAGTTCCTCCACCAGGAGGGCGACCCGGGCGCGAGCACGCCGACGCGGTACCGGCTGCACGACCTGGTGCGCCTCTACGCCCGCGAGCGCGCGGTGCTGGAGGAGCCGGAGGAGGCGCGCCGTGCCGCCGTCGGGCGGGTCCTCGGCGGGTACCGCCGCAGGGCCGAGGCCGCCGCGACGGCCCGCTGGCCGCAGGACTGGCGCCGTCGCGGCGCGCAGCGCCAGGCCGGGGCGCTGGTGCTGGTGAACGAGCAGGCCCCGGCCGCCGAGTGGTTCAACGCCGAGCGGTTCGCGCTGCTGGCCGCCGTCCACCAGGCGCGCGCCCTGGGCATGTGGGAGCCGGCCTGGGGGCTGG
This sequence comes from Sphaerisporangium sp. TRM90804, assembly GCF_029846175.1. Lineage (GTDB taxonomy): Bacteria > Actinomycetota > Actinomycetes > Streptosporangiales > Streptosporangiaceae > Sphaerisporangium. Next base: position 319,025 of record NZ_JARWAC010000002.1, on the reverse strand, counting down.
GGCGGGCCTTCTGCTCGCTCAGCCACTCGCTGCGCGCCTACTGGTCCGACTGGCGGATCGCGGCCGAGACCGCCCACGAGGCGGCGGTCCAGATGGGGGACGCGCGCGCCCTCGGCATCGCCCTGCTGGAGCGGGCCGCCGTGCTGGGGGGCCAGGGCAGCCGCACGGACGCGCTGCGCGACGCCGAGCACGCCCTGCAGATCTTCACCGGCCTCGGCGAGTCCTGGTGGGCGGCCCGGGCGATGCGCTCGGTCGGCATGGCGCTGTTCAACGAGGGCGGCCTGGACCGGGGCAAGGGCTACCTCGTCGACGCCGTCGCCGTGTTCAAGGCCGAGGGCGACCGCTGGTGGTCGGCGCGCACCCAGCGCAACCTGGCGGAGCTGCTGATAGCGCAGCGCCGGCTCGGCGAGGCCCGCGAGCTGCTGGAGGAGGCGCTGGCGGTGTTCCAGGAGGACGCCAACCGCTACTCCGAGGCCCAGACCCAGCGCGCGCTCGGCGAGGTGCTGGGCGCCGAGGCCCGCGCGCTTCGGGCGGCGGGCGACCACGCGGCCGCCGAACGGAAGTACGCCATCGCGCGCAACGCCCTGCTGTTCGCGACCAAGGCCTTCCGCGACCGGCGGGAGGAGTGGGAGGAGGCCCGCTGCCTGCGGACGGCGGGGGAGATCGGCGACCCGGAGAACGGCCTGCAGGAGTACGCGTCGGTGGTGGCCGCCAAGGAGGCGCTGGAACGGCTCGGCGACTCCTGGGGCGTGGCGCGCAGCGAGGTCTCCGAGGGCCGTGCCCTGGCCCGCATCGGCCGGACCGACCGCGCGGTGGCCTCCCTGCGCCGCGCCGTGGCCGGCTTCGAGGCGCTGGACGACCGCTGGTGGCAGGCCAGGAGCCTGCGCACCCTGGCCGAGGTGCTCGCCGACGCCGGCCGTCCCGAGCAGGCCCGCGAGCCGGTCACGCAGGCCCTGGAGCTCTACCGCAGCCTCGGCAACCAGGCGGGCATGGCCCGCGCCCAGGGCGTCCTTCGCCGGGTGACCCACCCCGGCGCGACCTCCCCGACCGGCGAGGTCGCCTCCTCCTGACGCCGCCGCCTCCGCGACCGGCGAAGGTCACCTGCCGGCGGCGCCACCTCCCGACCGGCGGGGGTCGCCTCCTCCCGGCGGCGCCGTCTGCGCGACCGGCGAGAGTGGGCTCCTGACGGCGCCGCCTCCCGGCCGATGGGGTCGCCTCCTCGCGCCCCCGGCGGTCGGTGCGAACGGGCATGTGCTTGGCGCCGGGGCCGGCGCGCGTGGGGGACGGCCGGCCCCGGCTCGGGGGGTGGTCCTCAGGCGGCGGTGAGGGCGCGCAGGTGGTCGGCGGCCCTGCGGGCGGTGGTGAGGGTCGCGCGGAAGGTCAGCTCCATCTCCCGCGCCTGGTCGGTGAGCCGCAGCACGGGGGACAGGGCGGGGTCGTCCTCGGCGGTCTCGGCCAGGAGGCGCTCGTAGTCCGGGGTGCGCTCCCGCAGCACCCCGAGCCGCTGGTACGCCAGGTAGACGGCGTCCGCCCGCGCCACCTCCCCGGCGTAGTCCTCCAGAGCGGCCACGCGCGTCTCCAGCGAGCGCAGAACCTGGCCGAGCGCCTCCTCGTAGGGGGTGAAGGCCTGGGCGACGTCGTCGGGCAGGTCGCGCGGGACGATGCGGTCGTGCTCGGCCCGGGTCCGGGTGAGACCGGCCAGCCGCTGGCCGAGACGCCACAGCTCGGCGGGCAGGGTGACCGCGTTGTCGATCGCGTCGAGCAGGCCGGCGTGGTTGACCCGCGAGCCGAGCACCGTCGCGGCGGCGTCCTGTGCCCGGGCCATCAGCGCGCCGCATCCGGCGTCGAAGTCGTCGGGCAGCAGGAAACGGCCGGCGTGCGCGGACGCGATCCGCAGCCTGCGCCGCGCCTCGCGTTCGCGGGGGTCCCCCGCGAGCAGCTGGACGCCGCGGAAGCCGGTGGCGACCGCGCCGACGGTGACCATGCCCCACGGGCCGGTCAGCAGCAGCATGAACAGCAGCAGCGCCGTCATGCCCAGAAGGGTGGCGGGGGCGGGCCCGGACGCGGGCGGCGTCCGGCCGGCGCGCACGGCCTGGAGTGCTTCGGGGCTGTCGCGCAGCACGCGGGCGATGTCGGCCGGCAGCCAGGGATCGAGCACGAGCCCGGGGGAGGGACTTCGCGTTTTCACGTGAACTCCTCTGGAAGCGGGTGGAGGAGCGAATGGTCGCTTCTTTACATCACGCGCGGCCCGCGACCACGATGGCAGCCGCCACGCCCGGGGGGTGTCTTTTGACACTGTGCTCTCGCGGCATTTCCCTTGCGGACATTAAGCGCATATAGGCTGGGAAGTGATGAACGATCTGACGAGGTGGATAGCTCTAGACGGCGCCGCGAACGTGCGAGACCTGGGCGGTCTTCCCACGGTCGACGGCGGGACCACACGATTCGGACGCGTGCTGCGCTCCGACAACCTCCAGGGCCTCACCGACGCCGACGTCGCGCTCCTCGTCGGCGAGCTGAAACTGGCGGACGTGGTGGACCTGCGCACCACCACCGAGGTGTCGCTCGAAGGGCCCGGCCCGCTCACCCGGGTGCCCGAGGTCACCGTGCATCATCTGACACTCTTCCCCGAGGGCGGTCGCAACACCGACGTCGAGGCCGACACCGGCGTCCCCGGCGAGCGGGCCCGCGTCGACGGCGCCAAGGTGCTCCCCTGGCAGGGCAGGCGCGAGCACGATGACGCCGAGCGCAGGGTGCTCGGCTTCTACCACGGCTACCTGCGCGACCGGCCCGACTCGGTCGTCGCGGCGCTGCGCGTGCTGGCGAGCGGCGACGGCGCGGCGATCGTCCACTGCGCGGCCGGGAAGGACCGCACCGGAGTGGTGTGCGCGCTGGCCCTCTCGGTCGCCGGAGCCACCCGCGAGGCCATCGTGACCGACTACGCCGCGACCGGCGACCGCCTGGAGGGCATCCTCGCGCGCCTGCGGGAGAGCGACACCTACCGCGCCGACATGGACTCCCGCCCCGCCGAGAGCCACCGGCCGCGCCCGGTGTTCATGGAGAACTTCCTGCGGGTGCTCGACGAGACCTACGACGGCGCGCTCGGCTGGCTGGACCGCCACGGCTGGACGGCCGCCGACACGACCGCCCTGCGCGCCCGCCTCCTGGACTGACCCCGCACGCCCGAAGGCCCGGCGCCGCCGGGTCTGCCGGGCGCGCCACACGGCCGGCCCCGTCTGGCGGGGTTCCAGGGCGGCTGACCCGGCGTTCGGCGGCCGAGGTGTGCGCCGCGGGACGGCCGGTGTGCCGGCCGCCCCGGGTGATCAGGCGGCGGTGGGGGTCAGCGGGGGTTCCAGGGAGATGACGCGGCGTTCGGCGGCCGAGGTGTGCGCCGCGTGCAGGACGGCCAGCGCGTCGGCCACCCCGGACGGGTCGACCGGAGGCGGCGCGCCGTCGCGAAGGCAGGCGGCGACGCCGGTGTAGAAGTCGAGGTAGGCGCCCGGCACGGTCTCCACCGGACGGCTGCGCCCCTCGACCCCGAGCACCCCCCAGCGCTCGGCGGGCTCGGCGCCCCACTCGGGACGGCCGTCGGGGCGCTCGCCCGCCCGCAGCCGCTCCTCCTGCGGGTCGAGCCCCCACTTGACGTACGCGGCCTCCGAGCCCAGCACGCGGAAGCGCGGCCCGAGCTGCCCGGCCACCGCGCTCATCCACAGGTGCGACCGGGCCCCGTTCGCGTGGGTGAGCGCGACGAAGGCGTCGTCGTCGCCGGCCCCGGCACGCCGGACGTCGGCTTCGGCGTACACGTCGGTCACCGGGCCGAGGTACTGCAGCGCCTGGTCGACCAGGTGGCTGCCGAGGTCGTAGAGCACGCCCCCCAGCTCCTCGGGCCCGCCGGTCTCGCGCCACCCGCCCTTGGGCACCGGGCGCCAGCGCTCGAAGCGCGACTCGAAGCGGTGGACCCGCCCGAGGGTGAGCTCGCACAGGGTGCGGTAGTCGCCGTCCCAGCGGCGGTTCTGGAACACCGTGAGCATGACGCCGCGCTCGCCGGCCAGCCGGACGAGCTCCAGGGCCTCGGCGGCGGTGCCGGCCAGCGGCTTGTCGACCACGACCGGCAGCCCGGCCGAGAGCGCGAGCGTGGCGAACGGCACGTGCGTGCGGTTGGGCGAGGCGATGACCACGAGGTCGGGGCCGAGGCCGACCAGCTCCTCGGCCGAGGAGACCACCCGCGCCCCGGGGTGGTCGCGGCGCACCAGGGCGGACCGCTCGGGGTCGCGGGTCACGACGGCGTCCAGGCGAAGGCCCGGGGTCGCGGCGATGAGCGGGCCGTGGAAGAACGCCCCGGCGGGGCCGTACCCCACCAGGCCGACGTTGATCACGAGTCGCTCTCGTCGCGTTCGGCCAGGAACCGCTCGAACTGCGCGGCCAGCTCGTCGCCCGTGGGCATGGGAGCGGGCTCGGCCATGAGGCTCTCGCGTTCCGCGCCCGCCGTGAACGCGTCGTACTGCTGCTCCAGGCCCTTGATGGCCGTGGACAGCTCGGCCGAGGCCACGATCTGCTCCTCGATCTCGGCCGTGGTCTTCTCGGCGGCGTCGCGCAGGCCCTCCAGCGGGAACACCAGGCCCGTGCTGCGGGTGATGGCCTCCAGCGCGGTGACCGCCGCCCGTGGGTACTCGGCCTGGGCCAGGTAGTGCGGGACGTGCACGGCGTACCCGAGGGCGTCGTGGCCGCGCGCGCCCAGCCGCAGCTCGATCAGCGCCGCGGCGCTGCCCGGCACCTGGATCTTGCCGAACGGGCTGCCGGGGCCGGACAGCAGCTCGGGCCGGGTGCCGTGGGCCGTCACGCCCAGGGGCCGGGTGTGCGGCGCCGCCATGGGGATGCCGTGCACGGTGACCAGCTTGCCGACCTTCAGCCGGGTGGCGAGCGCGCTCACCGCCCGCGTGAACAGCTCCCACTCGCGGTCGGGCTCGGGGCCGCTCATCAGCAGGAACGGCGTGCCTGTGGCGTCGTGCGCGAGATGTACGGCCAGCTCGGGGGCCTCGCAGTCGACCCAGCGGTCGGTGTCGAAGGTCATGAGCGGGCGCCGTGAGCGGTAGTCGAGAAGCCGGTCGACATCGAACGTCGCCACGACCCGGTGCTCCAGTTCGGCGAGCAGGTGGCCGATGGCGAGCCTTCCGGCCCCACCGGCGTCCACGAAGCCCTCAAAATGGTAGAGCAGCACCGGATCGGTCAGCTCAGGGACGTCACCGCCGAGCCGGTAGAGATCCGTCGGGTCGAACACGTTGGTCCCAGCCTTTCTTTCGTCTTTCAAGAGAGAACCTATGGGACGCGCTGGGGATTCCGCCGGGCGAGGCACCGATGGCCGGGGTAGGGGCGGGCCCGGTGCACAATGGGGACGTGGGGGAGGACGCGGAGGTCGAGGAGCTGGCGGGCCGGCTGTTCCAGATGGCCAGGGAAGGGCGCGCCGCCCAGCTGTGCGCCTACGTCGACGCCGGGGTGCCGGTCGACCTGCACAACGACCGCGGCGACACCCTGCTGATGCTGGCGGCCTACCACGGCCACGCCGAGACGGTGCGCGAGCTGACGGCCCGCGGCGCCGATCCGGAGCGGGCCAACGACCGCGGGCAGACCCCGCTCGCCGGGGCCGTGTTCAAGCAGGACGCCGAGGTGGTGCGCGCGCTGCTCGCCGCCGGCGCCGACCCGCACCGGGGCACGCCGTCGGCCGCCGACACCGCGCGCATGTTCGGGCTGACCGAGTTCCTCGATTGGTTCGCGGGAGAAATCCCGTAGCACCCACATCCGGTCCGCTTCAGGCTGTAGTTACGGATGCCGTTTGTTGCCATGATGTGGGGATGGCTGATTTAGCGCCGTCCGGGCTTATTCTTCCCCGTTTGTCGTGCCCGTTCCCCAGCCTGACCAATCCCGCGGTGGAGGAGGTCGACAGAGAGACGTTCTCCTGGCTGGTGGCCAGCCGCATGATCGAGGATCCCGCCGAGCTTGAGCGCTACCGTGAGGCCGCCTACGGCTGGCTGGGCGCGCGCACCTATCCCTACGCCCCTTCTCACATGCTGCGCCTGGTCACCGACTGGTGCGTCTGGCTGTTCGCCTTCGACGACGCGTTCTGCGAGTCCGACCGGCACGCCGCCGAGATCGCGCGGGCCCTGCCGCACCTGCTCGCCGTGCTCGACGACGCCGAGCCCGGGGCGCGCGTGGAGGACAACTTCGCCCGCGCGCTGCTGGACGTCAAGTGGCGGGTGGCCGAGGCAGGCAACCCCGACCAGCTCGACCGCTGGCGCACCGTCACCAAGGACTACATGTTCGCCCAGGTGTGGGAGGCCGCCAACCGCGAGGACGCCGTCGTCCCCACCTACGGCGACTACATCTTCATGCGGCGCAGGACCGGCGCCATGCTGACGGTGTTCGCGCTGATCGACCTCGCCACCGGCCTCCCGCTGACGCCCGACGAGTGGCGCCACCCCGACGTGACGGCCATCAGCCAGGCCGCCAACGACGTGGTCGTGTGGGACAACGACCTGCTGTCGTACGCCAAGGAGAGGAGCGGGGTCAACGCCCGCAACAACCTGGTGAGCGTGCTGGCCAGGCACCGGCACCGCTCCATCCAGGAGGCGATGAACCAGATCGGGCGCATGCGCGACGACGCCATCGTGCGCATGCTCGACCTGCGGCCCCGGCTGGAGAGCCTGGGCTCCGAGGCGGTCACCGCCTACGTCGGCGGGCTGGAGACCTGGATCAGCGGCAGCGTCGCCTACTCGCTCGAAAGCCCCCGCTACACCCGCGCCTGGCAGTCCATGGGCAGGGCCCACGTGCTCGGCCACCGCAGCTGACGGAGGCCGCGCCGCGCGCCCGGCGCGTCACGCCCCGGGCGCCTCGCCGGGCTCGTCCAGGCCGGGGTCGATCTCGCCCATGGCGTAGCTGACGGCCTCCTCGAAGTTCATCGTCGTGCCGTGCTGGTAGGACCGGACGTAGAGCTCCTCGCCCAGCATCCTCTTGCACTCCTTCACGAGCTGCTCGTGCTCGGTGCTGAAGAACGGGGAGCCGAACTGCGGCATGCCGAACAGGTGCCAGTTCGTCTGCGCCGCGCCCAGGATGCGCGCGGCGCGCTCGCCGTCGCCCTGGTCGACGGCGAGCTGCGAGAGCGTCTCCATCGCCAGCACCGCGCCCAGCACGTCGTGGAAGTGCCGCTTGATGCGCAGCGACTCCTGCGCGCTGCGCACGGCGTCCTCGGTGCGCCCGGTGACCCGCTCGATCGCCGACGTCGCCCAGACGGCGTACGACCGCAGCCACAGCTCGCCGCGCTCGGCGCACAGCTGCCGGCAGTCGCGCAGCAGCGACTCGGCCTCACCCAGCTCGTTCTGCTGGGTGAGCACGACGGCCAGCTCGACGATCGCCGGCAGCAGGCCCGGGTTCAGCTCGCGCCCGCTGCGGTGGAACTCGATCGCCACGCCCAGCAGAGCCGTCGCCTTGTGCAGGTCGCCCTGGAGCCACGCCGTGCTGCCCTGCATCTTGGTGGCCAGGATCACCGCGATGGAGTCGCCCACCCGCACGGCGTCGGTGGCGCACTGCTCGGCCGCCTCCAGCGCGCCGTCGGTGTCGCCCTGGGCGTTGCGCACGTAGGCCAGCACCCACAGCGCCTTACAGCGTTCCTTGCTGGGCTCGGGGCAGGCGTGCAGCGCGCGCTCCAGGTACAGGCGGCCCTCGCGGGCGAACCCGCACGCGACCCACATGAACCACAGGGACGACAGCAGCTCCAGGCCGGTGCGCCCCTCCGCCGGGTCGTGCAGGCAGTAGTCGAGCGCGGCGCGGATGTTGTCGTGCTCCTGGCGCATGCGCCCGAACCAGTAGACCTGGCGCGGCCCCGACCAGGCGTGCTCACCCCGCTCGGCGAGCTGGAGGTAGTAGTCGCGGTGGCGGCGCCGCACCCACTCGGTCTCCTCCAGTTTGTCGAGCCACTCCTTGCCGTAGTGGCGCAGGGTGTCGATGAGGGTGTACCGCGCCCCGGCGCGCTCGCTGGAGCTCAGCAGGATGGACTTCTCGACCAGGCCCGAGATGACGTCGAGGATCTTGTCGGCCGGGAGGTCCTCGCTCGCGCAGACGTAGCGGGCGGCGTCCAGCTCGAAGTCGCCCGAGAAGATCGACAGCCGTGCCCACAGCAGCCGCTCGGCCGGCTCGCAAAGCTCGTGGCTCCACCCGATGGCCGCGCGCAGCGTCTTGTGCCGGGGCAGCGCCGTGCGGCTCGCGCCGGCGAGCAGGCTGAAGCGGTCGGCCAGCAGCGCGAGCATCTGCCGCACGGAAAGGGCCCGCAGCCGCACCGACGCCAGCTCGATGGCCAGCGGGATGCCGTCGAGCCGGCGGCACAGCTCGGACACCGCCGCGATGTTCTCCTCGTCGACGCCGAAGCCGGGCACGACCGCCGAGGCCCGCTCGGTGAACAGCTGCACCGACTCGTTGACGAACGGGCTCTCGCCGGCGTCCTCGCCCGGCACCCGAAGCGGCGCGACGGGGATGGAGTACTCGCCCGGCACGCCCAGCGACTGCCTGCTGGTCGCCAGGACGCGCACCTGCGGGACCTCCCTCAGCAGGTGCTCCACCAGGTGAGCACAGGAGTCCACCACGTGCTCGCAGGAGTCGAGAACGAGCAGCACCTCGCGGCGCGACAGCCACTCGACGAGGGTCTCGACCTCCGGGCGGGCCGACTGGTCGGCGATGCCCAGCGCCGCGTTGACGGTGTGCTGGAGCATCGTCGGATCCTGCAGGCGCGACAGGTCGGCGTACCAGACGCCGTGCGGGAACTGCCCGGCGACCTGGTGCGCGACGCGCAGCGCGGTGCGCGACTTGCCCACCCCGCCGATGCCGGTCACCGTGACGAGGCGGGACTCGTGGAGACGCTGCCTGATGGTGGCCAGCAGGCGGTCGCGTCCGACGAAGCTCGTGAGCTCGGCGGGGAGGTTGCCCTCTCTCCGCCATCCTGCCGGGGTCGCCATGGGCCGCCTCACGTTGGTCGTTCCGGCGTGCTGATGCCCACGCATCGTATACGCGTCGGCCACCGGCTGTCCTCGGCCCCGATGCCCGCGGGACGGGCGGTTCCGGGCGGTCGGCGAGTGGTGCCGGACGGGCAGACGATCGCACGCGGGCCGGCGCCGCGTAGCATTGGGGGCGTGACCGTGCACCCGGATGACCTGCGTCCGGTGGACCTCTCGGAAGAGGGGCCGCCGGTGCTGCCCGACCAGACGAGCGACGACACCGACGCCGGTTGGGGCGAGTGGCGCCCCTCCGACGACGTGTCCCATCTGCTGGAGGAACGCCCTCCGCACTGGGACTGAACCCGCCCGTCCACGGCCCCCGGCCTCAGGCCGGAAGGGCCCGTCGAGTGAAGACGACGGCCCGGAGACCTCAGCGGTCTCCGGGCCGTCCGTCGTGCTTCAGGCTCCGGACGCCGAGCCGTTGACCGTCAGGACGCGGCCCTCGCGGCGCGGCTCGTCGGAGTCCGGCTGCTCCGGCCCCTCCGTGACCACGATGGCGGGGAACGTGCCGGTGTCGACGATGCCGTGCTCGTTGTACGCCGCCTCGATCAGGGCGTGCGCCTTGGGCTCCAGCTTCCACAGCGCGCGGTACTCGCGGGCGGTGACCAGCGGCAGGCCGGTCTCCCTGGCGATGTCGGCGGCCCGCGGCACGAACCTGCGCTCGATCTGCTTGTCCCAGTACGCCCGCGCGGCCCGCATCATGGCCGCCCGCTGGGCGGTGTCGACGACCGGCGGGGCCGTGGCGAGCATCTCGGCCTCCTCCTCGTCGTCGTCGCGCAGGTGGGCGGCGACCGGGGAGGCGGCGACGGGCAGCGCGTGCGGACCGCCCCGCTCGGGGCGCTCCTCCTCCGGCTGCCAGGGCACCGGGGGCCGCAGGTCGATCAGCGCGCTGGTGTTGTACAGGGCGCCGATCTGCGACAGCAGGGCCTCCTGACGCGACTGGTCGATCGCCAGGCCGGTGTGCTCCACCGCCTGGTCCATCACGCGGTCGAGCTTGGTCAGCGCGGCGCGCATCTTGCGGTCGGAGGCCCCGGCCTCGCGCAGCGCGCGGGCCCGCTTGGCCGCCAGGGCGACGCGGGTGAGCCTGCGGTGGGCGTCCACCTCGCTGGCCGTGCGGTCGCTCACCTCGGCGAGCCCGAGGCGCACCATCGCGCGCTCGGGGGTGAACCGCCACTTGATGCGCGACCGTCCGGTGATGCGGTGCCGCTCGATGGCCATGCCGCGCTCCCACAGCCACGCGGCGACCAGGGGCGCCGCCAGCCGGAAGATCGCCTCGGCGAGGCTGCGCGCGTCCAGGGCCGACAGCACCGCCGACAGGCCGGTGAGCACCCAGACGGCCATGCCGTCGATGCCCGCGGAGAAGTTCTCCCGCATGTTCCGCCGCGCCCGGACGGCGCTGGTGATCACGGCCACTTCGATGAAGGCGAAGAGCAGGATGCGCAGCGGCCCGTCGAAGCCGAGCACGTCACCGGAGAACCGCCACATGCCCTGGGCGGAGACGCCGGTGGCGATGCTGGCGGCGACGATGGTGAGGATGTCCTCGGCCGGACGGTTGTGGGCGAACCGGCGGTAGGTGTGAGCCGCCGCGCGGTAGACCGCGCGGAGGGCGAAATAGGCGAGCACCAGAACGGCCAGGGCGAACACGCAGATGATGGCCGTGCCGACCGGATTGTCCGAGGCGAACGTCGTTACCTGATCGATGGGGGGCATCAGTCACTGTCCGTCATTCTCGATATCCGACAGGATTTACCGAGAGGATCATTCCAGACTACGGGTACCGATGTTGACGGAAATGGATATCGACCACGGAAGACATCCCTCGCCCCACCCGTCACGGCGGCCCTAGGACACGATGTCCTTGCGGCGGAAACGGCGGAAGGCAACCGCCACCAGGATCGCGGCGTACGTCACCGACAGGGCCGCGCCCTTGGTCATGCCGCTCCAGTCGAGCTCGGGCGCCAGAGCGTCCAGCCAGGCGGTGCTCCAGAAGGTCGGCAGGAACTCCCGGACCACGCCCAGCGCCTCCACCGCCTGCATGATGCTGCTCACGATCACCAGCCCGACCGCCCCGCCCACGGCGCCGAGCGGCGAGTCGGTGCTCACCGACAGCAGGAACGCCAGCGCGGCCACGACGAGCTGACTGACCAGCGCGTACCCGACCACGATGCCGAACCGCGGCAGCACCGAGGCGGCCGCGATGACCTCGCCGGTGCCCGGCAGGCGGATGTCGTTCCAGCCGAAGGCGAGCGTGCCCGCCAGCAGCGCCATGACCGGCACCGACACCACCGCCGCGGCGGAGAAGCCGAGGGCGACCACCAGCTTCTGGCGCAGCAGCCGGTCACGCGGCACCGGCGCCGCCAGCAGGTAGCGCAGCGACGACCAGCTCGCCTCGCTCGCCACGGTGTCCCCGCAGAACAGCGCGACGGCGACCACCAGCAGCAGCGTCGCCGACACCGACAGCGTGAACGCCGCGAAGTTGAGCCCGCCCTGCGTCGCGAGGTCCGACAGGCGCAGGGAGCTCTGCTGGGCGGGCTCGGGGCCGAGCGTGAACGCCACCACCAGGATCCACGGCAGCGCCAGCAGCAGGCCGAACATCGTCAGCGTGCGGCGGCGCCTGAACTGCCGCACGAACTCCACCCGCAGCGGCAGCGTGCGTCCCGGCGCGTAACCCGCGCTCATGCCTTGTCTCCGATCAGGTCGAGGAAGACGTCCTCCAGGCGGACCCTGGCGCCGTTGGCGCGCTTGGCGCCGCCGCCGAGCAGGGCGCTGACCGGGCCGTCGGCCACCAGCCGGCCGCGGTGCATCACGACCACGTGGTCGCAGACCTGCTCCACCTCGGCGAGCAGGTGGCTGGACACGATCACCGTGCGCCCGCCGGAGGCGTACCGGGACAGCACCCCGCGCATCTCGGCGATCTGCGGCGGGTCGAGGCCGTTGGTCGGCTCGTCCAGGACGAGCAGGTCGGGCAGCCCGAGCATGGCCTGCGCGATGGCCAGGCGCTGGCGCATGCCCTGGGAGTAGGTGCGCACCGCGCGGTCGAGCGCCGAGCCCAGGGCGGCGATCTCCAGCGCCTCCTCCAGGTGGGCCTCGCCGGCCGGGCGCCCGGTGGCCCGCCAGTACAGCTCCAGGTTGTCCCGGCCGGACAGGTGGGGCAGGAAGCCCGGGCCCTCCACGAAGGACCCCAGCCGAGACAGCACCGGCGCTCCCGGGGTGACCCGCCGGCCGAAGATGCGGATCTCGCCGGCGTCGGGATGGATCAGCCCCATCAGCATGCGCAGCGTCGTCGTCTTGCCCGCGCCGTTCGGCCCGAGCAGGCCGAGGACCTGGCCCTGCTCCACGCGGAACGACAGGTCGTCCACGGCGAGCTCGCCGTCGCGGTACCTCTTGGTCAGGCCGCTGATCCGCAGCGGGACGCCGGCCGACTCGGGGTCGGGGGTGTCGGCGCGGCGCACGCGCCCGGTCAGCAGCAGGACGGCCGCGGCGAGCAGGGCGGCCAGCGGCAGCGCCCACGTCCACCAGGCGAGGCCGGCGCCGGTCGAGCGCAGCGACGGGTCGGTGGGCAGGGCGAGCGCGGGCGCCGCCAGGCCGATGCGGTGCGCCGCCGCGGCCGAGGGCGAGGCGTACCCCATGTCGGTGGTGCTCAGCACGACGCGCAGCCGGTGGCCGGCGTCGAACCGGTGGTCGATCGCCGGAAGCGTGACCGCGACGGCCGTGCCGGCCGGGGTGGCCTTGACCCGCAGCGGCGCCACCAGGCCCTGCGGCAGCGTGGGACGCTGCCCGCCGATGTCGTAGACCTTGGCGAACAGCGTCACGTCGCCCTCGCCCCGCACCCGGACGCGGACCGTCGGCGAGCCGGTGACCTCCAGCGGGGCGCTGAGCGGCGCGGACTCGAAGGCGGCGCTCTGCCCCGGCATGTCGAGCGAGATGCCGGCGCTCCCGCCGAGGCCGCCCAGCAGGCCGCCGATGCCCGGCACCGAGGAGATGGCCGCGGGGGAGCCGCCCGGAGGCGTGGCGACCGTCTGGTCGGGCCCGGCGAGCGGGACGGTGCTCTGCCGGGCGCCCGCGAGGCCGGGGTAACGGCCGGCGGACGCGTGCACGAGCACGGGGCGGCGCGTGCCGGGGTCGCGGCCGCCGTCCCGTGTCACGGTGAACGCGTCGCCGGCGGGCGTGCCGTCCTTCTTCAGCCAGCGGTCGAACCACGCGGCCGTGCGCTCGGCCACCCAGTCGGCCTCGCCGTCGCCGCCGTCGTGGCCGCCGTCGAACCAGGCGACCTCCACCGGGGCGCCGGTCGCGGCGATGGCCCTGGCGTTGGCGTCGGCGTGGGCCAGCGGGAACAGCGAGTCGCGCTTGCCCTGGATGAGCAGGGACGGCACCTGGATCCTGCCGGGCACCGAGATCGGGCTGGACCGGCGCAGCGTCTCGACGGCGGCGGGGGTGGCCCGGCCGGTCTCGGCCACCTCCTGGTACATCGCGCAGATCGCCGGCAGGAACCGCCCGCACTGGACGTCCTGCGCGCCTCCGCCCGCCGGTGCCTCGCCCGGTGCGCCGGGGGTGCCCGGCGAGGCCGGGGCGCCGGTGGGCGTGCCCGCCCCGCCGGTGGGCGTCCCCGGCGACCCGGCGCCGCCCGCCCCGCCCGCGCCGGGGCCGTCTGCCCCCGTGGCGCCGGCGAGCGCGCCGAGGCCGCCCGCGCCCGGGGCCAGCGGGGAGTCGACGGCCATGCTGAAGAACAGGCCGGCCCACATGCGCTTGAACACGCCGTTCTCGGGGCCGGCGCCCGTGGCGTCGGGGAAAAGGGCGTCGGCGAGGTCGTACCAGGTGATCTGGGGGACGATCGCGTCGATGCGGCGGTCGTACGCCGCCGCCATCAGCGTGATCGCGCCGCCGTACGAGCCGCCGGCCGCGCCGAGTCGCGGGTCGCCCGGGGCGTCGAGCAGCACCTCGGGGCGCGCCGCGAGCCAGTCGACGAGCTGCCGGACGTCCTTGACCTCGTAGTCGGGGGAGTTCAGCGCGATCTGCCCACCCGAGGCGCCGAAGCCCCGCGCCGACCAGGTGAGCACCGCGTAGCCCTGCCGCGCCAGCCGCTCGGCCTCGGCCCGCATGCCGCGCTTGCTGCCGCCGAAACCGTGGGCGAGCAGGACGGCGGGGGCCTTCCCGCCGGTGGCAGGGGAGAAGAAGGTGGCGTCCAGGCTCACCCGCTGGTCGTCGCGCGGCCCGTCGACCACCGTGATCCGCTGGTCGAGCGCCTTGACCGGCGGGGGCGACGGCCACAGGGCCCACACCGCCGCGCCCAGGACCAGCAGCGCCGAGACGACCAGCGCGGCGGGCCGCCTCCCCCGTAGCTTCATGCCGAGAGCCTACTTAGGGCGGCTGAGAGATCGCTGAGGGCCTCGCCCGAGGTAACGGGGGTAAATTCGGGGACATCCCTGATTGCGGTGGTTGTCAAGGACGGGCAACATTGCGACCCGTGATTTCACGAGCGCGGGACACGGCCACACGGGCCATCGAATGGGCCCTGCCGTACTGGACGCGGGGGCCCGCCGGTCGAGAGACTCCGGCCGACCTGCTCCGGGTGCTCTACTTCGGCTGGGTCGCGGCCTTCTGCCTCAAGGTGCTCGGCGCCTCCTGGGACGTCTCCTGGCACTTCAAGTGGCTGCGTGACGACCTCGCGCCGCCGCACCTGCTCAACAGCGCGGGCACGGCCATCGTGGTCACCCTGGTGATCGTGCACGCCTACACCGGTTACGGCGTCGACCGCACGGCGCTGCGGCTCATCCAGTGGGGCACCGGCATCTTCCTGATCGCGGTGCCCATCGACCTGATCAACCACCGGGTGAACGGCCTCGACATCACCTCGTGGAGCCCCTCCCACGCCCTGCTCTACATCGGCACCGCCTTCATGATCGCGGGCGTGATCCGGGGCTGGTTCGTCAGCGCGCCGCACGGCCGCCTTCGCTCGGTCGTCCTGGGCGGGCTCTTCGCGTTCTTCCTGGAGAACGCGCTCTTCCCGAGCCAGCACCAGGAGTACGGCATCCTGGAGATCGCCTCGTGGGACCGCGGCCAGCCGTACGCGGAGCCCATCCTCATGCAGCTCGCGGCCGACCAGATGGGCCGGCCCATCGACCGCGGCATGGTGGTGCAGTTCTCGCTGCCCGTCCCCGAATGGGTGTACCCCGTGTGGTTCGGGGTCGTGGCCCTGCTCGTGCTGGTCGTGGCGCGCAGGCTGGTGGGGTGGCGGTGGACCGCCACGGCGGTGGCCGGCGGCTACGTCGCCTACCGCGCGGCCATCTGGCCGCTGCTCGTCGCGGCCGACTTCCCGCCCTCGGCCGTCCCGTTCTTCCTGATGCTCGCCGCCGTCTGCGTCGACGTGGCCTTCATGATCCGGCTCCCGGCGGCTCGGGCCGCCCTCGGCGCGCTCATGGCCACCGCCGCGGTGTACGGGGGGCTCGCCGCGCAGCAGGCGCTGCTCACCGCCCCGCCGTTCATGGTGGCGTCCGCGCCGGTGGCCGCCGTCGTGCTGGGCGCCGCCTGGTTCGGCGTCGAACGCCGCCGCCGCCCCGGCGACCAGGCCGCACCGGGCGCGCTTCCCCTTCCCTCGGCCGAGGCCCCGGCCCCGTCCACCTGAGCGCCCCCACCGGCCCTGAGGCCCGGCCGGGAGGCCGTCAGCCCACCGGGGCCGTGGTGAGGGCCACCGCGACGCCGTAGGCCAGGCCCATGACGACGGCCTCCAGCGCGGCCCAGGCCGCGAAGGCCGTCGTCGTGCGCCGGGCCACGGCCGGGAGCAGCCGCCAGCGGATGACGGCGCCCAGGACGGCCACCGCGGCGATGAGCGCGACCTTGACCAGCACGAGCACCCCGTACCGGGTGGTGAACAGCGAGCCCGGCAGCCGGGTCGTGGGGGAGAGCGCCAGCTCGACCAGGCCGTTGAACAGCCCGGACACCCCGACGACGACCACGGCGACCGTCGCCAGCCGGGAGAACCTCGGCAGCGCGCGGGCGAGCAGCTCGCGGTCGCGCGCGAGCAGGACCCCGAGTGCCACCAGGCCGCCGGTCCACAGCGACGCGGCCACCACGTGCAGCTCCATGGAGACCATGCTGACGTCGTGCCAGTACCAGTTGGCGGCGTGGCCGCTGACCGGGAGCGGGAGCAGGCCGAACACGGCCACGACGACGCGCAGCTCGGCGGGCACCTTCTCACCGAAGCGCACGGCGAGCAGGCCGAAGCACGTGTAGATCAGCGCGCAGGCCGCGCTGATCACCAGGCCCTGCCCCGAGCCGACCAGGTCGACGTAGGTCGCGGGGTCCGGAGCCTGCCCGGGGGTCACCTCGGCGGCGCCGAGCACCATGGACACCAGGGCGGCGACGGCCCACCCGAAGGCGGTGAGCACCGCCCAACTCCGCGCCCGCGCGAGCACCGGCTCGGTGCGCGCGGGGTCGTCGAACCCGAGCAGCCGGGGCAGCAGGCTGAGCCCCACGGTGGCCAGCGCGAACAGGTCGAGGGCCACCCGGGACACCGGCAGCCCGTACTCCACCAGCGGCCCCGGGAGGGGGATCCCGGGCACGGCCTCCGGCGACGTCCACCAGGACGCGACGAGCACGGCCAGCACCCCCGCCGCGCCCAGCCCGGCCCACGGCACCGGCCACACGGCGGCGGCTTCGGCGGCGGGGGCGTCGCGGGGCGGGGCGGGGATGCTCTCGCCCGTCCCGTTCACGGTGACGGGGTGGTCGGCGGACCGGCCTGCGAGGCTCATGCGCCGGCGCCCCTTCGCGGGCGGCCCTGGCGGGCGACGACGAGGATGCCGAGGCCGGACAGGAGCAGCGCCACCACCAGCAGGCCCCACACCCAGGCGCCGTCACCGCCGGGCGGGGGGAGCGCCGACACCGGCACCTGCGGCGGGGGGCCCGCCGGCGGGGCTCCGGGCTGGGCCGCGGTCGCCGGCCCGGTCTCGGCCGGAGTCGCCGGAGTCGTCGGCGAGGCCGTCTCGGCGGGCGCGCCCGCGCCCTCCTTCGCGGCGACGGTGAAAGTGATCTTGCCGGTGACGGGGTGGCCGTCGTTCGAGAGGATCTGGTAGCCGACCACGTAGACGCCCGGCCCGCCGTCGGCGGGGAGCGCGGCGCGCACCTTCGCGCCGCTCACCCGCACGTCGTGGACCCGCACGGCGCCGCCGCCGGGGTGGGTCAGCGCCACCTGGGCGAACTCGGCCCGGACCGGCTGGTCGAAGGTCAGGGTCACGCGGCCCGGCACCGCGCCGAGCCGGGCGCCCTCCTTGGGATCGCTGCCCGTGAGCACGTTGTGCGCCTGCGCGGGCGCGACGGCCGTCGCCATGGCCGCACAGGCCACCAGCAGCACCGTGAGCAGTCGCCTCACCGGCATATGACCTTTCCTTCGGTTCCGAGTGACCCAGCCATGGTCCCATTCCTACGTTCCGCGCGAGCACCGCGCGCCGGCCGGCGGCCGGGAGAGACGGCCCGTCCCCGCGCGGGCGGCGGTCAGGTCGGCGCATGAGGGGATGCGCGGCCAGATGCCGCCCGTTCCCCGCGCGAGCGATGGCCCGGCCGCTGCCCAGGGACTCGGCCTCCCCAAGGGCGCCGGTTCCCCCGTTCCGCGCGAGCACCGCGCGCCGGCCGGGAGAGACGGCCCGTCCCCCGCGCGGGCGGCGGACGGGTCGGCGCATGAGGGGATGCGCGGCCAGATGCCGCCCGTTCCCCGCGCGAGCGGTGGCCCGGCGCTGCCCAGGGACTCGGCCTCCCCATGAGCGCCCGTCGCCCGCGCGAGGCGGCCCGGGGGCGAACGCGGAACCGGGAGGCCGGCGGCGCGGGCGAGGGGCTCCCGCCGGGCCCTTTCTCGCGCGGGGTGCGGCGACTACGCTGCCAGCACGCCTCATCACCTGGAGCCACGGTGAGCACTGTCCCCCCGGTCACACCGCACGATCTCCCGGCCGCGCTGGCCGAGCCCGTCAGGCGGGTCGGCCCGCGCTGGATCGCCCTCATCTCCCTGGCCAACCTGGGGCTGTGGATGGCCTACTTCGGGCCGCTGCAGGTGCTGCTGCCCCAGCAGGTCGCGGCGGCGGCGCCCGGGAGCAAGGAGACCGCCCTGGCGTGGGTCACCGGGGTCGGCGCCGCGGTCGCCATGGTCGCCAACCCGGTGGCCGGCGCCCTGTCCGACCGCACGGCGGGCCGGTACGGCAGGCGGCACCCGTGGACGCTGGCCGGGGCCGTCGCCGGCGGCCTCGGCCTGGTGTTCCTGGCCTTCCAGGGCTCGGTCCTCGGCGTGCTGGCGGGGTGGTGCCTCGCCCAGGCCGGTCTCAACGCCATGCAGGCGTCCCTGACGGCGGGCGTGCCCGACCACGTCCCGGTGGCCCAGCGGGGCGAGGTGTCGGGCTGGATCGGCGTGCCGCAGACCCTCGGGGTGGTGCTGGCGGTCGTGCTGGTGACGGTGGTCGTCACGACCACGTCGTCCGGCTACCTGGTGATCGGCCTGCTCGTGCCGCTCGCCGCGCTGCCGTTCGTGCTCGCCACCCCCGACGCGCCGCTGCCGGCCGCGCACCGCCCCCACGCCGGCGTCCGCGACCTGCTGCGCGGCCTGTGGATCAGCCCCCGCGCCCACCCCGACTTCGCATGGGCCTGGGTGACGCGCTTCCTCATGCAGCTCGGCAACGCGATCGTCCTGCTCTACCTGCTCTACTTCCTCACCGACGCGGTGGGGTACGAGCGGGTGTTCCCCGGCGGCCGGGCCCAGGACGGCCTGCTCGTGCTGATCCTGATCTACACGGCCGCGGTCGTGCTCACCACGGTCGCGGGCGGCGTGGTCTCCGACCGGCTGGGCCGCAGGAAGGCCATGGTGACGGTGGCGGGCGTGGTCAGCGCGGTGCCCGCCGTGCTCATGGCGTTCTGGCCGCGCTGGACGATGGTCATCGTCGCGGCGGCCGTCATGGGCGTCGGGTACGGGGTCTACCTGGCGGTCGACAACGCCCTGATCACCCAGGTGCTGCCCACCGCGTCCGGCCGCGCCAGGGACCTCGGCGTCATCAACATCGCCAACTCCGGCCCCCAGGTGCTCGGCCCGGTGATCGCCGGGCCGATCGTGGCGGGTCTCGGCGGCTACCCCGTGCTCTACCTGACCGCCGCCGCCCTGTCGCTGCTCGGCGCCGGCCTGGTGTGGAAGATCCGCTCCGTCCCCTGACCGCCGCCCCGCCGGGAGGGTGCTCAGTCCTCCAGGGCGTAGGTGTCGAGCCTGCCGCACATGCCGAGCCGCGGCTCCGGGCCCGCCGTCACGACCCGCGCCTCCCTGAGGTGGCCGGCGTCGCCCATCCTGAGCGCCTGCAGGTGGGCGCCGGTGACCTCCGCCGCCGGGAGCGCCCCGGTGCGCCACCGCTTCTCGAACTCCTCCAGCTTGCCGGACACCAGCGCCGCGGCCTGGCGGTGGAAGTCGGCCAGCGCGTCCCTGCCCGCCTCCCGCAGCCCGAGGAAGCCCTCGATCGCCACGTCGCGCCGCCGCCGCGCCGCGGCCTCGTCGCCTGGCGCGGACACCCGCCGGTACAGGACGGGGTCGGACAGGACGGCGGGCGGGAAGGTGAACACCGCGTCGCCCGCCTCGGGCAGGCCGCTGTTCTGCATGACCACCACGATCCGCAGCCGCCCGTCCTCGTTGACCAGCCGGTGGATCGTGCCCGGGGTGAACCACACCACCGAGCCGGAGGCAAGCGGCGTCTCCGCGTACCCGCTCCAGGTCAGCGTCTGGACGGCGCCGGTGCCCTCGACCACCACGTAGGCCTCCGAGCACAGCAGGTGCATGTGCGGGGAGCCGCCGCACACGCCGTCGGCCGTGGGCCAGTCGTAGACGCGCAGCCCGGAGACGCCGACGCCGCCGGGAAAGCTCACGAGCCGTCCTCCGCGTCCGCGTCCGCGGGGCCGAGGGGATGGTCGCGGACGTAGGCGGCCAGGCGTTCGCGGTCCCAGACGCCGTCGGCGACCACCACGCGGTAGCGGCGGCGCAGCGTCGCGCCGGGCGCCAGCTCCACCTCCTCGTGGAAGGCGAGCGAGGGGTTGACGGCGGCGAACGGCTCGGTGCGGACGAACCAGGCGGTGCCGGGCTCGGCCAGGAACAGCAGCGTCGAGGCGCGGTCCACCTCGTCGTGCCGGCCGGTGTAGGCCAGCCAGGAGGCGGCCTCGCCCATCATCTCCGGGCCGCCCCGCCCGCCCTCGGCGGTGACCCGGCCGCCGGTGAACGCGCGCGGGCCGCGCCAGAACAGGCCGCTGTAGCCCGCCAGCGGCCTGCCGTGCGTCGTCGGGCTGCCGAAGAGCAGCGGCTCGCCGCGCACGTTGGTCATCGCGGTGGCGAAGTCCAGCGCCCACGCCCCCGGCCCGGCGGCGCCCACGGACAGCTCGCGCAGCTCGTCCACCCAGTGCTCCCCGGCCTGGGTGTGCCAGGTCAGCCGCTCGCGGCCGGGCGCGGTGAACTCCTCGTGCCGCATCGTGCCGACGTTCGGCAGGTCGACGTACTCCTTGCGCTCGCGCACGAAGCTGCCGCCGCCCCAGAAGTTCTGGCCCGACAGGTGCGAGACGGTCATCTGCAGGCCCTTGTGCCAGCGGTGGTCGTGCGGCCGGTAGCAGCTCACGACGTCCCCGGCGAGCGTGCGCAGCGGATGGACGTACGGCTTGGGGCCCTCGAAGGCGGGCATGCGGGGCCGGTAGACGTACCGCATCAGCTCCACGCCGCCCGCCTCGGCCACCAGCTCGGTCCCGGTGTCCTTCATCACGGGCGCGAAGTCGTCGTCGCTCACAGGCTGCCTCCGCCGTCGAGCCGGTGGTAGAAGGGGTTGTCGATGGTCAGCTCCGCGCGCCGCACGGGTCTGCCGGTGAAGGCCGAGGCGTAGAGCCCGGTCACGAACTCCAGCGTGCGCCGGCTCTCGGCCCCGCTGAGCGGGGGGCGGCGCCCGGCCTCGTAGGCGTCCAGCAGGCCGGCGAGCTGGGCCGAGTGCGAGCTGGGCACGTCGTCCGGCGGGTTCCACGGTTCCGGGGGAGTGGATGTCCAGTGGTGGTTGCTGTAGCCGTACAGGTGGCGCAGCTCCACGGTCGCCTCCTCGAAGTCGAAGCGCAGGTAGCTCTCCTCGCGGCGCGACAGCACGCTGTTCACCACCGACGCCATGGCGCCGCCGGCGAACCTGACCGTCGCCATGGACACGTCCTCGGTCTCCACGGGCCGGTCGAGGCGGCGGGCCATGGCCCTGATCTCCTCCCAGTCGCCGAGCACCGACAGCATCAGGTCCATCTGGTGGATGCCGTGGCCCATCGTCGGGCCGCCGCCCTCGGTGTCCCAGCGGCCCCGCCACGGCGCCGCGTAGTAGGCGTGGTCGCGGTACCACGCGGTCACGCACAGGCCGACCATCGGGCGGCCGAGGACGCCGGAGGCGGCCAGCTCGCGCAGGTGGCGCGCCCCCGAGCCGAAGCGGTGCTGGAAGACCACGGCGGCGAAGGCGCCGCTCTCCGCCGCCGTGATCAGATCGTGTTCCGCGAGCGACAGGCACATCGGCTTCTCGACCCACACCCACGCCCCGGCGCGCAGGCACTCGACGGCCTGGCGGGCGTGCAGGTGGGGCGGCGTGCAGACGTGCACCAGGTCGGGGCGCTCGCGGGCCAGCATCTCCCCGAGGTCGGTGTACGCCCCAGGGACGCCGTGCTCGCCGCAGAAGGCCTTGGCGCGGTCGCCGTCGACGTCCACGACGGCGACCACCTCGGCGCGGTGCCGCTGCGCGGCCAGGGCGGGCATGTGGCAGATCCCGGCGATGCCGCCGGCTCCGACGATCGCGACGCGGATCATCCGGCGTGTCCCCTGCCGTCGAGGACGATCGTGGTGAGCGAGCGCGGCGCCAGCTCGGCCCGCGCGTGGGCCCCGTGGCCGCGCAGGGCGTTCACCGGGGTCAGCGAGTTCTCGGCGTCGGTGCGGTAGGCGGTGGCGCGCCCGCCGCCGGTGACGAGGTTCGCGGAGACGGCCGCCGTGCCGGTGTTGAGGATCTCGACGACCCTGCTGCCGTCGGCGTTGCGGAAGGCGGAGACCTTCAGCCCCTCGGCGGTGGTGCGCGCGCCGATGCGAACGGCGCCCGGCCGGATGAAGCGGCTGTAGGCGGCCAGCGCCCACAGGCGCTTGGACACCCGGTAGGCGTCGCCGTCGAGCTGGATGAGCCCGCGCGTGGCGCCGAGGGAGGCGCCGAACCAGTAGACGTAGCCGCTGACGTTCGCGGTCGCCAGGGCCTCGTGGATGTTGGACGCCACGGCGAACCCGTCGTAGCCGCTGCCGTCGTCCCAGTTCTCGTTCCAGGTGGTGCCGTTGGGCGACCACTCCGACATCCAGGTGGGGCGCCGGGTCGGCAGCGGGTGGTCGATCGGGTCCACGTACGGGTGGCCGGTGTGGGTGGCGACCCATCGGGCCGCCTGCGGGTCGGCCTCGATGGCCTTGGTGTACCTCTCCTGCACGTCCCACCCGGCGGCGTCGCAGCAGGCGACCTTCAGCCCGGCCCGCGCGGCGACCGGCCCGAGGACCTTGACGAACTCGGCGGCCTGCTCGGGCGTGAAGCGCATCGAGGCGTAGGGCACCGTGAGGTCGGGCTCGTTGGTGAAGCCCAGGTCGGTGATCTTGATGCCTTCGCGGGCGTAGAACCGGGTGTACTGCACCAGGTACTCGGCGTAGGCGCGCCGCCAGTCGCCGCCGGCGCAGCTGGTGCCGCTCAGGCCGCACAGGGTGCCGCCGTTGGAGTCGCTGCCGTTGTCCTTCATGTAGCCCGGGGCGCTCCACGCGTCGGCGTAGAAGCGGCGCACCCCGTAGGCCTTGGCCTCCTTGGCGAGCCACACCTGGCCGCCGTCGTCGCCGTCCCACTCGTACACCGGTTCGGCGTCCGGGCCGCCGGGGTCGGTGGGCGCGATGCTGCGCATGAGGTCGTAGGGGTCTTCCGCCGAGGAGCCGATGCCGAGGCGCAGGATGCTCAGCCCGGCGCCCTTGTCGCGGCTGAGCAGCAGGTCGAGCACCTCGCGCTGGTGCTGCTCGGACAGGCCGCGGGCGCCGTGCATGACGTCGGCCCGCTGGAAGGCCTGGGAGAAGCCGAACCCGTCGATGGACTGGTGCCGCGTACGCGCGTCCAGGACAATGGAGGGGGAAGCGCTTTCCGGTGGTGGTGAGGAGTTCCCGGCGCCTGAGGCGGCGCTGGCGTGCGAACCGGTGAGCGCGGCCAGTGCCAGCCCGGCGGCCAAGGCGGCGTGAACTCGTCTGGGCACGGAACCCCTTCCGAAACTTTCAGAAGATTTACGAGAGTTTTCGCGCCCCGAAACCTAAACGTCCGACGGGCATGCGTCAAGACCCGGTCCACGCGGTGGAACGGTGTCGAAATCTTTCGGTGGCAGCCCCGTCAGGCTCGCGGCGGCGCCGTGCTGTCGCGGATCAGCAGGTCGGTGGCCAGCTCGACCCGCCGGGTCTCGGGGATCTCCCCCCGGGAGATCTCCAGCGCCATGCGGGTGGCCAGCGCGGCCATCTCCTCCAGCGGCTGGCGCACGGTGGTGAGCGGCGGCCAGGCCGAGCGCGCCAGCGGCAGGTCGTCGAACCCGACGACGCTCAGGTCGTCGGGAACGCGCAGCCCGGCACGGCGGGCGGCCTCGAAGACGCCGAACGCCTGCATGTCGCTGCCCGCGAAGATGGCGGTCGGCGGGTCGTCCAGTTCGAGGAACTCCTTGCCGTGCAGGTGGCCGGAGTCGACCAGGAAGTCGCCGTAGCGGATCAGGCCGATGTCCACGGGCAGGCCGGCGGTCTCCAGCGCGGCGCGGTAGCCGTCGATGCGCGCCCGGCTGCACAGCATCTCGGCGGGGCCGCCGATCATGCCGATGCGCCGGTGCCCGAGCTCCAGCAGGTGGCGGGTGGCGGCCAGGCCGCCGTGCCAGTTGGTCGCCCCGACCGAGGCGACGTCGGGCGCGGGCTCGCCCTCGGGGTCGACGATGACGAACGGGATGGCGCGCGCCAGGAGCTGGCCGTGCTGGCGGCGGGTCAGGCGGGAGGCCACGAGCACGACGCCGTCGGTGCGCCGGGCGGCGATGCGGTCGAGCCAGTCGCGGCCGGGCCCGGCGTGGGTGTGCAGCACCGAGACGACGACGCCGGCGTCGGCCTCGCGCGCCGCGGTCTCGGCGCCCCGGATGATCTCCATCGCCCAGGGGCTCTCGATCTCGGCGAAGACCAGGTCGATCAGGCCCACGGGGCCGTCGCTCTGCCCGGTGCGCCGCTGGTAACCGTGCTGATGGAGCAGGCGCTCGACCCGGCGGCGGGTTTCGGGCGCTACCTCGGGGCGACCATTGACGACCTTGGAGACGGTGGGGACGGAAACCCCGGCCTCCTCGGCGATCAGAGCGATGGTGACCCGCCTCTTCGCTGACATGCGAGGGAGTGTATCCGAAACTTTCGGAACTCGGCCGCGCGGGGTGCCGAATCCCGGAGCTCCCGGTGCCCGGGTATCGGATTCGTGTCGAACGCAGCACTCGCTCGCTGGCTATTGACGTGTTACACGGGGTTTACGTACTCTCCGGATCACGAAACATTCGGGGGTGTCAAAGAAAGTTTCAGAGATCCTCGGAGCGCTTCCTCCGATCGTGGAACGCGTCCGTTATTGAGGAAGGGAACCACTGTAATGTCGTTGAGCCGGCGAGGTGCGGTGTTATTGGCGGCGGGCGCGCTACTGCTTGGGGCCTGCGGACAGGGGGACACCGGCGGCGCGCAGGGCGGGTCCGCCTCGGCCGGGAAGGTCACCGTCGAGTGGTGGAACATCTCCACCACCGAGCCGCTGAAGTCGTTCTGGGCGCAGAAGGTCAAGGAGTACCAGACCGCCAACCCGAACGTCACCATCAAGAACGTACCCATCGAGAACGAGGCTTTCAAGGCCAAGATCTCCACCGTCACCCAGTCCGGCAAGACCCCGGACATCTACTCCACCTGGGGCGGCGGCGTTCTGAAGCAGCAGATCGACGCCGGTCTCGTCAGGGACATCTCCTCGGAGGCGGCGACCTGGATCGCCGACTTCACCCCCGCGGCCATGCAGGCCTACCAGTTCGACGGCAAGACCTACGCGGTTCCCAGCGACATCGGCATGGTCGGATTCTGGTACAACAAGGCGCTGTTCGAGAAGGCAGGCATCACCGAGCCGCCCACCACCTGGACGGCGTTCCTGGAAGCCGTCAAGAAGCTCAAGGCCTCGGGCACCACGCCGATCGCGCTGGCCGGCAAGGAGAAGTGGCCCGGCCACTACTACTGGGCCTACCTGGCCATGCGCATCGCCGGCCTCGACGCGCTCAAGCAGGCGACCGTCGACGACGACTTCAACAAGCCCGACTTCGTCGCCGCCGGAGCGAAGCTGAAGGAACTGGTCGACCTCCAGCCGTTCCAGAAGGGCTTCCTCGGCGCCGCCTACGGCACGCCGGACGGGCAGGCCGCGGCCGTCTCCAACGGCAAGGCCGCGATGGAGCTGATGGGCCAGTGGGCCCCGGTCACGCAGAACGACGTCGGCAAGGGCCTCGGCGACGACCTCGGGTTCTTCGGCTTCCCCGCGGTCGAGGGCGGCAAGGGCTCGCCCACCGACGTCTTCGGAGGCGGCGGAGGCTACGCCATCGGGGTGAACGCCCCGCCCGCGGCCGTCGACTTCGTGAAGTTCATCTCCCGGGCCGACGTCCACCGCCAGGCGGTGGAGAGCGGGGCGCTGCTGCCGGTGCTCAAGGGCGAGGAGGAGGCCGTCAAGGACCCGAACCTGGCGGTGGTGGCCAAGGCGCTGGCCACGGCCAGCGGGTTCCAGCTCTACCTCGACCAGGCCTACCCGCCGGCCGTCGGCCAGGAGGTCAACGACAGCGTGGCGGCCCTCATCGCCGGCTCCAAGACGCCCGAGCAGGTGACACAGGCCGTCACCGAGACGGCCAAGACGGAGTAGCGCGGGGCGGGGCGGTGCCGGGCCCCGGCCGCGACACGCGGGCCGGGGCCCGGCGCCGCCCCTTGACAGGACCGACCGCCGGGCGCCGCCCGGCCCGCACGCGGAGCGGAGCGAGATGACACGTCCGGCGCTGACGTACGAACGACCGGAGACGAAGGCGGCCCCACCGCGCCGGCCGCGGACGTCAGGCCCGCCGACGGCCCGGCGCCGCCGGATGACCGGGCTGGTGACCATCACGCTGTTCCTGCTGCCGGCGCTCGTGCTGTTCGGGCTGCTGGTGCTGGCGCCCATCGCCG
Source organism: Sphaerisporangium sp. TRM90804 (assembly GCF_029846175.1). Classification (GTDB taxonomy): domain Bacteria; phylum Actinomycetota; class Actinomycetes; order Streptosporangiales; family Streptosporangiaceae; genus Sphaerisporangium. Next base: position 292,745 of record NZ_JARWAC010000002.1, on the reverse strand, counting down.
TCGCCATGTACACCAGCGTGTTCAAGTGGAACGGCCTGGGCGGGCTGCCGACCCAGTTCGTCGGCCTCGACAACTTCACCCGGCTGTTCTCCGACGAGGTCTTCCTCGGCGACCTCAACCGGGGCGCCCTGCTGATCGGCCTCTCGCTGCTGATCCAGCTCCCGCTCTCGCTGGCCATCGCCATGCTGCTCAACCAGAAGATGCGGGGCCGGGCGTTCTACCGGCTGCTGTTCTTCGCCCCGTACGTGCTGTCCGAGGTGATCACGGCCGTACTGTTCACGAGCATCCTCTCGCCGGAGTCGGGCCTGGCCAACCAGATCCTGCGCTCGCTGGGCCTGAGCGCGCTGGAGTCCTCCTGGCTCGCCGAGCCCTCCACCGTCATGACCTCGGTCTTCCTCGTCATGACCTGGAAGTACTTCGGCTTCCACATGATCCTCTACCTGGCCGGGCGCCAGGGGATCCCCAAGGAGCTGGGCGAGGCCGCGGCGATCGACGGCGCCGGGAGCTGGGCCCAGTTCCGCTACGTCACGCTGCCGCTGCTCGGGCCGACGATCCGCATCAGCGTCTTCCTGGCCATCATCGGCACCATCCAGCTCTTCGACCTGGTGTGGGTGCTGACCGCCGGAGGCCCGATCCACTCCTCGGAGACCATGGCCGTCACCATGTTCCAGTTCGGCTTCAAGCGGTCCCAGATCGGCTACGCCAGCGCGATCAGCGTCGTGATGTTCCTAATCAGCCTGGTCTTCGCCCTCGGATACCAGCGCTTCGTCATGCGCCGCGACACAGAAGGAGCCATCACCTCCATGCGAGACCAGCGATGACCGCGACGATCGACGGCGGCCGCCGCCACGCCCGGCCGCCGTCCCCCCGGCGGCACACCCGGCTCAAGTCGGTCATCCTGCACGGCGTCGTGCTGCTGCTGAGCACGTGGGTCGTCGTGCCGCTGCTCTTCGCGCTGGTCGGCGGATTCAAGGACAACGGCCAGCTCTCCACGAACCCGTTCGGCCTGCCCGCGCCGTGGGTGCCGGAGAACTACACCAGCGTCCTGGTGTCGGGCTCGTTCTGGCGCCAGCTCTTCAACAGCGTGTTCATCGGGATCGCCACGACTTTGATCGTCGTCGTCCTGTCGGCGATGGCGGCGTTCGTCTTCGCGCGCTTCGCGTTCCGCGGCAGGGAGCTGATCTACACCCTGTTCGCCATGGGGCTGATGTTCCCGTTCGCGGTGGCGATCCTGCCGCTGTTCGTCCTGCTGCGCACGTTCGGGCTGCTCGACAACCCCCTCGGGGTGATCCTTCCACAGGCCGCGTTCGGCGTGCCGATGACCGTCATCGTGCTGCGCGCGTTCTTCAGGACCATCCCGCGCGAGGTGGAGGAGGCCGCGACCATCGACGGCTGCACCTCCTTCGGCTTCTTCTGGCGGATCCTGCTTCCGATGGCGCGGCCCGCCCTGGCCACGGTGTCGGTCCTCGCGATCGTGGCGAGCTGGAACAACTTCTTCCTCCCGCTCGTCGTCTTCAACGACCCCAACTGGTGGACGCTCCCGCTCGGCGTCCAGCAGTTCTACGGCCAGTACTCCTCCGACACGGCGCGCATCCTCGCCTATGTCGTGCTGGCGATGGTGCCCGCCCTGGCCTTCTACGCCGTGGCGGAGCGCCAGCTCATCGGTGGCCTCACCGCGGGGGCGTCAAAGGGATGAACGCCCCACACACGACCCGCCGAACGGCTCGGCGGCTTGTACCACGGCTTCTCATCAAGGAGTACTGATGACCCTGCGTGTGTCCGGATCCCGCCTGGTCGCGGCCGACGGCGCCCCCGTACGGCTGCGAGGGGTGGGCCTCGGGGGCTGGATGAACATGGAGAACTTCATCACCGGCTACCCCGCCAACGAGTCGGCGATGCGCGACGCCGTGCGCGGCGTCCTGGGCGAGGAGCGGCAGCAGCTGTTCTTCGACCGGCTGCTGACGCGGTTCTTCGGCCCGGCGGACGCCGACCTGCTCGCCCAGACGGGGATGAACTGCGTCCGCATCCCGGTCAACTACCGGCACTGGGAGTCCGACGACCGGCCGATGGAGATCAACCAGGACGGTTTCCGCCATCTCGACCGCGTGATCGGCCTGCTCGCCGAGCGGCGCATCTACAGCGTGATCGACCTGCACGCGCTGCCCGGCTCCCAGAACCAGCACTGGCACTCCGACAACCCCACGCACGTGGCGAACTTCTGGCGGCACCGCCACTTCCAGGACCGCGCCGTCCACCTGTGGGAGGCGATCGCCGACCACTACAAGGACAACCCGTGGGTCGCCGGGTACAACCCGATCAACGAGCCCGGCGACGTCGAGGGGCGGGTGGTCGGCCCCTTCTACGACCGCCTGGTCAAGGCGCTGCGGGCCGTGGACCCCGGGCACGTGCTGTTCCTGGACGGCAACACCTACTCCACCGACTTCTCGATCTTCCGCGAAGTGTACGAGAACACGGTGTTCGTGTGCCACGACTACGCGCTGGCCGGGTTCGCCCACGGCGGCCCGTACCCGGGGTACACGCGCGGGGAGTGGGTCGACCGCGGCCACCTGGAGCGGGCGTTCGAGAAGCGCACGGCGTTCCAGCGCGAGACCGGCACGCCGCTGTGGGTCGGGGAGTTCGGGCCCGTCTACACCGGTGACCCCGAGGTGGACGAGCAGCGCTACCGCATCCTGTCCGACCAGCTCGAGATCTTCGACGGGTACGACGCCGGCTGGTCGCTGTGGACGTACAAGGACGTGGGGTTGCAGGGTCTGGTGCACGCCGCGCCCGACGGGGCCTACCTGCGCCGCTTCGGGGACTTCGTGGCCAGGAAGAAGGCGCTGGGCGCGGACCGCTGGGGGTCCACGATGGAGGAGGCCGGCGACGTGCTCGCGCCGCTGCACCGGCTCATCGAGGAGGAGTTCCCGCGCTGGGAGCCCTACCCGTGGGGCGCCCGCTACCAGGTGGACGACCTCATCCGGCACATCCTCATCGCCCAGGCACTGCTGCCGGAGTACGCCGAGCTGTTCGGCGGGCTGGACGACGACGAGGTGACCGCCCTGGCCGACTCGTTCTCGCTGGAGAACTGCGTGCGCCGCGACCCCCTCATCGGCCTGCTGTCCGACAACCTCGCCTGACCGCCCCGCGGCCGGCCCGGCACCACCGGCCGCGGGCGCGGGACGCGGCGTACGGCGTCCAAGACGGCACCCCGCGAGGGTGGGTGCCACGTGGTTCCGGGGTCACGGTCAGGGTGGCCCCGGACGCGGCGCGCACCGGCGCCGGCGCGCTGCGCGCCGCCGGAGGCACCGGCGCCCGGCGCGGCGCCGGGCTACGATCGGGTGGTGGCGCCGTCCGCGGCCGCCGCGGGGAGGTGGCGGAGCTGAAAGGTTCATGCACGATCGCCTGCGACGTGGACTTTCTCAGCGTCTACGCCGAGTCCGCGGGCCGGACCTTCCCCTTCACCCACCGACGACTTCACGCTGGTGTACGTGCCGCCCGAGCCGAGCCGGGACGAACCCGGCGCGAGCCGGACACTCGGCGGTGACCTGGAACGACTCCTCGGGCCGCTCGTCCCTGGGCACGGCGGGCCGGGGGGTCCTGGAACTGGGCGAATAGCGAAAAGGAGTACGCGGCGCGTGGTGCGATTCAGCAATCCCGTCCTGCCCGGGTTCCACCCGGATCCGTCGGTCTGCCGGGTGGGGGAGGACTACTACCTGGTGACGTCCACCTTCGAGTGGTTCCCCGGCGTGCCCATCTTCCACAGCAAGGACCTGGTGCACTGGCGGCAGATCGGGCACGTGCTGGACCGCGCCTCCCAGCTCCCGCTGGACGGCGTCCGCCCGAGCGGGGGCGTCTACGCCCCCACGCTGCGGCACCACGAGGGCGTCTTCTACATGATCACGACGCTGGTGGACGGCCTCATGGAGTCGGGCAACTTCGTCGTCACCGCCGCCGACCCGGCCGGGCCGTGGAGCGAGCCCTACTGGCTCTCGGACTCCGAGGGCTTCGACCCGTCCCTGTTCTTCGACGACGACGGCCGGGCGTGGGTGCACGGCGCCCGGCCCGCCCGGTCGCCGCGGCACGAGGGCCACACCGAGGTCTGGCTGCGCGAGCTTGACCTGAACCGCATGAAGCTGGTGGGCCCCGAGCACGTGCTGTGGGACGGGGCGGTGAAGGGCGCGGTCTGGGCGGAGGGCCCGCACATCTACAAGGTGGACGGCGCGTACTACCTGCTGGCCTCCGAAGGCGGCACCGAGCACGACCACGCCGTCAGCGTCGCCAGGGCCTCCGCGGTGACCGGCCCGTACACCGGCAGCTCGCGCAACCCGATCTTGACCCACCGCAACCTCGGCCGCGAGCACCCCATCGTGGGCACCGGCCACGCCGACCTGGTGCAGACCCAGACCGGGGAGTGGTGGATGGTGCTGCTCGCCATGCGGCCGTACGGCGGCTACCACTACAACCTGGGCCGCGAGACGTTCCTGACCCGCGTCCGCTGGGAGGACGGCTGGCCGCTCGCCGACGAGGTGCGCCTCACCGCCGAGGCGCCCGACCTGCCGGCCCACCGGTGGCCGGCCCCGCCGGCCTGCGACCACTTCGACGCCGAGTGGCTCGCGCCGTTCTGGAACCACCTGCGCACGCCGCGCGAGCCCTACTGGACGCTCACCGAGCGGCCCGGGTTCCTGCGGCTGCGGGGCCGCCCCGAGTCGCTCACCGACCGGTCGAACCCGAGCCTCATCGCCCGCCGCCAGCAGCACGCCCACTTCGCCGCGCACGCGGCGATGGAGTTCACGCCCAAGGGCGAGGACCGCGCGGGCCTGGCCCTGGTGCAGAACGACGACTACCACATCGTCCTGGCGCTGCACGCGGACGGGCTGAAGGTGATCAGGCGCGAGGACGGCGTGGACCGCACCCTCGTCGTCGCGGACGTGCCGGCCGGGCGGGTCTGGCTCGGGGTGGAGGCGCACGAGCAGGACTACCAGATGCTGTACGCCACCGAGCCCGGCCAGTGGCGCCCGCTGGGGGACCCGGTCGACGGCCGGGTGCTCAGCACCTCCCTCGCCGGAGGCTTCATCGGCGCCTACGTCGGCATGTACCTGTCCGGCGAGGGCACGGCCGGCGGCAACGTCGCCGACTTCGACTGGTTCGAATACCACGAACTCCCACCCCACTGACCCGCCACCAGCTCGCGGAGAAGGTGCACTTCAGTGAGTCGCTGATCAGTGGGGTGGAGACCGGCCAACTGCCCGCCAGCCCTGAGTTCGCCCAGTGCTGTGACGAGGTCCTCGACACGGAAGGGACTCTGTCGCGACTGCTCGACTGGAGGAGGGGGCAGGCGTTCCCGCACTGGTTCGGGAAGTGGCGGGACAAGGAGCAGGCCGCCATCGCGCTCCGTACCTATCAGCCTTTGATGGTTCCCGGGCTGTTTCAGACCGAGGGGTACGCCCGTGCCCTTCTGGGAGACGACGTTGACGCTGTCGCGGCGCGGATGGAGCGGCAGGCCATTGACGCGCACGTCCCGCAGCGGTAGTGGCGTTCAGCTGGCGACTCGGGGTGCGGCGGGGCGTTCGTGGAAGGTTCGGCGGTAGGTGGTGGGGGAGACGCCGACGGTTCGGGCGAAGTGGGCGCGCAGGCTGGCGGGGCCGCCGAAGCCGCAGGTGGTGGCGATCCAGGCGATGGGGCGGTCGCTGGTCTCCAGGAACTGCTGGGCCCGGCGCACCCGCTGCTGCAGGAGCCAGCGCAGCGGGGACATTCCGAGTGCCTCGGCGAAGCGGCGTTCGACGGTGCGCACGCTGACGTTGGCCTGGGCGGCGAGGGCGGCGGTGGACAGGGGGAGGTGCAGGTGCTCGGCGGCCCAGTCGAGCAGGGCGGGTAGCCAGTCGCCGCGGGGCGGGGGCGAGGCGGGGCGGTGGTACTGGGCCTGGCCGCCGTCGCGGTGCGGCGGGGTGACCAGGCGGCGGGCCAGCTCGGCGGCCACGGCGGCGCCGTGGTCGACCCGCACCACGTGCAGGCAGGCGTCGATGCCGGCCACCGTCCCGGCGGAGGTGATCACGTTGGCGTCCTCCACGTAGAGCACGGACGGGTCGACGCGGACGGCGGGGTAGCGGCGGCTCAGCTCGTCGGCGTGCAGCCAGTGGGTGGTGGCCCGGCGCCCGTCGAGCACCCCGGCGGCGGCCAGCACGAACGCGCCGGAGCAGATGGACAGGATGCGGATCCCTCGCCGATACGCCTCCCGGACGAGGTCCACCAGCTCCGCCGGCGGGTCGTCGTGCACGTTCTCGCAGGCCGGGACGACCAGGGTGTCCGTCGATCCCAGATCCCAGCCGCGACTCACCGGGGACAGGGTGAATCCCGGGCTCAGCCGCACCGGCGCGTCGCCGACCGGGACCACCGAGAACCGGTACCACGGGTCGGCCAGGTGCGGCCGGTCGACGCCGAAGACCTGGCACGGGACGGCCGCTTCGAAGATCGGCATGTCGTCGGTGACGGCCATGACGACGTGATGGGCGCGCATGTCGCGAACCTAGCGCAGCTTGACGGCCTGGACGGTGGCCCCCGGCGGCGCCGCTCAGCAGGATCGGAACCAGTCCCCACGCTGGAGGAGATCTGATGACGCGGACCGACAACCGCCCCGGGCGGGCGAAGCCGGTGGTCGCGGTGTTCGGCGCCTACGGGCACACGGCCCGGTTCGTGACGGCGGAGCTGCTGGAGCGCGGCTGGACGCCGGTGCTGTCCGGGCGGGACGCGGCGAAGCTGGAGGCGGCCGCCACCGCTCATCCCGGCGTGGAGTGGCGGGTGGCCTCGGCCGACGACCAGGCCTCGCTCGACCGTGCTATCGCCGGGGCGGGCGCGGTGATCAACTGCGCCGGGCCGTTCAGCGACACCGCGCCGCCGATGATCGAGGCCGCGCTGCGCGCCGGTATCCACTACCTGGACGTCACCGGCGAGGCCCTCGTCGCGATGGGCACCTTCGAGACCTACCGGGACGACCCGCGGGTCAAGGAGGCGGGCATCGTGGTGGCGCCGGTGATGGCGTTCTACGGCGCGCTGGGCGACCTGCTCGCCACGGCCGCGATGGGCGACTGGCCGGCGGCCGACGAGATCTCGATCGCGGTCGCCCTGGACAGTTGGCACCCCACCCGGGGCACCCTGCTGGCCGGCGAGCGCCGCGCCGGGCGGCGGGTGGTCTTCGCCGACCACCACCTGCGGGTCCTCGCGGGCGACGAGCCGCCGCCGAGAAGCACTTGGACGTTCCCCGACCCGTTCGGGCCCCAGGAGGTCGTGGGGCAGTTCTCCACCACCGACGTGGTCACCGTCTCCCAGCACCTGGACACCGCGCGCATCGACGCCTACCTGAACCTCACCCCTCTGAAGGACCTCGGCGACCCGGAGACCAAGGGCCCGCAGGCCGCCGGCCCCGACGGCCGATCGGCCCAGGTCTTCCTGGTCGAGGTCGTCGTCCGCCGAGGCTACGAACACCGCCGCGCGGCGGCCCTCGGCCGCGACATCTACGCCGTCACCGCCCCGATCGTGGTCGAGGCCACCGAGCGCATCCTCACCGGCCGAGTCCGAGCCACCGGCACCGCCACCGCCGGTGAACTCCTCGACCCCGAGAACTTCCTGCGTTCCCTCCCCCTTGACGACCTGATGCTCCCCACCGGCTGACCTCCGCCGTCCACGACGCGCATCATGGTCTGTCGGTGCTGGACGCGCGCCGCCCGTGCCGCGAATCGCTAGGTCGTGAGCAGACCCAACATGAGGTGAAGTGCTTCGTCGATCTCAACGAGTTCCACTCGGTCCAACCGTCCTGCGAAGTCGCCGAGTCCGGATGAGTCGACCGCCTTGAGCTGATCGACGAGGACGCGCGGCGTCTTGCCGTTGAACTCGATCTCGGGACGGAAGCTCATTGGACGGGCACTCGTGGACGTCGGCGCGACGATCAACGTAGACAGTGCGGCGAGCGCGTCGGATTGCAGAAGTACGGCGAAGCGCTCGCCGCGTTGTTCATGACCGACCGCTTCGCGTGGTGAGCGCATGCGGTGCATGTCACCGCGCAGAGTCTTCTGGCGTAGTCACTCAGATGCTAAGCGTAATGCGCGTGGTTTGGGCTGCGAGGCTGACATGGACGGTCGCGGGCCGTCTCCCCCGGGAGGGGGCGTCTCGCGCTGATCGCGGTACGCGCTCTGAGGATCCGGATGGTCCGGGCTCGTGCTGGTGGCCGCCGGGTGAGATGCCTTCGTCGAGGGGCGAGGAAGCGCAGCCGCGTTTCTATGTCTTCGGGGTGAAGTGGGGGGCGTGTTCGGTGGCCCAGGCGGCGAAGGGGCGGGGGGTGCGGCCGGTGAGGTCGCGGACGGCGGGGGAGATGGCGGTGGACTCGGGGGGTGGGTTGCTCTGCCAGGAGGTGAGCAGGTCGATGAGTTCTTCGCCGTGGCCCGCCTCCCGCCATCGCTCGCGGGCCTGCTCCCGGGTGAGTTCTACCAGGCGGAGGGGGCGGCCGGTGGCCTTGGCGATCGCTGCCAGCCGTTCGCGCTGGGTGAGCGTTTCTGGGCCGGTCAGCACGTAGGTCTCGCCCGCGTGGCCGTCGCCCATGAGCACCGTCGCGGCGACGGCGGCGACGTCGGCCTCGTCGACGATCCCGCCGGGGACGTCGGCGAACGGCACGTGGACCTCGCCCTGGGCCCTGATGGCTGGCGCCCAGGAGAGCGTGTTGCTCATGAAGTCGACCGGCTGCAGCCTGGTCCACTCGACGGCGCTCGCCGCGAAGGCCTCCTCCACCGGGCCCACCCGGCCGTTCCACAGCAGCGCGACGCGGCGCACCCCCGCCTTCCGCGCCAGCTCGGCCAGCTCCGGCCCGGTCCGCAGCGTGGCGTAGTCGTCGCCGCCGGCGGTCAGCAGGTGCACGCCCTCGACCCCCTCGAAGGCCGGGTACAGCGTTCCGGGGTCGGCGAGGTCGCCGCGCACGACCTCCACCGACTCCGGCAGGCGGGCCTTGGCCGGGTCCCGGGTCAGCGCACGCACCCTCCGGCCCGCGCGGAGCAGGTGGCCGACCACGTGCCGGCCGACGGCGCCCGTCGCCCCGGTCACCAGAAACGTCATCGAACAGCCCTTCTGTGGATGAGACGCCGACGCTACGTCCCATCGCCCGCCCGCCGCATCGGTCCATCGACCTAGGACTCCCCGGACCTGTCGCTGCCCGTCACCATCCGGCGCGGGCCCTCGGCCGCGGGCCGCCCAGTCCGTCACCTGACCTCCCATGACCGTCCCAGCCCGTCACCGTCCGGCGCGGGGCCACGGCCGCGGCCCTCCGCAGCCCGTCACCTGACCGTCCGGCGTGGGGGGACGGATGTCGGGCCGGTCTAGCCTCGCGCTGTTCGGCGCAGGGCGACGGAGGCGGGGATGACGCTCGCGGTGAAGGCGATCATCGTGCACGAGGCGGTGACGGCGAGGAGCACCGGCCAGGGCACCCGGGTCGGGACGGAGTCGGCGAGGCCGCTCAGGGCGGCGTGCACGACGGTCAGGGTGGCTCCGGTGACGAGGGCGCCGAAGAGCGCGCCGACGGCGCTGACGGTGAGCGCTTCCCGGCCGACGAGGGCCAGGATCTGCCGGCGGGTCGCCCCGGCCAGCCGTAGGGTCAGCAGCTCGCGCAGCCGGCCGGTGGTCGCCATGAGCTGCGTGTTGGCGATGGCGATCGCGGTGTACACCAGCGCCATGCCGAGGATCGCCAGCAGGGAGAGCCGGCTCAGCCGGTCGAACCGTTCGTCCAGCGCGGCCAGGTGGGTGCCGGTCCCTTCCACGGCGCCGCCCAGGGGCACGACCGCGGCCTCGACGGCGGCGCGGTCGGCGCCCGGCGCCAGGGCGAGGTACACCGAGTCGGGCAGCGGGACGGCGGAGTGCGCCGCCGCGAGGGACCAGGGGAGCAGGACGTCGGGCATGCCGAGCCGGTCGTCGAGCACCGCCACCACGCGCGGCGAGGACTGCGCCCCGTCGTTCAGCCACAGTCCGGCCCGGTCGCCGACCTTCCACCCGTGACCGGCGGCCATCGACGAGCTGACCGCGACGGTCTCGCCGGTCAGGTCGCCGAACGAGCCCGACCGCGGCGGAAGCCGCAGCACCCGGGCCGCCGCCGGCCCGTCCACGTACCAGGCGGCGCGCTGCTTGATCGTGCCCCCTTCGGCGTCGAAGACCGTGGTCGCCTTCGTCCGCGCCGCGGCGGTCACCCCGGGCACGCCCTCGACCGCCCGGGCCACCGTGTCGGGCAGCCGGGCCTCGCCGGCGGGCACCACCAGGAGCGGTGCGGTGAGCTGGGCGCGGAGGCCGGCGGCCTGCGCCGCCGAGATGGTCTCGGTGCCCGCGAGCGAGGCGCCGGCCAGCCCGACCGTGACGAGCACCGGCGCGATCGCCGAGGCGTACCGCCGGCTCTCGGCGCGGACCCCGGCCCGGGCCAGGACGGCGATCGGCCCCCGGCCCGGCGTCAGCGCCCAGGCGAACGGGCGCATCAGCACCGGGAGCAGGAGCGCGCAGCCGAGGATCAGTAGCATGACCACCACCAGCAGGTACGCGCCGCCCTCCGGCGTGGCCAGGAACGGCGCGATCGGGATGACCCCGGCCGGGAGGGCCAGGCCGAAGACCCATCGGGTGGCCGTCATGCCGCGGTGCTCGGCCGCCGCCTCACGCAGCGCCTCGATCGGCCGTACCGCGCCGGCCCGCCGCGCGGCGACCCCGGCGCCCGCCAGCGCGACGACCAGGCCGAGCCCGGCCGCCGCGACCGGCGGCCACCAGGCGAACCCGGTGGTGAAACCGGCCGGCGCGAGACCGTTGCCGCCCAGCCAGCGGGCGAACGCCGGGGCGAGAACCGCGCTGAGCGCGCAGCCGGCGGCCCCCGCCAGCACGCCGACCAGCGCGGCCTCGCCGAGCACGAGCCGGCGCACCTGGCGGGGCGTGGCGCCGGCGGTGCGCAGCAGGGCGAACTCGCGCCTTCGCTGCGCCACGGTGAACGCGAACGTCCCCGCGACCACGAAGGCGGCGACGAACCCGGCGAGCCCGGCGGTGCTGCCGACCAGGGAGACGGTGGCGACCAGCAGCCCGGCGTCCGGGTCGGGTTCGGCCGAGCGCCGGTCGTCGCCGGTCAGCACCCGCAGGTGCGGGTACTCCCCGCGCAGGACGGCCGCCGCCCGCCCGGCGATCGCCTCCGGGGCGGCGCCGGGCGCGGCGAGCAGCGCCACGGCCGCCACCCGGCCCCCGGCCAGCCGTGCGGCCGTGGCCTCGGTCACGTACAGCGCGGGAGGCGCGCCGGTCTCGACGACCCCGCTGACGACGAACCGCCGCGGCCCGTCCGCGGTGGCCACGACGACGGCGTCGCCGGGCCGCTGCCCGGCGGGCGCGGTGAGCACCACCTCGCCGTCGCCCGTAGGCGGCCCGCCGGCCGTCATCCGGTACGGGTGCAGCGCGGCGGCCGTCCACGGATGCGCCTCGGTGGCGCCGCCGAAGCCCGCGTAGCCGGCTCGGTCGACGACCACGGCGGCCACGCCCTCCACCGCCGACAGCGCGCCGGCCGCGCCCTCGGGCACGAAGCCCCGCTCGCCCGGGGGCAGGCCGGGGTTGGCCGCGGGGCCGTCCGGGTCGCGGGTGGTCACGCCGCCGCCGTCCGGGCCGGCGACCACCACCGACGGGGTCACGTACCACCGGGGCGGCTCGACCGGCCCGCCGATCACCGCGGCGAGCGTCAGTCCGGCGGCGGCGAAGAGGGCCACCCCCAGCGAGAGCGCCGCGAACGATCCGGCGAAGCTCGCCCAGCGGGCCTTCAGGGTGTGCCATGCGATCCTCGTCATTCGGGCGCTCCGATGGCGGCGAGCGAGCCGGTGGGGCTCGCTCGGCGGGCGTTCTGGGTGTGCCGTGCGAACGTCGTCATTCGGGCGCTCCGATGGCGGCGAATGAGCCGGTGGGGCTCGCTCGGCGGGCGTTCTGGGTGTGCCGTGCGATGGTCGTCATTCGGCCGTTCCGATCGCCGTGACCTCCAGTCGGGTCATCCGTTCGGCGACGGCCCGTGGCGTCGGGTCAGGCAGTTCGCCGGCGATCCGGCCGTCGGAGAGGAAGACCACCCGGTCGGCGTACGACGCGGCCACGGCGTCGTGGGTGACCATGATCACCGTCTGGCGGCGGTCGTCGACCACCGACCGCAGCAGCGCCAGCACCTCGCGCCCGGTGGCCGAGTCCAGTGCGCCGGTCGGCTCGTCGGCGAACAGAACCTCCGGTCCGGTGATGAGCGCACGCGCGATCGCGACCCGCTGCTGCTGCCCGCCGGACAGCTGGCCGGGGCGGTGCCCGGCCCGCTCGCCCAGGCCGACCGCCGCCAGGGCGTCGCGCGTCTCGGCCCGTGTGGGACGGCGCCCGGCCAGCATCAGGGGCAGCGCCACGTTGAGCTCGGCGGTCAGCGAGGGCATCAGGTTGAACTGCTGGAAGACGAACCCGATTCTCCGCCGCCGCAGCAGGGTCAGCTCCGTCTCGCCCAGGTCGTTCAGCGGGGTCCCGCCGACGAGGACGTCACCGGAGGTCGGGCGGTCCAGGCCCGCGGCGCACGTCAGCAGCGTGCTCTTGCCCGACCCGGACGGGCCCATCACGGCGGTGAAGGAGCCGGCCGCGAAGTCGTACGACACGCGGTCCAGCGCTCTGACCGTCGCGCCCTTGGCGCCGTGGATCTTCCGGACGTCACGCAGCCGCACGGCCTGGTCGTCAGTGGTCACGCGCCCAGCCTCGCGAGGAGGCGGCCCGGCGTCACTGGCGCCGGCTTACCCGGCGGGGTAGTGCTGGCGTTACCCCGTCCGGATCGGCGGCCCGTGCTCGTAGGCTGTGGCCATGGCCGAGGTCCTCCCCCAGCAGATCCCGCGGGGCCCGGCCGCCGCGGGCACCGCGTGGCTCGCGCTCGCCGGGCACCCCCTGCGGTTCCTCGGCTCCTGGTGGCCGTGGCGATCGCTCGCCTACCTGCTGTCCGGCGTCGTGGTCGCGGCACTGTGGCTGGCCGGCGTCCTGGCGCTGATGTGCGTGCCGGCGGCCGGGGTCCTGGTGCTGCTGGCGGGCATCCCGCTCAGCGGGGTGGAGCGCCGCCGCCTGCGGCTCGTCGACCGGGCGCCCGCGCTCTCGACGCACCGCCGTCCCGGCCGCCGCGGCGCGTGGGCCTGGTTCGGCACCCGGCTTCGCGAGACGGGCACGTGGCGGGAGCTCGGCTACGGGCTGCTGTTCTCGTTCGGGCTGGCCTGGGTGGACTTCGCCGTGGCGGCCCTGGTGCTGTGCGCGGTGTACATGGCCGGGCTTCCGTTCGTCCTCCTGCTCACCCCGCCGGAGTACCTGCCGCTGGAGGTGCTCTGGCTCGACGTGGCCGACGGCCCGGGGGCGGCGCTGGTCAGCGCCGCCGGGCTGGTCGTCCTGCCGGTGGTGCTCTACCTCGCGACCGCGTACGCGGCCGGGCGGGCGGCGATGACCAGGTCGATGCTCGCCCGCCGCCCCGACGAGTCGCTACGGGCCGAGATGGTGGAGCTGAGCCGCTCCCGGGCGCGCATCCTCGGCGCCTCGGACGCCCAGCGGCGGCGCATCGAGCGCGACCTGCACGACGGGGCCCAGCAGCGGCTGACCGGCCTCATCATGACGCTGGGCCTGACCCGGCTGGAGCTGTCCGGCGCGCCGCCGGCGGCCCGCGATCTGGTAGAGCGGGCGTACGGCGAGGCCAACCAGGCGCTGACCGAGCTGCGCGACCTGGTGCGCGGCATACATCCGCACGTCCTCACCGACCGGGGCCTGGCGCCCGCGCTGGACGAGCTGGCCGAACGGTGCGCCGTGCCGGTCGACGTGGACGTGCGGGCGCCCGGGCGGGTGCCCGAGCCGGTGGAGGCCGCGGCCTGGTTCGTCGTCGCCGAGGCGCTCACCAACGTCGCGCGGCACAGCCGCGCCACCGGGGCCCGGGTGACGGTCGAACACGGTGACGGCCGCCTGGTGGTCGAGGTGGCCGACGACGGGGTCGGCGGCGCGGACGCGGCGGGCGGCACCGGGCTGCTCGGCCTGGCCGACCGGGTGTCGGTGCTGGACGGCAGGATCATGCTGTCCAGCCCGCAGGGCGGGCCGACCGTGCTGAGGGTGGAGCTGCCGTGCGCATCGTGATCGCCGAGGACTCCGCCCTGCTGCGCGAGGGGCTGCGCGAGATCCTGACCCGGTTCGGCCACGAGGTGCGGGCCGTCGCCGACGGGGCCGGCCTGCTCGCCGCGGTCGACGGCCAGGTGCCCGACGTCGTGGTGACCGACGTCCGGATGCCGCCCGACTTCCGCGACGAGGGCCTGCGCGCCGCGCTGGAGCTGCGCCGCCGCCACGCCCGGCTGCCGGTGCTGGTGCTGTCCCAGTACGTCGAGCAGACCTACGCCACCGAGCTGGTCCACAGCGGCGCCGGGGTGGGCTACCTGCTGAAGAACCGCGTCGGCGACGTGACGGAGTTCGTCGACGCGCTCGAACGGGTCGCCGGGGGCGGCACGGTCATCGACCCCGACGTGGTGCGTCACCTGCTGAGCCGCCGCCGGGCGCTCGTCCCGCTCGAACGGCTGACCGCGCGCGAGCGGGAGGTCCTCGCGCTGATGGCGGAGGGCCGGTCGAACGCGGCCGTGGCCCGGCGGCTCGACGTCTCGCCGGCCGCGGTGGCCAAGCACGTCAACGGCATCTTCACCAAGCTGGGCCTGCCCGTGGCCGCCGACGACCACCGCCGGGTCCTCGCGGTGCTGGCCTACCTGCGGGCGTGAGCCCGCCTCGCGGTCACGCCGGGGCCGGCTGCCGGGCGGGGGAGCCGGACGCCGGGTGGTAGGGAGAGACGCGGCGTTCGGTGGCGTCGATGAACTCGTGCAGGGTCTGGCGGGAGCGGTTCAGGGTGTCCACGTGCTCGTCCAGGCCGCGCAGGCGTGCCCGCAGGGTGTCCAGGAGCTCCGGGCAGGGCTCAAGGTCGGGGGTCGCGCCGGTGGCGCAGGGAAGCAGGAACGCGATCTCCTGCGTCGACAGGCCGGCTTCGAGCAGCCTCCTGATCTGGGTGACCGTGAGGACGGCGTCGTCGGTGTACTCGCGGTAGCCGTTGGCGCCGCGGGCGGGCTCCAGCAGGCCCTGGGTCTCGTAGTAACGCAGTTGGTGCGTGTGGACCCCGGTGCGGCGGCTCAGCTCCCCGATCAGCACGCTCACTCCCCCTTGACCTTCATATCGGTGTGAACGTCGATGATTCTTCCATCACCTGCTGATCACACAAGGGGGCATCTGATGGAGGATCCCGGTACCGGCGGCACTCCCGTGACGGTCATCGGCCTGGGCCTGATGGGCCGGGCGCTGGCGGGGGCGTTCCTGCGCGGCGGGCATCGCACGACCGTGTGGAACCGCACGCCGGGGAAGGCGGAGGAGCTGGTCGCACGGGGGGCGAGGCTCGCCGGGTCGGCCCGAGACGCCGTCGCGGCCGCCCCGCTCGTGGTGGTCTGCGTCTCCGACCACACGGCCGTGCGCGAGCTGCTCGATCCGCTGGGCGACATCCTCGACGGCCGGGTGCTGGTGAACCTCACCTCGGGCACGCCGGGGGTGGCCCGTGAGACCGGCGAGTGGGTGACGCGGCGGGGCGGCGCCTACCTCGACGGCGCGATCATGGCCGTCCCCCAGGGCATCGGCACGGCGGACGCCGTCATCCTCTACAGCGGGCCGCGCCCGGCCTTCGACGCGCATGAGCGGGCCCTGGGCGTCCTCGCCGCGGGAACGGCGCACATCGGCGACGACCACGGCCTGGCGGGGCTGTACGAGGTGGCCGTGCTGAGCGCGATGTGGGGCGTCCTGAACGGCTTCCTGCAGGGCGCCGCCCTGCTCACCGCATCCGGCGTGGACGCGTCGGCGTTCGCGCCGATCGTGAAGACCGGGATCGAGACCGTGGCCGGCTGGGTGCCCGACTACGCGCGGCAGATCGACGACGGCGCGTACCCGCCCCTCGACTCCACCATCGACACGCACCTGACCGCCATGGAGCACGTCGTCCAGGAGAGCGAGGCCCTGGGCGTCAGCGCCGAACTGCCGAGGTTCGTCAAGGCGCTGGCCGGCCGGGCCGTGGCCGACGGGCACGGCGGCAGCGGCTACGCGGCGCTGATCGAGCAGTTCCGCACGCCCTCGCAGGCGCGGCCGTGACGGGCCGCGGGCCCGGCGTCCGGGGAATAGACGGCACGCGGTCGCGATTGGCGTGGACATGAGCGACACACCGTTCAACCCCCGCGCGCTGCTCGCCGAGAGCAGGCTCGGCGTCCTGGCGACGATCAAGTCGGACGGCCGCCCCCAGCTCTCACCAGTGCTGCCCTTCTACGACCCGCGGGCCGGCGTCATCTACGTCTCGATGACGCAAGGACGGGCCAAGACGGCGAACCTGCGCCGCGACCCCCGGGCCACGCTGGAGGTCACCAGCCCCGACGGCCGGGCGTGGGCCACCGCCGAGGGCACGGCGACGCTCACCGGGCCCGGCTCCGACCCGAACGGTCCCGAGGTGGAGGCGCTGGTGGACTACTACCGCAGGGCCTCCGGCGAACACCCCGACTGGGAGGAGTACCGGTCGGTGATGGTGTCCGACCGCAGGGTGCTGATGGCGATGACGGTCGACCACGTGTACGGCGAGAGCCTGCGCTGACGCCGCGGCTCGCCCCCTCCCGGCCGGTAAAGTGCGGTTACCGTCGTCCGGAGGGGGAGCGGGGATGTCGGCCATCCGGCTGCTGGTGCTCGGGGCCGTGCGGCGGCGCGGGCGCGCGCACGGGTACCAGGTGCGCGGTGATCTGGAGAGCTGGGGCGCGCACGAGTGGTCCACGGCCAAGCCCGGGTCGATCTACCACGCGCTCAGGCACATGGCCAAGCAGGGGCTGCTGCGCGCCCACGAGAGCGCGCCGAGCGCCGCGGGCGGGCCGCCTCGCACGGAGTACGAGCTCACCGCCGAAGGGGACGCGGAGTTCCTGAGCCTGCTGCGCGCGGCCCTGGTCAGGCACGACCAGAAGATCGACGAGCTGACGGCCGGGGTGGGGTTCCTCGACTGCCTGCCCAGGGAAGAGGCGATCGCGCTGCTCAAGGAGCGGGTCGCGGCGCTCGACGGGTGGCGGGCCGAGGTCGCCCCCCACCTGACGCCCGGCGGCGCGGAGTCCGGGAGCTGGGAGCCGGTCGCCGAGATCATGCGCCTGTGGGCGCACTTCACCGCCGGCGGCGCCGAGTGGACCCGCGGCCTGATCGAACGCCTGGAGAGGGATCCGCGCGTCCCCTGACGGAGGCGTGCCGGAGGGAGCCCCGCCGGTCGGGCTTGCAGTAGTACAATTTGACTACTGCCGACCGGAGGAGCCTCATGGCCGACGAGACGACCGTGCCGATACTGCCCTGCCGATCGATCGACGAGGTCGAGGAGTTCTACCTCGTGCTGGGGTTCACCAGGACGTTCCGTCAGGTTCGTCCGAACCCGTACCTCGCGCTGCGTCGCGAAGATCTCCACCTGCACTTCTTCGGCATGCCGGGCTTCGAGCCCAATGACTCCTACGGCTCGTGCGTCGTCACCGTCCCGGACACCGGGGCCCTGTTCCAGGCCTTCGCCGACGGCATGCGGTCGGCGTACGGCAAGCTTCTGATCTCCGGGATCCCCCGGATGACCAGGCCGAGGAAGCGCAAGAACGCCGGCGACCTCGCCGGGTTCACGGTCGTCGACCCGGGCGGGAACTGGATCCGCATCTTCCCGTCGGCGAAGGCGGCCGAGCCGGAGGAGCCGGCGCCCGGCAGGCTCGCCGAGGCGCTGCGGAACGCCGTCGTCATCGGCGACTCCCACGGCGACCACCGTCAGGCCGCCAAGGTCCTGGACGGCGCGCTGGCGCGCGCCCAGGACCCGCCGAACGCGGACCTCGTGGAGGCGCTGCTCTACCGCGCCGAGCTCGCGCTCACCCTCGCCGACCGCGAGCGGGCGGGCGAGCTGCTCGCCCGCGTGCGCGAGCTGACCCTGGACGCCGCCGAACGCGAACGGCTGGCCGGGTCGCTGGCCGGCGCGGACGACCTGGAGCGCATCCTGTCGGCCGGCTGAACCGGCCCCCGGCCCGGCGGCGGTTCAGCCCTCGCCCGCCCCGCGGCCCTGGCGGAGCAGGTAGGCGGTGAGCACCCCGGCCCCGGCGAGCACCTGCGTGATCACGGACGCCGTCAGGGACGCGGACGGGCCGGTGAGCGCCACCAGCGCCGGGAGGCAGCCGAGCAGCGCGAGATCGGCGCCGGTCAGCGCCCAGATGATCGGCCCCATCGGCAGCGCGGCGCCCGCCGTCTCGATGACCGGCATCGAGTGGTCGGCCGGACGCCTGCGGGCCATCCGCAGCGCTCCCGCGGCCATCGCGGGAGCGGTCGCCGGCCCCAGCAGCCACCACGGGCCGCCGGGCAGGGCGCCGGCCGCCGCCAGCCCGGCCAGGGCCAGGGACGACCACAGGGCCGCCGCCAACGCGGGAAGCACCGCGCGCGCCGCCATCAGGGCACGCGGGCCGACGGCCAGCAGCCGGGCGAGCGAGGGATTGTCGCCGTCACGGCGGGCGCCGGTGGTGAACGCCACGGCCGCCGTCAGCGCCCCGCAGAGCAGGACGCCGACCGGCAGCGCGGACATGCCTCCGGCGGCCTGCGCGGCGACGGCGGGAAGCGCCGTGGAGCCGAGCAACAGCGCCAGCCGTCCCGGGCGTCTGCCGGCCCGCCGCCACTCCGGCCAGGCCGGCGCCAGGCCGGCGGCCCATGCGCTCCGGGGGGCCGACCCGGGCCAGGGGCGGGAGCGCAGCACCCGTCCGCGCCAGTGGTTGTCCTCCGCGACCCAGGTCAGCGCGCCGGTGTCCATGGTGACCGCCGCCGAGAGCACCCGCCCGCCCCTGGCCGAGGCGCTGAGGATCTTCGCGGCGGGGATGCGGTCGAGCGCGATCCACGCTCGCCGCAGCAGCCCGGCGGTCACGGCGGCCGCCAGGCCGGCCGCCGCCACGACCGCCGCGACCGGCGCGCCGGCCACGGCGAGCAGCACCTGCCGGCCGGGGCCGCCGCCCAGCAGGGCCGCCGCGGCGGCCAGCAGCACGGCGCCCGCGATCATCGTCAGCAGCCAGGAGTCCCATGTCTGGGACGCCTGCGCGAGGACCGCCGTCGCCATGCCGCCCACCGCCGCGCCCAGGCCCAGCACCAGCGCCGCCGTCAGGCGGACGGCCAGGTCGTCGGGGACGCCGAGCACGGCCGGCACGGCCAGGCCGAGCACCGCCCCCGCCGCCGCCGCGACCGCCAGCAGGACGGACGCCGCCCTGCCCAGCACAGAGCGGCGCGGCAGCGGGGACAGCACCAGCCAGGCGGCGTCGGCGGCGGGCAGCACGAGGGGGCCCAGGAACCGGGCGAGGGCGAGGTAGCCCGCGTAGGCGGCCAGGAGCAGCCCGAGCCCCGCGCCCATGCGCCCGGCGTCGACGCCCGCCGCCAGCCCTTGGACGGTCGCGACGACGGGGTTGCCCAGCACCGCCGCCACCAGGGCGAGGCCGAACAGCGCGGCGTAACGATCGGACCAGGTCATCCGCCGTCCGCGACGGGAACGCAGGTAGGCGCGCGCGGGGTTCACGACGCGGTCTCCAGCGTGATCAGGCGGGCCCCGGTGGCCGTCGCGAGCCGCAGGTCGTGGGTGGCCATGACGACCGTGCCGCCGCCGGCGGCGTAGCCGGTCAGGATCGTGGCCAGGCGTGCCCGGAACGCGGCGTCCAGCCCGCGTTCCGGCTCGTCCAGCAGCAGTAGCCGGCTCGGCCTGAGCAGGGCCATCGCCAGCGACAGCCGCTGCCGCTGACCGTTGGACAGGGTCAGCGGGGACAGGTCGGCGCGCCCGGCCAGCTCGAAGGTCTCCAGCGCCTCGCCCACCGTCAGCCGGCCGCCCCGGTGGACGGCGCGCGCCAGCTCCAGATGCTCCTCGACGCTCAGACCGGGGTACCAGGCGGGCTCGTCGCCGACCAGGACGACCCGCTTCCAGAACGCGGCGGCGTCGACCGGCGGCGCGCCCAGGACGTCGACGCTCCCGCGCAGCGGCGGCTGCAGGCCGGCCAGGCAGCGCAGCAGCGTCGACTTCCCCGCGCCGTTCTCCCCGACCACGGCGATGATCTCCCCGGCGGCGGCCGTGAGGCCGACGTCGCGTAGCACGGGAGCGTCGCCCAGCTCCACTTCGACGCCGCGGGCGGCGATGATCACGTCTGACATGTCCCGAGCCTACGTCGCACCCGGCCGCCGGCTCCGGCCGATGAAAGTTTCACCCCCGCCGCCTTCGGCGGGGGGATCCGCCGGGCCGATCGCGGCAGCCCCGGACGGGCGGCGGGGCCCGGCGGGGGCCTGCCGGGCGTTCCCGCGGCGGCGGTCCGGCGGCGCCGGGACGGCGGTCTCGGGGGGCTCGGGACATCTCACGAGTGGGTCTTGTGCATCGTGGGGAAGAACGTTTTAATCCCCGGTAACACCCGGTGGACGCCGGGGGTACCGCTCGGGGCCGGTAGTGCGCTGATGCTTCTGGGGTGCCTTGTCAGCGCTGACGACCAAGTCGGCAAGGCTCTTCGCCACACTACGGGAAAGCGTTTTCCGAAGGAGCCGACATGCCTTTACGCAAGATCCTGGCGGGAGCGCTCGCGGCGGGCCTGCTGGGGGCCGTGGCCGCCTGCGGCGGGGGCGCGCCGAGTGACGGCAAGGTGACGATCCGTTTCGCCTGGTGGGGGAGCGAGCAGCGGGCGAAGATCACCAATGAGGCCGTCCAGCTCTTCATGAGGAAGAACCCGAACATCAAGGTCACCACGAGCACCGCGATCTACGACGCCTTCTTCCAGAAGCTCGCCACCGAGACGGCGGGCGGGAACGCGCCCGACGTCATGCAGATGAGCGACCGGCACCTGCGGGAGTACGCCGAGCGCGACGCCGTGCTCGACATGCGGCCGCACGTCGGCAAGGAGATCAAGACCGCCGACCTCAAGCAGGAGGTCATGGGCCTGGGCACCCTGGAGGACAAGCTCTACGGCCTGCCGCTCGGCCAGACCGCCATGGTGATGGTCTACAACCCGGTGCTGTGGGAGAAGGCCGGGGCCGAGAAGCCCGAGCTGGGCTGGACGTGGGACGACTACTTCGAGGCCGCCAAGAAGGTCAGCGACGAGACCGGCGGGAAGGTCTTCGGCGCCAGCGACTTCGGCGGCGTCGAGTCGTGGTTCAAGGTCTGGCTGTCCCAGCAGGGCAAGGGCCTCTACACCGCCGACGGCGCGCTCGGGTACACCGAGCAGGACGTCGTCACCTGGTGGGAGATGGCCACGAAGTTCCGCAAGGCGGGCGCCGCCACCCCCGGGGAGATCACCGCGGTGAACCCGGCGGGCTCGCCGGTGCTGCGCAAGGTGTCGGCCTCGGAGTTCATGCCCGACTCGACGGTCGCGCCCAACGCCTGGGAGGTCTACGACAACGACTACGCGCTCGCGCCGCCGCCGCAGGTGGGCGCCGAGTCGGGCATCTACGGCGAGCCGCCCATGCTGATCAGCGTGTCGGCCCGGACCAAGCAGCGGGCGGCCGCGCTCAAGCTGACCGACTTCATCGTCAACGACCCCGACGCGGCCAAGATCCTCGGCATGTCGCGCGGCCTGCCCGCCAACATGAAGAACCGCGCGGCCATCGCGCCGTCGCTCACCGGCGCCTGGAAGCAGGTGTACGACTACGAGGAGCTCATCGCCGACAAGATCAAGGTCGGGCCGCCGGCGCCGCCCAAGGGCGCGGGCACGCTGTTCACCCTGTTCGACAAGTACTACCAGGACGTCATGTACGACAAGGCGGCCCCGGCCGACGCGGCCAAGCGGTACTACGCCGAGGCCCGGCAGGTCGTCGCTGGATGAGGCCGGCCGAGAAGACGCGCCCGGCGCGGCGCCCCGGCCCCCGCCGCGGGCGGCGGCGGTGAGCGCGCGCCCGTCCACGCTGGAGCGGGAGCGGCCCGCGCCGCCCGCCGTCCCCTCCCGCACCTCCTACGGGGAGCGGCCGGGCGTGGCCTACCTGTTCCTGTCGCCGTGGGTCGCGGGCGTGGTCCTGCTGACCGTCGGGCCCATGCTGGCCTCGCTGTACCTGTCCTTCACCGACTACGACCTGTTCACCGCGCCGTCGTGGGTCGGCTTCGAGAACTACGCGCGGATGTTCACGACCGACGTCCACTTCCTGAACGCGGTCTGGGCGACGGTGAAGTACGTGCTCCTGTCGGTCCCGGTGCAGCTCCTGGCGGCGCTGGCGGTGGCCCTGCTGCTCGACCGCGCCAGCCGCCTGCAGGGCCTGTACCGCTCGGCGTTCTACGCGCCGTCCCTGCTCGGCGCCAGCGTCGCGGTGGCGCTGGTGTGGCGGGCGATGTTCTCCGCCGACGGGGCGGCCGACCGGTTCCTGTCGTTCTTCGGCGTCCGGACCGGAGGCTGGGTCACCGACCCCGACCTGGCGCTGCTGATGCTCGTCCTGCTGGGCATCTGGCAGTTCGGCGCCCCGATGGTGATCTTCCTGGCGGGCCTGAAGCAGATCCCCGCCGAGCTGTACGACGCGGCGTCGGTCGACGGCGCGGGGTGGTGGCGGCGGTTCTGGTCGGTGACGGTGCCGATGCTCTCACCGGTGATCTTCTTCAACCTGGTGCTGGACACCATCAGGGCCTTCCAGGTGTTCAACGCCGCGTTCATCGTCAGCAACGGCACCGGCGGCCCCGGCGACTCCACGCTCTTCTACACGCTCTACCTGTGGCAGAAGGGCTTCGTCGACTTCGACATGGGCTACGCCTCGGCGATGGCCTGGGTGCTGCTGCTGGGCATCGCGCTGGTGACCACGCTGATCTTCCGGTCGGCCCGCTCCTGGGTGCACTACGGAGGTGGGGACCGGTGATCCGGCGGGCGATCTGGCACGTGGTCGTCCTGGCCGTACTCGGCGTGATGCTGTACCCGATTCTCTGGCTGGTGGCCAGCTCGTTCAAGCCGAACGCGAGCATCGCCTCCAGCGTCGGCCTGTGGGCCGACTCCCTGACCCTGGGCAACTACGCGTCGGTGCTGGACGGCGCCACCGACCCCCCGGTGTGGCGGTACTTCCTCAACTCCACGATCGTGGCGGGCGGCGCGGTGATCGGCAACGTGGTCACCTGCTCGCTTGCCGCCTACGCCTTCGCCAGGCTGAGGTTCCGGCTGCGCACCCCGCTGTTCGCGTTCATGCTGGCCACGATCATGCTTCCGCAGCACGTGGTGCTGATCCCGCAGTACACGATCTTCCAGCAGCTCGGCATGGTCGACTCGTTCTGGCCGCTGGTGCTGCCGAAGTTCCTGGCCACGGACGCGTTCTTCGTCTTCCTGATGGTGCAGTTCATCCGGCAGCTCCCGGCCGAGCTGGACGAGGCGGCCCGGATCGACGGCTGCGGCCCGATCAGGATCTTCGCCCACATCACGCTGCCCCTGGTCAAACCGGCGATGATCACGACGGCGATCTTCACGTTCATCTGGACCTGGAACGACTTCTTCACCCAGCTCATCTACCTGTCCTCGCCCGACCGGCTCACCCTTCCGCTCGCGCTGCGCGGCTACGTCGACCTGCAGGAGAGCGCCGCCTCCTTCGGCCCGATGTTCGCCCTGTCGGTGCTCTCGCTCGTGCCCATCCTGCTGTTCTTCGCGGCCTTCCAGCGCTTCCTGGTGCAGGGCCTGGCCACCTCGGGGCTGAAGGGATGAGCCGCCGCCTCACGCTGCTGTCGGAGTCCCTGCTGCTGGGGCTGATGGTGTTCCTCGCCTCGCTGCCGCTGGTCACCGCGTTCGCCGCGGTGGCCGCCGGCTGCGCCGTGCTGCGCGAGTCGGAGCGCACGCCGGTCGGCGCCCGCGCCTACGCCCGTCAGCTCGCCGCCGTCGCCCGCGGCGGGCCGCTCGGCTTCGCCGCGCCGGTCGGCCTCGGCGCGGTGCTGCTGCTCGACTGGACGGCGGTGCGCGCCGGGCTGCCCGGCCATCAGCTGCTCGCCGTGCTCGTCCCCATCGTGGCGCTGGCCGCCGCCGCGCTCGCGCTGCGGTGCGCCGCGGCCTGGCGGCCGGGACACGCCTGGCCGCGCGCGGCCCGCGACGCCGTCCGCGCCGACCTGTACGGCACCGGGTTGCTGGCCATGGCGGTCGCCGTCGCCGCGGTCGTCTGCGCCACCTTCCCCCTGGTCACCCCGCTGGCCCTCGGCCAGCTCGTGCTGGCGGCCGCCGCCGTGGACGCCCGCACCTCTCCCGCCCGCGCCTGACCCGCCGGCCCGGTGGCGTCCGGCCCGCACTCCGCGTCCGGCCCGCTCGCCGCGCCGGCCGGTCCGCCCTCAGGCGGCGGACGGCCCTGCCCGTCCCGCGTGCGGGCTCACCGGGCGGGTGCCGTGTGGTGCAGCTCGGTGATCCTGGCGGCGGTGGCGAAGCTCATCACCGGGTCGGGCCGGCCGGACAGCAGGCTCTCGTAGAGGGGCCGGTAGTGGGCCACCTTCCTCGGGGTGCGGCCGTCGTCGCCGTGCGCGGCCAGCAAGGCGCCCTCACGCGCGGCGAAGCCGGTCATGGCGGTGTGGTCGATCCAGATCTCGACGCCGGAGCGGGCGAAGGTCAGGACGGTCTCCTTGCTGCTGGAGCCGGCGAGCCAGCTCGTGCGCAGCCGGGCGAGCCCGCGCTCACCCCTGGAGAGGAACTCGCAGGTGCACCACGCGGCGGCGCCGCCGTCCATCTCGCGGACCGAGGTGAGCGCGGTGAGGTCGACGAACCGGGCGAGCATGCTGAGCTGGTTGACGCCGGAGTCCATCCAGCTCGACAGGTAGGAGGCGAAGGCCTGCTCGCCCCGCGCGACGTACGGGTCGTAGAAGGCCGAGGTGATGTTGGTGACGGGGCCCCACTCGGGGTGCTCGGCCATCAGCCCCGCCGCCCAGAGCACCTCCGGCGAGAAGGCGAAGTGGTACGCGGTGAACACCCGCCCCGGGACGCCGGCCGCCTCGTCCAGCGCCCGCAGCCGGTCGAGCGAGGCGAGGTCGTGCACGAGGGGCTTCTCGACCAGCACCCGCGCCGCCGACAGCGTGAGCGCCTGGACGGCCAGCTCGGCGTGCGTGTCCGTGGGCGTGGCGATCACCACCAGATCCACCTCGTGCGCCGCCAGCGCCCCCGCCGGCTCGCCGTACGAGGGCACCTCCTCCCCCCGGAACACCAGCGGCCCTTCCAGCCGCGGATCCACGGCGAACTCGAGCGCGACGTCCCCCCGCTCCCCGAGCACCGCGAGATGCGTCTCCGAGATGATCCCCACCCCCACCAGCCCGACCCGCAGCCCCCCACTCATCAAGCCCTCGCCTTCCATGGGTCATCCGGTGGCCGTCATCCCGGGGTGGGCCCGGTCGAGGCTCGGCTCGCGCGAGAGCGAAGTGGCTGCCGGGAACCGGCCGGGCACAGCGCGTGGCGAACACCTACTCGTGATGGCCATGGTAGAGGTCGTGAAGCCGGGTGAGAGAACCGTGACTTCGTCTCGCTTCGACGCCGTCATCGGTGCCATTCCCGGGTTCACCGAAGCGGTAGACGTCGAGGCCGGGCGCGAGAGCTGGAGCCGGCCCGCCGGCGGTGACGACCCACGCGAAGTCGGCTCACCTCCGCACTGAGCCGATCTCGTCGAGCGACCGTGCGAGTCGTACGCGGATCCATGCCTGTCCGGCGTCAGAGGGGCGTCAGGGTAGGGGTGATGTACTGTGGAGACACGCCCTCGTGGGGTAGGGCACCGTGTGTGGTGGGGTAGAACCAGGGGAGATGACCCCTGAAAACTAGCGACAGGCCCCTGCGCCGGACGCCTAGCCCTGGACGGTTGGTGGAGCGACTCTCCAAGATTGTTGCGATACCCTCTCCGCAGGGCTGCGAGCCTCCCGGAACGCCGGTGCGCCGGCCGCCTGTCAGACGGAACGGCCGGGCCGCTCTCCGAGTGGGCTCCCGGCGTAGCGTAGTGGAGCTCTCGTGAGAGAAACCTGCGAGGTCGCAGTCATCGGTGGCGGCGTCATCGGGTGCGCCGTCGCCCACAGGCTGGCCGCCGAAGGCCGCCGGGTCACCATTCTCGACGCGAGCGGGCGTCTCGGCTCCGGCGCCACCGACGCCGCCATGGGCGGCATCCTCACCCAGTCCGAGTCCTCCTGTCTCGGCCCGCTCAGCACGGTCATCGACCTCACCCGCCGCCTGTACCCCGCCTGGCTGGCCCGGCTCACCGACCAGTCGAGGGTGCCGGTCCCGGTGCTCACCGGCGGCGACATCCAGGTGGCGCTCGACGACGACGAGATGACCCACCTGACCGACAAGGTGCTTCCCGAATGGGAGGCCTCGCCCTTCGCGGTCGTGCGGCTGAGCCGCGAGGACGCCAAGGAGCTGGAGCCGCTGCTGAGCGACGCCGTCCGGGGCGGCTTCCTGCTGCCCGACGAGCTGGCGCTCGATCCGCACGACCTCATGGCCGCACTCGCCGGCGCCCTGCCCGCGGTCGGGGTCGGCGTCCGGCTCGGCGCGCGGGTCATGCGGGTCGGCTCGGGCCCCGGCGGCGCCGAGGTGGAGCTCGACGACGGCACGGTGATCTCCGCAGAGACGGTCGTCGTGGCCGCCGGCCACCTCAGCGGCGTGCTGCTGCCCCGGTTCCGCCACTTCCTGTACCCCGTCAAGGGCGAGGCGCTGGACGCCCGCCCGCCCGGCGCCCGCACCTACCCCCTGCGCCACCACGTGTACGCCGAGCTGGACGGCGGTCTGCTGACGCCCTACCTGGTGCCGCGCTCCGACGGCCGCGTCGCCCTGGGCGTCACCTACGAGCCGGGCGTCGACGACCTGCGGCCGAGCGCCAAGGGCCGCGACGAGGTGCTGCGCGGCGCCGCCGCGCTGATGCCCTCGACCACCGGGTGGGTGGTCGAGAAGCACTGGGCGGGCCTGCGGCCGGGCAGCGGCGACAAGCGCCCGCTGATCGGCTACGCCGACGAGCACCGCCGTGTCGTCGTCGCCACCGGCCACAGCGGCCTGGGCGTCACGCTCGCCCCGGCGACCGCCGAGCTGGTGTCGGTCGTGATGAGCGGCACGACGCCGGACGCCGAGACGGCCGAGCGCCTCGCGGTCTGCGCCCCCGAACGCGCCCTCCAGCGCGACCTCGCGGCCGCCGCCGCGCCGTCACTGCGAGCCTGACGCGGGCGGTCCGCACCCGCCGGGCCCTCGGCGCGCGACGGGACGGCACCGGCGGGGCCCCGTCGGCCGCACCCCGTCGTGGCAGCCGCTGGGATCTCCGAGGGCGCGCGCGCCCGGCGGCGCCTTACTCCGGGGTGGCCGCCAGGGCCCACAGCTCCTTGAAGCGCTGGGAACGTTCCGCCACGCGAAGCGGTTCGAGCACCAGGCGGGTGCTGACCACGGTGTGCGCCGCCAGCTCGCCCATCGACGGCGACGGCGTCACCTCGTAGGTGATGACGTCGTCGAACACGATGATGTCGCTGAGGCCGAGCGAGGTCTTCACGTCGGCCGGGGTGAGGACCCGCACCTCGATGCCGATCTCGGCCTGCCGCCGCCAGATTCGGCGGAACATCTCCGACTGCAGCCGCTCGGGGCTGTCGAGGAAGAAGATCCGCCGCACCCGGCAGTGCCGCTCGACCAGCTCCTGCTGGATGCGCAGGTAGCGCTCGCCGAGGTCGGTGAACCAGAAGCCGCCCTCGGCCTCCGACGGCCCCTGGTCGACGATGTTGAGGCTGAGGGCGTCGATGCTCGTCCTGGCGTTGCCGGCCAGGCCGAGCAGCCAGTCGCGGTCCTCGCCCTCGTAGATGACGCTCCCCTCGCCCAGCTCCTTCAGGAACGACGACATGCGCGCGATCTCCGACTGGGCGAAGTGCTGCACCAGCTCGGGCATGTCGGCGCCCACCTTGGTGGCGTTGCGCAGGAACTGCGTCACCACGTCCATCTGCAGCGCCGAGATCTCCACCAGCCGGAACAGCTCCGTCGCCTCGTTGATGCGCGACAGCCCGTCACCGACCAGGCGGTGCAGGTTCTCGTGCTGCCGCCGCGCCTCCACACGCGACTCCTGGAGCTGGTTGTCCACGTCCACCAGGTACTGCACCACGAACACCACGCCGCTGATGAACGCGGTGAGCATGATGGTCCACGCCTGGTCCTCCGCCATGTTGTCCGACAGCGCGTACGTGAGCGAGCCGATCGCCAGCGTGACCAGCAGCTTGCGCAGCGTCTTGGGAACCGGCTCGTGCAGGGGGGACCGCTTGCCTTCGGTGTCGCTCAATCTCCGCTCCGCCCGTCTCCGCCGGCCACGGTGAGCAGAGCCACCGTGACGTGGTCGCGAACCCTGTTGACCAGTGACTGCCACTGCCGGGTGAACCCCGGCCGGTGCTCCAGGCTCTCCCAGACGTGCAGCAGGGAGTCCTGCACCCGGGCCGCGGGCATCCACAGGTGCAGGATGTGGTCGATGGCCGGGGCGAGCCGGGCCGCGGCCTCCGGCCGTGCCACGCTCCCCGGCCGTGCGCGCCTGACGATCTCGATCAGCGCGGTGAGCAGCCAGTCGTGCAGCGCGAGGTCCTCGCACAGCTCGGCGACGCCCGGCGCGAACGGGTCGGGCAGCGTCAGGCGCAGCGTGCGCACGTTGTCGCCCCGCAGCTGCAGGCGGACGTCCGGCTCCCCGGGCTCGGCCGTCCAGCGGAACCGGGTGCGCGCCATGCGGAACGGCGCCCGGCGGTCGAGCCGGGCGGAGGACTGCACCACGTCCACGAACCGCGCGCTCACCGCCCCCAGGTCGAGGGACTCGGCCGGCGGGGCGTCCAGGGTGAAACCTCCGGCGAGGTCGGCGGCGCGCGCCTTGCCGACCACCTCCACGACGCCGGGGCGTGCCATGTAGTGCGACCAGGCGAGCCGCCGGTTCGACGTGCCTCGCGTGACGCGCACCTGGGAGGAGCCCTGGACGAGCCGGCCCCCGGTGACCGACGCCCGCGACAGCACCGTGCCCACCCCCCGGACCCGCGCCCCGGACGCCGAGGCGAGGTGGCAGTCGACGCCGGTCAGCCGGTCGGGGGACACGGCGTAGGCGATCGGCCGGCGGAACACCCGCACCCGCTCCCCGCGCACCAGCGCGAGGAGCTCGGTGCTCAGCGAGTCGGGGATCTCCCCGGAGTTCTGCAGGAGCCCGGTCTGGACTTCCCCCACCATCAGCAATGTGCCCCTCCTGCCCGGCGCCCTCGGGGGCGGCCCGTGGAGACGGTGTGCGGCGGTCGCTGGAGCCGTGCGGTGTGAACTGCGAACTAGGTGAACACGTAGGAGAGCCGGTCGACCAGCTCGTCCTCCAGCGGGACGCCTTCGTCCTCGCTCCGGGAGACGACCTGCCCGAGGACCTCGGCGTCCACGGCGACCTGGCTGAGGATGGTGCGCACGGCCAGCTCGACGGGCATGAAGCGCGACGACAGCACCGAGAGCGTGGTGTAGGCGGCGAACGGCGCGGCCGACGGGACGAGCCGGATGATCGGCGGCAGGTCGGCCCAGTCGTCGGGGAAGGTGGTGCCGCGGGGCTGGGGGACGACCGGCGGCCTGCCGTCGTCACGGAGCATGCCCAGCCGCAGGAGCTGCCACACCGCCGCCAGGAACGGGCACGACCACGTGCGCTCGCCGTCGTCGTCGTTCCACAGCTCCACGTCGACGAAGACGGAGTGCCCGCGTTTGGCGTTCTGGGCCGGGGGCCGCCACTTCTGCGCCACCCCCATCGCCTGCACCACCCCGGCCACCGGCGAGCGGGTGCCGTTGCACAGCCAGCCGGTCTCGCGCGCCGGCGGGCGCGACCCGTTGGTGCCCACAGGGGGGTCGGCGACCAGGCGGTCCTCCACCAGCTTCGCCGGCTCGACGCCTCCGGCGCGGGCGCAGGCGGACTCGCGGGCCAGGTAGTCGATGGTGAGGCCGCTGTCGGCGGCCGTCTCGACGATGACCGGGATCAGCTCGGCGGGCGTGCTGAAGCGGCTGAAGTAGTCGTCGATGAGGAAGCAGGTGCTGACCCGCGCCCGGCCGCCGGGGACACGCTCCTGCCAGCTCCGCCGGGCGGTGGACGCCCACGGCTCGGCCCGGCGGAACTGCTGCCTGAGCCGGTCGGGGCCCGCCTCGAAGTCCTCCATGTACAGGTGGCCGAGCTCGATCGAGACGTGGGACAGCGGCGAGGAGGCGATGCGCCGCTCGGCCGCGACCTCGCCGAACGTGGCGTTGACCGGCGTCACAGGCCCTCCCACGCGTTGTCGTCGACGACCTTCTTGGCCAGGTCGTCGAACGCGGCGACCGTGCCGGCGTTGGCGATCTGGCTGGCGAGCACGTCCTCGTCGGAGATGAGTTGTTCGCGCCACTGCAGGACGGGGTCGAGCGGCACCTTGCCCAGCATGCGGGTGCGCCCCACCTTGTGGCGGGCCGACAGCTCGCGCAGCTCGCGGTCGCAGTCGTTGAGCCAGGCGAGCTGCGTGGGGCGAAGGCCCGCCAGCTCGGCGGAGTCCTGCTCCAGGACGGCGGTGCGCACGAACCGGACGCGGTCGGCCAGCTCGGCGGGGTCGTGGCCGTGCTCGGCGCCGACGTCGAGCAGCCCGCGCTCGCCGTTGACCAGCCCGGCGGCGGCGATGATGTGCTGGCGCGTCCAGCGGTGGAACACCAGCCATCGGCTGTGCACGCCGGGCAGCCGCGCGGTCGCCGCCAGGGCCAGGTGCGCGGCGAACGAGCGGCCCGCGCTGAGGTCGACCATGACCAGGTCGAACTCCTCGTCGAGCCTGCTGAAGAGCCGGACGCACTGCCGCAGCAGCTCCTCGGTGAGCGTCGGGAACTCCCCGCCGCCCTCGTCGCCGGGGTACAGCACCAGCTGGCCCGCGCCCGGCGGCTTGACGCGCAGCCCCTCGCGGTCGGACTCGGCCCAGATGTCGATGCGGTGCGGCTCGGCGACCTCGCCCTGCAGGTAGCGGTGCGTGCCGCCGCGCCGGGTGCCGCGCTCCGCCTCGCTGATCGAGAAGATCGCGCCGACGGTGGGCGAGCCGAAGTCGAAGTCGACGTAGCAGACGTCGTTGCCCTGCAAGGAGCGGCGGTACACGATGTTGCCGCTGGTGACCGAGCGCCCCGTCCCGCCCTTGTCGGAGATGGCGAAGATCAGCACTCAGGTCACCTCCGCGGCGTTCTCCCTGGCGGTGGCCAGGCGTTCGAGCTCCACCAGGGCGTCGCTGATGAGCGCGACGGCGGTCGCGGGCCGCTCGCCGAGGATCAGGCGGGCGCGGGAGAGGCCCGCCTGCACGCCCCGCAGGCTGGAGCGGATCGCCGGGCCGGCCAGCAGCGGGCGCGTCACCAGCTCCTGGTCGAGGAGGTGCTCGGCCTCGCTGAGCATGTCGCGCGCGATGTCCATGAGCTGCGGGCTGCGCAGCGGCGACTCGGCGCTGGACTTGGCGGCCGATACCAGAAACTCCACCACGCGCTCGCTGAAGTACCAGGAGGGCAGCTCGTGGTGGTCGTCGATGTCGGAGTAGACGTTGCCCGGGTGGTCCCACAGCCCGCGCGCCAGGCCGTGCCCGCAGCGGCGCGACAGGACGTGCTGCCACACCTGGTCGGCGAGGTCGAGCAGGCGCTCGCGCGTGCGCGTGCTCTGGGTGATGGACGACAGCCAGTTGATGCGCTTCAGCAGGATGATGGAGAAGTCGGCGACCTGCCAGGTGAGCTGCGGGCCGATGTCCTCGGTGCCCGCCAGCGTCACCGTGATGCCGGGGGAGTGCAGTGCCACCGGCGGGTCGCCGGCGATGGCCCTGCGCGTGATGCGCGCCCGGATGGCCAGTTCCTCCAGCACGCCGGTCACCCGGCCGACGTCGACGTCGGCCGCCCGGTTGCTCAGCAGGCTCTGCACGACCATCGCCGTGACCGCCAGGCTGTAGTAGTCGGACTCGCGGCCGTCGGACGTGCGCCACGGGATGTCCTGCAACGGCCACAGGCCCCGGCCGTAGGTGGCGATGACACGCCAGTAGCCCTGGGTGAGGTCCCACCGGCGTTGCAGCGCCTGCGCGAGCTGGAACTGCGCGTCGTCCAGCAGGCCGAGCACGCGGGTGCGCTCGGAGAACAGGTCGACGATGCCGACCAGCGCGTTCACGGTGAAGTACATGAACGGGGTCTGCACGGCGACGCCCTTGGGCTGCGTGCCGACGTCCAGGATGGTCTCGACCTGCGGGGCGTCCTTGACCAGGCCCCAGGACCAGCCGCACTCGAACAGCAGGTTGGGGTTGTCGAGGTCGACGACGCCGGAACCGATCGTCAGCTCGCGCACGCCGGCGCGTACCTCCAGCAGGCGCTTCTGCAGATCCTCCTGGATGCGCCGCTCGGGGGCGCCGGTCTGGTTCACCGTGCGCAGCAGGGTCTGCCCGGCCAGCGAGCCCGGCTCGAAGACGTTGACGGTGAAGCTGCGCAGCAGCCCCACCATGGCGGCCGACAGGCGCTTGCTGGAGAGCTGTTCCAGCTCGCGGATCTCGCGGCGGATGTCCTCACGCCGCACGCTCTGCCGGAACACCTTCAGGAAGCCCAGCACGCCCAGCATGAGCGTCACCGAGATGGAGAAGGAGTCGACCATGTCGAGCTGGCGCTGCTCGGGCGTGGCCTCGACGCCCTCCTCGGTGGACTTGAAGTAGCCGCCGCCGGAGAACACCGGCCGGCCGTCGGGGTCCGCGTAGGTGCGCAGGTACTCGCCGATGACGCGCAGCAGGAGCTTGGGGATCTCGACGCTGTCGCCCAGCTCGCTCAACGCCTCCAGGACGTCGTCGGCGGTGGCGTCCGGGACGTCCAGCTTGAAGCCGGACAGCTCGGCGGCCGGATGGACGAAGCAGAGTAACTGCTCGGCGTCGGAGATCGAGTTGGAGCCGTCGCGCCCGCCCCACACCCAGGTGCCGTCGCGGAAGGAGGCCCGTGCCGCGGCTTCCCAGACCTCCAGGAGCTGCTGTCGCGGCTGCAGTTTCATGCCGGCCTCCCAATGCCCTCGCGGCGACGCGGTCCCACCACGACCAACGGTAAGGGAGACGGGCGGGTTCCCCCTCGTCTAAAGAGGAATTTCCCTTTTCCACTCAGGCGGTCGCCGCCTCGGCCGCTCGCGCCGTCGCTCCGGCCGACACGCCGGGGCCCCGGGCCGGACGGCGATCACGAAGCGGGTGGGCCCAGCCCGTACGATTGGGGCGTGCAAGTTACCGGAGCGCGACTGCTCACCGCGGCGCTCCGGCTCCACGGGGTGGACACCGTCTTCGGCATCCCCGGCACGCACAATCTCGCCCTCTACCAGGAGCTGCAGCTCGCCGGCGTGCGGTGCGTCACCTCCCGGCACGAGCAGGGGGCGGGCTACGCCGCCGACGGCTACGCGCGCGCCACCGGCCGCCCCGGCGTGCTCGTCACGACCACCGGGCCGGGCGCGGTCAACGCGGCCACCGCGATGGCCCAGGCCTACTCCGACTCCTCGGCGGTCCTGCTGGTCACCACCGGGCTGCCGACCGGCCACCCCTCCGACGGGCGCGGCTACCTGCACGAGAGCAAAGACCAGCTCGGCGCCCTCGAAGCGCTGTGCGCCTGGGGGCACCGGGCGGCCTCCACCGGCGACATCGCCGACACCGTCGCCCGCGCGTTCCGCATGTTCGCCGAGGAGCGGCCCCGCCCCGTCTACCTGGAGGTCCCGGTCGACCTGCTGCAGGCGCCCGCCGACCTCTCGCGGGCCGTGCCGCCCTCCGCGCCCGCGCTCCGCCGTCCCGAGCCTGCCGCGATCGAGCAGGCCGCCCGCGTCCTCTCGGCGGCGCGGCGGCCGGCCGTCGTGCTCGGCGGCGGCACCTGGCCGCGCGGCGGCGGCCCGCCCGCCGGCCCGCTGGCCCTGCGGCTCGCCGAGCGCCTGGCGGCGCCGGTCGTCACCACGGTGAACGGCAAGGGCACCGTGCCCGAGAGCCACCCGCTGTCGCTCGGGGCCACGCTGCACCTGGCCTCGGTCCGCCGCTGGCTGGCCGGGTGCGACGCCGTCCTGGCCGTCGGCACCGAGCTGGCCCCCTCCGACCTGTGGGTGGAGGACTTCACGCTGGGCGGCACCCTGGTCCGCGTCGACATCGACCCCGCCCAGATGGGCGGCGGCCACCCCGCGGGCGTCCCCGTCGTCGCCGACGCCGCCCTGGCCCTGCGCGCCCTGCTCGACCGCCTGCCGCCCGCGCCGCCCGCCGAGCCGCCGGGCGCGTTCCCGCCGGGGGCCGAGGAACGCGAGATGCGCGACACCCGGCACGACGAGCTGGTGGAGCTCACCCGCAGGTGGGCCGGCCACCTGGACGCGCTGCGCAGGTCGCTGCCCCGTGACGCCGTCGTCGTGGGCGACAACTCGATGCTGGCCTACCGCGGCGCGGTGGGCGGCCTGCCGGTCGACGCGCCCGGCCGGTTCCTGTTCCCCACCGGGTACGGCACCCTGGGCTTCGCGCTGCCCGCGGCGATCGGCGTCAAGGCCGGCCTGCCGCACCGGCCGGTGGCGGTGCTGGCCGGCGACGGCGCCCTGCAGTTCAGCGTCCAGGAGCTGGCCACCGCCGTCGAGCTGCGCCTCGCGCTGCCGATCGTGGTGCCCCTCAACGGAGGTTACGGCGAGATCCGCGCGGCGATGCTCGCGCACGGCATGCGGCCGGTCGGCGTCGACCTGCACATGCCCGACTTCGTGGCGCTCGCCGAGGCGTACGGCGCCCGCGGCCGCGCGGTGACCACCCCCGACGAGCTGGGCAAGGCCGTCACCGACGCCCTCGACGCCGCCGTCCCCACCGTGATCGCCTTCGCCGAGGAGGGCTGAGGCGCGGTCAGCCGGGCTCGCGTTGGCGCGCCGGCTCCGGGGGACGCACCGCCAGAAGCGGCATGCTCAGCACGAAGCGGGCGCCCTTCGGCGAGTCCTCCAGGGTGAGGGTGCCCGCGTGCTTCTGGGCGATCTCCCTGGCGATGGCCAGCCCGAGGCCGGTGCCCTGCTGGTCCCTGGCCCGGCCCGCCGCCAGGCGGGTGAACCGCTGGAACACCGCCTCACGCTGCTCGGGAGCGATGCCCTCCCCGTCGTCGACGACCTGCAGCGTCGCCCGGTCGCCGCCCTGGCGCACCGACACCGTCACCGTGGAGGCGGCGTGCCGCTCGGCGTTGTCCAGCAGGTTGGTGAGCAGCCGGATGAGCTGGAGCCGGTTGCCGCTGACGACCACCCCCTGCTGGAGGTCCAGCACGATCCGCCGCTTGCGGCAGCGGTCGGACAGCTCGGTGCGGACGAGCTCGGCCAGGTTGATGAAGTCGCGGGTGGCCTTCTCCCCGGAGTCCAGCCGGGCGATCATCAGCAGGTCGTCGACGATGGCCTGGAGCCGGTCGAGCCCGGCCGTCAGGGCCTCGGCGGTCTTGGTCCAGTCGGCCTCCTCCGGGTGCAGCAGCGCCTCCTCCACCTGGGCCCGCATGGCGGTGATGGGGCTGCGCAGGTCGTGTGAGGCGT
The DNA here is from genome assembly GCF_029846175.1 of Sphaerisporangium sp. TRM90804. Lineage (GTDB taxonomy): Bacteria > Actinomycetota > Actinomycetes > Streptosporangiales > Streptosporangiaceae > Sphaerisporangium. The sequence continues at coordinate 257,258 of NZ_JARWAC010000002.1, read as the reverse complement.
CGGAGGCGAAACGCCGCTGCCGTTCGACCGCCACCTGGAGGCGCTCCAGCGTCTGGTTCACGGTCTGGGCGAGGCGGCGGATCTCGTCGGGGGCGCCCGACATCGGGACGCGGCGGCTCAGGTCCGAGGCGGTGATCTCGGTCAGCTTCGCGCGCACGGCCTCGACCGGCGCGAGCGACCTGCGGACGATGCGGTACGCGCCGCCGAACGCGGCCCCCGTCAGCAGCAGGGAGCCCCCGAGCAGGAACGCGAGCGGCCAATAGCCGACGAACCAGGTGAGGGCGGGCTCGGCCCCGTAGATCATCAGGTCGCCGCCGGACCGGAAGTACCGCAGGGCCACCACGACGGCGCACCCGTCGGGGAAGCCGGGCGCCTCGCAGGTGCGCAGGTCCCCGAGCCCGCGTTCGATGGACGGGACGAAGTCGGTGAGGGGCGGCAGGCCGCGCATGCGGGCGTTGGACGACACCACGCGCCCCCGGTCGTCCACCACCTGCACCGCGCTGACGTTCAGGTCGGGCAGCGTGGGCGTGTACCGGCCGAGCTCGATCAGGTGCGCGACGCGCAGGTCGGCCTCGGTGATCCGCTGCCGGACCTTGCGCATCTCCGACTCGTGCAGAACCTGGAACACCAGCCCGCTCAGGACGACGCACGCCAGGGCCGTGCCGGCGGCGGCGACGGCCGCCAGCCGAGTCCGCACGGACCAGTCGCGCCACAGCCTCACCGCGTCCCCCCGTCAGGCCTCGTGATCACACTAAATGCGCATCCTTCGCGGTCAGCGCCGTGAACCGGCAAGAGGTGGGAAAGTATCCATCAAGGACATGCGCGGGGACCGTGCCGGTGCATCGCCGGGTGATGGGTTCCGCCACGAAGCCGGTAGGAAGGCGTGTGCCCGATGGCACGCCTACGCGGCGGTCGTGACCGCGGGCCCCGCGTGCTCGAATGATGATGTGCACGCCGGGGCGCGGCCCGCGTCCGCCGGCGTGCCGCACCGTGAGGAGCGTCCCATGGACATCAGCGGCCTGCCCGGCTTCTACCGCATCGCCGAGGCCGACCCCGGCCGCGCGGCCGTGGTGGACACCGACGGATCGGTCACCGGCTACGGGGAGCTGCTCGCCCGGGTGAACCAGGTGTCCCACGGCCTGCGCGCGCTCGGCCCGGCGCAGGGCGGCGTGGTCGCGGGCGTGCTGCCCAACGGCGTCGACGCCGTCGTCATGCTCATGGCCACCGGCCAGACCGGGCTGTACTACGTGCCCGTGAACTGGCACCTCACCGCGGGCGAGATCGCCTACATCCTCGGCGACTGCGACGCCGAGGCCGTCGTGTACCGGGAGGGCGGCGGCGTGTCCGCGGCCACCGTGCGGGAGGCCGCGGCGGCGGCCGGGCTCCCGGAGCGGGCCCTGCTCGACGGCCACGCCGCCCTGGCCGCCGGCCGGCCGTCGCAGGCCCCCGCCGGTCGGACGAACGGCTCGGTGATGTGGTACACCTCCGGCACCACCGGCTTCCCCAAGGGCGTGCAGCGGCGGCTGTCCGGCCTGCCGCCGGAGGAGAACGTGCCGCTCACCACGTGGTTCGTGGGGGAGGTGTGCGACCTGCGGCCCGGCGACGGCGTCCATCTGGTCACCTCGCCGATGTACCACTCGGCGCCGTGCGCGCACACGATGATGGCGCTGCACCTCGGGCACACCGTCGTCATCGCCCCGGGGTTCGACCCGGTGAACGTCCTGGAGCTGGTCGAGCGGCACCGGGTGACCAACACGATGATGGTCCCCACGATGTTCCACCGGATGCTCCGGCTGCCCGGCGACGTCAGGAAGCGCTACGACGTCTCGTCGCTCCGCCAGGTGATCCACACCGCCGCCGCGTGCCCGGTCGCCGTGAAGAAGGCGATGATGGAGTGGTGGGGGCCGGTGCTCTACGAGTACTACGGCTCCACCGAGGCCACGATCGCCTTCGCCGTCAAGCCGCGCGAGTGGCTGGCCCGTCCCGGCACCGTCGGCCGCGCGGTGCCCGGCGTCCAGGCCCGCGTCCTGGACGACGACGGCGCCGACCTGCCGCCCGGCGAGCCCGGCACGGTGTACCTCAGGTCGTCCACGAGCGCCTTCCAGTACCGCAAGGACCCCGAGAAGACCGCCGCGAGCAGGCGCGGCGACTGGTACGCCCCCGGCGACATCGGCTACCTCGACGAGGACGGCTACCTGTACCTGTGCGACCGCCGCACCGACCTGATCGTCTCCGGCGGGGTCAACGTCTACCCGGCCGAGGTCGAGGCCGCGCTCCTGGAGCACCCGGCCGTGGCCGACGCCGCCGTCATCGGCGTCCCGGACGAGGAGTGGGGCCACCGCGTCGTCGCCCTGGTGCAACCCGTCCCCGGCGCCCCCGGCGGCCCCGGCCTCACCGCCGCGCTCCTGGCGCACTGCGCCACCCGCCTGGCCCGTTTCAAGCACCCGCGGGTGATCGAGTACCACGACGAGCTTCCCCGCACCCCGACGGGCAAGATCTCCCGCCACAGGCTGCGGGAGGAGTACCTCGGCCGCCACGCGGACTCCCCGACGGCCTGAGCCCCGGGTGGCGCCGCCGTCGGCGAAGCCGTGGCGGCGACGGCGCGCACCCGTGAGGATGGGGACATGACCGAGCCCGTGAGGCGGCGGCGCCCGGCGCTCGCGCCGCTGACGCTGCGGCTGGTGCCGGTGTTCGGGGTGCTCGCCGTCACGGTGTGCGTCGCGGGCCTCGTGCGCATGCGGGCGGCCCTGGAGGCCGCCGCGCCGGGGCTGGGGCCCGAGGAGCAGGACTATGTCGCGCAGTTCACCGGCGACGGCGTGCGCGGCGTCCTGGTGGTCACCGCGTTCTTCGCCGTCGCCTCGGCCGTCTTCCGGGTGATCTCGCGCGCGCCCCGGTCGCCCGCGGTGCTCGCGGCCTTTGGGGCGCTGAGCCTCGTCTACGTGATCGGCCTCGGCGTCATGTTCGGGATGAACCCGGTCGCGGCCTCCCTCGAACTGCGGCGAGGGCTCGCCACCCACGGCCTGGAGTTCACCCCCTCGCTGGTGGAGCCCGCGTGGGGTCGCCCCGCGCTCGCCGCCGTGCTCATCTGCGCGCTGCTCACCCACGTCGCGGCGGTGTTCGCGCTCCCCGCCCGCGCGGCCCGGCCGTCGGCGCCCGCCGTCCGCGACCGGCCGCCGGCTCGCGGCGCGGCCCTGCTGCTGCTCCTGCAGCCGGTCTACGCCTTCCTGTACGTGGCCGTCACCGCCGCGGGCATCCTGGTGGCCGAGTCGGCCATCACGACCGTCGACTGGTACCACCGCGACCACGGGATCCACGAGGCGCGCCAGGTGATCGACTTCGCCTGGGAGTTCCTGCTCGCCGTCGGCGTCTTCCTGGCGGTGTGCTCCCTCGTCTGGGCGGCCTTCGGCCTGCGGGTGCGCCGGGGCGCGGCGTCCCGGATGCCGCGGGTCACGACCTGGATGGGCGCGTTCACCGTGCTGTACCTGCTGGTGCTGGGGGTCGCCGGCGTGGCCACCCCGCTGGGCGAGACGATGCCGGACGCCGGAATCGCGATCCGCGTCCGCCCCGCCTGGCTCGCCCCCGTCCTGATCGTCGTCCTGGCGACGGCGGCGGCCACCCAGCTCGCCGGCCTGTGGCGCGTCGTCTCCGGCCGGCCCCGCCCGCCCCGGGACGCCGTCCAGGACGCTTAGTCCCTGAAAGGCCGGTCTTTCAGGCGGGGATCCACTCCGTCGAGGTGGTGACCTCCTCCAGGATCGCGGGGATCGGGGCGACGCCCAGCCCGGGGCCGGTCGGGACGGGCAGGTGGCCGTCCTCCAGCACGAACGGCTCGGTGACGTCGGTGGCGAAGTAGCGGCCGGAGCCGGAGGTGTCGCCCGGCAGCGTGAAGCCCGGCAGCGCCGCCAGCGCCACGTTCGCCGCCCGGCCGACGCCGGTCTCCAGCATGCCGCCGCACCACACCGCGACGCCGTGCGCCGCGCACAGGTCGTGGATGCGGCGCGCCTCCAGGTACCCGCCGACGCGGCCGGGCTTGACGTTCACGATGGAGCACGCGCCGAGCGAGATCGCGGCGGCGGCGTGCCGGGCCGACTCGATCGACTCGTCCAGGCACACCGGGGTGCTCAGCAGCCTGGCCAGGGCCGCGTGCTGCACGAGGTCGTCCTCGGCGAGCGGCTGCTCGATCAGCAGCAGGCCGAAGTCGTCCAGCCGGGCCAGGTGCGGGGCCTGGGCGAGGGTGTAGGCGGCGTTGGCGTCCACCTGGAGCAGCAGGTCGTCGCCGAAGCGCTCGCGCACCGCGCGCACCGGCGCGATGTCCCAGCCCGGCTCGATCTTGAGCTTCACCCGGACGTACCCCTCGTCCACGTAACCGGCCACGGCGTCCAGCAGCCTCGGGATCGAGTCCATGATGCCGACCGAGACCCCGCACGGCACGCGGTCGCGCGCGGCGCCGAGGAACCACCCGAACGACCTGCCGGCGGCGCGCAGCTCGGCGTCCAGCACGGCGGCCTCCAGCGCGGCCTTGGCCATCCGGTGCCCCTTGAACGGCGCCAGCACCCGGGCGACGGCCTGGGCGTCGACGGCGGGCGGCGCGGTGAGCGCCGGGATCAGGAAGCGGCGCATCACCTCGGCCGCCCCGTCCACGTACTCGGGGGAGTAGAGCGGCTCGGACATGGCCACGCACTCGCCCCACCCCTCGGCGTCGGGCGTCACCACCCTGACCAGCAGCACGTCGCGGGCGGTCTCGGTGCCGAAGGAGGTGCGGAACGGCGCCACCAGCGGCATCGCGATCCTGCGCAGCTCCACTCCGGTGATCTTCACTCTCGCTCCAGGATGTAACGGCCGTCGGTGGTGAAGCCGGTCACGCGCGCGCCGTCGCCGATCAGGCCGCCCAGGACGTCGCGGACCGCGTACCGCCAGGCCTTGGCGGCGGCGGGGGCGGCGCGCCGCAGCGCCTCGACGTCGTGCGGGGTGGCGACGAGCAGCACCCGGCCGCGCGTGCCCCCGGCGACCGGCAGGTCGCGCTCGTCGGCGAGCGCGACGACGGCGCCGGGCGGCACCCGCGGGGGGCGCGCCGCGCCCGAGCACGCCGCCGCCACGTGCGGCTCGCCCAGCCGCCACGCCAGGAGCAGCCGGTCGGACTCGTCGCCCGCGTTGATGAGGTCCTCCATCGCCCCGTAGAAGGCCGGCAGGTACGCCTCCGGGCGGCCGCCGAGCTTGGTGATGTTGAAGTAGGCGTTGCGCCGCACCAGCGGGTCGAACGTCCACGACACGCGGTCGAGCCCTCGGGCCAGCGCCCAGGCGCGCTGGTGCAGCTTGAGGGCGAACCCGACGCCCCGGCCCACGGTGGTGCCGGTGACGTGCGAGTGCAGCGCCCGCCCCGGCGGGTCGGCCAGGAAGGCGACGCTGGCCCCGACCATGGTCGTGCCGTCGAAGGCTCCGGTGACGTAGTTGCCGCTGTGCGAGAACGCCCGCATCAGCTCCACGCTGATCGGCGCGTTGCCCGGCTCGGCCTTCCAGATGTCGTCGAACAGCGCGAACACCAGCTCGAACTCGGCCAGCTCCCGCAGCTCGCGCACCTGGACCCCGCACCGGCGCGCGGCGGCCTCGTACTGCCGCGCGGCCTCCTGCGCGTCACCCCCGGCCGGCTCGGTCACCGCGCGCCGGCGGCCGTCGCCGCCTCCGCCGGACGGCCCAGCTCGGCGCGGAACAGCCGCATGACGTTGCCGCCGAGGATCTTGACGATCTCGTCGTGGCCGAGGCCGCGCCGCAGCAGCTCGGCCGTGACCAGCGGCATGCCGCGCGGGCCGTCGAGGCCGGGGATGGCCTCGCGCGAGTCGATGCCGGTGGTGCTGAACCCCTCACAGCACGGCGGCGTGGTGTCCAGGGACACCTCCCTGATGAAGTCGGGGCCCAGGCCGACGTGGTCGATGCCGGCGACCTCGGCGACGTGCAGGATGTGGTCGCCCAGCCGCTCGACGGTGTACCCCTCGGGCTTCTCCGCCAGGAACGCCGCCAGGAAGTTCACGCACACGACGCCGCCGCCGGCCGCCACGGCGCGCAGCTGCCCGTCGGTGAGGTTGCGGTGGTGGTCGCGCAGCGCGCGGGCGGCGGAGTGCGTGGCGATCACCGGGCGGGTCGCGATCTCCAGCACGTGGGCCACGCCCGAGGCGCCCAGGTGGGAGATGTCGAAGATCATGCCCAGCCGCTCCATCTCCCGCAGGACGGCCACGCCTCGGCTGGTCAGGCGGCTTCCGGTGGCGTCCTCGCCGCTGCCGTCGGCCAGGGGGGTGCGTCCCCAGTGGGCGATGGAGGCGACGCGGACCCCCAGCCGGTGCAGGGTGGGCAGCAGCTCGACGCTGGCGTCCAGGCCGGGCATGCTCTCCAGGGCGATGACCAGCGCGATCCTGCCCAGGGCGAGCGCCTCGTCCACCTGCACGCCGTCGTAGCAGATGGTCACCTCGTCGGCGTTGCCCTCGGCGAGCACGTGGGCGCACTCGATCATGCGAAGGGTCTCGCGGAGCGCCGCCTCGGGGCGGGCCGGGCCGTCGACCCACACCGGGAGCACCTGGACGTCGACCCCGCCCTCGCGGAGCTGCGGCAGCCACCGCTCGCGGAAGAACGACGCCCACACCTCCGGCGGCCGGCCGGACACCGCCATCAGCAGATCGTTGTGGGTGTCGGCCACCACCGCGTCACGATGCAGCTCAGCGAACACGTGTGCACTCCTCTCGCCGTGGACGTCGCCGGGGCCCCTCCCGGCGCCAGGGGCCACGGGGGACGACCGGCCGGAGGGAGCAGCTCATTCACCCGCCGTGTCCGTTTCACCGACCGTATACGCCGCGCGTCGCGATCGAAATCCGGCCCGCCCCGCCACCGCCGTCCGGGTCAGGCCCCGGTGGGCGGGCCGAAGGTGTACGCGCCGGGGCGGGGGGCCCGCGTGACGCGCCGGTAGGCCGAGGCGGAGCGCGGCCAGTTGGCGGTCACCCGCCCTGACTCGTCCTGGTACCAGCTGCGGCAGCCGGTCTCCCACACCGTGCCGGCCATCGCCTGGTCGAGCGCCCGGCGCCAGGCGTCCATCGCCGACGGCCGCACCTCCATCGGGCCGCGGGAGGCCAGCAGGGCCAGGCACTTCATGACGTACCGGACCTGGGCCTCGATCATGACGACGATCGAGTTGTGCCCGAGGTTGGTGTTCGGCCCGTACAGCAGGAACAGGTTCGGGAAGCGCGGCACGGCGACGCCCAGGTAGGCCTCCGCGCGGCCCTTCCACGCCTCGTCCAGGCGGTGGCCGTCGCGGCCGGTGATCTCGATGGGCGCGAGGAACTCGGTGGCGCGGAAGCCGGTCGCGTAGATGATCGTGTCGGCCTCCCGGACGGCGCCGTCGGCCGTCTCGACGCCCTCGGGCCGCACGCGGGCGATCGGCTCGGTCACCAGCTCGACGTTCGGCCGGGTCAGCGCGGGATAGAAGTCGTTGGCGATGACGATGCGGCGGCACCCGATCGGGTAGCCGGGGGTCAGCCTGGCGCGCAGCCCGGGGTCGGGCACCTGCCGCAGCAGAAGCTCGCGGGCCCGCTCGGTGACCATGCGGCGGCTCCAGCCGTCCACGAACACCGGGAACAGCACCCCCTCCAGCCAGCGGTAGGTGCGCTCGCGCCGGACCGCCCGCACCAGCGGCGCGTAGAGACGGGCCGGACGCCGGCCGAGCTCGCCGTCGGGCTTGGGCAGCACCCAGTTGGGCGTGCGCTGGTAGAGGTCGAGGTGCCCGGCGACGCGCGCGACCCGGGGCACGAGCTGGGCGGAGGACGGCCCGTTGCCGATCACCGCGACGCGGCGCCCGGTGAGGTCGCGGCCGTGGTCCCACCGGGCCGAGTGGAAGCCGGCGCCCGCGAAGCCGGCCATGCCCGGGATGTCGGGCAGGTAGGGCCGGCTGAGCTGCCCCACCCCGGTCACCACCACGTCGAACAGGTGCTCCTCGCCGCCCGCCGTGCGGACCCGCCAGCGGTTCACCGCCTCGTCGAACGCCGCCGACGTCACCTCGGTGTTCAGCCGCAGACGGGCGCGCACCCCGTACTTGTCGGCGCACCTCTCCAGGTAGGCGAGGATCTCGGGCTGGCGGGGGTAGCGCCGCGTCCAGTCGTCCCGCTGCTCGAACGAGTAGGAGTACAGGTGCGAGGGGATGTCGCAGGCCGCCCCGGGATAGGTGTTGTCCCGCCAGGTGCCCCCGACGCCCCCCGCCTTCTCGAACACGGTGTAGGAGACCCCCGCCCGTTGGAGCCGGATGGCCATGCAGAGCCCACCGAACCCCGCCCCGATGACGGCTACCGACGGCGCCATGCGCAGACCTCCGGGAGTGTCGGAACACCTCACAGTAGACGGCGCCGGCCGCCGATGTCAGGCCTGTCCGCGGCCCCGCCCGCCCTCGCCCGCCCTCGCCGGTCGTCCCGGTATTCTTCGCGGGTGTCCCCGTCAGCGCTGTCCGCGGTCCTCGCCGAGCTCGAGTCGATGTACGACCCCGCCTGGGCGGAGTCCTGGGACGCCGTCGGGCTGGTCTGCGGCGATCCCGCCCTCCCCGTACGCAAGATCTTGTTCGCCGTCGACCCCGTGGCCGCCGTCGCCGAGGAGGCCGTGGCCTGGGGGGCCGACCTCCTGGTCACCCACCACCCGCTCTACCTGCGGGGGACGACCACCGTCGCCGCCGACACCGCCAAGGGCGCGCTGATCCACCGGCTCATCAAGAACGACGTCGCGCTCTACACCGCCCACACCAACGCCGACGTCGCCCGCCCCGGCGTCTCGGACGCCCTGGCCAGGGCCGTCGGGCTGACCGGCGAGCTGCGCCCGCTCCAGCCCTCGCCCGACGACCCCGCCCGGGGCCTCGGCCGCGTGGGCGAGCTTGAGATGCCCGTCACGCTGCGTGAGTTCGCCGCCCGGGCCGCGCGCGGGCTGCCGCGCACCGCCGGCGGCCTGCGCGTCGCGGGCGACCCGTCGCGTGTGGTGCGCACGGTCGCGGTCAGCGGCGGCGCGGGCGACTCGCTGCTCGGCAGGGCGCGGGCCGCCGACGTCTTCCTCACCGCCGACCTCAGGCACCACCCCGCCAGCGAGACCGTCGAGTCCGGCGCCTTCGCGGGCGGCCCGGCGCTCGTCGACGCCGCCCACTGGGCCACCGAATGGCCATGGCTTCGCGAGGCGGCCCTGCTTCTCTCGTCCTCGTTGGCCGCCAAGGGGATTATCGTTGAGACGCGCGTTTCCGAGACGGTCACCGACGCCTGGACGACAACAGCACAGTGCGAGGATTAAGTGAAAGCAGCCCCTGAAGCACAGAAGCGCCTGCTCGACCTGGCCCAGCTCGACTCCGTCCTCGACAGGCTGGCCCATCGCCGGCGCACGCTGCCCGAGCTCGCCGAGATCGAGGAGCGCTCCACCAAGCTGGCGCGCCTGGCCACCGAGGTGATCGCCGCGCAGACCGAGGCGAGCGACCTCGCCAGGGAGCAGACCAAGGCGGAGTCCGACGTCGAGGCCGTGCGCGTCCGCGCCGACCGCGACCGCCGGCGCCTCGACTCCGGCCAGGTGTCCTCGCCCAAGGATCTCGCCAACCTCCAGTCGGAGCTCGTCTCCCTCCACCGCCGCCAGGGCGATCTCGAGGACGTCGTGCTGGAGATCATGGAGCGCCGCGAGGCCGCCGACGCCACGGTGACCCGCCTGAGCGCCGAGCGCACCGAGATCACCGCCGGGCTCGCCACCATCGAGGAGAAGCGCGACGCCGCCTTCGGCGACCTCGACAAGGAGAGCGGCGACACCCAGGCCAAGCGCGTGAGCCTGGCCGCCGAGATCCCCGCCGACCTGCTGGCGCTGTACGAGAAGCTGCGCGCGCAGTACGGCATCGGGGCCGCGATGCTCCAGGGCGGTCGCTGCCAGGGGTGCAAGGTGTCGCTGTCGATCGCCGACGTCAACCGCATCCGCGCCGCCGCGCCCGATGAGGTGATCCGCTGCGACGAGTGCCGCAGGATTCTCGTCCGCACCCCCGAGTCGGGCCTGTGAAGCTCGTCGTCGAGGCGGACGGCGGTTCCCGGGGCAACCCGGGCCCGGCCGGGTACGGCGCGGTGGTCAAGGATCCCGGCGGGCAGATCCTGGCCGAGGCGGCCGACTCCATCGGGGTGGCGACCAACAACGTCGCCGAGTACCAGGGCCTGATCGCGGGCCTGCGGTCGGTGCTGGCCGTCGCCGGCGACGGAGCCTCGGTCGAGGTGCGCATGGACTCCAAGCTGGTCATCGAGCAGATGGCCGGCCGCTGGAAGATCAAGAACGAGGGCCTGCGCCCGCTGGCCACCGAGGCCGGCGGCCTGGCGCGGCGGCTGCGCGTCACCTGGAAGTGGATCCCCCGCGAACGCAACCGCGACGCCGACCGCCTGGCCAACGAGGCCATGGACGCCGCGGCCAAAGGCACCCGCTGGCAGGGCGGCACCGTCCCCGAGACCTTCACCCCCCCACCCCCCGACCCCACCGCACCCGCCTCAGGCGCCACCACACCGGCCTCGGGCGCGCCCGCCCCCGAATCCTCCTGGCGCCCGCCCGGCTGGTCCGCGACAGCGGCCTCTTCCCCCCGCCAGGAAGCCGTCCACGAGCCCCTCTTCGACCTGACCCCCACCCCACCAGCTGCCTCCGAGCGGCCGGCCACGCCCCAGCCGCCGACGGCCCCCGCGCCGGTTACGGCGTCGTCGGGGGAGGCCGCGTCCACCGGCGGCCGGTCCGCCTCGGCCTCGGCGCCCGGCGGCTCCGGCGGGGCCACCGAAGCGGGCGCGCGTTCGGAGCGGAAGAAGACCGACGCCGGCGGCTGGGCCGGCCAGGCCCGTACGGCGACGTCGCTGCTGCTCCTGCGGCACGGCCAGACGCCGCTCTCCGTCGAGCGCCGCTTCTCCGGCCTGGGCGACCCCGAGCTGACCTCCGAGGGCCTCCGGCAGGCCGAGGCCGCCGCCGCGCACCTGGCGGGCGATCCGTACGTCATCGACACGATCGTCAGCTCGCCGCTGCGCCGCGCCAGGCGGACGGCCGAGGCCGTCGCCGCGCGCACCGGCCTGACGGTCACCGTCGACGACGGGTTGCGCGAGCTCGACTTCGGCGACTGGGAGGGCTTCACCTTCACCGAGATCCAGCGCCGCTGGCCCGCCGACCTGAAAGCCTGGCTGGACGACCCCGCCGTGGCGCCCCCGGGCGGCGAGAGCTTCGAGCAGGCCGCCGAGCGGGTCCTCGAAGTGAAGGAGCGGCTGCTGCTCGACCACGCCGGCGAGACCGTCCTGATCGTCTCGCACGTGACCCCGATCAAGATGCTCCTGCGCTTCGCCCTACTGGCCCCCCCGGCCGCGCTCTACCGGATGCACCTGGACATCGCGTCCCTCTCAGCCGTCAGCTACTTCCCCGACGGCCCCGAACTCGTCACCTCCTTCAACAACACCTCCTACCTTCGCTGATCTGACCCGCGCCGACGAGTGCGGCCCCCGCCACCTCGCGGCGGGGGAGCCGCTGGAACAGGCACTTCCGGAGATCCGTTAATCTGTAAGACACGGCGGACGAGTCGGCCGGGCGACCGCGTCGGGGCTTCGTGCCTCGCCGAGGAAGGTCCGGGCTCCACAGGGCAAGGTGGTCGGTAACGCCGACCCGGGGCGACCCGCGGGACAGTGCCACAGAAAACAGACCGCCTCCCCTCGCGGGAGGTAAGGGTGAAACGGTGGTGTAAGAGACCACCAGCGCCCACGGCGACGTGGGCGGCTCGGTAAACCCCACCTGGAGCAAGGTCAAGAAGGGGTTCTCCCCGGAGAACCCCGCGCGCGACGTTCGAGGGTGACCCGCCCGAGCCGCGCGGGTAGACCGCTTGAGGCCGCCGGCAACGACGGCCCTAGATGGATGGTCGCCCCTTCGCGAAAGCGAAGGACAGAACCCGGCCTACAGGCCGACTCGCCCGCCTTCCACGCTTCTGGCAGTACCGCATTCTGTGCCCCTCATGAGCAGGGCACATCCGGGCGCGGTCACGCCGCGCGAGGGTCTGCGACGACGTCCGGCCGCCCGCCCTGGTTGGCAGCCCGACCGGTTCGGTTGGTACGGGAGCCGCGACCAGCGTACGTGCGTCATGGTGGCCCGAGGACCGCTGGTACCGGCTCGCATGACGGCGTACTGTCGTGTCGAATGCGTGTTCGATAGCTGTGTCCCCATTCGGGTAGTGTCCACTTCTGGCCAGTTTTCAACTCATGAGAACATCGTCGGCCACATATTGCGCACAAGGCCCAAAAGGAAGTCAGGCAACGGAGCGGAGAGTCATGATGGCCGAATTCTTCCCACCCGGTTCTGTTTCCCACGATGACCCTGCGGTCGTGCGTGCCATGGAGACGATTGATGGGCTCCGCCCCTCTGAGCAGAGGGAACTCATCCGCAGCTCCTACCGGGCGGTGCTGGCGTATGACCGGACTGGTGAGATTGACCACCTTGTCGACTTCGCGAAGAATCTGCTTTCGACTGTTCATCTACGCAGTATTCCGGCTTACGCGGAAGCGCTGAAGAACGCCCCAAGAGGTCCGCGCGGGCCGGAAGGCACGCTCAACGTCGAAGAGGTGCTCAACCGACTCACGGAGTGACCATGGGGGAGCTGCGGCTCGCACCAGAGAGTCAGCAAGTGCTCGCGGAGTGGTGGAACTCGCACCGGCCGAAGGAAGGTGATCGCGAACTCATCTGCCAGCTTCTACGCTCGGTCGTTGATGGGACATGGAGCACTCGATGGCATTCGACCAAAGATCTTGCCGATGATCAGCCGTCTCTCCCGGTCGTGACGATCAGACCACGACAGAACCTGGCGGTCTTGATCCGATTCTGGCCCGCCGATGATCCGCCCCAGTTCGACCTGATCACGATTGTCGAAGTGGCCGATCCCCCCGAACAGGGTTGAGCACCGGCCGTGGCGTCGGTCGGGTCGGCGTGTGCTTCTCGCCGGTCAGGGGAGCGGGGGGCGTTGTGTGGGGGAGGGGGTCGGGGACGGGTGGCGGGTGAAGCGGGGGGCGGGTTCACCCTTGAGGTGGCCTGGGGGGAGGTGGCGGCCGCAGATGAGTAGGAGGAGGTCTTGGGCTCGGCCGTGGAGGGGGGCTCCGGTGCCGTGGGTCCAGTCGAGGTCGGTCGCCTGCAGGGCGACGCCGGTGAGGTCGGTCTTGAAGAACGCGATGTTCTGGGGGCGCATGCCGGTCAGGACCATCGCGATTCGGTCGGGCGGGACTCGGCGGTCGAGGCCCAGGGCCACGGTGATGTCCAGGCCGTGGATGACGTCGTGGGAGAGCGCGCCGTGGACGCCGCTGCCCGGGGGCTTCCAGGGGTGGGTGATGTTGTCCCGTAGCGACGCGAGCAACTGCTCGGACGTCAACCTGGCCGCGTCGCGGCGCGCGCACTGATCGGACATGCGGTTGATGTCGCCGCGGGCCTTCGCCAGCTCCAGCAGTGTTCGGGCGAGTGAGGTGCGGAAGGGCATCGTGGTGTGGGCGACGACCTCGCGCACCCGCCAGCCGTCGCACAACGTGGGGGCGTCCCACTGCTCCGGGTCGAGTTCGGCGAGCAGCCGTGCCTGGTCGCCGCGCTCGGCCGCCACCGCGGCCCGAAGGTGATCGTCGTTCATCGTCTGCCTTCCTTGTCCGGCGCTCGGACCCGCCGCGCGCTCTCGGTAGGTGTACGAGCGGGACGGCGGAAAATCATCGGTCGCGCGTCGGGATGTCGGAGACGGTGCGTGAGTCGGCCGCGTCGGGGTGGCGGGACGGTGCGTGAGTCGCTCGCGCGCCTCGATGTCGGAGACGGTGCGTATGGTCGGGCGGTGTGGAGACGTTGACGGGGGAGGGCTCCCGGCTGGAGCCGTTCCGCACCGAGCTGACCGGCTACTGCTACCGCATGCTCGGCTCCGGCTTCGAGGCCGAGGACGCCGTGCAGGAGACGCTGGTGCGCGCCTGGCGGTCGCTCGACCGCTACGACGGGCGGCGGGCGTCGCTGCGCACGTGGCTCTACAGCATCGCCACCAACATCTGCCTCGACATGCTGCGCAGCGCGCAACGCCGGGCCGTCGCCGTGGATCTCGGCCCGGCGTCGTCCCCCGGGGCGGACATCGGCGAGCCGTCGGCCGAGCGGGTCCTGGTCCATCCGATTCCGGACGCTCTCGTACTGTCGCTGGACGGCGATCCCGAAGAGGTGGCGCTGCGGCGCGAGACGATCCGCCTGGCGTTCGTCGCCGCGCTGCAGCACCTGCCGCCGCGGCAGAGGGCCGTGCTGATCCTGCGCGACGTGCTGTGCTGGAAGGCCGAGGAGGTCGCGCACCTGCTGGGAACCACCGTCGCGTCGGTGACCAGCGCGCTGCAGCGCGCGCGCTCGACGCTCAAGGCGGTCGGCGTCACGCCCGGCGAGCCGTTGCGGCCGTCCGACCCCGTCCAGCGTGAGCTGCTCAGCCGCTACTGCGACGCGTTCGAGCGCCACGACGTCACCGCGCTCGTGGCCCTGCTCCACGAGGACGCCACGATGTCGATGCCTCCCTACACCTGGTGGCTGCACGGCCGCGACCAGATCCGGCTGGCGCTGCTGGCCCCGGGAGCGGCCTGTGAGGGCGCGCGCCTCGTCCCGGCCCAGGCCAACGGCTCGCCGGCGTTCTGGCAGATGCGGCCCGATGGAGACGGCGGCTACGCGCCCTTCGGGCTGGTCCTGCTCGACGTGGCCGAGGGGCTGGTGGTCGGCGCCACCACGTTCCTCGACGCCGACCGGCTGATCCCGTTGTTCGGCTCGCCGGCCGTCCCTCCCCGGTCGCCGGAGCCCGCCGCGCCGACGGGTCCGTGACGCCGGGGCGTCTCGGGGCCGGCCGCTGAGGCCGGCCCCTCCCACCGGAGGCGAAGGCCCGCCAGGCGACCCTGGCGGGCCTTCGCGCTGCTCGGGCGGCCGGGTGGGAAAGCTGCCGACGGGGATCGCCGGAGGCATGCGGTGGGTGTCTATCTTTTCGCAAAGCACGCGAAGAGGTAGACACGCCTCTAAGCGCAAGAAAGCACTTATCTAGTTACGTTCTAGTGTTAACGATTTTAATTCCGGCGTATCGGTATTACATAGTGGGACGTTTCGGTTATTGACCGGAAATCGTGGTAGATCGCGGTTAGGCTGCTGCACGAATTACCTACGGGAGGAGCACTTTTGTCTGTGCAGCTCAACCGGTTCATGTCGGTGATGGTCGCGGGGGCCCTCGTCGCTTTGACGATGGCGACTCCGGCGGGAGCCGTCTTCGATCCCATCGGCACCGAACCCGTCGCGCCGTACGCCCAGCCGGTGGACGCAAGCGTCCCCAAGCGGGGCTGTACCACCACGCCCGCGGACCCCAAGAACACGGTCAGCAGCACCCCGGCCGTCCAGGTGATCTACGCCTGGCACGAGGGCAACGGGAACAACTACGAGGCCTACGTCGAGCGGATCGCCAAGATCGTCGACCGGATGGACTGGCTGCTCGACGAGTCCACCAACTACGACCAGCACATCAAGACCAGCTGCCGTACCGGGTACGACACCAGCACCTACTCCGGTTACGCCCACGCGCTGGTGATCCCCGAGAAGATCGAGCTCGCCGACACCACCGGCGAGACGGGGCCGTACGCGATCGCCGACGACCTGTGGGCGGCGGGGTACGACCACGACAACCGCAAGTACCTGGTGTTCGAGGACTTCAACGGGACGGCCACCGCGCACTGCGGCTCCGTCTGCGTGGCGACCACGGACGACTGGGACAGCGCCACGATGATGCACGAGCTGATCCACCTGCACGACGTGGACCACGCCAAGGTCAGCGAGGTGCCCAACACCTTCTCGCTGAACGACATCATGATCAGCCAGTACAACGACTGGCAGATCGACCAGGAGTTCAACACCTACTACGACCCCAGCGAGACCTCGGCGCTGTTCTACACCTCCAGCTATCCCGACACGCGCAAGGTCAACCTCGCCACCCTGGCGCAGTTGACCACGCCGACCTGCTGTGACGTGGGCTACAGCAACGACCTGCTGACCGCCCAGGAACGCACGATCGAGGCCACGGCGCCCTACTCGTCCCCCACCGGGTTCAGCGTCTCCGGCGGCGGCTGGATGCAGGTCACCCCGCCCGGCTCCGACGGCCAGGTCTCGGCCCGCTACTACGACGGGCGCCGGTCGCTGACCATGAACGTCCAGTCCCACGCCGAAGGGTTCGTGTCGATCACCCGCAAGCCGGCGGTGACCGCGGGGCAGCGGTACAAGTTCTTCGCCCGCCTGACGACCGGCACCTCCGGCAACGTCAAGCTCCGCCTGTCCTGGTACAACGGCTCCAACAGCCTGATCTCCACCAGCGACAGCTCGCTGTACGCGCTGACGTCCAGCTGGCAGGAGTACAACGTCTCGGCGATCGCGCCCTCCGGCACGGCCACCGTGCAGCTCTCGGTGGTCAGCCCCTCGGGCCAGAACTTCAGCTACCTGACCGACAGCTGGCAGCTCAACCACTGCAACAACACCGGAAACACCCCGGACGGCTGCCGCCTCAGCGGCTGACCCGCCCGGCGAGTCCCACCCGCCCGGCCGCCTCGCGCGGCCGGGCGGGTGTTTCTCATTCGGGCCGTTTAGCGGCCCTCCGGGGTCAGCGGCGGTGCAGGCGGAAGTAGTCGAACTCGGCCGTGGCGCCGGCGCCGCCCAGAGAGACGAGGCCGACGCGCAGGTCGGCCTCGGCCGGCAGGGTCCAGACGCCGCCGAAGGTCCAGGCGCGGCCGTCGCGGCTGGTGGCGGCGCGCAGCTCGTGCTCGCCGTCACGCCTGTCGACGCGGTGGACCAGACGCAGCCAGGTGGTGTCGGCGGGCGGGCCGACGATGGTGCCGCCGTAGGCGATGCGACCGGCGTAGGGCGTCTCCTTGCCGAACTCGGTCTGCCGGGTGTTCCAGATCGCGACGTGCACGAGCTTGGTGTACAGGTCGTCCCCGGCGTAGGCGATCAGGCCCGCCTGCTGGTAGTTGCGCACGGTGTCGGTGCCGAGGTCGATGCGCAGCTTGGTCTCGACCGTCCAGTCGCCCTCGGGCGCGTCGCGCAGCAGGACCGACGCGGTGTTGTTCTCGCGGTTGAGCTCGGCGTCCTGCGTCGGCCAGCGCAGCGCCCCGCTCGCGAGCTCGCCCTGCGGTGAGCGCACCCAGGACCACCCCGGTCGCAGTGCGGCGCCGTCGAACTCGTCGCTCCGGGCGCGGTCGAGCGGGCCGGGCCGGGGAGTGGGGGCGATCTTCACGGGCCCGGCCGTGCCGGGCGCCCTCTGCCGGTCGTCGGAGGCCCACGCGCCGCCGCGGACGGACGGCCAGCCGCCGATCCAGTCGAGCCGGTCGATGAGCATGGGCCGCTCGTTGATCCCGAACGGTTCGTCGAGGTACGGATCGGCGCGGTCGATGGCGTGGTAGACCAGCCAGTCCTGCCCGTCGGGGTCGGTGACGACGGCGTTGTGGCCGGTGCCGACCCAGCGGTTGCCGTTCGGCGCGACGACGATCGTGCCGCCGGCCCGCGAGGTGTCGAGCGGCACGCCTTCGCGGTCCAGGTAGGGGCCGGTGATGGTGCGGGAACGCCCGGCGTAGACGCTGTATCCGGTCGTCGGGCCGGCGCAGCAGTCGGCCGAGGAGGCGAACAGGTACCAGTAGCCGCCGCGGCGCACCAGGTAGCCGCCCTCGAAGCGGTTGTCGACCGCGATCATCGTGGGCTCGCCGACCGCCCGCCTGCCGGTGGGGTCGAGCCGGGTGAGGAACATCCCGCCGTAGTAGGAGCCGTAGACCAGGTACTCGGTCCCGTCGGTGTCGACGGCGTGGGCGGGGTCGAAGGTCCACAGGAAGTCGCCGGGGCCGCCGGCGCCCCTGCGCGGGCCGACGACGGGCGCCCCCGAGTCGGTCCACGGGCCGGCCGGGGTCGGCGCGGTGGCCATCCCGATCGCGTTGTCGCCGGGCTCCGGCGTGAGGGTGGTCTGGGTGACCACGTAGTACAGGCGGTACTCGCCGTTCACGCGCCGGATGTCCGGGGCCCACAGGCTCGCGCCGGCCGCGGTGTCTGCCCAGGCCGGGAGCGTCTGGGCGGTGAAGGCGTCCCCGACGTGGCTCCAGTCGACCAGGTTCCGCGACCGGGCGATGGGCAGGTGGTGGGCGGTCCGCTCACCCTCGCGCAGCGGATCGGTGGTGCCGAAGGCGTACCACCAGCCGTCCGCGCCCTTGATGACCGACGGGTCGGCGAAGGTGTCGGCGAAGCTCCGGCTGACCGGGTTGACGTAGGTGCCCGCCCCGCCCGGAGCCGGGGAGCCCGGCGACGAGCCCGGGGGAGCGCCCGGCCGCGAGGGCTCCGGGGCCGCCGCGGCCGGCGCCGCCAGCAGCAGACAGGCCAGCCCCGCGAACGTCGCGACCACGCGTCTTACGACTCTGACACCCATGACATCTCCCGCGCCGGCTCGCATGCGACCTTCGGACGAATGATCCCCTGCGTTTCTACAACGTTGTATCCAACGTTGTAAACGGCAACATCTGTCGATCCCCTCCGGTCGGGCTCGGAGTCGCGGCCCGGTGGGCGTCCCCCCTCGGCGTCGGGCCGGACCGCCGGCCGGGTGCGGTCAGCGCACGCCGGCGGGCACCCAGCGGGCGGGCCCGTCGCGCGGTCCGTGGTCCCCATTTCATGACTGATTGGGGATCAAGAACAATGCACTGAATGCCGGGATGCTAAGGGCGTAATCTCTTATAGCGGTATTCGGTGGTGGCGGGAAGCCGGGTCTTTTCTTGCGTGTGTCGTCTGTTTTCTCTATCGCTACTCCGCTTCGGGATCATGACAACGACGAAAGGGTATTCGTTGTCAGTAGTGCTACCACGGTGGCACGAAAAAAGGTCCGATTCATCAGATTTCAAGCGATATGGGGGAACCGAGTGATTCCTCGGAAAAAGGGTCATTTCGCAGGTAAGCCCGCATGGACTTTGGCGGTCGCGACCGCGATCTGTGGTGGGTTCATCGCGCTGGCCTCCCCGGCCACCGCCGAGGCGGGTACGGTGGCGCGGGAAAGCGCCGCCCATACCGGTTACGCTCCTGCCGCCCCGAGCACCGTCAAGGGTGAAGCCGGCGGCTGCGACAAGGGCAGCAGGGACAAGGGCACCAGGGACAAGGGCGGGGACTGGGACAGGGGCTGGGAGAAGGGCAAGAGGGGTAAGGACTGGTGCTGCAACGAGTGCCCGCCCTTCCCCCCGCCTGTGATCATTCCCAGGGGTGACGTCGCCACGACGTTCGCCACTCCGACCGGCCTCACGACCGGCCCGGTGCAGTATGTCGCGGTGGTGCAGGCCAACGGCACGACGCTTCTCCGCGACCCCACCACGATTCTGCCGAACCCGCGCTGGAACAACCTTTCGACGCTGGCCGGTTATCCCGGTTCGGTGACCTCCGTCGACCTCGCCGTGCCGACATTCCTGTCGAACCAGCTCACCGTCACGGTGCGGAACGAGTTCGGCAGGGTCGCGCAGTCGACGTGCACCCTGACCATCAATCCGGTGTACCCGGCAAACTGCACCGCGTTCGTCGACATCACACCGCCGCTGTAAGCTCGGCCGAGTTCTCAGCGTCGAAGCGAGCGTCGTGCCCGGATTCCTTTCCGGGCCCGGCGCTCGCCGCTTTCCGGTTCTGGCGATCAGACTCCGGCGGTCACGCTCGGCGGCAGCAGCAGGAAGACCTTGGGCGCGATCCGGTCCATGTCGCCGCGACGGCCGAAGACCAGCCCGGCCGCGAAGTCGACCAGCGGCTTGGCGTCGGCGTCGGACAGGCCGGTGAGATCCATGACCACCGGCAGGCCCTTGCGGTAGAAATGCCCCACGTAGAGCACCTCGTTGTAGTCCTGCGGCCGCAGGGTCTTCACGAAGGACATGTCCACCCCCGGGCCCGTGGGGGCCGCCGCGTGCCGGTGCTCGTCAGGGCCGTCGCTCTCCGAAGATCGTGCCACGGCGCCGACGCTAACACCCCCGCCTCCTCTTTAGCGCGTGTATCGCCCAAAGTGTGCTCGTGTGGCTCATGCCGGGACGCCGCGGGTCAGCGGGCGTCCCACGCGGCGAGGATCCGCGCCTCCTTGGCGGGCTCGATGCCGTGCCGCCGCCACGAGGGCAGGCGGGCCTCCAGGGCCTCGACGTCCTCGTCCCTGAGCCACGCCCAGGTGTCCCGGACGGTCTCGGCGACCGGGCGGCACCGCAGGCCCGCCGCGGCGGCCTTGCCGGTCGGGACGTCCCACACCGCGGCGGACTCCGGGTCGGCGGGAGTCCACAGGGGCAGCTCGCTCCACGGTTCCACCTCGCGGTCGAGCAGGAACCGGTCGTCCACCCACACCGGCTCCGCGCCCGCGCCGGTGACCGCGACGCACTCGGCCAGCCAGTCGCCGTAGGTGGTGTTGCCCGCCGGGCCGGTGGTGATGAACCGGTCGGAGGTGCCCTTCTCGGCGTGGTCGAGCGTGAAGGCCGCGATGTCGCGGGCGTCGATGAGCTGCATCGGCCGGCCGGGGTCGCCCGGCGCGAGCATGCGGCCACCACGCGCCGCCCGCCGCAGCCAGGCGGGCAGCCGGCCGACGTTCTCGCGGGGGCCGAGGATGAGCCCCGGCTGGATCATCAGGGCGGCGCCGTCGAAGTAGGCCTCCACCGCCCGCTCGCACCCCGCCTTCAGCACGCCGTAGTCGCCGTCGCCCGGCCCGGCGTCCGGGGAGCACTCCTGCAGCGGCGCGGTCTCGTCGACCCGCGCCGCCGGCCAGCCCGACAGCGCGTTCAGCGTGGAGACGAACGCGTAGGTGGCGGCCCGTCCCGACAGCGCCCGCGCCGACAGCGCCACCACGCTCGGGGTGTATCCGCATACGTCCACCACGGCGTCCCACTCACCGCCCGACGCCAGCGCCTCGACCGCCGCGGGGTCCTCCCGGTCGCCGCGCACGGGGGACACCCCGGGGACGTCCGCCGCGGACCGCCCCCGGTTGAACGTCGTCACCTCGTGGCCCCTGCGCAGGGCCTCCTCGACGATGGCGTGGCCGAGGAACACCGAACCACCGATCACGAGAGTTCTCATGCCGACCACTCTGGACGGGCGCCCTCGCCGCGCCCAGCCGTTTCACCGGCGGCGGATCAGCCCACAGCGGACTACGCGGGACGGGGGCGGCTCAGACCGGGCGGGCCGGGACGGGGGTGAAGGAGCCGCGGTCGAGCACGTGGACGCGGGTGGCGGCGATGTCGAAGTACAGGCCCACGAGCTGGAGCCGCCCCTCGTTCTCCATGCGCAGCACCGAGGGGTAGGTGCGCAGGTTGTCGAGCTGCTGGACGACGTTGGTGCGGCAGAGCCGGTCGAGCGGGCCGCCGTCCTCGCCGTCGCCCTCGGACAGGATGTAGCGCGCCAGCGTGTGGTCGCCGTGCCTGAGCCAGCGCTCCAGGCTGTGCAGCCCCGTCGTCTTCTCCCCGGCGCTCAGCACGGCCGCCATCGCCCCGCAGCCCGAGTGGCCGCACACCGTGATGGACCTCACGCTCAGCGCGGTGGTGGCGTACTCGATCGCCGCCGCCACGGAGTCGCTGGCCGCGCGCTCGTACCTGGGCACGAGGTTGCCCACGTTGCGCACCGTGAACAGGTCGCCCGGGCCGCTGGCGGTGATCAGGCTGGGCACCACGCGGGAGTCGGCGCAGGTGATGAACAGGTGGGACGGATCCTGCGTGCGGGCCATGCGGGTGAGGATCGGCCGTACCAGGGGAGCCGTGCGCCGCTGGAAGTCGCCGGCGCCCGCCAGCAGGTCGGGCACGCCGCCGCGGTCGCGCCCGGCCTCCGCGCTGTCGTGCCGGGCCCCCTCGGCCTCCGGACGCCCGTCGGAGACGCCCGCGAGCAGCCCCCTGCGGCGGTACGCCCTGGGCAGCCACCAGCGATCCGGCGCCCGGGGCGGCGTCTTCGCCGAGGAGGCCCGGGTGCCCTTGCTGGCCGAGGTGTACCACTCGTCGTGGATCTCGTCGATGACGATGGTGCCGCCGGTGCGCTCGTGGTCCAGGCGCCAGCCGTGCAGCGCCTCGAACGCGGCGTTGTCCATGAAGTCGACGTTGAGGTCGAGGTCGACGCGGGTGCCGGCGGGGATGGCCCGCAGGTTCTCGGTCAGGTGCGGCACGCCCACGAAGGTGAGCGAGCCGGTGACCACGACGTGCCAGCGGTCGTCCGGCTCCAGCCGCACCTGCACCGACACCCGGGTCAGCCGGCGAAGCGCGACCAGCACCCCGAGACCCAGGCCGATCAGCACCCCCTCGGCCAGCCCGATCAGCACGACCCCGCCCATGGTAAGCACGTAGATCTGCAGCTCGCCCTGGCTGTGCAGGCCGCGCATGGTGCCGAGGTTGACCATGCGGACGCCGATGAACACCAGCAGGGCCGCCAGCGCCTCCATCGGGATCAGCATGACCGTCCAGCTCAGGCAGACCGCGAACAGCAGCACCCACAGGCCGTGCAGGGTGGTGGACCACCGGCTGCGCGCGCCCGCCCGCACGTTGGCGGTCGTCCGGACGATGACCCCGGCGATGGGCAGGCCGCCCAGGGCCCCGGAGACGATGTTGGCCAGCCCCTGGCCGGTCAACTCGCGGTCGAGGTCGGCGCGCGGCCCCTGGTGCATGCGGTCGGCCGCCACCGAGCACAGCAGCGACTCCACGCCGGCCAGCAGCGCGACCAGCAGGACGGCGCCCGCGATGCCGTGCCAGTCGCCGGACGGCAGGATCGGCGTCGCCCAGTCGGAGAACCCCTTGGACAGGTCGGCGCGCGCGACGTCCCACCCGAAGAACGCGGCGGTGAGCGCGGCGATCACCAGCGCCGCCAGCGGGGCGGGGACCGCGTTCACCCGGGGGAGGCGCGGCCACAGCACCAGCACCGCGATGGTCAGCACCCCGACGGCCACCGCGTGGCTGTGGTTGTCGATGATCTGCTGGGGCAGCTCGGCGAGGTTCTCGATCGCGGACCGCTGCGGCTGGCCGCCGAGCACGATGTGCAGCTGGGCGAGCGCGATCACCACGCCCACCCCGGCCAGCATGCCGTGCACCACCGCCGGGGAGACGGCCAGGGCCGCCCTGGCCACCCGCAGCGTGCCCAGCACGAGCTGCAGAACGCCCGCCATGAGGGTGATCATGCAGGTGGCGCGCCAGCCGTAGGTGTGCACCAGCTCCATGACCACCAGCGCCAGGCCCGCCGCGGGCCCGCTGACCTGGACGGCCGACCCGCCCAGCGGCCCGGCCACCAGCCCGCCGACCACGGCGGCGATCAGGCCCGCGACGAGCGGGGCCCCCGAGCTGACGGCGATGCCGAGCGACAGCGGGACGGCTACGAGGAAGACGACCAGCGACGCGGGCAGATCGCGCCGAAGGACCTGAGTGAGGCGCTGCGTGCTCGTACGACTACCGTCGGTGTCCCCCGTCATGAGGCGACCATACGACGCGACGGCCGTTCGCTTGCTGCTTTGACCGCCGCGTTTTACGGAAGAGCGGGGAAGGTGTGCTGGTTAGCGGTAATAGTCGGGATAATCGGGCTCGGCGGAACGCCGGTGCCCGCCGCGTGAGCGGGACGTCTCCCCGCGCGGGTCGGCCGCGGTGGAGCCGGTCTGGCCGTACAGCTCGGCGTAGGACGGCCAGCTTCCGCCGGCGTTCTGCGGCGGCTGCGGCCACTGGCCGGGCTCGCCCTCCGCGGCCGGGGGACGCCCGGGCTCGGGGCCGTAGCCCTGGTCGGAACCGGCGGCGCCCCGGCCCGTGCCGGAGCGGTCGCGCTGCGCCGGGGGCTCGTAGCCGGACGCGCCGCGCGGCGGGCCGGCCGGGAGCCCGGGGGACGGGGTGGGCCCGGTCACGGAGTCGCCGTCGTCGATGGTCGCCCAGCCCGCGCTCACCTCGTACGAGGGCGCGGACGGAGCCGCCGGGGCGGCGGGCGCGGTGTAGCCGTCGGGGCGGGCGCCGTACGCCGGGAGCTGGTAGTCGGAGGACTTCCAGGTCTCGTTGGAGCCGGACGGCGAGGCGCCGGGCCCGTCGAGGATGTCGTACGTGCCGGCCGCCGGGTAGGCGGGCCGTGCCGGCCACGACTGCTCGCCGGGGCCGCCTGAGGCCGGGGCCAGCGGGTCGCCGCCGCGGCCGTAGGAACCGGAGCCCTGCGACGGCCCGGTGCCCGCCGCGCGCGGCGACTCGAAGGAGCCGGACGACGGGCGGACGGGGTCGAAGGAGCTCGGGCGGTTCGTCTCGGCGGGGCCGGAGGTGCTCAGCGGCCCGGTGGACAGCGGGTTCTGCGACACCGGCCCGCGGGCGGCGCGGCCGCCGGGAAGAGGGCCGCTCGACAGGAGGTCGGGCGCGGAGGGCGTGGCCGGCCTCGGGGCGGTGGACAGCGGGTCGTCCGCCCGGGACGCCGGGCCGCGCGGGGCGGCCAGCGGGTCGCCGGACCGGGGGACGCCCGGCCGTATGCGGGTGGAGGACGACAGCGGGGTGCCCGCCAGCGGGTCGGCGGTCTCCCTGGACGGCGGCTCCGCGGGCCGGCCGGCCGCGAACGGGCCGGTGGCGGTGCGGCTGGGATCGGTGCGCCCGGCCTCGCCCCGCGTGCCGTTCGGCGGGGTGCCGGAGTCGGCGCGGGTGGCGGACGGCCCGGCGGAGGGAACGCCCCTGGGCGGGGAGGTGCGCCGCGTGTCGGCGCGCCGGGGGTCGCCCCCGCGGCCGGGCGCGGGGCGCCCGGGGTCGCCGCCCGCGTCGCCGCGCCGCCTGGGCTTGGGACGCGCGGCGGCGTCGCCGACGCCCAGCGGGTCGGCGGGGTCGGGGCGTGCGGGCCTGCGGGGACGCGGCGGCGACTGGGGGGCGCCCATGGCGCCGAGCACGTCGGTCGGCGGTGCGGCGGCCGGGGTCTGCGGCACCGGGGCCGGGAACGTCACGGTGCGCTCGGCGGCGGGCGGGGCGGCCTCGCGAGCCGGCTCGGCGAGGCCGGCGGCTCGGTTGGGCAGGGGCGCCTGGACGGTGGTGGCCTCGGAGGCGGCCTCGTCCCTCGCCTTGGGGGCGGGGGGCTTGGGCGGCGTGGGCGAGGCGGGGTAGGCGCTCGGGGAGGCGACGTCGGGGCGGCTGGCGCCGACGCGGGCCGCGATGGTGCCGCCGAAGGCGCCGTCGTCGGCGCGCACGCGGGTCCAGTAGTCGTCGTCGTAGTCGTCGGCGTCGCCCCACTCGTCGACGCCGCGGCGGCCGCGGGAGGAGGCGGGCTGCTTGCCCCGGGGCGCCGAACGGCCGCCGGGCCGGCCGGCGGGACGGTTGCCGGGCTTGCCGTTGCCGGGACGCAGGCGCGCGGTGGCCCGCTCGGGCTCCTGGAAGGCGTCGAAGCCCTCGGGGAAGCTCTCGAAGAACGTCTCCTCGGCGGGGCGTTGTCCCGGACGCTTGGGGTCGGGGGTCTCCGCCTGCTCGGCCATCTTGCGCAGCCGCTCGGGCGGGAGGTTGCTCTCACGACGGTTCATCGATCGCATGCCGAGTGCCACGACCACAAGCACGAGCAGCACGACGGCGACGAGGCCGAAAATGACCGCGATCATTGCACCACCCTCATGGCCATGGCCTTCCAGTGGCGCTGGTGAGATCGCGCGGCCATCGACGCGACCTTCCCCCGTTGCTCACCTGCGCTCGGAGATTGCATCTGATTGTGTCCGACCACTATGACCGTTGTCACACCCTACGAGAAGTTCGGTATTCATGACTACGAGTAGTGCCCAGCATGTCACTCTATGTGGGCCGCCGACAGGCGGCCCCTGGCGATCGTGCGCTCCGCGATCTTCTCCATCGTGGAGCGGAGATCGGCGCCTTCTTTGAGGTCGAGCTTCGTATCCAGCGCGTAGACACTGAAACGATACGTGTCATCGGGCTGGCATGGGGGCGAGTAGCCGACCTTGCCGCTGGACGTCATTCCCTGGATCGCGCCTCTGGGCACGCTGTTCTGGGCGAGCTCGGTGGTGCGCGGGTCGATGTTGAACAGCACCCAGTGCACCTCCGCCGCTCCTTGGGCGTTGTTGGCGTCGACCACCAGGGCGATCGACTTGGTCTCCCGCTGCGGAACGCCGGACCAGCGCAACGGCGGGTTGCCGACCTGCCCCTGGCAGGAGTAGTCGGCGGGCAGAGTCGCCTCGTCCCGGAATCGCGGGCTGGAGACGCTCAAGGCGTCCAGCGGCCTGTCGGTGGGAGAGTCGACGCCCACGATGCCACAGCCCGCCGAGGCCGCCACGGCCAGCACCGCGGCGACGACGGTGCGCACCTCGCGTCCCGTCCGCACGACGGGCACGGACTTCCTCCGCTGCCCCATGCCCGCTGATGCTACGCGGAACTGGAGGGTGCGCCGACCTCATCGCGCGATGAGCGCCTGCGCTCACCGTCCCGATCAGCCACAATCAAGACATGGCCGGGGGGAAGTCGCAGAGCAGCGTGAGCTTCGCCGTGCTGGGCCCGTTGGAGGCCGAGCACGACGGGCGCCGTCTGGACATCAGCGGCAGGCGGCTGCGCGTGCTGTTGTCATTGCTGCTGCTCACGCCGGGCCGGGCGGTGCCGGTGGACACCCTCGTCGCCGGCGTGTGGGGCAGCGCCCCGCCGGGCGGGGTGGGCAACGCCCTGCAGGCGCTGGTCTCCCGGCTGCGGGGCACCCTGGGACGGGAACTGGTCGCCGCCGAGGCCGCCGGTTACCGGCTGGCCATATCCCCCGATCAGGTGGACGCCCACCGTTTCGCCCGCCTCGCCGCCGACGGCCGTGCGGCCCTGGAGCGCGGGGACGCCGGCGAGGCCGCGGCCACCTTGCGGACCGCGCTGGCGCTGTGGCGCGGCCCGGCCCTGGCCGAGCTGCGGGGCGAGGAGGTCGCGGAGCCGGAGATCGCCCGGCTCGACGAGCTGCGGCTCGGCGCGGCCGAGAACCGCATCGACGCCGACCTCCTGCTGGGCCGGCACGCCGAGGTCGCACGCGAGCTGCCGCCGCTGATCGCCGCCCATCCGCTGCGCGAGCGCCTGCACGGCCAGTTCATGCGCGCCTTGTTCGAGTCGGGCCGCAGGGTCGAGGCGCTCGCCGCCTACCAGGCGGCCCGCGCCGCCTTCGCCGACGAGCTCGGCACCGACCCCTCGCCCGAGCTGGCCGCCTTGCACCTCTCCCTCCTGCGCCGCACGGCGCCGCCTGACGACGGCCGCCCCGCCGAGGCGCCGCCCGGCGGCGAGGTCCCGGCGGCGGCCGCTGTCAGGCGGGCCGTGCCCGCGCGCGAGGCCGGGCCGCCCGAGGGCGGCGGGCTCGCCCCGGCCGGCCGGGGGACGCGCAGGGGCAACCTGCGCGCCCGGCTGACCAGCTTCGTCGGCCGCGAGCGGGACGTCGAGCGCGCGCGGTCGCTGCTGGACGCCCACCGGCTGGTCACCCTGCTCGGCCCGGGCGGCGCGGGCAAGACCCGGCTGGCGGTCGAGTCGGGGGAGGCGCTGGAAGCCCGCACACCTGACGGCGTGTGGATCGTCGAGCTGGCCCCGGTGCGTGATCCCGAGGACGTGCCCCGGGCGGTGCTCGCCGCGCTCGGCATGCGCGACACCGGCCGCGGCCCCGTGCGCTCGGGCCCGCCGGCGCCGGAGCCCGCCGACCTCACCGACCGCCTGGTGGCCGGGCTGGCCGCCCGCTCGCAGCTCGTCATCCTGGACAACTGCGAGCACCTCCTGGACGCCGTCGCCCGGCTCGCCGACCGCATCCTGGCCGAATGTCCCTCGGTGCGGGTCCTGGCCACGAGTCGCGAGCCGCTCGGCATCACCGGCGAGGTGCTGTGGCCCGTGCAGCCGCTCGACCCCGACCACGCGCGGAGCCTGTTCGCCGACCGCGCCGCCGCCGCGCGTCCCGGTTACGTCGTGGACGGCGACGCCGAGGCGGTGGCGCGCATCTGCGCGGAGCTCGACGGCATGCCGCTGGCCATCGAGCTGGCCGCCGCCCGGCTGCGCACGCTGTCGGCGGGCCAGATCGCCGAGCGCCTGGACGACCGCTTCCGGCTGCTCACCGGCGGGAGCCGCACGGCGCTGCCGCGGCACCAGACGCTGCGCGCGGTCGTGGAGTGGAGCTGGAGCCTGCTGGACGACCGCGAGCGCACGCTCGCGCGCAGGCTGGCCGCCTTCGCCGGGGGCGCGACGCTCGACGCCGTCGAGACGGTGTGCCGCGGCGACGGGCTGCGCAGGGAGGACGTCTTCGACGTCCTGGCCAAGCTGGTCGACAAGTCGCTCGTGATCTGGGAGAACGAGCGCTACCGGATGCTGGAGACCATCCGCGCGTACGCCGCCGAACGCCTCGCCGAGTCCGGCGAGCAGCACCGCGTGCGCCGGGCGCACGCCCGGTACTTCACCGGGGCGGCCGAGGCCGCCGAGCCGGAGCTTCGCCGCGCCGACCAGGTGAAGTGGATCGCCGCCCTTTCGGCCGAGCACGACAACACGACCACGGCCCTGCGGTGGTCGGTCGAGACGGGGGACGCCGACCTCGCGCAACGCCTGGTCGGCGCGCTCGGCTGGTACTGGTTCCTGGCCGGCCGCCGCGCCGAGGGCGCCCAGCGGGCCGCGGAGGCCGTGGCGCTCCCGGCCGGCGACGATCCCGCGCGGCTGGCCCTGGCCTTGGCGGTCCGCGGCATCCTCACCGCGGGCGGCACCAATGACTGGGAGGAGGCCAGGGGGGCGCTGGAGCGCAGCACCCGCATCGCCAGGGAGCACGTCCCGCGGCCCTGGCATCCCATCGTCTCGCTCGCCGAGCCGGTGCTGCTGCTGTTCCTGTCGCCCTCCGGCCCGCTGCCTGACATGACCGAGCTGCTGGACGACCCCGACCCGTGGGTGTCGGCGTGCGCGTACCTCGTCCGGTCGCACGCGCACTTCAACTCCGGGCGCGTACCGGAGGGCGAGGCCGACGTACGCGAGTCGCTCGACCGCTTCCGCGCGCTGGGGGACCGCTGGGGCACCGGGTCGGCGATGGGCACGCTGGCAGAGGTCAGCTTCCTGCACGGGGACAACGCGGCGACGGTGGCGGTCGTCGAGGAGGCGCTCTCGATGATCGACGGGATCGGCGCCGTCGAGGACACCTCGCACCTGCGCACCCGGCTGGCTGTGGCGTTGAACGCTTCGGGCGAGCACGCGCGGGCGGAGGGCGTCGTCGCCGAGGCGCTGGAGATCTGCCGGGGCACCGGCGACCGGGTGGGGGAGGCCGGCGTGCTGACCGTGCGCGGCGACCTGGCCCGCGAGCGCGGAAGGATGCGGGCCGCCGGGCGCGACTACGAGGAGGCCCTGAGGCTGGTGTCGGCCGAACCCCTGCTCTTTCCCGGCTACTTCCGCGGCCTGGTGTACGCGTCCGTGGGGCTGCTCGCCGAGCAGGAGGGCGACCTGGGGGCCGCCCGGGCCGCGCACGCCGAGGCGGTGCGGCTCACCCGAGACGGCCCCGACGCCGTGGTGTTCGGGGGAGTGCTCATCGCCTTCGCCGGTCTCGTGGCGCGCGAGGGGGACGCCGAGGCGGCGGCGGCGCTGCTGGGCGCGTCGGCGCGGGTGCGGGGCGTCGAGGAGGTCACCGGCTTCGACCAGGTGCGGATCACCGAAGCCGTGCGGCGGGCCCTCGGGGACGAGGACTTCGCCCGGGCCTTCGCCCGTGGCCGCGCCATGCCCGCCGAGGACGTCCTGCGGCTGGTCACGAGCTGACCGCCCCCGCCGCACCAGGCGGGCCGGGCACGGCGGGGGCGGGGCGACGGGCCACGTGCGGCGGGTCAGGTGCGGCGGGTCAGGTGCGGCGGCGCAGGGCGCGCAGGGAGAGCGGGGCGAAGACGACCGCGATGCCGACGGCCCACAGGAGCGAGATCGTCGCGTGGGTCGCGACCGGGCCACCGGTGAGCAGGCCGCGGACGGCGTCGGCCAGGTGGGTGACGGGGTTGACCTCGACCCACCGCTGCAGCCACTCGGGCAGCGTGTCGGTCGGCACGAAGGCGTTGGAGGTGAAGGTGAGCGGCATCATGACCGAGAAGGCCATGATCTGCACCTTCTCGGGATCGGCGGCGAGCAGGCCGATGAGGACCGACAGCCACGACATGGCCAGGGCGAAGCCGAGCAGCAGCGCGAGCGCGCCCACCACGCCGAAGACGCCCTGGTGCACGCGGAACCCCAGCACGATGCCGAGGCCGAGGAACAGCGCGAACGCCCACACCTGCTTGAGGGTGTCGGCGACGATGCGGCCGGCCAGCGGCGCCGACCGGGCGATCGGCAGGCTGCGCAGGCGGTCGAACACGCCCTTGGTGATGTCGGTGCTAAGGCCGATCGCCGTGGTGAGCGTGGCGAACAGCATGTTCTGCACGACCAGGCCCGGCAGCGAGAACTGCAGGTACTCGGTGGTGGAGCCCGCGATGGCACCGCCGAACACGTAGGTGAACAGCAGCAGGAACATGATGGGCTGGACCGACAGGTCGAGCAGCTCAAGCGGGTTGTGCTTGATCTGCACCAGGCTGCGCCAGGCCAGCGTCATGGTGTGCCGCAGCGAGGCCAGGGGGCTGACCCGGCCGGGCATGACCGCCACGGGGGTGGTCTCGGGGGCGGTCTGGGTGATGACGGTCATGCCGGCACCTCCTGCTTCACGTTCGGCTCCTCGGCGGAGGGCTCTTCGGCGCGGTGGCCGGTGAGGGCCAGGAAAACCTCGTCGAGGCTGGACTTGCGCAGGCTCAGCTCGCTCGCGACGACGCCGAGGTCGTCCAGGCGGCGCACGATCGACGGGACCAGCGCCGGATTGTTGACGTTGACCGTGGCCTCGCCCCCGGCCACGACCGGCCGCTCGCCCACGACGTCGGCGATGACGTCGGCGACCATGCCGAGGTGACCCGGCTCGGTGGGGCGCACCTGGAGCACCTGGGCGCCGGTGGTGGCCTTCAGCTCGTCGGAGGTGCCCGAGGCGATGACGCGCCCGTGGTCGAACACCACGATGTCGTCGGCCAGCTCGTCGGCCTCCTGGAGGTACTGGGTGGTGAGCAGCACGGTGACGCCCTCGGCCATCAGGCCGCGCACCACCCCCCACAGCTCGGTGCGGCTGCGCGGGTCGAGCCCGGTGGTCGGCTCGTCGAGGAACAGCACGTGCGGCCGGCCCACCAGGCTCGCCGCGAGGTCGAGGCGGCGGCGCATGCCGCCGGAGTAGGTCTTGGCGGCCCGGCCGCCGGCGTCGGAGAGGTCGAACCGGGCCAGCAGCTCGGCGGCCCGCGCCTTGGCCTCCGCGCGCGGCATGTCGAGCAGCCGGCCGATCATCACGAGGTTCTCCACACCGGTCAGCGTCTCGTCGACCGCGGCGTACTGCCCGGTCAGGCCGATCAACGAGCGCACACGGTGGGCGTCCCTGCGGACGTCGAAGCCGGCGACCGTGGCGTGGCCGGCGTCGGCGCGGAGCAAGGTGGCGAGGATGCGCACGGCGGTCGTCTTGCCGGCGCCGTTCGGCCCGAGGACGCCGAGAAGCTTCCCCTCGGGGACGACAAGGTCGACTCCGTCGAGCGCACGGGTCTCGCCATAACGTTTGACCAGACCCTCGGCTTCAATGGCATAGGTCATGAGTGCTCCTTCTGGCGGCAAGCGGGAGATCACGCGTGATCTTGAGATAAACGACTGCCTGAAGTCTCCTGCACCCCACCGACAAAACCCTGAGACGACCAGCCCTTGGACCGTCCGCGGCTGACATGACGCTGATACCGGGACATCTCCCCCCGCGCGCACGGCGCGCGACGGACCCCGGTGGGGCCGTCCGCGGCCCCGTCAGCCCCTGGCAGCCCTGGCAGCTCCTGTCAGCTCCTGTCAGCGCGGTGCCACGTGGGTCCACGGAACCCGATGCTGCCACCCGCGGGCCGTCGTCCGCGTCCGCGCGGACGGGGATGAC
The DNA here is from genome assembly GCF_029846175.1 of Sphaerisporangium sp. TRM90804. Taxonomy (GTDB): domain Bacteria; phylum Actinomycetota; class Actinomycetes; order Streptosporangiales; family Streptosporangiaceae; genus Sphaerisporangium. The sequence continues at coordinate 225,350 of NZ_JARWAC010000002.1, read as the reverse complement.
GGGTGAGGCCCGGGCCGTGCCGGGGTGGTAGGGGAGGGGTAGGGTGACGGGCTCCCCGACACGCGATGTGACGATCTAGCTAGGCTGGTGCCGTGACAGCTCCCCTGCGAGACCCCGTCCACCGGGTCTCACGCCGTGCGATCACGTTGTGGGTGGTGGAGGCCCTGATCGGTTTCGTCCTGCTCGTCGGGGGAGCGGCGCTGGCGGCGTCCATCGTCGACGGCGCCGGGTGGGAGTGGGTGCCCCCCTGGATCGCCGAGCGCGTCTGGTGGCTGCCGGTGGCCCTCGCCGTCATCGAGCTCCCCTTCGTGGTCATCGAGCCGCTGTGGCGCTACGCGGTCCACCGCTGGGAGCTCTCCGGGGACGTGGTCTACGCGCGCTCCGGATGGCTGAGCCGGCAGTGGGTCTTCGTGCCCGTCAGCCGCATCCAGACCGTCGACAAGGAGCAGGGCTGGTTCGAGCGCATGCTCGGCCTGGCCACCCTGGAGATCCGCACCGCCTCCTACGCCGGCTCCTCGTCCATCAAGGGCCTCGACGTGAACATCGCCGCCCGCCTTGCCGAGGATCTCGCCCACCGCGCCCACGAGCTCAGAGACGACGCCACATGACCGGCGCCTCCGAGCCCCCCGGCGAACGCCACACCCCTCCCGGGGAGCGGCCGGCGTCTTCCGGGGAGCGGCCGGCGTCTTCCGGGGAGCGGCCGGCGTCTTCCGGGGAGCGGCCGGCGTCTTCCGGGGACCGGCCCGAGCCTTCCGGCGAGCGGCCTCCGCCTTCGCCTGAACCGCCGGCGTCTTCCGAGGAGCCGGTCGCGCCTCCCGCCGGACGCCCGGCGCCCGCCCCGTGGGTGCCGCCCGGGCCACAGACACGTCCGGATGCCGCGCCGTGGCCCCAGGGCCCCGCCGCCCGCCCCGCGGGCGGCCCGGTCGCGCCCCCGGGTCAGACGGCTCCACCCGGCCAGGTGGCGCCGCACCGAGGGCCCGTGCCGCCGGTGACTCCTCACGGGGGGCCTGTGCGGCCGACGACGCCCCACGGAGGGCCCGTGCAGCCGATGGCGCCCCACGGAGGGATGGCGCCCCACGGAGGGCCCGTGCCACCGGCCGGGCCCCCTGGCGCGCCGGCGCCTTGGGGAGGGCCGGCGCCCTACGGGGGTCCGGTGCCCCCCGGCGGCCCCGTGCCGCCTCCCGACATGGGGTACGGGGGGCCGCCCGGGGAGCCCTACGCGGGGCCGCCGGTGGTGCCGCCGTCGCGGCTCAGCCCGCTGATACTTCTGATCGACCCGGTGCGCATGCTGCCCTCGCTGTTCCTGCCGCTGGCGGGCGTGCTGTTCGTCGGCGGCTTCTCCCCGACGTCGTTCCTCTGGGCGCTCGTCGCCGTCCTGGGCTCGATCGGGTACGCCGCCGTCAGGTGGGCCACCTTCACCTACCAGGTGTCCGCCGACCGCCTGGAGCTGCGGCGCTCGCTGATCAGCCGTTCCACCCGGAGCATCCCGCTCGACCGCGTCCGCGGCGTGGACGTCACGACCCCGCCGCTCCACCGCCTGCTCGGCCTCGCCGTCGTGCGCGTGGACACCGGCGCGGGCGGCGGCGACAAGCAGGAAGGCGAGATCGACGGCATCACGCTCGCCGAGGCGGGGCGCTTGCGCGAGACGCTGCTGCGGCGCAGCCCGGTCGCCCGCCGCGAGCCCGGGCACGCCGGCGTCACGGGCGAGGCCGCGCCCGGTCGCCCGGAGGGGGCCAAGGAAGCGGAGGCGGAGCACGAGCACGTCTACGTGCGCGTGCCGTCGCGCTGGTTCCTGTACGGGCCGCTCTCGGGGGCGTTCCTCCTGACGCCGTTCGCGCTGGTGAGCGGCGCCATCGGCCTGATCTTCCAGTGGGGGCGCGAGTTCGGCATCAACGAGCGGGCGGCGTGGAGCGCGGGGCAGTGGCTCTGGCAGCACCCCCTGCTGCTCGTCCTGGTCGCGGTCCTGCTGGTGCTGGCCATGCCCGTGGTCGGGACCGTCATGTACGCCGTCCTCAACTGGAACTTCACCCTGCGCCGCAGGGGCTCCTCCCTGGTCGCCGAGCGAGGGCTGATCACCCGGCGCAGCGTCGCGCTGGAGCACGCGAGGATCCGCGGGTACCAGATCGCCGAGGGGTTGCTGGAGCGCCGGGCGAGGGTCGGGCGGCTCTGGGCCATCGTCACCGGTCTCGGCGACTCCCAGACGCGAGGCCAGCTGCTGCCCGTCGCCCCGCGCGACTTCGCCCTGAAGACGGCCGCCGAGGCGATCGGCCCCTTCGAGGCGCGGCTTCGTCGCCACCCTCCGCAGGCGCGGCGCAGACGGCTGTTCCGCGCCGTGGCGCCGTGGCTGGTCGTCGCCCTGGCGGCCTTCGCGCTGGGCTGGGCGGTGGCCGGGACGGTGGCGCTGGTCGCGGCGGCGCTGGGCGTGGCGCTGGGCCTCGACCGCTACCGCTCCCTGGGTCACGCCTACGACGGCACCCGCCTGTCGGTCAGGTCGGGCTCGCTGCCCCGTACCCAGGCCGTGGTGGAGCGCCGCGCCCTGGTCGGGTGGACGATCCGCCAGACCTGGTTCCAGCGCCGCTCGCGGGTTCTGACCGTCATCGCCGGCGTGGGCGCGGGCAGCGGCGGCTACGCCGCGATCGACACCGGCGAGGACCAGGGCATCGCCTTCGCCGCCGAGGTGACCCCCGACTGGATGAGGCCCTTCCTCACGGAGCCGTGACGACCCCGCCGGGCCTTCGTCCTTGAGGCGACGACCGCGCGGGTCAGGCGGTGAACAGGGGTCAGCAGGGCGTCCAACGCCGCTTCGACCGCTCGACGGTCGTGTCGCCGGCGCGGCGGGACGAGTCCCGCCCCGCTCTCGCGTTCAGGACCTCGCGTTCAGGACCTCGCGTTCAGGACCTCGCGTTCAGGACCTCGCGTTCAGGACTTCGGGCTCAGGACTTCGGGCTCAGGACCTCGCGTTCAGGACCTCGCGTTCAGGACTTCGGGCTCAAGAGCTCGGGCTCAGGACCTCGCGTTCAGGACTTCGGGCTCAAGAGCTCGCGCTCAGGACCTCGCGTTCAGGACTTCGGGCTCAAGAGCTCGCGCTCAAGAGCTCGCGCTCAGGACCTCGGGCTCAAGACCTCGCGACCACCGACACCCCGCCGGCTCCGGACCCCACTGCTTGACCGGCACCCTGCCCGTAACGGTGCCTTCAGAGCGCCTTGTCGAAAGCGCCCTCACTCAGCCCACCCCCGCCGTCCCGCGGGCAACTCGCCGTACGGGGTGCCACCGGTCAGGCTTGCCGGGCGCTCATCCGTCGGTGGTGCTTCATTCCGGCGCCGGGTCGGTGGTGGGTGGTACGGCGGGGTCGGCGCCATTGTGCGGCGCGCGACCCGGCGGACGTTCGTGGACGGTGACCACTAGTCGGGGCGGCGGGCGCCGAACATGATCTCGTCCCAGGTGGGGACGGACGCGCGTCGGCCGCGGGAGCCCTTGCGGGCGGGGCGGGCGGGCTTGGGGGCCTGCGGCGGGACGGTGGGCTCGCCGGGCTTGGCGTCCTTCTCCTGCCGTTCCACCTTCTCCGGCTTGCCCGTCCTGCTCGCCTTGTCGGTCTTCTCCGGCTCGGCGGCCGCGGCTGCGGCCTGTTCCGCCGTGTCGTCGCTGACCCTGGCGGCGGGCACGGCCACCGCGCCGTCCTCGGACTCCTGCCGCTTGCGCGGGACCGGAGCCTTCTTCGGCGGGTGCGCGGCCTGCCTGGCGGCGGCCGGAGCCTGCTGCGCGGCGGCGGGAGCCGGGCGGGCGGGCTTGCCCGCGGGCGCGCCCGGCTGCTCGGCCGGGGCGGCGGGGGCCTGGTCGGCACGGGAGGCCGCGGCCTGGTCGACACGGGCGGCGGGTACCCGCTCAGGGGCGGGGGCGGATCCAGCGGAGGGGGCCTGCTCGACACGGGGTGCGGCGGCCACGTCGCCGGTGGTCGAGGCCGGGGACGCCTCATCGGCGGACGGCGCGACGGTCGTGTCGTGGGCGGCGGGGACGGCCGGCCGGCGCGCCGCCGGGAGGGCGGGCCCCTCGGCGGGCGTGGAGGCGGGGCCGGTCGTCTCGCGCTCGCGCGCCGGCCGTTCGACGGCGGCCTCGCGCTCCGGCGCGCTGGTCGCGTCCCGCGCCGTGCCGGTGCCCTCGGTGTCGTGAGCCGCTGCGGTGGCCTCGGAGTCCCGAGCCGTAACGGTGGCCGCAGCCTCGCGAGCCGCCGCGGTGGCTTCGGAGTCCCGCGCGGTGGTGGCGGTCGCGGTGTCGCGGGCCGTGGCGTGGGGCTCCGGCGCGTCGACGGTGGGCGAGGTGTCGCGAGTCGCGGCGCCGGCCTCGGCAGCCCGTGTAGTGGTGGCTTCGGTCTCGCGAGCCGCAGTGGCGGCGGCTTCGGTCTCGCGAGCGGCGACGGTGGCCTCGGGGGACCGTGCCGTGATGGTGGCGGCGGTCTGGGCGGCGGCCTCGGCCTCGCGCGCTGTGACGGCGGCCTCCCGGGCGGCGACGGCGGCCTCGCGGGCCAGGGCCGCGGCTTCGCCTTCGCGGGACGCGTCGCCGGTGGACGTCGCGGCGGCCTCGCGCGCGCCGTTCCCGGCGGCCTCGCGCGCGGCGATCTCGGTGGGCTCGTGCGTGCCGTTCCCGGTGGGCCGGGCCTCGTGGGGGGCGGCTTCGGTTCGCTGAGACGCCGGCTCGCGGGTGGCGGTCGGCTCCGCGTGGCGCTGGGGCTGGGCGACGGGCGTCTGCGCGTCGTGCGCGGCGGCGCGCTCGAAGTCGGGCTGCGGCGGGGCGGCGGGGCGCGGCTGCTCGTGGTGGAGGGCGGCCGGCTGGGCCGGGCCCGTGGGGAACGGGGTGTGCGGCGCGACGTCCTGGCGGGCGGCGGGGCGCGACGGCTCCGGGCGGGCGGGGACGGCCTGGGACGCGTGCTCGCCGAAGGACGCGTGGCCCTCGCGGCCGGGTGCGCCCGGCGCGGACATGTCGGGGTGGAACACCGGACGGGGCGGGTCCTGGAAGGCGGCCCGGGATGCCGTCTCCTGGCGCTGGCCGGCACGCTGGGGAGAGCCGTCGCGGTAGGCGGGCTCGTCGGTGTCGTGGCGGCGGAAGGAGCCGGAGTCGGCGGTGTCCTGGCGGTGGGCGGTGCGCTGCGAGGAGTCCTGCCGGTAGGCGGCGGGCTGCTGGGGTGGGTCCTGGTGGAGGGCGGCTGGGCGGGAGGGCTCGCCGGCGGTGTCGGGAGGGCCGTGGTGGTCGAGACGGCGGGAGTGGTCGACGTCGGGGTAGCCGATGTCGGGGTGGTTCCTGGAGGGCGCGGAGTCGTACCGCAGGGAGGCCGGGCGCGAGGCGGGGGACTCCGCGGGCATCGCCGGGACGGGGGTGAGCTTGGCGGCGAGCCGGGGGACGAACGGCGTCACCGTCGCCTCCTCTGACGGCTCCACGTACTCGGTTGCGGACAGGCGCAGCGCCTCGTCGTCGTACGGGGTGACGTGACGGCGCCGCAGGTCGAAGAGCCACTCGGCGTTGCGCGTGTGACCGTTCCACACGAAGCCGAGCTTGATGCGCCACAGGCCGTCGTCACGCTTGCAGGAGTCCCAGTCGATCTCGTCGGCGGGCACGCCCCGGCGGCTCAGCCGCTCGGTCACCAGCTCGCCCAGCGTCGGCCCGGGGGTGGACTCGCCCGGCAGGCGGACGGCGACACGCTGGGCCTGCTGCGCGGTGTACTCGCGTTCCTGCAGGACGGGTCCCTCGAACCAGCGGACACGCTCCACCGGGATACCCGCGGTGGCGGCGATCTCCTCCGCGGTCTCGCCGGCACGAATGCGGGCCTGGATCTCCTTGGGGCGCAACGGACTCTCCACTTCGATCTCGTACTGGCCGAGACGGGAGAAGTTGCCGCGGACCGCCGCGCGGAGCCGTTCGTCGACGGGGAGCGTGAACCGAGTGCCCCGGCCGGCCGTAGCCAGCACGAGGTACGTTCCGTCTTCGCTCACCGCGACGAGTCGGAGCTCCTGCATGCGAGTCCCTTCGTCGTCGTGCTCAATCTTCCCCCGGACCCTTGAGTCTCTCGCGTGAGCCGGTTGCCTGCCAGCACCGTACCCGGCATGTCCGAACATCGCCTTCCTCAGAGGAACGGCAAGCGATGAGAGGTGGTCATATACGTCGCATTCACCCTATCCACCGGGTGCTCGATATGCAGCAAACGGGTCGAGGCCTCTGGACGGATTCTCGCCAATCAGGCCCGTCGCCGCCCGCACTTCAGTGAAGACACCGAGAAATGCGGAACGCCGCGGCGGGGCGGGTCGTCCGGCCGCGCGGGCGCGCGCGAGCGGGGGCGCCCAGGTGGAGATATGCCCGGCCATCCGATCGCGGGCCCCGGTGCGCCGTGAATCGCGAAGCGGAACACGGCGGAAGAGGGTATGCGCGATGGGACTGGAACGGGGAAACAGGTTCGGGAGGGCGCGCGGTGGATAGGGGTGACGCCGCGGCGTCCTGATCAACTGTCGCGCGCCCGGCGGGCGCGCGTGGGACGCACTCACGTGCCGGACCACCGCCACGGCGGGAAGGGATTGATCACAGGAAATGGGCGGCAAGGAGCGGATGGACCTGAGCGCCCCGCAGGTGATGGGAGGCGCGCTGGCGGCGGCCACCGCGGCCGTGGCCGCCTCGTACCTGGGGGTCACGGGCACGATCATCGGCGCGGCGCTGGCGAGCGCGGCCACGACCGTGGGCAACGCCGTCTACACCCACTACATCAAGCGGGGCCACAGCCGGCTGAAGCAGGCGCAGGGGCTGCTCGCCGGGGTGCGGGAGGAGCAGGAGCGGCGGGAGGAGGACGCGCCCGTCGGCCGCCAGGGGGAGGAGGGCCTGGCCATGGCGGCCCACGCCACGGTGCGCGACCACGGCCCGTCCGACCTGCCGCGGACGGTCGACGACGCCGTCCCGCTCAACCCCGCGACGGCGGAGACCCCCAGGCTGCGACGGGCGCCCTCGGGCCCGCTCTGGGTGAGGCTGCTCGTCGCGGCGGCGGCGACGTTCGCGCTGAGCATGGGCGGCATCCTGGCGTTCGAGCTGCTCAGCGGCAAGCCGCTGGCGGCGACGGTGCACGGCCAGGGGGGCTCGGGGACGAGCTGGGGCGGCACGGTCGACGAGGCGCCGGCGACCGAGCCCGCGACCCCGAACTCGCCCACCGGCGAGGCGAGCCCGGCGTCCAGCTCCGAGCCCTCGGTGGATCCGTCCACCGGCGCCTCGCCCGCCCCGGCCGACTCCGAGGCGCCCGCCGTCCCGTCCGAGTCCTCGGCCCCCGAGCCGACCGGTACGGGCGAGGCGCCGCCCGCCGATCCGGAAGGCGGCCAGGACGGGCCGCAGGACGGCCAGATCGAAGGGCCGCAGGACGGGACCTCGGGCCGGTAGCCGCCCAGGCGTCCCGGCCGGGTCGTAGGCCGCATGGTCGCGAGCCCGCGGGGCCGCCCCACCGGGGCGGCCCCGCGCGGCGTCGAGCCGGTGGGCGCGGGTCAACCGAGGACGGTGTCCAGGTAGTCGTTGGCGAACAGCCGCTGCGGGTCGAGCTTGTCGCGCAGGGCCGTGAAGTCCCCGAACCGGGGGTACACCGTCGACAGGTACGCCGCGTCGCGGGTGTGCAGCTTCCCCCAGTGCGGCCGGCCCGACAGGCGGGTCATGATCTCCTCCACCCCCGCGAAGTAGGCGGGGCTGGGGCTCGGCCGGTAGACGTGGCAGGCGACGTAGGCCGTGTCCCTGCCGTGGGCGGTGGACAGCCAGGCGTCGCTCGGCGGGGTGACGCGCACCTCGACCGGGAAGGTGATCGGCCAGCCGCCCATCTCCACCAGGTCGCGGACCTCCCGCAGCGCCTGCGCCAGCCGCTCGCGCGGGATGGCGTACTCCATCTCCAGGAAGCGCACGGTGCGCACGCTGGTGAAGATCTTGTAGGCCTTGTCGGTGCGAGTGGAGGACCCCAGCGCGCGGGCGGAGAGCCCGTTGAGGGCCGGGACGGCGGACGGGAAGCGCCGCCCGGCCGCGCACAGCGCGCCGAACAGCGTGTTCTCCAGGAACACGGCCTCCAGCCAGTGCCTGGCCGCGCTGTCGGGCGCGGCGGGCCCGGGGGAGCGGTTGCCGCTCTTGACCAGGCAGGCGTCGGTGTGCGGCAGCCAGAAGAAGTCGAGGTGCTCCTCGGCGCCGAGCACCTCCTCCAGGCGGAACAGCATGTCCGAGAACACCGCCGGCCGCCGGACGCCGCGCAGCAGGAACGCCGGCTCCACCCTGAAGGTGACGGCCGTGAGGATGCCGAGGGCTCCGAGGCCGACCCTGGCGGCGTCGAACAGCTCGCCGTCGGAGACCGTGACGGCCGACCCGTCGGCCAGCACCATCTCCAGCTCGGCCACCTGGTCGGCCAGCCCGCCGACGTCCCGCCCGGTGCCGTGGGTGCCGGTCTGGATGGCGCCGGCCACGGTCTGCTCGGACACGTCGCCCATGTTGGCGAGCGCCAGCCCGAGCCGGTCGAGCTCCCGGTTCAGGACGCTCAGCGGCGTGCCGGCCGCGGCGCGCACCAGGCCGTCGCCGACGCGCTGGACGCCGGTCAGCGCTTCGGGCCGCAGCAGGATGCCGTCGGTGAGCGCGACGCCGGTGAACGAGTGCCCCGTGCCGGTCATCCGCACCCGGGTGCCGCGCGCGGCGGCGTCGCGGACGGCCGCCGCCACCTGCTCGGCCGAGGCGGGAGCGCGGACCTCGGCCGGGGTGATCGACTGGTTGCCCGCCCAGTTGCGGAAGACGCGTTCCATGGTGGAGCACGATAAACAGCAACCCGGCGGTTGGCCAGGGATGCCGCCGCGCTCAGGACGCGGCGGCGGCCTCGGTCTCGGGGGTGCGCAGCCAGGTGTTGCCGCCGACGCCGATCATCACGGCCAGCGTCGCGCAGATGAGGGAGAACGCGTAGGCGTTGGAGGGGCCGAAGGAGTCGGTCAGCCGCCCGCCGGCCCACGCGCCGATCGCCACGCCGAAGCCCACGGCGGTGGAGATCCACGCCATCCCCTCGGTGAGCAGGTGACCGGGGACCAGCCGCTCGATGAGCGCGTAGCCGGTGATGATCGTCGGGGAGATCGCCAGGCCGGCGAAGAACAGCGCGACGGCCATCACCTTGGTGTCGGCGATCAGCACGATCGGGGTGAGGCCGGCCGCGAACACCACCAGGCCCCTGATGAACCGGTGGCGCAGCGAGATGCGCCACTGGCGGAAGCCGAACCAGAGCCCGGACACCATGCTGCCGCCCGCGAAGGAGGCCAGCAGCAGCCCGGCCGCGGCCTTGGCGCCGTGGGCCTCGGCGAAGGCGACGGTGATCAGGTCGACCGAGCCGAACACCGCGCCCATCGCGAGGAACACGCACGACAGCAGCGCCACCCCGGGGATGGTGATCGGGCTGCCGGAGGCGACGGTGACGGTGCGCACGGGCGGTTCGGTCCTGCGCTGCAGCGCGAAGGCGATCGTGCCGGCGACGGTGAACGCGATGGCGAGGATCAGCCCCGCGTACAGGTTGACCATGGTGGTGAGGAAGGTGACCAGGGCGGGGCCGGTCACGAAGATGACCTCGTCGGCGACCGACTCGAACGAGAACGCCGTGTGCAGGCGGGCCGAGCCGCCGAGCAGGTGCGACCACCGGGCCCTGACCATCGAGCCGAGCGAGGTGGCCGCGCCGCCGGCGATCACGCCGGAGGCGAACAGCGTCCACAGCGGGGCGTCGTTGTGCGCGCACACCATGAGGGCGGTCAGCGCGGCGCCGTGCAGCAGGACGAAGGGGACCAGTATTCTGGCCTGGCCGTACCTGTCCACCAGTCGCCCCGTGAGCGGGGCGGCGACCGCATAGGCGATGGAGACGGTGGCCGAGACGGCCCCGGCCGTGGCCCAGGAGTTGGTGAGGGCCGAGATGAGCAGCACGATCCCGATGCCGAGCATCGACATCGGCATCCGCCCGAAGAACCCCGCGACGACGAAGCCTTTGGCACCGGGCACGCTGAACAGCTCTCGATACGGCCCGACCACTCTTGCGCCCCTCTCGCCTGGCCCTTGTGTGCGGCGAAGCGTCCTCTTCGCCTCTTTTGCACGCCCGAACGACGCGACAAGTGATTTTCGGGCAACGTACACGAATCAGGACGCGTAGGTCTAACGTGGGTCAAGTGTCCCCTCGTCCCGGGCTCGCTCTTTCGCCTGCCGTCGTGGTGGGACTGGCCCTCCTCATCGTGCTCGGAGTCGCGACGGGCGGGGCGTTCCTCCTCACCCGCGGTCCTGGAGATACCCGGCCGGAAGCCGCCGGTACCCCGCTCGCCGACGCCCGCGCCCTGACGGCCCCGGTGTCGGGCTTTCCCGCCCTCACCCCGCCCGCGTCCCCCGATCAGGCCTCCCCCTCGTCGCCGTCACCCGGCCCGGCGCGGCCGTCGGGCGTGTACGCCACCGCGGGCACCGGGCCGGTCGCCGAGCCGCCGAAGGCCGCCTCCACGCCGCCGCGCCTCATCGCCGTCGGGCGCGGGACGGTGGGCGAGGAGGTCCTGGGGAAGATCGCCAAACTGAGGAACGTGGGACGGGTCGCGGTCGCCGACGGCGGCGCCGTCCGCTTCTCGACCGCGACGCTCAACCTGCTCGCCGTCGACCCCGCCGAGTTCCGCTCCTGGGCGCCCAAGGCCGTGGCCGACGAGCCGCGCGTGTGGGAGGCGCTGGCCCGCGGCGAGTTCGTCGCCGACTCCCGCACCGCCGCGCTCTACCGTCTCCAGCTCGGCGGGGAGTACCAGGCGCAGGGCAGCTCGCGGCTGCGGGTCGCCGCGTCGGCGCCGTTCGGCCTGCCCGGCGTGGACGGAGTGGTCGGCAGGGAGACGGGCCGCGCGCTCGGCCTGGTGCCGGGTGTGGCCGTCCTGGTGCACGCCGCCAAGGCGGCGGCCCCGGCCGTCGCCACCGGGGTCAAGCGGCTGCTGGGCGCGGGCGCGCAGGTGGTGACGATCGGCGCCGGACGTGCCAAGGCGCCGGTATCGGTCCCGGCGGCCGACCCCGAGGACACCAGGCCCGCGGGGCGCGGCGCCTACCACGTGGGGCGGCCCGGCAGCTATCTCGACCTCTACCGCGTGGCCGCGGGGGTGTGCCCCGGCCTGTCGTGGTCGGTCCTGGCCGCGATCGGCCAGGTGGAGAGCGGGCACGGCCGCAACAACGGCCCCTCCTCCGCGGGCGCGCTCGGCCCGATGCAGTTCATGCCCGCCACCTGGAAGGCGTACGGCGTGGACGGCGACGGCGACGGCAAGGCCGACATCTGGAGCGCCTACGACGCGGTGCCGTCGGCGGCGCGCTACCTGTGCGCCAACGGCGGCGGCCAGGGGGGCCAGCGGCTCCGTTCGGCGGTCTACCGCTACAACCACTCGTGGGCCTACGTGAACAAGGTGCTCGGCCTGGCCACCGCGTACGCGCGCGGCTACCCCTGACGGGGCGCGCCGGCATACGGGGCGCGCCGGCATACGAAGCGCGCTGATCTGCGGGGGCGCGCTGATCTACGGGGCCGGGCGACCTTACGGGGCGGGGCGACCTTACGGGGCGGGGCGGCGGGCCGGGGCGGGGCAGCACAGGGCCGGGCACGCCGCGGGCTCGGGCTCGTCGAGCAGCTCGCGCACCATGGACACGAACCTCGGGTGGGTGCCCGCCGTCGCGGCGCGGGTGAGGTGCAGCCCGACCTCGCGCGCCACGTCGGCCGCCTCGGTGTCGAGGTCGTAGACGACCTCCATGTGGTCGGAGACGAAGCCGATCGGCACCAGCACCACGGCCTCGGTGCCCGCCGCGCGCAGCGCCCTGAGGTGGTCGCAGACGTCGGGCTCCAGCCACGGCACGTGCGGCGGCCCGCTGCGGCTCTGCCACACCAGGTCGAACGGCCGGTCGCCCGCCACCATCGCGGCGGCGGCGCGCAGCTGGGCCTCGTACGCGCCCCCCGCGGGCCCGGCGGAGGCCGCCATCGAGACCGGGATGCTGTGGGCGGTGAACACCAGGCGGGCGGTCTCCCGGTGCTCCTCGGGGAGCCGGTCGACGGCCTCGCGGGTGTGGTCGGCCATGGCGGCGATGAAGCCCGGGTGGCCGTAGTAGTGGCGCAGCCTGACGACCTCCGGCGCCCCGGGCACCTCGGCCCTGGCCCTGGCGATGTCGTCGAGGTACTGACGGCAGCTGGAGTAGGAGCTGTAGGCCGCGGTGATGAACGCCGCCGCGCGGGTGACGCCGTCGGCCGCCATCTCGCGCATGGTGTCGGTGAGGAAGGGATGCCAGTTGCGGTTGCCCCAGTAGATCGGGAGGCCGACCTCGGGCCGCAGCGCCTCGATGAGGTCGCGGCACTGCTGGTTGATCGGGCTGACGCCGCCGACGCCCTGGTAGTGGTGCTCGACCTCCAGAAGGCGTTCGCGCGGCACGCCGCGACCCCGGACGACGTTCTCCAGGAAAGGCATCACGTCATCGGGCTTCTCGGGCCCCCCGAAGGAGACGACCAGCAACGCGTCGTAACGTCCCATGCCCCCATCCAACCGCATGCGCGAGGGTGCGCTAGCTATGGGAGTGGCAGCCGGGCCGGGTAGGTTCGGAGAAGTGAGTCACTTCAAGGACATCCGCCAATATGTCGCCGTGCCGCGTGTGCTGTCGCTCCGCCTGTCACCGGACGGCACACGTCTCGCCTGCGTCGTCCAGTCGCTCAACCCCGACGGCAAGTCCTACGGCACCGCGCTCTGGGAGGTGCCGACCGGCCCCGACGGCGAGCCGCACCGGCTGACCCGCTCGGCCAAGGGCGAGACCGGCGCCGAGTTCACCCCCGACGGCGACCTGCTGTTCGTGTCCGGCCGCCCCGACCCGACCGTGAAGGACCAGCCCGGCGAGGAGGTCCCCGCGCTGTGGCTGCTGCCGGCCCGGGGCGGGGAGGCCCGCCGGGTCGCCGAGCGGCCGGGCGGCGTCGCCGGGCTCCAGGTCGGCGGCTCCACGGTGGTCTTCGGCGCCGACGTGCTGCCCGGCGACCCCGGCACCGAGGCCGACCGGCGCAAGGCGCGCAAGGACGCCGGCGTCAGCGCGATCCTGCACGAGGGGTACCCGATCCGCAGCTGGGACCACGACCTCGGGCCGGGCATGCCGCGCCTGTTCGCCGCCTCGCTTCCCGGCCTGGCCGAGCCCCGCGACCTGACGCCCGACCCCGGCGGGGCCCTGGTCGACGCCTCGTTCGCCGTGACCCCCGACGGGGCGACCGTCGTCGCCACCTGGCGGGTGCCGGGGGACGCCGGCCAGTCGAGCACCGACCTGGTGGCGATCGACGTCGCGACCGGCGAACGCCGCGTGCTGGCGACGTCGCCGGAGCACGACTTCTCCGGCCCGATCAAGATCTCCCCCGACGGGCGGTTCGCCGCCTGCTGGCGGGAGCGCCGCGCCGACCAGGAGACGGCCGTCGACTTCGCGCTGTGGATCACCGAGATCGCCACCGGCGAGGGGGCCGCGCGCAGCGCCGACCTCGCGCCGGGCTCCATCGTGTGGGCGCATGACTCCGAGTCGCTCTTCGCCGCCTGCGACGACCACGGCCGCCGCCCCGTCTTCCGCGTCGGCCGCTCCGAGGGCGACCCGGTGCGCGTCACGCCGGGCGACCAGGCGTTCTCCGAGGTGTGCCCGTCGCCCGACGGCCGCCACCTGTACGCGCTGCGCAGCTCGGTCGCCGGCCCGGCCACCCCGGTGCGCGTCGCCCTGGACGGCGGTGAGGTCACCGAGCTGCCCTCGCCGACGCCGGCGCTGGAGATCCCCGGCACGCTGACCGAGGTCACCGCGGTCGCCGACGACGGCGTCCAGGTCAGGGCCTGGCTCGTGCTGCCCGCGGGCGCCTCGGCCGCCAGCCCGGCCCCGCTGCTGGTCTGGATCCACGGCGGGCCGCTGTCGAGCTGGAACGACTGGTCGTGGCGCTGGAACCCGTGGATCATGGCCGAGCACGGCTACGCCGTCCTGCTGCCCGACCCGGTGCTGTCCACGGGGTACGGCCAGGCCATGATCCAGCGCGGCTGGGCCGCCTGGGGTCCGCGCACGCACGCCGACCTGATGGCGATCACCGACGCGTGTGTGGCCCGGCCCGACGTCGACGAGGCGCGCACCGCCGCCATGGGCGGCTCCTTCGGCGGTTACATGGCCAACTGGGTCGCCGGGCACACCGACAGGTTCCGGGCGATCGTCACCCACGCCTCGCTGTGGAACCTCGACCAGTTCGCCGGCACAACCGACTGGTCGATGTACTGGCAGCGGGAGTTCGGCGCGCCCGGCTCCAAGCTGTACCGGGAGCTGTCGCCGCACCACTGGCTCGACGAGATCAGGACGCCGATGCTCGTCATCCACGGCGACAAGGACTACCGCGTGCCGATCGGCGAGGCGCTGCGGCTGTGGTGGGACCTGCGGCGGTCGTCGGTGGAGTCGAAGTTCCTGTACTTCCCCGACGAGAACCACTGGATCCTCAAGCCCGGCAACACGGTCGCCTGGTACGAGACGGTCCTGGCCTTCCTGGCGCAGCACGTGCTGGGAGAGGAATGGGAACGCCCGGAGTCGCTGGCATGAGCGACCTGCTGGAGCTGGCGGTCGGCATCGCCCGCGAGGCGGGCGAGATGCTGCTCGCCGAGCGCCCCGCCCGGCCCCGGGCGGTGCAGACCAAGTCCAGCGCGACCGACGTCGTCACCGCGCTCGACCGGGCGTCGGAGGAGCTGATCAGGGCGCGGGTGAAGGCGGCCAGGCCGGGCGACGCCATCCTGGGCGAGGAGGGCGGGGAGACCGGCGCCGGGCGGGTCCGCTGGATCGTCGACCCCATCGACGGCACGGTCAACTTCATGTACGGCCTGCCCGACTGGGCGGTCAGCATCGCCGTCGAGGTGGACGGCGAGATCGTCGCCGGGGTGGTGAACGCGGTGCCGCGCGGCGAGCTGTTCGCCGCGGCGAAGGGAGACGGCGCCGAGCTGCTGCGCCCCGGCCTGCCGTCGGAGCGGCTGGCCTGCAACACCGGCGTGCCGCTGTCCCTGGCCCTCATCGCCACCGGGTTCGGCTACCAGACGGGCCGCCGGGCCGTGCAGGCCGAGGTGCTCGCGCACGTGCTGCCCCGGGTGCGGGACATCCGGCGGGCCGGAGCCTGCTCGCTCGACCTGTGCTCGGTCGCGGCCGGCCGAGTGGACGGCTTCTACGAGCGCGGGCCGCAGTACTGGGACTACGCCGCCGGGGGGCTGGTCGCGGCCGAGGCCGGGGCCACGATCGGCGGGCTGCGCGGCCGGCCGTACAACTCCGACCTCACCTTGTGCGCGGCCCCGGGCCTGTTCGAGGAGCTGCACGACCTGCTGCTCCCGCTGGACCCTGAACGCGACGCCTGACCCCGACGGCCCGAGGGGCCCGCCCGAAGCGACGGGCGGGCCCCTCGGGCCGTGACGGCGGACGCCGGTGTGTCAGCGCTGGATCGGGACGCCGTTGTCGTCGGCGATCCTGTGCAGGTCCTCTATCTCGGCGGAGAGGGTGTCGGCGAGGAAGTCGTCGCCGCTGGTGCGCGCCTCCTGCAGGCCCTTGTAGGCCTGGTCGAGCCGATGTTCGATAGTGGTGGTGAACTCGCCCATCTCACCTTCTTTCTCGATGGGGGCGAAGAGGCGGTCGTACAGGGCATCGCCTGAAGTGGTGCAGGGCATCGCCTGGGGAGAGTTGGTGATCTTCCCCGGCCGTGAGGTGGGGTTCTGCGGGTTTACCCAACCTCGTCACGCGCTTAAACCCGAACGCCCGATGTCCGCACTGTGCTTTATGTCACGCGGTGCGACGCACGGGCGAGGCGTGCTTACCATGCGCTTAAGCCCAGTGTGGCGACAATGGGCACTGGTGCGTCCGCGCGCCGCGGGAGCGACCGGCACGGCCGGCGGTCCGGCCGGTGGGCGGCCGGAGAGTTCGCCGGCCCGGTGGGGCCGGCAAATACAGGAGGTGCCAGGGGCCGTGCGGGTGCTTGTGGTGGAGGACGAGCGGGTGCTCGCCGACGCGATCGCGACGGGGCTCCGCCGCGAGGCGATGGCCGTGGACGTCGCCTACGACGGCGCGGGCGCCCTGGAGCGCACCGGCTACATCGACTACGACGTGGTCGTCCTCGACCGCGACCTGCCCAAGATCCACGGTGACGAGGTATGCCGCCAGCTGGTGGCCCAGCGCACGGCCACGCGCATCCTCATGCTCACCGCCTCGGGGGAGGTGGACGACAAGGTCGAGGGCCTGGAGCTGGGCGCCGACGACTACCTGTCCAAGCCGTTCGCGTTCATGGAGCTGGTCGCGCGCGTGCGGGCGCTCGGGCGCCGCTCGGCGCCCGCGCTGCCGCCCGTGCTGGAGCGCGCGGGCATCCGCCTCGACCCGGGCAAGCGCCTGGTCACCAGGGACGACCACGAGGTCGCGCTCACCAAGAAGGAGTTCGCGGTCCTGGAGGAGCTGATGCGCGCCGAGGGCGCCGTCGTCAGCCAGGAGGACCTGCTCGACAAGGCCTGGGACGAGAACATCGACCCGTTCACCAACGTCGTCCGGGTGACGATGATGACCCTGCGCAAGAAGCTCGGCGACCCCCAGGTGATCGAGACCGTGCCGGGAGTGGGATACAAGCTGTGAGCGAGCAACGCGACCGGGACTCGGCGCTCGACGCCGGGCGCCCGAGCTTCGCCGCGCCCCAGCCGACGATCGTCCCGCCGGACGCCCCGGGGGAGGGCGCCGAGCGCCCCGCGGACTCCGGCGAGCCCGCCGGCGCCCCGGCCGCCTCCGCCTCGGCGGCCGCGCCCGCGAAGGGCTCGCCGGGCCCGTCCACGACGGCGATCTTCCCGGCCTCCCCGTCGGCCGGCACGGCGCGCCCGTCCGGCGCGGCGACGGCCTCGGCCGGCGGGTGGGGCGCGCCGGGCGGCCCGTGGGCCGGCGAGCCCACCGTCGAGACCACGCGCAGGCCGTTCCGGTCGAAGAACTCCCCGCCGCCGCCGAGCGGCCCGCCTGCCTGGGACGGCCCGCCGCCCGTGGGGCCCAACCCGGTGGCGCCCGACCTGCTGGCACGCCTGCGCCACATCTCCAAGCGCATGAGCATCCGGATGCGCCTCACGCTCACCTACGGCGGGCTGTTCTTCGCCGCCGGGGCGCTCCTGCTGTTCGTGATCTATTCCTTCGTCGGCAGGGCGATCTACGACTCCTGGCCGAGCCTGCCCTTCAGCCTGGATCAGCTGGAGCCCGAGCACGCCAACTACCTCCAGACCAATTGGGAATACATCCGGGGCGACACGATCGCCGCGGCGCGTGCCCGGGTGCTCACCCGCTCCCTGATGGCCCTCGCCGGCGTGGGGATCCTCGCGCTGATCGCCGGCTACTTCGTCGCCGACCGGGCGCTGCGGCCGGTGCAGAAGATGACCGCGACGGCCCGGCGGCTGTCGGAGACCTCCCTTGCCCACGAGCGCATCGACCTGCACGGCCCGCACGACGAGCTCAAGGAGCTCGCCGACACCTTCGACGCCATGCTCACCCGGCTGAACCGGGCCTTCGACGCCCAGCGGCGCTTCGTCGACAACGCCTCACACGAGCTGCGGACGCCGCTGGCGATCAACCGCACCGTGCTGGAGGTCGCGCTCGGCGACCCGCACGCGTCAGACGACCTGCGCGTGCTGGGCCGCACCCTGCTCGGCACCAACGCCAGGAACGAGCACCTCATCGAGGGCCTGCTGCTGCTCGCCCGCAGTGAACGAGAGCTGGCCGTCAGAAAACCCGTCGATCTGCGCGACGTCGGGCACACGGTGGTCGAGCAGCACTCCTCCTTCGCCGAGGAGTGCGACGTCACCGTGCGGACCGACCTTCGCACCGCTCCCACCATGGGCGACCCGGTGCTGCTGGAGCGCCTCGTCGCCAACCTCGTCGAGAACGCGATCAAGCACAACCTCTCCTCGGCGGGACAGGTCTGGCTGCGCACGGGAATGGTGGACGGGGCCCCCGTCGTTCAGGTGGCCAACACGGGACCGCACGTTCCCGCGTACGAGGTGGACGACCTGTTCGAGCCGTTCCGGCGGCTGCACTCCGACCGGGTGGAGTCCGCACGCGGCGCGGGGCTCGGGCTGTCCATCGTGCGTGCTGTGGTCCGCGCCCACCGGGGTGGCGTCAAGGCGGTCCCCCGCGACGGCGGGGGCCTGGTGATGACCGTGCGACTTCCGCCGGGCTGATACGGCGGGGGGCGTCTCGTTCACGCCAGACATGTGGTTGGATGTGCCGTCGAACACGATGGGTCCTGTGGCCGATGCTGTGGTTTTCGCCATATTTGGCTAACCGGCGGGCGAAGGCGGCAAGGCACTCACGTGGAAGAAGGTTCGTCCACCGCTCCCACGGGGTACCGATTGCAAAATTCCCCGAGGGAGTCGGGCACAAGATGAGCCGCCCAAACGTTACAAGCCCGCGACGCGTGACGCGCAAGCCATAGATGAGGGGGATGGAGTACGCAAATGGCCACCGATTACGACAGCCCGCGCAAGACTGACGACGATCTCAGCGAGGACAGCCTTCAGGAGCTTCAGGCGCGGCGGACCGACAAGTCCTCCGGAAGCATCGACATCGACGAGACCGATCTCGCCGAGTCCCTGGAGCTGCCGGGTGCGGACCTGTCGAACGAAGAGCTCTCGCTGCGGGTGATCCCACGCCAGGCCGACGAGTTCACCTGCGCCCGATGCTTCCTGGTCCACCACCGGAGCCAGCTGGCCTCCGACAGGAACGGGCAGCAGATCTGCCGCGAATGCGCCGCCTGAGACTCTTGGAGCGTCCGTGACATCAGAAGCGGATCGATCATCGCAGGATCAGCCCGGAACGCCGGAGGTCCCGGCGACGGGGACGGGGACGGAGGCCGACGCCGAGGTCGCCGAGATCGTCGGGAAGCTCTCCGGCGGCGACGTCGTCGACGGGGCCGAGCGGCGCAGGCTGCTCGGCCGCCTCAGCGTCGCGCTGGTCGGCGCGGCGAGGAAGGCACGTGAGACCGGGGAGGGCCGCGGGCGCTGGCTCGCCGATCTCTTCACGTCGATCACCCCGCGGCTTCAGATCAGAGATCTGGAGACGCTGATCGAGCACCACGGGGGCCTGACCGGCGACGCGCTCGCCGACGACCTCGTGCGCACGGCGACCAAGGGCACGATGGCCGTGGGCGCGATCGGCGGGGCGGTCGCCGCGGCGCAGTTCGCCGCGCCGCCGCTGCTGCTGTCTGCCCCCGCCCAGCTCGTGGCGGAGACCCTCGTGGTCGCCGCCGTCGAGGTCAAGCTGATCGCCGAGCTGCACGAGGTGTACGGCGTGCAGGTGCCCGGCACCAACGGCCAGCGGGCCCTGGCGTTCACCGTCGCCTGGTCCAAGCAGCGCGGGGTCGACCCGCTGTCCCCGGCGTCGGTGACCCTGGCCCTCGGAGCCGCCGCCAAGAGCAACCTGAGAAAGCGCCTGATGCGCACGATGGGCCGTCACCTGACCACCCTGGGCCCGTTCCTGACCGGCGCCGTCGCCGGAGGCGCCCTGAACAGGCTCGCCACCCACCGCCTCGCCGAGAGCGTCCGCAAGGACCTGCGCCGGCAACGCGCCCTCCCGCCCGCCTAGTCATCCCCGCCCCACCGGCATCGCCGCCTCCTCCCTCCTTCCCCGCACCCCCACCCCGGTCCTCCCTCCACTTCCCCTCGCACCCCGTGCGGCCGTCCCTCCTTCGGCCTCGCCGGGCCTCCGTGCGAAGAAGCGTCGCGGCACACGCGCGAACGCGCATAATCTCCCGCCCCAGGGCACGTACGGAGAGCTGCGGTCGATTCCGTAAGGTAGTCGTGAAACCGATCACAAGGGAGGACGCGTGCGCAGCTCATTCCTGATCGTCGCGAACCGGTTGCCTGTCGACAGGACCGTCGGGGCGGATGGCGCGGCGTCCTGGCGGCGCAGCCCAGGCGGCCTCGTCACGGCCATCGCACCGGTCATGCAACGTCGCGACGGCGCCTGGCTGGGCTGGCACGGGGCGGCCGACGAGGAGCTCAAGCCCTTCGAGCAGGAGGGCATGAACCTCATCCCGGTGCCGCTGTCGTCGGCGGAGGTGGAGCTGTACTACGAGGGCTTCTCCAACGCGACCCTGTGGCCGCTCTACCACGACGTGGTCGCCACCCCCGTCTACTCCCGCGTCTTCTGGGAGTCCTACCGCGCGGTCAACGAGCGCTTCGCCCGCGCCGCGGCCGACGCCGCCGCCCAGAACGCCGTGGTGTGGATCCAGGACTACCAGCTCCAGCTCGTGCCCGCCATGCTGCGCGCTCTGCGCCCCGACGTCCGCATCGGCTTCTTCCTGCACATCCCCTTCCCGCCCGCCGAGCTGTTCTGGCAGCTTCCCTGGCGGCGCGAGATCCTCGAAGGGCTGCTCGGCGCCGACCTCGTGGGGTTCCAGCGGCCCGGCGGCGCCTCCAACTTCATCCGCCTGTGCCGCCGCCAGCTCGGCCTGCAGAACCAGCGCCAGGAGATCTCCTACGGAGACCGCACGGTGCGCGCGGAGGCCTTCCCCATCTCCGTCGACTTCAGCGAGCTGGACGGCGTCGTGCGCGAGCCGCACATCCTGGCCCGCGCCAAGGAGATCCGCTCCGAGCTGGGCGAGCCCGACCACGTGCTGCTCGGCGTCGACCGCCTCGACTACACCAAGGGCATCGGCCAGCGCCTCAAGGCGTTCGGCGAGCTGCTGGCCGACAAGACCATCGGCCCCGGCGAGGCGGTCTTCGTGCAGATCGCCACGCCGAGCCGCGAGCGCGTCGAGGAGTACCGCAACCTGCGCGACGACATCGAGCTGCAGGTGGGGCGCATCAACGGGCAGTACGGAGTGCTGGGCGTGCCGCCGGTGAACTACTTCCACCAGTCGTACGACCGCGACGAGCTGGCCGCGCTCTACTGCGCCGCCGACGTCATGGTCGTGACGCCGCTGCGCGACGGCATGAACCTCGTCGCCAAGGAGTACGTCGCCTGCCGGCACGACCTGCGCGGCGCGCTGGTGCTGAGCGAGTTCGCCGGGGCGGCCGACGAGCTGAAGCACGCCTTCCTCGTGAACCCCTACGACGTCGACGGGCTCAAGCGGCAGATGGTCGCGGGGATGCGGGCCACCCCGCACGACCTGTCGCGGCGCATGCGGGCGATGCGCCGGCGCGTGGCGACCTACGACGTCGACCGGTGGGCGGGGGAGTTCCTAACCGCCCTGGAACGCTGAGGGGGAGCCCTCGCCTGGGCCGGGCGCCGCGCGCCCGGCCTAGGAGCCGGTGATCCGCTCGACCTTCGCCGGGACGGCCTTCCACGCGCGGTAGCGCTTGTGCACCGAGCGGGTGGCGACGATGCGGGCGACCTCCATGCCCACCCCGAGCACCACCGCGAAGCCGACGGCCTCGGCCAGGCCCGTCTCCAGCGAGTTCGGGTCGGCCGGGGGCTTCTTGCCCGTGGTCTTCTGCCAGCCCAGCTCGATCGCCTTGCGCGCGGCGAACCCCACGCCGAACGCCACCAGGGCGCCGATGAGCCGCAGGACCATGTCCTGCTTCTCGGCCTCGTCTGATTTGCGGGCCATGCCGTCTCCCCTCGTCGATCTAGGAGAACCCTAGCCCCCTTTCGCGGCGCGGGGCAGCGTGACGCCTTACCATAAGTCGGCATGACCGAACAGCTACCGCGCCATTCCACCGTTCCTGACAAGCCCTCCCTCGACGGCCTGGAGCAGGTATGGGCGGCCCGCTGGGAGGTACAGGGCACCTACCGCTTCGACCGGGCCAAGACCCGCGAGCAGGTCTACTCGATCGACACCCCGCCGCCCACCGTCTCCGGGTCCCTGCACGTCGGGCACGTCTTCTCCTACACCCACACCGACACCATCGCCCGCTTCCAGCGCATGCGGGGGCGCGAGGTCTTCTACCCCATGGGCTGGGACGACAACGGCCTGCCCACCGAGCGCCGCGTGCAGAACCACTTCGGCGTGCGCTGCGACCCCTCCCTTCCCTACGATCCCGATCTCGCCGTCGCGCCGTCCGGCGGGTCCTCCCGCCCGGTGCCGGTCTCGCGGCGCAACTTCATCGAGCTGTGCGAGCGCCTCACCACCGAGGACGAGAAGGCGTTCGAGGAGCTCTGGCGCCGCCTGGGCCTCTCGGTCGACTGGTCGCTCACCTACGCGACGATCGACGCGCGGTCGCGGGCCGCGTCCCAGCGGGCGTTCCTGCGCAACCTGGCCAGGGGCGAGGCCTACGTCGCCGAAGGGCCCACGCTGTGGGACGTCAGCTTCCGCACGGCCGTCGCCCAGGCCGAGCTGGAGGACCGCGAGTGGCCGGGGGCGTTTCACCGCATCCGGTTCGGCGGCGTGCCCGGCACGGAGTTCGCCGGGGGGGTGACGGTGGAGACCACCAGGCCCGAGCTGGTCGCGGCCTGCGTGGCCCTGGTCGCCCACCCCGACGACGAGCGCTACCGGCCGCTGTTCGGCGCCACGGTGACCACCCCCGTGTTCGGCGTCCCGGTGCCCGTGCTGGCCCACCGCATGGCCGAGCGCGACAAGGGGTCGGGCATCGCGATGGTCTGCACCTTCGGCGACGTCACCGACGTCGTCTGGTGGCGCGAGCTAGATCTTCCCACCCGCCCGGTCGTCGGCTGGGACGGCCGGCTGCTCCCCGACGCCCCCCAGGGGGTCCCCCCGGGGCCGTACGCCGAACTGGCGGGCGCCACCGTCCACACGGCACGCGAGCGCATGGTGGGCATGCTGCGGGCCTCAGGGGAGCTTGAGGGCGAGCCGCGCGAGGTGCGCCGCCCGGTGAAGTTCTACGAGAAGGGCGACCGTCCCCTGGAGATCGTCTCCACCCGCCAGTGGTACATCCGCAACGGCGGGCGCGACGCCGACCTGCGCGAGGCGCTGCTCGCGCGGGGAGGCGAGCTGGAGTGGCACCCGCCGCACATGCGGGTGCGCTACGAGAACTGGGTGCGTGGCCTGGCCGGCGACTGGCTGATCTCCCGCCAGCGCTTCTTCGGCGTGCCCATCCCGGTGTGGTACCCGCTCGACTCGATGGGCGAGCCGATCTACGAGTCGCCCATCACGGCCCGCGAGGACGACCTGCCGGTCGACCCCGCGAGCGACGTGCCGCCCGGGTACGCCGAGAGCCAGCGCGGGCGCCCGTTCGGCTTCGCCGCCGACCCCGACGTCATGGACACCTGGGCGACGTCGTCGCTGTCGCCGCAGACGGTGGCGGGCTGGGAGCGCGACGACGACCTGTTCGCGCGGGTGTTCCCCATGGACCTGCGGCCCCAGGCGCACGAGATCATCCGCACGTGGCTGTTCGCCTCGGTCGTCCGGGCGCACCTGGAGAACGGCGTGCTGCCCTGGCGCAACGCGGCGATCTCCGGCTGGATCCTCGACCCCGACCGCAAGAAGATGTCCAAGTCCAAGGGCAACGTCGTGACGCCCATGGGCCTGCTGGAGGAGTACGGGTCGGACGCCGTCCGCTACTGGGCGGCCGGGGGGCGGCCCGGCACCGACACCGCGTTCGACACCGGGCAGATCAAGGTGGGCCGCCGCCTGGCCATCAAGATCCTCAACGCCTCCCGGTTCGTGCTGGGCTTCGGCGAGGCCGGCGACGAGGTCACCGAGCCGCTCGACCTGTCGATGCTCGCCCGGCTGGCGGCGGTCGTGCGGGACGCCACCGCGGCGCTGGAGTCCTACGACTACACCCGCGCCCTGGAAGGCGCCGAGCGGTTCTTCTGGGAGTTCTGCGACGACTACCTGGAGCTGGTGAAGGCCCGCGCCTACGGGTCCGACGAGGGGGCCGCGTCGGCGCGGGCCGCGCTGCGGCGGGCGCTGGACGTCCTGTTGCGGCTGTTCGCGCCGTTCCTGCCGTTCGTCACCGAGGAGGTGTGGTCGTGGTGGCGGCCGGGCTCGGTGCACCGCGCCGCCTGGCCCGCGGCCTCGGAGCCGGCCTCCTCCGGCGACCCCGCCGTGCTCGCCGCCGTCTCCGAGGTGCTGCGCGAGGTCCGCAGGGCCAAGTCGTCGGCCCGGCTGTCGATGCGGGCGGAGGTGGCGCTGCTCAACGTCACCGGCGCGGCCGTCGAGCTGGTGCGGACGGCACGCGACGACCTGCGCGCGGCCGGTTCGGTCGGGGAGCTCGTCCTGTCGCCGCGCGACGGCGAGCTGAGGGTCGAGGTCACGCTGGCGGGGTGAGCGGACACCGCTGACACGCGCCGGTTACGCCGGGGATTCCGACGTTTCTCGCGAGTAAGGACGTTCCGCCCATGGGGGCGGGCCGAGGGGCGCGGGAGCGGGGCGATCGGGGGCGTAACCTGCGCGCATGCGGCGGCATGACGTGCCAGTCTGGAGGGGTGATCGCGCAACGAGGAGCCGACGACCGGAAGGTGCCGCCCGTCCTGGCGGTGATGGCCGCGTGGAGCTGGCGGCTCATCGTCATCGGCGTGGTGATCTACTTCACGGTGCAGGCGGTCGTCCGCCTCAGCATCGTCGCCCTGCCGATCGCGGTCGCGCTTCTGCTCACCGCCCTGCTGTTCCCGCTGACCGATCGGCTGCGCAAGGCGGGGCTGCGTCCCATCTGGGCGACGTGGATCACCCTGCTGCTCTCGTTCGTCCTGGTCATCGGCCTGGGCTTCATCATCGGCACCCGGGCGAACGAGGAGTTCCCCCGGCTGTTCGAGCAGGTGCAGAAGACCACCCGGGACGTCCAGGACTGGCTGCTGCACGGCCCCCTGCAGCTCCGGGAGGCCCAGCTCACCCAGATGGTCGACGAGGTCGTCAGGCAGATCAACACGCAGCGCAGCGCGATCACCAGCACGCTGCTGTCGACGGCCGCCGTCTTCGTCGAGGTGCTCGCCTCGATCGTCCTGCTGCTGTTCGTCACGTTCTTCCTGCTGAAGGACGGCGAGCGCATCTGGTCGTGGGTCCTGCGCGGCTTCGGCTCCGCCTCGCCCCGGGTCGACCGGGCGGGCCGGGCCGCCTGGCACACGCTCTCGCAGTACATCCACGGCACGGTGATCGTGGCCGCCATCCACGGCGTGGTCATCGGCATCGTGCTGTTCGCCATGGGGGTGCCGCTCTGGGCGCCGCTCGCGGTGCTGATCTTCCTGGCGAGCTTCATCCCCATCGTCGGCATCTTCTTCGCCGGCGGCCTGGCCGCGCTGGTCACCCTCGGCGCCAAGGGCCTGGTGTACGCCCTGGTGTTCCTCGGCATCCTCCTCATCGAGCAGCAGTTGGAGAACCACGTCCTGCAGCCGCTGATCGTCGGCAGGGCCGTGAAGTTCCACCCGCTGGCGATCATCCTGGTGCTGGCGGTCGGCGGCATCCTCGGCGGCATCGCGGGCGCGGCGATCGCCGTGCCCATCGCCGCCGTCCTGTACCGGGCGCTGCCCGAGCTGCGCAGGTCGCCACCCGAGCTTCCCCCGGCCCTTCCCCACGGGCCCGAGCCTCCGCCGCCGCCCGAACCGGGCGCCGACCCGCCCGCGCCCCGCACGGCGCCGGAGCGCACCCCCGCGCCGGAGCCCGGGGCGCCCGAGCCCGGGGCGCCGGAGGGCGAGCGCCTGCCCGGCGCGGGAGAGGACGTGTCGCCGCAGCGCAGCGGGTAAGGTCTCGGTTCGTGACCCGTCGCGAACCCGTTCCTCCCCGTACCCGCGGAGGGCGTAGCTTGTGGTTGAGGGGTGTCGCGGCGCGCCCGCCGACCGCATCCGAGGTGAACCCATGATCGAGGTGCTGATCCAGCGGCTCGACCCCGGCCTGCCGATGCCGTCGTACGCCCACCCGGGCGACGCCGGCGCCGACCTGTACGCCGCCGAGGACGTCGAGCTGCTCCCGGGCGAGCGCGCCGTCGTGCGCACCGGGGTGGCGATCGCGCTGCCCGACGGTTACGCCGCCTTCGTGCACCCGCGTTCCGGGCTCGCCGCCAGGTTCGGCGTCACGCTCGTCAACGCGCCGGGCACCGTCGACGCGGGTTACCGAGGCGAGATCAGGGTCACCCTGCTGAACACCGACGCCAAGGACGCCGTACGGCTCCAGCGCGGCGACCGCGTCGCCCAGCTCGTGTTCCAGCGGGTGGAGAAAGCAGCTTTCTACGAGGTGGAGCGGTTGCCCGGGTCGGCGCGCGGCGCCGACGGCTTCGGCTCCACCGGCCGATGAATCGAAGGAGCGTGAACGAAGTGTTCCGACGCCGCCGCAACGCGGAAGCCGAGGAGACCGCACCGGGCGTCGAGGAGGCGCCGGTCCCCGTGCGCGAGTCGGGGCCGTGGGACGCCGACGAGGCGCACCCCGACATCGAGCGGGTCGACCTCGGCGGCATGAAGCTGCCCATCGGCCCCGGCTTCGAGGTGCAGCTCAACGTCGCGGGCGACCAGATCGTCGGCGCCGTCGTGCTGGTCGACGAGAGCGCCCTGCAGGTCCACGCGTTCGCCGCGCCCAAGAAGACCGGCATCTGGGACGAGGTCCGCGCCGAGCTGGCCCGCGAGCTGACCGCCGCCGGCGGCAGCTGCGAGCAGAGCGAGGGCCCCTTCGGCCCCGAGCTGGCCGCGCGGATCAACCAGGACGGAACCGTCCAGCCGGTCCGGTTCATCGGCGTCGACGGCCCCCGCTGGTTCCTGCGCGGGGTGATCACCGGCCGCGCCGTCGTCGACGCCGAGGCCGCCAAGGTCCTGGAGGAGGTCCTCCGCGACATCGTCGTGGTGCGGGGCGACCAGCCGATGGCGCCCAAGGAGCCCATCGAGCTGCGCCTGCCCGCCGAGGCGCGCCAGGCCGTGGAGCAGCAGGCCGGGCAGGAGGAAGGGCCCGACCTCAACCCCTTCCAACGCGGGCCCGAGATCACCGAGACCCGCTGACGTAAGCTGCGGTCAGGATCGCACCGGCTCCACGAGGAGTGAGCGAGAGATGAGTACGGCTGAGCCCGTCAAACGCGGGCTGCGTGGGTTCTTCCAGCGGTTGACCACCAGCCAGGCCGAGCTGGAGGCCGCCGAGCTCCAGGAGGACCTCGACCGGCACGGGGCGACCCCGATCGCCTCCTGCGGCCGGCGCAGCAGGTTCTGCGTGGCCGGCACCCTGCGCACGGTGACGCTGCGCCCGAGGGGCGGCGCGCCGTCGCTGGAGGCGGAGCTGTACGACGGCTCCGACGTGATCGACCTCGTGTGGCTGGGCCGCCGCAAGATCGTCGGCATCGAGCCGGGCCGGTCGGTCCGCGCCGAGGGCCTGGTCAGCGTCCAGGACGGCCGCAAGGTGATGTTCAACCCCCGCTACGAGCTGCGCCCGGCGAGCGGCGAGTGACCGCGTTTTCCGCAGGTGAGGAGAGTCATGAGCGTGAACCCGCCACACGGCGCGAGCCCTTGGGCGACGAGGGGCGCGGCCGGGACGACGTCCCGGCGGGGGAGCCTGAGCGTGACGCCGGCGGCACGGCCGTGAGCGACGCCGGAGCCGCGCCCGCGGGCGCGGTGGGCACCGCCGCCAAGGAGGCGGCGGCGCACGACACCGTCGAGGCCGCCATCCGCACCCAGCTCGCCAAGGCGCTGGGCGGCGTCCGCGGCATCGTCGAGGCGGCGGTGCCGACGGTGGCCTTCACGGTGAGCTGGATCGTCACCGAGCAGCTCAAGATCTCGCTGATCATCAGCATCGGGGTGGCGGTCGCGCTGCTGATCGTGCGGCTGGTCCAGCGCTCGACCACGCAGTTCGTGCTCAACAGCCTCATCGGCATCGGCATCGGCGCGTTCTTCGCCAGCCGCACCGGCGAGGCGCGCGACGTCTTCCTGCCCGGCATCTACTACAACGCCGGCTACGCCGCCGTCATGATCTTGTCGGTCGCGCTCCGGTGGCCGGTCGTCGGCTTCATCATCGGCTCGGTCACCGGCGACCCCACCGGCTGGCGGCGTGATCCCGGCATCGTGCGGCTGTGCTCGCGGCTGACCTGGCTGCTGATCCTGCCGTGCCTGCTGCGCGTGGTGGTGCAGCTCCCGCTCTACTGGGCCGAGCACGTCGCCGCCCTCGGCGTCGCCAAGATCATCTTGGGCTGGCCCTTCCAGGTGGCGGCCCTGGCCGCCATGGTGTGGGTGCTCGCCCGGGGCCGAACCCCGATCACCCCGGCCCCCCCGCCCACCACGTCCTGACCCCGCCCGGCCACCGGCTCCCGGCTCGCGTGCCGACCCGGGCGTCGTCAAGCCGCTCCGGCGTGACACCGGCGCCTCCGGCGGGCGATCGCCCCCTCCCGGCCCGCCCGGCGTCACCCCGCCATGCGGGCGGGTGTGGTCTCCCGCCCCCGGCCCGCTCGGCGTCACATCGGCATCGGGGCCGGGGCGGTCTCCCGCTCCCGGGCCTGTGCGGCGCACGCCGGCATGCGGGCGGGTGTGGTCTCCCGCCCCCGGCCCGCTCGGCGTCACGCCGGTGTTCGGGCGGGTGGTCTCCCGGCCCTTAGTGGTGGGGGGCCAGCAGGTGGGCCAGCTCCTGCTCGACCTCCTGGCTGGCCACGAACAGCAGCTCGTCGCCGGCCTCCAGGGGGTCGTCGTCGGTGGGCACCAGCACCCGGCCCTCGCGCAGGATCGCCACGAGCGCCGAGTCCTGCGGCCAGGGCACCGAGCCGGCCCGCTGGCCGACCACCGGGGCGTCCTCGGGGAGCGTGAGCTCCACCAGGTTGGCCTGCCCCTGCCGGAACGTCATCAGCCGCACCAGGTCGCCGACGCTGACGGCCTCCTCGACCAGGGCCGACAGCAGGCGCGGGGTGGAGACCGCCACGTCCACGCCCCACGACTCGTTGAACAGCCACTCGTTCTTGGGATGGTTGGTGCGGGCCACCACGCGCGGCACGCCGTACTCGGTCTTGGCCAGCAGCGACACCACCAGGTTGACCTTGTCGTCGCCGCTGGCGGCGATCACCACGTGGCAGTTGTTCAGCCCAGCCTCGTCCAGCGAGGAGATCTCGCAGGCGTCGGCGAGCAGCCACTCGGCCCGCGGCACGCTGTCGATCTTGATGGCCTTGGGGTCGATGTCGATGAGCAGGACCTCGTGCCCGTTCTCCAGGAGCTCCGCCGCGATGGAACGGCCGACGGCCCCGGCGCCCGCGATCGTGACGCGCATCAGTGCGACTCCTCCTCGGGTGCGGCGGACAGCACCTTGTTGATCCGGTCCATGTCGTTGTCCGCGGCCATCACGTGCAGGACGTCGCCCTCCTGGAGCACGGTGTCGCCCTTGGGCAGCACGGCCTCTCCCATGCGGTTGAGGAACGCCACCCGGGCGCCGGCCTCGCGCTCGATGACGGCGGTGCGGGCGCCGATCCAGCCGGCGTGGTAGGCGACCTCCGCCAGCGTGACGGTGCCCGTGGGGTCGCGCCAGAGCGGCTCGGCGCCCTCGGGAAGCACACGCCGGAGGATCTGGTCGGCCGTCCAGCGCACGGTGGCGACCGTCGGGATGCCCAGCCGCTGGTAGACCTCGGCGCGCCGGGGGTCGTAGATGCGGGCCACCACGTTGTCGACGCCGAACGTCTCGCGGGCGACGCGCGCCGAGATGATGTTGGAGTTGTCGCCGCTGCTGACCGCGACGTAGGCCGCGGCCGACTCGATGCCGGCCTCCTCCAGGACGTCGCGGTCGAAGCCGACGCCGGTGACCCGCCGTCCGCGGAACCCCGCGCGCAGCCGCCGGAACGCCTGCGGGTCCCGGTCGATGATGGCGACCGAGTGGCCGCTGTCCTCGAGGATGTGCGCCAGTGTCGAGCCGACCCGGCCGCATCCCATGATGACGATATGCATGCTCCCCCGCCGATGGCTCCTGGGCGGCCATTCCTGGACGTTATACAGCTACCAGCCCAAGTATGGCCCGTTCTGGTGGAGCCGTGTGGGTCGCACCTCGACTGACGACTAGCATCGTCAGACGTGGTGAAGGTTGGAGATCTGGCCAAGCGGCTTCTCCTGGGCCGGGCGCTCAGAAGCGCCCAGGCCCACGAGCAGCTGCTGCCCAAGCGCATCGCGCTACCGGTGTTCGCCAGTGACGCCTTGTCCTCGGTCGCGTACGCCCCGCAGGAGATCCTGATCACCCTGGGGGTGGCCGGCATCGCCGCCTACCACTACACGCCGTGGGTGGCGCTCGCGGTCGTGCTGATCCTGCTGACGGTCGTCGCGTCCTACCGGCAGAACGTGCAGGCGTACACCAGCGGCGGGGGTGACTTCGAGGTGGCCACCACCAACCTCGGGTCCAACTCCGGCCTGGTGGTCGCCAGCGCGCTCATGGTCGACTACGTGCTCACCGTCGCGGTGTCGGTCTCGGCGGGGGTGGAGAACCTCGCCGCCGCGGTGCCGTTCCTGGCCGACCACAAGGTGGCCGGCGCGGTGGTGATCGTCGCGCTGCTCTCGGTCGC
The DNA here is from genome assembly GCF_029846175.1 of Sphaerisporangium sp. TRM90804. Taxonomy (GTDB): domain Bacteria; phylum Actinomycetota; class Actinomycetes; order Streptosporangiales; family Streptosporangiaceae; genus Sphaerisporangium. Next base: position 194,994 of record NZ_JARWAC010000002.1, on the reverse strand, counting down.
CAACCTGCGCGGCATCCGGGAGTCCGGGCTCGCCTTCGCCGTCCCCACCTACCTCTTCATGATCAGCGTGTTCGGCATGATGATCTGGGGCGCCGTGCGCCTGTCGGCCGGCACCGAGCTGAGGGCCGCCACGGCCGGCTACACCGTCACCGGCGAGGGCGTGGGGCTCACCGGCCTGGCACTGGTCTTCCTGCTGCTGCGCGCCTTCTCCTCAGGCTGCGCCGCGCTGACCGGCGTCGAGGCGATCAGCAACGGGGTGCCCGCCTTCAAGAAGCCCAAGGGCAAGAACGCCGCCAACACGCTGCTCGCGCTGGGCGTGCTGGCGGCCTCGATGTTCGCGGGCATCACCGCCATGGCCTACGTCACCGGCGCGAAGTTCGGCGACCCGTCGCAGGGCAGCGTGGTGCTCGACGAGGCCGGCCGCGTGGTCGAGCATCCGCCGCCGGTGATCGCCCAGGTCGCCCAGACGGTGTTCAGCAACTTCAGCCCCGCCTTCTACCTCGTCACGGCGATGACCGCCCTGATCCTGGTGCTGGCCGCCAACACCGCGTTCAACGGCTTCCCGGTGCTCGGGTCGGTGCTGGCGCAGAACCGCTTCCTGCCGCGCCAGCTCCACACACGCGGCGACCGTCTCGCCTTCAGCAACGGCATCCTGATCCTCGGCGCGATGGCCGGGCTGTTGATCTACGCGTTCAACGCCGAGACCACCCGGCTGGTCCAGCTCTACATCGTCGGGGTGTTCGTCTCGTTCACCATCAGCCAGACCGGCATGGTGCGGCACTGGAACCGCCTGCTGCGCACCACGAGCGACTATCGGTCCCGCGCGCGCATGGTGCGGGCCCGCGCGATCAACGCGTTCGGCGCGGCGGTGACCGGCCTGGTGCTGGTCGTCGTGCTGGTGACCAAGTTCACCCACGGCGCCTGGATCGCCTGCGCCGCCATGGGGTTGCTGTTCGTCATGATGCGCGGCATCCGGCGCCACTACGACAACGTGGCCGCCGAGCTGGTGGTGCCCGAGGACGTCGAGGTCGACGAGTCCATGCTCCCGGCGCGCAACCACGCCATCGTCCTGCTCTCCAAGATCCACAAGCCGACGCTGCGCGCCCTGGCGTACGCCCGGGCCACCCGGCCCTCGACGCTGGAGGCGATCAGCGTGGGGGTGGACACCGAGGAGGCCAGGCAGCTCCAGCGCGCGTGGGAGGAGCGCGGCATCCCCGTGCCGCTGAAGATCCTCGACTCGCCGTACCGCGAGATCACCCGGCCGGTGCTGGAGTACGTCAAGCACCTGCGCCGCCGCTCGCCCCGGGACGTCGTGACGGTGTTCATCCCCGAGTATGTGGTCGGCCACTGGTGGGAACATCTGCTGCACAACCAGAGCGCGCTGCGCCTCAAGGGGCGGCTGCTGTTCCAGCCCGGGGTGATGGTCACCAGCGTGCCGTGGCAGCTCCACTCCTCCGACAGGCTCAAGGGCCGCCCGGAGACGTTCGCGCCGGGCTCGGTGCGGCGGCCCTACGCTGAGACGCGCAAGGATGACCACGTCAAAACGTGAGCGGGGGACCGGAGTGACCATCGAACTCAACGTGGAGCGTGTCGCCAACGGGGGGTGGTGCGTCGCGCGCCATGAGGGCCGCGTCGTCTTCGTCCGCCACGCCCTGCCGGGCGAGCGGGTACTGGCCGAGGTGACCGACGAGACGGCCCGGTTCCTGCGGGCGGACGCCGTGGAGATCCTCGACCCGTCGCCCGACCGCGTCACGCCGCCCTGCCCGTTCGCCGGGCCCGGCAAGTGCGGCGGCTGCGACTGGCAGCACGCCACGCCGGAGGCCCAGCGGCGGCTGAAGGGCGAGGTGGTCGTCGAGCAGCTCCAGCGGCTCGCCGGCATCGAGATGAAGGTCGACGTCGAGGAGGTCCCCGGCGCGCCCGGCTACCTGGGCTGGCGCACGCGCGTGCAGTTCGCGGTGGCGCCCGACGGCACGCCCGGCCTGCGCCGGCACCGCTCGCACGAGATCGAGCCCGTCGACGCCTGCCTGATCGCCCACCCCGAGGTGGAGCGCCTGGGCGTCGAGCGCCGCGGCTGGCGGGGAGCCTCCAGCGTGGAGGCGATCGCCACCTCCGGCGCCGACCGCGCCGTCGTGGTCGCCCCGAAGCCCCACCGCACGGTGGCCGTGCCCGACCTCGGGGCCGACGCCCACGTGCTGGTCGACGAGGGGCGGGGGCACGTCCGCGCCGTCCGGGGCCGGGCGACGCTCACCGAGCGTGCCGGCGGCCGTGACTTCCAGGTCACCGGCAGCGGCTTCTGGCAGGTCCACCCCGGCGCCGCGCGGACGCTGCTGGCCGCCGTGCGCGAGTACGCCGCGCCGAGCCCCGGCGACTGGGCCCTCGACCTGTACTGCGGCGTCGGCCTGTTCGCCGCCGACCTGGCCGAGGCCGTCGGTCCCGAGGGAGCCGTCCTCGGCATCGAGTCCGAGGCCCGCGCCGTCCAGGACGCCCGCCACAACCTGCGCGACCTGCCCCAAGCCCGCGTGGAGCGCGGCCGCGTCGAGGACGCCCTCGACCGCCTGGGCGTCGAACGCGCCGACATCGTCGTCGCCGACCCCCCGCGCACCGGCCTCGGCCGCGACGTCGTCACCAGAGTGGCCGCCCTGGAGGCCGCCAGGATCGTCTACGTCTCCTGCGACCCCGCCACCCTGGCCCGCGACCTGGCCTGGTTCGCCCCCCTCGGCTACCAGACCACCGCCCTGCGCGCCTTCGACGCCTTCCCCATGACCCACCACGTCGAATGCGTCGCCCTACTGACCCGAGAGCCCCGTCAGCCCTCCGCCGCCGCCGCTCCCCGCTGACCCCGAGAAGGCGGGTCGTCGTCAGGCCGTGCGGGTGGCGATGCCGGGGTAGTCGAGGACGAGGCCGTGGTCGTCGTAGGTGAGGCGGCAGGCGAAGTCGAAGGCGGGGGAGGTGTAGTCGTAGCGGTGGTGGGGCGGGTCGGCGGGGAGGCGGGTGTAGGTCTGTTCGAGGCGGGACACCGTCAGGTCCTCGGCTCTGACGTAGGCGGCGGGGGCGGGGGTGCGGACGCCGGCCCGCAGGGCGAGGTTGTGGATCGGGAAGGTGTTGGTCATCGCCGAGGACTCCAGGTCGACGTCCAGGCAGCCTTCGAGATGGGGGGCGGGGGAGCCGTCGACCCACCAGTGGCCGGCGCCGTCGGCCTTGAGGGTGACCTGGCGTGAGCCGGCGGAGGAGCGGCCGCTGATCTGGGCGCTTCGGGTGAGCCAGGCGGTGTCCAGTTCGACGGCGTAGTCGACGATCCAGGTCTGGCCGTCCTCGTAGGCCGTCGTGCAGCCCTCGACGTGGAGGCCCTCGGGGGTGGGGCGGAAGTAGACGACCTCGAAGCCGTCGCGCGCGTGGAGGTGCCGCCAGGCAGCGGTCCTCGGGGGTGCCGTGAAGGGCATGCTCCGGTCCTTTCCCTGATCTCGCCCCCATACTGGCACGCGACCGGGACGCCGGGCGCACAGTGCTTTGCCCCCGCTTGACGTGCGGTTTTCTACAGTTCGCGCCATGTCACGATGGGTGGGGGGCCGGGATACGAGGTGGAGCCGATCAGGCTGGACGGGCGGGTGCGGCTGCGGGTGCGGCAGTACGGGTTCGTGGTGGCCTACTGCCGTTCGCTCGCGGAGGTCGCGCGCTACGTGAGCCTGGACGAGCTGGTCGAGCTGTTCATCCTGCCATCTGCGGGGGCTCGGTCTCCTCGCGGATGACGTCGGCGGGCTCCTTGTCGTCACGCAGGCCCCGCCAGGAGGCGTGGCGCAGGCGTCCCTCGACGGTCCACTCGGCGTACTGCACCTCGGCGACCACCACCGGCTCCACCCAGCGGGCGTTCCTCGTCTGCTCGCGCGGCACCGGGCCGTCGACGGGGACGGTGGCGCGCGCCAGCGGCGCGAGCAGCCGGCCGAGGTCCTGCAGCGTCTCGTCGGTGAAGCCCGTGCCGACGTTGCCCGCGTAGACCAGGCGGCCGCCCTCGTGCACCCCGAGCAGGAGCGCGCCGATCGTGGAGGCGCGGCGGCCCTGGCCGGGGGTCCAGCCGACGACGATCACCTCCTGGGCGCGGACGTTCTTGACCTTGGTCCAGTCGGGCGACCTGCGGCCCGGGCGGTAGGGCGAGCGGAGGCGCTTGGACACGATGCCCTCGATGCCGAGGCGGCGGCTCAGCTCCAGCGCCTGCGCGCCGTCGTCGCGGAACCAGACCGGCACCTGCCAGCGCGCGCCGGGGGTGACGATGCTCTCCAGCAGCTCGCGCCGCTCGGCGTAGGGCAGGGCGACGACCGGCTCGGTGCCGACGTGCAGCACGTCGAAGAGCATGAGCGTCACCGGCACGGCCTGGGCCAGCCGCTGGACCTGGTCGGCGCGCCGCTTGTGCATGCGGTGCTGCAGGACCGAGAAGCTCGGGCGGCCCGCCTCGTCGAACGCGACGACCTCCCCGTCGAGCACCACGTCGTGGCCGCCCACCGACCCCGCCAGGGGGTAGAGCTCGGGATAGGCGGCGGTCACCTCCTTGCCGTTGCGGGAGATCAGCCGCAGCGCGGAGTCCTGCACGTACGCGAGCACGCGCACGCCGTCCCACTTCATCTCGTGTCCCCACGCGTCCTCGTCGCCGGGCGGCGGCAGCGGGCCGGCCTGGGCGAGCATGGGCGTGTAGGCGGGTAGTGCCCCCATGGGCGCTTACTTACCCACCGCGGCCGGTTCGCATGGTGGGTTATGCGAGATGGATTCACAACCGGGGTCCCCTATCGGGGGCGCGGAAGGTTTGGATCGTCCGAGAGGGTACGCCCGCCCGGAAGGCGTGTCCGAATCGCCGGGATAATGGTGCTATGAAACTGAGGATCTTCACCGAGCCCCAGCAGGGGGCCACATACGAGGACCAGTTGCGGGTCGCGCAGGCCGCCGAACGCCTCCGCTTCGACGCGTTCTTCCGCTCCGACCACTACCTGCCCGTGGACGGCGGCGACCCGGCCCCCGGCCCCACCGACTCCTGGGTGACGCTCGGCGCCCTCGCCCGCGAGACCTCGACCATCCGCCTCGGCACGCTCGTCACGAGCGCGACGTTCCGCCTGCCCGGCCCGCTGGCGATCAGCGTCGCCCAGGTGGACCGGATGAGCGGCGGCCGGGTCGAGTTCGGCTTCGGCACCGGCTGGTTCGACGCCGAGCACAAGGCGTACGGCATCCCGTTCCCGCCGCCGGCCGAGCGGTTCGCCCGCTTCGAGGAGCAGCTGGAGATCGTGACCGGCCTCTGGACGACCGAGCCGGGCGGCTCCTTCTCCTTCGAGGGCGCCTACTACCGGCTCGCCGACTCCCCGGCGCTGCCCAAGCCGGCACAGTCGCCGCGCCCGCCGGTGATCATCGGCGGCGTCGGCGCCAAGCGCACCCCCCGCCTGGCGGCGCGGTTCGCCGACGAGTACAACGTGCCGTTCATGGGCCTGGACGACACCGCGGCCGCGTTCGGGCGGGTGCGGCAGGCGTGCGAGGACGCCGGGCGCGAGTCCACGCTGCTCTCGGCCGCGCAGATCGTGTGCGTCGGCGCGGACGAGGCCGAGCTGGCCCGGCGCGCCGCGGCGATCGGCCGCGAGGTCGGCGAGCTGCGGGAGAACGGCCTGGCCGGCACGCCGCACGAGGTCGTGGACAAGATCGGCACGTTCTCCAAGGCCGGCGCCGAGCGCATGTACCTGCAGGTGCTCGACCTGTCGGACCTGGACCACCTGGAGCTCATCGCCGCCGAGGTGCTCCCGCACGTCTGAGCCGCGGGACCGGCCCGCGCGCGCCGGCCGGTCCCTCGCGAGGAGGCCGGCGCGGCGCGCTCAGGCCGGCCGCCGGCTCGCGGCGGGCGGGGGGAGCGGCACGACCTCGCGCCGGTAGTAGGAGGCCAGTTCCTCCCCCCAGCCGTACATCGAGGCGAGTGAGGACGTGCACGCCTTTATGGCGTCGGCGTCGGTGACCCGGCGGCCGCCCAGATGCCGGCCGTCGGCGTCGTACAGCACCTCGTACATCAGGCCGGGGTCGAGGATCAGCAGCTCGGGCAGCGCCCGCGAGCGTTCGTAGCGCCCGACCGCCGAGGCCGGCACCACCCGGATGCGCTCGCCCGCCTCCACCCGGGCGGCCAGCACGTGCAGCTCCCACTGCATGTACGGCGTGAGCGGCGGCTCGACGACCCGCACGCGACGGAACTCGGCGTACCCGGAGTAGTCGGCGGCCAGCGACGCGCGCAGCTCGCCGATCAGCTGGAGGGAACGTTCCCAGTCGCCCTCGGCCATGGCGACCCAGCTCGGCTCGTAGGGCTCGTGGAAGTACTGCGCGCGTTCGAGCTTCCAGACCACGCCGCGGGCGTTCTCGTACGCCGCGCGGAACTCCGGGCCGTACGTCTCCACGGGCAGCGTGACGCCGTCCGTCTCCCAGACCCGCTCGAAAACGTGGCAATCTAATTGATTGTCCGTAATCGGGATCATGGGGCGACTCCTCCTGGTCGGGGGGTGCGGCCCAGGCGTCCGCCACAGGCCGGTGGCGCGAGGTGCTCGGATGCGTGCGCGACCATGCCCGGAGCCGCGCGGACCGAAACCCGGTGAGACGGCGCCGGTTAAACAGGCAGATCATGAAACGGCTGACTGGGAGCGTCAAGACCCAAAACGTCGCTCGGTGATCGTCTTGACACGCCGGACGCCGGGCGGCCGCGAGGGCCTGCCCGGCGTGACGGAGCGCCGCGGGTGCCGTGTCAGGGGCGGCGCCCGTGGGGGAATCGGTGGGGGAACCCCTGGTGGGGCGCGTGGTGGCGGTGTCGATGGCGGGCGAACGTCAGCACGCCGATCACCAGCCACGCGAGGAACACGAACTTCAGGGCCGCGAACAGCGGCCAGAACGAGCCGGTGACGAGCATGGCCACCAGGACGACTCCGGCGATCATGAGCGGCGCCGGCGGCCGGTGGCGGTGGTGCCGCCGCCCGGGGCCTTCGCGGCGCGCGGCCAGGTGGTGGCCCCAGGTCGCCAGGTCGGCGTGCGGCGGCATCGGCGGGTAACGGCCGGGGAATCCGCCGTCCATGGGACCCGCGGGCCGCCCGGGCCCGTGACGGCGGCCGCCGTGGCGTTCACTGTGGTGCGAGGGCCGCGCGGCGGCCTGCTCGGGCAGGTCGGCCATGACCCGGTCGAGCTCGCCCCGCACCCGGGCGGTCAGGACGGTGCCGAGCCGTTCGTCAAGTTCGTCGTGGGTGAGCCGCCCCTGCGCGAAGTGCTCGCGCAGGGCCGACGCCACCTCTTCGCGTTCGGCGTCACCGATCCGCAGGTCGTCCCGCGAGGTCATGGAAGGTCACTCCTCGGCGTCGCCGTCGGCGAGGATCTGGTAGAGCTTGCGGCGGGTCTCGTTGAGCACCTGCTTGGCCTGCTTGACCTGGGCGTCGCTGCCGGTCTGCGCGACCTGGAACAGTGCCGCCGCGGCCTGGCGCGACAGGTCGAAGAGCTCGAAGACGCCCTCGTCGAGATCGGGGGTCATGTCCTCCCAGGGGGCGCGTACCTCCTCGGGGTGCTCGCCGACGTAGGCCCGGCCGGCCTCGGTGAGGATGAAGGTCTTGCGGCCGTCGGTCTCCTCGGCCTGCACGAGCCCCTCGTCGGTGAGCTGCTGCAGCGCCGGGTAGACGGCGCCGGGGCTGGGCTTCCAGCCGCCCTCGCTGCGCCGGGCGATCTCCTGGATGATCTGGTAGCCGTTGCGCGGCTCCTCGGCGAGCAGCGCGAGGATGGCGGCGCGGACGTCGCCCCGCTTGGCCTTGCGCGAGCCCCTGCCGAACGGCCCGCGGCCCCCGCCGAACCCGCCGCCGAACCCCGGGCCGAACGGGCCGCCCCGTCCGAAGTCCCAGGGGAACGGCCCCGGGCCACGGCGTCCCCTGTGACGGTGCTCGGGGTGCTCGCCCTCCGCGGCCGGGCCCCGGTGGCCGCGCGGCGGGCCGTGGTGCCCCTCGTGCCAGGCCGCCAGCGCTCCCAGCGCCGCCCTGATGTCGCGATGGTGCGGCCAGGATGCCCCGCCGCCCATCGAGTGTGCGTATGTCATGTCACTCCTCTCGTGACGATCGCTTGTCGACCGTACGTGATGGCTCAACGATATATCGCGACCGTTCATAGAACAACCCTCAGGACGGAAATCGCGCGGACGGGAGCGGCTCGTCACCGCTCCGGGAGCGGGCGGCGGCAGGTTTTACCTGGAAAGTGACCCAGATCACGCTGGACGGGGAACACCGGCTGAGATTCGAGCGTTATCAGCAATCGAACGGGATCGTTCTGCTTTGAGAGGGCTGGGGGGTGCTCTTGGAGCGGAACGGTCCCGGTCTTGTTTTCCCAGGCGGCAGGCATGGCCCCCGCGGGGGAAGCGACACGCCGCGCGCTTGGTGATGAGCTTCCGCCGTCTTGTATGGATTTTGCCGTAACGTGCCCGATCGTGATGATCGGATGATGGGCCACACACACGCGCTGAGCGGGGCGGCGCTCTGGCTCCTGGTGGCTCCAGGGCTCGCCGCGCTGCCCTCGGCCGGCGGCTTCGCCGCCGACGTGGCGCCCATGGTGGCCGGGGTCCTGACGCCCGCCGAGCTGATCGCAGGGACGCTCGTCTGCGCGGGCGCCGCGATGCTGCCCGACCTGGACCACCCGCACGCGACCATCGCGCAGACCTTCGGCCCGGCCACCTGGGTGCTGAGCAAGGCGGTCAACTGGGCCAGCGGTGGCCACCGTCACGCGACGCACTCCCTGTTCTTCGCCGTCGCCGCCGGGTTCGGCGCCCACCTGCTGGCCGATCGGCTCCCGGTGGGCCGGGACGTCGTGGTCGTCCTGATGATCGGCCTCGCGCTGCGGGCGCTCGGCATCGGCGTGCCGGGCAAGGCGATGACGTCGGGGTTCATCAACATCGGCATCACCGCCGGCGCCTTCATCGTGCTGTACTCCCAGGGCGTCCAGTACCTGTGGCTGGGGGTGGCGATCGCGGTCGGCTGCCTGGCCCACGTGATCGGCGACTGCCTGACCGAGCGCGGGTGCCCGGTGCTGTGGCCGCTCCGGCACCGGTGGGTGCTGCCGTACCGCATCGGGCTGAAGACGGGGCGGGCCGTCGAGGTGAAGGTGGTCGGGCCGCTGCTGTCGATCGTCGTGGTCGCCCTGTTCGCGCTGCGCCTGGCGCCGGAGTACATCTGACGGTCCGCCGGCCGTGTACCGGAAGGTAACTTGATGTCGAGATATGCGACCATATATCTTGATGTCGAGACACCTGTCGTCGCAGCGGCCGGTTAGGCGAACCTAACCGGTGTCGGCACTCCACCGGTGCGGCAGGATCTAGGGGCGAACCCGGCATAGTGTGCGACCCATCGTGAGGGTCGAAAGCGTGAATTGAGGGAGGCGAGTCTCCGTGTCCGCGAACAGCTTCGGCAGCCGTGACACACTCCGCGTCGGTGACGCGGCTTACGAGATCTACCGGCTGGACGCCGTCGAGGGGTCGGCGCGCCTCCCGTACAGCCTGAAGATCCTCCTGGAGAACCTCCTGCGCACGGAGGACGGCGCCAACGTCACCGCCGACCACGTGCGGGCGCTGGGCGGCTGGGACCCCCAGGCGGCCCCGAGCGTGGAGATCCAGTTCACCCCCGCCCGCGTGATCATGCAGGACTTCACCGGCGTCCCCTGCGTGGTCGACCTGGCCACCATGCGCGAGGCCGTGCGCGACCTCGGCGGCGACCCCGCGCGGATCAACCCGCTCGCGCCCGCCGAGATGGTCATCGACCACTCGGTGATCGTCGACTTCTTCGGCGGTCCCGACTCCTTCCGCCGCAACGTCGAGCGCGAGTACGAGCGCAACGGCGAGCGCTACCAGTTCCTGCGCTGGGGCCAGACCGCCTTCGACGAGTTCAAGGTCGTCCCGCCCGGCACCGGGATCGTGCACCAGGTCAACATCGAGCACCTGGCCCGCGTCGTCATGACCCGCGGCCCCGAGGGGGCCGTCCCGGTCGCCTACCCCGACACCTGCGTCGGCACCGACTCCCACACCACGATGGAGAACGGCCTCGGCGTGCTCGGCTGGGGCGTCGGCGGCATCGAGGCCGAGGCCGCGATGCTCGGCCAGCCGATCTCCATGCTCATCCCGCGCGTCGTCGGCTTCAAGCTCACCGGTGAGCTGCCCGTCGGCGCGACCGCCACCGACCTGGTGCTGCGCATCACCGAGATGCTGCGCAAGCACGGCGTCGTCGGCAAGTTCGTGGAGTTCTACGGCGACGGCGTCTCCTCCGTGCCGCTGGCCAACCGGGCGACGATCGGCAACATGAGCCCCGAGTTCGGCTCCACCTGCGCGATCTTCCCGATCGACGACGAGACCGTGAAGTACCTCAGGCTGACCGGCCGCGACGAGGAGCGCGTCGCGCTGGTCGAGGCGTACGCCAAGGCCCAGGGCCTGTGGCACGACCCCTCCGCCGAGCCGGTCTTCTCCGAGTACATCGAGCTCGACCTGTCCACGGTCGTCCCGTCCATCGCCGGCCCCAAGCGCCCGCAGGACCGCATCGCGCTGACCGACGCCAAGAAGACCTGGCGCCGCGACGTGCGCGTCTTCGTCCCCGACTCCGACGAGGTGGACGAGGAGGGCAAGGAGTCCTTCCCGGCCTCCGACGCGCCCGCGTCCAACTCCCAGGCCAACGGGCACGCCGACGGCCAGGCCGCCCCGGCCGTCCCCGCGACCGGCGGCGACCCCCTCCAGGAACGCCCGCGGGCCTCGGTGCCGGTGACGCTCGCCGACGGCACCTCCTTCGAGCTCGACCACGGCGCCGTGGTGATCGCCGCGATCACCTCCTGCACCAACACCTCCAACCCGTACGTCATGATCGGCGCCGCGCTGCTGGCCAGGAACGCCGTCGACCGCGGCCTCACCCGCAAGCCGTGGGTGAAGACCTCGCTGGCGCCCGGCTCGCAGGTGGTCACCGGCTACTTCGAGCGCTCAGGCCTCACGCCCTACCTCGACAAGCTCGGGTTCAACCTGGTCGGGTACGGCTGCACCACCTGCATCGGCAACTCCGGGCCGCTGCCGGAGGAGATCTCCGAGGCCGTCCAGGCCAACGACCTCGCCGTCACCGCCGTGCTGTCCGGCAACCGCAACTTCGAGGGCCGGATCAACCCCGACGTCAAGATGAACTACCTGGCCTCGCCGCCGCTCGTCGTCGCCTACGCCCTGGCCGGCACGATGGACCTCGACCTCGGCACCGAGCCGCTCGGCACCGGGGCGGACGGCCGGCCGGTGTTCCTCCAGGACATCTGGCCCTCCGCCGAGGAGATCGCCGAGGTCGTCGGCTCCTCGATCGGCGAGGACATGTTCCGGCGCGACTACGCCGACGTGTTCAAGGGCGACGACACCTGGCGCTCGCTGTCGATCCCGACGGGCGACACCTTCGAGTGGGACCCGTCCTCGACGTACGTGCGCAAGGCGCCCTACTTCGACGGCATGCCCGAGAAGCCCGAGCCGGTCACCGACGTCACCGGCGCGCGCGTCCTCGCGCTGCTCGGCGACTCGGTCACCACCGACCACATCTCCCCGGCCGGCTCCATCAAGGCCGACTCGCCCGCCGGGCGCTACCTGAAGGAGAACGGGGTCCAGCCGAAGGACTTCAACTCCTACGGCTCGCGCCGGGGCAACCACGAGGTGATGATCCGCGGCACCTTCGCCAACATCCGCCTGCGCAACCAGATCGCGCCGGGCACCGAGGGCGGCTTCACCCGCGACTTCACCCAGGACGGCGGCCCGGTCTCCACGATCTACGACGCCTCGGTGAACTACCAGGCCGCCGGCGTGCCGCTGGTGGTGCTCGCGGGCAAGGAGTACGGCTCCGGCTCCTCGCGCGACTGGGCGGCCAAGGGCACCGCGCTGCTCGGCGTGCGCGCCGTCATCGCCGAGTCCTACGAGCGCATCCACCGCTCCAACCTCATCGGCATGGGCGTGCTGCCGCTGCAGTTCCCCGAAGGGGAGACCGCGGAGTCGCTCGGCCTGACCGGCGAGGAGACCTTCGACGTCACCGGCGTGGAGGAGCTCAACTCCGGCACCACCCCCGCGACGGTCACCGTCAGGGCCGGGGACAAGGAGTTCCAGGCGGTCGTCCGCATCGACACGCCCGGAGAGGCCGACTACTACCGCCACGGCGGCATCATGCAGTACGTCCTGCGCTCGCTGCTCGCGAAGGCCTGAGGCCCGGCGTCAGCGCCTCCCGCCGGCCGGTGGGAGGCGCTGCGGCTCGGCCCGCGCGTCCACCCGCGCGCGCCGGCGCGTGAGGACGCCGCCCGCGGCCGAGAGGCCACGGGCCAGCCAGTGCGACCGCCCGGCCACGACCGGGCCCAGCACGGCCAGCACCAGGACATAGCCGGTGATGAACGGGGCGAGCCGCCCGTCCAGGCCCGCCATGGCGGCCATGGCGGCCAGGATCAGCGCGAACTCCCCGCGCGCCAGCAGCGTGGTCGCGATGTTCGCGGCCCGCCCGGGGCCGTAGCCGTGCAGGCGGGCGGCGACGAGCCCGGCGGCCACGTTCATGGCCAGGGTCAGGGCGGCGGCGGCCGCCACGGCCCCGGCGACCGAAATGACGTCGCCGGGGTCGATCGCCAGGCCGAAGGCGAAGAAGAAGATCGCCCCGAAGGCGTCGCGCAGCGGGTGGACCAGCTCGCGGACCCGCGGCCCGGAGGACGTGCCTCCCACGATGAGGCCGGCCATGAACGCGCCGATGGCGTCGGCGACGCCGAGCAGCTCCGAGAGGCCGGCGACGAGCACGGCCAGGCCCAGGAAGCTGACCACGAGCAGCTCGTCGTCGCGCACGGCCAGCAGGCGGCCGACGACCCGGGTGCCGTACCGGGCGGCGGCGGCCAGCGCCAGCAGGAACGCGAACGCCTTGCCGGCCTGCAGGACGGTCTCCATGGTGCCCTGCGCGCCGCTGATGACCGGCTGGAGCGCCGCCAGGTACAGGGCCAGGAAGATGTCCTCCACGACGATGATGCCGAGGATGAGACGGGTCTCGGGCCGGGCCAGCCGGCCCAGGTCGATGAGGATCTTGGTGACGATCGCGGAGGAGGAGATGCCGATCACGCCGGCCAGCACCAGCGCCTCCCGGACCCCCCACCCCAGGGCGAACCCGAAGCCCAGCCCCGCGCCCACGTTGAGCACGAGGTAGACCCCGCCCGCCGCCAGCAGGCGCGAGCCGCCCTTCTTCAGGTCGTCGAGATGGAACTCCAGCCCCAGGTAGAACAGCAGGAGCACGAGACCGAGCGCGGAGAGCATCTCCAGCTCCGCCGGGTCGCGGACGACGACCAGCCCCGGCGTGTGCGGGCCCAGCAGGATGCCGGCGAGCATGAACAGCGGAATCGTCGGAAGCCCGATGCGGCTGCCGAGGCGGGCCAGAATGGCCGCGGCGAGGAAGGCCCCGCCCATGGCCAGCAGGGTGTCAGCGTGCCCCACGGCTCACCACCCCTCCCCGACGCGGAACGCTGGGCTGCTCAGACGTGTGGTGATGACTCATGTCCAATCTTCGGATCCGGGCCCGCGTGAGCGGTGACGGGGGGGCTGTCAGGGGGACGGCGAGCGCCGTCCGCCCGCGGCCGGCGTGCTTTCCGCGCCGCCGCGCCCGGCGCGGCCCGGCCCGGGCACGACCCGCGCGGTCGCGGTGTCCGCGGCCCGGCGTTCCCGCCGGGCCCGCGTCCCTCATGACCCGCGCCGATGTCACCAGTCGCCTCGCCGTCCCCGATCAATGATGTCCGGGGGCGCGCACGGGGGGCCATCGGTGCTGACACCCATTCGAGCCCGCGGCGACCCCCGTAGACGGGGGAGGCCGCACGGGGAAATGGGTGTCAGCACCGATGGACGGCCCGGCCCCCACCGTCCAGGCTGGTCTCACGGCACCGGTCGCCGGGCCCTACCCGTGGGGCGACCGGTGCCGTCCATCCGACACCGAGGCGCGATAGTGGGGGGAGGCCACGTTGAGGAGGCGGTACGCGGTGTCCCTGTTCTGGCGGATCTTCCTGCTGAACGCCGCCGTGCTCGTGGCCGCCGCCGCGCTGCTGGCGCTCGGGCCCGCGACCGTGTCCACCCCGCTCCTGCTCACCGAGGCGGGGGTGCTGGCGGCCGGGCTGGCCGCCATGCTCGCCGCCAACGCCGCCCTGCTGCGGGTGGGCCTGGCCCCCCTGCAGCGCCTCACCCGCGTGATGACCACCGTCGACCTGCTGAAGCCCGGCAGGCGCCCCACGGCGGCCGGGCACGGGGAGGTGGTCGAGCTGATCGCCACCTTCAACACCATGCTCGACCGCCTGGAGGCCGAGCGCGCCGCCAGCAGCGCACGCGCGCTGTCGGCGCAGGAGGGCGAGCGCCACCGCGTCGCCCAGGAACTGCACGACGAGGTCGGGCAGACCCTGACCGCCGTCCTGCTAGAGCTCAAGCGGGTGGCCGACCACGCCCCGCCCGGCGTGCGAGAGGAGCTGCACCAGGTGCAGGAGACCACCCGGACGAGCCTGGACGAGATCCGCCGCATCGCGCGCCGCCTGCGCCCCGGCGTCCTTGAGGAGCTCGGCCTGGGCAGCGCGCTCAAGGCGCTCACCGCCGAGTTCTCCCGCCCGGGCCTGGCCGTCCGCCGCCACCTGGACGCCGACCTGCCGCAGCTGGACAAGGAGACCGAGCTGGTGCTCTACCGGGTAGCCCAGGAGAGCCTGACCAACGCCGCCCGGCACGCGGAGGCGGGCCGGGTGGACCTGGCGCTGCGCCGCCGCCCCCCGGGGGTGGAGCTGAGCGTCCGCGACGACGGCCGGGGGATCGGCCGGGCTCCCGAAGGCGCCGGGATCAGCGGCATGCGCGAGCGCGCGCTGCTGGTGGGAGCCGAGCTGACCGTCGGCCCTGCGCCGGAGGGCGGCACCGAGGTCAGGCTGGCCGTCCCCGGGGGAGGCGGGAGCCGGTGACCGTTCCAGGCGGGCCTCCCGCCCGCATCCTGCTGGCCGACGACCACGCCCTGGTGCGCCGGGGCGTGCGCCTCATCCTGGACGGCGAGCCCGACCTGACCGTCGTCGCCGAGGCCGGCGACGGCGCCGAGGCCATCGAGATGGCCCGCGCCGAGCGGCCCGACCTGGCCGTCCTGGACATCGCCATGCCGCGCCTCACCGGCCTGCAGGCGGCGCGCGAGCTGTCGCGCCTGCTGCCCGACCTGCGCATCCTCATCCTGACCATGTACGACAACGAGCAGTACTTCTTCGAGGCGCTGGCGGCCGGGGCCTCCGGGTACGTCCTGAAGTCCGTGGCCGACCGCGACCTGGTCGAGGCCTGCCGCGCGGCCATGCGCGGCGAGCCGTTCCTGTACCCCGGCGCGGTCACCGCGCTCATCCGCGACCACCTCCAACGAGTCCGGGAGGGCGGCGTGCCGGTCAAGGCCATCACCGACCGCGAGGAGGAGATCCTCAAGCTCGTCGCCGAGGGCCACAGCTCCCAGGAGATCGCCGACATGCTGTTCATCAGCGTCAAGACGGTCGAACGTCACCGCGCCAACCTGTTGCAGAAGCTCGGCATGCGCGACCGCCTGGAGCTCACCCGCTACGCGATCCGCGTCGGCCTGATCGAGCCCTGACGCCCCCGGCCCGCGGCCCGAGCGCGGCCGGGCGAGGACGCGTCGCGGCGCGTCACCGCCGAGGAGGCGGCCCCCGTCCGGGCGTGGGTGGGCGCCGTCGCGCTGCCGATAGGTTGGCACCATGCCCGAAGGACACGTCATCTTCCGGTTGGCCGCCCGGCACGCGGAGCTCTTCGCCGGCGACAAGGTGATCGCGGCCAGCCCGCAGGGGCGTTTCGCGGAGGGCGCGGCCCTGCTGTCGGGGTCCGTCCTTTCGGGCACCGAGTCGTACGGCAAGCACCTGCTGCACCACTACGCGGGTGAGCGCACCCTGCACGTCCACCTGGGCCTCTACGGGAGGTTCACCGACGGCGCGGGGGAGCCGCCGGCGCCGGTGGGCCAGGTCCGGCTGCGTCTCACCGGCGAGGCGCACTGGCTCGACCTGCGCGGCCCCGCCGCCTGCGAGATCCTCACCCCGGAGGAGACCGCCGCGCTGCGGGCCCGCCTGGGCCCCGACCCGCTGCGCGACGACGCCGACCCCGAGGCGGCGTACGCCCGCGTCCGGCGCAGCTCGGCGCCGCTGGCCGCGCTGCTGCTCGACCAGTCGGTGGTGGCGGGCACCGGGCTCATCTTCGTGACCGAGGCGCTGTTCCGGGCCGGCCTGGGGCCCCGTACGCCCGGCCGGCGCCTCGGCCGTCCGGGCTGGGACGCGCTCTGGGCCGACCTCGTCGAGCTGATGCGCGCGGCGGCGGCGACCGGCCGCATCGACACCGTGCACACCCCGCACCTGCCCGAGGTGATGGGCCGCCCGCCCAGGGTCGACCGGCACGGCGGCGAGGTCTACGTCTACCGCCGGGCCGACCGGCCCTGCCACGCCTGCGGGACGGCGATCCGCCAGGCCCCGCTGGTCGGCCGCAACCTTTACTGGTGCCCGGTATGCCAGCCTGAATAGCGCTCCCGGCGGGGCCGCGCCGGAATATCGGGCCGGTCCTCACGCCGTTCGTCGTACGCGTACCGCCCGGCCTGACTCACGGCCCCGTGATGCGGGTAAGCGAATCATCTGATAACTCTCAAGCCATTCATTACACGCCGTCCCGTCCCTGCTCGGAGCACGAAATCCTTCGACGGTCCGAGGCGCCGGCCGGTGCCGGACGAGCCGTCTCCGGGGCATTGGCGAAAATTGACGACACCCGATGACTCTCTTAATTCAGCGAATTATCCCTGCTTGTAGGGTCTTGTGAAGAAAGGGAGGAATGCAGGATGACGCATGCGATGTCAAGCCCCGTTACCCTTCCCCTCGATCGCGAGACCCCGTTCGATCCGCCGCACGATCTGCGCCGGTGGCGTGAGGAAGGCCCCATCCGCCCGTTGCTCTACACCGACGGGCACGTCGGCTGGCTGGTGACCGGGTACACCGTCGCGCGGGCCCTGCTCGCCGACCCCCGCTTCAGCACCGACCCCGACCTGCTGCACCCGCCGGTCGGCCAGCGGCTCACCCAGGAGGTGCTGGCCAGGGTGCCCGGCTTCTTCCTGCAGGAGGACCCGCCCGAGCACACCCGCTTCCGCAAGCTGCTCACCGGCCAGTTCACCGTCCGCCGGATGAGGCGCCTGGAGCCGAGGATCGCGCGGATCACCTTCGACCGGCTGGACGCGATGGAGCGCGCGGGGGCGCCGGCCGACCTGGTGCGGGAGTTCGCGCTGCCGGTGCCCTCGCTGGTGATCTGCGAGCTGCTCGGCGTCCCGTACTCCGGCCACGAGCGCTTCCAGAGCCGTTCGGCGGTCATGCTCAACCTGGACTCGACGCCCGCGCAGGTGCGCGAGGCGATGGACGACCTGATGGGCTACCTGGGTGAGCTGGTGGTCGCCAAGCGGGCCGAGCCCGGCGAGGACGTGATCAGCGGGCTGGTGGCGACCCGCCAGCTCACCAAGGACGAGATCACCGGCGTGGCGATGCTCCTGCTGGTCGCGGGGCACGAGACCACCGCCAACATGCTCGCCCTCGGCACCTTCACGCTGCTGCGCAACCCCAGGCAGCTCGCCGCCCTGCGCGACGACCCGTCCCTGGCCTCGGCCGCCGTCGAGGAGCTGCTGCGTTACCTGACCATCGTCCACCTGGGCCCGGTGCGCGCCGCCCGCGAGGACGTCGAGCTGGCCGGCCACCTGGTGAAGGCGGGGGAGTCGGTGACGATCTCCCTGGGCGCCGCCAACCGCGACCCCGAGCACTTCGAGTCGCCCGAGACCCTCGACCTGGCTCGCCAGACCTCCGGCCACCTGGCCTTCGGCCACGGCATCCACCAGTGCCTGGGCCAGCAGCTCGCCCGCGCCGAGATGCGCACGGCCTACCCGGCCCTGCTCACCCGCTTCCCGACCCTCCGCCTGGCCGTCCCTCCACAAGAGATCCCGACCCGCACCAACATGGCCATCTACGGCGTCCACCACCTCCCCGTCGCCTGGTGACGACCCCGGGGCACACCCGTGCCCCTCCGCTTCGCCGAGTCGGGGGCATCCGTTGAGCGGTGCCGCGCAGGCGGTGGCTCTCGCCGGCGTCGTCGCCGGCACGGGGCTCGACCCGTGGGACGCGCATGTCGCGGCCGTAGCGGACGTCGCGGTGTGCCCCATCCTCACGGTCGAGCCCGCCGAGTGGCGGCGGCCTTCCGAGATGCTGGACGCCCCGCTGCACATCATCGAGATCGCCGACCCTCCGGGCTGAGTCGCCTGGGTGGGGCCTCTACGGTGCCTGGCATGGGTAATGAGGTTTTTCTGTTGCTTGTGGCGGGTTTGGCGGTTTTTGTGGGGGCGGTGGTTCAGGGCGGGGTGGGGTTCGGGCTGGGGCTGGTCGCGGCGCCGGTGATCGCGATGGTGGACCCCACGGTGATGCCGGGGGCGGTGCAGGTGGTCAACTGCGCGTTGCCGCTGTTCACGCTGGCCGCCGAGTGGCGGGGGGTCGACTGGCGGGGGCTGGGCTTCGCTTTGCTGGGCAGGCTGCCCGGGAGCGCGGTGGGGGCGGTCGTCGTGGTGTACGTCAGCGTCCAGACGCTGGGAATCATGGTCGGGGTCATGGTGCTGGTGGCCGTTGCGGTCACCCTGTCGGCGGTGGCCGTGCCGCGCAACGGCGCCACCCTCGGGGTGGCCGGGTTCGTCTCCGGCGTCACCGGGACGGCGACCGGCATCGGCGGGCCGCCCATGGGCATCGTCTACCAGCACGCCAAGGGGCCGCAGGTGCGCGCCACCCTGGCCCTGTACTTCTTCCTGGCCGCCGGGCAGTCGCTCGCGATTCTGGCCCTGGTCGGCAAGCTGCCCGGCCGCGCGCTGCTCGCGGGCGCCGCGCTGGTCCCGTTCATGATCGTCGGCTTCGCGGTCTCGGGGCCGCTGCGCCGCTTTCTGGACGGCGGCCGCGTCCGGGCGGGGATCCTCGTGGTGGCCGCCGCCTCGGCCTTCGTGCTGATAGGGCAGAGCCTGCAGGGTTAAGGGCGCGTTTCCCGATTGTTACCGGCGACAACAAACTTTGACCCCCTGAGGTCTTCCGTCCCGGCTCGGGACGGAATACGTTGCCGCAAACAACATACAAAGTGACGGTCAAACCGTGGACCCGGTGGACCGCCGTTCCTGCCGGTCAGAGCTCGGCCGGTAACCCCCCAGACCCCACCGCCACCCTCCAGTGGCCATCTCTGTAGAAAGGACCCGGTGCATCCATGCGCAAGGGGATCCTCGGCCTGACCGCCGCCGCTGCGGCGCTCTCTCTCGGACTCACCGCCTGTGGGGGCGACGCCGGCGAGTCGGCCACCCCCCAGAACAGCGGTTCGGCGTCGGCCCCCGCCGCCGCGGCGGGCAAGATCGGTGTCATCCTTCCCGACAGCAAGTCGTCGCCCCGCTGGGAGACCGCGGACCGCAAGTACCTCGAAGAGGCCTTCAAGGCCGCGGGCGTGCAGTACGACATCCAGAACGCCCAGAACGACAAGACCGCCTTCCAGACCATCGCCGACCAGATGATCACGAACGGCGCCACGGTGCTGGTCATCGTGAACCTCGACAGCGGCACCGGCAAGGCCGTCCTCGACAAGGCCAAGTCGCAGGGTGTGGCCACCATCGACTACGACCGCCTGACGCTCGGCGGCAGCGCCTCGTACTACGTCAGCTTCGACAACGTGAAGGTCGGCGCCCTGCAGGGTGAGGGCCTGATCAAGTGCCTCGATGACAAGAAGGTCGAGAAGCCGATCATCGCCCAGCTTCACGGCTCGCCGACCGACAACAACGCCACACAGTTCAAGGAGGGCTACCAGGGCGCCCTGAAGCCCAAGTTCGACGCCGGCGACTACTCCGAGGGCCCCGAGCAGGCCGTCCCCGACTGGGACCCGGCGCAGGCGGGCACCATCTTCGAGCAGATGCTGACCTCCGAGGCGAAGATCGCCGGCGTGCTCGCGGCCAACGACACCCTCGGCAACTCCGCGATCTCCGTGCTGAAGAAGCAGAACCTCAACGGCAAGGTGCCGGTCACCGGCCAGGACGCCGGCGTCCAGGGCCTGCAGAACATCCTCGCCGGCGACCAGTGCATGACGGTCTACAAGGCGGTCAAGAAGGAGGCCACCGCGGCCGCCGAGCTCGCGGTCGCGCTGTCGAAGGGGGAGAAGCCGGCGGCCACCGGTTCGGTCAAGGACACCGAGACCGGCCGTGACGTCCCCTCCATCCTTCTGGAGCCGCAGGCGATCTTCTTCGACAGCGTGAAGGACGTCGTCGCCGACGGTTACGTGTCGAAGGATGAGCTGTGCAAGGGCGACTTCGCCGAGAAGTGCACCGAGGCCGGAGTCCAGTAGCGGTCCGGAACGGCAGCCGCCCCCGGGGCGGGCCCGCACGACGGCCCGCCCCGCGGGGCGCGGCGGCCGTTCCGTCAGTCTCTGAGGAGCAACGTGTCATCCCAACCCGTCCTGGAGGTCCGCGGGCTCGACAAGAGCTTCGGTCCCGTGCAGGTTCTGCACGACGTCGCCTTCTCCGCCCACGCGGGGGAGGTCACCGCGCTCGTCGGTGACAACGGCGCAGGCAAGTCCACCCTGGTCAAGTGTCTCGGCGGCATCTACTCGATCGACGGGGGCGAGTACCTGTTCGACGGCAAGCCCGTGACGGTGAACAGCCCTCGCGAGGCCGCCACGCTGGGCATCGAGATCGTCTATCAGGACCTGGCCCTCGCCGACAACCTCGACATCGTCCAGAACATGTTCCTCGGGCGCGAGCGCCGCAGCGGCCTGGTGCTGGACGAGGCGACGATGGAGGAGATGGCGGCCAAGACGCTGGACAGCCTGTCGGTCCGCACCGTCAAGTCGATCCGCCAGCTGGTGTCCAGCCTCTCGGGCGGCCAGCGGCAGACGGTGGCCATCGCCAAGGCCGTGCTGTGGAACAGCAAGGTCGTCATCCTGGACGAGCCGACCGCGGCGCTCGGCGTCGCGCAGACGGCCCAGGTGCTGGAGCTGGTGCGGCGCCTGGCCGACAACGGCCTCGCCGTGGTCCTCATCTCCCACAACATGAACGACGTCTTCGCGGTCTCCGACCGCGTCGCCGCGCTCTTCCTCGGACGCATGGCCGCGCAGGTGCGCACGGCCGACGTCACCCACTCGCAGATCGTCGAGCTCATCACCTCGGGGCGCAGCGGGGAGCTCGGCCTCCAGAACGTCAACGGAGTCACGGCATGAGTACCACGACGATCCAGAAGGAGCCCGCCGCGCCGGCCCCCAGCAGCATCGGCGGCAACGTCCGCGGCTACTGGGACCGGGTGCGCGGCGGTGACATGGGCGCCCTCCCGGCGGTGCTCGGGCTCGTCGTCCTGTGCTCGGTGTTCGCGGCGCTGCGGCCCGCGTTCCTCACCTCGATCAACTTCGCCAACCTGTTCACCCAGGGCGCCGCCATCGCGGTGATCGCCATGGGCCTGGTGTTCGTGCTGCTGATCGGTGAGATCGACCTGTCGGCCGGCTACGCCAGCGGCGTGTGCGCGGCCGTGCTCGCCAACGCGCTCGCCAACATGGGCCAGCCGTGGTACGTCGCCGTGCTCGCCGCGATCCTCACCGGCGCGGTGATCGGCACCGTCCTCGGCACCCTGGTGGCCAAGCTCGGCATCCCCTCGTTCGTCGTCACCCTGGGGGCGTTCCTCGGCTTCCAGGGCCTGGTGCTGATCCTCGTCAACGAGGGCACCAACATCGCCATCCGCGACGCGACGATCCTGGCGATCGAGAACAAGAACCTTCCCCCGGCGCTCGGGTGGGCCTTCTACGCCGTCGGCGTGGCCGTGTACGCGGCCATCCAGATCGTCCGGGCGCAGCGCAGGAGGGGCCGCGGCCTCACCTACGACCCCGCCGCGGTCATCGCCTTCCGCGTCGGCGCGCTCGCGCTCATCGCCGGGCTCGCGGTCTACGCCCTGAACCTGGAGCGCAGCCGCAACGCGCTGCTCGCCTCCCTGACGGGCGTCCCGATCGTCGTCCCGATCGTCGTGGTGCTCCTGGTGTTCTGGACGTTCGTCCTTCGCCGCACGGCCTTCGGCCGGCACATCTACGCGGTCGGCGGCAACGCCGAGGCCGCGCGCCGCGCCGGCATCAGCGTCGACCGCATCCGCATCAGCGCCTTCGTCATCTGCTCCAGCATGGCGGCGGTCGGCGGCATCATCGCCGCCTCGCGCGACAACTCCGTCGATCCCAACACCGGTGGCAGCAACGTCCTGCTCTTCGCGGTGGGCGCCGCCGTCATCGGCGGCACCAGCCTGTTCGGCGGCAAGGGCCGGGTGATCGACGCCGTGCTCGGCGGCGCCGTGGTCGCCGTCATCAACAACGGCATGGGCCTGATGGGCTACAGCGCCAGCGTCAAGTTCATCGTCACCGGCTGCGTGCTGCTCCTGGCCGCGGGGGTGGACGCGCTGTCCCGCAAGCGGGCGGCGGCCTCCGGGTTGAGATGACCGCGCGTCCGGGCCGCACCGGCCCGGACGCGACGGCACGCTCCGCGCCGGGAACGTGGGCGACGTTCCCGTGAGCACCGGCGCCGCGCCGGCGGCGCCGGCGGCACCTGCCTCGCCCCTAGACCCCCCCTTCCGGCCGCACGAGGAAGCAGAGGCAGCAAGCATGATGCGCGCGGGGCCCTCACAGGAGGAGATCCGGCGCCACAACCTCGGAGTCCTGCTGCGGCACGTGCACTTGGGCGGGCCGACGTCCAGGGCCGAGCTGACCACCCGCATGGGGCTCAACCGCAGCACCATCATGGCGCTCACCGCCGATTTGACGGCGGCGGGCCTGGTGCGCGAGGAGCTGCCCAGGGAGACCGGCCGGGTCGGCCGACCCTCGCTGGTGGTCAGGCCGGAGTCGGCGCGGGTGTACGTCCTGGCGTTCGACATCGGCGTCGACAGGCTGGTCGCGGCCCGCGTGGGCCTGGGCGGCGTCGTCCTGGACCGCCACGAGGCCACCCGCGAGCGTGAGGACTTCGACCTCGACCACGTCGCGGGCGCGGTGGTCGCCTTCACCCGCCGGATGCTGGCGAGGACCCGGCCCGACACCCTGTGCGTCGGCGTGGGGGTGGCCATCGCCGGAGGCGTGCGCAGCTCCGACGGCGTCGTGCGCTACAGCCCGAACATGGGCGCCGTCGACGTGCCGCTCGGCGCCGAGCTCAAGGAGCGGCTCGGGCTCGGCGTGCCGGTCGCCGTCGGCAACGACGCCAACCTGGGCGCGCTGGCCGAGCAGGCGCGGGGCGTCGCGGTCGGCTGCCGCGACCTGATCTACCTGCACGGCGACGTCGGCATCGGCGGCGGCGTCATCGCCGGCGGCCAGTTGCTGGGCGGGCACGGCGGCTACGGCGGTGAGATCGGCCACATGGTGGTCAACACCGGGGGCCGGCCGTGCGGCTGCGGGTCACGCGGGTGCCTGGAGGCCGAGGTGGGGGAGCGCGCGCTGCTGGAGGCCGCCGGCCGGTTCAGCGCGCAGGCCGGGCGGGACGCCGTGCGCGCCGTCGTGGGCGCCGCAGACCGCGGCGACGTCCTCGCCCAGCAGGCCCTCAACCGGGTGGGCGACTGGCTGGGGCTCGGCGTCGCCAACCTGGTCAACGTCTTCAACCCCGAGGTCGTGATCTTCGGCGGGATCCTCCGCGAGATCTACCTCGGCTCGGCGGCCCAGGTGCGCAGCCGCATCGCCGTGGACGTCCTGCGCGCCTCGCGTGAGTCGCTGCGCCTGCGCACCCCCGCCCTCGGCGACGACACCATCCTGGTGGGCGCGGCCGAGCTGGCCTTCGCGCAGGTGCTCGCCGACCCGCTGGACGCCCTGGCGCGGGTCGGCGCCTGACCGGGGCGCCCGCCGCGGCCCGCGCCGTCGTGGGGAGGTGCCCGCCGGGGGTCAGGCGACCATCGAGGAGCCGGCGATCCAGGTGTTGCAGGCGGAGGGCGAGGCGGCCTTGAAGCCGCGGTTCAGCCAGTTGGCGATGTTGCGGCCCTTGCCGTGGTCGCGGACGCCCGTCGACTCGTCGCCGCTGCGGCGGTCGGCGTCCAGCAGTTCCTTCCAGTCGCCGGCGTCGCGGTCCAGGGAGGGCCAGACGCTGCCGATGAAGGCGCCGGCCAGGCACTCGGCCTGCAGCTCGTGGCGCCGCGTCTGCTCGTAGAACTCCGCCTTGTTCCGGCTGGGCAGCCTGTCGAGCGCCCGCCACATGCCCGCCACGTTCTGGACGTGGTGGCCGTACTCGTGGGCCAGCACGTCCAGCAGGTACAGGTCGCCGGGATCGCCGACCACGTCGCGGTCGAGCATGAGCACGATGCGCCGGTCGGTGTTGCAGTAGATCGCCTGGACGTCCTTGCCCCAGTTGGACCCGCACATCCGCTGAGGCTTGGTGATGAACGTCACACGCGGCTTGGCGAACGGGAGCCGGGCGCGGGCGAACTGGGCGGTCCAGGCGGCGTCCAGGCACTTCACCAGCGGGGTGAGGTAGCTCTTGACCGAGACGACGCTTCCCGCCTTCACCGGCCGCTCGGCGCAGGAGGCGCCCGGCAGTCGCCCCGCCGTGTACAGCGGGCTCCTGGTCAGGGGGGCGGCGTTCGCGATCGGGTAGCCGGTCTGGGCGGTCGCGGCGCCGCTCGGGAGCACGAGCGCGGCCAGCGAGAAGATGAGCGAGACGAGGACGAGCGACGGCGTGCGCATGGTCCCGAAAGGGTACGACAGCCGCCCACTTGCCGTAAAACAGATCTAATGTGGGCAAGTCCGGGAGTGTTTCGGGAGTTCCCCCCGAGACCGCCGCAAGGGTGTGAACCTTGTGGAAGGCGGAGCGCCGGTGGGACCGGCTGATCCGGCAAATAGACTCGGGCAGGTCGACGACAGGCGGAGGAGATGATCCCGTGAACGAGCGGACCCGGCGGGCCGACGGTTCGGGCGAGGAACGGGGTGAGCTGCTCGAATCGGTGAAGGGGCCGGGGGATCTCAAGCGCCTGGAGGCCGGCGAGCTGCCGCGCCTGGCCGCCGAGATCCGCGACCTCCTGATCTCGACGACCTCGCGCACCGGCGGCCATCTCGGCCCCAACCTGGGCGTCGTCGAGCTCACCATCGCCCTGCACCGCGTCTTCGACTCCCCGAACGACCGCATCCTGTGGGACACCGGGCACCAGGCGTACGTCCACAAGATCCTCACCGGCCGGGCGTCCGGCTTCGACCGCCTGCGCATGGAGGGCGGCCTGTCCGGCTACCCGAGCCAGGCCGAGTCCGAGCACGACGTCATCGAGAACTCCCACGCCTCCACCGCCCTGTCGTACGCCGACGGGCTGGCCAAGGCCTACAAGCTGCGCGGCGCGATCGGCCGCACCGTCGTCGCGGTGATCGGCGACGGCGCGCTGACCGGCGGCATGGCCTGGGAGGCGCTCAACAACATCGCCGGCCACGCCAAGGACCCCGACCTGCCGCTGGTCATCGTGGTCAACGACAACGGGCGCTCCTACTCGCCCACGATCGGCGGCCTGGCCAGCCACCTCGCCTCGCTGCGCATGACGCAGAACTACGAGCACGCGCTGGAGTTCGTCAAGCAGAACCTCGGCCGCGTGCCGGTGGTCGGGCCCCCGCTGTACGACACCCTTCACGGCGTCAAGAAGGGCATCAAGGACGTCCTGGCGCCGCAGGTGATGTTCGAGGACCTCGGCCTGAAGTACGTCGGCCCGATCGACGGCCACGACGAGCCGGCGGTCGAGGCCGCCCTGCGCCGCGCGCGCGACTTCCGCGGCCCGGTCATCGTGCACGTGCTCACCAAGAAGGGCAGCGGCTACTCGCCGGCCGAGAACCACGACGAGGACTGCTTCCACTCGCCCCAGCCGTTCGACGTGCTGACCGGCGAGGAGCAGCCGAGGCCGCACAGCTGGACCAACGTGTTCAGCCACGAGATGGTGCGCCTGGGCGCCGAGCGCGACGACATCGTGGCGATCACCGCCGCCATGCTGCACCCGACCGGCCTCGCGGCCTTCGCCGAGGCCTACCCCGACCGCACCTACGACGTCGGCATCGCCGAGCAGCACGCCGTCACCAGCGCGGCCGGCCTCGCGCTCGGCGGCCTGCACCCGGTGGTGGCCATCTACGCCACCTTCCTCAACCGCGCGTTCGACCAGCTCCTCATGGACGTCGCGCTGCACCGGCTGCCGGTCACGGTCGTGCTCGACCGGGCGGGCGTCACCGGCGACGACGGCGCCAGCCACAACGGCATGTGGGACCTCTCGATCCTGCAGCTCGTCCCCGGCCTCGCGATCGCCGCCCCGCGCGACGCCGCGCGGCTGCGCGAGCTGCTCGCCGAGGCCGTCGCGGTCGACGACGGCCCCACCGCCGTCCGCTTCCCCAAGGGCGCCGTCGGCGCCGACATCCCGGCCGTCGGGAAGATCGGCGGGGCCGACGTCCTGCGTGACGCCGGGGAGGGCGCCGACGTCCTGTTCGTCGCCGTCGGCTCGATGGCCTCGACGTGCCTGGAGGCCGCCACGCTGCTCGACGCCCAGGGCATCTCGGCGACTGTCGTCGACCCCCGCTGGGTCAAGCCGCTCGACGAGCACCTGATGGCCGCCGCGGCGGCGCACAAGATGGTCGCCGTGGTGGAGGACAACGGCCGCGTGGGCGCGGTCGGCGACGCCGTCGCCCGGTGCCTGCGCGACGCCGGCGCGGAGGTGCCCGTACGCACCTTCGGCGTGCCCCAGCGGTTCCTCGACCACGCCAAGCGCGCCCGCATCCTGTCCGACATCGGCCTCACCGGCCAGGATCTCGCCCGCGAGATCACCGAGGCCGTCGCCCGCCGCTCGGCCCCCCTGGAGGCCGGCCCCGTCGCCTGACGACCACCCCGCACGACCACCCCTCCACGGGCGCCGCGCCCGTGGAGGGTTTCGTGTGCCGTCCACCCCGTCCCAGCGGCTGGACGGCGCGGGGCTCGACGGCCGCGGCCGTCCCACCGTCCCGTCTCTCCGGGCGGCGTGTCGCCGGCGGCCGAGCCGGGCCGCGCCGCCGGCGCCGCCGCTCGCGAGGTGGGCCGCCGAACGGGGCGCCCGGTGGCCGGAGGTCGAAAGGTTGGTCTGACCTGGGGTTACGCATGACTTAACCTTTCCGGGGAAGACCTCTTCAGCGACATCGGCGATCAAGGGGCGTGAGCATGAGCATCTTCCGCACCAAGTCGGTCGAACAATCCATGGAGGACACCGAGGCCCCGGAGCACCAGCTCCGCCGGCACCTCAGCGCGCTCGACCTCACCGTCTTCGGCATCGGCGTCATCGTCGGCACCGGCATCTTCGTCCTGACCGGACAGGTCGCCAGGGACAACTCCGGCCCCGCCGTCGCCCTGTCGTTCGTGGTCGCCGGCGTGGTCTGCGGGCTGGCCGCGCTCTGCTACGCCGAGTTCGCCTCCACGGTGCCGGCCGCCGGCTCGGCGTACACGTTCTCGTTCGCGACCTTCGGCGAGTTCCCCGCCTGGATCGTCGGGTGGGACCTCATGCTGGAGCTCGCCCTCGGCGCCGCGGTGGTCGCGGTCGGCTGGTCGGGCTACTTCTCCGAGCTGCTCGCCACCATGGGCGTCAACCTGCCGCCCGCGTTCGCGGGTGAGAACGCCACCTTCAACGTCCCGGCCGTCGTCGTGGTGCTCGCGCTGACGGCCGTCCTGGTGGCCGGCATCAAGCTGTCCGCCCGGGTCAACCTCGTCGTGGTGGCGATCAAGGTGGCCGTCGTGCTGCTGGTGATCATCGCGGGCCTGTTCTTCGTGCGGGCGGCCAACTACGTCCCCTTCATCCCGCCGGCCAAGGCGACCGCGACGGTCGAGGGCGTCCAGGCGCCGCTCATCCAGGTGCTGTTCGGCGTCAGCCCGGTCGCCTACGGCGTGTTCGGCGTGTTCGTCGGCGCCGCCATCGTCTTCTTCGCCTTCATCGGCTTCGACGTCGTCGCAACCGCCGCCGAGGAGACCCGCAGGCCGCAGCGCGACCTGCCGATCGGCATCATCGCCTCCCTGGCCGTCTGCACGATCCTGTACGTCGCCGTCTCGCTGGTCGTGGTCGGCATGCAGCGCTACGACCAGCTCGGCCGGTCGGCGCCGCTGGCCAACGCGTTCCGCGCCGTCGGGCAGAACTGGCTGGCCAGCATCATCAGCGTCGGCGCGCTGGCGGGCCTGACCACCGTGGTCATGATCCTCATGCTGGGCCAGAGCCGGGTGTTCTTCGCGATGAGCCGCGACAACCTGCTGCCCGCGCGCCTGGCCACCGTCCACCCCAGGTTCGGCACGCCGTACGTCATCACGATCATCATCGGTGTGGTGACCGCGCTGATGGCCGGGTTCATCCCGCTGTCGGCGCTGGCGGAGCTGGTGAACATCGGCACGCTGTTCGCGTTCATCCTGGTGTCGGTCGGCGTGCTGATCCTGCGCCGCACGCGCCCCGACCTGCCCCGCTCGTTCCGCACCCCGTGGGTGCCGGTCGTGCCGATCCTGGCGGCGCTGGCCTCGCTCTACCTGATGCTCAACCTGCCGGTGGAGACCTGGCTGCGCTTCCTGATCTGGATGGCGATCGGCGTCGCGGTCTACTTCGCCTACGGCGTGCGCCACAGCCGCATGCGAGAGAGCGAGCCCACCGTCACCACCGGCTGACCTCGCGCTTCCCGCGGCGAGCCGCGAACCGGCCGCCGCGGGAAGCGGTCACGACGACACCCGAACCGCTGGACAATGGGAGGGAAGCCGTCGGGGCACGGGAGGACGACCATGGTCACGCTCGAGGACGTCGCCAGGGACGCGGGAGTGTCGCTGGCGACGGCGTCACGGGTGCTCAACGGCAGCACGCGCCAGGTGGGGGCGGACATGCGGGCCCGGGTCGAGTCGGCCGCCGCCCGGCTGGGCTACCGCGTCGACGCCACCGCGCAGACCCTCGCGCGGGGCGCCAGCAACGTCGTCGGCCTGATCGTCCAGGACCTGACCGACCACTACTTCGCCGCCATCGCCGACGGCGCCATCCGCGCGGCCGACCTGCACGACATGGTGGTGACGCTCGGCACCACCTTCCGCGACCCCGAACGCGAGATCGCGCACGTCGCCACGCTCAACGCCCAGCGGGCCCGGGTGGTGCTGATCGCCGGCTCCCGCGTCACCGACGACAACATGATCCGGCGGCTGCGCGCCGAGCTCGACGTCTACCGGGCCTCCGGGGGGCGGGTCGCGGTCATCGGGCAGGATCTCCTCGGCGCCGACACCGTGGCGCCGCTGAACCGCGAGGGCGGCTACGACCTGGCGCGGGCGCTGGCCGGCCGCGGCCACCGCAGGTTCGCCATGCTCGCCGGCCCGCGCACCCTGCTCACCGCCGCCGACCGCGCGGAGGGTTTCGCCGCGGCGCTGACCGACCTGGGCCTGCCCGCGCCGGTCGTCGTGCACGGCGGCTTCGACCGCGACGGCGGCTTCGAGGCGGCCATGGAGCTGGTCGACAGCCTGGCCGACGCCACGTGCGTGTTCGCGGTGAACGACGTGATGGCCGTGGGCGCGCTCGCCGCCTTCCGGCACCGCGGCGTCCAGGTGCCGCGCGACCTGTCGCTGGCCGGCTTCGACGACATCGCCCCCCTGCGCGACATGGTCCCCGCCCTGTCGACGGTCCGGCTGCCCCTGGCCCGCATGGGCGGCCTGGCCATGGAGCTGGCCCTGTCGTGGGCGGAGTTCCCCCGCGTGGAGCCCGTCGCCGGCGAGGTCGTCCTGCGCGAGAGCGTCCGCCACCTGACGCCGGCCTGACCCCGCCCCGGTCTCAGGCGCGCAGGATCTCGCTGCGGTAGCGCGACTTCATCGTGGTCAGGACTTCGTCGGGGTCGGCGGCCCACAGGGCGGCGTTGAAGATCTCCACCTCGACGTCGCCGGTGTAGCCGGCGGCGGCGACGGCGTCGGTGAGGGCGCCGAGGTCGATGACGCCGTCGCCCATCATCGCCCGGCCGAGCAGCACGTCGGCGGGGAGCGGCTGCGGCCAGTCGCACACCTGGTAGCTCGCGATGCGGCGGGCCGCGCCGGCCCTGGCGAGCTGCTCGGGCAGCGCCGGATCCCACCAGACGTGGAAGGCGTCGACCACCACCCCGACCCGCTCGGCGGGGTAGGGCGCGGCCAGGTCGAGCGCCTGGCCGAGGGTCGACAGGACCGCCCGGTCTGCGCAGTACATCGGGTGCAGCGGCTCCAGCGCCAGGCGCACCCCGCGTTCGGCCGCGTACGGGACGAGCGCGTCGAGGGCCTCCCTGACCCGTTCCCGGGCGCCGGGCAGGTCGCGGGAGAAGCCGGGCCGCGGCTCCCCGCCCGGCGGGACGCCCGGGAGCCCGCCGACGACCATGACCAGGCAGGCGGCGCCCAGCGCGGCGGCCTCGTCGACGGCGCGCCGGTTGTCCCGCAGCGCCCCGCCCGAGGTGAGGAACCCGCCCCGGCACAGCGACGACACCCGCAGCCCGGCCCCGGCCACCGCCGCCACGCTGGCGGCCAGCCCGTACTCGCCCACCTGCTCGCGCCACAGCCCGATCGCCTCGATGCCGTGGCGCACGCAGCCGTCGACCGCCTCTGGCACCGACCAGCGGCGCGTCGTCCACTGGTTCAGCGACAGCCGCCTCACCGGGCCATCCCGTGGACGGTGAGCAGGGATCTCATGCGGTGGGCGGCCAACTCGGGGTCGGGCAGCAGGCCCGCCTGGTCGGCCAGGCGGAACACCTCCGCCAGGTGGACCGGCGACCGCGCCGACTGCGCCCCGCCGACCATCGTGAACGCGTCCTGGTGCCCGGCCAGCCAGGCCAGGAAGACGATGCCCGTCTTGTAGTTGTACGTCGGCGCCTCGAAGACCTTCCGGGCCAGCGGCACCGTTCGCCCGAACAGGTCGTCATAGCGCGCCATGTGGCGCGCGCGGAGCGCCGGGTCCGGCTCGCTCTCGGCGGCGTCCAGCGCCCGCAGCGCCGCCGCCGCCAGCGGGGCGATCGGGTCGAACACCCCGAGCAGCGCGTGCGAACCCCCCTTGATCAGGGAGGGATAGTTGAAGTCGTCGCCGGTGTAGAGCCGCACCCCGGCGGGCAGCGCGGCGCGCAACCGCACCTCGTGCTCCTCGTCCAGCAGCGACACCTTCACCCCCTCGACCATGGCCGCGTGCTCGCGCACGAGGGCGAGGAAGTGCCCGGTCGCGGTCTCCACGTCGGGCGAGCCCCAGTAGCCGGTCAGCGCCGGGTCGAACATCGCGCCGAGCCAGTGCAGGATGACCGGCCGCCCCGCGCGGGCGAGCAGCCTGCCGTACAGGGCCTGGTAGTCCTCCGGGCCGCGCGCGACGCGGGCGAGCTGGCGGCTGGCCATGATCACCACGCCGGCGCCCGCCTCCCGCACGGTCTCGATCTGCTCGGCGTAGGCGGCCTCCACCAGCGGCAGCGTGTCGGCGTGCGGCGCGTGGTCGGTCCCCGCGCCGCAGCACACCAGCTCCGCCGGGTCGCCGTACGCCCGGGCCGCTGCCGCGCTGCGGCCGATCAGCTCGCGGGTGGCCGCCCAGTCGAGGCCGGCGTTGCGCTGCGCGGTGTCCATCGCGTCCGCCACGCGCAGGCCGTGCGACCACAGGTGGCGGCGGAAGCGCAGCGTGGCGTCCCAGTCGACGGCGGCGGGCGAGCCGGGCGTGTTCTCGGCGAACGGGTCGGCGACCACGTGGGCGGCGGCGTAGGCGACGCGGCCGGCTGGCGCGGGGCCAGGCGGGGGCGGGCTCGCCGCCGGGCGCATGGTGTAGGGCCCGGACGGCAGCTCGATCCTCACGCGGGCGCCCCCTCGGCGTCGGCTGCGGTCCCTCGCGGCGCCCCGGGCGGGGACGTCCGCGGCCCGGGGCCGGGCGCGCCTTGCGGGGCCGCGGCCCCGGATGCGCCCCGCGCTAGGCCGGGCGCGCCGGGAGCCGGGGTGACGCCGGGCGCCCGGCCGTCCGGGGACGGGGCGTGCCCGGGCAGGCCGGGAACGCGCAGGCGGCGGCCCTCGGCCGAGGAGCGCAGGCCGATCTCGGCGAACTGCACGCCGCGGGCGCCGGAGGCGAAGTCGTGCGGGAACGGCGCGTCCTCCAGGACGTGCCGGACGAACAGCTCCCACTGGGCCTTGAAGCCGTTGTCGAACACGGCGTTGTCCGGCACGTCCTGCCACTGCTCGCGAAAGCGCGCGGCGACCGGCTGGTCGGGGTCCCACACGGGCTTGGGCGTGGCGCTGCGGTGCTGGACGCGGCACTGGCGCAGCCCCGCCACCGCGCTGCCGTGCGTGCCGTCCACCTGGAACTCCACCAGCTCGTCGCGGTGCACCCGGACCGCCCACGAGGAGTTGATCTGAGCCACCACGCCGCCGGCCAGCTCGAAGATGCCGTACGCGGCGTCGTCGGCGTCGGCGCCGTAGGCGGCGCCCCGCTCGTCGACCCGCTCGCCGATGTGGGTGACCGCGTGCGCGGTCACCGTCTCGATCGTGCCGAACAGGTTCTCCAGCACGTAGTGCCAGTGGGGGAACATGTCCAGGACGATGCCGCCGCCGTCGGCCGCCCGGTAGTTCCAGGACGGGCGCTGCGCGCTCTGCCAGTCGCCCTCGAACACCCAGTATCCGAACTCCCCCCGCACCGACAGCACGCGGCCGAAGAAGCCGCCGTCGATCAGCCGGCGGAGCTTGAGCAGGCCGGGGAGGAACAGCTTGTCCTGCACGACGCCGCCCCGGACCCCGGCCGCCTCGACGGCGCGCACCAGGCCGAGGGACTCCTCCAGGGTGGCGGCGAGCGGCTTCTCGGCGTAGACGTGCTTGCCGGCCTCGATCGCCCGGTGGACGGCGGCGGCGCGGGCGCTGGTCACCTGGGCGTCGAAGTAGATCAGGTTGCGGTCGTCGGCGAGCGCCGAGCCGAGGTCGGTGGTGTGGTCGTCGATCCCGTGCGCGGTCGCGAGGCGGGCGAGCTTGGCGGCGTCCCGGCCGACCAGGACGGGCCGGAGCGTCACCCGCCGGCCGTCCGACAGCGTCACGCCGCCCTGCTGGTTGATCGCGAGCACGGACCGGACGAGGTGCTGGCGGTACCCCATCCGCCCGGTGACGCCGTTCATCACGACGCCGACGACGGTCTCGCTCATCACGTCTCCCAGCCTTGGAAAGCGCTTTCCCAAGTTCCAACCTAAAGAAGCGCACGTGATGCGTCAAGATCCCGCCGGTCGGGACCGCGCGCGCCGCCCACACCGTCGCTTGGCCGGCGGGCGGGCGAGACATTCCCCGCCGGGCCGGGCAGGCGTGAAACGGCCCGTGCCGCGCGCACGGTGCGGGCGGTGACGTCCTCGTGGACGGGTCAGGCCTCGAACTCGCCCGTGGCGGCCAGCACGGTGAGGGCCGTGGACAGAGGGCGGGCCGTCAGGCCGATCTGCCACTCGCGCGCGCCCAGGTCGCGCAGGCGCGCGGCGACCGCCTCGTCGCCGAGGTCGCCGGGCGGCTCCCACGTGAGGCGCCGGATGGCCTCAGGCTGCAGCAGGTTCTCCGTGGGCATGCGGTGGGTGGTCGCCAGCGCCGCGACGGTGGCCCGCGCGGCGGCGAGCCGCTTGGCGGCTGCGGGGTCGCGGTCGGCCCAGCGGTTCGCCGGCGGCGGGCCGTCGCCGGCGAGGTTCGGCTGCGGCAGCTTGGCCTCGGGCAGCATGCGCGCCCGGCCGATGGCGTTCAGCCACTCGCGCAGGTGGCGGCGGGCGCTGCGCCCGGTGAACGGCGCGATGTCGGTCAGCGCCTTGGTGGTGCGCGGCTGATCGAGCGCGGCGGTCACGATCGCCGAGTCGGGCAGCACGCGCCCGGGCGCCAGGTCGGCGTCGCGGGCGATCTCGTCGCGCAGCGTCCACAGCTCGCGGACCACCGCCAGCCCCCGCACCGAGCGCACCCGGTGGATGCCGGACGTGCGCCGCCAGGGGTCGGCGCGCGGCGGCGACGGGGGAGCGGCCAGGATCGCGGCGAACTCCTCCCGCGCCCAGCCGAGCTTGCCGGCGGCCTCCAGCTCATCGTGCAGGGCGTCGCGCAGCTCGATCAGCACCTCGACGTCCAGCGCGGCGTAGCGCAGCCAGTCCTCGGGCAGGGGGCGGTGCGACCAGTCGGCCGCGGAGTGGCCCTTCTCAAGGCGCAGGCCGAGGACGTTCTCCACCATCGTCCCGAGGCCGACGCGCTCGTACCCGAGCAGCCTGCCGGCCAGCTCGGTGTCGAACAGCACGCGGGGGGTGAACCCCACCTCGGCCAGGCACGCGAGGTCCTGCGTGGCGGCGTGCAGGACGACCTCGGCGCCTGCCAGCGCGGCGTCCAGCCCCGACAGGTCGGGGCAGCCGATGGGGTCGATGAGCGCGCTGCCCGCTCCGGCCCGGCGCAGCTGGACGAGGTAGGCCCGGCCGCTGTACCGGTAGCCGGAGGCGCGCTCGGCGTCCACGGCCACCGGGCCGGTGCCGGCCGCGAAGGCGCGCACCACCACGGCCAGGGCGGCGGGGTCCTCGATGACCGGCGGAATGCCCTCGCGCGGCTCCAGCAGCGGCACGACGGAGTCGCCCGCGGGAATGATGTCGTCGTCGGTCACGTCCTGAAGGACTCCGGGTCTTCGCGACGCGCGGACCGCTGCGGCAGCGCCGCGACGTCGGGTGGCAGGGGTGGGATGCCCGCCGCGAGGCACATCAGGTCGCACCACGCGGCGACGTGCGCGGAAAGGTCGTCCTCCAGCGGGGACCACGAGGCACGCAGCTCCAGCTCGGTGGTGACCGGGTCGTCGGCCTTGTTGCCGAACCCCTCCGACACCGCCCGGGTGACCGTGCCGCCCGCGGCGGCGTAGCGCGCGCCGTGGGCGTCCAGGGCCTCGGTCAGCCAGCTCCACGCCACGGGCCCGAGCATGGGGTCGGAGGTGATCTCCGGCTCCATGTCGGCGCGCACATAGGCGACCAGGCGGAACGGGCCGTCCCATCCGCGCTGGCCGTCGGGGTCGAACAGCATGATGAGACGGCCGATCGCGAGCTCGTCGTCGTCTCGGTGGACGGCCGCGCCGACGGCGCCGGAGTAGGGGGCGAGCCGCTGCGGCGCCGGGATGTCCTCCAGCTCGATCTCGGGCCTGACCTCGGCTGGACGCAGGCTGGCGAGCGCCCGGCGGAACGCGGCCGGGGCCGGCGGGGCGTCACCGATGGTCATGGTGGCAGCGTAGGCCGGGGCGGGCGGGCCGGGAAGCAGGGGGGTACGCGCTGGTGACATGGCCGCTGATCAAGCCGCCATCACCGCGGCGCCGCCGTGTGACCCGCAGGCCCGTCCCCGGCATGAGTGGTGCCGTGCGCGGGGGGAGGGCCGCCCGCCCTCCCCTTCGGCGGCACGGAGCGCACAATGCACAGTGCGGTGCTCGGAGGAACTCCACATCGCGGTCATCGCGGGCCTTTCGTCGGATCCCAGGGACGAGAGCTCGCACGGACAGGGCGGCGTGCCGCCCGGCCGGCGCTCCCCGCGCGCGCCACGTCCGTGAAGTCGAGGGCTGGTCCGACGTTGACACGTGACGGCGACATTTCCCCGCAACGCGCTCGGCGTGTCCCGAAAGTGGTCACCGAATCGGCGTCACGCGGGGACTTGACGAAGAATTGGGCCGGCCACACCATGATCGCGGACCTCGTGTGAGACGTACTGTACCTCCGCCTGGGAGCTGGTTGACATGGGAAGCTCCGGGAAGGGGTGCCCCGGTCAGGTTAAACCAGACAAACTGCACGCATCATGGCTCAATCGTCATGAACCAACAAGAGGTCAGTAAACATCTCTTTCCTCGCCGTGGCGGGGACCCCGCCCGGCCGTCCGCCGGGGCCCCTGCCGGTCGGCGCGGGCGGGCCCGGCGAGTGGGGTACCGGCCCGGGTCCGTGGCACCCTTGACTACGTGAATCCCGAGACCGCCGAGTCGCCCTTCATCCGCGCGTGCCGCCGGCTGCCCGTGCCGCACACCCCGGTCTGGTACATGCGCCAGGCGGGGCGGTCGCTTCCCGAATACCGCGCCGTGCGCGCCGACGTCCCCATGCTCACCGCCTGCGCCACCCCCGACCTCATCGTGGAGATCACGATGCAGCCGGTGCGCCGCTACGGCGTGGACGCCGCGATCTTCTTCAGCGACATCGTCGTGCCGCTCAAGGCCATCGGGATCGACCTGGACATCAAGCCCGGCGTCGGCCCGGTCGTCGCCGCGCCGGTGCGCGACGCCGCGGGCGCGGCCGCGCTGCGGCCGCTTGAGCCCGGCGACGTCCCCTACGTCACCGAGGCGATGCGGGCGCTGGTCAAGGAGCTCGGGCCCACACCGCTCATCGGCTTCGCCGGGGCGCCGTTCACGCTGGCCTCCTACCTGATCGAGGGCGGGCCGTCCAAGAACCACGACCACACCAAGGCCATGATGTACGGCGAGCCCGCGCTGTGGCACGCCCTCATGGAGCGCCTCACCGACCTCACCGTCGCCTACCTGCGCCTGCAGGTGGACGCCGGTGCCTCGGCGGTCCAGCTCTTCGACTCCTGGGTCGGCGCGGTCGCCCCCGCCGACTACCGCGAGTTCGTGCTGCCGTACACCGGCCGCATCTTCGCCGCCCTGGCCGATCTCGACGTGCCGCGCATCCACTTCGGCGTGGGCACCGGCGAGCTGCTCGGCCTGCTGGGCGAGGCCGGCGCCGACGTCGTCGGCGTCGACTGGCGCGTCCCGCTGGACGAGGCCGCGCGCCGCGTCGGGCCGGGCAAGGCGCTGCAGGGCAACCTCGACCCGGCCATCCTGCTGGCCCCCTGGGAGGCGGTCGAGGGCCGCGCCGCCGACATCCTCGCCCGCGGGCGGGCGGCCGAGGGGCACGTCTTCAACCTCGGCCACGGCGTGCTGCCGTCGACCGACCCCGCCCAGCTCGCCCGCCTCACCGACTACGTGCACGAGACCTCGGCCTCCTGACCCGGGCCGCCGCGCCGGGTCCTCAGGCGCGGCGGCCACGGGCCGACGCGACCGGTCCCCGCGCGCGGCGCCCACCCCCCCGGCCGTGGCAGGGGAGGCGGGTGTTCGACCTCGCCCGGCGCCCACGCCCGGCCGGGGGAGGGGAGCCGGTCCTCGACCTCGCCCGGCGCCCGGAGGGGCGACCGGCGCGGCGGGCGGACGGCCCCCGGATCAGTCCTCGCCGGCCGTCCGACCGCCTTCGGGCCGCGCCGCGACCGCGACCGGCGGGCCGGGGGCGGCGGGCGGGTCCGGGTCAGGGTCGACGGCGGGTGACCCGCCCAGCGGCGGCGCCGGCCGCAGGCGGCGGCGCACGGCGAGGTAGCCGAGCCACAACAGGGCGATCGGCACCAGCCAGGGCAGCAGGGCGCCGGTGACCAGCAGCACGACCCTGGCGGTGGTCTTCAGGGCCTTCCAGCCGCCCTCCAGGCCGCTCAGGAAGCCCGGCGGAGGCTCGGGGTCGGTCCGGGCGACGACCGCCGCCGGGCCGACCAGGCGCAGCGTCAGCGTCGCCTCGGCCGTCTGCGCGGCGAGCGTCTTCTGCCGGGCCAGCAGCGACTCCAGTTCCGACTCCCGCCCGGAGATCTCCCGCTCGACCGACAGCACCTCCCCGATGGTCTTCGCCCTGCTCAGCAGCGACCGCAGCTGTTCCAGCGCGGCCCTGGCCGACCGCACCCTGCTGTCGACGTCGGCCACCTGCTCGGTGACGTCCTCGGTGCTCTGGCGCAGCGACTCGCGCCTGCCCAGGTCCTTGCCGAGCTGGGTCAGCAGGGCCTGGTAGCGCTCCGGGGGCACCTTGAACACCAGCGTCGCGCCGGCCTCGCGCCCGAACGACATGGACTCCTCGCTGCCCAGACGCCCCCCGGCGGCGGCGACGATCTGCTTGGCCCGGTCGGCCGCGGCCGTGACGTCCCGCGCCCGGACGGTCATCTCGCCGGTGTAGACGATCGCGCGGTCGGCCGGCGCCACCTCGACCCCCGCCACGTCGCCCTCCTTGGGCGCCCCCGCCTCACCGGTGGCCCCCTCGGCCCGTGCCGCGTCGGACGCCGCACCGGCCGCGGGCGCCCGCTTCGGCCGCGACTGGGGCCCGGCCGCGTCTTCGGCCAGATTGGCGGCGGGCGCGCCCGCGGCCGTGTCCGAGGCGCCGCCGGCGCACCCGGAGAGGAGGACGACGGCCCCCAGGACCATCGCCGATAACGGACCGCCTCGCGGTCGTCTGCCCCGTAATCTGCTCATGCCCTCATGACGGGCGCGCGGGGCGCCCGGTTTGGCGGAGCCGCGTCACAATGGCATCACGTTGTCCCCGCCCCGCGCCGGAGGGCCGTCCCGCGGGGGTCTGGAGCCCCTATCCCGTCCCGCCCGCCCGCGCGCGGGGGCGGGCGCGGGGCCGGGTAACGTCTGGAGGCATGGAAGGGACTCGGCCGCACGTCGTGGTCGTGGGCGGGGGGATCTCCGGGCTGGCCGCCGCCTGGCACCTGGGCCGCGACGGCGGCGTCCGGGTGACCGTGCTCGACGGCGCGCCACAGGTCGGCGGGAAGCTGCGCGTCTCCGAGATCGCCGGCGTCCCGGTCGACGAGGGCGCGGA
Organism: Sphaerisporangium sp. TRM90804; assembly: GCF_029846175.1. Lineage (GTDB taxonomy): Bacteria > Actinomycetota > Actinomycetes > Streptosporangiales > Streptosporangiaceae > Sphaerisporangium. Next base: position 156,407 of record NZ_JARWAC010000002.1, on the reverse strand, counting down.
GGCCATGCTGGCCCGGCGCCCCGAGGGCAAGGAGCTCGTGCGCGCGCTCGGCCTGGGCGGCGAGCTGGTCGACCCCGCTCCGGTGGGCGCCTCCATCTACAGCAGGGGCGCGCTGCGGGCCATGCCCAAGGCGAACCTCATGGGGGTCCCGTCCGACGTGCGGGAGCTGGCACGCTCGGGCGTGCTGTCGGCGGCCGGCCTCGCCCGGGTGCCGCTCGACCAGGTGCTGCCCGCCACGATGATCACCTCCGACGTCTCGGTCGCGGCCTACATCAGGGCGCGCATGGGCGGCGAGGTGGTCGATCGGCTGGTCGAGCCGCTGCTCGGCGGCGTCTACGCCGGGCGCGCCGAGCGCCTGTCCCTGGACGCGACCATGCCGCGCGTCGCGGCGATCGCCCGCACGGAGCGCTCGCTGCTCAAGGGCGCCCGCGCCGCCGCCCAAGTTTCCCCGAAGGACGCCGGCCCCGTCTTCACCACCCTCAGGGGCGGCATGGGCGGCCTGCCCGCCGCACTGGCGGCGGCCTCGGGCGCCGACGTCAGGACGGGCGTCATGGTGCGCGAGCTGGCCCGCACGCCCGAGGGGTGGCGCCTGGTCGCCGGCCCCGCCCGGGAGCCGGAGATCATCGAGGCGGACGCCGTGGTCGTCGCCGTGCCCGCGGTCGCGGCCGCCAGGCTGCTGGCCGCCGAGGCGCCCAAGGCGGCGGCCGAGCTGGCGCGCGTCGAGTACGCGAGCATGGCGATCATCACCCTGGCCTACCCGCGCTCGGCCTTCCCCGCCCCGCCCGGCGGCAGCGGCTACCTCGTCCCGCCGGTCGAGGGGCGGCCCGTCAAGGCCGTGACCTTCAGCTCGGTGAAGTGGCCGCACCTGGCCGACGCCGACTCCGGCGTGCTCGCGCTGCGCTGCTCCGTCGGCCGCCTCGGCGAGGAGCACGTGCTGCAACGCGGCGACGACGAGCTGGTCGCGCTGGCCATGGGCGAGATGGCCGAGGTCATGGGCGTGCGGGGGCTCCCGCTCGACAGCCGGGTCACCCGCTGGGGCGGGGCCCTGCCGCAGTACGACGTCGGCCACCTCGACCTGGTCGCCCGCGTCCGCGCGGCGGTGGCGGTCCAGCCGGGCCTCGCGGTGTGCGGCGCCGCCTACGACGGCCTGGGCATCCCGGCGTGCGTCTCCACCGGGCGCACCGCGGCGGCGTCGGTGCTGGCGCACCTGGCCGAGCGGCGCGGGGGAGAATGGACCACGGGCCGGCCCGCGGCCGGCACCCGGTGAGCGGTCCACCCGGGCGGGCCGGTTGGATGGCCGGTGGGGCGGCGGCTCCGCGGGAGCCGCGCCGGGCGAAGGCGACGAACAGCCGTTGACGGAAAGCGAGTGCGACCAGTGACGGACACCAGCGCGCGGCCGAAGGCCCGCGATCTGAACCAGCTCATCCGCTACACCATGTGGTCGGTGTTCCGGCTGCGCGACCCGCTGCCGGGCGACCGTGAGGGCGTGACGCACGAGGTCGAGGCCCTGCTGGCGCAGGCGGCCGAGAAGGACGTCGTGACCCGCGGCTCGTACGAGGTGGCGGGCTTCCGCGCCGACGCCGACTACATGTTCTGGTGGCACGCCCCCACCCCCGAGGACCTTCAGGACGTCTACGGACGCTTCCGGCGCACGGCGCTCGGCCGGGCCAGCGAGCCGGTGTGGTCGGTGATGGCGCTGCACCGTCCCGCCGAGTTCAACAAGTCGCACGTCCCGGCGTTCCTCGCCGACGAGCAGCCGCGCGGGTACGTCAGCGTCTACCCGTTCGTGCGGTCGCTGGAGTGGTACCTGCTGGAGGAGGACGAGCGCCGCGCCATGCTGGCCGAGCACGGCATGCTCGCCCGCGACTACCCCGACGTGCGGGCCAACACGGTGGCGTCGTTCGCGCTCAACGACTTCGAGTGGATCCTCGCCTTCGAGGGCGACGAGCTGCACCGCATCGTCGACCTGATGCGGGCGCTGCGCGCGGCGACGGCACGCCGGCACACCCGCCTGGAGGTGCCGTTCTACACCGGCACCCGCAAGCCGCTCGCCGAGCTGGTCGCCGCCCTCCCGTAACCCCGACAAATCCGGCATAGGTTGATTTGCTCAACTTATGCCCCAATGGGCTGCAGATCTGATATTGAGCGAACAAGCCGCGCAAGTCATCGATCTTTGCCATACTCGGGGTGATTCCACGTCGACGTGAGGCGATAGGTGAGCAGCGGCAGTGGCCTGGCACGGTCCAGGCGAGGGGGGCACCGGCGGCGCAAGTCCCGCGCGACCGTCGTTCGCGAGGCCGGGGTGGGCGCGGCCGCCGTCGCGGTGGCCGCGCTGGCGGTCGGCGGCGTGTTCTTCCGTACGGGCGACGGCACGGCCGCGTCCGGCGAGGCGGTCCCGCCGGGGAGCACGGCGGCGGCGAGCGCCGCCCCGGCACGGCAGGCGGCCGTCGGCGGCCAGGCGACGACGGCGAGCGCGGGGGTGCGCAAGAGCCGCGACGCCAAGACCGCGGGCGGCCCGTCCAAGCACACCGACACCGAGGCCGTCGGCTACTTCAAGAAGCGGTGGGTCGCCGACAAGTCGGTCAAGCGCATCACCGACATCAGGACCGTCGGCAAGTACCTGCGCATCTACACCGACCTCCCGCAGTCCGGGCGCAACTCCAAGCCGGCGCTCGACCTGTGCAAGCGCGGGCTGGAGTACCTAGTGCAGGAGCGGGGCGACGAGGCGCCGGTGGTGTTCGTGCAGGCCAAGTACGGCATGAACGGCAACCCGGTGCTGGCGAACATCATGGGGCCGGGCGACACCACGTGCCGGCTCACCTACCCCGACCCTCGGTAGGAGGCGGTATCGGGGGCGTCACCACGCGCACCCGGGTCTTGCCGCAGACGCCGCAGCACTGGGTGACCACCTGGCCGATGGCCTCGATGGTCTCCCACCTGTGGCGTAAGTGCACCGCGGCCCCCGTACGGGGCGCGCCTTTCCGGTCGTGCGAGCCGGCCGCCCGTACGCGTTCCTACCCTCGGCGTGGTGCGGGCATGCGTCGCCCGTTACTTTGCGCATGCCTTCCATCACTCTGGGGGCGCGCCCGGCCCGCCTCGCGGGGCGGGCCGGGCGCAGGACTACTCGACGGGCCGAAGGCGCAGGGAGACCGAGTTGATGCAGTAGCGGTCGTCGGTGGGCGTGCCGTAGCCCTCGCCGTGGAAGACGTGCCCCAGGTGGGAGTCGCAGCGGGCGCAGCGGACCTCGACGCGCGACATCCCCAGCGAGCGGTCCTCGATCAGGGTGACGGCCTCCGACTTCGACGGCTCGAAGAACGACGGCCAGCCGCAGTGCGACTCGAACTTGGTCTCGGACCGGAACAGCTCGGCCCCGCAGGCGCGGCAGGAGTACACGCCCACGGTCTTGGTGTCGACGTACTCGCCGGTGAACGCCGGCTCGGTGCCGGCCTGCCGCAGCACGCGGAACTCCTCGGGGGAGAGCTGGACCCGCCACTCGGATTCGCTCTTGACAACCTTGTCCATGCCCCAAGCCTATGCGTCCGGGGCAAAACGTGACCTTGCCAGGGGCGGGCCGCGCGAGCCCGCCGGGTCGCGCGGGGCCGCCGGGGGGTAGCGTCGGTGGCATGCCGTCGCCGTTCATCGAGCTGGAGGTCGGGGGCCGGATCGTCAAGGTCACGAACCCTGACAAGATCTACTTTCCCGACATCGGTGCCACCAAGCGTGAGCTGGTCGAGTACTACGTGTCGGTCGGCGAGGGCGCGCTGCGCGCCCTGTACGACCGGCCCACCTACCTCAAGCGCCACCCCGACGGCGTGCGGTCGGAGGCGATCTACCAGAAGCGCCTGCCGCCCCGCCACCCCGACTGGCTGGAGACCGTCACCGTCCGCTTCCCCAGCGGCCGGAGCGCCGACGCCCTGAAGGTGACCGAGGTGGCGTCCATCGCGTACTGCGCGAACCTCGGCACGATCGACTTCCACCCCTGGCCCACCCGTTCAGGCGACGTCGAGCACCCCGACGAGCTGCGCATCGACATCGACCCGCAGCCAGGCACGGGCTTCGAGGAGGCGCGCCGCGTCGCGTTCGCGGTCCACGAGGTCCTGATGGAGCTGGGCATCCGCGGCTTCCCCAAGACCTCCGGCAACCGCGGTATCCACATCAACGTGCGCATCGAGCCCCGCTGGTCGTTCACCGAGGTCCGCCACGCCGCCATCGGCTTCGCCCGGGAGGTCGAGCGCCGCCGCCCCGACCTGGTCACCACCGCCTGGTGGAAGGAGGAGCGCGGCGAGAAGGTCTTCATCGACTACAACCAGAACGCCCGCGACCGCACCGTGGCCGGCGCCTACTCGGTACGGGCCTTCCCGGCGGCCCCGGTCTCCACCCCGGTCACCTGGCTGGAGCTGGCCGACCTGGACCCCCGCGACTTCGACATCCGCACCGTGCCGCCCCGGTTCGCCGAGATGGGCGACGTCCACCGCGAGATCGACGACCACCACCACTCCATCGAGATGCTCCTGGAGTGGTACGCCAAGGACGAGCGCGGCGACATGCCCTACCCCCCGAACTACCCCAAGATGCCGGGCGAGCCGATGCGCGTCCAGCCGAGCAAGGCCAGGTCGTCCGGCGACGAGGCGGGCTGAGCCCGGCTCGCCGCTCAGTCGAGCAGGCAGGCGTCGAGGTTCAGGGGGTCGAGGCGCAGGTGCAGGCCGTCGCAGTCGTTCGCCTGCTGGGTGGGCGCCGGTGGCGACGGCCTGGGGCTGGTGGTCGGGCTCGGCCCGCGCGGCGGCGGGGCCGGGGTGGCGCGCGGCGGCGGGGCCTGCGTGGAGCGGGGCGGGGAGTCCTGCGACGGCGGCCGGACGTCCGCGTCCGGCGGGGGAACCGCCGGGGCCGAGCGGTCGGTACGCGGGGACGTGTCGTCCCGGTCGCCGTTCTCGCCGCTCTCGCTCGGGCCGGGCGTCGTGCCGCCGGTCGGCCGCGCCGGGGCGGTGGCCTCGGCCGTGCGCGCGGGGGCGGTGCGGCCGGGGGAGGCCGTGGGCTCCGCCGGGGGCGTTCCCCCCGGTTCTGTGACCACCGGCACGGGCGCGGGCTGGGCCACCGGCGCCTCGGGCACGGTGGTGGTGAAGGTGAACGCGGCCACCGTCGCGGCGACCGCCGCCACGGCGGTGCCGCCCAGCGAGGCGGCGGGGTGGCCGCGCACCCAGTCGCGGCCGTGCAGGTAGGCCAGCAGCAGCGGCAGGGGCACCAGCACGTGCCCGCGGCGCGCCCGGTCGGCGCGCAGCGCGACGCGCAGGGCGGCCCGGCGCTCCCCGGCGGGCAGCGCCGAGTTCAGCACGACGACCGTCTCGCCGCCCTCGGTCCACACCAGCACGTGGACGTCCTCGGGCAGCTCCCGGTGGTGGAGGCGCGTCGTCACCGCCGCCCCTTCCGCCGTGCCTCGCGCATGGCGGACAGGGTGGCCCGCCACGCCGCGGAGTCGCGCGCCGGGTCGGGCCGCCGACCGCCGCCGACCACGAACATCACCCGCACCCCGTCGATCTCGAGCTCCACGGGGTTGTGCTCGGCGTCGCCCCGCTGCCAGGCGTGCAGCAGCCGCGCCGGCGGCTCGCCGTCCGCCGCCTGACCACCGCTCTGCCACGCCCGCAGCAACTGCGGCGCCGGTGTTCCGTAGGGATCGGTGACGTCGTCGGCGTCGCCGGTTTCGCCGGGGGGTGTGTGCATGTGGTGGCAGCCTCTTGAGGGTGGGCGGGACGCGCTTCCCAGCCGTGTATCCACAGAACGGTATTTCATTTCACGTCTCACCGTAAAACGGACCTTTGTCGCTATTCCGTTACACATCGTGCCCGCCGCTGCCGCACGCGCACGGGAGCGCAGCCTCACCAGCTCCCGCGACGTTCCCAATCCTCCGGACTGCCGGTGTACCCGATGACGTGATCCTTGCCCTGCTCGCGCAGCCAGGCCAGCAGCCGCTTGACGCCGGCGCTCCGGCCGTCCCAGATGAGGAAGAGAAGATCGGCCCTGCCGGCGAACAGGAGGTCGCGCGCGCTCGGGGCGCCCGGGCTGCGGGGAAGCTGTTCCAGGGTCGCGTCGATGAAGTGGCCGCCGTGCTCCTGCAGAATCCCCAGCATGCGCGCGGACAGGTCGTAGGCGTTGTACCCGACGGGCATGACTCGTTGCCCGTTGTCCAGCAGCCATTCGGCGGCCACCTCGTCGGCGGTTCCGACCGTCCCGCAGTACCAGGTGGCATCGGCGCTGAGGTAGGGGCTGAGCAGCCGCTCGATCCGCCTCCGAGCGGAGGCGGGCCGTATGACGGACGTGCCGGTGACGGCGTAGACGGTGCCCTTGGGGCTCTGGGGCCGCAACGTGAGGTTGGCCCGTGGCACCTCGTAGTGGGAGAGGGTCTGCCTGACGGCCTCGACGAGCTCCCCCTTGAGGGAGGCGGTGAGCCGTGACCTGTCGTACCGCAGCGTGCGCATGTCGCTGATGTCGAAGGGAGCCGGGCCCGCGTCCTGCGAGATCACGATGACAGGTTTCTGCAGGGCGGAGGCGTAGCCCACCTCCCACATCACGTTGGGGTTCGCGCCGCTCACGTCGGCGACGCACAGCGTCGCGCCCCGGAGTTCGGCCAGTAGTTCGTCGGTGACCCGGCCCGCGTGCCGGCGCTCGTCCAGGCGGACGCACGTGATCTCCTCGCCCGCGACCGCCTCCTTGACCGCGTCGGCGACCGTGTCGCTGACGTCGTGGAACTCCGGCGCGAAGGGGGTCATCAGGAAGCACTTCAGCAAGGTGTCCGCTCCCTCGGCTCATCGATCACGAAGGTGAGTGCAGTAGGCACTTCCCGTGACGATAAACCTTGATCGGGAGTGGGGGGAGGGAGAGGCGGAAGCGGAGCGCCGTGTGCGGGCTAGGTGAGGAGGGCGGCGGCCAGGGCCTCGTGCTCGGCGTGGAGGTCGGCGCCGGGGGCCGAGAGGATCTGGACGGCCACCTGGTCGGCGCCGGCGGCGAGGTGCTCCTCGATGCGGCGGCGCACGGTGGGGCGGTCGCCGTGGGCGATCAGGGCGTCGAGCAGGCGGTCGCTGCCCTCGCCGGCGAAGTCGTCGTCGTCGAACCCGAACTTGCGCAGGTTGTTGGTGTAGTTGGTCAGCCCGAGGTAGGGCCGTAGCGGCCCCCGGGCGATGGCCCTGGCCCGCTCGGGGTCGTCCACGAGCACCGCCATCTGCTCGGGCACCAGCAGCGGTCCGGAGCCGAGGATCTCGCGGGCCCGCCGGGTGTGCTCGGGCGTCGTGAGGTAGGGGTGGGCTCCCGCGCTGCGCTCGGCGGCCAGCCGCAGCACCTTCGGGCCGAGCGCGGCCAGCAGCCGCCGCTGGAACGGCACCCCGGCCCCGTCGAGCGCGTCGAGGTACTCCATCAGCGCCGAGTAGGGCTTGGCGTAGCGGTCGACGGCCTCCGGGTGCCCGGCGCCGATGCCGAGCAGGAAACGCCCGGGATGCCGGGACTCGATGCGGTGGAAGGAGGTGGCCACCGCGCGCGGGTCGGCCGTCCAGATGTTCACGATGCCGGTGGCGACGGTGATCGTCGAGGTGGCGTGCAGCAGCTTGTCCACGATCTCCAGGTCGGCGGGGGGCGAGCCGCCGACCCACAGCGTGCTGTAGCCGAACCCCTCCACCGCCGCCGCCAGCTCGGGAGTGAGCGTGCGCCAGGACTGCCAGACGCCGATCCTGCCCAGTTCAGGCCGTGTCATCGTCCCCGTCCCCTCCGGGTCGTCCGCGCGGGCGGCCGGCCGCCGCTCAGGAGCCTGCTACCCGGCGGTGTCACGCTCGACACCCGCCGCGCGCCCCGGGATCATGACGGGAGGGCCGCGCGGCGCCTATTCGCCGGGCTTCTTGCCGTCGGCGAACCGCAGGGCCCCCGCCTCGACGTCGGCGTGCCGCGACATGGTGGCCGCCGCGCGGCGTACGGCGCCGACCGGGACGGCGGGCACGAGCCTGTCGAGGAAGGCGTACCTGCGGGCCAGGGAGTCGATGTAGGCGCCGCTGTGGCCGGCGGCGGCCCGGATGCCGTTCCACCAGTCGGCGATGTCCCCCCAGCCGGGCGCGGCCAGCGACCCGCCGAACTGCTGGACGGCCAGGGCCGAGCACACCCCGGCGAACGCCAGGCGGTCGGCCAGCGGCCAGCCCGACAGCGTGCCGAGGACCATGCCCGCGCCGAAGACGTCGCCCGCCCCGGTCGGGTCGAGCGCGGTCACCCGCAGGGCCGGGGCGTACGCCTCCTCGCCGGTGGTGGAGTCGATGGCCATCGCGCCGTTGGCGCCGTCGGTGACCACGGCGAGCGGCACGCGGTCGGCGAGGGCGTACAGGGCCTCGCGCGGCGTCTCGGTCTGGGTGTAGGCCATGGCCTCGACGGCGTTGGGCATGAAGGCGTGGCAGACCTCCAGCTGGTCGAGCAGGATCGACGACCACGTCTCCGAGGGGTCCCACCCGACGTCGGCGAAGATCAGCGCGCCGTCCTGGTGGGCGAGGTCGGCCCAGGTGGGGGCGCCGCGGTCGCCGAGCGGCTCCTCGATCGACAGCGGCGTGATGACGGCGCGCGACCGCGGCGGGCGGCCGATGAGCTCCGAGGCCGTCATGGGCGGCGGGTGGCCGTGGGTGACCATGCTGCGGTCGCGGTTCACGGCCATCGACACCGTGACCGGGGAGTGCCAGCCCTGGAACCGGCGCGAGCGCGACAGGTCGACCGACTCCTGCTCGCACAGGATGCGCCAGTTGAAGTCGGCGTAGTCGTCGTCGCCGAAGGCGGCGGCCATCGAGGTGCGCAGGCCCAGGCGGCTGGAGGCGATGGCCAGGTTGGCGATGCCGCCGGGGCAGGAGCCCATGCCCTCCGCCCACGCCTCGGTGCCGGCGGCCGGCATCGCCTGCAGCCCGGTGAACACGATGTCCAGGAAGACGGTGCCCGTGGTGAACACGTCGAACTCAGGCCCGTCCGGGCCGCGTTGGTCGGCGAGCGGGTCGTAGGCCTGGGCAGACACGAAGCGGACTCCTCCTCGGCGGCGCGAAGATGTGCGCCATCTTGCATGTCCTTGCTGCACATATCAAGAGTTGGCGGGCGTCGATGGTTGTTTTTGCTCAGTTGTGCTCGAAGCTGACTGCTACCATCCTTCCGTGCTCCAGCACGTCAGGCATGCCCAGATCATGCAGCGTGTCCGCCTCGCGGGCGCGACGAGCGTGCGCGACCTGGCGGCGCAGCTCGGCGTGAGCCCCTCCACGATCCGCCGCGATCTGGAGCTGCTCGACCGCGACGGCACGCTCACGCGCGTGCGCGGCGGGGCGCTCGCCAACCCCGGCCCCGACACCGGCCCGCCGTTCGCGCGGGTCGCGGGCGTCGACGAGCACGACGAGCACGACGAGGACGCCGTGGCCGCCCGCGCCGCCGCCCTGGTGCGAGACGGCGAGGTCGTCCTGCTCGACCTCGGCACCACCACGGTCAGGCTCGCGCGCCACCTGCGCGGGCGGCGGGTCACCGTGGTGACCTCCAGCCTCGCCGTGCTCGACGCCCTGCGCGACGACCACGCCGTGGAGCTCCTGCTGCTCGGCGGCATGCTGCGGCGCGCCCACCACTCGCTGGGCGGCGTCCTGACCGAGGAGGCGCTGCGCCACGTGTGCGCCGACCGCCTCTTCCTGAGCGCCGGCGGGGTGCGCGCCGACGGCCAGGTCACCGACACCACGATCGCCGAGGTCCCGCTGAAGCGGGCCATGATCGCCGCCGCCGGCCAGGTCGTCCTGCTGGTCGACCGGCACAAGTTCCCGGGCACCGGGGCCCTGCGTGTGTGCGGCCCCGGCGAGCTCGACGTGGTCGTCACCAACACGGGCGCCGACCCGGCCACGCTGCGGGTCTTCACCGGCTCGGGCGCGCAGGTCGTGACGGCGTGACCGGTCTCGCGTACAGGGGGTCCCCATGAAGCTGACCATTCTCGGCGGCGGCGGTTTCCGCGTCCCGCTGGTCTACGGCGCCCTGCTGCGCGACGGCGGAGGGCCGGGGGTGGAGGAGGTCGTGCTGCACGACCTGTCCGAGCAGCGCCTGGCCGCCGTCGGCCACGTGCTGAGCGGCCTGGCGGCCGGGCACGCCGCACCGCCGCGCGTGCGGGTCACCACCGATCTGAACGACGCCCTGCGCGACGCCGCGTTCGTGTTCTCGGCGATCCGGGTGGGCGGCCTGGCGGGCCGCACGGCCGACGAGAGGGTGGCGCTCGACCTCGGCCTGCTCGGCCAGGAGACCGTGGGCCCTGGCGGCGTCGCCTACGGGCTGCGCACCGTCCCGGTGGCCCTGCGCGTGGCCGAGCGGGTGGCCGCGGTGGCGCCCCGCGCCTGGGTGATCAACTTCACCAACCCGGCCGGCATGATCACCGAGGCGATGCAGCGCATCCTCGGCGAGCGTGTCGTCGGCATCTGCGACTCCCCGGTGGGGCTGATCCGCCGCGCCGCCCACGCCCTCGGCGTCGACCCCGCCCGCACCGCGCCCGACTACGTGGGGCTCAACCACCTCGGCTGGCTGCGCGGGCTGTCGTACCAGGGCCGCGACGTGCTGCCCGACCTGATCGCCGACGACGCCGCGCTCAAGCGGGTGGAGGAGGCCCGGCTGTTCGGCACCGAGTGGGTGCGCACCCTGGGCGCCCTGCCCAACGAGTACCTGTACTACTACTACTTCACTCGGGAGGCCGTCGCGGCGATCGGCGGCGCGCCCCAGACCCGGGGCGAGGCGCTGCAGCGCCAGCAGGAGCGCTTCTACGCCGACGTCCTGGCCGACCCCGGGTTCGCGCTGGAGAAGTGGCGGCGCACCCGCGAGGAGCGCGACGCCTCCTACATGGCCGAGACCCGCGACACCGCGCAGGCGGGCGAGCGCGAGCGGGCCGACCTTGACGCCGGGGGGTACGAGGGCGTGGCGCTCGCGCTGATGGGCGCACTCGGGCGCGGCGCCACGGCCACCATGATCCTCAACGTGCGCAACGGCTCGGCCGTCCCCGGCCTGCCTCCGGAGGCGGTCGTGGAGGTCCCGTGCGCCGTGGACGCCGGCGGCGTGCGCCCGCTGGCCACCCGCCCGCTGCCCGGCCTGTTCCTCGGGCTGGTCCAGCAGGTCAAGGCCGTCGAGCAGCTCACCATCGAGGCCGCGGTCACCGGCTCGGCGAGCACCGCCCTGCAGGCCTTCGCCACCCACCCGCTGGTCGACTCGGTGACGGCGGCCCGCCTCCTGCTGGACGGCTACCGCTCCCGCGTCCCCGAGCTGGCCGCCACGCTCGGCCCCCGCTAGGCCGCGCGGCGCGCGAAGCCGAGGGCGGCGGCGAGGCGTCCCAGGTCGGCGCCGTCGCGGCGCATGATGCGCACCGAGGGGTTCGAGCCGTCGGCCAGCAGGCCCCGGAGCAGGTCCTCGCCGGTCACCCGGCCGGTGGAGCCGCTCCGGTGCAGGGCCACCTCGACGACCTTGCGCGCCTTGGGGGTGAGCGGCAGGTCGGCGGCGGGGCCGGACAGGACGACCCTGAGGGGGCGCAGGCGCGCCCGCGTCAGGCGCCACCGCGCCGGGTCGTCCACCGAGACCAGGCCCGACATGCGGCGGCGTACCTCGGCGAGGTCGATGCCCAGCCCGGCGAGCAGGTCGGCGTCCCGCGGCCGGCCGGCCTCGCCGGCCAGGGCGGCGCGGACGGCCGCGGCGGTGACGCCGAAGGCGTCCAGGGGCTCCTGGAAGGGGCGCAGCTCGGCCAGCGCCAGCAGGATGGCCCTGTCGTCCAGCGCCGTGTGCCCGGCGTCCATCGCCAGCAGGCCCGCGCGCACCACGGCCCGCCGGGCCGGCGGTGTGAACCTGGTGAACATGCTCACTCGTGACTCCCCGCTTCGTCGACGACCCGGTGGGCGTGCTTGCGGTGCGCCGACTGCCGCCGGACGCCCAGGGCCGCCGCGATGGCCTCCCACGACCACCCCCGCGCCCTGGCGTGGGCGACGTGCGCCGCCTCCAGCTCCTCCAGCAGGCGCCGCAGCGCCGCCACGGCGGCCAGGCCGGTGGCCGGGTCGCGGCTGTCGACGGCCTCGGCCAGTTCGATGACTGATCCCATGTCTGTCAGCATAGGCTGACAGACACCCTCGTGTCAGCACAAGCTGACGACCATTCCGCGCGCGGGCGCGGGCGCGGCCGTCACGCCCAAGGAGTACGCACCGCTCGCGGGCCGCTCCGCGCGCGGGCGGGGGCGCGGCACGACGCCTTCCCCGCGACCGGGCGTGAGCCCGTCCCGCGCGCGGGCGGGCGCGGGACGGGGCCGGGCTCGATGTCGCTGGCCCAGGACGGCAGGCTCGCGCGCAGGCGGGGGCGCGCCGGGGGACCGGCGGCTCAGCGGGCCAGGATGTCGTCGAGGTTGTAGCCGACCGGCTGTTCGAGCTGGGCGTAGGTGCACGACTCCGGCGTGCGGTCGGTGCGCCAGCGGCGGAACTGCGCGGTGTGCCGGAAGCGGTTGCCCTCCATGTGGTCGTAGGCCACCTCGATCACCAGCTCCGGCCGCAGCGGGATGAACGACAGGTTCTTGCCGGCGCTCCACCGCGAGATCGCGCCGGGCATGCGCTGGGTCGTGCCGTCGCCCTGCGCCATCCAGGACGCCCACGGGTGCCCCGAAAGGTCGTCCATGAGGTACGGCTTCAGCTCCTCCACCAGCTCGGCGCGGCGCTGCATCGGGAAGGAGGCCGCCACGCCCACGTGGTGGAGCACGCCCGCGTCGTCGTACAGGCCGAGCAGCAGCGACCCCACGATGGGGCCCTTCTTGTGCTCGCGGTACCCGGCCACCACGCAGTCGGCGGTGCGCTCGTGCTTGACCTTGAGCATCACGCGACGGTCGGGCTCGTACGGCTGGTCGGCCCGCTTGACGACCAGACCGTCCAGCCCGGCGCCCTCGAACATCTCGAACCACTCGCCGGCCCGCCGCTCGTCGGCCGTGACCGGCGTCAGCCGCACCTGGCCGCCGGCCCCCGACAGCGCGTCCACCAGACGGGCGCGGCGCTCGCCGAACGGGGTCTCCATGAGGTTCTCGTCGCCCGACGCCAGCAGGTCGAAGGCGACGAACGACGCCGGGGTCTGCTCGGCGAGCAGCCGCACGCGCGACGCGGCCGGGTGGATGCGCTGCTGCAGGGCGTCGAAGTCGAGGATCTGGCCGCGCCGCAGCACGATCTCGCCGTCGACCACGCACCGGCCGGGCAGCTCGCGGCGCACGGCCTCGACCAGATCGGGGAAGTAGCGGGTGAAGGGCCGCTCGTTGCGGCTGCCGAGGTACACCTGGTCGCCGTCGCGGAACACTATGCACCGGAAGCCGTCCCACTTCGGTTCGTACAGCAGGCCGCCGTCCTGGGACGGCAGCGCCTTGACGGCCTTGGCCAGCATCGGCGCGACGGGCGGCCGGACGGGAAGGTTCATCTCCGGCGGCGGCTCCACCGGCGCGGGAAGATTCATGCGGGCTCCCGGGTGTACTTGCAGAACAGGAAGTCGTCCTCCTCCAGGAGGTGCGACAGGGTGAGCCGCGTGCGCGAGGGGACGCCGTCGAGGATGCGGGCGGCGTCGCCCCCGGTCAGCAACGGGCTGATCGTCAGGCACAGCTCGTCGACCAGGCCGGCCGCCGCGAGCTGGGCGTTGATCCGCGGGCCGCCCTCGCACAGCATCCTGCCGAGGCCACGCGCGGCCAGCTCCCGCAGGGCGAGCGCCGGGTCGACGTGCTCGTCTCCGGCGACGATCACCTCGGCGTGCCTGGCGGCCTCGTCGCGGCGCTCCTTCGGCGCCCGCTCGGTGGTGAGCACGATGGTGCGCGCCGCGGGGTCGGCCTCGCAGAACAGCGGACCGGCGAGGTCGAGGTCGATGCGCCGGGTGACGACCGCGATCGGCGGCGCGGGCGGCCGCCCCTCGCGTAGCCCGGCCCAGGAGGCGCGCGGGCGCGCCGGGCCGTAGCCCTCGGCGCGCACGGTGGCGGCGCCGGTCAGCACGACGTCGGCCAGGCCGCGCAGCACCCCGAACACGCGCCGGTCGCCCTTGCCGGACAGGCCCTCCGACAGGCCCTTGAGCCACGCGGCGCCGTCGGCGGCGCTCACCATGTTCAGGCGCAGCCACCGGTCGCCGGGGTAGGCGTAGGCCTCGGCCAGGTCGACCTCCGCGGCGGGGGTGGGAAGGATGCGTCGCACGCTCTCTACCTTGGCACACGGACTTTCGGCCCGCCCGCACGCGGTGCGGGGGAGCGACCGAAGTACCAAATCACTATAAATAGCGACTCGTGAGATATGGGATGCGTAGCGTTACCGCGCCGCCGGCGGATGTAGGAGAGGAACGACGGGCGCGGACGACGACGGAGGCACGCGTGCGGCTGCTGACGGTGGGACTGTGGGTGGTGTCGGCCGGCATCGGGGTCTACCTCTTCTGCCTGTGGCTGGCCGGCGGCGGGCTGCGCCGGCAGAAGACCAAGGTGACGACGTTCCCGACCGCGCTGATCGTCATGCACCCCGTGCTCGGCCTCACCTCGCTGGCCTCGTGGGTGACCTTCGCGCTCACCGGGCACCGGGGCTACGCCTGGCTGGCGCTGGGGCTGCTGAGCGTCGCCATCCTGCTCGGGTTCACCATGTTCACCCGCTGGCTGGGCGGCGGGCGGCACGCCAGGGGCGCCGAGCAGGGGTTCCCGGTCGTGGCGGTGCTGCTGCACGGGGTGGCCGGCGTGATCACCTTCGTGCTGGTGCTGCTCGCCGCCACGACCCTCTCGTGAACGGCGGGCTCAGGCGGTCGAGCACAGGATCTGCATCGACCGGCCGGTGAGCACCACCGCCGCGCCGGGCACCCGCGCCGGCTCGGCCACCCGCTCGTGCTCGGGGCCCTCGTCGGTGGTGTCGAGCACCACGCGCCAGCCGGGGCCGAACTCCGGGCCGGGCAGCGTGAACGAGACGTTCTCGTGGTGGGCGTTGAACAGCAGCAGGAACGAGTCGTCGGTGATGCGCTCGCCCCGGGGGCCGGGCTCGCTGATCGCCTGGCCGTTGAGGAACACGCCCATCGCCTTGCCGAACCCGCTCTGCCAGTCGCCGGAGGTCATCTCCTTGCCCGACGGCGTGAGCCACACGATGTCGCGGACGTCGCCCTCGGGCACCCGCCCCTGGAAGAAGCGCCGCCGCCGGAACACCGGGTGCTTCCTGCGCAGCCGCGCCAGCGTGCGGACGAAGCCCAGCATGCCGGACTCGCCGCGTGCCAGCGACCAGTCGACCCAGGAGACCTCGTTGTCCTGGCAGTAGGCGTTGTTGTTGCCCCCCTGCGTGCGGCCCAGCTCGTCGCCGTGCAGCATCATCGGCACGCCCTGGGACACGAACAGCGTCGCCAGGAAGTTGCGGCGCTGGCGGCGGCGCAGCCGGGCGATCGCGGGATCCTCGACGGGGCCCTCGGCGCCGGAGTTCCACGACCGGTTGTCGTCGGTGCCGTCGCGGTTGTTCTCGGCGTTCGCCTCGTTGTGCTTGTGGTCGTAGGACACCAGGTCGGCGAGCGTGAAGCCGTCGTGGCAGGTCACGAAGTTGATGGACGCCACCGGACGCCGCCCGCTGGTGGCGTAGAGGTCGGAGGAGCCGGCCAGCCGCGAGGCGAACTCCGGCAGCACCGAGGGGCTGCCGCGCCAGAAGTCGCGAACGCTGTCGCGGTACTTGGCGTTCCACTCGGTCCACAGAGGCGGGAAGTTGCCGACCTGGTAACCGCCCGGGCCGACGTCCCACGGCTCGGCGATCAGCTTGACCTGGGAGATCACGGGATCCTGCTGGATGAGGTCGAAGAACGACGACAGCCGGTCGACGTCGTGCAGCTCCCTCGCCAGGGCCGCGGCCAGGTCGAACCGGAAGCCGTCGACGTGCATCTCGAGGACCCAGTAGCGCAGCGAGTCCATGATGAGCTGCAGGGCGTGCGGCGAGCGGACGTTCAGGGAGTTGCCGCAGCCGGTGTAGTCGAGCAGCAGGCGCCGGTCGGAGTCGAGCAGCCGGTAGTACGAGGCGTTGTCGATGCCCCGGTAGGCGAGCGTCGGGCCCATGTGGTCGCCCTCGGCGGTGTGGTTGTAGACCACGTCCAGGATGACCTCGATGCCGGCCTCGTGGAGCGTCTTCACCATGGACTTGAACTCCAGCACCTGCTCACCGCGCTGGCCGGAGGCGGAGTAGGCGTTGTGCGGCGCCAGGAAGGAGATCGTGTTGTAGCCCCAGTAGTTGGTCAGCCCTCGGGCGACCATGGTGTGCTCGGGCACGAACTGGTGCACCGGCATCAGCTCGACCGCCGTGACCCCCATGCTGACCAGATGGCCGACGACCGCCGGGTGGGCCAGGCCCGCGTATGTGCCCCGCAGCCGCTCGGGCACGTCGGGGTGGCGCATGGTCAGGCCGCGCACGTGCGCCTCGTAGATCACGGTCTCGTGGTAGGGCGTCCGGGGCGGGCGGTCGTCGCCCCAGTCGTAGAACGGGTTGACCACGACGTTCTTCGGCATGTGCGGGGCGCTGTCGTCGGTGTTGCGCCGCCCGGGATCGGTGAACTGGTAGGAGAACAGCGAGCGGTCCCAGCGGACCTCGCCCTCCACCGCCTTGGCGTACGGGTCGAGCAGCAGCTTGCCGGGGTCGCAGCGGTGGCCGCGCGCGGGGTCGTACGGCCCGTGCACCCGGTAGCCGTACCGCTGGCCGGGCGAGACGGCGGGCAGGTAGCCGTGCCAGACGAAGCCGTCGACCTCGGGCAGGTCGACGCGTGTCTCGGTGCCGTCGTCGAACAGGCACAGCTCCACCCGCTCGGCGACCTCCGAGAACAGCGAGAAGTTCGTTCCCCTACCGTCCCAGGCGGCGCCCAGGGGGTACGGCACTCCCGGCCAGACCTCGCGCATGCAGCCTCATCGTCGTCGTGTTCCGATCCGGCGGGGGACGAACCCGCGCCGGCACCCGGCGCCGTCCGCTCGCTCCCGCGGTCTCGCCCGCCGCGCGGGGGCTCCCGTCCGGCGCCACTGTCGATGGTAGGGCCGCCGGGGCCGATTACCAGATCGCAGG
Organism: Sphaerisporangium sp. TRM90804; assembly: GCF_029846175.1. Taxonomy (GTDB): domain Bacteria; phylum Actinomycetota; class Actinomycetes; order Streptosporangiales; family Streptosporangiaceae; genus Sphaerisporangium. The sequence goes on along the minus strand of NZ_JARWAC010000002.1, from coordinate 139,362 downwards.
GGGCCCTCACCCGCCCGGCTGGGGCATGGCGAAGCCCCCGCGCACGTGCGGCGCGGGGGCCTGGAGCGGCCGGACGTCAGGCGAGCAGCTCGGCGTTCAGCGTGATCGTGGTGCCCGCCAGGGCCTTGCTCACCGGGCAGCCCGCCTTGGCGGTCTCGGCGGCGGTCTGGAACTGCTCGGCGGTGATGCCCGGGACCTGGGCCCGCACCGACAGCACGATGCCGGTGATGCCCTCGCCGGGCTGGAAGGTCACGTCGGCGCGGGTCTCGACCGTCTGCGGCGGCGTGCCCGCCTGGGCCAGGCCGTGCGACAGGGCCATGGAGTAGCACGAGGAGTGCGCCGCGGCGATGAGCTCCTCGGGGCTGGTCTTGCCGTTGGCCTGCTCGGCCCGCGAGGGCCAGGAGACGTCAAAGGTGCCGACACCCGAGCTGTCGAGGGAGACCGCCCCGGAACCGTCGAGCAGCGCGCCCTTCCACTGGGTGGTCGCCGTGCGTGTGGTCGCCATTGATCATCCTTTCGATACCGAAGACACGTCGTAACCTACACGCGTGCCCGCCGCGCCCCGCGCCCGGCGCCCGGCGCGGGCGAGACCGCCCCCTCCGCCCGCGCGGCTCCGTCACGCCGCCCTCACTACGCCCGATCGGGCCCCGACGGGCGGCGTCTGGTGCGTCACCTGGAAGGTGGCGTCCTGGCGGGCGCGCTTGGCTCGGGAAGGAGTTCTCGCGCGGGCTTCAGCCGGTGGCGGTGCCTTCGACGTAGACCCAGGCGCTCTCGTGCCGCGCGAACCGGCTGCGCTCGCGCAGCTCGCCGGACCGGCCGAGGTGGGTGTAGCGCGCCTCGAACGTGACGGTGCCCCGCGTGTCCGCCGGACCCCCGCCGGAGACGCCCGCGATCTGCAGCCCCGTCCAGCGCAGCCCCCGCTCGAACTCCACCCGCGGCGGCCGGGTGGCCGGATGCCACGTGCGCAGCAGGTAGGCCTCGTCCTCGACGGCGAACGCCGTGTAGCGCGACCGCATGAGCGCCTCCGCCGTCGGCGCCGCACCACCGGCGTGGAACCGCCCGCAGCATTCGCCGTACGAGGCGGGCAGCCCACAGGGACACGCCCGCGCCCGCATGCGGTCGGACACGGGCCGCGAACGTGAGGCGCCGGGCACCACGCGAGGCTACCCGATCGGCCCGATCCCACCGCCGGAGTTCACCCGTCCGGCCCGGCGTCCCCGCCGGGGAGGCGGCCCGTCCGGGGGCGGTGCGGACGCTTCCGCTCCGCGGTTCAGGCGGTGCGGCCGTCGTAGGCCTCGCGGTTGGCGAGCACGTCGTCCATGTGCGTCTCGGCCCACGTCTTGAGGCCGCGCATCATCTGGTGCAGCGACAGACCGAGGTCGGTCAGCTCGTAGGAGACCGTGACGGGCACGGTCGGCGTCGCTGTGCGGGTGACCAGGCCGTCACGCTCCAGGGAGCGCAGCGTCTGAGTGAGCATCTTCTGGCTGACGCCCGCCAGCAGGCGGGCAAGCTCCGAGTAGCGCATCGGCCCTGGCTCACCGGCGCAGCCGGCGCCCTCCCGGCGCGAGCCGCCGCCGCCCAGCGCGGACAGGATCAGCGCGACCCACTTGTCGGAGATCCGGTCGAGCAGCCTGCGGCTCGGGCACGCCGCCAGGAAGGCGTCGTACTCTGCTTTGGCCAGCGCTCTCTTCTGGGCTGCCGTCATCGTCGCCATCCACCGCACCTCTCACGCGTGGGTGTGTTACGCACTCTGAGGTGCCTGCTTCCCGTGAGGATGTTACCCATCCAAGATGGTGCAACGGGGCCGTCAGGCACCACATCCGGCTCCACGCGAAGGACAGAGGTATGAGTACGCACTCCACCGCGCTTCCCGGCGGCACCTGGAGCTTGGGCGACCTGGCCGTCACCCGGTTCGGCTACGGCGCCATGCAGCTCGCGGGCCCCGGGGTCATGGGTCCGCCCGCCGACCGTGAGGGCGCGCTCGCCGTCCTGCGCGAGGCCGTCGACCTCGGCGTCACCCACATCGACACCAGCGACGCCTACGGGCCGCGTGTCACCAACCAGCTCATCCGTGAGGCGCTGCACCCATACCCCGAGTCGCTGCGCATCGTGACCAAGGTCGGCGCGACCCGCGACCGGGAGGGCGGCTGGCCTCCGGCCCGTGAGCCGGAGGATTTGCGCCGCTCCGTCCACGAGAACCTGAGATCCCTCGGCCTCGAGGTGCTCGACGTGGTCAACCTCCGGATCGGCGACGCCCTGGGCCCCCGGCCCGGCTCGCTCGCCGAGCCGTTCGAGACGCTGGTCGAGCTCCAGCGGCAGGGCCTGATCCGGCACCTCGGAGTGAGCAACGCGACGGCGGAGCAGGTCGCCGAGGCACAGGCGATCGCGCCGATCGTATGCGTGCAGAACATGTACAACCTCGCCCACCGCCAGGACGACAAGCTGGTCGACGAGCTCGCCGGACAGGGCGTCGCCTACGTGCCCTTCTTCCCGCTCGGCGGCTTCAGTCCCCTGCAGTCCACGACGCTCTCGACGGTGGCCGCCCGGCTGGACGCGACGCCGATGTCCGTCGCGCTGGCCTGGTTGCTGCGGCGGTCGCCGAACATCCTGCTGATCCCGGGCACCTCGGCGGTGGGGCACCTGCGGGAGAACGTCGCGGGCGCGGGACTCCCGCTCTCCGGCGAGGACCTCGCCGAGCTGGACGCGATCGGCCATTAGCCACCGGGGGTCGTTACGCGGCGTACACGCGTGGTCGAGGCCGTGGATGGTGAGGATCAGCGCGGGTGTTCTCGGCGCCGCCCGCGAGGATCCGCCGTGTGGCGCGGGCGCTGTCGTGGCGGTGGTCAGACACCGCGCCGGCGAGTAGCCTTCAAGAGCGGATGTCTCCACCGGTGGGCCGACGAGCTGCGGTCTGCCGCCTGCTGATGTCGTGCCGTCTTGACCTCGCGGCTTGTCTTTCCGGCGAGCCCCTGGAGGAAGAGGCATGCACGATAACGAGGACATCCCCTGGGCACCGGCCTACGACGACGGGTCGTCTGGGTCGTTACGCATCCCCATGACGCTTCATCCGCTGGGAATGCGGCTGGAGGGAGAGCTGGACAGAGGTGGCGTGCCCGCCGTGACGGCGGCGCTGACCTCACTGGCTCGCCGGGCGGCTCGCGGCGACGGCGTCTTCCACGTCGATCTGAGCGGGCTGGACTTCGTCGACGTGAGCGGCCTGCGGGTGCTGGTCGCTGCCGGCTTCGGTGCGGGTGGCGGCGGCGCGGGTGTGATCCGGGTCGCGGCGGTCTCGGCGGCGGCACGCCGCTTGCTGAAGCTCACGGGCTGGGACACGATGCCGGGCTGGGGCGAAGCGCCCGGCGACGATCGGATGTCCGCGACGGCCGCCCGCACGCGGCACGTACGGCCCGGCGCCGGCGAACACCGCTCGATTCCGGCCGCCTCGGATACCGTCGCACAAGACGACGGAGGTTGATGGACAAGCAGCGCTCGGCGGCGGTGTGGGCGGCGATCAACGATCACGCCCGTGCCGACGGCGGACCGGTCTCCATCGACACGGTCTGCCTGGTCTGCGCGCGGACGCTGCGCGCCCAAGGAGTGAGTGTGGCCCTCAACGACCGGCTCATGGGTTACGAACCGGTGTGCGCGAGCGGTCCGGGGGCCTACCGGCTGATGGACCTGCATGTCACGCTGGGCGAGGGCCCGGGACGTGACGCGCTCGCCGACGACCGGCCCGTGCTGGTCGGCGACCTGACCGACGACGGCACGCGGCGACGCTGGCCGATGTTCGCTCCGGCCGCCGTGCAGGCAGGCGTTCGTGCGATCTTCGTGTTCCCGCTGCTGCTCGGGGTGATCTCGCTCGGCGTGCTGGAGATCAGCCGCGCCCAGCGGGGTTGGCTGACGCCGCAGGAGTCGGCCGACGCGCTGGTGTTCGCCGACGCGGCGCTTCTGGTGCAGGTGCAGCGACTGGCGTCCCCGGACGACGCCGGTGAGCCGAAGGAACTCCGGTGGGGCACGGTTGAGCGCTGGTCACCGGTGCACCAGGCCACCGGCATGGTCGCGGTCCAGTCCGGCACCGACGTGAGTGCCGCCTTCGCCCGGTTGCGCGCCTACGCCTTCGCGGAGGAGCGCAGCCTGCTGGAGGTGGCCCGCGACGTGGTGGCGCGACGGCTGCGATTCGCACCGGATCGCAACGGACCGGACTGATGCGGATGAAGTCGGTATGAGAGACCGTGGATGATGGACCGCCGGATGGGCATGCATCCCGAGACGCTGAGACGAAGGTGAGAGTGTGCTCGACCAACGGACAGCGCAGACGTTCGTGGAGCTGGCTGACACGCTGGTGATCGGCTTCGACGTCATCGATCTCCTGCAGACGCTGGCCGAGCGCTGCGTGGACCTCCTCGACGTGGACGCCGCCGGCATCTTGCTGGCCGACCCGCGCGGATCCCTGACCCTGGTGGCGGCCTCCACCGAACAGGCCCGCCTGCTGGAGCTGTTCCAGCTGCAGGACGAGGAGGGCCCCTGCCTGGACTGCTATCAGAGCGGGCGGATGGTGGCCTGCTCCGACCTGACCGCCCAACCGCAGCAGTGGCCGCGGTTCGCGGCGGCGGCTCACGAAGCCGGCTTCGCCTCGGTGCAGGCCTTCCCGCTGCGGCTACGCGACCAGGTGCTGGGAGCGATGAACATGTTCAGCGCCACCGCCGGCCTCCCTTCCCCCCACAGCACATCGGTGGCCCAGGCGCTGGCGGACGTGGCCACCATCGGCATCACCCATGAGCGCACCCTGCGCCAGCATCAGCTCGTCACCGAGCAGCTGCAACACGCCCTCAACAGCCGCATCGTCATCGAACAGGCCAGCGGCATGCTTGCCGAGCGCGGCCAGATCTCCATCGCCGAGGCGTTCGCGCTGATGCGCACCCATGCCCGCAACCACAACCGGAAACTGTCGGTCGTGGCCCGCCAGGTGATCAACCAGGACGGCATCGTGGCCGAGCTGCTCGACCCCGCGCCCTCGTAGCCGGCGACGCTCACGCGGCCGGTCGCTCCCGCGCCGAGGGCTTGGGGGTGGCCGGCTGGTGTTCCGGGCCGGTCTCGATGGTGAAGAGGTTCTCCAGGCCGGTCAGGCGCAGAAGCCGCTCGACGAGCGGGGGAAGCGCGGTCAGCCGGACGGGGATCATCGCGGTGTCCGCGTGGGTCCTGATCGCGACGAGAGCGGCCAGGCCGCGGGCGTCCATGAAGGTGACCGCACCGAGGTCGAGGGTCACCGGGCCGGTGGCGCCGTCCAGGAGCCGGGCGAGGTGGGCGTGCAGGCGGGGCGCGGTGGCCAGGTCGATCTCGCCGCCGACCTCGACCACGGTGCGGTCGTCGACGTCGTCGTACGTGGAGTGGATGGCCAGAAACGGACCCATGGTGTCTCCCTGTTGCATCACCTGAAGGACGCGGGGTCAAGACGGCCCAGGGAGATGACGATGTACGAAAAAGCGAAATGTACGGAAAGCGACTCTCTGTAGAGAGTCGCCTACTCTCTGTAGAGTACGGTGTGGCGTCCCGGGAAGCCAGCCCGAGCGCGGACGGAACCGCTCGCGACACGCGGCTCGTGGCGCGCGCCCGCACCGGATGCCGGCCGCGGGGGCCGGATCGCCCGTCGTGGTGCGCTGTCACAGACATGGAAGTCTCCCAGGAGACGCTCGCGGCCGGCGGGCTGCCGCCGGCCGCGTCGTCCGTCTTCGTCGTGCGCTCGACCGGTCTCGTCGTGGCGGGGTGACGAGGCGCTAGGCGATCTCGGTGGTCGCTCTTTCGATGATCGGGTCCAGGTCGAGGCCGGTGGGCAGGGTGCCGAAGGCGTGGCCCCGGTCGGGGGTGAGGCGGGAGGCGCAGAAGGCGTCGGCCACGGCCGCGGGGGAGTATCTGACCAGCAGGGATGCCTGGAGAAGCAGGGTCAGGTCCTCGGCCAGCCTACGGGCGCGGCATTCGAGGGTCGCGGTGTCGGCCAGGGACTTCTTGGCGCGGTCGACGGCCGCGTCGAGGTGGGGGTCGGCGCCGGCGGCGAGGTCGACCTCCTCGAAGAAGGCCTCCACGGCGTGCGGCTCCTTCACGACCGATCGCACCAGGTCCAGCGCGGCGACGTTGCCCGAGCCCTCCCAGATGCCGTTGAGGGGGGACTCGCGGAACAGGCGGGGCATGGCCGACTCCTCGACGTAGCCGTTGCCGCCCAGGCACTCCAGGGACTCGGCGGCGTGCACGGGGGCGCGCTTGCACACCCAGTACTTGGCCGCCGCCAGCGCGGTGCGCCGGAAGGCGCCCTCGCCGGTGACGCCCCGGATGCCGCGGTCGGCGGCGCCCGCCAGCCGGATCATGAGGGCGGTGGCGGCCTCGGACTCCAGGGTCAGGTCGGCCAGCACGTTGCGCATGAGCGGCTGGTCGGCCAGGGCCTTGCCGAAGGCCCGGCGGTGGCGGGCGTGGTGCACGGCCTGGGTGACGCCGAGCCGCATGCCGGACGCCGAGCCGATGACGCAGTCGAGCCGCGTCATGTTCACCATCTCGATGATCGTCCTGACCCCGCGTCCCTCCTCGCCGACGAGGTGGGCGCGGGCGCCCTCGTACTCCACCTCGGCCGAGGCGTTGGACCGGTTGCCCAGCTTGTCCTTCAACCGAATGATCCGCATGGCGTTGCGCGAGCCGTCGGGCAGCACCCGCGGCAGCAGCAGGCACGACAGCCCGCCCGGGGTCTGCGCCAGCACCAGGAACACGTCGCACATCGGCGCCGAGTTGAACCACTTGTGGCCGGTGACGGCGTACGTCCCGTCGCCGAGCGGCTCGGCGCGCGTGGTGTTCGCCCGCACGTCAGAACCGCCCTGCTTCTCGGTCATCGCCATGCCGGCGAGCACGCCGCGCTTGGCCGCGGCGGGCCGCAGCCCGAAGTCGTACGTGCGCGACTCCAGCAAGGGCTCCCACTCGGCCGCCAGGGCCGGGGTGTGGCGCAGTGCGGCGACGCTGGCGTAGGTCATCGAGATGGGGCACCCGTGCCCGGCTTCGACCTGCGACCACACGTAGAACTTGGCCGCGCGCGCGACGTGCGCACCCGGCCGGGCGGCCGCCCACGGCGCCGCGTGCAGGCCGTTCTGCACGGCCACCGACAGCAGTTCGTGCCAGGCGGGGTGGAACTCCACCTCGTCGATCCGCGTGCCGTAGCGGTCGTGGGTGCGCAGGACGGGCGGGTGCTCGTTGGCGAGGCGGCCCCATTCCTGCGCCTTCACCGACCCGGCGAGCGTTCCCAGGCCGCGCAGTCCCCCGAGCGCCCAGTCGGCGGCCTCCCTCGCCACGCCCTCCAGCAGCGCGGGGTCGGCGGAGACGTCATGGCCGGTGAGCGGGGGGGCCTGGTTGAAAACCTCGTGCGTCAAGGGAGCCTCCGGACGTATCGGTGCGCATGGCGGTGCCTCGATGCTCCCGCCGATGCGCGCTTCGTCATCCATCTCAACATTTCCCGTCAACAGTGGGATGCTCAGGTGCCGACCTAGGGAGGGGAAAGCGGTTGGAGGCGCCTGGAACGACCGACGACCGGCTGCTGCACCAACGCGTCGTCGGCGGGGACGAAAGCGCCCTGGGGGAGCTGCACGAACGGCTCTACCCCCTGGTGCTCGGGCTGGCGCTGCGCGTCACCCGCGACCGCGTCGTCTCCGAGGACATCGTCCAGGAGGTCTTCGTCACCTTCTGGCAGCGCCCGCTGGCCTTCGACCCCGACCGCGGCTCGCTGCGCTCGTGGCTCTCGACGATCGCCCACCGGCGCGCGGTCGACCACGTCCGCACCGAGGAGCGCCGCCGCGTGTCGGCGATCGGCCCGCGCCTGGCCGACCCGGAGTCCAACCCGCCCGAGGACTGGATCCTCGCCGCCGACGAGGCCGCCCGCGTGCGGCAGGCGGTGAGCCGCCTTCCAGGAGGGTTGCGCGAGGCGATCGAACTCGCCTACTACCGTGGACGTACTTACCGTCAGACGGCCGAGGAGCTCGGCCTGCCGGAGGGAACGGTCAAGTCACGCATCCGGCAAGGGCTGCGCAGGCTCGCCGACGAGCTCGCCGACGAGGAGGTGTGACCGTGGATCACCACACCGGCTCCGGTGACCGGGTGCCCGGCACCTCCGACCCCGTGACGCGCCTGACCCTCGACGCCCTCGTCGAAGCCGCCCCCGAGCCGCCCGCCGGCACGCTCTCCCGGCTCCTGGCCGCCGCGCGCTCGGCACGCCCGCCGGCGTCCGCCGCCGGGTTCGCCGCCCCGTACGCGGCCCGGGTCGCGGCGATGGACGCCCTGCTGGCGTCGGCGCCGCCCGAGGGGTGGTCGCGGGAGATCGTCGAGGGCTGGAGGCTCCAGGAGCTGGTCGCCCACCTGGCGGCCACCGACAGCCTGGTCGCCGCCCAGATGGGCGCCCCGGTCGCCGGGCCCCCGGTCGACGCCAACGACGTCCTGGGCCGCACCGCCGGCATGATCGCTTTCGTGCGCGGGCAGACGCCCGAGGAGACCCGCGCCGACTGGCGCGGGCAGGCCGAGGCGATCTGCGGGCGTGCCGCCTCGATGGACCCCGCCACCCCGGTCGAGCCCGGCGGCCTAAGCTTCGCGATCGCCGACCACCTGCTGGCCCGCATGCTGGAGACCTGGATCCACACCCAGGACGCGGCCACGGTGCTGGGCCTTTCCCTGCCCCGCCCGCTGCCCGGCCACATCCGCCCCACCGCCGACTTCTGCGCGCGGCTGCTCCCGTGGACGATGCTGCTGTCGGGCATGGACGCCGGGGGCCGCGCCCTGCGGCTGACCCTCACCGGGCCCGGGGGAGGGGTGTGGCACGTTCCGCTGGACGTCGGCGCGACGGCCGTCCCCGATGACGGCTCGCCCGCCGACGCCGCGATCACCGCCGAGGTGGCCGCCTTCTGCTTCCTGCTGGGCGGCCGGGGCGCCCCCGCGACGTTTCCCGCCGAGGTCGAGGGCGACGCCGCCCTGGCCCGCGACGTCCTCACCTCCGCGCCGGCCCTCTCGGGCCCCTGAGCGGCGCGGGTCGCGCGTTCTCGTCCGTTGGGAGCATCGCGATTTCCTCCTTCGGGAGGAGCGCGTCTCGGCGGCGGCGCGTTAGATTCATGGCATGAACGAGCCGGGTGGTATCCGCGCCTCGGACGCCGAGCGTGAAGCCGTGGTCGAGGCGCTCAGGCAGGCTTCGGTGGAGGGGCGCCTGACGCTGTCGGAGCTGACCGACCGCACCGAGGCCGCCTACCTGGCCGCCACCCAGGCCGAGCTGGCCCAGATCACCGCCGACCTCCCGGGCGGCGCCGCGCCCCCGCGGCCGGCGGGCGCCGTCGCCCCGCCTTCGGGCAAGGCCCGGCGCTGGTTCGTGGCGGTCATGGGCGACACCAAGCGGCGCGGCAAGTGGCGTATCGACCAGGAGATCGCCGCGGTCGCGGTGATGGGCGACGTCACCATCGACCTGCGCCAGGCGGAGGTCCGCACCAACGAGATCGACATCGTCGCCACCGCCGTCATGGGCAACGTGAAGATCATCGTTCCCGACGGCGTGGACGTCGACCTGAGCGGCGTCGCCGTGATGGGCGACAAGCGGGTCGACGTCCAGGAGGCCCCCGAGGGCATGAACGTGCCGGTCGTGCGGGTGCGGGCGTACGTCCTGATGGGCGACGTCAAGATCGTCGGTGACTCCCGGGCCAAGCCCATCAAACGCTCCCTGTCCGACTGGACCGGGTGGTGGCTGGAGCGGCGGGGCGGGGCCTCCCCTCGCGTGGCCGAGCAGCTCCGCACCCACCTCGACTCCCTGCTCCACCTGCCGCCCATGGACGGCCGCGCAATGGGGCTGCACCACTCGGGCTGGGGCCTCCCGCACCCCGACCCCGACCCCGACCACGCCAACCCCCCGCCGCGGCCCCCCGACCCGCCCTACCCGCCGCGCCACTGACCGGCGCGGCCGGCCGTACGCCGCCGGTGAGCGGTCTCAGCCCGCCGCGGCGGCGGCCTCCGCCGCCGCGATGGCCTTGCGCAGGGCGCGGGGGACCGGCGCGATGCTCTCGGCCAGGTCGTCGACCCGCCGGCGCTTGGCGCGCCACTCCTTCCCGGGCAGCACGGTGCGCATGCGGGCCATGCCCGCCAGGGCGGCCAGGGCGGCGTCCCGCTGGTGGAGCCGGGTGATCGGAACGCCTCCGCGCAGCGCCGCCGTCGCGGTGGCGACCAGGTGCTTCACCACGCGGGTGTCGCGCACGGTCACCTTCGTCGAGGGGAACAGGCCGAGGATCCGGCGGTGCTCCACCCGGATCCAGCGGCCCGCCTCCAGCCGGTCGCGCACGGCGCGCACGCCCTTCCCGCCGCCCCGGCTCACCCAGTGCTGCCAGCTGCGCCGCCGGGAGGCCGCGATCTGCTGGAGCACGGCGTCCAGCATGGGGTCCGCCAGCGCCCCCGTGGTGACGGACGGCCCGCCGGTGGCGTCCTTGATGTGGCCCTGGATGAGGAGTTCGCCCAGGATGCCGGCGCGTATCACGAGGCCGAGCTGCATGCGCCCGGTGAGCCGCCCGCGCGAGGTGTCGTACGCCAGCAGGTAGAGCCGCTCGGGCAGGGTCGGGGGGAGGTCCACGCCTGTCACTCCTTCGCCTCGTCGTCGCCGGCGGCGTGGCCGTCGCCGGTGGTCGCGTCGCCGCCCTCGTGGGCGTCGTCCGCGGCCGGGTCGTTGCGGGGAGGGCGGCCGCGTTTCGGCATGCGCCCCACCTCGCGGGGCAGCCGGCCCGCGCCGGCCAGCGCCCTGCGGAGGATGAACTCGATCTGCGCGTTCGTGCTGCGAAGCTCGTCACCCGCCCACCGGGTGATCGCGTCATGGACCACGGGGTCCAGCCGCAGGAGCATCTTCTTGCGTTCGGTCACTGATAGAGGGAGCCGGTGTTGACGACCGGCTGCGCGTCCCGGTCGCCGCAGAGGATGACCAGCAGGTTGCTGACCATGGCCGCCTTGCGCTCGTCGTCGAGGTGCACGACGTCGGTGCTGTCGAGCCGCTCAAGGGCCAGCTCCACCATGCCGACCGCGCCGTCCACGATCTGCCGCCGCGCCGCGACCACGGCGCCCGCCTGCTGGCGCCGCAGCATCGCCTGGGCGATCTCCGGCGCGTACGCGAGCCGGGTGATGCGGGACTCGATCACCCGCACCCCGGCCGAGTGCACGCGGGCGGCGATCTCGGCCGACAGCTTGCCGGTGATCTCGTCGGCGTTCTCGCGCAGGGACAGCTGGTTCTCCTGGTGGGAGTCGTAGGGGTAGTTGCCCGCGATGTGCCGCACCGCGGTGTCGGTCTGGATGGCGACGAACTCCACGAAGTCGTCGACCTCGAACTTCGCCTTGGCGGTGTCCTGCACCTGCCACACGACGACGGCGGCGATCTCGATCGGGTTGCCGTCGACGTCGTTGACCTTGGCGGTGCCCGTCTCGTGGTTGCGGATCCTGGTGGAGATCTTGGTCCGCCAGGTGAACGGGATCGTCCAGCGCAGCCCGTCGCTGCGGGCGGTGCCCATGTAGCGGCCGAGCAGCTGGACCACCCGCGCCTCACCCGGGGCGATCGCCATGAGGCCCAGCAGCACCAGGATCCCCAGCAGGACGAGCGCGATGCCGGTCACCACCACCCCGGGCGCCGTGTCCGCGATGCCGCGGACGAAGGCGACCACGCCGCCGACCACCAGTGCGACCCCCAGGCCCAGCCACGGCCAGCCCGTCGTCTCCATCGGCCGGCGCTCGCTCACCTGTGCCGGGGGCATCTCCACGTCGACGTCCTCGATCTTCGGCACCGCCGTCATCGTTCCTCCCGTTGTCTCGCTCATGGCACGACAATAGCAAAGTGATATCACTTTAGAGAAGGGGTCGCCCGTGCCGGATCGTGGCGTGACGCAACGGGGACACGCGTGCGCATGGCGTTCCAGACCCTCGCCTCATGCGGCGGGGGCCGGCCGCGGGCGGAGCGGCGGGCGCGCGGGGTCAGGCGCGCGCGGGCGCGGGGCCGGCGGCGCGGAAGGCGCGGACGGCCTGGGCGTAGCGGGAGAGCAGGACGGCGACCAGCTCCGGGGCCGGGCCGAGCGGGTCGGCGACGGTGTGGGCGCCGGCCCCCATGGCCGTGCGGCGGGTCTTGTCGGCGAAGTGGCCGCAGGCGAGCAGGTACGGGGCCACCACGACGCGGGGGGCGGCCCGCCTGCGGCGGGCGGCGCCGTCGAGCACGGCGCGGACCGCCTGCTCGGGGGTGGGGGAGGCGGCCGAGGCGTAGGCGGGGGTGACCGAGTGCCAGGGACGGGCCCGTGACCAGTCGCGGGCCATCTCGGCGACGACCGCGTTGGCCCGCCGGTCGCTGGAGCCGGCGGAGACCAGCACGACGGCGGTGCCGGGGTCGCCGATCTCGACGCCGGCCTCGCGCAGCCGGCGCTCCAGGGCGGTGACGAGCAGGGGATGCGGGCCGAGGGTGGCGCCCTGGTGGACGCGCGGCGCGTGCCCGCCCGCGCCGGCCTCGGCGATCACGGCGGGGATGTCGACGCGGCTGTGGTAGGCCTCGGTGAGCAGCAGCGGCAGCACCACGGCCTCCTCCAGCCCCCGCAGTGCCTCGCCGAGCGACGGCCGCGTGTGGTCGAGATAGGCCTCGTGGACGTCCAGGGCCGGGCTCGCCAGCCGCACGGCGTCCAGCAGGGCCTGCACCGTGGCGGAGGCGCGCGGGTCACGCGACCCGTGGGCGACCGCGACGAGCGGCGGCGGCGGCCCGTGGCCGGCCTCCGCGGGTGACGGCGAGGATCGGCCCGGCGCCTCCCCGGGCGGGGAGGGGAACCGGCGGGGCGCCGCCTCGGCCCGCGCGGCCGGGGCGGGGACGGGGAGCGGGATCAGAGGTGGATGCCGCATTCCGTCTTGCCCATGCCGGCCCAGCGGCCGCTGCGCACGTCCTCGCCGTCGGCGACCCTGCGGGTGCAGGGGGAGCAGCCGATCGAGGGGTAGTTGTCGTAGTGCAGCGGGTTGACGATCACGCCGTTGTCGGCCATGTAGTTGTCGACGTCGTCCTGCGTCCAGCGCGCGATCGGGTTCACCTTGATCATCTGACGCTTGGCGTCCCACTCGACGACCTTCGTGGACGTCCGGGTGGGCGACTCGTCGCGGCGGATGCCGGAGATCCACGCCAGGTACGGCTCCAGCGCGCGGTTGAGCGGCTCCACCTTGCGCAGGTAGCAGCAAAGGTCGGGGTTGCGGCCGTGCAGGCGTGGGCCCAGGTCGCGGTCCTGCTCGCCGACCGTGCGGGACGGCTGGACGTTGATCACGTTGACGGGGTAGACCTGCTGCACGGCGTCGCGGGTGCCGATGGTCTCGGCGAAGTGGTAGCCGGTGTCGATGAACAGCACGTCCACCCCGGGCTTCACCCGGCTCACCAGGTCGATCAGCAGCGCGTCGCTCATCGAGGACGTGAGGCACAGGCGGTCGCCGAACGTCGCGGCCGCCCAGCGGATGATCTCGCGCGCGGAGGCCTCCTCCAGGAAGTCGGACGCCGAGTCGGCGATCCCCCGCAGGTCCAGCACACCGCGCTGACGCTCTAACCCCGTCTCGATCTCCACAATGGTCATGGTGCTCACCGCTCCTCGTTGGACTGGGTGTGCGGGCGCTCGGGGCGCGAGCGGCCGCTCATGATCGGACGCCTAGGCCGAGGAACTTCAGCCGGAAGGCGCGGGCGCACGACCGGCAGTACCAGCCGCCGTCGCCCTCGTAGGGTTCGAGGTCCTCATCCCCGCAGTACGGGCAGTGGAAGGGCACCGCGCGCTCGCTCACGAGCCCGCTCCGGCCCTCGTGCGCGGGCTCACTTGAGGTCCGCGTCTTCGGCGCGCTGCACCCACGCCGCGAAGCTCTCGCCGTCGTCCTTCTGGCTCTGGAAGTTCTTCAGAACGCGCTCGATGTAGTCGGGCAGCTCCTCGGCGGTGGCCTTCAGACCGCGCACCTTGCGGCCGAAGCCGGCGGACAGGCCGAGCGAGCCGCCCAGGTGGATCTGGAAGCCCTCCACCTGCCTGCCGGCCGCGTCGGTGACGAGCTGGCCCTTCAGCCCGATGTCGGCCACCTGGATGCGGGCGCAGGAGTTCGGGCAGCCGTTGACGTTGATGGTCAGCGGGTCGGTGAAGTCGGGCAGGCGGCGCTCCAGCTCGTCGATGAGGTCGGAGGCCAGGGCCTTGGTCTCGACGATCGCCAGCTTGCAGTACTCGATGCCGGTGCAGGCCATGGTCTGCCGCCGGAACGTGCTGGGCCTGACCTGCAGGTCGGCGGCCTCCAGGTCGGCCACGACGCCGTCGACCTTGTCGGGGGCGACGTCCAGGATGACCATCTTCTGCTCGACGGTGGTGCGGACGCGGCCGGAGCCGTACCGCTCGGCGACGTCGGCGATCAGGTGCAGCTTGTCGCCGTCGAGCCGGCCCACCTTGGGGGCGAAGCCCACGTAGAAGTTTCCGTCCTTCTGCGGGAACACGCCGACGTGGTCGCGCCGGTCGCCGCGCGGCGGCTGGGGCGCGGGGCCGTCGGCCAGCGTGTAGCCGAGGTACTCCCTCTCGAGCACCTCGCGGAAGCGCTCGGGACCCCAGTCGCTGACCAGGAACTTGATGCGCGCCCGGTGGCGCAGGCGGCGGTAGCCGTAGTCGCGGAAGATGCCGATGACCCCCGCCCACACCTCGTGGGCCTGCTCGGGCCGGACGAACGCGCCCAGCCGCTTGCCGATCATCGGGTTGGTGGACAGGCCGCCGCCCACCCACAGGTCGTAGCCCTTCTCGCCGGCCTCGTTCTCGACGCCCACGAACGCGACGTCGTTGATCTCGTGGACCGTGCAGTGCGCCGGGCAGCCGCTCATCGCCGACTTGAACTTGCGGGGCAGGTTGGAGAAGGCCTTGTCGCCGACGTACCGGGCGACGGTGTCGGTGATCTGCTCGGTGGCGTCGAGCACCTCTTCGGCGTCGATGCCGGCCAGCGGGCAGCCGAGCACGACGCGCGGGGTGTCGCCGCACGCCTCGGTGGTCGACAGCCCGACGGCCTCCAGCGCCTCCCAGATCGCGGGCACCGACTCGATCTCCACCCAGTGGAGCTGGACGTTCTGCCGGTCGGTGACGTCGGCGGTGCCCCGGGCGTACCGGTTGGCGATGTCGGCGATGGTGCGGAGCTGGGCGAGGTCGAGCTGGCCGCCGTCGATGCGGACGCGGAGCATGAAGTAGCGGTCGTCGAGCTCCTCGGGCTCCAGGATCGCCGTCTTGCCGCCGTCGATGCCGGGCTTGCGCTGGGTGTAGAGCCCGTACCAGCGCATGCGGCCACGGAGGTCGGCCGGGTCGATGGAGTCGAAGCCCCTCTTGGAGTAGACGTCGATGATCCGCTGACGGACGTTCAGCCCGTCGTCGTTCTTCTTGTTCTCCTCGTTCTTGTTGAGCGGCTCACGGTAGCCGAGAGCCCATTGGCCTTCACCTCGCGGGCGCTTGTGGTGGCGGTTCGCAGGCCTGGGCGGGCTGGTCATGGTGCGTCCTTTGCCGAGAATGGTCATCAGGTCGCACGAACGCGCGCAGGCAGGGTCCTACCGGCTCCATGAGGAGGAGTCCGGGGGAACACGCGAAAAGACGCCTGTTCACGCGCCCGTGCTGGCAGAAGAAGACAGCGGGGCGGCGGTCAACAAGCGTCGATACAGATGGCACTGCGGACACGCAGGAAGTCGACGTGGCGTCGCACGACGAGAAGCGGATCCGCTGGCATGTTCCAGACGATACCCCTCCCGGGCCCGATAGCCAACGGCGGGTCCAGAGTATGGACATCGGCGTGGCCCGCGAGGGCGGCGTCACCCCTGGCCGGGCCAGCCGAGCCGCGGCTCCGCGGGCTCGCCGGGCGGGCGGTGCTGGCAGTCACACCACGAGCCGCCCCGGCACTCCTCGTGCCGGTCGATCTTGCACTTCTCGCAGATCACCCCTCCATCCTTCCCCCGTTTCATTCCAGAACATCGCTCGGTTACGCTGGCGTGTGCCTACGTGACCTGGAGGTGGCCCGTGGCGGTGCCCATGTCCGAGCTGCTCGCCGACCTCCGCCGTGAGGGCGACGAGCTGACGGCCGTGATCAGGGGGATCCCCCCGCAGGCGTGGGAGCTGCCGACGCCGGCCGAGGGCTGGGCGGTGCGCGACCAGATCAGCCACCTGGCCTGGTTCGACGACGCCGCCACCGCGGCGGCCACCGACCCCGAGGGCTTCCGCGCCACCGTGCCCGGCGTGCTAGGCCGGGAGAACGCCGTGGACGAGATCGCCGCCACCGCCCGCGCCCTGTCCGCCGCGCAGGTCCTCGAATGGTTCCTGGCGGCCCGCGCCCGCAGCCTGGAGGTCTTCGAGCGCCTCGACCCCCGGGCGCGGCTGCCCTGGTACGGGTTCGACATGTCGGCCGCGTCGTTCGTCACCGCCCGGCTCATGGAGACGTGGGCGCACGGGCAGGACGTGGCCGACGCCCTGGGCGTGTCGCGCGTGCCGACCGCGCGGCTGCGCCACGTCGCCCTGCTCGGCGCGCGCGCCCTGCCCTACGGCTTCACCGTGCGCGGCGAGGAGCCGCCGGCGGACCCGGTGCGCGTCGAGCTGGCGCTGCCGGACGGCACCCCGTGGGCCTACGGGCCCGAGGACGCCGCCGACCTGGTGCGCGGCCCCGCCCTGGACTTCTGCCTGCTGGTCACCCAGCGCTGCGCCCTCGCCGACACCGCGCTGGAGGTGCGCGGGGAGACCGCGCGGCGCTGGATGTCGCGGGCCCAGGCGTTCGCCGGCCCGCCGGGCGGCGGACGCCCGGCCGGGCTGGCCAAGGCGCTGGGCTGACCTGGACCTGAACCGCACCGCACGCCGTTTTCAGGTGCCCGGAATCGATAGCATGGAAAATCAGCCGACGGAGTGCCTGATACAGCCGCGTCCCTGCGGGTAGGCGCCGTGCACGCACATCTACGCGGTGGGGTCGTGGTAACAGCATGGTGCGCATTCCCGTGGATGCCGTGACGTCCGCCGACACGCGGGCCGCCCTGCCCAGGCGGCGCACGCGTATCCGCCGCCGGCTGGTGAGGAAGGCCAGGGCGGGCGCCTCCGTGGCGTCCGCGGGCCTGTCGGCCGTCCGAGGGTCGTCCGTGTGGGCCTGGGTGGGGCGCTCGCCGCTGTGGGCGGTCGTCCGCGCGACGGCGGTCGCCGGGTTCACCTACCGGGTCACCGGCCTGGCCGGCGAGGCGGCCTTCTTCGCGCTGCTGTCGCTGCCCCCGTTCGTACTCGGCCTGATCGGCCTGCTCGGCCATCTCACCCCGGTCGTCGGCCCCGGCACCGTGGCCGAGAGCCGCGCCTGGGTGCTCGACCAGTCGCACCTGCTGTTCAGCGGCGACACCGTCGACCGGGTGGTCAAGCCCCTCCTGGACGACGTCCTGAAGGGCGGGCAGGTGTCGCTGATCTCCGTGGGCTTCCTGCTCGCGCTGTGGTCGGGCTCACGGGCGCTGTTCGTCTACGTCGACCTCATCTCGATCTCCTACGGGCTGGGCGAGACGCGCGGCATCATCCGCACGCGCATCATGTCGTTCGGCCTGTACCTGGCGGCGCTGCTGCTCGGCCTGATCGTCATGCCGATCCTCGTGCTCGGCCCCACCATGCTGTCGGGCGCCCTGTCGCGGTACGGCGGGCTGGTCGACGTCCTGTACTGGCCGGTGCTCGTCGCGGGCTCGGTGCTGGTGCTCACGCTGCTGTACCACGTCAGCGTGCCCGTGCGCACGCGCTGGTGGCGCGAGCTGCCGGGCGCGCTGCTCGCGCTGGTCATCTGGATCGCCTGCGCGGCGGTCCTGCGCGCGGTGCTGGCCGCCTGGTTCACGCCGCTGTCGGTCTACGGGTCGCTGGCCGCCCCGATCGCCGTGCTGCTGTGGCTGTACATCACGGCGCTCGCGGTGCTCATCGGGGCGACGCTCAACGCCGAGGTCGATCGCTTGTGGCCCGCTGGAAGAAGTGAGAGCGAGCCCGGGTCCGCTATCGTCTGACTGAGACGTGACTGGCGCGTTGAGGTGGGATACCACCGGGGAGCGAGAAGGGCGGAGGCCGGGCGCCTGGGTCTTCGCGGAGCCAAGGAGTTCATCACTTGAGCCAACGAAGGGTAGAGCCATGAGTTCTCTCGCCGATGTCGATCCCCAGATCGCCGAGCTCGTCGCCGCCGAAGAGCGCCGCCAGGCCGACACCGTCAAGCTGATCCCCTCGGAGAACTACGTCTCCAAGGCCGTGCTCGAAGCGACCGGCACCGTCCTCACCAACAAGTACTCCGAGGGCTACCCCGGCAAGCGCTACTACGAGGGCCAGCAGGTCATCGACCAGATCGAGACGCTGGCCATCGAGCGCGCCAAGGCGCTGTTCGGGGTGGGCCACGCCAACGTCCAGCCCTACTCCGGCTCGCCCGCCAACCTGGCGATCTACCTGGCGTTCCTGAACCCCGGCGACACCGTCATGGGCATGGGCCTGCCGTTCGGCGGCCACCTGACCCACGGCTGGTCGGTGTCGGCCACCGGCAAGTGGTTCTCCCCGGTGCGGTACGGCGTGCGCGAGGACACCGGTCGCATCGACATGGACGAGGTGCGGGCGCTCGCCCTGGAGCACCGGCCCAAGCTGATCTTCTGCGGCGGCACCGCGATCCCGCGCACGATCGACTTCCCGGCCTTCGCCGAGATCGCCCGCGAGGTCGGCGCCGTGCTGGCCGCCGACATCGCCCACATCGCGGGCCTGGTGGCCGGCGGCGCCCACCCCTCGCCGGTGGGCCACGCCGACGTCATCTCCACCACCACGCACAAGACCCTGCGCGGCCCCCGGGGCGCGATGCTCATGGCCTCCGACGACGAGCACGCCAAGGCGCTGAACAAGGCCGTCTTCCCCGGCCTGCAGGGTGGCCCGCACAACCACACCACGGCCGCCATCGCGGTCGCGCTGCGCGAGGCGTCGGGCGACGACTTCAAGGCCTACGCCCACCAGGTGGTGACCAACGCCAAGGCCCTGGCCGAGGAGCTGTCGTCCCGCGGGTTCTCGCTGGTGTCCGGCGGCACCGACAACCACCTGATCCTGATCGACCTGACCTCCAAGGGCGTCGCGGGCAAGCCCGCGGCGCAGGCGCTCGACCGCGCCGGCCTGGAGACCAACTACAACACCGTCCCGTTCGACCCGCGCAAGCCGTTCGACCCGTCGGGCCTGCGCATCGGCACGCCGTCGGTGACCAGCCGCGGCATGGGCGAGGCCGAGATGCGGCAGATCGGCGCCTGGATGGACGAGGTCGTCACCGCCGTGTCCAAGGGCGACGCCGAGGACGTCATCGCGCGCGTGCACGCGGAGGTCAGCGAGCTGACCGGCACGTTCCCGGTTCCCGGCCTGAGCTGAGCACGACGCCGGGCGCGCGAAATACGCTTGCGCCCGGCCGCCGGGCCCGCGATAAAGTGGGCCCGGCCAGGCCGCCCTTCGATGGGCGGCACTTCGAGAGGAGGTGAGGACCGATGCGGGTCTTTCGCATGAGCATGCCCAGACTCCTGTCAGTCTCCACCCGGGTGCCGCCGACGCGCTGAAGCCAGGCACCCGGTTCTCGAAGGGTGCCTCAGTTGACCTCTCCTGGTCTCGACCTCTCAACTCTCGGCTGGAACGAGTCCCTCTCCGCCGATCTCCCGGGCGGCGCCGTCCCCGCCCGCGTGGCCCGCGTCGATCGCGGTGCCGCGGACGTCCTCACCGCCGACGGCCACCACCACGTCACCTACGGCGCCCGGCTGCGCCGGGCCGCGGCCGGCGACCCCGTGGCCCTGCCCTGCGTGGGCGACTGGGCCGCGCTGCGGCTGCTGCCCGAGGGCCGCTGGGAACTGGACTCCGTCCTGCCGCGCCGCACGGCCTTCGTACGAGGCGGGGTGAGCCGCGACTCGCGGGGCGGCCTGTCCGGCGACTCGCAGGGGCAGGTGCTGGCGGCCAACATCGACGTGGTCTTCGTCGCCGAGCCCGCCATGCACGGCGGCGACTTCGCCGACCTCGGCCGGGTGGAGCGGCTGCTCGCCCTGGCCTGGGAGAGCGGCGCGCTGCCGGTCGTGCTCGTCACCAAGGCCGACCTCATCGGCGAGCACCTCGCCGGCCTGCTCGACGACGTGGCGCGGGCCGCGCCCGGCGTGGACGTCCACGGCGTCTGCGCGATGACGGGGGAGGGCGTCGACCTCGCGCGCGCCCACCTGGCGGGCTCGCGCACCGCCGTCGTGCTGGGCGCGTCCGGTGCGGGCAAGTCGACGCTGGTCAACGCGCTCGCCGGCGCCGAGGTGATGGAGACCCAGCAGGTGCGCGCCGTCGACGGCCGGGGGCGGCACACGACGGTGCACCGCGAGCTGGTGCCGCTGGCCGGCGGCGGCCTGATCATCGACACGCCCGGAATCCGCCGGGTCGGCATGTACGACATGAGCCAGGGCGTCGACCTGGTGTTCGCCGACATCGAGGAGCTCGCCGGGCGGTGCCGGTTCGGCGACTGCGCGCACGAGAGCGAGCCGGGCTGCGCCGTCCTCGCGGCGATGGAGTCCGGCGAGCTGCCCGAGCGCCGCCTCGCGAGCTGGCGCAAGCTCCAGCGGGAGGCCGCCTGGATGGCCGGCCGTACCGACGCCCGGCTGCGGGCGGAGCAGGCGCGCAAGTGGAAGATCATCCACAAGTCGATGCGCGGCAGGAACCGCCCCTGAGCGACCGGGGCGCGGGGGCCGCCGACCGGCCCGGCGGGGGCCCGGCCCCGCCGGGCGGTTCCGTGCCCGCCCGCGCACGGCTTTGCCATCGCGGGTGGGCGGGTACGTTGGAGGCATGGGCGCCGGCCGGCGGGTGTCCCTGCCGTTCGCCGACAGGGCGGAGGCGGGGGAGCAGCTCGCCGAGATGCTCGCCGACATCGGCCTGGCCGATCCGGTGGTCCTCGCGCTGCCGCGCGGGGGCGTGGCCGTCGCCGTGCCGGTGGCCGAGCGGCTGGGCGCGCCGGTGGACGTCCTGGTGACCAGGAAGATCGGGTATCCGGGCGAGCCCGAGCTCGGGGTGGGCGCCATCGCGGAGGGCGGGGAGCCGGTCTTCGACGCCCCGCTGCTGGAGCGGCTGATGATCACCGAGGCGGACGTCGCGGCCGTCGTGGAGCACGAGCGGCGGGAGCTGGCCAGGAGGGTGGAGCTCTACCGGGGTGAGCGTGCGCTGCCGCGCCTGGCGAAGCGTGATGTCGTCGTCGTGGACGACGGGCTGGCCACGGGGGCGACGGCCCGGGCGGCGCTGCGCGCCGTGCGCGGCGCTCGGCCCCGCAGGCTGCTGCTGGCGGTTCCCGTGGGAGCCGGCAAGACGGTCAGGGCGCTACGCGACGAGGCGGACGAGGTGATGGTGGTCGCCACCCCGCCCGACTTTCACGCGGTCGGCCAGTGGTACCGGCGGTTCGACCAGCTGACCGACGCCGACGTGCTCCGCCTGCTGCGGCGGGGCCGGGAACATGACGAGAGGATGCGCCTTGGCCGGTGACGAGGGAGTTGCCGGGCGCCGCCCGCGAGCGGGGGACGTCCGCGTGATCATGCGGCGCCGTTCTGCTCCCGAAGGCGCGCGGAAGCGGGGGAGCCGCATGATCACGCTGAAAGGTGCATGCCGGTGGAGGAGGCTCAAGCGGCGCTGATGCCGGCGCTGGCCGCGCGCCTCATGCGCCGACGGCGCTCGGACGCGCGCTCGTCCTCGTTCAGACCGCCCCACGTGCCGTACTTCTCCGGACGGGAGAGGGCGTAGTCGAGACACTCGGCGCGGACGGGACACTGGGCGCAGATGGCCTTGGCCTTGCGCTCGCGGATGTCACGCTCAGGCTGGCGCTCGCCGTCAGGACCGAAGAACAGCACGAGGTCCTCTCCCCGGCACGCGGCATCATCCTGCCAACCCCAACTGGGGCGCGGGCGGGCGATCTGCCGACGTACCTGAGACATGAGAAACCACCTTAGGTGTAATTTTTGCGTGTTTGTGGCGCGATGGACGCTTCTGGCGTCCCTGGTACCAACGCCGTGATAGCCCGCGGTGTTCCCGGCTCCTAGGGGAGCCTCAGGTCAGGACGGGCGTGCCGCACTGGAATGGCTCCAGCGCCGCCAGCCTGTAGGTCGCGATCGTGTCGGCACATGCCGTACCGCACGGCGTCGTGAACACCGCACGCTCGACCACAACCCGGAACCGGACGTTACCGAGGCGTACGATCGCCCTGGTGACGTCACCGTCCGACCTGGTGGATTCCACGGCCACTCCGCCTACCGAGAGCTCGCCCGTATGAACCCGGACGAAATGCTCGGCGGCCTGCGATGGCTCAGGGATGCCCGCGCGTCCCCGGAAGCGGTCGAGAACGATCTCGCCGTGCCGGTACGCGTTTGCCGCCGCGATCGCGGCAGCCTGAGACATGCTGCCGTAGTAAAGCCCGTGTGGCAAGCACACAAGGTTGGCGGCGTATCGATCGCCGCCGACGTGGGTGGTCTCCCACACCCTTCCCGGCTGGCTGTCGGCCAAAACCCGCGCGAGGGGAATACCGAGCCGGGCACAGCACGCGTTGCGCTTGGCATGGGTGCAGACCAGGAACAGCGGCTCCTTCACCAGTATGCAGGACTCCGGAACCACTCCGCGCACGAGTGACCGCAGGTCAAGATCGGTGGGATTCTCGAAGAACCCCACGGCCGCCCACGGGGCGCGGGCGGCGGAGTCGGCCACGATGATCCGGTAGGGGGCGTCCGTCCCCGGGCGGCGCCCGGGGCGGCGGATGAGCTGGGGGCGAACGCCCAGCTCAGAGGCCTGGTCGATCAGGGCGTGGATCTCGGGGGGCAGGTCGCAGTCGTCGAGGTGGGAGGCCCATGGGCCGTTGTGCTCGACCAGCAGCCAGAAGCGCGCGCCGACCGTCGCGCTGGCGTGCGTCGGCACCTCGCCGGTGTGGCATCCCGCGGGGTGGTCGCACCCCCGCATCCGCTCGACCTTCACGCGTCCCTCCCCGCTCACTTAGGTAAGACTAACCTATGTCCTCCGTCCTCTTCGGTGAGGGGACGAGATGCCCCGAAGAGTCCGGCGTGAACATGGGGGACGCCGAGAGTGAGATAGCTCACTCTCCGAGGAGCGCGGGCCGGCGGCCCGAGGGCGCGGCCGGCCGTGGTCGGAACCCGGGTCACGCGCCCGCCCGTTCGGGCGCCGCGGGGCGGCTACCCCAGGTGCTCGCGGAGCACGCGCTCGGCCGCCGGCAGCGCCGCAGCCCGGTCCTGCGCCACCAGGCCGATGCGCGTGCGCCGGTCGAGCAGGTCCCCGGCGTCCAGCGCCCCCTCGTGCCGCACCGCCCACACCAGCTCGGCCGTGGTGACGCCCAGCGGCAGCGTCTCGGCGTCCGGATCGGCGAGCCGGTGCACGGCCGCCGCCTCCGACCCGTAGCGGGCGGTCAGACGGGACGGCGCCGGCGGGCCGGGGCGCGCGCCGGTGTCCGGCGAGGCCGCGCGCGGCCCGCCCGGGGCGCCGGTCAGGGGAAGGCGGGAGGTCCGCGAGGGGGCGGCGCCGGGGAACGCCGCGTCCACGGCGTCCCGTGCCATCCTGCGGTAGGTGGTGAGCTTGCCGCCGACCACCGTCACGACGCCGTCAGAGCCCTTCACGACCGCGTGTCTGCGGGAGAGGTCGGCCGTGCGCCCGTCGGCCGCCAGCAGCGGCCTCAGCCCCGCGTAGGCGCCGGCCACGTCCTCGCGTGTGACTGGAGTGGCGAAAGTGGACTGCAGGACGCCGAGGAGGAAGGCGACGTCGGCCTCCGGAGCCTCCGGGACGTCCGGGATCGCGCCCTCCACCGGCTCGTCGGTGATGCCGGCGTACACGCGGCCGTCCTCCTGCGGCAGGACGAGGGCGAACCGGCCGGGGTGGCCCGGGATCGGCACGTGCAGGCCTGCGCGCATCCCGCCCAGGACGCCGGGGCGCAGCACCAGGTGGGTGCCGCGGGACGGCCGCAGCGTCACGGCGTCGGTCAGCCCGCCCGCCCACACGCCGGCCGCGTTGATCACCCTGCGGGCGCGCAGCGTGAACGTCTCGCCGGTCAGCTCGTCGCGGGCCCGGGCGCCGTCCCCGCTCAGGGACAGGGCCCGGCAGCGGGTGAGGACGGACGCCCCGTGGGCGGCGGCCGTCCGCGCGATGGCGACGACCAGCCGGGCGTCGTCGACGACCCGCCCGTCGAACGACGCCAGCGCGCCCCGCAGGCCCTCGGCGCGCAGCGCCGGCGCCATCGCCAGGGCGCGCGAGGCCGGCACGCGCGAGGGGCCGGGGAGCACCCGGCGCGGGGTGCGGGCCGCCGCCCGGAGCAGGTCTCCCATCCGGTAGCCGGCCATCACGGTCGCGGCCAGCCCGCCCGGCACCTCCGGCGTGAGCGGCAGCAGGTAGGGCTGCGCCCGCACCAGGTGCGGGGCGGTCCGGCACAGCAGCACCCCGCGCTCGGCCGCGCTCTCCATGGCCACGCCCACCTGGCCCTTGGCCAGGTAGCGCAGGCCGCCGTGGATCATCTTCGAGCTCCACCGCGAGGTGCCGAAGGCCAGGTCGTGGGCGTCGATCGCCGTCACGGAGAGGCCGCGCGAAGCGGCGTCCAGGGCCACGCCCGCGCCCGTGGCGCCGAGCCCCACCACCAGCAGGTCCGAGACCGTCTCCGCCGCACGCGCGAGCTCGCGCGTGCGGCGTGCGGCGTTGAGCGAGGCGTTCACGGCGGCACCTCCACGGGCCGGCCTCGCGGGCCCGCGAGGGCCGCCGGGTGAGGCCCGGGTCGAAGCGGTCTGCGGAACGGACCGGCCTCCCGCCCCTCCGCACCGGCGCGGCGGGGACGTGCGCCGGTCCCACAGCGGGGCGTGTCAAAGTGTAGGACGTGGAGACTCCCGACATATCGCCCGAACCCATGCTCTGGTCGGGCTGGGGCGACCCCGCCAAGGCCGCCGGACTGCCCGAGCCCGTGCTCACGCTCCTGCGCGAGGTGCTCGGCGTCCGCGAGCCCGCCGGCCCGCCGGCGACCTTCGGCGAGGTCAGGCTGAACGCGGCGGCCCTGTCGCCGCTCGTGCTGTCCGACCTGGGCGAGGCCGTGGGCGCCGAGCACGTCCGGTTCGACGACGACGCCCGTATCCGCCACACCCGGGGCAAGTCGACCCCCGACCTGCTGCGCATGCGCGCGGGCGACGGCTCCGACGCGCCCGACGCCGTGCTGCTGCCCGGCTCGCACCACGAGGTGCTGGAGGTGCTGCGCGTGTGCGCGCGCCACCGGGTCGCGGTGGTCCCCTTCGGCGGCGGCACGTCGGTGGTCGGCGGGCTGGTCGCCTCCCGCGACGGGTTCGCCGGGGTGGTCGCGCTCGACCTCGCCCGGCTCGACCGGCTGCTGTCGGTGGACGCCGAGTCCATGGTCGCCGGCCTGGAGCCCGGGCTGCGCGCCCCCCAGGCCGAGCGCCTGCTCGCCGGGCACGGGCTGACGCTCGGCCACTTCCCCCAGTCGTACGAGTACGCCACCCTCGGCGGGTTCGCCGCCGCCCGGTCCAGCGGCCAGGCGTCGGCCGGGTACGGCCGTTTCGACGACATGGTGGTGGGCGTCACCGTCGCCACCCCGCGCGGCGCCATGGAGTTCGGGCGCGCCCCCCGGTCGGCGGCCGGCCCCGACCTGCGCCACCTGGTCCTCGGCTCCGAGGGGGCGTTCGGCGTGATCACCTCGCTGCGGCTGCGGGTGCGCGAGGCGCCCGCCGTGAAGGTGTACGAGGGCTGGCGGTTCCCGTCCTTCGCGGCCGGCACGGCGGCGCTGCGGCGGCTGGTCCAGGCCGGGCCGGCGCCCACCGTGCTCCGCCTGTCCGACGAGACCGAGACCGCGGTCGGCCTGGCCAAGCCGGGAGAGCTCGGCGAGTTGGACGGCCTTCAGTCCGGCGGCGGCTGCC
The DNA here is from genome assembly GCF_029846175.1 of Sphaerisporangium sp. TRM90804. Lineage (GTDB taxonomy): Bacteria > Actinomycetota > Actinomycetes > Streptosporangiales > Streptosporangiaceae > Sphaerisporangium. The sequence continues at coordinate 113,429 of NZ_JARWAC010000002.1, read as the reverse complement.
TGGCCGTGGTCGGGTACGAGGGCGACGCGGGCGACGTCGCCTACCGGCGCGAGCGCGCCGACGGCATCCTGTCCGAGATGGGCGGCGTGCCGCTCGGCCCCGAGCCCGGCGAGGCCTGGGCGCGCGGCCGCTTCGGCGCGCCCTACCTGCGCGACGCCCTGCTGTCGGCCGGCGCCGTCGTCGAGACGGTGGAGACCGCCTGCTTCTGGTCGGGCATCCCCCGGCTGTACGACGCCGTCAGGCAGGCCCTGGCCGCGACCCTCACGTCCGGGCCCGGGTACGCGCCGCTGGTCATGTGCCACGTCTCGCACGTGTACGGCACCGGCGCGTCGCTGTACTTCACCGTGGTCGCCGCGCAGATCGGCGACCCCGTGGAGCAGTGGGCGACGGCCAAGGCCGCCGTCAGCGAGGCCATCGGCCTGGCCGGCGGGACGATCTCCCACCACCACGGCGTGGGCACCGACCACCGCGAGGCGTTCGCGGCCGAGATCGGGGAACTGGGCGTGGACATCCTGCGCGCGGTGAAGGAGCGCCTGGACCCGGCCGGCATCCTCAACCCCGGCGTCCTGATCCGCTGACGGCAGGTGGTCGGGCCGGTGTCTTGGGCCTCGGTGTTCTGATCCGCTGACGGCAGGTGGCCCGGTCGATGTCCCGGCCCCCGGTGCCCCGATCCGCAGCCCGGAGCGGCCGGCCCCCCGCCGAAGGACCAGGTCGGGCCCTCTCCCGGGCGGGCTCGGGATCCGGCGCGCGCCGCCGGACGCCCGGCCCCGAGGTCGCGATCGCCTTGCCGGCCTGAGGATCCGGCGTGCGCCGGGGGAAGATCATGGCCAAGATAGGGCCATGGTGGATGTCGAGCGGGCGGCGGCGCGCGGGCGGCGGGCTTCGTCGCGGGTGTCGGAAGAGGGCGCCGGGTGGGCGTGCGAGGAGATGGGCGCGTTCCAGGCGCTGCGGCCCACCGGCGAGCACAGCTTCTCGTGGCTGCATCCGCGCACGCTGTGGCGCTCGCGCAACGAGATCCTCGCCCAGCTCCTCGGCGACCCGTCCAACGAGGTGCGCAGGCGCTGGATCGCCGCGCGCGAGGAACGCGGCGCCGACCCCGGCTTCCGCGTCAAGCCCGAGGTGGGCGCCGACTACAGCTTCCTGGTCATCGGCGACACCGGCGAGGGCGACGCCTCGCAGTACGCCGTGGTGCCCGGCCTGCTCAAGATCGGGGAGGACACCTCCTTCGCCGTCGTGGTCAGCGACGTCATCTACCCCACCGGGTCGGGCAACGAGTACGGCGACAAGTTCTTCCGGCCCTACCAGGACTACAAGGCCCCGATCTACGCGATCCCCGGCAACCACGACTGGTACGACGGCCTGGGCGGCTTCATGCGCGTCTTCTGCGACGCGCCCGCGTTGTCCGGAGGGCGGCCGAAGTTCTCGCTCTCGCCCGCCGGGCTGCGCGGTCTGCTGTGGCGGAAGCCGGAGCCGATCGACGAGGCGCGGCTCGCCAAGGCCCGCGCGCTGCGCTCCCGGCCCGAGCAGCGCGCCGAGCAGCCCGCCCCGTACTGGGTGATCGACCTGCCAGGCCTGATGCTCGTCGGCATCGACACCGGCATCACCGGCACCGTCGACCGCGACCAGGGGGCCTGGCTGCGGGCGGTGTCGGCCGACCCCCGGCCCAAGGTGCTGATCACCGGCAAGCCGATCTACGACCGCAACTCCTACCACCCCTGCCCGATCGAGGACGGCGGCACGGTCGACGACATCGTCAGGGACCCGGCGCACAACTACGTCGCGGCCATCGGCGGCGACACCCACAACTACCAGCGGTATCCCGTCGAGGTGGACGGCCGGGTGATCCAGTACATCGTCTCCGGCGGGGGAGGGGCGTTCACGCACGCGACCCACACCATCCGCCGGGTCGACGTGGGCGGCGTGCACGAGGACCGCTTCAAGTGCTACCCGCTGCGCGGCGACTCGCTGTCGTTCTACAGCAAGCTCTACCGCGACCGGCTCCGCATGCCCTGGCTGTACCTCACCCCCGACGAGGGCCTGGTGCTGATGTCGCGCCAGATCGGCAACCGCCCGCCGCGCCCCGTCGGCACCGCCGAGGGCGTCTCCGGCGGCGCCCCCGCCGCCACCCCGCCGGCCCCCGCCACGGACGTCCCGCCCGTTCCGGCTCCGCCCCCGACCGGCGCCGCCGAGGGCGCCCCCACCGCCCCGCCGGCCCCCGCCACGGACGTCCCGCCCGGCCCAGGTTCGGACTCCTCACCGGTATCGGGGCCGCCACCCTCGACCGCTCCCGGCGCCGGCGCCCCGTCCCTCGCGGGTGCGGGCGGCACGGCCGGGGCCGCTCCGGTGGCCGACCTCTCGCCTCCGAACGTGAAGATCACCGCGCGGATGAAGTGGGCGGCGCGGGTGCTCGGCGGCTGGCCGATGCCGTTCCGGCTGCCGGTCGGGCGCACCTTCCACCGCTGGTTCTCCGAGCTGTCCGACTGGGACGAGCCGCCGTTCTTCAAGAGCTTCCTGCACGTCTCGGTGGAGGGCGGCACGCTGCGCATCCGCTGCTTCGCGGCCACCGGCTGCCGTCCCCAGGAGATCGAGCCGCCGCTGGAGGACGAGGTCGCCATCCCGCTCACCGGCCCGGCGCCCGCCTAAGGCGGTCCGGCCCGGCGACCGGGGCGGTCAGCCGGCGGGCTTGAAGGTGGCCCAGAGGACGGCCATCGTCTGGCGGTTGTCCGCCTGCTCCCACTCGGCGTCGGGGGCGGTGAACGTCACCTGGTAGGCGTGGTCGTCGTCGACGGCGATGAACCGGGTGACGGCGTGCGTGGTGACGTTGTTGAGCGAGGTGTAGGTGTACTCCCACACGCTCGACCGCCACTCCCCGAACGGCGAGGACTCCAGCCGGGCCTGCGCGTAGTCGGTGAGGGTCGCCTGGTCCTTGGCCTGGGTGAGCGCCTGCAGCCCGTCGTCGCCGGTGGCGGGCACCCGCTTGATCTGGATGCGCCGCCCCGAGCTCTTCGGGCCGGTGTAGGTGACCGCGGCGTCGGAGGCCGACGTCGTCCAGTCCTCGGGGACCGCGACCGACACCCCGGCGGCCTCGCGCGCCCGGAAGTCGGACGGGATCTCGGTGGACGGCGCAGAGGGCTCGTCGGTGACAGCGTCCTCCTCCTCCTGCGGCTGCCCGCCGGAGGGCGCCGGCGGGGCGCTCGTGGCGACGAGCGGCGCGGCGAGGTCTTCGGACGGCGCGGTGCCGCCGCTCGGCCACAGCACGAACAGCAGCGCGGCGACCACGCCGACCACCCCGACGCCGGCCAGGATGAGCAGCAGGGGGGAACGGCCCTCGCGCGCGGGCTCGGCCGTCACGTCGTCGACGCGAACCCGGCGCCCGGGGCCGGTGTCGCCCGGGCGCGGCTCGGGGCCCCGGGGGTCGGGCAGGCCGAACGGGTTGTCGGCCGGAAGGTCGCGGGCGAGCCGGTCGGCCAGGTTCGGCGACCCCGCCCCGCGCCGCCCACCCGAGCCCGCGACCAGCACGTCGTCGCCTGAGCGTGCGCCGCCCGGGCCTCCCGGCGCCTCGAACGGGCCGGACGGGCTGCGCAGAGCGTCGTAGAGGCCGGGCTGGGGCCCGGAGGCGCCGCCCAGGGCGTCGTAGGGCCCGGAGGGGCCGGCGAGGGCGTCGTAGGACCCCCCGGTGCGGTGCGGGCCGGTGGATCCGCCGAGGCCCTCGAACGGGCCGCCGGGCCGCTGGCCGCCGGAGGGGCTGCCCAGGGCGTCGTAGGACCCGCCGGCGCGGTGCGGGCCGGTGGATCCGCCGAGGCCCTCGAACGGGCCGCCGGGCCGCTGGCCGCCCGAGGGACTGCTCAGCGCGTCGTAGCCGCCGGCCCGCTGGGAGCCGGACGGGCTGCCGAGCGCGTCGTAGTCGTCGCCGGGCCGCTGGGGCCCGGAGGGGCCGCCGAGAGCGTCGTAGGGCCCGCCGGCGCGGTGCGGGCCCGTGGAGGCGCCCGGCATCTCGTAGGCGCCGGACTGGCTGCGCAGAGCGTCGTACGGGTTGGGCGGGGGGCCGCCGTACCCGCCCGTCTGGGGCCCGGAGGCGCTGCGCAGGGCGTCGTAGGCGGCGGGGTGCCCGCCCGACGGGCCGGCGAGCGGGTCGGGGAACCCGCCGCTCCGCTCGGCGTCGAACGGGCCGCGCCGGTTGCCCTCGGTCGGGCCGTCGAGCGCGTCGTACCCGGCGGGGGTCGGGAAGGGCATGCGGTGCGGCCCCGAGGGGTCGCCGCCGCGCGCGGGGAAGGGACCGGACGGGGCGCCGGAAGCGCGGGGGTCGATCGGGACGCGCACCGGGCCCGAGGGGGTCTCGATGATGCGCGACGGGATCGGGCCGGAGGGAGGGTCGAGCGGAGGGAGCATCTGCATCGGGGTGGGGTCGCCCCGCGTGGGCAGCGGGGTCGCGATGTGGCCGTCGGCACCGCGGATGGGCAGGCCGGAGCCGTGCGTGCGCAGCACGCGCTCCAGCAGGTCGGCGGCCTGCCCCGCTGGCATGCGGTCGGCCGGGTTCTTGCGGAGCAGCCCGTCGATGACCGGCAGGAGGGCGCCCGCGCGCTGCGGATGGTTGGGCTCCTGGGTCAGCACGGCGCCCAGGACGGCCACGGCGTCCGGTCCCTCGTAGGGCGGCCTGCCCTCGACGGCGGCGTACAGCGTCGCGCCGAACGACCACAGGTCGGCGGCGTGCGTGATCGGGCGGCCCTGCAGGCGCTCCGGCGGGATGTAGGCGGGCGAGCCCATGAGCAGGCCGGTCTGCGTGACCGTCACGTCGCCCTCGATCGCGGCGATGCCGAAGTCGGTGAGCACGACGCGGTCGGCCGTGAGCAGCACGTTGCCCGGCTTGACGTCGCGGTGCAGGATGCCGGCGGCGTGGGCGTGCCTGAGCGCGTCGAGCACCCGGACGCCGATCTCGGCCGCCTGGACCACGGGCAGCGGCCCGCTCTGCCGGATGGCCTGCTCCAGCGACCAGGCGCGGACCAGCTCCATGACGATCCAGGGACGCCCGTCCTCCTCCACGACGTCGTGGACGGTGACGATGCCGGGGTGGCTGAGCCGCGCGGCGGACCTGGCCTCGCGCAGCATGCGCCGGTGGGCGACCTGCGTGCCGGCGTGGTCGAGCCCGAGGGGCAGGATCAGCTCCTTGACGGCGACGTCGCGGTCGAGCAGCACGTCATGGGCGTGCCACACCATGCCCATGCCGCCACGGCCGACCGGTGACAGCAGGCGGTACCGCCTGCCGACCAGCCTGCCCTGACCCTCCGGTGCCACCCCCGCGCCCGCCGGGCTCCTACCCTCAGCCATCGAGGGCGACCTCCCGAGCACGCGATCGGTTGTCATACCGCGGTCCCCAATTCACGCTTGTCCGCGTCATATCCCCAGGTTCGGATGATGATCGTTGATCATGAGCGTCTGCAAGACTGTGAGACTGGCCACTGATATTAGGGTCAAAGAGTGGTCAATGGGAATTCGGTCTTCCTTTACGCACTCGCGAGCGCGGTGAGCGCCGCGGTGAACGCCTCGGCCGGAGGGCTCACCAGACCGGCTCCGACCTGGCCGGTTCCGGCGACGCGGCCCGCGATGCCGGTGTTGACGACCGGCAGCCGGCCGGTTCGCGCGACGAGCGTGACGTCGACCCCCGTGGGCGTGCCCCGGAAGCCCAGGGTGGGGATCTGGTACGCCGGGTGCTCGGCCAGCGTGATCTCGTACATCGACCGGGTGGCGTCGACGGCGTCGGAGACGTCGCCGCCGACGAAACGGACGATCGCCGGGGCCGCGGCCATGGCGAACCCGCCCAGCCCGCAGGTCTCGGTGATGCTGGAGTCGCCGATGTCGGGGTTGGCGTCGCCGGGACCGTACGCCCCCAGATAGAGGCCGTCCGGAACGCCCGCGGGGCCGGTGAACCACCGGTTGCCGAGCCCGGACACCTGGATTCCGAAGTCGGTGCCGTTGCGTGCCATGGCGACCACGAGCGAGGAGCCGGGCACGTCGCGCGCGGCGTCGGCGCTGACCTTGCCGGCGGCCATGCCCGCGTTGAGGAAGAAGTGGTCGTTGCCGTAGACGAAGCGCAGCACCTCGGCGGCGTACCGGGGCGAGGCGTCGACCACCGACGGGGCCAGCTCGCGCGCCAGCAGTGAGGTGGCGGCCCGGTTGCGGTTGTGCAGCTCGTCGCCCATCTGCAGGGCCTGGGCGATGAGGGAGCGCAGGTCGATCGGCCCACTCAGCGCCAGGGCGGCGGCGAGCACCGGGCCGAGCACCTCGCCCATCCAGCGCAGCCGCTCGACGACCTCGGGCCCGTAGGCGCCGTACCGCAGGACCTTGCCCAGGCCCTCGTTGAGCGAGCAGTACGCGGTGCCGCCGTGCTCGCCGTCGACCACCTCGAACATCCACATCGACGCGCTGACCACTCCGGCCATCGGGCCGACGGTGCGGTGGTGGTGGCAGGAGTCGAGCTTCACGCCGCCCGAAACCAGCAGCCGCTCGGCCTCCTCGGCGTCGGCGGCCAGGCCCTCGAACAGCGCGGCGCCGATCAGCGCCCCGCGCATCGGGCCGGAGGCGCGCTCCCAGTCGATGGGCGGGCCGGCGTGGAAGAACGTGCCGGCCGGGAGGTCGAGGACCTCCCGCGCGGGCCGCACCGCCACGAGTTGCGGGCGGGCCGACAGCATGCGCCCCACCGCGGTGGTGTTCGCGCGCTCGCGCCGGGGGTCGGCCAGCACCTTGGCCAGGGCCGCCGACGTGCCCGGCAGCGGCGGGCGCCAGTCGACCGCGAGGGCGGGCACGGCCTGCCCGGCGAGGGACTCGGCGAGCACGGCGGCGCCGGCGGTGATCACCCGCGGCTCGCCGTCGAGCATGGACAGCGTCACGGCGTACCCCCGGTCAGGCTCGCGGCGTGCCGGGCGGCCGCCGCGTTGGAGACGAACACCGACGCGCCGGCCTCGTGGAGCGCCTGTGCCTGGCGGCCGAGCCCCTGGGGGTCGGTGTCCGTGCCGACCAGGGCGACGACCACGGCGGCCCCCCGCTCGCGCGCCCGGCGGACCGCCGGCGCCAGCCGCGCCGAGGGGTCGGGGTCGGCGGCGTGGCCGAGCACGACGTCGAGCAGGACGACGCCGCCCGCGACCTCGCCCAGCGCCGCGAGGCGCGTGGAGGGGTCGATCATCGGGTGGGCGCGGCCGCGGGTGTACTCGTCGTCGCCGAAGTCGGTGAACGAGCCGCCTCCGGCGATGATCTCGGCCTCGGCGCACAGCGTGCCGCCGGAGTACAGCCCGCACAGCGGGCCGCCGGGCCGCTCCCCGGCGGGCATCGGCCACGACGGCCACTCGGGGACCGGCCGGCCGAGGGCGCCCAGCGCCTTCTCGGCGGCGGCGGTCAGGTCGTCCTGCCCGGGGCCGAGCAGGGCGGTGACGACCGGCGTGGACAGGTCTTCCACGGCCCGGCGCACGGTCGCGGCGACCTCGGGGGCGGGCGGCTTGGAGATGAGCACGATCAGCTCGGTGGCGGGGTCGGCGTCCAGGGCGCGCAGGGCGACGAGGGTGGAGCGGGCGCCGACCGCCGCCGACAGGTCTCTGCCGCCGACGCCGAGCACGTGGCTGACGCCGGTGCCCGCGTGGTCGAGCAGGCACGTGACCTGCTGGGCCCCGGTGCCCGAGGCGGCGACGACGCCGACGGGGCCGGGCCGCAGCACGTTGGCGAAGCCGAGCCCCGCGCCGCCGACCACGGCGGTGCCGCAGTCGGGGCCCATCACGAGCACGCCGTGCTCGGCCGCGCGCTCCTTGAGCAGGATCTCGTGCTCCAGGGAGACGTTGTCACTGAAGATCATCACGGACAGGCCGGCCTCGACGGCGTCCATGGCCTCGGCGAAGGCGTGCTCGCCGGGGACCGACACCAGCGCCAGCGTGGCGTCCCACGCACGGGCGGCCGCGCGCGTGGTGCGCGGCGCCGCCTCGGCCCCGGCTCCGCCGGAGGTCGCGGCCCGGCCCAGGAGGGCGAACTGGCGCTCCAGCTCCTCGGCGGCGCCGCCGAGGGCCTCCTCGGACTCGGCGCGGACCGCCACCAGCAGGTCGGACGGGCCGGCCGCGGGGACCTCGAACCCGACCTCGCGGGCCATGCCGACGTTCAGCTCGGTGGCCATGGCGACCATCGCCACGGTGACGCCCGGGCGGGAGCCCAGCGCCTGGCTGACCCGCATGAGGCTCACCGAGTCGTGGTACACGCCGGTGCGCACCTCCACCTTGTCGGTGCTCGTACTCAACTGTCGCTCACCGCCCCTCCCATGGCGTCGCCAACTCTGATCGGTGGATCATCGCTTCTCATGCGATCTCTTACACGGTCTCTCACACGTCGTGTCGCATGTGGTCGCCGCGCGCGCGTGCGTCGCCGCTGAGCGCCACGACGGCCGACAGTCCCGTCCGCAGCCCCCACGCCAGGTCGGCGCCGGAGGTGTGGCCCAGGTGGAGCAGGCGGTGCACCGCCGGCTCCAGCGGCCGGCGTCCGGCGAGGGCCTGCAACGCGGTCGCCGCGTCCGCGCAGGTCTCGCCGCGCGCGGCGCAGTGGAGCAGGGTCGCCGAGATCGGGGTGGTGCGGGTGCGGGCGTCGAAGGCCACGGTGGCGGCCAGCCAGTCGGCCAGCCACACGGCCCTGCCCGTGCCGGTCGCGCGGCCCAGGTGGCGAAGGGCCACCAGCACGCCGGCCAGCATGTCGTCGCCGCTGGGCGTCAGCCCCGGGCCGAGGCCCATGAGCTGCTCGGCGGCGGTGAGCGTCATGACCAGCGAGCCGCGCCGGCAGCCCTCGGCGAGCAGCGCGCCGGCGCCGCCCTGCTCCAGGCCGGGGCGGCGCGCGGACGCGCGGCACACGTCGTCGAACCGCGCCCCCGCCGAGGGCAGCGCCTTGACGTCGAGCCGTCCCAGAACGGGGGAGGGGTCCCACCAGCGGCGCACTCGGACGGTGAAGCGGCCGACGTCGATGCGGCCGTCGCCCACCATGGCCTCGTCGCCCGCCGAGACCGGCGGCAGCGGCTCGCCCACCACGACGGCGTTGGGCAGCCGCGTCGCCTCGCCGGTCACGATGGCGACGACGGACGGCTCGGTCTCGGTGCGGATCTCCAGGTAGACGCCGAGCGGGAACGCCGCGAGCACCCGCGCCGGCCGCCTCGGCGACTCCAGCGCCGCGCGGATGGCGGTGCTCGCCGCCCCGAACGCCTCGACGTGCGCCGGCAGCCGGTGGCGAACCCTCGTGCCCGTCCCCAGTGTCACTCGGCCTCCCGCGAGGAAACGTAGAACGGTCCGGTGGGTGACCGTACGGAGAAAGCTGACAACAGTTCTTCGATGAGTTGGCTCTTGTTGACAGACTCCCTGTTCCGCCACAATGCGCGAAACGGCGTTCCACCCTGGAGCATGACCATGTCTGCTGACCCAGCACCCCCGGCGATGCGTTTGGCCTCCACGGGCACCATCATTCACGGCATCTCGGTCGGCGAGGTGCTCGGCGTCTCCACCCTGGCCAAGGCCCGCCTGATCGGCGGCGCCAACGGCCTGGGCCGCATCGTGCAGCGGCTCAACGTGATGGAGGTGCCCGACATCCTGGCCTGGGTGAAGCCGCACGAACTGCTGCTCACCACCGGCTACCCGCTGCGCAACACCCCCCAGTCGCTCGACCGGCTGGTGGCCGACCTCGACGAGCGGGGCCTGGCCGCGCTCGGCATCAAGCTCGGCAGGTACGTCGACGAACTGCCCGCCGAGATGGTCGAGCAGGCCGACCGGCTGGGCTTCCCGCTGATCCTGCTGCCCAACGACGTCGGCTTCGACGACATCCTCAACCAGGTGCTCACCGACATCCTCAACCGGCAGGCCGCCCTGCTGGCCCGCACGGAGGAGGCCCACCGGGCGCTGGTGCAGATCGTGCTGGCCGGCGGCGGCCTCCGCGAGGTGGTCGCCGAGGTCGCCGGCCTGCTGGACGTGGCGGTGGCCGTGGTCGACCCCGCCGGCCACGTCCTGTCGGCCGAGGGGGACGCCGCCGTGCTGCGCGTCGCGCCCGCCGTCTCGGCCGGCGACTACACGGTCGTCCCGGTGGTCGCGGGCGGGCACCACCACGGGCGCATCGTCGCCCACAGCCCCGGCGGCGCCATCCGGGAGGGCGACATCGGCATCTTGGAACGTGCCGCCACGGTGGCGGCGCTGGTGGTCACCCGGCAGGAGGCCGTCAACGCCGTCGAGAGCAAGTACCGGGCAGACTTCCTGCGCGACGTGCTCACCGGCCGGGGCGGGGTCCGCGTCCCGGCGCGGGCCCGGGCCTTCGGCTGGGACCTGGAACGGCCCGTCGGCGTGCTGGTCGCCGAGATCGACCCAGAGTGCGACATCCCGCCCGACCGGCTGCTCACCGCCTGGGTGACCGCGCTGAGGCGGCACGACCCGCGCGGCGCCGTGGCCGGCTTCTCGCACGAGGTGGTCGCGGTCGTCGGCTCGGAGACCGACATGGGACGCCTGGCCAGGGACGCCGTGGCCGCGTTCGCCGACGCCCGCCCCGCCACCTTCTCCACCGGCATGAGCCGCGTCGCCCAGGGCGCCGAGACGCTGCCCGACGCCTACGCCCAGGCGCTGAAGGCCGCGCGGGTGGGCCGCCAGCTGCACGGTTCGGGCGCCGTCGCGCACTTCGACCAGTTAGGCGTCTACCGCCTGCTGTCGCTGGTGAACGACACCGCCGAGCTGCACTCGTTCGTCAAGGAGACCCTCGGCCCGCTGGCCTTCGACGAGGACGCCGAGAACGCCGACCTGCGCCGCACCCTGCAGGTGCTGCTGGAGACCAACCTCAACGTCGCCGAGACCGCCCGCCGCCTGCACTTCCACTACAACACCCTGCGCTACCGCATCGGCAAGCTGGAGCGCATGCTCGGCAACTTCACCGAGGACGCCCACCTCCGCCTCAACCTCACCCTGGCCCTCCACGTCCTGCGGATGCGAGGAATCTGACAACCCTGTCAAGCCCGCCCCGCGAACGGGCCCCAGCTCCGCTCGACCCCCATTTACGGGAGCCCCGCCCGGCCCCCAGCGCACGTCCGAAACCCTTCATCGCCGTTGCGAGCGGAAACTGACGAGTCACCGCCGAACGGGCCTCGCTTCGCTCGGACTGTGTTCCGATCGTCGCCGCGCTCGCCGCGCTCGCCGGCCACCAGGGCACCCCCGCCACCGGCCACAGGGTGTGGGCCTACCTCACCGCCGCGCGGCAGGCGCCGCCCGCATGACCGGATCGCGCGCGCGGGACGTCTGGGACGAGCCGCGACCGGCCCGCCTTCGACGGAGCGGTGAGCCCGTCACCCGGGAGGAGACGACCGGGGGCGTCGCGTACGCCGTCGGCGCGTCGTGACGGCCGCGGGTGCTCACTCGTCGTGCGGTGTGGTGGTGCGCAACAGGAGTGCCGGTGGGGACGGCACGTTTGGCAGATCCTTACCATGCGGGCGGGTCCCGATGGGTCTAATGTGCCCGCAACGGACGACGATCCCCACGGTGCCACGCGCCGGGGGGAGCGCCGACGACGATGGAGCAGAACGCCGCGGAGGTCCGCCGTGCGGGGGTGGCCGCCGACACCCGGCCCGGTAAGTGAAAGGGCTCTCATGGCCTTCGGATGGAAGTTGCACGGCGACGGGCGCACGCTCGCGCCGGGCGAGGTGGTCAAGCCCGACGAGCGGCTGAGCTGGCCGCGCATGGTGGGGTTCGGGGCGCAGCACGTCATCGCCATGTTCGGCGCGACGTTCGTGTTCCCGCTGGTGATGGGGCTGAACGCCAACCTCGCGATCATGATGTCCGGCGTCGCCACGATCCTGTTCCTGCTGGTCGTGCAGGGCAGGATCCCGAGCTACCTGGGCACCTCGGCGTCGTTCGTCGGGGCCGTGGTGGCGATCCGCGCGGGCGGCGGCGACAGCGGCACCGTCACCGGCGCGATCCTCGTGGCGGGCGCGGTGCTCGCGGTGTGCGGCATCGCGATCCACTACCTCGGCGTCCGGTCGATCAACAAGATCTTCCCGCCGGTGGTCACCGGCGCGGTGGTCATGCTCATCGGCTTCGGCCTGGCCTACGTCGTGGCCGACATCTACTGGCCGCAGGACCAGTGGATCGCGCTGATCACCATGGTGGTCACCTTCGTGATCATCGTCGCGTTCCGCGGGTTCGTCGGCCGCATCGGCATCCTGCTCGGCCTGGTGATCGGCTTCCTGCTCTCGTGGGTGGCCGACCGGCTGTTCGGGAACATCACCGCGCTCAACGCCGGCACCGGGCAGATCGACACCCACCCGCGCGTGAGCTTCCAGGGCGTGGCCGACGCCCCCTGGTTCGGCCTGCCCGACTTCCACGCGCCCAACTTCGCGGTCTCGGCCATCGTGCTGGCCCTTCCCGCCGTCATCGCCCTGATCGCCGAGAACATCGGCCACGTCAAGGCGGTCGGCGAGATGACCGGCCAGGACGTCGACCCGTACATGGGCAGGGCCGTCTTCGCCGACGGCGTCGGCACCGCGCTGGCCAGCGCGGTCGGCGGCTCGCCCACCACCACCTACGCCGAGAACATCGGCGTCATGGCCGCCACCCGCGTCTACTCCACCGGCGCCTACTACATCGCCGCCGTCGTGGCCATCCTGTTCGGCCTGTGCCCGAAGTTCGGCGCGCTGGTGGCGGCCACGCCCGGCGGCGTGCTGGGCGGCATCACCGTCATCCTGTACGGCATGATCGGCCTTCTCGGCGCGAAGATCTGGATCGAGAGCCGGGTGGACTTCTCCGACCCGGTGAACATGGTGCCGACCGGAGCGGGCATCATTCTGGCCATCGGCCCGGTCTCCCACCAGATCACCGGTGAGTTCTCGCTGGCGGGCATCGCCCTGGGCACGATCGTGGTGCTCGGCGGGTACCACCTGCTGCGGGCGATCGCCGGGCGCCGCCCGGCGCCGGACCACCCGGCCCCGGTGCCGGCGGAGGGGAGCGACAGGAGCACGTGAAGCCTTCGGCGTTCGACTACCACGCGCCGCGCGACGTCGGCGAGGCTCTGGAGATCCTCGCCGCGACCGCGCCGCACGGCAAGGTGCTGGCCGGCGGCCAGAGCCTGATCCCCCTGCTCAACATGCGGCTGGCCGCCCCCGCGCACCTGGTCGACATCAACCGCGTCCCCGAGCTTGACACCATCGAGGCCGGCGGCGCCGGGGTGCGGGTGGGCGCGCTGGCCAGGCACGCCGCCGTCGAGCGGTCCGACTCCGCCGCGCGGGCCCAGCCCCTGCTGCGCACGGCGCTGCGTCACGTGGCGCACCCGGTGATCCGCAACCGGGGCACCGTGGTGGGCAGCCTGGTGCACGCCGACCCGTCCGCCGAGATGCCCGCCGTGCTCGTCGTGCTGGGCGGGTCGGTGCGGCTCGCCCGGCACGGCGGCGGCGAGCGCGACGTCCCGGCCGCCGACTTCTTCACCGGCCCGATGGAGTCGGCGGCCGAGCCCGGGGAGCTGGCCGTCTCGGCGTTCTTCCCCGCCCTGACGCCGCGCACCGGCACCGCCTTCGCCGAGGTCGCCCGCAGGCACGGCGACTACGCGGTCGCGGGGGTCGCGGCCGTCGTGAGCCTCGACGACGACCTGCGCATCCGGTCGGCGCGGGTGGCCTGCGTGAGCGTCGGCCCGCGCCCGGCGCCGCTGGACGTGACCGAGGAGTGCGGCGGGCGCCCCGCCGCGACCGTCGACTGGCCCTCGGTGGCGCGCGCGGTGAGCCTGCGCGTCGACCCCGGGGACGACATCCACGCGACCGCGGGCTACCGGCGGCACCTGACCGGGGTGCTCGCCGAGCGCGCGCTGCGCGTCGCCGCCGGGGAGGCCGCCGATGGGTGAGAAGCTGCACGAGATCCGCCTGACCGTCAACGGCGTCCCGCGCGAGACCAGGGTCCCCGGCCGGCGGCTGCTGTCGGACTGCCTGCGCCACGACCTCGGGCTCACCGGCACCCACGTCGGCTGCGAGCACGGCGTCTGCGGGTGCTGCACGGTGCTGCTGGACGGCGAGCCCGTGCGCTCGTGCCTGACCTTCGCGGTCACCGTGGACGGCCGCGAGATCACCACCGTGGAGGGGCTGCGCGAGCCCGACGGTTCGCTGTCGCCGGTGCAGCGCGCGTTCTCCGAGAGCCACGCGCTGCAGTGCGGCTTCTGCACCCCCGGCTTCCTGTGCACGGTCACCGCCCTGCTGCGTGACAACCCCGCGCCCAGCGACGACGAGGTGGTGGAGGGCATCTCGGGCAACCTGTGCCGGTGCACCGGCTACCAGAACATCGTGAAGGCGGTCCACCGCGCGTCCGAGCTGATGGGCGAGGCCGAAGGGCGAAGCTGATGGGTGATGAGGCGTGACGACGAAGCTGTTCGGCGAGCCGGTCCAGCGCAGGGAGGACCTCCGCCTGATCACGGGCGAGGGCCGCTACCTCGACGACCTCGGGAAGGACGCGCTGGCCGCCGCGTTCGTGCGCTCCCCCCACGCCCACGCCCGCATCCGCGGCATCGACGTGTCGGGCGCGCTGGAGGTGGACGGCCTGGTCGCCGTCTACACCTGGGAGGACCTTCCCGAAGGGGTGCGCGACCCGCTGCCGCTGCTGATTCCGCACCCGGCGCTCACCCACGGCCGCACCGCCTACCCGCTGGCCAGGGACGTCGTGCGCCACGTCGGCGAGCCGGTGGTCATGGTCGTGGCGCGCGACCGCTACCTGGCCGAGGACGCCGCCGCGCTCATCGAGGTCGACTACGAGTTCCTCAAGCCGGTCGTCGGCATCGAGGAGGCGGTGCAGGGCGTCCACCTGGTGCACGAGGACGTGCCCGGCAACGTCGGCGCGCACCTGGTGCAGGAGGTGCCCTCGCCGGGGGGCGCCGGGGCGCGCGAGGCCGTCGACGCCGCGCCGCACGTGCTGGCGTTCCGGCTCGACATCGAGCGCAGCGCCTCCACGCCCCTGGAGGGCCGCGGCGTCTACGCCCGGTGGGACGCCGACGACCGCTCCCTGCGCGTGTACAGCTCCACCCAGACCTCCACCAGCGTGCGCATGGCGGTCGCCGCCAAGCTGGGCCTGCCGCTGCCGTCGGTCGAGGTGATCGCGCCCGACGTGGGCGGCGGGTTCGGCGTCAAGATCGTGCATCCGTGGCCGGAGGAGGTGCTGGTGCCGTGGGCGGCGATGCTGCTCGGCCGGGAGGTCAAGTGGGCCGAGGACCGCCGCGAGCACTTCATCTCCTCGGCGCACGAGCGGGCCCAGGTGCAGCACGTGCGGGTCGGCTTCGACGACGAGGGCCGCGTCCTCGGCCTGGACGTGACGATCCTGCACGACCACGGGGCCTACACCCCGTACGGCATCATCGTGCCGATCATCACCGCCACCCAGCTCCTCGGGCCCTACCGCATCGGCGCCTACCGGGTGGAGTTCTCCTCGATCTACACCAACACCGTGCAGGTAACGCCGTACCGCGGGGCCGGGCGCCCGCAGGGCGTGTTCTGCATGGAGCGCACCATGGACCGCATCGCCGCCCACCTCGGCCTCGACCGCACGGCCGTGCGCGCGGCCAACTTCATCCAGCCCGGCGAGTTCCCCTACGACCAGGGCCTGATCTTCCAGGACGGGCGGCCGCTCATCTACGACAGCGGCGACTACCCGAAGTCGCTGAGCATGCTGAAGGAGCTGATCGGCTGGGACGCCTTCCCGCAGGCCAAGGAGCGCGCCGCGGCCGAGGGCAGGCGGCTGGGCATCGGCCTGGCCTGCTACGTCGAGGGCACCGGCGTCGGGCCGTACGAGGGCGGCCACGTGCAGGTGACCTCCGACGGGCGGGTGCACGTCTCGACCGGCCTCACCTCGCAGGGCCAGGGCCACGAGACCGTGTTCGCGCAGATCGCCGCCACCGAGCTGGGCGTGCCGCTCGACCGCGTCTCGGTGGTCACCGGCGACACCCGGCGGTTCGGCTACGCGGTCGGCACGTTCGCCTCGCGGGCCGCCGTCATGAGCGGCAACGCGATCGCCCTGGCCGCGCGCAAGGTCCGCGACAAGGCGCTCAGGATCGCCGCCGAGGCGCTGGAGGCCGACCCGCGCGACCTGGAGATCGAGGACGGGGTGGTGCGAGTGGCGGGCGACCCCGAGGCGTCCATCTCGCTGGCCACGGTGGCCGTGCTGTCCAACCCGCTGCGGTACGCCTTCGACGAGGAGGCCAAGAGGGCCACCCAGTTCGCCGGGCCCGCGTCGATGGACCGGCCGCCGGTGGAGGCGGGGGAGGAGCCGGGGCTGGAGGGCCGCGACTACTACTCCCCTGTGCGCTCCACGTTCGCCTCCGGCATGCACGCGGCCATCGTGGAGACCGACCCGGACACCGCCGAGATCCGCATCCTGCGCTACGCCGTCGTGCACGACTGCGGCAGGCTGATCAACCCGATGATCGTCGAGGGGCAGATCCATGGCGGGGTGGCCCAGGGCGTCGGCGGCGCGCTGTACGAGCGCATGGTGTACGACGGGCACGGCCAGCTCCTCAACGCCTCCTTCATGGACTTCCTGATGCCGTACGCCACCGAGATCCCGTTCGTGGAGACGGCGCACCTGGAGACGCCGTCCCCGCTGAACCCGCTCGGCGTCAAGGGCGCGGGCGAGGCCGGCGTGATCCCGGTGTCCGCCGTCATCGCCGCCGCCGTCGAGGACGCCGAGGGCATCACGGTCGACCGCATGCCGATCTCTCCGTCGGAGCTGTACGAGCTGCGCCGCG
This sequence comes from Sphaerisporangium sp. TRM90804, assembly GCF_029846175.1. Lineage (GTDB taxonomy): Bacteria > Actinomycetota > Actinomycetes > Streptosporangiales > Streptosporangiaceae > Sphaerisporangium. Next base: position 96,686 of record NZ_JARWAC010000002.1, on the reverse strand, counting down.
CCACCGCCCCCTGACGACCCGGCCGGGGCCGCTTCCATGGCCCGGAGGTAAGGAGGGGCTGCCGTCGCGGCGACCGTCATGCGACCAGGCGGTCATGTCACGCTGAGTGCCGTCATTGCTACATTCCGTGACTGTCTTGGTGCGCCGGGAGATCGCCGCCGACGGTGGCCGGCCTCCGGCGCCATGTCACGAGAGGACGCCGACAGTGAGACCACACAGGCGAGGGGTTCGGGCGGCAGCGGCCGCGATCGGGTTCACGAGCATGGTGCTGGCGGCCGCCACGCCCGTCCAGGCGGGCGCCGCCGGCGGGCCCGCGCCGGACGGGCCGGTGTCCGCCCGGCTGTCGCCGGGGGAGAAGCCGGCGGCGCTGCGGCGGGCGGCCGAGCAGTGCGGGAGCGGGGAGATCTGCTTCTGGCGCGACCGCGACTACGCGGGGGCGCCGTGGCGGTGGACCCCCGCCAGCGGCTACCGCGACATGCCGTCCAACCTGCACGACCACGTCTACTCCTTCTACTCCAACGCCACGGGCTGCTTCATCGACTGGGACCCCGCCGAGCGCCGCAGGGTGAACCCCGGCGACTACGCCAAGGCCTACGACACCAACTTCGGCAGGAGGATCGACGCGGTCGGGCTGCCCGACATGTGCTGACGCCGCGCCGCGGGCGGGCGCCCTCGTGGCGGGGGCGCCCGCCCGCCTTCTCAGGCGGTGACGCGCCTGCGGAACACCCAGTACGTCCAGCCCTGGTAGGCCAGCACGAACGGCAGCGCCACCAGGGCGATCCAGGTGAGCACGCCCAGCGTGTAGGGGCCCGAGGCGGCCTCGGCGAGGGTCAGGCCGGGCAGCGGCGCCCGCCACAGGCCGGCGAACAGGGTCGCGCTGGTCAGGGCGATGGCCGCGGCGGTCGCGGTGAACGCCCATCCCTCCCGGCGGCGCCAGACCAGCGCGACGGCGGCGGCCAGCGCGACCATCGCGCCCAGCGCCGTGGCCCAGGGCAGCGGGTTCGCCGCCCAGGCCGCCGCACCGGCCGCGGGGCCGCCGGGGCCGGTCGAGGCCGCCCGGGCCAGCGCGGGCAGCACGAGGGCGGCGACCGGCAGCACCCCCGCCGAGACCGCCAGCGCGACGCCGCGCGCGCGGGCGCGCAGCGGGCCGGCGGTCTTCAGGCCGAGGAACACCGCGCCGTGCAGCACCGCCAGCGACAGCGAGAAGGCCCCGCCCAGCAGGGCCGCCGTCACCGTGCCCGACACCAGATGGCCGAAGATCACACCCCACAGGGACGCCGTCAGCGCGCTGCCGGCCATGATGCCCGCGTCGCACAGCCGGCGCTCGCGGGCGGTCACCTTGCCGCGCCACTCCAGGGCGACGCCCCGCACGATGAGCCCCGCGAGCACCGCGACCAGCGGCAGGTAGAAGCTGCTCAGCAGGCCCGCGTACCAGGCGGGGAACGCGGCGAACATGGCGCCGACGGCGGTGATCAGCCAGACCTCGTTGCCGTCCCACACCGGGCCGATCGTCTCCAGCGCCTGCCCGCGCTCGGCCCGGCCCCGGGGCAGCACGCCGAGCAGCGCGCCGACGCCGAAGTCGAAGCCCTCCAGCACGAAGTAGCCCGTCCACAGGACGGCGATGGCGAGGAACCAGACGGTCGTGAGCTCCACGGCGGCCTCCTAGTACATCAGGGTCGGGGCGAGCGGGGCGGTCGCCGCGCGGGCGTCCCCGGGCCCGGTGCCGGGCTCCGCCCCCGGCGGCGGGGCGGACGGCGCGGGGCCCGCCTTGACGTGGCGAACCAGCAGCCTGGCCTCGGCCACCGCCAGGGCCCCGTACAGCAGGGTGAAGACGGCGAGCGAGGTCGCGACCTCGCCGAGCGAGACGCCGGGGGAGACGCTCGCCGCCGTGAGCAGCTCGCCCTGCACGGTCCACGGCTGGCGCCCGATCTCGCTGAGCAGCCACCCGGCGATCACCGCGATCGTCGGCAGCGGCAGCGCCCACAGGCACGCCCGGGCGAACCACGCCGGCGCCGGGCGGCGGCGCCGGGTCAGCCAGAGCCCCAGGGCGGCCAGGCTCGCCGCCGCCATGCCGAAGACGATCATCACGCGGAACGACCAGTACACGACCGGCACGTTCGGGGTGTAGTCGCCGGGGCCGAACTGCTCGGCGTACCGCCGCTGGATGTCCTCGACGCCCTGCACCCGCGCGCGGGGGTCGTGCGCGGCGAGCAGGCTGAGCAGGTTCGGCACCTCCACGCCCGGGACGGGGGAGAACGGCGCCCCGTTCTCGTCGTGCCGCAGGCCTTCGGCGGCGGCCAGCTTCATGGGCTGCTGCTCGTGCACCAGCCGGGCCGACAGGTCGCCGCTGCCGGCGACCACCACGCCGGCGATCGCCGTCATGACCAGCGCGGCCCGCAGACTGGTGCGCCACATCGAGGGGCCGGCGGCCCGCGGGCCCGGCCCGCCTCCGGCGGGGGAGCGGGCGCCCGGCGCGGCGGGCGCCCCGGCGGTTCCGGCGCCGTCCCTGGAGGCCGCGTCCGCGCGGCGTTCGCGCAGGATCCAGTACGCGCTGACCGCGATGACGAACCCGCCCGCCACGAGGAAGGCCGCGGCGATGACGTGCGGCACCTGGGCCAGGGCGGTCGAGTTGGTCAGCACGGCCCCGATGTCGGTCATCCGCGCCCGCCCGCCGGTGACCTCGTACCCGACCGGGTGCTTCATCCAGGCGTTGGCCGCCAGGATGAAGTACGCCGACAGGTTGGACCCGATGGCGGCGGCCCAGATGCACGCCAGGTGGACGCGCTTGGGCAGCCGGTCCCAGCCGAAGATCCACAGCCCGAGGAACGTCGACTCCAGGAAGAACGCGAGCAGCGCCTCCAGCGCCAGCGGGGCCCCGAAGACGTCGCCGACGAACGTGGAGTACTCACTCCAGTTCATCCCGAACTGGAACTCCTGCACGATGCCGGTGACCACGCCCATGGCGAAGTTGATCAGAAACAGCTTCCCGAAGAACCTGGTCAGCCTGAGGTAGTGCTCCCGGCCGGTGCGGTGCCATGCCGTCTGCAGCCCCGCGACGAAGACGCCCAGGCCGATGGTCAGGGGTACGAAGAGGAAGTGGTACACGGTGGTGACCCCGAACTGCCACCGTGCCAGGTCCAGTGCGTCCATGCGCCCTCTCACGTGCGAAGCTCTACAGGCTGTAGTTCTACTTCTAGTAGTACTACGAGACGTAGAGTAAACCGCCGGCGTCCGGCCATGATCTTCGTCACACAGGGGTGCGCCCCGGTCGCCATGAGCCCCGCGACGGCCCGGTGAGCCTTGTCGGCTGCCCGCAAGCCGTCCGCAAGCAAGCGCTCCCATAGTTGAAGAGCACAACCAAAACGCAGCAGGCCCAGGCGGGGACCGGGTCGCGACCGTCGGCCCAACGGCCGCCACACACGCTGGAGGACCATCATGATCGGCTCCGAGCCCGGGCGCCGCGTGATCCGCAAGGTAGGCAACTGGCCCCGCGGCAGCCTCCTGGGCAGCCTGCCGGAGCCGGTCAGAGACGAGATGCTCGGGCTGGGGCGCCCGAGGCAGTTCACCACCGGCGAGACGCTGATCCTGGAAGGCGACCGGTCGACCGACGTCTTCCTGCTGGTGGACGCGTGCGTCAAGGTCACCGCCAACACCGAGAGCGGCAGGGTCGCGCTGCTTGGCATCCGCGTCGGCGGCGACCTCGTGGGGGAGTTCGCCGCCCTGGACGGCCTTCCCCGCGGGGCCACCGTCGCCGCGGCCGGGCCGTGCCTGGTCCAGCTCATCTCCCAGGACGCCTTTCTGGGCTTCCTGCAGCGCTCGCCCGAGGCGGCGCTGGCCGTCAACCGCGCCGTCGTGAACAAGGTGCGCTGGACCACCCGCCGGCGCGTCGAGTTCGGCACCTTCTCCACCCCGACGCGGCTGGCCCGCGTCCTGGTCGAGCTGGCCTGGTCGTACGGGGAGCCCGTGCGTGAGGGAATCATGATCGGCGTCGCCCTCACCCAGCCCGAGCTGGCCGCCCTGGTGGGAGCGGCCGATCCGACGGTCCACAAGACGCTCACCCTGCTGCGACGGCAGGGCGTGCTGGGCACCGGCTACCGCCGCATCGTCGTCCACGACATGCGCCGTCTGCAGGCGTTCGCCGGTCTCGGCGACAACCCGTTGGATTATGAGGTTCCGGCGTGAGCGCGGCGAGACCCTGGAGCGATCCAGCCGTCTCGCCCGAAGGAGAACACCGGTGAACGACCTGAGCGGAGAGGTCCGCCGGCTGTGCGTCGCGCTCGACGTCGAGCGGTACAGCCGGCGCTCGGACCCCGAACAGCGGGAGATCCAGCGCCGTCTCGTCGAGGTGATCGGCGCGGCCGGCCGCGAGGCGGGCCTGGACCGGCTCTATCTCGCCGAGCGCGCCGCGTACGTGGAGGCGGGCTCGGAGGCCGTCATGTTCCACCAGGAGCAGGGCGACGGGTCCCTGCTGCTGCTGCCGTCCGGGGTGAGCGAGTCGCGGATCATCGCCGGGTTCACCAGCGAGCTGCGCATCGCCCTGCGCCAGCACAACCGGCACCTGGGCGGCGACGCGCCCGTGCGGCTGCGCCTGCGGCTGGCCTACCACCAGGGGCCGACCCGGGTCGGGGACAACGGCTTCGCCGGCCGTGCGGTGAACACGGTGTGCCGCCTGCGCGACAGCGACGAGCTGCGCCGCGCGCTGACGCGCCACCCCGAGGCCGACCTCGCCGTCATCGTCTCGGGCGCCCTGTTCGAGGACGTCATCGAGCACGAGTACCGCGACCTGCGCAAAGACGCGTTCCACCCGGTGACGGTGCACGCCAAGGAGGGCTCCGTCGCGGCGTGGATCAGCGTCCCGGACGCCGCCGGCGGCAGGCCGTCCGGCAGCGTGCCGGGAGCCGTGCCGCGCCCGTCCCCGGGCGCGGCGCCCGGGAACCGGCACGCCGGCCCGCCGGCGCGGGTCGTACGGCTCGCGCCCATCGTCAACATCGAGGACTGATGCGCCAGGCACGGGAGCGGGGATGGCGGTGAACGGGTGAGCACCGGCGCGACGCTGGCCGCCGCCGCGAGCTTCACCGCCATAAGGGTGCTCCGCTCCCGCATGGCCGCGCGCGGAAGGGAGGAGGGGGTGCGGCAGCGCGAGGCCCGGCGCCGTGAGTACGCGCGGGCGCTGGGCGAGGCGATCGGGCATCACGCGGCGGGCCGGTACGAGGAGGCCCTGCGGGGGTACGGCGCGCTGCTCCAGGAGGCGCCGGACGATCCGGTGGTGCTCACCAACACGGCGCAGATCTGGATCGACCACGGCGCGCTGCTCCAGGAGGCGGGGATCGCGCTGGACCGGGCGGCGGCGGCCGCGGCCGATCCCGCCACGGGCGCGTTCGTGACGGTGCAGCGCGCCCGGCTGCTCATGGCGCACGGCCGGTACGCCGAGGCGTCCGCCGCGCTGGTGCCCGTCCTCACCGCCTTCCCGGGCTCAGGGGACGACCCGCTGCCGGCGGCGTGGCACCTGCTGGCGGCCTGCCGGGCCGAGCTGTCGGACACCGTCACCGCCCGGCAGGCCTTCGAGACGGCGCTGCGCCTGCGGCCGCTGGCGGCCGAGACCAGGCTCGGCCTGGCCCACCTGCTGGCGCGCACCGACCGGCCCGCGGCCTACCGGCTGCTGGTGGAGGGGCACACGCTGCTGCTGTCGCGGGGCGCGGCCGAGGCGACGCCCGCGGGGGCCGCCGCCCGGCAGGGCGCCGCCTTCCTGCTGATGGAGGCCGGGCTCATCGCCCTGGACCCGCCCCGCGAGCCCGGGCAGGCCACCGCGTACCTGGAGGCGTCGGCGCGGCTGTGGCCCGAGAGCCCGTACCCGCTGGTCAACCTGGCGGTGGTCGACGAGGAGCTGCGCCGGCCCGCCGAGTTCGGGCGGCACATCCGTGACGCGGTGGCGAGGATCCCCCGCACGGACGCGCGCCTGGTCGCGCACCTGGTCAGCGGCTCGCACTCCAGCGTCTACGGCGACATGACGCTCACCGCGCTCGCGGAGGCCCGCTTCATCGGCGGCGAGGAGCTGCGGCGGCGGCTGAACAACTGGGAGCACAACCGCTCCGAACGCGAGCGGTCGAAGGTCACCCACCACACCATCTACAACAACCACGGCATCATCGCCGGCGACCACGCGAGCATCTCCGAGATCGGCCTGTTCAGCGTGGGGGCGGGCGCCGCGATGAGCCGTGACCACGAAGGGACACCCATGTCGGGAAACCAGAGCGGGCAAGGGCACCATCTGAACGTCAGCGCCGGGGACTTCTCGCACATCGAGCGCGTCCAGATCAACGGGCACATCGTGGGCCGCGTCGACGACCTGGAACGCGAGGTGTCCTCCAGCGGCCTGGACCCCGAGCGGCGCGGGAACGCGCTGTTCGAGCTGGGGGAGATCCGCAACGAGGTCGGGCAGCGGCGCCGGTTCGACGAGGCCAAGGTGCGTGACGCCCTGGCCAGGATCAACCGCGAGGTGGCGCACGACGCCGGGCTGGCGGCACTGGTGGCGCGGCTGTGGGCCGAGATCACCGGTGACGACCGGCGGGGCTCGTAGGGGCGGGCGTGGACGCGCGCGAAGGATCCACGTCCCGGCGCGGCCGCGAGGGGGCCTCACGCCCCGGGAGGCGGACCGTCTCAGGGAGGTCATCCTGGACGAGCTGAGCAGGCGGCCGCCCGTCGTCGGCGTCGTCGGCGTCTCGGACCTCATCGCCCGCGTGGCCCAGTGGTGGCGCGACTTCTGGTCCCGCCTGCCGGCCTGACACCGCCGGCCGTCTCCCGGCTCCCGCCGTGATCGGGTCCCCGCTTCGGCGGGGGCCCGATCTGGCATGCCGTCGGACGCCTCCGTTCCCCGGCGACGACCGGCGAAGACGCCCGATCGGCCTCCGTGCGCCCACCCCGCCGCGGCGCGCGCCCGCGGGGTGTGGCGCCGTCGTGCTGTGATGGGTTATGCTATTTGTTATAGCTAGTAACAAAGGTGATTAGCAGTAGTTCAGGTGTCACCCCGTATCCATAAGGAGCCCTCATGTCCTCCGGCAAGCGCGACCTGCACGTCGTCCTCGGATCCGGCCCGGCCGGCACCACCCTGGCCGGCGAGCTCGCCCGCCGCGGCCACCTGGTGCGGCTCGTCGACCGGCGGGGCGAGGGCCCCGCGCCCGAGGGGGTGGAGCGCGCGGCGGCCGACGTCAGCTCCGTCGAGGAGACGCGCGCCGCGATCAAGGGGGCGGCCGTCGTGTACCACTGCGTCAACGTCGCCTACCACCTTCAGGTCGACCTCCTGCCCCGCATCCAGGAGTCGATCATGACCGCCGTCGAGGCCGAGCCCACCCGGCTCGTGGTGCTGGACACCCTCTACCCCTACGGCCGCACCGGCGGCGCGGTGATGACCGAGGAGACCCCTTGGCGCGCGACCACGCGCAAGGGGCTCCTGCGGGCCCGGCTGGACGAGAGCTACCTCGCCGCCCACCGGGCGGGCCGCGCGCGTGTCGTGCTGGGGCGGGCCGCCGACTTCGTCGGCCCCGGGGTGCTCAACTCGACGCTCGGCGGCGCCGTCTTCCCCGGCGCGCTCACCGGCGGGGAGGTGCTCGCCCTGGGCGACATCGACCTGCCCCACAGCTACAGCTCCATCGGCGACGTCGCCGCCGGCCTGGCCACCCTGGGCGAGCGCCCCGAGGGCGACGGCCGCGTGTGGCACCTGCCGACGGCCCCCGCCACCACCACCCGCCACGTGCACGAGATGATCGAGAAGCGCGTCGGACGGCCGCTGAACGTCGTCGTGCTCGACCGGGCCCGCCCGATCGGCCCGTTCGACGAGGTGTTCATGAACGAGTACGACGAGATGTTCTACCAGCACACCGAGCCGCAGATCGTCGACTCCTCGGCCTTCGAGCGGGCCTTCGGCACGAGCCCCACCCCGCTCCCGCGGACCCTGGACGCCACCCTCGCCTGGTACGGCGACTGGCTCGCCGCCCAGGCCGGCCGCTGACCCCCGAACCGCCCGGCTCAGGCGGCGGCCAGCTCCAGTACGATCAGGTCTCCCGCCGGGTGCGCCGCCACCGGGCGCAGACCGGCGCCGGCGGCCAGGGCGGTGAGCTCGGCGACGCCGCGCTCCTTGCCGGCGAAGTACGCCAGCATGCGCAGGTCCATGGCGGTGCGCGGCGACTCGCCGTCCGCGCCGATCTTCTCCACCACCAGCACGGAGCCGCGCCCGCCCGCCGCCTCCGCGCACCGGCGCAGGATGGCGCGCGCGGGCTCGTCGTCCCAGTCGTGCACGATGGCCGACAGCAGGTAGCCGCCCGCCCCGGGCGGCAGCGGGTCGAAGAAGCTCCCCGAGACGACGTCGGCGCGGCCGGCCAGGCCCGCCGCCTCCAGCGTCGCGCGGGCCGCCCCGGCGGCGGACGGCAGGTCGAAGACCGTGCCCCGCAGGCCGGGGTACGCCGCCAGGACGGCCGCCAGCAGCGTGCCGTCCCCGCCGCCCACGTCCACCAGGTGGCCGAGCGAGCCCCAGTCGTAGCCGGCGACGATGGCGGGCGCGTCGCCCGCCACGTCGACGCCCATCTGCGCGTTGAAGGAGGCGCTCCGCGCGGGGTCGGCCGCCAGGTCGTCCCAGAAGGAACGGCCGAAGTGGACGGGGAAGGCGGGGCCGCCGGTGCGCACGGCCTCCGGGAGCCGCACGAAGGACAGGTCGGCGCGGCCGATCGCGCTCTCGACGTCCAGCATGGCGCGCAGCCCCGACGGGTGGTCGTCGCGGAGCTGCTCGCCGCGCCCGGTCAGCTCGTACCGCCCGGACGCGTCGCGGCGCAGCACGTCCTCGGCGGCCAGGTGCCGCAGCAGGCGGTCGAGCGCGCCCGGGTGCGCGCCCACCGTCGCGGCCAGCTCGGCCGCGGTGCGCGGGCCGCCCGCTAGGTGGTCGGCGATCCGCAGCGTGGCCGCCGTCCGGATCGCCATCGGGGTGACCAGGTCGGCCATCGTCCCCAGCCCCCGGCCCCGCTCCGCCTCGCCCGTCATCACGTCTCCCCTTCACCTCGGTGCACCGGCGGGCCAGCATGGCCGCGCCCGGCGGGCCGCGCAACCGGTTAAACCGCGGGGGAGCGGCGCCGCCCGGTGCCGCGCGGGCCGCGCCGGGGCCGGCTGGAGTTGCTCTTCCGCGCGCCGGGCGGGAGTCTTTAGTCTCTCGGCATCGGAGGTGTCCATGAAGGTTGTTGGCAGTGCTGTCGTCGGCGTCGACCGGGGACGTGTGTGGGACGCGCTCCAGGACCCGGAGGTCCTCGTGCGCACCATCCCGGGGTGCGAGCGCCTGGAGGCCACGGGAGCCGACACCTACCGCATGACGGTCACCGCGGGCGTCGCCTCCATCAAGGGTGTCTACCAGGGCGAGGTCGCCCTGTCCGATCCCGAGCAGCCCGAGCGCTTCACGCTGCGCGCCCGCGGCGCCGGAGCGCCGGGCACCGTCGACGCCACCGTGCACATCCGGCTGAGCGAGGTGGACGACGGCGCCACCCGGGTCGACTACGACGCCGAGGCCGTGGTCGGCGGCATGATCGGCGGCGTGGGGCAGCGCATGCTCGGCTCGGTCGCCAAGAAGACCGCCGAGGAGTTCTTCACCGCCGTCGAGGACCACCTGCGGTCGGGCGGGGAGGAGACGGCCGGCGAGCCGGGCGAGCTCGTCCCCGCGGGCGGAGGCGCCCTCGATCGGGTGGCCGGCTACACGCTCGGGCAGGTGTTCCAGCGGCCGCCCCGCCGCGCGCGCTCCGGCGGGCCCGCCTGGCCGGTGCTCGCCGCCTTCGGCATGGGCGCGGGCATCACGCTCGGCAGCGTCGTCATCGGCTGGCTCCTCGGCCGCTCCGGCCGCCGCCGCTGACGCCGGCCGCCTCGCCCGGCGCCGGGCGGCTCCTCGTCCTTAGATCTTTGCCCCGCTCCACGCAACGCGCGCGCCTGGGGCGGGACGTGGCGGCGGCAGGCCATGGCACCGGCGTGCCCGTGCGTGCCGCGGTATCGCGCGGTCAGGCCTGCGGGCGGTCAAGGGCCCGGCGCCCCCGCCGTGTCCGGATCGGGACGTGAGGAGCGTCGCCGCAGGCCAGGAGCGTGCCGTCCGTCCAGGTAGATCCCGGCGGCCCGGGAGATCTCGCGGAAGAGGATCTCCCGGCGTAACGTGGCACATATGCGAGAGTTCCGTGCGGAGGACGCTCGAAACGAGGCAAGACGCCTCATTCGCGACCTGTTCCACCAGGAGCATCCGACGGCCCGGCTGCTCCTCGACGAGGCCGCGGACGTGCTCGGCGAGCAGCGGACGGCCCGCTGCGTGGAGCTGGCTCAGGGCGCGGCGCTCACCAGGCGCTCCTCCGAGCTGGCCGCCGTCGCCGGGCTGCTCATCGGCACGCGCGCCCTGGGCGCCGGCTGGTGGTCCGCCGGCCGTGGCGGCAAGATCCCCGCGCCCGACGAGGTGCTCGCCGCCACCACGGCGATCGAGCCCTGGACCGACCTCACCGTGCTCGAGATGCTGGCGGCCTGGATCGCCGACGACACCGCCGACCTGGCCTGGGGCCCGCCTGTCGGAACGGTCGACCTGAACTCCTGGCAGGCCGAGGACCGCCTCGCCCTCCCCGAGGGCGCGGCCCCCGGCCGGCGCCTCGTCGTCTCCTTCGACGCGGGCGGGCGGCTGGACGCCGTCGTCGTCACGCGGCCCGGCGGCGTGCCCGGGTCCGACCTCGACTTCTCCTCGCTGCGGTACTCCGGCCCCGCCGAAGCCCAGTGGAGCTGGGGCGTCGCGGCCGGCCTCGGCCCGCACGCCCTGCCCGGCGAGGACCCCGACCCCTACGCCGAGACCGTCGACCCGCACGCGTCGGAGACCCTGCGCCGGTGGGCGCTGCGCAACGGCGCCACCGTCGAGCAGGTCGGCGCGCGATGGCAGGCCAAGGGCGACGTCATCGCCGCGATCGAGCGCGCCGACTGGATGTGGCGCAGCGGCGAGTGGTTCGCCTGGTGGCGCGCCGCCTCAGCCCTGCTGACCGGCGACCCCCTGCAGCTGGCGGCCCGCATGGAGGACATCTCCTCCGCCCCGTGACGGCGGCCGCCGGACGAGAAGTGCCCACCCTCGGCCCATTCCTTGGCGAACGTTGCTGGTTCGCCAGGCGGGAGGCGAACAGTAAACACTGGGAGCATGCGAAGCGTCCGTATCGGCGTCGACACCGGAGGCACGTTCACCGACGTGGTCGCGGTGGACGAGCAGACCGGCCAGATCACCACGACGAAGACCCCGTCCACCCCGGCCGACCCCGCGGACGGCTTCATGAACGGCGTGCACAAGGTCCTGTCCGGGCGGAGCCTCGCCGACGTCAACGGCATCGTGCACGGCACCACGGTCGCCACCAACCAGCTGCTGGAAGACCGGCCGCTCGACCTCGGGTTCGTCACCACCGAGGGGTTCGAGTTCGTCCTGGAGATCGCCCGCCAGAGCGTCCCCGACGGCTACGGCAACTCCTACTTCTGGGTCAAGCCGCCCCGCATCGTCCCGGTCCACCGGGTGAGGACGGTCGGCGGCCGGCTCGACCACCTCGGGCGGGAGGTGCGCCCGTTCGACGAGGCCCAGGCCGCCGAGGTGGCGCGGTGGTTCCGCGACCAGGGCGTCGGCACGATCGGGGTGTGCTTCCTGCACTCCTACGCCGACCCCGGGCACGAGCGGCGCATGCGCGAGGTGCTGGAGCGCGAGCACCCCGGCGCGGTCGTGTCGATCTCCAGCGACGTGCTGCGCGAGTACCGCGAGTACGAGCGCTCGGTCACCACCCTGGTCGACGCCGCGGTGAAGCCGGCCATGCGCCGCTACATCGACAACCTGTCCTCCCGCCTCGGAATGCCGTTCTCGGTGATGAAGAGCAACGGCGGCGTGCTGTCGGCGTCCGAGGTCGTCCACCAGCCGATCACGACCGTGCTGTCGGGCCCGGCGGCCGGCGCGCTGGGCGCCGCGCTCATCGCGGACGCGGCCGGGCACCCGTCGGTGATCACGCTCGACGGCGGCGGCACCTCGACCGACGTCGCCGTGGTCGTCGACGGCGAGCCGTCCCTGACCACCGAGGGGTCGATCGGCCGCTACCCGTGCAAGATCCCCATGATCGACATCGTCACGGTCGGCGCGGGCGGCGGCTCGATCGCCTGGATCTCCCCGGAGGGGACGCTCAAGGCCGGCCCCAAGTCGGCCGGGGCCGACCCCGGCCCCATCTGCTACGGCAGGGGCGGCACCGAGGTGACCGTGACCGACGCGCACGTCTTCCTCGGGCGCGTGCCGCCGCACCTGCTCGGCGGGGAGATCCCGCTGTCGGCGGACGCGGCGCGGGCCGGCGTCGAGGCGCTGGCCGACAAGCTGGGCCTGTCACCCGAGCGCACGGCCGCGGGCATCCTGGAGATCAGCGCGTTCAACCAGTCGAACGCGATCCGGCAGATCACCGTCAAACGCGGCCTGGACGTGCGCGACTTCCCCATGGTGGCATTCGGCGGGTCGGGCCCGCTCCTGGTGTGCCGCCTGATCGACATCCTGTCGCTCCCGGCGGTGATCGTGCCGCGGAACCCGGGCAACGTCTCGGCGTTCGGGCTGCTCACGGTGGACGTCAAGAACGACTACGTCCGCACGCGCGTCACCCGCGACCTCCCGGCCGAGACGGCCGCGGAGGTCTTCGATGAGCTGGAGTCGCAGGCCGCCGTCGCGCTCGACCGCGAGGGCTTCCCCGCCGAGCGGCACGTCTACGCGCGCAGCGCCGACCTTCGCTACTACGGCCAGGCCTACGAGGTCCGCGTCCCGGCGCCCGCGGGGCCGGTGGACGCCGCGTGGCGGGCCGAGGTGCTCGACCGCTTCCACGAAGCCCACCGCACGCTCTACGGGTACGGCTACCGGGACGACCCCCGGCACGCCGTCGAATGGGTCAACCTTCGCGTCTCGGGCATCGGGCCCATCACCCGGCCCGCCATCCCGGAGCTCGGCCCGCCCGGCGACGGCCCGCCGCCGTCCCCGGCGACCCGGCGCGTGTACTTCGACGAGAGCCCGCCCGGGCCCACGACCTTCACCCCGCCCCCGGACGCCGAGCCGCCGCCCGCCTACCCGGAGGACGGCTGGTGGACCGCGCCCGTCCACCAGCGCGGCGACCTGCGCCGCGGCGACGTCGTCACCGGCCCGGCGGTGATCGAGGAGTACGGCTCCACGCTGCCGGTGCACCCCGGCTTCACCGTCGAGGTCGACGACCGCGGCAACCTGGTGGTCCGGCGGGAGACGATCCCGCTGTGAGCGACCACGGCGATCGGGCGTACGGCGACGGCGCGGCGGAGGGGAACGGACGGATGACACGGGTCGACCCGATCATGGTGGAGATCGTCGAGGGGACTCTCGCGTCGGTCGAGAAGGAGGTCGAGACGGCGATCGCGCGCACGGCCCGCTCGCCGATGATCCGCGACGCGCACGACTTCCGCGCCGGCATCCACGACGTCCGGCTGCGCAAGCTCACCGGCCGCTCCTACTCCGCCCTCGTCCAGCCGATCGTCCGCGACTTCCCGGTCGCGGAGATGAACCCGGGCGACGTCTTCTTCCACAACGACGTCTACCTGTCCGAGGGCGGCATCGGCCACCTGCCCGACCTGTGCGTCACCGTGCCGGTCTTCCACGACGGCGAGGTGGTCGCGTTCGTGCAGGCGTTCGGCCACCACGACGACATCGGCGGCTCCGTCCCCGGGTCGATGCCGTCCCACGCGCGCAGCGCCTTCGAGGAAGGGCTGATGGTCCCGCCGATCAAGCTGTGGGACCGCGGCGTGCCCAACCGCGCCGCGCTGACGATCATGACGCGGAACTCCCGCATGCCCGACTCCCTGGCCGGCGACCTGGACGCCGAGTGCTCGGCCTGCCTGATGGGCGCCCGGCGCCTCGGCGAGCTGTTCGACCGGTACGGCAGGCAGGCGATCGAGACGTGCTTCGACGCGATCATCTCCAAGACCACCGAGACGTTCCGGCGCGAGCTGCTGGCCAAGATCCCCGAGGGGACGTACGTGTGGGAGGACTACGCCGAGCACGACGGCGTGGACGAGCCCCGCCTGCACGCCCAGCGCATCACGCTCACCGTCGACCACGCCGCCGCCGCGCCGCTGATCATCGACTTCACCGGCACCTCGCCGCAGGCCAAGGGGCCGATCAACCACGCCGGCGACTACGCGGGCGGGGTGTTCCTGAAGAAGTGGCTGGCGCCCGTCCTGCGCAACCTCGCCGACACGCCTGAGCGCATGGCCGAGCTGGACGTCAACGAGGGCGTCGTCCCGCTGATCGAGATGCGGTTCCCCGAGAAGGGCACCCTGCTCACCCCGATCTTCCCGGCGCCGACCAACGCCCGCACCTTCGTCATCCTGCGCCTGCTGGGCGTGCTCGCCGGGGTGCTCGCCAAGGCCACCGGCGGGCGCATGCCCGCCGACCAGGAGACCATCAGGTACACCGGCGTGTACGGCGAGGACCACGACGGCCGTCCGTACCTCATGCGCGAGGTGCTGGGCGGCGGCTCGGGAGGACGCTGGTACGCCGACGGCGAGGACACCATCCACGTCGTGCCCGACTCCCGCAACATCCCCGTGGAGTTCGCCGAGTCCCGCTGGCCGTTCCGCGTCGAACGCCTCGGGCTGGCGCGCGACTCCGGCGGCCCCGGGCTCTACCGGGGCGGCCTGGGCTACGACAAGCACATCCGGATGCTGCGCGACGCCTCCTTTATGTCCATCGCCGACCGGTCGATCCTTGCGTGCTGGGGTGTGAACGGCGGCCGCGCCGGACGCCCGTTCCTGGTCACCGTCGGCGACCAGGAGATGGAGGGCCTGGTGGACGACTTCCCGGTGAAGGCCGGCGAGATCGTCCGCGTCCGCACGACCGGAGGCGGCGGCTGGGGCTCCCCCCTCGACCGCGACCCCGCCCTGGTGGCCGCCGACGTCCGCGACGGCAAGGTCTCCCCGCAAGCCGCGCGCGACGACTACGGCGTAGTCCTCGACAGCCTGGACATCGACGCCGAAGCCACCACCCGCCTCCGCGCCACCCTCAGACCCGCCCACCCCCCGGCCTTCTTCGACCGAGGCCCCGGCTACCCCCTCCTCTCCGGCGGCCCCACCCACGCCCCCGTAGACACCACCCCACCCACATAACCCCGCCCGGCCCTCCGACCGTATAACCACCGCCCGGCTTGGGCGCGCGGCGACGTGCGCTGTTCGCGACCGTGGTGGTCCGCCCTCGGTGGAAACCCCGGTCGTGTCGCCGCCGCTCGGCTTGGGCGCGCGGCGACGTGCGCTGTTCGCGACCGTGGTGGTCCGCCCTCGGTGGAAACCCCGGCCGTGTCGCCGCCGCCCGGCTTGGGCGCGCGGTGATAAGCGACGTTCGCCCACCGCTGACGTCGCCCGCGTGCGTGGTGAAGACCCGGGGGGCGAGATGAACCGCACCGCTTCGGCCGCGCCGGCGCGGCAGCTGTGGACGGTGCTCTGTCGGATGCGTCACCGATGTCCAGCCCCCTCGTGTGCGGCGGGAGGCGGCTCGGGTATCGTTTGCGGTCTCCAGCAATGGACGTCCTTAGGAGGTGAGACCCATCAACGCCAGACCAGGCCGGGTGCTCCCTCCGCGCGGCCGGGTGTCCCACCCGGCTTAGGCGACGGAGGAAAGCGCCCATCGGCATCCCGAAAGGCGCTCATGTCGGTTTCTTCGTCTTCCCTGCCCCCGTCCGTCATCGTCACGAGGCTGCGAGCCGCCGGCTGCGTCTTCGCCGAGGACGAGGCACGCCTGCTCATCAGCACGGCCAGAACCCCGTCCGACCTCGCCGCCATGGTGGACCGCCGGGTAGCCGGCCTCCCCCTGGAACACGTTCTGGGCTGGGCGGAGTTCTGCGGCCTCCGAATATCGGTGGACCCGGGAGTGTTCGTCCCCCGCCCCCGCACCGAACTCCTCGTCCACCAGGCCGCCACCCTCCACCCCGCACCCCCCCTCCACCTGGCCGACGCCCCCCGCCAGGCGCCCGAGAGTGCCGTCCGGGCCACCGCGCCCACCGACCGGTCATCCGCTGGGATCGTCCGAGCCACACATCCCGCCGACCGGTCGCCCGAGGCTGTCCTCGGGTCCGCCGATCCAGTGGACCGGCCGTCGCCGGGGGGCGTCCGGGCCACAGCCCCCACCGGCTGGCCATCCACGGGAGACGATCGGGCCACCGCCCCCACCGGCTGGCCATCCGCGGGGGACGATCGGGCCGACGACCGCGCTTACCGGTCGTCGGCGGGGGTCATCCGGGCCGCCGCCCCCGCGGACCGGTCGTCCGCGGGGGCGCGGAGGATGGTCGTCGTCGACCTGTGCTGCGGCTCGGGCGCGGTGGGCGCGGCGCTGGTCGCGGTCCTCGGCGATGCCGAGTTGCACGCCGTCGACATCGACCCGGCCGCGGTGCGCTGCGCCCGTCGTAACGTCGAGGCCAGGGGCGGGCGCGTATACGAAGGCGACCTCTACGAGCCGCTCCCCGCCACCCTGCGCGGCCGCGTCGACATCCTGACGGCCAACGTCCCCTACGTGCCCACCGAGGAGCTCGCCCTACTCCCTTCGGAGGCCCGTGTCCACGAACCCCGCGTAGCCCTGGACGGAGGCACCGACGGCCTCGACGTCCTACGCCGCGTCACCGGCGCCGCCCCCCTCTGGCTGGCCCCCGGCGGCTCCCTCCTGGTGGAGACCAGCGACCGCCAAGTCCCGGCCGCCATCCAAGCCTTCACCCGCAACGGCCTCATCCCGCGCGTAGCCACCTCAGACGATCTCGACGCCACCGTCATCATCGGCACCCGACCCACCCACCAGAACCCCCCGGGCAAGTGAGGCGCCAACCGACCACCTAACGCCGCCGCGCCCCGTCCGACCAGGTAGCCCAGGTAGCCCAGGTAGCCCAGGCAGGCCAGGCAGGCCCTGCCCGGTGTGCCACGGCTTCGAGGCACGTCGCCGACGAAAGGGAAGAGCTGTCAGGCGGGGCCCGGATGGACACCGCGTCAGCCGGCCGGTTCGGCGAAGGGCAGCGGACAGCCCGGCTCACCGGCGCAGGCCACCAGGTCGTCGCAGCCGGCATCCAGCGCCTGACGCAGGGTGCCGGCGATGACTGTCAGCTCCGCGATCCTGGCCTCGACGTCGGCGAGCTTGCGCCGCGCCCGCGTCCGCAGCCCGGCGTCCCCCCGCCCACGACGGTGAGCACGAAGCCGATCGCCGGCCTCCAGCAACTCGGCGACCTCCTCCAACGTGAACCCCAGCCGCTGCGCCGCCTTGATCACCCGCAACACCGTAACGGCCTGCCGCGGATACAGCCGATGCCCCCCAGAACTCCGCTCCGGCTCCGCCAGCAACCCCCGCCGCTCGTAATACCGCAACGTCTGCGCACTCACCCCCGCCGCCGCCGCAAGCTGCCCACTACGCAACCGCGTCACAAGGGCCTCCCCGCCGACACCATCGCGCGTTCCTGTAGAGCGTCCAACACGCTGACGTTCCGCTCGGGCACTCCCACCTCCAGCCCCAGACGCTCACCGCTGATGGTGAGGGTGAAGACGAAGAAGGAGCAGCAGCCGCTCTCCCGTGCCATCAACTCGGCCGTGGCCGCCGCGACCGCAGGGCTGAACGCGAGCTCGAGTCGTAAGCGGTCAGCTCCCACCCGGTCCACAACCCGCACAGATCGCGCGAAGAGAGCGTCGAACTCCGCCAGGCGTAATGGCCGTCGGTCGGCGGACAACGTACACGTGCTCGGTACCCACCCGTGCTCAAGGCTGCTCTTGCTCCCGTCCATGCTCCGACGGTAAACCTGGACCCTGGTACCGGATGCAAGCCCCAGAGCGGCCGATCCCCATTGGACCGCTCACATGACTCCGGTGGGCACGCATCGCACTGGGCGGTCCGACGGGCATGGCAACCCAGTCGCCGGATCGGCATCTACCGTCCTCCAACTGGACGGTCCAGAGCGAACCAGACGACGCACCGCGGACTCTCCTCGAAGAAGCCCCATCGGCTGGACAGAGCGCGCAGCAGGCGCACGCCGCGCCCCGACTCGGTGAGGTCACCGCGCTCGGCGTGGCGGCACACGCACGGGGACGTCTCCGCCCCCTCGTCGATCACCTCGATCTGGACGCCACCGTCCCCGTCCACGATCAGCACGACTCCCACAGCGGCCGACCGAGTGTGCACCACGGAGTTGGTGAACGTCTCGGAGAGCAGCAGGACGGCGTCGTCCGTGCATGAGTGGCCGGCGAGCAGCTTCCGCAGCCATCGCCGTGCCTCCGCCACGGCCGCCTCGGTAGCCGGAAAGGCCGCCCTCTCCACGAGCCCTCCCCGCTGGGTGTCGTCCATCGTGTCGTCGTACATCCGGTCACACGTCCTTCTCGGAAAAGGCGGCTCTCGTGGTCGAAAGCGATGCGCGTATCCCGCGCCGGCTGACCACTGGTCCCACGTGCCGAACGTAGAGGGGCGGATACGGTCCTGAGCAGCGTTCATCCGTGGCCCGAACGGTCGCGGATGTGCCCCGCACGCGTCGTAGGCCTGTCCTGGCCGGTCATGGACGGCAAAGCAGGGCGCTACGGGCTCTGGGACACCTACTGTGAGAGTCGGCAACGCGGAGTAATCGATTGATTGCGGAGGTGGCCCCCGTGTCCAGCCGGCACACCCTGCTGAAGGCTCTCCTTCAAAAGCGTCACCAAGAGACGCACAGAGCCTTCTGCTGGGAGTACGACAAGGTGGCCCGGAGCATCGACCGGAACCTCATCGGATCGTCTCCCAGCAGGGAGGCGTTCGGACGCTGGCTGAAAGGAGACCTCAAAACCAAGCCGCGTCCCGACCACTGCCGCGTTTTGGAACGCATGTTCCCCGGCCACACCGTTGCGGAACTGCTCGCCCCGTACGACCCTGGAAGAAAGGCCCCAGGCGCTGCCGACACGCGCCTCAACTTTCCGGAGGCGACAACGAACCGACGAGAAGTCTTCCACCTCGGCGCCGCCGCCATGGCCCTGACCCTGACCGAAACCCTCACCCGAGGCCCCGACCTCCTCGAGCAAGCTTTTGACTCGACGACAGTGGGAGCGAACCGCCTGTCGTACTTGGAGACCGAGGCTGATCGTCTAGGCCGGCAGGTCGAAAAGGTTCAGCCCGCGAGCCTGCTGCCCGAGCTGGCGCTACATTTGGCCGGTATCCGGGAACTCCTCGCGCAACGGCAGCCCATAGCGGCGCAGCGACGTCTGGCGATGATCGGCTCCAAGCTCTCCATCGTCGTGGGAGAGGTTCTGTTCAGCGGCAACCACTTCACTTTGGCCAATCGTTGGTGGATGGCTGCGGCACGTGCGGCCGATGAGGCAGGGGCCCGGCATCTTAGTGATCTTGCGCTGACGAGTGCCGCACTGGCGCCGACGTATTCCGGCAATCCCCGAGGGGTTTTAGCCCTGGTGACACCCCGGCTCGAACAGGCCACAGGGGCTACGCCGGCTCTCGCGTGGCTCTGGGGACTGGCCGCACTTGCACACGCTAACCTCGGCGACCGCGCCGCGTTCGAACGGGCGATCAACAGCTCTCGGATCACGCTTGATCGATGTGCACCCGATTCTGTACACCCTGGGATTCTGTCGTTCCAACCAGAGCGACACGCGTTCTACGAGGCGCGTGGGCGCGCAGACCTGGGCGATGTTCTCGGTGCCGGGGCGGCGACAAATCGTGCCCTGGCAGTGTATGACCCGACTGTTTCCAGTGACCCGGCTCTCGTTCGTTTCGCCCACGCCACGGCTCTCGCCAAAGCTTATGAGATCGAGGAGGCCTGCCGAATCGCAACGGCGGCCGTACGCGACCCCCACACGCTTCCGGTCATCAGTGTCGTCGTGCGCGCCCATGAGTTCGACAGGTTGCTCGCTCGGTCCGGCTCCGCGACGGTGGAATGGAGAGAGGCGCTCGCGGATCTACGTGCGCCAGACCCGGAAGTACTGCTGGGGAGCTATCCCTTCCGGGCCAGGTCGAGCGACGCGATGGCATGATCCCCACGACGCGCGCCGGGTGGGGCACACCCACCAGTTAGGACCAACCGCTCAAACCGGCTGCCACTGTACGGGAGACCTTGCGTGGAGTCGTGCTCAACGCATCTTCTAACTCTGCTAGGACATGCTGTGTCACTATCTTGATCCGTGCTCTACGGCCGTTCAGTTCCTCTCCGAAAGCGCGCGCCGTCGGTCCGACCCACACTGCTCTTCCGCCGAAGTGCGCAGCGACGGGATCAAGGGCGGTCTCCAGCACATGAAGATGCGCGCGGACGGCCGCAAGCGCTGCCTCCAACTCCAGGTACCTGGGGTTCGGTACCAGATCGTCGTCGATCGGCAACGCCGACCTCCTGCCGGGATGAGTACAGCTGAGCACATGGATACTAGATGCACACTGGTTCTGTCTGAGATTATGAAGGCGAAAGCCTGGTTTCGGCCAGACGTGGAGGCGAAGATTGTGCGAACTGCGCTCAGGTCCAGACCATTCAAACGTAGTCTCGTCTGGCCGCTGATGCTGGTGCTCCTGCCCATGGCTGGCTGCACGACCGATCAGGGGCCTACTGCTGCACAAGCCGGTCAGACGTTGAAAAAACATGTTCTTCGTGTGCTAGAAGAGCGTAACGCCCAGAATGTCAGAATAGTGGACCCCGGGGGTAAAAATATCCCGTGTGCTGACGGTAAATACAGGCAGACCTTTGCGGCGACTGGAAACGACCTGCCTGAGCGAAATGCTGAAACCCTTCGGTCGATGCTCCTTGGCACCGTAAGCCATTTGGCGTCATACCGGATCGTAGGTTCCGGTGACATGAGCAGCCCGATAAGGGTAGCTGATGAATCGTTGAAGGTGGCGCTCACTTTGGACTCGCCATCCAGTGGCATATATGCCATAGCCGGTGAAACGACTTGCTTGGCCTCTTCTTGAGGTGCTATTGTTTGAAATGTGTTGATCGTGCTCGCGCGTGACTCTTGTGGCCGTCGAAGTTCGCGGCAAAGTCGTCCGCAATGCTCGCGAAGCTTCGCTTGGCCTTTCCCAGGCCATTTTCGATGAGCCAGGATTCGAAGCTTCGCAAGGCATCTGAATCTTGTGCGATCTCAGGAAATGGGCGAAGCTTTCCGTTCTGCGTAGCTATGAGGTTTCGAGGATGACTGCTCGACTGGTAGTCGTGCGCAGGTACGTTGGGTGAGAAGCCGCCATCCATGAGCAACTGCGCGATTGCGTGACGGCGGCCGAGTGTTTCCAGATCATCGAACTCCTCAACCTTGTCCGCCTCCTTCTTCTTCTCTGGCTTCAGAGTGTCTGCGGTGGACCAGACGGCACCTAGGGTGGTCCACGCAAGGGCTCCGGCGGGTGGCACAACCAGGCCCACAACACCTAATGCGTTTCCTGATCCCCAACTGAACATCTTTCCGGTGCGTTCCGTCGCTTCGTCCTTGGCTGTGGCTATCGTTTCCTCGGCGGCGAGCTGCAGGCCGCGTACGTTGCCTAGCGCGGCGAATACTTCGTCCAGTCGGGTCGTGTCTTCTTCTTTCAGCATGGCGGGAACGCCCTCGGCTACCAGGCGGCGGGTCAGATTGCCCATGCCTTCGGTGAAGGGTAGCTGGTTCGCCTCGCCGTCGGCGAAGGTCTTGATGAAACGATAGGTGTCTTCCGGGCTCAAGCGGAATGCGGGCTTCAGGCCAGGAATTGAGGAGTTCACATCTCCGAAAGCACTGGGCAGCAGTTGGTTCTCGTCGCCCAGGTCGGCGCCCTCAGCGATCTCCGTGGCGTAGGCACCCGCGATCTCCGCCAGATGTACCCGGGTTGCCGCCGCGACCTCTAGATCATTGATTACGGTCATAACCGTGAAGGCGTACATGGCGGCCTGTTTGCTGTGTTCGCCGTCCTTCTCGTCGTAGGCGCCGGAGATGGCCGCAAGCATGCGCCCGAACGCGTCAGCCTCGCCGTCGGTGGCGTATGGATGGGTGGTTCGCGAGCTGAGTTCCTTGATGAAATGGGTCAACTTCGCCTGATCGCCACTGGTTACAGCTGAGATCGCCAGCCGCGCAGCCGCCGGATTGTTGCCTAGGGCGTAGAGGAAGCCCGGGTTCACTTTGCGGGGCTCAGCCAATCCCCGTGCCAGTACCGCCTGTGACAACCATTCGGTGGGAAATGCTCCTGCGCTCAGCAACAGGCTCATGCCGAACCGCTGGGGGCCTGACAAGGCCGGCCCGGTCAGTGCGTCTTTGATGGCGGAGAATCCTGGCGCGGGTGAGCTTGCCGATACAGCCGTCGCGAAGGCGTGACTCGCTGCGCCGATGACCTCATCGTCGGGGCGCGGCGCTGCCAGGGTGGCCTCGCCCGGCGGGCCGAGGTTCTGCCGCAGCATCACAGGCAACTGGAGCGTCCCTTCCAGACCGAGCGCCGCGTAGAAGGCGGTCGTGAAAGCTGGGTCGTTGGCGTGGGCGGCCAGTTTCTCGACGATCGCCTGGTATCTCTCTTTCAGGCCTGAATTCCAGATGGCGTCCGGGTCGAGCCGCTTGTACTCCGCGGCGAGTTGACGGCCGAGGCGCTGTGCCTCGGTGGCCGGGAGAAGAGCGGTCTCGTCGTAGGAGGTGAGGGCGCCCAAGGCGGCGGGGGACCAGGTGGGGAGGGCGGCGGTTCTACGAGCCACATCGTTGCGGCGGCGGAGGTCCGGGAGGTGTTCGTCGATCCAGCGTTCCACCTCGCCTATCGGGGCCAGGGACGTCGCCGGGACGCCGTTGGCGGCGAACAGGCGACGTATGGCTTCGGTGCGTTCGCCGATGACACCGCGGGCTCGGCTCATCTCGGAGATCAGAGTGTCCATCAGGTCCGGGTCGATGCCCGTGAAGTCGGGCGACAGCGGCCCTGTCCCCGGTGGCACTGTGGTCACGCGGTTCTCGCCCCCTCCGGCACACCGATACGCCAGCTCACCAACGTAACCCAAAGCGAGCTACCGATGACTCCGAACCCATCAAAGGGACGCCGGCCCATGCTCTCGTCAGCTGAGACAGTCGGCGCAGCGCCGTTCAGCGCGGCATGAAGCGGGATGTCAAAGGCTGCGCCGAGCGGTCGGATCGGTGTCGAGGGTGTGGTCGTTGAGGTCGGCTTGGTGGCCGGCTGTTTGGCCGGTGGTGTAGCCGTCTGCGTCGAGGGGGGTGGTGCGGGCTCTTCTCAGGCCGGGGAAGCGGCGGGTGAACTCGGCTTGGACCAGGGGGGTGCGGTCGAGGAGGACGAGTTCGGCGCTGGTGCCCTTCACCTGGGCGGTCATCTCGGTTACGCGGGCGCGGAGCTTGGCCGAGACTCCGGAGCCGAAGCCCACGTAGAAGGCGCGGCGGAAGTCGGCGGTGGCGCGGGCGCGGTGGTCCTTGGCGGTCAGGTGGGCCAGTCGGGTGGCGGTGAAGCGGCGCAGGGCGGGGGCGACCTGGTTCTCCATCTGCAGGGTGAGGGAGGGCAGGAGGACGCGCAGGCTGTCGAGCACGGGTTCGGGGCCGATGACGGTCATCGTGACGTGCTTGGCGCCGCGGATGCCGCGGCCCTTGACGCCGGTCCAGCGCTGGGCGCCCTTGCAGCCGAGGGCGTCGCAGATCAGGTGCAGGGCCCAGCAGCGCTCGCGGGCGTGCCCGCCGCGGTTGGAGACCTCGAACTCGATGCCGTCGATGTGTTCCGCGCGCCCGGTGGCGCCGCGCCTGACGGCGGAGGCGACCAGGCCGTACCTGAGCATCAGCGCGGCCGCGTGCGCGGAGGCGAGCGCTGCCTCCTCCTCGCCCGTGTTCGGGTGCTCCGCCAGGTCGAGCAGCCTCCGGACCCGCTCGGTGATCTTGCCGGGGGTGCCGCCCGTACCGCGGGTCAACCGGACCGCCGACGCCGTCGCGCCGCCTCGCGGAACCGGCGGGCCGGGGCCGGGGCGGGATGGAGGCGGAGGGGCGCACGGGTGCGGGCCGGAAGGGTGGGGGCCGCACGAAGGGGCACGCTGACCTCTTCTTTCTCTCAGGTCTCAGGAGTGGTCCCAACCTAGTGGACGGCGGGGGCGGGCGCCGGATGGGGCATTACCGATTCTGACGGGTTCGGTTAACGTAGTTTGGGTGACTTGCGGTCAAGATCACTTATGTCGTGATAGGTCACGCCGTGGCGCTTCGATGAAGGGGGTCCATGCACCCGTCTGCTGAGACGTCGCGGCCTGGCGGGCACGTCTGGCGGGCGAGCGCTGACGAGCGGCGAACGGCCGCACCGGCATGACGCGCTCGTCGCGGGGCGGCGGTCGCGGAACCGCGGTGCGGGCGCCGGGCGGGTCGAGGCGTGACGCCGTCGCGGCGGAGCGGTAGTGGCGGAATGGGGGCGTCACCGCAGGATGGTCCACGGGCCATGGCGGTGTCGCGGCGGGGCGGGGGGCGTTTCGTGACGGCGTCGTCGAAGGCTGGACCGGTTTCGTCCGGGGGATTCTTCCGTCACATCGGGCTTCTCTACCGGGATGAGGAGCACTACGCACGGGCGTGCGCGGGATGGCTCGCACCTGCGCTGGAGCGTCGGGAGCCCGTGCTCGTGGTCGTGCCGGGGGACGGCGGCGAGCGCATCCGCGCGGAGCTCGGGCCCCGGAGCGGCGGTGTGCGGTTCGCGGACA
Organism: Sphaerisporangium sp. TRM90804; assembly: GCF_029846175.1. Lineage (GTDB taxonomy): Bacteria > Actinomycetota > Actinomycetes > Streptosporangiales > Streptosporangiaceae > Sphaerisporangium. The sequence goes on along the minus strand of NZ_JARWAC010000002.1, from coordinate 72,033 downwards.
TGGCGGTCGAAGGGCGCAACCCCGCCCGCATCATCCCGGCCGTGCTGCTGGCCTTCGCCGCCGGGCATCCGGGCCGTCGAGTGTGGATCATCGGGGAGCCGGTGTGGAAGGGGCGCAGCGACCTCGCGTACCCGCCCTGCGTGGTGCACGAGGCCCTGATCAACCTCGCCTTCGCCGGACACGACGCCGCGCTCCTGTGCCCTTACGACACCTCGCGGCTCACCGAGCAGGCGATCGCCGACGCGGCCCGCACCCATCCGCTGCTGGGGGACGGGGCCGCCGTCTGGGACAGCCCGTCGTACACCGACCCGCTGGAGGCCGCCGCCCTGTTCGACCGGCCGCTTCCCGCGCCGCCCGAGCACGCCGCGACGCACCGGTTCTCGGGGGTCGGCATGCTTCCGGTGCTCAGGAGCTTCACGGCCGCCCGGGCGCGGGCCGCCGGACTGGACGACGACCGGGTCACCGAGGTGCTCATCGCGGTGAACGAGCTGGCCACCAACACCGCCGAATACACCGGCGCGCCCGGGACGCTGTCGGTGTGGACCGAGGACGGCGCTCTGGTGTGCCAGATAGACGACACCGGGCACATCTCCGACCCGCTGGCGGGACGGCTCCCGGCGGACGACGGCGCGGGCCGGGGCCGCGGCCTGCTGATCGTGAACGAGCTGGCCGATCTGACGCGTGTCCACCACCATGCCGCCGGCATGTCCACCCGCCTGTACTTCGACCTGCCCCTCACCGTGTGACGGTGCGGCGGCCGTCGTGCCGGAACGTCCCCCGGCCGCGCTCTGACCTGCCCGCCGCCCCGTGGCGGTCGGCGAATCGTCGCGTCGTCCGGTGGTCGTGCCGGCCGGTGCGGGGCGCGCCGGTGGGCTGGGAAGGCGAGCTATAGGGAGCGGTCATCAAACGTCACTCGTTGTCCTGTTTTATCGCTGGCGTGCACTTTGTGTGATTGATAAGCGGCGTTGGGGGTAGCCGTCTCTGTGAAACAGTGACCGAGGAACGGTGGTGGAGAGATGGCGACCATGATCGACCGCATCAAGCTCTACTTTCGCAGCCCCAAGGGGCAGCAGCATGTGGCGCGCGCCAAGACGATGGCTCGCGACCCGCGCAACCAGCAGAGGCTGCGCCAGTTGATGGACCGGCTGCGCTCGCGCCGCACGCACTGAGCCACGGGCGCCCGCCCGCCGCCGGAGGCCACCACCCGCGTGGGTGACGGGCCGGGGTGGACGGACCGGCCGCCCCGGGATGAGACGGGCGGCCGGGTGGGGTGGGGAACCGGGGTGTCGAGCGACGGCCGGAACCTGGCAGGCTTGCGGGTGGAGGGCGGAGCGCCACCGGCGCGGCTCTCCCCGACCCGTGGAGGCTGACCTTGCAGGGACCTCTCAGCGACATCGTCGTCCTCGACCTTTCCCGCGCACTCGCCGGACCGCACGGCACCCAGATGCTCGGCGACCTCGGCGCGCTGGTGATCAAGGTGGAGCATCCCGGCGGCGGTGACGAGTCGCGCGGCTGGGGTCCGCCGTTCGCCGGCCCCGACGGCGACATCTCCACGTACTTCCTGGCGGCCAACCGCAACAAGAGGTCGATCACCCTCGATCTGAAGACCGAGGAGGGGGCCGCGCTGCTCACCCGTCTGGTCCGGCAGAGCGACGTGCTGGTGGAGAACTTCCGCACCGGCGTGCTCGACCGGCTCGGCTTCCCCGTGGAGCGGCTGCACGAGCTGAACCCGCGCCTGGTGGTCCTGTCGATCACCGGCTTCGGCCACGACGGCCCCGAAGGCGGCCGGCCCGGGTACGACCAGATCGCCCAGGGCGAGGCCGGCCTGATGAGCCTCACCGGCCCCTCGCCCGACGAGCCCTACCGCGTGGGCGCCTCCATCGCCGACCTGCTCGCGGGCATCCACGGCGCGTACGGCGTGCTCGCAGCCCTGTACGAGAGGGAGCGCACCGGCCGGGGGAAGGTCGTGCGCACCTCCCTGCTGGCCTCGGTGGTCGGCGTGCACTCCTATCACGGCACGGCCTGGACGGTCGGCGGCAAGGTCCCCGGGGCCAACGGCAACCACCACGCCTCCATCGCGCCCTACGGCGCCTTCCGCTGCGCCGACGGCATCATCCAGATCGCGGCCGCCAACGACGCCCAGTGGCGCAGGCTGGCCCCGCTGCTCGGCATCGACCCCGAGGCCCCCGAGTACGCCGTCAACAGGCAGCGGTTCGCCCACCGCGACGAGCTGGTCGCCGACATGGAGAAGGCCCTGACCCGCCACGACCGCGCGCACTGGCTGGCCGAGCTGTCCCGCCTGGGCATCCCGGCGGGCGCGGTCCGCACCCTCGACGAGGTGTACGCCTGGGAGCAGACGCGGTCGCAGAACCTCGTGGTCACCGTCGACCACCCGGTGCTGGGCACCGTCGAGCTGCCGGGCTCGCCGCTGCGGTTCGACGGCGAGCCGCCCGCCGAGCACAGGGCACCCCCCGAGCTGGGCGCGGACGACCAGGCCGTGCTCGACTGGCTGGCGAAGCGGGAGGCGTGACGGTGCCGGTGCTCCGCCAGCGGGCCGGGGGCGGCGCCACCCGCGCCGGTGGCGGGCGGGCGGGCCGTGCTCGACCGGCCGGCGAAGCGGGAGGCGTGCCGGTGCCGGGGCTCCGTCGGCGTGCCGGGTGCGGCGGGGGCCGCCGATGAGGCCGGAGCGCCCCGACGCGCGCACGCTCATCGGCACGGTGCTCGACGCCGGGTCGTGGAAGTCCTGGGACGAGCCGGTCGAGGACGCCGCGGCGCCGGGCTCGCCGTACGCGCAGGAGCTGGCCGCCGCCCGCGCCAAGACCGGGTACGACGAGTCGGTGGTCACCGGCGAGGGGTTCCTCGGCGGGCGGCGCGTGGCGGTCATGGCGTGTGAGTTCAGCTTCCTGGCCGGCTCCATCGGGGTGGCGGCGGCCGAGCGCCTGGTGCGCGCCGTCGAGCGCGCGACGGCCGAGGGGCTGCCGCTGCTGGCCGCGCCCGCCTCGGGCGGCACGCGGATGCAGGAAGGGGCCCTCGCCTTCGTCCAGATGGTGAAGATCAGCGCCGCGGTGTCCACCCACCGCGCCGCCGGGCTGCCGTACATCGTCTACCTGCGGCACCCGACGACCGGCGGGGTGTTCGCCTCGTGGGGCTCGCTCGGCCACGTCACCGCCGCGGAGCCCGGCGCGCTGATCGGCTTCCTGGGCCCCCGGGTGTACGAGTCGCTGCACGGCCACCCGTTCCCCGAGGGCGTCCAGACGGCGGAGAACCTGTTCCGGCGCGGTCTCGTCGACGCCGTGGTGTCGGCGGGCGACGCGCGCGAGGTCGCGATCCGCGTCCTGGCGGTGCTGTGCGCGCCCGGCGAGGCCGAGGACGCGCCGCGGCCCGGGCCGGGGACGCCGGAGCCGGCGCCGGGCGAACGCGCGGCGGCGGGGCACGGCGGCTCCCCGGCCGAGGGGGTCGCCGTCGGCGCGTGGGAGGCGATCACGCGGTCGCGGCGCGACGATCGGCCGGGGGTGCGGGCGCTGCTCAGGCTGGGCGCGCGCGACGTCACCCCGCTGAACGGCACCGGCGAGGGGGAGAACGACCCCGGCGTGCTGCTCGCGCTCGCGCGGTTCGGGGCGGCTCCCGCCGTCGTGATCGGGCAGGACAGGCGCCGGCGGCGTGACGGCGGCAAGCTCGGCCCCGCGGGCCTGCGGGTGGCGCGCAGGGGCATGCAGCTCGCCTCGGAGCTGCGACTGCCGCTGGTCACCGTCGTGGACACCGGCGGGGCGGCGCTGTCGAAGCCGGCCGAGGAGGGCGGGCTCGCCGCCGAGATCGCCCGCTCGCTGGCCGACCTGGTGATGCTGGACGCGCCCACCGTGTGCCTGCTGCTCGGCGAGGGCGCCGGCGGTGCGGCGCTGGCGCTGCTGCCCGCCGACCGGGTGCTGTGCGCCCAGCACGGCTGGCTGTCCCCGCTCCCGCCCGAGGGCGCCTCGGTGATCCTCTACCGGACCACCGAGTTCGCGGCCGAGATCGCCGCCGCCCAGGGCGTCGGCGCGTCCGACCTGCGGCGCTCCGGCATCGTCGACCGCATCGTGCCGGAGTTTCCGGACGCCGCCTACGAGCCCGAGGCGTTCTGCGCGCGGGTCGCCGGCGCGCTGGAGGAGGAGATCACCGCGCTGACGCGCCGCCCGCCCGGCGACCGCCTGGCCGCGCGCGTCGCCCGCTACAGGGCGCTCGGCGCGGCCGGCTGACCCGGCCGGGCCGGACGGCAGGGGATGGGGACCCGCTCGACGCGGATGCTGTGCACCTCCTCGTGCGGGACCACCACCTCGTAGGCGCCGTGGTCGACCATCCAGTAGCCCAGCGCCTCGGCCTTCAGCCCGCTGTGGCCGGTGTAGGCGATGTGCAGGCCGTCGTCGTCCTCGTCGAGCACCACGCAGGGCTCACCGCCGAACGCGCCCACCGTGCGCAGCAGCACCAGCCACTCGAGCTCCTCGCGGCGGACCTGCCGCCACCAGTAGCCGCCGGCGCTGCCGAACCCCTCGCGGGACTCCTCGCTGAACAGGATGACGTCGTCGGGGCCGGGGCCCAGCGCGGCGGCGTAGGTCTGCTCCGCCTGGTGGGCGATGAAGCCGAGGCCCACGGGTTCGATGGGGCTCATGCCGCGGGCCGCCAGGTGAGCCCGTCGTAGTCGGCGAACCGCCGCTCGCCCCGCTCGGTCACGTGCTGGATCTCCGCTCCGGCCGGGATGGGCATCGGCGTCGTGTGGAACTGGGGCACCACGTGCTGGCGCGAGGTGGTGAAGCCGTTGCCCGCGAACGGCGGCGAATCGTTCCAATCTCCGCCCATGTGGGCGCCGTAGGGGACGACATAGGCATCGATGTCGCGCGAATGCCACCGCATGACGTACAGCTCGGGAACCGACGGTGTCAGCTCCGAGCCCTCGAACGCGAGGTCGAGGGCCGAGACGAGCTGCTCGGGGCTGGACAGCCGCGAGCAGTCTTGAACCCGGTAGACGTACCCGGAGATGACCGTGCGCTGCCCCGAGAGATAGGGCACGAGCAGCCGGGGCGGAATGACCTTCTGCATCGGGGTTCCGGGCGCCAGCTCACTCACAACCGGTAGTTTACGATCTGCCGACCTCGGCGATCGGCCCGCCCGGAGAAATATCCTCGCCCCGGCAGATATCAGGGCGCCGGTGCGCCAGGCTGGGCAGCGTCGCGCGCGCCCGCACGGTCTCGGCCTGGTCGACCTCCACCACCTGGACGCCGGCCGCCGGGCCGAGGTCCGCGCGCACCACGCCCATCGGGTCGACGAGCATGCTCCTGCCCACGCCGAAGCCGTCGCGGGCCTCGGGGCTGGGCGCCTGCCCCACGGCGACCGTCCACATGGTGTTCTCGATGGCCCGGGCCTTGACCAGCGTGTGCCAGTGCTCCTCCTTCAGCGGGCCCGAGCCCCACGCCGCGATCACCACGAAGGTGTCGGCCCCCCGGTCGACCAGGGCGCGCGCCAGCTCGGGGAAGCGGATGTCATAGCAGGTGACCAGGCCAAGCCGCAGGCCCTCCAGCTCGACGACGACCGGGGTGTCGCCCGGCGCGACCAGGTCGGACTCGCGGGCGCCGAAGGAGTCGAACAGGTGGATCTTCCGGTACGCGGCCCGCAGCCGGCCGCGCCGGTCGAGGGCGACCGCGGTGTTGTACACCCGTTCGCCGGCCGGCTCGAAGGTGCCGAGCACGACGGCCACCTCGTGCGTGCGCGCGGCGTCGGCGACGGCGGTCACGAAGGGGCCGTCGAGCGGCTCGGCCGACTCGGCGATCCCCTCGCCGAACCGGCTCAGCGTGGCCTCGGGGAAGACGGCGAGCGCCGCGCCCCGGGAGGCGGCCCGCCCGATGGCGTCGCGCACGCGTTCGAGGTTGGTCTTGGGGTCGGCGGAGACCGGGATCTGGCACAGGGCGATGCGGGTCACGGCTCAAGCGTAAGGCCCGGGCCCGCGGCGCACCGGCGGTCTACCCCGCGGGCGGCACGACCTTCTCACCGGCCGGAGCGGCGGGCGCGCGGCGGTTGGGGACGATCTCCCCCCAGGTGGCGCACCGCCACGCCCACTCCAGGGGCCCGTACCGGTGCCGGGCGAGCCACCAGCAGGCCAGGCCCGCCTGCGCCGCCGCGATGAGCACGCCGGCGACCAGCGCGCCGACGCGGGTGGGGTCGCGGACCAGGAGCGGCAGCGCGGCCATGATCAGCAGCGTGCCCGACAGGTAGGCGGTGACCGCCACCCGCCCGAGCGACTCCAGGACGGCGAAGGAGCCGGGACGCAGCCGCAGCAGCAGGAGCAGCCCGGCGCAGTACGCCACGGCCGCGGCCAGACCGGCCAGCGAGTAGAGGCTCAGCGCGTACGGGAAGGCGGCGAACTGCGCGGGACGCGCGTACAGGTACTCCCACAGCGCGGTGAGCCCCACGGCGAGCACCGTTGCGACCACGAACACGGGCGGCAGGGCCCGCCGCGGCGGGCGGAACCGGGCCGCGGCCATGCCGAGCACGCACAGCCCGGGGACCAGCCAGATGCCGCCCGCGTGGGCCAGCACCGCCCAAACCGTGCCCGCCGCCCCCGCCGCCGCCACGACCCACCGGGGCAGGTAGGAGAGCGGCAGCAGCAGGACCGCGCCGGTCAGCGCGTACGGCAGCAGCACCTCGCCGGGGTTGACGAACTGGTGCGCCAGCCCGAGGCAGGCCAGGACGGCGAGCCTGCGCAGCATGACCACGCTCGGGTACGGCGTGCGCTCGGCGGCCGAGCGCATGAAGAGCCAGAAGCTCACGCCGAACAGGAAGGAGAAGATCGGGTAGAACCTGCTCTGCATGAGGTTCTCGACGATCCAGTCGGGCGCCGTGGCGCTCTCCCGCTCGACGTGCTCGACGGTGAGCTGCCAGGTGTTGACCAGCATGATGCCGCACACGGCGAAGCCGCGCACGACGTCGAGCTCGCGTACCCGGCTCACCCGCCGCGGCCCGGGCGTCGGGGGCCGGGGGCGGGCGCGGGCCTGGCGGTCATCCGACGAGGGTAGCGTGTCGTGGTTCGCTAGGATGTCCGGCGTGAACGAGCCTCTGGTCGCACGCATGCGCGAGTTCGGCACGACGGTGTTCGCGGAGATGACGGCCCTGGCGGTGCGCACCGGGTCGATCAACCTCGGGCAGGGTTTCCCCGACACCGACGGGCCCGAGGGCATGCTGGAGCGGGCGGTGGAGGCGATCCGCGCCGGGGTCAACCAGTACCCGCCGGGTCCCGGCGTCCCCGAGCTGCGGCAGGCGGTCTGCGAGCACCGCAAGGAGCACTACGGGCTCCTGTACGACCCCGACGGCGAGGTGCTGGTCACCGTGGGCGCCACCGAGGCGCTGGCGGCCTCGGTGCTGGCGCTGTGCGAGCCGGGCGACGAGGTCGTCGTCTTCGAGCCCTACTACGACTCCTACGCCGCCGCCATCGCGCTGGCCGGGGCCGTGCGCCGGCCGGTGACGCTGCGCCCCGACGGCGGCAGGTTCACCTTCGACCCCGGCGAGCTGCGCGCGGCGGTGGGCCCCCGCACCCGGGCCGTCATGGTGAACTCCCCGCACAACCCCACGGGCACCGTGTTCACCCGCGAGGAGCTGTCGGCGATCGCCGCCGTCTGCCAGGAGCGCGACCTGGTCGCGATCAGCGACGAGGTGTACGAGCACCTCGTCTACGACGGGGTCGAGCACGTTCCCCTCGCCTCGCTCCCCGGCATGCGCGAGCGCACGATCATGATCTCCTCGGTGGGCAAGACGTTCTCGGTGACCGGCTGGAAGACCGGCTGGCTCTGCGCGCCCGCGGAGCTGGTGTCCGCGGTCCAGCGCGTCAAGCAGTACCTCACCTTCACCTCCGGCGGGCCCTGGCAGCTCGCGGCGGCGTACGCGCTGCGCCACGAGCTCGGCTGGGTGGAAGGGCTGCGCGCGGCGCTCGCCGGCAAGCGCGACCGCCTGATCGCGGGCTTGGACGCTGCCGGGTTCACCACCTTCCGGCCTGCGGGCACGTACTTCGTGCAGGCCGACATCCGGCCGCTCGGCCTCACCGACGGCATGGAGCTGACCAGGCGGCTGCCCGAGCTGATCGGCGTGGTCGCCGTCCCGACCCAGGTGTTCTACGACCGCCCCGAGCAGGGCAGGCGGTTCATCCGCTTCGCGTTCTGCAAGCGGGACGAGATCATCGACGAGGCCGTGGGCCGCCTCGCCGGCCTGCGCCGGGAAATCGGCTGACAACCCTGTGTAAATAGTCATACACTCACCGTGCCGAAGCCGACCGGTACCGCACGCGCACCGTGGAGGGTATGACCATGACGCTTCGCCTCAGCGAGGAGCACCTCAAGGCCCTGCGCCTGCGCGCCGACAAGGAGGGGCGCAGCGTCCAGCAGGTGGTGCACGCCGCCGTGGAGGAGTACATCGCCCGCCACGACGCCGACGAGGAGGTGCGCCGCCTCGGCTCCACCGCCGCGTGCCGCTGGCGGCCGGTCCTCGACCGGCTCGGCGATTGACGCGGGGCGCGCCCGCGACGCGCTACCTGACGGCCGGGCAGGTCGTGGAGCTGGCCGGGCTGGTCCTCGGCGCCGCCCCGCGGCTGCGTGACCCCGGCCTGCTCGAGTCGGCCGTGCACCGGCCGCAGGCGTCGATGTTCGGCCACGAGGCGTACGGCGACGTGATGGTCAAGGCGGCGGCGCTGCTGCAGTCGCTGGCCGTGCACCGGCCGTTCGCCACCGGCGGCGCGAAGACCGCCTGGATCTGCACGGTGGTGTTCCTGGCCTACAACGGCGTCGAGCTCGACACCGGCGACGACGCCGCGCACGACCTGGTCACCGCCGTCGCCCGCGGCCGGTACGCCGAGCTGGACGAGATCGCCCGGGTGCTGCGCAGCTTCACCGCCCTGGTGTGACGGCCGCGCCGGTGTGACGGCCACGTGGCCGGGAGCGGTCTGGCGCTGGCGAGACTTTCCGAAGAAACGGGGGTTCGTGGGCAATGATGGCCCATGAGCGGGACGTCCCGGCTGGATAGCTTCGCATCGTGGGTGAACGGGTGCTGATCGCTCTGGGCGGCAACGCCATGACCGGGCCGGACGGCGACGCCTCGCCGGCGGTCCAGCGGCGGGCGGTCGAGCGCGCGATGACCCACGTCACCGCCCTGATCGCCGCCGGCCACCGGGTCGTGCTGACCCACGGCAACGGCCCCCAGGTGGGCAACCTGCTGCTGAAGAACCAGATCGCGGCGGCGGTGGTGCCGCCCGTGCCGCTCGACTGGTGCGGCGCGCAGACGCAGGCCACGATCGGCGTCCTGATCCTCAACGCGCTCGGCCCGCGCACGGCCGTCGTGGTCACCCGCACGCTCGTCGACGCCGCCGACCCGGCCTTCCGCGACCCCGTCAAGCCCATCGGCCGCTACTTCGCCGAGGCCGAGGCCCGCCGCTTCCAGGCGCTGGGCGAGACCTGGCGGGAGTTCCCCGGCAGGGGGTGGCGGCGCGTCGTCGCCTCGCCCCGGCCACTGGAGATCCTGGACGCCCCCGCGGCCCTCGCCCTCATGGCGGCGGGCTACACGGTGGTCGTCGCCGGGGGCGGGGGAGTGCCGGTCGTCCGGCGGGACGACGGGTCGTTCACCGGCGTCGAGGCCGTCGTCGACAAGGACGCCGCCGCGTCGGTGCTGGCCCGCGCCGTCGAGGCGACGGTGCTCGTCATCGCGACCGACGTGCCGGCGGCCGTCGCCGGGTTCGGCACGCCCGCCGCGCGCCCCATCGGCCGGACGACGGCCGCGCGGATGCGTGAGCTGCAGGCGGCCGGGCACTTCGCCAGTGGCAGCATGGGCCCCAAGGTCGCGGCGGCCCTGGAGTTCGCCGCCGAGGGGGGCCGGGCCGTCATCACCTCGCTGGAACACCTCGGCGAGGCGCTGACCGGCGGCGCGGGCACCGTCGTGGAGGGGTGACCCCCGCACGGCCACGCCGGGGACGGCCGCCCACCCGGGCTTTCATTCGTGACGACTTTGGAGGTAGCTGACATGCCGGATCCGATCGAGGTGCGCAAGGTCGCCATCGAGAGCGTCACCGACGCGTCGGGGCTCGCCGCGCTCATCGACGAGGGGGTGATCGAGGCCGACCGCGTGCTCGCCGTCATCGGCAAGACCGAGGGGAACGGCGGCGTCAACGACTACACCCGCATCCTCGCCGACCGGGCCTTCCGCGAGGTGCTGCTGAACAAGGGGACGCGCACCCCGGAGGAGGTCGCGCAGGTGCCGCTGGTGTGGTCGGGCGGCACCGACGGCGTGCTGAGCCCGCACGCCACGATCTTCGCCTCCGTGGACCCGGCGCGGGTGGAGCCGTCGGACGAGCCGCGCGTCTCGGTGGGCGTGGCGATGAGCGAGGTCATCCTGCCCGAGGACATCGGGCGCCCGGCGATGGTGGAGAAGGTCGCCGCCGGGGTGCGCGAGGCCATGAAGATCGCCGGCATCGAGGACCCCGCCGACGTCCACTACGTGCAGACCAAGACCCCGCTGCTGACCCTCGCCACCATCACCGACGCCAGGTCGCGCGGCCAGGACGTCGTGATCGAGGACACCGGCCCCTCGATGGACATCTCCAACTCCACCACCGCCCTCGGCATCGCGGTGGCGCTCGGCGAGATCGAGACCCCCCGGGCCGACCAGATCCACCGCGACCTGTCGCTGTACTCGGCGGTCGCGTCCTGCTCCTCCGGGGTCGAGCTCGACCGGGCGCAGATCGTCGTGGTCGGCAACGTGCGCGGCATCGGCGGCCGGTACCGCATCGGGCACAGCGTCATGAAGGACGCCCTGGACGCCGACGGCATCTGGGAGGCCATCAGGGCCAGCGGCATCGAGCTGCCCGACCGGCCGCACCCGAGCGACCTCGGCGGCAGGCTCGTCAACGTCTTCATGAAATGCGAGGCCGACCCGAGCGGGCGGGTGCGCGGGCGCAGGAACATCATGCTCGACGACTCCGACGTGCACTGGCACCGGCAGATCAAGGCCACGGTCGGCGGCGTGGCGGCCAGCGTCACCGGCGACCCGGCCGTGTTCGTCTCCGTCGCCGCCGTGCACCAGGGCCCCTCCGGCGGCGGCCCCGTCGCCGCCATCGCCGACCTCGGCTGACCCGCGAGGCGCCGGCCCGGGGCCGGCGGCACACCCGCGGAAAACCTCCAAGGGGCGATGGGCGGCACCACCGGCGTCGCCGGTGTGGGAGGCGGGCCGCCCCCGCGCCGCAGGAGCGACTTGGCCGGTCCGGCCCTGGCCGACCCGCCGGCCCGGTCGTGGGTGGACGGCGGGCGTGGGTCGTGAAGTGTGGCGGCGGGTAAGCTCCCGGGTCGTGCCAGCCATTCCGCGCCCGCCCGTGCCCGACGACGACGGCGCCGCCGATCCGTCGGTGGCCTCGGCGCTCGCCGCCTACGCCGCCGGGGAGGCCGACGCGGCGGTCGTGGCGTCGGCGCTCGGCGCGGCGCGCCTGCTGGTCCCCGTCGTGGCGGTGCTCACGGCGTCGGAGACCGGGGAGCACGGGCTGCGGCGCGACAAGGAGAGCGAGATGGCGCTGCCGGTGCTGGTAGGCGCCGACGGCCGCAAGGCGGTGCCCGCGTTCACCGGGTCGGCCTCCATGCGGCTCTGGCGCGCGGACGCCCGTCCTATCCAGGCGCGCACCCCGCAGGTGTGCGGGGCGGCGCTCGGCGAGGACGCCGCCGCCGTGGTGCTCGACGTCGCCGGTCCCGTCCCGTTCGTCATCGAGGGCGCCCTGCTGCACGCGCTGGCCGCCACGGGCGACGTCGCCGGGCCCGAAGGCGTCCAGGCGCTGCTGCGCGGCCTCGCCCAGCACGCCGACGTCACCGTCGCCCGGGTGCCTCCCCCCAAGCGCGGCCTCTTCCACCGCCTGCGCCGGGGCAGCCGCTGACCCTTCGTCACGGGGGACCCGCCATAGGGCGGTGCGGGCTTCCCCTTCGTCGGAATCGACGGCGCGCGCCCGGGGGACCGGCATGGGTGTCGCTGACGACCGTCCGGACGGCTGAGGGCGGTCGCTCGCGCGACGGTGGGCTGTGGGCCGGGTCCCTGGAGGGCTGCGCCGGAGGCGCCATGTCACGGCGGCGGCCTGTCGTCTCGCCGCGACCGCGGCTCACGGGCGGACGCTGACAGTCCTGCGTTCCCGGGGTCGGCGGGGGGTGGGTTGGTTAGGGTCGGCGGGTGGGGTTCATCGTCGTCGCGGCCGCCGTCCTGGGGGTGGTCGCCGGCGCCTGGGCCCGGCGGCTGGCCGGTGGGTTCGGGCCGGAGGGCGGGACACGCGAGGAGCGCCGCGCGGAGGCCCGCGAGGCGTTCCGGCGGTCGGCGCGCGGGCCGCGGTGGGCGTGGCCGCCGGTGGCCGAGGTGGCCGGCGGCGCCGTGTGCGCGCTGCTGGCCTGGAGGTTCGCCGGGACGCCATGGCTCGCCGCCTGGCTGTACGCGGCGGTCGCCGGGTGCGCGCTCGCGATGATCGACTGGCGCACCCGCCGGCTGCCCGACGTCCTGACGCTGCCGTCCTACCCCGTGCTGGCCGCCCTGCTGCTGCCCACCGGGCGCCTGGCGGACGGGCTGCTGGGCGCGCTGGCCCTGGGCGGCGCCTACGCCGTCCTGTGGTTCGCCCGGCCGGAGGCGCTCGGCCTCGGTGACGTCAAGCTGGCCGGCCTGGCGGGGCTGCTGGCCGGCACGCTCGGGCTGGACGCCTGGCTCGTCGCCGCCCTGGGCGGGCAGTTACTCGGCGCGCTGTACGCCGTCGGCCTGCTGGCCACCCGGCGCGGCACGCTGCGCACCCAGTTCCCGCTCGGCCCGTTCATCCTGCTCGCCACCCTGGCCGCCGCCTGGCGCTGAAGCTCACGTCGCGCCGGGTGCTTCGGGGTCCGGTTCCGGTTGAGGGGCCCGGCCGTGGGTCGTTCCTGCGGGCTGGGTCGGTGGTGGCGGGCGGCGAGGGCAGTGGGCGGCACGTGGAAGACTTGTCACCATGTTGCGCTGGCTGACCGCAGGCGAGTCCCACGGGCCCGAGCTCGTCGCGATCCTCGAAGGGCTGCCGGCGGGGGTGGGCGTCACCACCGCCGACGTCCAGCGGGCGCTGGCGAGGCGCCGCCTGGGCTACGGCCGGGGCGCCCGCATGAAGTTCGAGCAGGACGAGGTCACCATCGTCGGCGGCGTCCGCCACGGCCAGACCCTCGGCAGCCCGGTCGCCATCCGCGTCGGCAACACCGAGTGGCCCAAGTGGGAGACCGTCATGGCGGCCGACCCGGTGGATCCCGATCTGCTCGCCGCGCAGGCCCGTAACGCCCCGCTGTCGCGCCCCCGCCCGGGCCACGCCGACCTGTCGGGCATGCAGAAGTACGGCTTCGACGACGCCCGCGCGGTGCTCGACCGCGCCAGCGCCCGCGAGACCGCCGCGCGCGTCGCCCTGGGCGAGGTCGCGCGCAACTTCCTCAAGCAGGCGCTCGGCGTCGACATCGTCAGCCACGTCGTGGCCATCGGCGCCGCCGAGGCGCCCGACGGCGTGATCCCCTCCCCGGCCGAGCTGGCCGCGGTCGACGACCATCCCGCCCGCTGCCTCGACCCCGAGGCCGGCGCGGCGATGATCGAGGAGATCGACGACGCCAGGAAGGAGGGCGACACCCTCGGCGGGGTCGTCGAGGTGGTCGCCTACGGCCTCCCGCCCGGCCTCGGCAGCTACGTCCACTGGGACCGCCGCCTGGACTCCCGCCTCGCGGCCGCCCTCATGGGCATCCAGGCGATCAAGGGGGTCGCGGTCGGCGACGGCTTCGAGACCGCCCGCCGCCGCGGCTCGCGGGCCCACGACGAGATCGAGAACACGCCGGGCGGCGTGCGCCGCGTCACCAACCGCGCGGGCGGCGTCGAGGGCGGCATGACCAACGGCGAGCCGCTGCGCGTCCGCGCGGCGATGAAGCCGATCTCCACGGTGCCCCGGGCCCTGTCCACGGTCGACGTGCTCACCGGCGAGCCCGCCAAGGCCATCAACCAGCGGTCCGACGTCTGCGCGGTCCCGGCCGCCGGCATCGTGGCCGAGGCGATGGTCGCGCTGGTCCTCGCCGACGCCGCCGTCGAGAAGTTCGGCGGCGACTCGGCCGAGGAGGTCGCCCGCAACCTGTCCGGCTACCTCTCCTCCATGGTGATCAAGTGACCTCTCCCCGAGCCGTGCTGATCGGCCCTCCCGGGTCGGGCAAGTCCACCGTCGGCCGCCTGCTCGCCCAGCGCCTCGGCACGGGCTTCCGCGACACCGACGCCGACGTCGAGGCCGTGGCGGCCAAGCCGGTGTCCGAGATCTTCCTCGACGACGGCGAGGAGCGCTTCCGCGAGCTCGAGAAGGCCGCCGTCCGCGCCGCCCTGGCCGAGCACGACGGCGTGCTGTCGCTCGGCGGCGGAGCCGTGCTGGACGAGGGCACCCAGGAGCAGCTCGCCGGCCACTTCGTGGTCTACCTGCAGGTCGGCCTCTCCGACGCCGTGCAGCGCGTCGGCCTCGCCCAGGCGCGGCCGCTGCTGGTGCTCAACCCGCGCAGCACGCTCAGGAAGCTCATGGAGCAGCGCCGCCCGGTGTACGAGCGGCTCGCCTCGCTGACGGTCGGCACCGACGGGCGCGCGCCCGAGGAGATCGCCGACGACATCGTGAAGGGGCTCCCGGCTTGACCAGCACCCGCATCACCGTGCGCGGCGAGCGGCCGTACGACGTCGTCGTCGGCGCCGGCGTGCTGGCGGAGCTGCCCGGCCTGCTCGGCGAGGGCGTGCGCACGGTGGCCGTGGTCCACCCGGCGAGCCTGCCGGAGATCTCCCGCCCGGTCTGCGGCGCGCTGGAGGCGGCCGGCCACACGGTGGTGAGCCTGCCCGTGCCCGACGGCGAGCGCGCCAAGTCCGTCGAGGTCGCCGCCGAGCTGTGGTCGGCGTTCGGCCGCTACGGCGTCACCCGGTCGGACGCCGTGGTCGGCGTCGGCGGCGGGGCCACCACCGACCTCGCCGGGTTCGCCGCCGCCACCTGGCTGCGCGGCGTCAAGGTCGTCAACGTGCCCACCACGCTGCTCGGCATGGTCGACGCGGCGGTCGGCGGGAAGACCGGCATCAACACCCCCGAGGGCAAGAACCTGGTGGGGTCCTTCCACCCGCCGGCCGGGGTGCTGTGCGACCTGGCCACGCTGGTGTCGGTGCCGCGCGACGACTACGTCGCCGGCCTCGCCGAGATCATCAAGGGCGGGTTCATCGCCGACCCCACGATCCTGCTGCTCGTCGAGGACGACCCCGAGGGCGCCCGGCTGCCCGAGGGCCGGCACACCCGCCAGCTCATCGAGCGGAAGATCCAGGTCAAGGCCGACGTCGTCGGCGCCGACCTGCGCGAGTCCGGCGTGCGCGAGATCCTCAACTACGGCCACACGCTGGCGCACGCGATCGAGCGGGTGGAGAACTACCACATGCGCCACGGCGAGGCCGTGGCCATCGGCATGGTCTACGCCGCCGAGCTGTCACGGGCCGCCGGGCACGCCGGCCCCGGGCTCGTCGACCGCACGCGCTCCATCCTGTCGTCGGTCGGGCTGCCCACCGCCTACCGCCGCGAGGCCTGGCCCGAGCTGCGCGAGCACATGCGCGTCGACAAGAAGAACCGCGGCGCCAAGCAGCGCTTCGTCATCCTCGACGACGTCGCCCGGGTCACCACCCTGGAGGACCCCTCCGAGGAGCTGCTGGAAGCCGCCTACCGGGAGGTCGGCCGATGAGGCCCGTCTACGTGTTCAACGGCCCCAACCTCTCGCGCCTCGGCACCCGCGAGCCCGACGTCTACGGCGCCGAGACGTTCGACGACCTCGCGGCGCTGTGCCGCGACACCGGGCGCGAGCTCGGCCTGTCGGTCGACGTCCGCCAGACCGACGACGAGGCCGAGCTGGTGGCGTGGCTGCACGAGGCGGCCGACCGGGCGATCCCCGTGGTGCTCAACCCGGCGGCGTTCACCCACTACTCCTACGCGCTGCGCGACGCCATCGCCCAGCGCACCGCGCCGCTGATCGAGGTGCACATCTCCAACCCCGCCGCGCGCGAGGAGTTCCGCCACACCTCGGTGGTCGCCGCCGTCGCCAGCGGGACGATCGCGGGCTTCGGCCTGCGCTCCTACGAGCTGGCGCTGCGCGCGATCGCCGGCACGCCCTGAGGCCGCCGCCCGCGCGGCGCGGGCCGCGGCGGGCGCCGGGAGGGCGGGCCGTCAGCCGGCGGTGAGGCGGCGCAGCGCGGCGCGCACCTTCTCGGGGTCGCTGGTCGTCCAGAACGGCGGCAGCGAGTCGCGCAGGAAGCTCGCGTAGCGGGCGGTGGCGAGCCGAGGGTCGAGCACCGCGACGACGCCCCGGTCGTTCTGCCCGCGCAGCAGCCGCCCCGCCCCCTGGGCCAGCAGCAGCGCGGCGTGCGTGGCGGCGACGGCCATGAAGCCGTTGCCGCCCTTGGACGCCACGTGCCGCTGGCGGGCCGAGGCCAGCGGGTCGTCCGGCCGGGGGAAGGGGATGCGATCGATGATCACCAGGCTGAGCGACGGGCCCGGGACGTCGACGCCCTGCCACAGGGAAAGCGTGCCGAACAGCGACGTGGCGGGGTCGCCCGCGAACTGCTCGACCAGCAGCGAGGTGGAGTCGTCGCCCTGGCACAGCAGCGGGGTCGCCAGCCGCTCGCGCAGCGCCTCGGTGGCCGCCTTGGCGGCGCGCATGGAGGAGAACAGGCCGAGCGTGCGCCCGCCCGCCGCCTCGATCAGCTCGGCGATCTCGTCGAGGTACTGCGGGGGGAGGCCGTCGCGCCCGGGCTGGGGCAGGTGCCGGGCGACGTAGAGGATGCCGCTGCGCGCGTGGTCGAACGGGGAGCCGACGTCCAGGCCCCGCCACCGCTTGGGGCGCGCCGTGCCCGCGGGCTCGGCCGCCGCCTCGGAGGCGGCCTCGGCGTCCGGCCCGGCCTCGCCCTCGGGCTCGGCGTCGCCGGTGGCGGCCGGGCCGAGGCCCCACTGCCGGCCCATGCCCTCGAACGTGCCGCCGAGGGCGAGGGTGGCGCTGGTGAGGATGACGGTGCGGTCGCCGAACAGCTTGTCGCGCAGCATGCCGCCCACGCTCAGCGGCGCGACCTTGAGCTGGGCGGGACGGCGGTCGGTGGCGCCCTCCAGCCACACCACCTCGGCGCGGTCGGTCTCGGAGTCGTGGCCGAAGGCGTCCAGGATGCGCACGGCGGTGTCGTGGATGTCGTCCAGGGCGGTGAAGGCGGCCTTGCGCTGCCCGGAGCTCTCGGGGTCGTCGTTGCGCCCGCCGCCCCAGCCGTCGCCGCGCGGGCCCAGCGCGGTGATGCAGGCGAACGCGGCGTCCCGCAGCACCGACAGCGTCACCCCCAGCACCTGGGGGAGCTGGTCGAGGCGCCCGGGCGGCGCGGCGGCCAGCAGGGCCTTGAGGTCCTCGCCGGCCTCCTGGAGCCGGTCGGCGACCGACTGCTCGATGAGGCGCCCCACCCGGCGCACGGCGATGCCGGCGGCGGCCTCCGACAGCTCGCCGGTGACCACGCTGGTGACCCGGTCGACCAGCTCGTGCGCCTCGTCGACCACGACGACGTCGTGGTCGGGCAGCACCGCGAAGTCCTCCATCGCGTCGATGGCCAGCAGGGCGTGGTTGGTGACGACGACGTCGACGTTGCCGGCGCGCTCCCTGGCGGCCTCGGCGAAGCACTCGGAGCCGCTCGGGCACCGCTGCGCGCCCAGGCACTCCTTGGCGCTCACGGAGTACTGGCGCCAGGCGTGCTCGTTGACGCCGGGGACCAGCTCGTCGCGGTCGCCGGTCTCGGTCTTCTCGGCCCATTCCTGGATGCGCTGCACCATGCGGCCGGTGGCGCTGACCTCGCGCGGGTCGAAGAGCTGCTCGCCGTCCTCCTCGGGCCACAGGGCCGTGGCCTTGTAACGGCAGAGATAGTTTCGCCTTCCCTTGAGAATGGCGAATTGTGGCTCGTGGGGCAGATGGTCGGCGAGTACACGCGAGAGCCGGGGGAGGTCGCGGTCGACGAGCTGGCGCTGGAGGGCGATGGTGGCGGTGGAGACCACGACCGCGCTGTCGGACTCGATCGCGTGGCGCAGCGCGGGCACGAGGTAGGCCAGCGACTTGCCGGTGCCGGTGCCGGCCTGCACGGCGACGTGCTCGCCGTGGTCGATGGCCCGCCGCACCGCCGCCGCCATCGTCACCTGCCCGGGGCGCTCCACCCCGCCCACGGCCGCGACGGCGGCGGCCAGCAGCCGCTCGACGGACGGCAGGTCGTCCTCTTCGGCGAACTCGTCCACCTCGTCGTCCTCGGCCAGGTCGTCCTCCTCGGCGAACGCGTCGTCCGCGCCGGGCGGGTCGTCGTCGCCGGAGCCGTCGCCGTACGCTTCGGACGTGACGGCGCCCGCGCCGGGCGCTTCGCCGTCAAGGGTCGCGCCGCTGTCGTCGAAGGAGTCAGGGCCGTCCAGGAGACCGCCGGCGCTGAGGGAGTCGTCGAGCACGGCAAGCAACGCTACCCGCCTCCCGGGGGTGCCGTGCCCGGAGCGGCACGTCGACCCGCGGCGCGTTCCGGGTGCATCTCGGCATTCCGGAACCCCCTCGGTGATGGTCGTGGCACACTGGCGGGGCCGGGTTCCCGGGGTCGACGACGATCTACCATGCGCCTCCCTCTGCATGGGGCCGGTGCGAGAGCTGTGGCGCACGGGGAGGGCCATGACGGCGGGGTGCACGGTTCGGTAGGGTTTCCTGAGGTCGAGTGGACGAATAAAGGCTGGTTAAAGAGCGATGTCTGCCATGTCGGAAGTTGTCCCACTGCCATCCTTCGGCGAGGTGTTCTTCGACGCTCGTGGCCAGGAGCGGGTTCTCCGGGTCACCTGGCATGAGGGAACGCTCGTTCTCAGCCTGTGGCGGGGCGAGATGTGCACCGCCAGTTTCCGCATGCCGATGGAGGACGTCGGCCGTCTGCTCGACACCCTCGACGACGGGTACGCCGAGGCGGGCGGGCAGTACGCCGACGACGAGGAGTACGCCGAAGGGGCCGGGGAGCAGGGCGAGGGGCAGTACCCCCAGTACCCGGGCACCGGGCAGTACGCCTGGCCGGCCGAGGCCGGCGGCGAGGCCGGCGAGGACACCGTCGCCGGGGTCGCCTACCCGCACGACGAGGCGGCGCCGGCCGCGCCCCTCGGGCCCAAGGACGTCCTGGTCGCGCGCGGCGCGGCGCCCGGCTCCGACAAGCTCGTCGCCTCCCGCACCCGCCACCAGGCCGCCCAGCACGTCCCCGCCCAGGCTCCCGCGCCGCACGAGTACCCGGCCCCCGGGCCGGAGCGGGGCCCGGAGCCCCGGCCGCAGCCGGCGGCGGGCTTCCCCGCCACGGGCGCGGGCCCGGTCTCCCCGCCCGCCGGCCAGGCCGACTACCCGACGGCCGGTCTGCCCGAGTACGCCGCGCCCGCCACCCACCCCGACTACCCGGCGCCCGCCGCCCACCCCGAGCACTCCGGGCACCCGGGGTCCGCCGGCCACGCCGACTATCAGGTGGCCGCGGGCCTGCCCGACTACGCCGCACCGGCCGCGCATCCGGCGCGCGCAGGCCACGGCGACCATCCGGCGGACCACCGCGACTACCCGCCCGCCGCCCACCCGGCCCGGCCCGCGCCCGCCGGGCACGGCTCACCGGGCCTCGGCGCCCTGGCCGGCCTCGGCGTGCCCGCCCCGCTCGGCGTGCCCGCCCCGGCGGGCGAGCCGGCCGCTCCGGGCGGCGCCCGCGACCTCGGCCCCGCGGCCGACGAGATCGCGCACCCCGACTACACCCCTCCCACCGGCTTCATGTTCGACGAGCACGCCTCGCGGGACGCCACGCGCGCCGGCCGTTCGCGCTCGGGCGCCCGCGGACGCCGCGAGGACACCCCGGGCCGCGGCGAGCCCGCGGCCCACGCCGAGTTCCCGCCCCCGGGCGACCACCGGCCGGGCGGCGCCCCGCCGGCGGGCGACTACGGGCAGGGCGGCGCCCTGCCCGGCGAAGGCGACTACGGCCCCGGCGCCCAGGCCCCGGCGGGCGAGTACGGCTCCGGCCGGGCCCGGCCCGGCGCGGGCGACTACGGGCCCGCCGGGCAGGCCGGCGAGCCCGGCTACCCGCCCGATGGCCGGTCATCCCGGGGCGGCTACGACCCCGCGACCGGCGGTTACGGCCCCGGCTACGACCCCGCCGCCGGCGGCGGCTACGGCCCCGGCGGCCCCACGGGCGGTGGCGGTTACGGTCCGGGCGGCCCGGTGACGGGCGGCGAGTACGGTCCGAACGGCCCGGTGACGGGCGGCGAGTACGGCCGGGGCGGCCACACGTCCCCGGGCGACTACGGCAGGGCGGACGGCTACGCCACCCCGCCGCTGGACTACTCGGCCCCGCCCGGCTACGCCTCGTCATCCGACTACCCGCCCCGCCCCGAGTACGGCGGCGCCCCCGGGTACGGCGGGCAGGACGCCGTCCCCAGGGAGAACATGATCGTCAACGACTCCCTGCCCTACGGCGCGCCCGACGGGCGGCCCGACCCCGCCGCCTACCGCACGCCCGGCGACGCCCCGGCGTACGCGTGGAACCCGGACGTCCCGGCGGAGCCCGCCGTCGACCCCTCCGACCCGCTGGGCCTCGGCCCCATGCCGCACCCGGGCGACGCCACCGACCCGCGGCTGTCGCGCCCCTACGTCCACGACCCCATGTACACCACGGGTGAGCGCGCCAGGCCCGAAGACCGGCCCTACGCCGACGAGCACGGACGCCGGTACCCGACCGAGAGGTGATGCGCGAGCCCGCCCGGCGGTCACGTTCCCCCGAGGCGGGCTTATCCTGGTGAACCGATGAACATCACCACGGCGCTCCAACTCCTGCTCCTGCTCGCCGGCGCCGCGGCCGTCGCGGGGGTGGCACGCTGGCGGGGCTGGCCGACGCCGCTGCTGCTGGTGCTCGTGGGCCTGGTCGCGTCCTACATCCTGTCCACGTTCTTCCCCGGCGTACCCGACTACCGCCTCGACCCCGAGCTCGTGCTGCTGGTCTTCCTGCCGCCCCTGCTGTACGCGGCGGCACTGGAGAGCTCCTACCTGCGCCTGCGCGACGTCCGCCGCCCCGTGGCGCTGCTGTCGGTGGGGCTCGTGCTGTTCACCGCCGCCGCGGTCGCGTTCGTGGCACGCCTGCTCATCCCCGGCCTGCCGCTGGCCGCCGCGTTCGCGCTCGGCGCCATCATCGCGCCGCCGGACGCCGTGGCGGCGGTCGCGGTGGCCCGCAGGCTCGGGCTGCCGCGCAAGGCGATCACCATCCTGGTGGGCGAGAGCCTGTTCAACGACGCCACCGCCCTCACCTTCTACCGCGTCGCGGTGGCGGCGGCCGTGGGCCACGGCGTCAGCCTGCTGTCCGCGGCCGGGCAGTTCCTGTACGCCGCCGTGCTGGGCCTGGTCATCGGCCTGGCCCTGGCCTACGCCTTCGGCTGGCTGCTCGAGCGCGCCGACGACCCGTTGATCGCCAACACGGTGTCGCTGATGCTGCCCTTCGCCGCCTACCTGACGGCCGAGGCGATCCACGCCTCCGGCGTGATCGCGGTGGTCGTGGTCGGCATCTTCCTCGGGCACCGCATGAACCGCCGGTCCTACGGCACGCGGCTGCTGTCGCAGTCGGTGTGGAAGGTCATCGACTTCGTCCTGGAGATCGTGGTCTTCTTCCTCATCGGGCTCCAGCTCCCGCTCATCCTGCGGGGGCTGGAGGGGCAGGACCCCTGGCGCGTGGCCGGCTACGCCGTGGCGATGTTCGCGGTCGTGCTGCTCGCCAGGGTCGTGTGGCTGGTCCCGGGCACCTACCTGCCCCGCCTCCTGTCGCGCAGGGTCCGGGAGCGCGAGGCGCCGCCGGTCCCCGCCCACATCGCGGTGATCGGCTGGGCGGGCATGCGCGGCGTGGTGTCGCTGGCCGCGGCGTTCGCCCTGCCGGCCCAGTTCCCGCAGCGCGACCTGCTGCTGTTCCTCACCTTCGCCGTCGTCATCGCCACGCTGCTGGTGCAGGGCCTGACGTTCCCGACGCTGATCCGGATGCTGCGCCTGTCGACCGACGACGAGGTGTACCGCGACAACCTCACCGAGGCCGCGGCCCAGCAGGCGGCGGCGGGCGCGGCGCTCACGCGGTTGAACGAGCTGACCCGCGACGGCGTCAGCGAGACCCACGCCGACGTCGTCGAGCGGCTGCGCACGCTGGCCGAGCGCCGGGCGATGGGCGCGTGGGAGCGGCTCGGCGGCGGCACCGGCCCCGGCGGCGAGGAGACGCCCAGCGCGCTGTACCGCCGGCTCCGCCGGGCCATGCTCGACGCCGAGCGCGAGGTGCTGGTGCGCATGCGCGACGAGCGCCGCATCGACGACGAGGTGCTGCGCCGGGTCACCAGGGAGCTCGACTACGAGGAGGCGACGCTGGCCCGCGATTAGCGTGGCTTCGGCGGCGCTCGCCCGGCATGCCGTTTGGATAGGGTCGGGACATGCGAATTCTCCCGCTCGCCGCGACCGCCGCGATCGCGTTCACCGTTCTTGCCACCGGCTGCAGCACCGTCGACAAGGCTCAGGCCTGCATCGAGGCCAACAGAGTGCTCACCGAGACCGCGGGGAAGATAACCGGCCTGGTCAACGACCCCCAGGCGATGGAGAAGGAACTCGACAACGCGGCCAAGAAGCTCGAGGAGACCGCCACCACGGCGGGGAACACCACGCTCAACGACGCCCTGCAGAAGCTGGCCGACAGCTACAAGGGCCTGAACGTCACCAGCGCCAACGAGGCGGTGGACGCCGCGCAGAAGGCCGCCGAGGACACCGCCCAGACCGTGCAGACCGTCGCGCGGGAGTGCACCTGACCGGTCCGCGCCTGATCATGCCTTCAACCCGCGATCTCTACCTGGAATGCCCATGAAATAGCCTGGTCACATGGATGTCGAGGGCGACGAGCCGGACCCCCGGTTCACCCTGGCCAACGAGCGCACGTTCCTCACCTGGCTCAGCACGTCCCTGGCACTGAGTGCGGGCGGCGTGGCCATGGCGGCCGTGCCGAAGGACGTCTTCGTCCCCTGGGTGCGCACGACTCTCGCGGTGGTGCTGGTCCTGCTGTCCGCGCTCGCGGCGGGGCTGGCCTACCCCCGCTGGCGCGGGGTGCAGAGCGCGCTGCGGCGGCGGTCGCCGCTGCCCAGGCTGGCCCTGGCCCCGGTGTTCGCCTACGGCGTGGCGGGGGTCGCGGTGCTGGCGCTGGTGCTCATCGTGCTCGCGGGCTGACCGCGTGGACACCGGCGAGGGGCTGCACGTCGAGCGCACCCTGCTCGCGTGGATCCGCACCGCCGCCACGCTGGCGGCGGGCGGCCTGGTCGCGGCCGGGGTCGCCGGCAGGTACGGCGGCGACGGCCTCGCCGCGGTGCCGTTCGTGCTGACCTCGGGGTGCGGGGCCGTGCTGCTCGCCAGGAGCGGCGTGCGGCACCGTCGGGTCCAGCGGGCGCTCCGCGAGGGAGCGCCCCCGGCCGGCATCCGGGTCGACGCCCTGCTCGCCTGGTTCGGGACGCTGTGCGCCGCCGGCGGCGCGATCGCGTTCGCGCTCACCCCCGGGTGACGGGCGGAACGTCCTCCCCGGCGCCGAGCGAGACGGTCGTGGCGACCTCTTCGGCGCGCTCGGCCTCCTCGGCGGCGAACCGCTCGCGGTCGAGCTTCTCGGCGATCTCCTCGTCCTGCCGCATCAGCGTGTCCAGGCTCTGCCCGGCCATCTCGAGCACGCCCATGTCGGCGTAGGCCTTCTGCAGGCGCTCGCTCCACAGGCCGATGTCCTTGACGCACGGGACGATGCGGCTGAACAGCAGCGAGCGGAAGAGCTTGAGGTACTGCGAGTGCTCGACCGCCTCCATGGCCTGCTTGACCTCCTGCGGCGACAGGCCCTGGACCTCCCACTGCTCGACGCCGCGCAGGCGGTCGCGCATCAGGTAGCAGCCCTCGATGACGAAGTCCTCGCGCTCGCGGCGCTCGGCGTCGGTCAGCTCCCGGTAGTAGTCGCGCAGGGCCATGCGGCCGAAGGCGACGTGCCTGGCCTCGTCCTGCATGACGTAGGAGAGGATCTGCCGGGGCAGCGGCTTGGTGGTGATGTCGCGCATCACGCCGAACGCCGCCAGCGCGAGCCCCTCGATGAGCACCTGCATGCCGAGGTAGGGCATGTCCCACCGCGAGTCGGACAGGGTGTCGTCGAGCAGGGCCTTGAGGTTCTTGTTGATCGGGTAGGCGATGCCGACCTTCTCCTGCAGGAACCGCGCGTAGGTCTCGGCGTGGCGGGCCTCGTCCATGGTCTGCGTGGCGGCGTAGAACTTGGAGTCCAGGTCGGGCACCGACTCGACGATGCGGGCCGAGCAGATCATCGCGCCCTGCTCGCCGTGCAGGAACTGCGAGAACTGCCAGGCGGCGCCGTGGCGCCGGACGTCCTTGCGCCGTTTCTCGTCCATCTTGTGCCACAGCGGCGTGTCGTAGATCGCGATGGACTGGTCGGGGATGCCGAGCACGTCGTAGGGGTCGACCTCAAGGCCCCAGTCGATGCGCTTGACGGAGTCCCACTGCTTGTCCTTGCCCTTCTGGTACAACGCGAGCATGCGGTCGCGGCCCTCGTCGTACTCCCAGGTGAACCGGGACGCGCCGTTCATCTCGACGTTCCACGTCGAGAGCTCGGCGGGAATCGTGTACAGCTCATGGGTCGACACGGTGGCCTCCAACGGGGAACGTACACCGTACGTACTGGCGAGCGTGACACGTACGCTGTACGTACGTCAATGCGCGAGGAGACGATGAACCAGATGCCAGCCCTCACCCGGGACCGGATCGTCGCCGCCGCCATCGACCTCATCGAGCGGGAGGGCGCCGACGCGATCTCGATGCGCAGGATCGCGGCCGACCTCGGCGTGGGCGTCATGTCGCTGTACAACCATCTGCCGAACAAGGCGGCGCTCCTGGACGCGGTGGCGCAGCGGGTGCTCTCGCAGATCACGTTCACCGACGATCCCGAGGCCGAGTGGACCGAGCGGGTGCGCATCCAGGCCAGGGCGTTCCGGCAGATCGCCCACCACTACCCGCACTCGACGATGGTGGTGGTGAGCCGCCAGCTCCAGTCGCCCGCGGGCCTGATGCCGGTGGAGCGCGCGCTGGACACGCTGCGCGAGGCGGGCTTCGAGGGGGAGGACGCCGTGCAGATCCTGCGCACGTTCATCGCCTACATCATCGGGGCGCTGCTGCGCGAGGTCGGCGTCACCCCCACGTACGCCCCGGGCAGCCACGGCGAGCTCGGCGTCCCCAGGGTGGACCCCGCGCTGTTCCCCGCGGTCGACTCCGTGGCCCCGCTGCTCGGCGCGTGGGACCACGAGGAGGCCTTCGAGTACGGGCTCGACCTGCTGATCACGGCGGTGGCCGCGCGGCTCAAGCAGGTCGGCGAGAAGAGCGCCCGGGGGTGACCCGGGCGCGCCGCGGCGACGGTGTCAGTACCAGTTGTGCGACCGGAAGAAGCCCCAGGCGCCGCAGGGGGAGCCGTATCTGCCCCTGATGTACTTCAGCCCCCACCGGATCTGCGTCGCCGGGTTGACCCGCCAGTCGCTGCCCACGCCGACCATCTTGTGGCCGGGCAGGGCCTGCGGGATGCCGTACGCGCCGGAGGAGGGGTTCTGCGCCCGGTGGTTCCAGTTGCTCTCCCGGGTCCACAGGCTGTCGAGGCAGCGGAACTGGGACGTGGGCCAGGATCGCTGGGCCACCATGCGGAAGGCGATCGCCTTGTTGTTGATCTTGGGTGTCCTCGCGGACCACACCTGCACCCGGGGCCGTGCCGACGTGCTCCACGTCCCGCGGTGCATCTTGTAGGCGGGCCTCGGCGCCTTCCTGGCCGGGGCCGCCTTGACCCGCGCGGCCTTGGCGGCCCTGAAGGCCCTGGCGGGCTTGCCGGCGTGCGCGACGCCCGCGATCCCGGCGAGCAGGACGAGCCCCGCCCGCATGCTCACCGGCGGGCCGGCGAGTGTGGCCGTCGACTCCGCGGCCAGGTCCGCGAGGGCGCGGGGAAGGTTCCCGGCCGTCTCACGGAGTGTTGCGGCTCGCCCGGCGCCGGATCCGGCGAGGGTGAGGCGTCCCCTTCCGACCGGGAGGCCCATGGGCCCCGCCTGTCCTGTGCGGGTTCGGGGCAGTGCGACCGGTCCGGTACCGGCTTCGGGGATCCCGGCCGGGCCGGTCCTTGTTTCGAGGGGCTCGGCGGTGTCGTTGACGGCGTCGGCCGCCGTCCCCGACCCGGTGACGGCCTGCGCCGTTCCGGCGGTGCCGGCCAGGGCGGTGGCGATCACGGCCACGACTGCGCTACGCAAGGCGCGGGTGCTGTCCAACTGGGTCCTATTCATCGG
This sequence comes from Sphaerisporangium sp. TRM90804, assembly GCF_029846175.1. Classification (GTDB taxonomy): domain Bacteria; phylum Actinomycetota; class Actinomycetes; order Streptosporangiales; family Streptosporangiaceae; genus Sphaerisporangium. Next base: position 45,611 of record NZ_JARWAC010000002.1, on the reverse strand, counting down.
GCCGCGTGCGGAGAGCGGCCGCACACGCGTGCGGCCGTCGCGCCCTTCGCGCCTGGCGGGCGCGCCGGACGTCCGCGTGGCCGTTTCCGGATCTGGTAGGGGACACGGGTGTGTCCCCCCGGACGGCGCCGCGACGGGTCCTAAGGCGGTTTCTAGTAGCCGGTCCGCCTCGGGTTCGCGATCGGTGACACGCCTGGGCCAGATTTTTGCCATCAGGCCGGGACATCACCGCCGTATCGCTGCCACCGGTTGGCGCGGCCCGTGCCGGACGTGGCCGCGAGATGATCAAGAGATGCCGTGTCGTTGGGGTTTCATCCGGCCGACCCCCGCCAAAAGGGTACGAACGGTGTATCTCGTTGGGCGCGTCGGCTCAGCGGCGCGGGCCGCAGCTCGCCCTCACGATGAGCTCGGTGGGCAGCGTGACCGTCCGCGACCGGCGGCCCTCCCGCAGCACGAGCTCGGCCGCCCGGTACCCCATGTCGTGGGCCGGCTGGGAGATCACGGTCAGCGGGGGAGAGCACAGCTCCGCCCACGGGACGTCGTCGAACATGATGAGCGAGACGTCGCGCGGCACGCGCAGGTCGAGCTCCCTGGCCGCGAGCAGGGCGACCTCGCCCAGCATGTTGCCGCCCGCGAGCACGGCGGTCAGGTCGGGCCGGTGCTGGAACAGGCCGGAGGCGGCGGCGTACGCCGAGTCGCGGGTGGCGTGCGCGCGCACGACCAGTTCCTCGTCGACCGTCATGCCGAGAGAGGTCAGCGCCTCGCGGAACGCGCGCGCCCGCTGGGCCTGCCCGTGCCGGCCCAGGAACGCGATGCGGCGGTGGCCGAGCCCGATCAGGTACTCCACGGCGGTGCGCACGCCCGACCTGTCGTCGGTCACCACGCTCGGGACGTCCTCGCGGCCCCGCACGCGCCGCTCGGCGAAGACCACGCCGAGCCCGGCGCGGAAGGCCGGCGCCCACATCTCGCCGTCGCCGGACGGCACCGCGATCACCCGCTCGACGCTCTGCTCGATGAGCGAGCCGATCAGCTCGGCCTCGCGCTCGGGGTCGTCGCCGGTCGCGCCGACCATCACCGGCTCCCCGGCCGCCTGGGTGCAGGCGAGCACGCCGTCGGCGAGGCGGCTGTAGAAGGTGTCGGTGATGTCGGGGATCAGCAGCCCGATGCCGCCGGTGCTCCGCCGGCGCAGGTTGCGCCCGAGCGCGCTGGGACGGTAGTCGAGGCGCGCCGCGGCGGCCAGCACCCGCTCGCGGGTGGCCGGGCTGGCCGAGCCGGTGCCCGACAGCACCCGGGAGACGGTCGCCACGCCGACCTCGGCCGCCTCGGCCACGTCCTTGATGGTCGTCCGACGCTGCTCGCTCGCCTTCATGGAAACGATTCCATCATGGTTTCCACCCGTTGGCCAATATGAGAGCGGCTTCCGGAGAGTGTGATGAGCCGATATTCCATAGGGGCTTGACAGAGATGTCCGGTTCCGGTGAGATTCATGAAAACGTATCCACACATCCGGCGGCGAACCGGAAGCACGAAGGACGGTCATGGCATCTATCGTTCTCCGCAAGGTCGACAAGATCTACGCCGGCGGTGTGAAGGCCGTCAACGGCCTCGATCTGGAGATCCAGGACGGCGAGTTCATGGTTCTCGTCGGCCCCTCCGGCTGCGGCAAGTCGACCGCGCTGCGCATGATCGCCGGCCTGGAGGACATCAGCGGCGGCGAGATCTCCATCGGCGAGCGGGTGGTCAACCACCTTCCCCCGAAGGACCGCGACATCGCGATGGTCTTCCAGAACTACGCCCTCTACCCGCACATGACGGTGGAGGAGAACCTCGCGTTCGGTCTGAAGCTCCGCAAGATGCCGAAGGCCGAGATCTCCAAGCGGGTGCAGGAGGCCGCCAAGATGCTCGGTCTCGACCAGTACCTCAAGCGCAAGCCCGCCGCCCTGTCCGGCGGTCAGCGCCAGCGGGTCGCCATGGGCCGCGCCATCGTGCGTGAGCCGCAGGCCTTCCTCATGGACGAGCCGCTGTCCAACCTCGACGCCAAGCTGCGCGTCTCCATGCGCGCCTCGCTCAACACGCTGCACGAGCGCCTCGGCGTCACCACCGTCTACGTCACCCACGACCAGGTCGAGGCCATGACGCTGGGCGACCGGGTGTGCGTGCTCCGCGACGGCATCCTCCAGCAGGTCGACACGCCGCAGAACCTGTTCGACGCGCCGGTCAACCTGTTCGTCGCCGGGTTCATGGGCTCCCCGTCGATGAACTTCGTCAACGCCGAGCTCGTGCGCGACGACGGCGGCGCGGCGGTCGCCTTCGCCGGCTACAAGCTGCCGGTGCCGGAGTCCACGTTCGCCGAGAAGCAGGGCCTCGACCAGTACTTCGGCAAGAAGCTGATCCTCGGCATCCGGCCCTCCGACTTCGAGGACGCCGTCTCGGCCAGCGGCCACTCCACCGGCTGGGCGCGCATCCCCGCCCGCGCGCAGGTCACCGAGGAGCTGGGCAGCGAGATCAACGTGCTGTTCCTCATCGACGCCCCGCCGGTCGAGCACCGCGACACCGTCGCCGCCCAGGACGCCGGGGAGGACGAGGAGGCCGCGACGCTGCCGCTGGTGGGCGACAAGTCGCTGTGGACCGCCCGCGTCAACGCCCGCAGCCACGTGCGTCCCGGCCAGGACATCGAGCTCGTGGTCGACACCCGCAACCTGCACTTCTTCGACACCGACTCCGGCCTGGCCATCGGCCACCCGGCCAACGTCGGACGCTGATCACCCGCGCGCCGGGCCCTGCGGGGCGCCGGCGTCCCGGCCCGAAGGCCCCCACCGCGAACCCCTCCCGCGGTGGGGGCCTTCACCGTTCAAGGGTGGGGCAAGCAGGCTCGATGTTTGGGTAAGAGACGAGCGCCCGGACCTTCCCTTTCCGGCCGCGTCGATATAACGAGTCCGTGGAGATGACGCCCGGCTCGCGGGTGGCACTCCCTTTGGCCCGAAACATCGCCCACCGAGGGAGTGCCGAATGGCGGGGAAACGCACGATACCTGTGCTCGCGGCGGTCGCCGCGGGGTGCGGAATGGTTCTGATGGGGGCTGGACCGGCGCTGGCCGGGCCCACCGCGGCGCCCGGGCCGTTCGGCCTGGTGGCGGCGCAGCCGTACCCGCCCACCCCGCCCGACACCCAGCCGCCGAGCCCTCCGTTCCTGACCGCGACCGCGCTCGGCGGCGGGCTGATCAGGCTGACCTGGACCCCCTCCGTCGACAACGTGGGCGTGGTGGCCTACGACATCTACGCCTCCGCCTCGCCGTTCCGGCTCATCGCCACGGTGGCGGGCAACGTGCTCAACTACGTCGACCGGCCGCCGCGGGTGCACAAGATCTCCTACTTCGTGAGGGCCAGGGACGCCGCCGGCAACCAGTCGGGCAGGAGCAACATCGTCAGCTGCCACCTCAAGGGCCGGCACGCCCATGACGAGGCCGAGGGCCGCGAGCCGCTGTCGAGGTCGGAGCTCGACCGCTCCGGCCGGGGCGGCGAGCACGACGGGCGCACCCGGGTGATCCAGGCCCACAGGTTCCTGCTCGGCGAGGAGTCGTCGGGCGGGGGCGGGGGCGGCCACCGGCACCACGACGACTCGTCCGCCGGCGCGGGCGCCGGTGGCGGGGGTGGCGGCGAGGGCGGCGGCGGTTACGCGCCCGGTGGCGGGCACGAGGGCCGGCCGCCGGTCCACGCGCATCCCGCCGCGGCCCAGCCCGGCAGGCTCCCGTTCACCGGGGCGCCCGTGGCGGCCGTGGCCGGAGTGGGCGGCATCCTGCTGGCCGCCGGCGCCGGCACGGTGCTGGTCTCGGTCCGCCGTCGCCGGGCCTCGTCGGGCGCCGAGTAGCGCCGCGGGTGCGAGCGACCAGGCGGCGCCGCGCGGTCCTGGCGGTACTGCTCCTGGCGGCCGGCACGGTGCCGGCCGCCGGCGGCTGGACGGCCTACCGCGGCCTCAGCGTGCGCGACCATCTGCAGGCCAGCAGGGACGCGTTGCTGCACTTGCGCGCCGTGATCAGCGCCCGTGACGCCGCCCGGATCACCGCCACGCTGGCGAGCGCCCGGTGGCACGCGGCCGAGGCGGAGCGCCTGACCGCCGGCGCCGACTGGTCGTTGATCACCCACGCGCCGGTGGTCGGCTACGGCGCGACGACCGTGCGCGACCTGGCCGCCGGGGCGGCGGAGCTGACCGACGTGCTGACCGGCCTGCAGGGCGCCGCCGCGCCGCTGATCCAGGCGGCCACGCACTCCACGGCCGACGTGCGCCGGGCGCTGGCAGGCCTGCACGCGGCGGCGCCCGCGCTCGGCGCGGCCGTCACCCGGCTCGACCGGGTGCGCGCCCGCCTTTCCACCGGATCGGCCCCCACCGGGCTGGACTCCCTGGACCGCGCGCGCGAGAGCGCGCTGCGCGAGACCGTGCGCCTGCGCGGCTGGCTGCACGCGGCCGCCACCGCGGCCACCCTGGTCCCGCCCATGCTGGGCCACGACGGCCCGCGCCGCTACTTCCTCGCCTTCCAGACCAACGCCGAGGCCCGCGGCACCGGCGGGCTGGTCGGCGCGTTCGGCATCCTGGAGGCCGCCGGCGGACGCGTGGCCGTCGAGCGGCTCGCGGCCAACAACGACCTCGAAGGCAGCATGCGCCCGGTCGCCGACCACGGGACGCCGTTCCGCCGGCGCTACGGCGAGGGCGCGGTCAAGCTGCTGTCGGTATCCAACCTGTCCCCCCACTTCCCGTACGCCGCGACGACCTGGACCGCGCTGTGGGAGCGGCAGACCGGCCGGCGGCTGGACGGAGCCGTGGCCATCGACCCGGTCGGCCTGTCCTACCTGCTGGGGGCCACCGGCCCCGTCACCCTGCCCGGGGGCGAGAAGGTCGACGCCGCCAACGTCGTCGACCTGACCGAGCGCGCCGCGTACGCGCGGTACGCCGACCCGGCCGAGCGCAAGCGCTACCTGCTGCGGATCGCCGCGGCCGTCAGCGCGCGGATCCCCGACCTGGTCGCCACGCCCTCGCGGCTGCTGCCGGTGCTGTCGCCGATGATCGAGGACCGCAGGATCCAGGTCTGGAGCCGCAGGGACGCCGAGCAGGACCGCCTGGCCCGGACCCCGCTCGGCGGGGTGCTGCCCGAACGGGCCGGCCCGTACGCGGGCCTGGTCGTCAACAACGCCGCCGGCGGCAAGCTGGACTTCTACCTGGACCGCTCGCTGGACTACGAGCTGGGCCCGTGCCGGGCCGGGCGGCGCGCCACGACGGTGCGCGTCCGCCTGGCCAACCAGGTGCCCGAGGGCACGCTGCCCCCGTACGTGACCGGCAGGCACGACCGCCACGGCAAGGGGCAGGCGCCGGGCGCCAACCTGCTGTGGGTCTCGCTGTACGCGGCGGTGGGCGCCAAGGTGACCGAGACGCGGCTGGACGGTCAGCCGACGGGGGTCACCGGGGAGTCCGAGCGGTCCCACCCGGTGTACTCGACGCTGCTGCAGATCGGTCCCCGCCAGGCCAGGACGCTGGAGTTCCGCCTGGACGAGCCGGCCTCGGCCGAGCCGCCGGCCGTCCCCGCGCAGCCGCTGGCCCGCCCGCAGCACACCCGCGTCTCCGACGACCGGCGGGGCTGCGGCCCCGGGACGGCTGCGGAGTAAGGAATCCGCCTGCGGGGCGGAAAGCCTCGTTTCCGGCCCTTGCGGGAACTGGAGGCGGAGGGCCGCGGGCCGTACCCTCGCGGTGTGAAGCCAATGACCGTGGCCCGCGCCCGTGCCGGGCGCGCATGAGCGATCCGACGGGTGGTCCTCGGTTTCGCGTCCTGTTCGTCTGCACCGCGAACGTCTGCCGGTCCCCGATGGCCGAGCGGCTGGCCCGCCTGATGCTCGGCGCCGGCTCACCGGTCGTGACGCGCAGCGCGGGCGTCAGCGCGCTGCCCGGATCGCCGATGACCCCCGACGCCGCCCGGGCGCTCGCCAGGGTGGGGGCCGACCCCGTCGGGTTCTGCTCCCGGCAGCTCACGGCCACGCTCGTGCGGGAGGCCGACCTCGTGCTGACCGCCACCAGGGCGCACCGGGCGTACGCGGTGGGCCTCCACCCGCCGGCCGCGGCGGCCACCTTCACCATCGCCGAGTTCGGCGCGCTCGCCGCCGCCGTGTCCGGGGTCTGGGTCGCCCTCCACCGCACCCCGGTGGCGCGGGCCCGGGTGCTGACCGACGGCGTCCGCGCGCTGCGCGGGCTGATCCCGGTGGACCAGCCCGACCTGTCCGATCCCTACGGGGGGTCGTCGCGCCTCTACCGGGCGACCCTGCGGCGCATCGACGCCGCGATCGCGGCGCCGATGCGCTTGGTGGCCGGTCCGGCTCAGACCCCCACCAGGGGCGGGCGCTCGTTCGTGTCCTCCGGCTTGTAGCCCTCTCCGGCGCCGTACCCGTACACCTGGCCCGACTTGGGCGGCACGAAGTTCAGCACGGATCCGACCAGCCGGGCGTTGATCGACGACAGCAGCTCCCCGGCGCGTACGAGGTGCTCGCGGCGGGTCTTGCCGTGCCGCACGACGAGCAGCACGTCGTCGCAGATGGCCGCCAGCGCGGCGGCGTCGGTGACCGGCAGCAGCGGCGCGGCGTCGACCACGACGATGTCGTACTCCTTGGTGAGCCGGCCCACCAGGTCGCGCATCGCCTGCGAGCCGAGCAGTTCGCTGGGGTTGGCGGGGATCTGCCCGCTGGGCAGGACGGACAGGCTGTCGTCCCCCCAGGTCTGCACGGCCCCGGCGAGGTCCACCGACTCGATCAGCACGTTGGTGAGCCCGACCGCGCCCTCGATGCCGAGGTAGGACGGCACGCGCGGGCGGCGCAGGTCGGCGTCGACCAGGATCACCCGCCAGCCGGCCTGCGCGAACGTGATGGCCAGGTTCGTCGCGGTCGAGGACTTGCCCTCCTCGGGCAGGCAGCTGGTGACGACCAGGGACCGCGGCTGGCGGTCCACGCCCATGAACTGCAGGTTGGTGCGCAGCGAGCGGAACGCCTCCGACCGGGTCGACTGGCCCTCACGGCGGATGATCAACGGCAGGCGCCGGGCGTCACGCTCGTACTCGATGATGCCGAGCGTGGGCGTCCCGGTGATGCGCTGCAGCGCCTGGGTGGTCCTGATCGTGGTGTCCAGCCGGTCGTGCAGCACGAGCAGGCTGAAGGCGATGATCAGGCCGAGCAGCAGCGCGACGGCCAGGTTGACGGCCGGGCGCGGGCTGACCGGCGTCACCGGCACCTCGGCCTCGTCAACGACCGTCACCTTGACGGTGGAGTCGCTGGACCGGGTGGGCCGCTCGATGTGGTCGATCAGCTTGGCGAAGGCGGTGCCGAGGGAGTTGGCCAGGCGTGCCGCGCGTAGCGGGTCGGTGTGGGTGACCGACGCCCGGAGCAGCACCGTGGCCGGGATGGCCTCGGCCTTGACGGCGGCCTGGACCTCGTCGATCTGGTCGTCCGGCACCACCTCGCGGATGAGGCGGCGGCTGGACAGCAGGCTGGCGTAGGACTGGATCCTCTGCTCCGAGAGCGCCGCCGCCTGCAGCGCGGTCGACAGGCTTCCCTCGTTGTCGTGCCCGGACACCAGCATGCTGATCGTCGCGACGTACTTGGCGGGCGTCCGGGCGGTGACCACCCACGCGCCGGCGCCCGCGAGGACCAGGGACAGGACGATGAACACCCAGCTCTTGCGCGCCAGGCGCACGTAGTACAGCGGTTCCACCGATCAATGCCTTTCTTCGAGCGGGACCGTGGCGGGACGTGGCTCGCGGTCGTCGCGTGTTGGGGGACGGGGCGGGGGGGAGGGATAGCGGCCCGGCGCCCGCAGCAGCAGCGCCACCAGGCCGGCGCCGGCGCCGAGCACCCCGGCGAGCGCTAGCGGTCCCGGGATGCGGCCGAGCGTCAGGTGCAGGGCGAGCAGGCTCGTCACCGTGGCGGCGGCGGACAGCACCAGCGCGATCTGGCGCGGCGCGAAGCCGGCGGCGACCAGGCGGTGGGCCAGGTGGTCGGGGCTGGCGACCAGCCACGAGCGGCGGGCCCGCCGGCGCGCGACCACCGCGAGGCAGGTGTCCACGGTCGGGACGAAGGTGATCAGGAGCAGGGCGGGCAGGGCCGTCGCGGGCGCCGCCCCCTGGAACGCCGTCACCGCGCAGGCCGCCAGCGTGAAGCCGATGTACAGCGAGCCGGCGTCGCCCATGAAGATGCGGGCGGGCGCCCAGTTGTGGGCGACGAAGCCCAGGCAGCCGACGGCCAGCGAGAACGCGAGCAGCGCGACGTCCGGCCGGCCCGTCAGGTAGGCGGCCGCCGCCAGCGTGCCGGCCGTCGTGATCGTGATCGACCCGAGCACGCCGTCGGTGTTGTCGATCATGTTGAACACGTTGGTGACGAAGACGATCCAGGCGGTGGTGAGGACCGCGTCGAGCCATCCGCCGAACGGGACCACCGCTTCGAGCAGGTGCAGGCGCACTCCGGCGGCCACCACGGCCGCGGCGACCGCGCCCTCGGTCAGCAGCCGGACGGCGGGGTGCAGCGGGCGCAGGTCGTCGGCCGCGCCGATGACCGCGACCAGCACGCCGCCCGCCATGATCATGGCGACCTGGAGTGTCCAGCCGCCGATCGCCACCACGGGCGGCAGCAGGGTGCCGGCGACGAGCGCGACGCCGCCGAGATAGGGCGTCGGGCGGCGGTGCGGCCGGGTCGCGGCCGGGCGGTCGACGATGCCGTGCCGCAGCGCGAACGCCCGGGTGGCCTCGGTGAGCACGGCCACCAGGACGAACGCCGCCGCCCCGGTCGTGACGGCGACCCCCATCGCGGTCACGTGTGATGGGATCACGCCCGCGCCTCCTCGGCCGCCGACCTGCGGAACCAGCTCAGCGTCCGCCGCAGCCCGGTCTCCAGCGGGACCCGCTCCAGGTCGGGGAACAGCCGGTGCAGCCGCTCGCAGGACGCCCGCGAGTCGCGGATGTCCCCCTCGCGCGCGGGCAGGTGCTCCACGGGCAGCGGCCGGTCCAGGATGCGCCCGAACTCGGCGGCCAGCTCCAGCAGTGAGGTGCGCGACCCCTGGGCGACGTTGACCGGCGCGTCGGACACCACCTGGCGCAGCACGGCGTCGGCCAGCACGCGCACGACGGTCCCGACGTAGGTGAAGTCCCTCGTCTGCAGCCCGTCGCCGTGGATGAGCAGCGGCTCGCCGCGCAGGGCGCGGTCGGCGAACGCCGGGATGACGGCGGCGTACACGTGGTCGGCCGCCTGGAAGGGGCCGTACACGTTGAAGAAGCGCAGCGCGAGCGTGCGCATGCCGAAGCTGGCCGCGTAGGCCTGGGCGTAGGCCTCGGTGGCGAGCTTGCCCGCCCCGTACGGGCTGAGCGGCAGCGCCGGCAGGTCCTCGTGCTTGGGGTTGTCCGGGCGGTCGCCGTACACCGCGCACGAGGAGGCCACGACCGCGTACGCGCCGGCGAGCCGGCACGCCTCCAGGACCCGCAGCGTGCCGGTGGCGTTGACCTCGTGGCAGCCCTCGGGGTCGGCCACCGACATCGCGACGGACGGGCGGGCGGCCAGGTGCACGACGGCCGCCGCGCCCGCCAGGGTGTCCTCCAGCAGCGGGCGGTCGAGGATGCTTCCCTTGACGATGTCGGCGCCGGTCCCCTGAAGGTTCTCGGCACGACCGGAGCTGAGGTCGTCCAGCACCACCACCTGGGATACCTCCGGGCGCCGGGACAGCTCCCCGCACAGGTTCGCCCCGATGAAGCCGGCGCCGCCGGTCACTACGATCTTCACTGCCTGCCACCTCTCGATAGGTTCACGTCTCCACCAGGGACCCCGCCGGGGCCGTCTCGCGCTCGGCGTCGGCGACCGTCTCGATCAAGATGTCGTGCAGGGTCCGGGTGGGTGCCCAGCCGGTCAGCGTGCGGATCCTCGTCGTGTCGGGGATCCTGCGGGTCATGTCCTCGAAGCCCACGACGTAGGCCTCCGAGTACGGGATCAGCTCGACCCCGGACGCCGACCCGGTGTACTGGATGATCAGCTTGGCGAGCTCCAGGATGGTGAGCTCGTCCGAGGAGCCGATGTTGAAGGTCTGGCCGATCGCGGCGTCGCTGTCGAGCAGCCGCAGCAGGGCGTCCACCACGTCGGCGACGTGGGCGAAGCAGCGGCTCTGCGTGCCGTCGCCGAAGACCGTGAGCGGCACGCCCCGCAGCGCCTGGCGGACCAGCCGGGGGATCACCATGCCGTACGCCGGGCTCTGCCGCGGGCCGACGGTGTTGAACAGCCTGACGATGATCGTCGGCAGCCCGCGCTCGCGGTGGTAGGCGTTGGCGAGGATCTCGTCGACGGCCTTGGCCGTGCTGTACGCCCAGCGGACCACGCTCGGGCTGCCCAGGATGCGGTCGGCGTCCTCGGGCAGCGGACCGGAGGAGTTCTTGCCGTAGATCTCGCTCGTGCTGGTGAGCAGGATCTTCTTCCGGTAGCGGTAAGCGGTCTCGATGACGATCTCCGAGCCGCGGATGTTGGTGGTCAGCGACCGCAGCGGCTGCTCGACGATCAGCTTGACGCCGACCGCGGCCGCCAGGTGGATGACGACGTCGCACTGGTGGACCAGCTCGTCGACGATGAGCTCGTCCAGCACCGAGCCGTGCACGAAGCGCAGGTCGGGGTGCGGGCGCAGGTTGGCCAGGCGTCCGGTCGACAGGTTGTCCAGGACCACGACGGAGTCGCCGCGGGCCAGCAGCGCGTCGGTCAGGTGCGACCCGACGAACCCGCTGCCGCCCGTGATCAGGTAGCTGCGTTTAGCGGTGGTGTCCATGGGCTTCCCCTGTTGCGTGGTCGGAGAGGTTGGCTGGAGGGGGAAGCGCGTGGTCAGGCACCGGCGCCGAGACGGGGGCGGTCACCCGGGATCACGGCCTCGCGGAACCACTCCACGGTCTCGCGCAACCCGTCCGGCAGCGGCACCGGCCGCACGCCCGGGAACAGCTCGCGCAGGACGGCCGCCGACGCCTGGGAGTCGCGGACGTCACCCGCCCGGCCCCGCAGGAAAGTCCGCTCGACGGGCGTGCCGAGCACCCCGGCGAGCAGGTCGGCGAGTTCCAGCAGCGACACCCGCGTCCCGAAGGCGAGGTTCACCGGCGTGCGGTGCGTCACCCGGCCCACCACCGCGTCGGCCAGGATCTCCGCGACGGTGAGGACGTAGGTGAAGTCTCTGCTCTGGGTGCCGTCGCCGTGGACCGGCAGCGGCCGGCCGCGCAGGGCGGCCGACACGAACGTGGGCACGACCGCCGCGTAGGCGTGGTCGGCGGCCTGCCGGGGGCCGTAGACGTTGAAGAAGCGGAAGGCGAGGGCCGGCAGGCCGAACGTCGCCGCGAACGCCAGGGTGTAGGCCTCGGCGGCCAGCTTGCCCGCCCCGTACGGGCTGAGCGGGCGCGCGGGCAGCTCCTCGTGCTTGAACGTCTCGGGGCGGTCGCCGTACACCGACGAGGAGGACGCCAGGATGACATGCGGCCGCGTCTTGCGGCACGCCGACAGGAGGCGCACGGTGCCCGTGGCGTTCACCGCGTGCGAGGTGAGCGGGTCGGCGAGCGACCTCGGGACCGACGGCCGCGCCGCCAGGTGGACCACCGTGGTGGCGTCCGCGGCCAGCTCGGCCACCAGGTCGCGGTCGAGCACGCTGCCGAGGAAGAAGTCCACCGCGACCCCGCCGAGGTTGACCAGGTCGCCGCTGCTGAGGTCGTCCAGCACCGTCACGCGCTCGACCTGGGGCCGGGCCAGCAGCGCCCGGCAGACGGCCGATCCGATGAAACCGGCGCCGCCGGTGACCAGGACCCTCATCGTCTCGCTCCGGGCACCTCGCACCGGGGGCGCAGCTCCGGCGGGGCGAGCGAGCGGTACAGGGCCTCGGTCTCGGACGCCAGGCGGTCCAGGCCGAAGGCGGACGCCGTCCACGCGCGGGCCGCCTCGCCCATGCGCCGGGCGAGCGCCGCGTCGTCCAGCAGCCGCGTGACGTGCGCCGCGAGCTCGGCGGCGTCGCGGCCGGCGAGCAGGCCGGTCTGCCCGTCCCGCACCACCTCGGCGACGCTGCCCACCCGGGTGCAGACCGACGGCAGGCCGGCCATCCCCGCCTCGATGAGCGTGAGCGGCGTCCCCTCGTTGTCGGAGGTGAGCACGGCCACGTCGGCGGCGCCGTAGACCGTCTCCACGTCGCCGCGCCAGCCGAGCAGGTGGACCGACCCGGCGAACGGGGCGACGCGCCGCCCGAAGTCGGCGGCCAGGTCGCCGCCGCCGCACACCGCGAAGCGGCACTCCGGCACCCGCCGCAGCACCGCCTCGGCGACGGCGGCGAACCGGTCGGGCCGCTTGACCTGGGTGAGGCGCGCGACGTACGCCACCACGGGCACGTCCTGGGGCAGCCCCAGGGCGGCCCTGGCCGCCGCGCGTTCCGGGACGGGGCCGAGCCGGACCCCCGGGGGGATCACCACGTACTGCTCGGGCCGCCCGATGCCCTCGGCCAGCAGGTCGTCGCGCACGCGCGTGCCGACCGTCACCAGCCGGTCCGACAGCTTCGCCAGCATCCGCTCGGTCTGGACGTAGGCGAGGCGCCGGGGCGGGGAGAAGTAGCCGTCCAGCAGGTGGCCGTGGAAGACGTGCGCGCGCGCGGCGCCGACCCCGGCGAGCGAGGCGGCGACGCGGCCCAGCGCGCCCGCCTTGGCCGTCCGGGTGTGGACGACGTGCGGGCGGAAGGCGCGCATGGCGCGCACCAGGTGGAACATGGCGCGCAGGTCGGCGGCGGGCATGACCGACCGGCCGAGGCCGGGCACGCGGTGGACCGGCACCGAGGCGCCGCGCAGTCGCATGAGGTCGCCCTCGCCGTCGCTCACGTGCCCGGTGAACACGCGGTGGTCGAAGCCGCCGGTGTCACGCCGCTGGTGCAGCCCGATGACGTGGTGGGCCGCGCCTCCGCTCATCCGTGCGATGATCTCCATCACACGTATCCGGGTGTCCGGCATCACGTGCGCTCCTCCACGATGGGCTGTGTCACGTCCTGAGAAGCTAGCGGCGTATCCAAGCGGTTCGCCGATGCCGTTACGGTGACGGCCGAAAGTTTCCCTCCCGGCTACCGGGTCTTGATCGAATAGCATTTCTCCTGGACCGGGGATGTTCACGGCGAGCGAATGGGAATCGCCGTGACGGGCGAATGTGAAAAATGCCGAATTACCCTCCCTGAATGCGGTGCGCGCCTTACTCAAGGCCTCCCACCAGCGGAAACACGCCGCCCGGCCTGTCGATCGCCGGACAGGGCTTCCCGTATCGTGGTCTCCGCTCATCAGCGCCCACGGGCGCGGGAAACGGCGCGGCCGCGAATGTGAAAGGCGCCTCGCCGGTGACGCGAATCCGACCATGCAGCCGGGAGGCGACCGTCTAATGCAGTACGCCATCGTCGCCCTGACGGGAATGGTGCTGGTCCTGCTGGTCCTGGTGAGCTTCGACCGGCACACCGTGCGCCGGGTGATGCCCGTCGTGCTCGCCGCCTTCACCGTCCGGCTGGCCGTCCACGCCATGCTGATGCGCAACCCGCTGGTCACGGTCGGAATCGGCGACAGCGTCTACTACGAGCGCGCGGCGCTCGCGGTCGTCGACCTGTGGCGGCGCGAGGGCCTGCACTTCGTCACCGCCGACCAGGTGCAGTCGCTCCACTCGGTGGCGGTGCCCTGCAACCTGTTCGCGCTCGTCATCTACCTGTGCGACGGCCCGGCCTCGCTGGCGTGCACGGCGGTCGTCGCCGCCGTCTCGTGCGCGCTCGGCGTCGTCATGTACAAGTTCGGCCGGCTGGTGGGCGCGGACGCGCGGGCGTGCCTGTTCCTCCTCGGTCTGACGGTGTTCACGCCGGCGTTCCTGGCGCACACCTCCGACATGTTCAAGGACGGGTTCAACGCCTTCCTCGTCGTCACGAGCCTGTGGGTCGGGGCGCGGAACATGCGGCGCTTCGACCCGCGCAACCTGGTGGCCCTCGCGCCGTTGCTGTGGGGGCTGTGGCACGTGCGCCCGTACATGGTCTTCATGTGCGCGCTGCCGCTGGTGGTCGGCGTCTCGGGGCTCAAGAGGCTGATCTCGCCGCGGGCCCTGCTGCTCTTCGCCGTGATCGCCTTCGGCCTGCTGCAGGGCGGCCTCACCGAGAGCGCGCCCTTCGAGACGATGCGGCGGCAGCTGGAGTACGGCCAGGCCGAGAGCGTGCTCCGCTCCAACGCGGCCGGAGGCTCGGGCGTCGAGTTCGACGACGGTGGGAACGCGTGGGACCACCTGGGGACCAAGCTGCTGTACACGGTGCTGTCGCCCTTCCCCTGGACGGACGGGAGCCTGCTGCTGCAGCTCGGGAAGATCGAGGCGCTGATCTGGTACTTCCTGCTGTTCGGCGCCGTAAGGGGCGTGCGGCGGCTGTGGGCGCGCGACCGGAGGATCGTCATGTTCCTGCTGCTGTTCATCGTGCCCGGCACGGTCGTGTACGCCACCACGATGTCGAACGTCGGGCTGATCATGCGGCAGCGCATGCCCATCGTCATGGTCACCAGCCTGCTGGCCGCCGTGGCCTGGTCCAGGCGCCCCGGCGACGGCTCGGCCGGGGTGCCCGCGCAGCCCGGGGCTCCGGAGGGCGAGGTCCTCGCGTCCCGGGCCGGTCTCGGCGGGTTCCCGGCGGGCGGGCTTCCCGCCTGGGGCGGCGCGCTTCCGGCGGGCGCCGGGCCACGGGTGGGTCCGGCCGCGCCGCGGCCGCGGGCGTAGAAGCCGGTGCCCGCAGACGACGGCCGGCCGGGGGCCCCACCGCTCGCGGCTCCGCCAGGCACCCCGCTCGCGGCTCCCCCCGGAACCCCGCCGGCCGACCCGCTCGCCGACCCGCTCGCCGACCCGCCTGGCATCCCGCCCGGGACCGCGTCCGGCGCTGCGCCCGCGGCCTCCCCCGGGACCCCGCTCGGCGCCGTCGCGCACATGGCGGCCGGCCGCGTCGTCATGCTCGTGCTGGCCGCCGCGACCGGGGTGCTGATCGCGCACACGCTGCGGCCCGAGGGCCGGGGCACCTACGCGATCATCACCACCACGGCGCTCACCGCCATCGTGCTCGGCCACCTGTCGGTCGAGCGGACCCAGATCTTCCTGTGGGGCGACCCCGGGCGCCACCACCGCCTCGGCGTGAACGCCCTGTTCCTCGGCATGCTGCTCGGCACGCTGACGGCGGCGGCCGGTGTCGTGCTGACGCTGCTCGGGCTGATGCCGTCGCGGTCGCCGCTGCTGTGCCTCGCGCTGCTGGCCGTGCCCTTCGGCGTCACCACCGTCAACCTCACCGGCATCGCGCTGCTGCGCTCGCGCATGGAGGCCGTCAGCCGGTGCATGGTCGCAGGCGCGCTGGTGCAGTGCGTCCCGCTGATGGTCCTGGCCGGCACCGGCGGCCTCACGGTGGGCCGTGTCATCGTCTGCTGGACGATCTCGCTCATCGCCACCTGCCTGTTCCTGCTCGCCGCGGTGCGGCCCTTCCCGCTGCGGGGCGACGGCCGGCTGGCGCTGCGCCAGCTCGCCCTGGGGAGCCGCTACCACGTCGGGCTGGTGGCGTGCCACCTGATGACCAGCGCCGACGTGCTGCTGCTGAACGCCCTGGACACGGTGGCGGCGGTCGGCCTCTACACCGTCGCGGTGACGCTGCTGTTCCAGACACGGGTGCCGGCCGAGGTGCTCACCCAGGCAGCCCTGCCCCGGCAGGCCGTCGGCGACCTCGGCGACGCCGGGCACGTGACGGCCCGCACCGTGCGGCTGAACCTGCTGGTGTCCTCGGTGTTCATCGGCGTGCTCGTGGCCGTCTCGCCTCTGCTCATCCCGCTGGTCTACGGCCGGCCGTTCGCCGGGAGCGTCGCCCCCCTGCTGACGCTCGCGCCGGGCGCCGTCGCGCTCACCCTGCTGCGGCCGGTGGAGCAGTACCTCGTGCGGACGGCGCGGCCGCTCGCCCTGGCCTCGGTGCCGGCCGGCGCCCTGGTGCTGAACATCCTGCTGAACGTCGCGGTGATCCCGAGGTGGGGCGCGGCGGGCGCGGGCGCGGTGTCCACGGTGACGTACGCGCTCATGGCGGCGGTGGAGATGGCGTGGTTCCTGCGGGCGGCACGCCTGCCGGTCTCGGCGCTGCTGCCCCGCGCCGCCGACGTCCGCTCGCTGCGGCAGGCCGCGCGGCGGCTGGTCAGGCGGTTCCGCCGCGCAGCCGGCCGTACAGGCGGTCGAACCACTCCGCCGCCCGGGTGATGTCGACCTTCTCCGCGCTGTCCAGCGCGCCCCGCACCAGCCGCTCGCGCACCTCCGGGCGGGCCGCCCGGAGGATGGCCGCGGCCAGGGCGGCGGAGTCGCCGGGGCGGGCCAGCAGCCCGTTGCGGCCGTGCGTGACGAGGTCGGGCACGCCGCCGACCTCGGTGGCCACCACCGGGACGCCCGCGGCCAGCGCCTCCATGGCCACGACCGGGAGTCCTTCGTAGGTCGAGCTCAGCACGAGCAGGTCCGCCGCGGCGATCAGGCGCGCGGCGTCCGGGACGGGCCCGACGAGCCGGACCGCGTCCAGCCCCAGCTCGGCGACGCGCCGGGCGGTCGCCTCGAACGTCGGGCCGGACCCGGCGAGCAGGAAGACCGCGCGCGGCTCCTCGGCCAGCACCCTGGCGGCCGCGTCGACGAGCAGGGCGTGGTTCTTGACGGGGCGGAAGTTGCCGACGTGCACGACCAGCAGGGCGCCGTCCGGCACGTCCCACTCCTTGCGGGTGATCCGCGAGTCGGCGGCGCGGCGGCGCTGGGCCTCGACGTCGACGCCGTGTACGCGGACCGACACGCGCCGGGACCCCCAGGTGGTCACCGAGCGGGCGACCTGCGGGGAGACGGCGACGGTGCGGGCGTCGAGCCACCCGCTGGCCCGGTCGAGCAGCAGGGTGGGCAGCCGGAACCGCACGCTGTGCACGGTGGAGACCAGCGCCGGGCGGCACCGCCACAAGCGCGAGACCGGCCGCAGCACGGCCGCCGGGAGCGGTGAGTGCATGTTCAGCACGTCCGGCCGCAGCCGGCGCACCCGCCCGGCCAGCCGGAGCAGGCGCAGCGGGGCCGGGCAGCCGGTGAGGTCGACGACGTCCACGCCCGCGTCGCGCAGCCGGTCGGGCAGCGTGGCCGTCGAGGCGCTCAGGCACACGACGGTGTAGCGCCGGCCCACGCGGGGCGCGGCGCGCAGCCGCTCGACGAGCAGCGTCTCCGCGCCGCCCAGGTCCAGCGACTTGATGACCTCGCAGACGTGCACGCCGCCCATGGCCGTCCTCGCCGTCTCTACAGGGCGGACGTCCGGCCGGCGGGCCGGACGCGCGCGGGGTACAGGGCGCGGAACTCCGCCAGCGTCCTGCCGGTGAACCGGGAGGAGACGAACCGGAACACCGTCTCCAGGTCGGCGTACAGCCGATCGACGCCGCGCCGGGTGCGGAAGTACGGGCTGCCGCCGGGCATCAGCTCCGAGGAGTGCAGCATGAACTCCACGTGATCGTGCCGCCGCGCCAGGGCCCGGCGGGCCAGCCGGAGCATGTCGTCGCGGTTCCTGCCGTTGGGACGCATCCACGCGGTCGCGGGCAGCAGGCGCCGCGCGACGCGCCGCGTGGGCCCGGTGCGGGCGCACAGCTCGCGCGCGACGCCGGCCAGCAGGCCGTACCGCCGGGGCACGATGGTCATCGGCACCTCCAGCAGCGGCGAGTCGCCTTCGCGGCCGATGTCGCCGAGGTCCAGGAAGTACGGGCGGCCGGGGAAGCGCGAGTAGTCGCGCGGCCCCGGCCCGCCCGGCGCGCCGCGGTCGTGCGACCAGGAGACGTGCGGGGTGACCGAGCAGTCGGCGAGGTAGCCCTGCTCGACGAGCACGCGGGCGTAGGTCTCGTCGAGCATCCAGCGGCCGGCGCGGTGGCTGACCGGGGAGACGCCGAACACCTCCCGCAGGATCGCGCTGGCGGTCTCCACCTTCGCCGCGACGACCTGCTCGGGGTACTCCAGCAGGAAGGGCTTGTGGCGGTGGTCGTCGCCGGTGAGCGGCACCAGCGGGGGAGTGGTCCAGGCGTGCAGGTGCATGCCGATCTCGCCGGTGCCGCGCTCCAGCACCGACCGGCCGAACCGCTGGAACACCGGGCTGCGCGCCATGGTCCAGTCGACCAGGTAGGTGGGGCGCAGCCCGTGCCGCTCGCACAGCTTGTGGAAGCGCGGCAGGTGGGCGGCGTTCTCGGTGCGGATCTCGGGGGAGGGGCTCCAGGCGTCGTCGGCCTCGACGTCGACGGTGACGATGAAGGACGGGCGGCGGTTCTCACAGGTGTCCACGGGTGCTCCGGGCGTCAGGCGTCGCAGCGGTACAGGAACAGGCTCTTGTCGTCCTGCCAGTCGCGGCGCCGCTCCACCTGGACGCCGAACAGGTCCATGAGCGGCTCGATCCTGCCGCGCTGGTGCGGGAACTCGTCGACCAGGATGTAGCGGACGCGCTTGGCGGCGAGCAGGTCGCGCAGCCTGTCCTTGATCCAGTCGTCGGGCATGTAGTGGAACCAGCCGGTGACGACCAGCAGGTCGATCACCTCGGGCTCGGCGCCCGCCAGCTCCTCGAAGCTGCCGACCGTGAACTCGGCGGCGGAGCGGGTGAACCGCTGGAGGAACCGGGCCGAGGCGATGACCCCCCGGTCGATGTCGTAGCCCAGCCTGCGCCGTGCGGGGACGCGGGTGAGGATCTCGCCCAGCCCGCACCCCACCTCGGCGACCACGTCCAGCTCAAGAGGAACGTCCCGGGCGAACGCCACCGCCGCCTTCATGTAGGCGGTCGTGTGGTAGCCGCGCAGGTGCCACCGGTCGGCGCCGAAGGCGAGCAGGAGCGGAAGGCGCACGGCCTTCCGGGCGAGGGCGCGCGCCACGTCGGCGGCGCCGTGCCTCCGGGCGATCCGCGCCTTCCGGCCGATCCGCGTCATCAATGGCCCCATTCGCGTTCCTGTCTCCCGGCGAAGCAGCGAAAAGCAGACGCAAGGACACCACCGGCCCTTCCGGGCCGCCCGGCGGACACGCCGGATCGTGCACAGTCTTTTCCCGGCCGGGACGTGGCGGTGAACATCGCCGGCGGCGGCCGGGCGGCGGACGCGGCGGGCGGGCCCGCGCGCCCGGACGCGCGGGTCACTCGGGGCGGTGGGCCCGCACCATGAGCGAGACGCCGGGGAGCGACTTCACCGGCAGGTACCGCTCGGCGACGATGACGGCGGTGAGGCCGGCGTTGACCAGGCGCGGCGGCTCGTCCAGGTCGCTTCCGGTCAGGCGGCGCCTGCGCAGGGCGACGACCGGCTTCATCAGCACGTTCCAGCTCCACATGCGGTCGATCACCAGCCCCTCCCCGGTGAGCAGGCCGGCCAGGCTCTCACGCGTGTAGCGGCGGACGTGGCCGGCCGACACGTCGTGCGCCGACCACAGCGCCATGTCGCAGGGCACGGCGATCAGCGCCGTCCCGCCCGGGCGCAGCACCCGGACGAGCTCGCCCGCCGCCCTGTTGTCCTCCTGGATGTGCTCCAGCACGTCGAACGCCATCACCAGGTCGAAGTGCGCGCCGGGCAGCGGCAGGCAGCGCGCGTCGGCGTGGACGGCGCTCAGCCCGCGCTCGCGGGCCAGCTCCACCGCCGCCGGCGAGTAGTCGGCGACCAGCGTGTCCCATCCGTGCTCGGCCAGGACGCGCGCGTTGCCGCCGCCCGCCCCGCCGATGTCCAGAGCCCGGCCCGGCCTGCCCAGCCGGCGCAGCTCCCGGGCGACGATGGCACGCCTCTCGCGGAACCACCAGTGCCGGTCCTCGATGTCGACCGTGCGGTGAATGAGTGTCGTTTCCATGTGCCGCACCTCCCGGGGCACCATGGGTACACGGGCGCGTGCGCTTCGCCGCGGCCCGTGCCGGGGGGTTGTCGAATCGGCACCGGCCCCAGAAAGATCGTTGACCCGCCGTCCGCGACGCGCCGCCGGGGGCGGCCCCGCCCCCTGCCGGGCGGCTCCGGGCGGTGTATGCGTTGCGCAATGACTTCGCCATGGCCGCACGTCCGTGATCGGCGCACCGGCGCTCTGGTGTTCATTGCAGGGGTGAGCGCAACCAGCCTGACGCCGGTGCCCTTCAACCGGCCATACGTCACACACAACCAGCTCGACTACGTCACCGAGGCCGTCCGCGACGGGTTCACCTGCGGCGACGGGCCCTTCACCCGGCGCGCGGCCCGCCTGCTGGGCGAGCTGACCGGGGCCGGGCACGTGCTGCTCACCACGTCGTGCACGCACGCGCTGGAGATGTCGGCGATGCTGCTGGACCTGGCGCCGGGCGACGAGGTGATCACCCCCTCCTTCGCCTTCGTCTCCTCGGCCAGCGCGTACGCCACCCGTGGCGCGGTGCCGGTGTTCGCCGACTCCCGGCCGGACACCCTGAACATCGACGAGCGCCTGGTCGAGGCCGCCGTCACCGAGCGCACCCGGGCCGTCGTCGTCGTCCACTACGCGGGCGTGGCCTGCGCCATGGACGAGATCGGGCGGATCGCCGAGCGGTACGGCCTGGCCGTCGTGGAGGACAACGCGCACGGCCTGGGCGGCTTCTACCGCGGCGGGCCGCTCGGGTCGTTCGGCGCGATGGCCACGCTGAGCTTCCACTCCACCAAGAACGTGCAGTGCGGCGAGGGCGGCGCGCTGCTGGTGGGCGACCCCGCGCTCGCCGAGCGCGCCGAGATCATCCGGGAGAAGGGCACCGACCGCAGCCGCTTCTTCCGCGGGCAGGTCGACAAGTACCGGTGGGTGGACATCGGGTCCAGCTACCTTCCGTCGGACATCCTCGCGGCCCAGCTCACCGCGCAGCTGGAGTCGTTCGGCGAGATCCAGGCGCGCCGGCACGCCGCCTGGCGCGTCTACCACGAGGGGCTGGCCGGCTGGGCCGCGGCGCAGGGGGTGGCCCGCCCGGCCGTCCCGGACGGGTGCGCCCACCCGGCCCACCTGTACTACCTGCTGCTTCCCGACCTGGCGAACCGGCAGGCGCTCATCGGCCACCTCGCCGCCCGCGGGGTGCAGGCGGCCTTCCACTACCAGCCGCTGCACGCCGCGCCCGCGGGCCTGCGCTACGGGCGGGTCGCGCCGGGCGGGTGCCCGGTCGCCGAGGACGTCGCCGACCGGCTGGTGCGGCTCCCGCTCTTCGCCGACCTGGGCGAGGCCGGCGCGGCGCGGGTGGCCGAGGCCGTCACCTCCTACGAGGTGCGCTGATGGCCTGGCGCGACCTGCGGCCGGAAGGCGCGCGGCCCGGCGTCGCGCGCGCGGTGCGCTCGCCGCGGGAGTCGGCGCGCTTCGGCGTGAGCGTCGACCGGGTCACCGTCGCCGACGGCTCGCCGGCCACCTTCGGGGCGGTCCGCGAGGCCGTCCGCGGCTCGGCGGCGGACGTCGTCGTCGTGCGGTACCCCGCCGAGTGCGTCCGCTGGTTCGCCGGGCTGCGGATGCCGGGCAGGACCGCGCTGTTGGCCGACTCCCTGGTGTACTGGCGCCGCGTGGCCGGCGCGCCGCCCGGCAGGGCCGCCGCGGCGCGGGCCAGGCCGGGGCCGGAGCCGTGGGTGGCCGAGCTGCGGGATCCGGCGACGCTCGACAAGCTGGTGGCGGACGTCTTCGAGGAGTACGGGTCGCACTACCTGGCCAACCCGCTGTTCGACCCGGGCCTGGCGCTGGCCGGGTACCAGGAGTGGGCGCGCGGGTGCGCCGCCGAGGGGATGTGCCTGGGGGTGTACACCGAGGGCCCCGCGGGCGACGGGCCTGCGCCGGCCGGGTTCGCGACGCTGGAGGACGAGGGCCCGCACACCGAGATCGTGCTCGCCGGCCTGGTCGCCGGCGCGCGCGGCAGGGGCGTGTACGCGCACCTGCTGGCGGAGCTGGAGCGGCGATGCCTGGCCGCGGGCGTCCGCGAGCTGGTCGTCTCCACCCAGGGGTACAACACCCGCGTCCAGCGGGCGTGGGCCCGGCACGGCTTCGACCCCGTGTGCGCCTTCCTCACCGTCCACCTGGTGCGAGACGGGCTGCTGCCCGATCAGACCGAGACCGACGAGCCGGCGCGCTCCCGGACGACGTAGGTCGGCCGCCCGACCCCGCTGGCGTGGATGCGCCCGACGTACTCGCCGAGCACCCCCACGGCCATGAGCTGGGCGGAGGAGAACAGCGCCACCATCGAGGCGATGGTGGTGAAGCCCGCCACCGTGGTGTCGCCGACCGCGAAGCTCCACAGCACCACCCCGCCCAGGACCATGCCGACCAGCCCGACCGCGAACCCCAGGTAGCTGGCCGCGCGCAGCGGGATGGCGCTGTAGCCGAACAGCATCGTCATGGTGTGCCGGGCCAGCAGCCCCAGCGTGTAGTTGGACCGCCCGTGGGCGCGCCGGTTCATGCGCACGTTGACCGTGCCGATCCGGGTGGTGGCCCACGACAGCGCGACGTCCAGGCAGGCGTGCGGGCCGGAGAACTGCGCGAACCCGTCGCGCAGGTGCGTCCTGAAGGCGCGGAAGGCGCTGGTGACGCGCGCGGAGCGGACGCCGAGCAGCCCCGACAGCGCGGCCTTGGCCGCCTGGGAGGCGAGGTTGCGCAGCGGGCCGTGCTCCTCGTCGTGCGGGGTGCCGTAGACCAGGTCGAGGCGGTCGCCCTGGAGGGTGGCCAGCAGGAGCGGGATCTGCTCGGGCGGGTGCTGCAGGTCGTCGTCCAGGGTGACGACGACGTCCATCCGCGCCTCCCTGATGCCGGCGACCAGCGCGTTGTGCTGGCCGTAGTTGCGCGACAGGTCGATCGCGCGCACCGCGCCGAACCGGCGGGCCAGGTCCGCGGCGACGCTCCAGGTGTCCTCCGGGCAGCCGTCCACCACGAGGATCACCTCGTGCTGCCGGGTCACGTCCGTAAGGACGGCCAGGAGCCGCGTCACCAGCTCCTCCAGCGTCCGCGCGGAGCGGTAGCAGGGAATGACCACCGAAACTGACATCTGTTCCCCCGGTCGTCGGCCGGAGGGGGTCGAACCCCGCGGCTCCAGGCGGTCACCCCATCACATGGTGCCCGGCCGAGCCGTGACGGGCGTGCGGTGCTACGCCATCCTTGACACGCGATTGGCCCCGCTTGGCCGGGGCGTCCCCGTCCTTTACCCGGGCGGGGCCGCCAACCTCTAGCCGCGGCAACATGTCGCACGCCGTTCGACAAAGCGCGATCACCGCGAAGGGCCGTGCCCCGGCCCCGGCGTAGATTCGACGCGGCATGATCATGGATCGGGCAGGTGGCCGGGGGCCACGTGTCCTCACGGAAGGACACGGTGCGCGATGAAGGCACTCGTGCTGGCGGGGGGACGGGGCACGCGGCTGCGCCCGCTGACCCACACCTCGGCCAAGCAGCTCGTCCCCGTCGCCAACAAACCCGTCCTGTTCTACGGGCTGGAGGCGATACGCGACGCCGGGATCACCGAGGTGGGGATCATCACCGGCGACACCGGCGCCGAGGTCCGGCGGGCGGTGGGGGACGGCTCCCGCTTCGGCCTGCGGGTCACCTACATCCCGCAGGAGGCCCCGCTCGGGCTGGCCCACTGCGTGCTGATCGCCCGCTCCTTCCTCGGCGAGGACCCCTTCGTGCTGTACCTCGGCGACAACTTCCTGATCGACGGCATCGCGGGCCTGGTCGAGTCGTTCCTGAGCGGCGGCCACGACGCGCAGATCCTGCTCACCCGGGTCGCCGAGCCGCAGTACTACGGCGTCGCAGAGCTGGGCCCGGACGGGGAGATCGTCCGGCTGGAGGAGAAGCCCGAGCACCCGGCCAGCGACCTGGCGATCGTGGGGGTCTACACCTTCTCTCCCGCCGTGCACGACGCCGTCCGGGCGATCAGCCCGTCGGCGCGCGGCGAGCTGGAGATCACCGACGCCGTGCAGTGGCTGGTCGACAACGGCCTGCGCGTCCACTCCCACCTGGTCGGCGGGTACTGGCGCGACACCGGCAGGCTGCGCGACATCCTGGAGTGCAACCGCATCGTCCTGGAACGCGTGGAGCCCGGCGTCGCCGGCACGGTCGACCAGCTCAGCGAGATCACCGGGCGCGTGGTGGTCGAGGCGGGCGCGGTGGTGGAGAACTCGGTGATCCGCGGGCCCGCCGTCATCGGCTCCGACACCAAGATCATCTCCTCCTACGTCGGCCCCTTCACCTCGATCGGCTCCGGCTGCTCGGTGCGCGGCGCCGAGATCGAGTACTCGATCGTGCTGGACGGCTCCTCCATCGAGGGCGTCTCCCGCATCGCGCACTCCCTCATCGGGCGCAACGTCGAGGTCAGCCGGGCCGCCGGCGTCTCCAACACCCACGAGCTGATGGTCGGCGACCACAGCAGGATCCAGGTGAGCGCATGAAGATCCTCGTCACCGGCGGCGCCGGGTTCATCGGCTCCCACTTCACCCGCTCGCTGCTGCTCGGCGCCCCCGCGGGGTACGAGACGGCGCGCGTCACCGTCCTGGACAAGCTCACCTACGCGGGCAATCCGGCCAACCTCGCGCCCGTGACCGGTCATCCCCGGTTCTCCTTCGTCCAGGGGGACGTCGCCGACCCGCGTGTGGCCGCCGAGGTCGTCCCCGGGCACGACGTGGTGGTCAACTTCGCCGCCGAGACGCACGTCGACCGGTCGATCACCGGCCCGTCGGCCTTCGTCACCACCAACGTGCTGGGCACGCAGACGTTGCTGCAGGCCGCCGTGGACGCCGGCGTCCGCACGGTCGTGCAGGTCTCGACCGACGAGGTGTACGGCTCGGTGGAGCAGGGGGCGTGGACCGAGGACGAGCCGCTGCTGCCCAACTCGCCCTACTCCGCGGCCAAGGCCGCCGCCGACCTGATGTGCCGCGCCTACCACCGCACCTACGGCCTGGACGTGCGGGTGACCCGGTGCGCCAACAACTACGGCCCCTACCAGCACCCCGAGAAGCTGATCCCGCTGTTCGTGACCAGCCTGCTGGAGGGGCGTCGGGTGCCGCTGTACGGCGACGGGCTCAACGTCCGTGAATGGCTGCACGTGGACGACCACTGCCGGGCGATCCTCGTCGTGCTGGACAAGGGGTCGCCAGGCGAGGTGTACAACGTCGGCGGCGGCGCCGAGCTCACCAACCGCGAGCTGACCGGCCGGCTGCTGGCGGCCCTGGGCGCGGGGTGGGACGCGGTCGACCACGTCCCCGACCGGCCGGGCCACGACCGCCGGTACGCCGTGGACGGCGCCCGCGTCCGCGCCCTGGGCTACGAGCCGCGGGTCGGCTTCGAGGAGGGGCTGGCCGAGGTGGTGGCGTGGTACCGCGACCACCAGGCCTGGTGGCGCGCGGCGCGGGGCCGGTCAGGAGCGGTCCGCGTCCGGTAGGCGGTAGACCGCGTAGTCGCCGTGGCGCACCCGCAGGCTCGCGAACCGCCCGATGCGCGCCGAGTGGCCGGCGGCGCGCTC
Organism: Sphaerisporangium sp. TRM90804; assembly: GCF_029846175.1. Classification (GTDB taxonomy): domain Bacteria; phylum Actinomycetota; class Actinomycetes; order Streptosporangiales; family Streptosporangiaceae; genus Sphaerisporangium. The sequence goes on along the minus strand of NZ_JARWAC010000002.1, from coordinate 20,117 downwards.
GTCGGCCACCAGCCAGCGCACGCCGTACCCGTCGCGCAGGCGCGCCACCGCCTCGGCCGAGGGCCGCAGGAAGACGGCGTCGTTGGCCTCCAGGCGGGCCGCGTCCAGGAAGGGGGCGTCCAGGAACGCGCCGCCGGGCCGGCGGTCCAGGTTGGCGGCGGTGTAGGCCCAGCCCTCGACGAGAACGCGCCGCTCGGTGAGGGCGGACACCCAGAAGTGGCGGCTGTCGCACACGTCCCGCCGCGCCCACTGGCAGTGGGCGTTGGTGGCGACCAGTTCGCCGGGCAGGGAGTGCGCCCGCAGCCAGCGGGTGGCGGCCAGCGCCCCGCGCGGCACCTGGGCGGGGTCCGGGCGGCCGTCGGCGCTGATGTTGACGTCCGCGCCGCCGCGCAGGTGCGACAGCACGCGGGCCTGCCACGCCCCCGGCACCCCGGCCGCCGTGACCGCCACCAGCAGCAGCGCCCACCCCCGGGCCCGATCTCCCGGCAGGCCGGGCAGGCGCCCCGTCAGGCCCGCCCGCCCGCCGTCCCGAAGCAGATCTACGTTGTAAAGGCCATTGCTCGTTCCGGACACCGCGAGCAGGCCGGCCGCCGTGACGACTGCGGCGAGCAGCGCCGCGAACGGCAGGTACAGCTCGGCCTCCGGCCGTCCGAGCGCCAGTGGCGCCTCGACGCCGCACAGCTCGCGTACCAGATACGCCAGCGCCATCCCCGCCGCCGCCGCGCCGGCCACCGCCGCCAGCGGCCACCGCTCCCGCCGCACGGCCCTCACCAGGCCGTAGGCCGCGAGCACGGCCAGGTAGGGGTAACAGGCCTGCAGGAAGTACGCCTGGTTCAGGTCGCCGGGGGTGCCGAGCAGCAGCATCAGCCCGGCGCCCGCCGCCGTCATGCCCAGCGTGAACGCCACGGGCGGGCGCAGCAGCAGGCCAGGCCTGCCGAGCAGCCCCAGCGCGCCGCACCAGGTGACGGCCCAGCAGAGCGCGAACAGCAGCGTGGTGGCCGCGAGCGAGGCCGGCCCCGGCACCGCCCCCTGCCCGGCGCCGGTCAGGTCGGCCCAGGTGGCGCGCACGACCGACAGCGGGGCGACGGTCGTGCCCTGCCGCGCCCCGCCGAACAGGACGAGCTGCGCGAAGGCGAGCGCCGCGGCCGTCATCCCCAGTGCGGCGAGCGCCTCGCGGGGCGGCCGGCGCCGCACCGCCCATCCGGCGGCGGCCGCCGCCACGAGCCCCGCCGCCAGCAGCGGCAGGTAGGTGGCCTTGGCGCCCATGACCGCGACCAGCAGGAGCGCGAACAGCGCCCAGCGGGCGCGCCCCGCGCCCGGCCGGGTGAGCAGGTCGGCGACCAGGAGCACCAGGGGCGCGAACATCAGCGCCCCGAACGTCTGCGTCGGGCTGTTCCACGGCACGTGCAGGACCCCCGTCCAGCGCAGCAGCCCGTTGGCGCCGGCGTACAGGCTCGGCGCCGCCACCAGCAGCGTGCCGGCCACGGCCAGCACCGCGCCGGCGCGCGAGCCGGTGATCCGCCGCCCCGTCATGGCCACGATGACGGCCAGCGCCATGAGCATCGGCAGCACCGACAGGCGCAACAGCAGCGTCAGGGGCTCGATGCCGGTGATCCAGCCCGACGCCGCCGCGTGCGCGTAGGCGAACCAGTGGTAGTGCAGCGGCTCCCCGGCCACCACGGGCACGGTCGGCGGCACGTGGTGCCTCAGCTCGCCGATCAGGGCGAGGTTGTACGGCATGTCGACATGGGCGGCGCCGGCGGCGGGCCAGGTGAGCGCGTTGACGCGCCAGCAGGTGAAGGCGCTCCAGCCCACCAGGTAGGCGCCGGTCAGCGCCAGGAACCACGGCCACCACCGGGGGGCGGCCGGCCGGGGGCCGCCGCGCCAGTGCCGGCGCAGCCGCGGGTGCAGCAGGAAGGCCGCGTAGGTGACCGCTGGCCACAGCAGGACCAGCAGCGGCCGGTCGGCGGCCCGGGCGGCGACGTAGGCGAGGACCTCGGCGGCGTAGCCGGCCGTCAGGCCCAGGGCGAGGTCCTCGGCGAGCGGGCGCGGCCCCGGGTGGAGGGCGCGCACCAGCAGCACGCCCGGGAGGGCGACGCACAGCAGCAGGTAGGCGGCGAAGACGGCCGTGACGCCGGCGGGGACGCCGTAGTGGCGCAGGGCCGCGACGGTGAGGCCGGCCAGCAGCGCGGCCGGCGGCCATCCGGACGCCGCCAGGCTCCGCCACCGGCCCGCCGCCGGGCGTGCGCCGCGGGCGGTGCCCGCCGGTGCGGAGGAAGGCGGCGAAGGGGCGTCGACGTGCGAAGACGTGGTCACGAGTGCAAGTCTGGCGACGCCGGGCACGCCGCCCCGTGCGGACGCCCGCTCGCGACGATCTTCTTACCGGCCCTTTATCCCGGTCCGCCGATGCGGTAGACCGCGTAGTCGCCGGTGCGGAGCCGCAGCGTCGCGAAGCGGGCGAGTTCCGGGTGGGGCGCGCGCCGTTCGTCGGCGAGCAGCCAGCGCACCCCGTACCGGTCGCGCAGCAGCCCGACCGTCCCGGCCGACGGCGCCTGGAACGCGGCGTCGTTCGCGCGGAGCCGATCGGCGTCCCAGAAGGGTAGGCGGTTGATCCGCACGCCCGGCCGCCACCGGTCCAGGTTCCGCGCGGTGTAGGCCCATCCCTCCACCAGGACGCGCCGCTCGGTGAGCGCGCTCACCCAGACCTGCTGGGTGTCGCAGGGGTCCTCCTCGCCCCAGCGGCAGTGCGTGTTCGTCGCCACCAGCTCGTCGGGGCCGGAGTGCGCGCGCAGCCACCGCGCGGCGGTGAGGGTGCCCTCGGGGACGGGCCGGGCGTCGGCCTCCGGGGCCACGCCGCCGACGCCCCGCTGCGCGGCCTTGCCGATGGCCGAGATGACGTGCGCGTGCGCGCACGCCGGAAGCGCGACCGCGCCCAGCGCGATGACGACCAGCGCGCACGCCCTCAGCCGTCCGGCCCGCGCGGCCAGGACGCCGCCCGCCAGGGCGGTGACCGCCACCAGTACCGCGTACGGCCGGTACAGCAGCAGGTCGGACCGGCCGGGCGCGAGGGGCGTCGTCACCGCGCCGAGCACCGGCACCAGGTAGGCGGCGAGCAGGCCGGCGCAGACCGCGGCGACCACCCAGTGGAGCGGCAGCCGCGCGCGCCGCGCGAGCACCAGGGTGCCGTGGACGGTCAGCACCACCAGGTAGGGGTAGGCGGCGAACAGGAAGAAGAACTGGCTGTACCCGGGGTGGCCGAGCAGCAGCACGGCTCCGTGCGCCGCCGCGCCCATGCCGAGCACGAACACCGGGACGGGGCCGGTGATCAGGCCGCGGCGGGCCAGCAGGCCCAGCACGCCGCACCAGGTGACTGCCCAGCACAGCAGGAACACCAGCGTGACGCCGAGCAGGGACCCCGGCGGCGGTGAGAACTGCCGCCCGATGCCGGCCAGCGGCTCCATGCCGCTCAGCTCCGCCCAGCTCTCGCGCATGAACGCCAGGGGAGCGACCGACATGCCCTGCCGCACGCGGCCGAACAGCACCACCTGGGCGAACGCGAGGCACGCCAGGGTGGCCGCCAGCAGGCCCAGCACCCGTGGGGACGGCCGCCGGCGCAGGCCCCCGGCCACGGCCACCGCCGTCAGCCCGGCCGCCAGCAGCGGCAGGTACGTCGCCTTGGCCCCGATGATCGTCACCAGGAACACCGCGATGAGCAGCCACCGGCCGAGGCCGGGCCGTTCGGGCTCGAACAGCTCCAGCACCAGCACGACCAGGGGGGCGAACAGCAGCGCGCCGAAGGTCTGGGTCGGGCTCACCCAGGCGGCGTCCTGCAGGCCGCCCCAGGCGAGCACGTCGTTGTGCCCCAGGTACATGCTCGGGGCGCCCACGAGCATCGTGCCCGCCAGCACGGCCGGCGTTCCGGCCCACGAGCCGCTGACCCGCCGGCCGGTCATCGCCACCAGCACCAGGAGGGCGGCGAGCATCGGCGGCACGGTGAGCCGGAACAGCAGCGTCGCGGGCTCGATGCCGGTGATCCAGCTCGACGCCGCGAAGTGGGCGTAGACGAACCAGTGGTAGTACAGCGGCTCCCCGGCCACGTGCGGCATCACCGGGAGCACGTGGTGCTTCAGCTCGCCGATCAGCGTCAGGTGGAAAGGCAGGTCGTAGTCGTTGGCGCCCATCGCCGGCCACGTCAGCGCGTTCATGCGGAAGAACCGCAGCGCGCCCCAGGCGGTCACGCCGATGTGCGCCAGCGCCAGGACCCAGGACACCCAGAGCGGGGCGGCCTCGGCACGCCGGGAGCTCCAGCGGCGCCGCAGCGGGGGCACGAACAGCAGGGCGGCGTAGGCGGTGACCGGCCAGGCCAGCACGAGCAGCGGGGCCCCGAGCGCCCGGGCGGGGATGTAGACGAGCACCTCGACGGCGTAGCCGAGGGCCAGGCCGAACGCCGCCTGCTCGGCGGTGGTGACCCGCCCCGGATACAGGGCGCGCACCAGCAGCATGCCCGGCAGCGCCACGCAGAGCGCGAGGTAGGCGCCGAAGAGGGCCAGGTCGCGTACCGGGACGCCGTAGTGGTGCAGGACGGCCGCGGTGACGGCGGCGGCCAGCACGGCGGGCGTCCATCCCGACCGCCATGGCCGGCGCGCCCGCGGCGGGCCCGGTGGCGCGCTCGCGCCCGCGGCCGCGGCCGTGCCCGCCGGTCCGGTCACGGTCGGCGAGGTGCTGGAGGGCTGTGTGTGGGCCATGGCCGGATTCTTCCGGCGAGATCACCGGCACGGCCTCGCGCGGCCGCCGCTCCCGGTGATCTCCTTGCCCGTCCTTGCCCGGCCCGAGGGGGAGCCGTCCGGGCGTCGCGGCCCGTGCCGCGTCACAGCCGCTCGACGTTGGGGCCCCGGCAGCGGTTGCGGGTGTCGAAGACGAAGCCGCTGGCCCGCTGGACCAGCTCGTAGTCGAACCGGTCGTGGTCGGTGAGGATCACCACGGCGTCGGCCTGCGCCAGCTCCCAGGCCGTCGGCTCCACCATCATGACGCCCGCGGGCAGCGGGTGGGACTCCACGTGCGGGTCGGCGACCCGCAGGTCGGCCCCGAGCCTGCTCAGCGCCCGCGTCACCTCGATCGCGGGCGACTCCCGGATGTCGCCGGTGTTCTTCTTGTAGGCCAGCCCGAGCAGCAGGACGCGGCTCTGGGACACCGGCTTGCCCAGGCGGTTCAGCGCGAGCGTGAGGCGGTGCACCACGTGCGCGGGCATCTGGGCGTTGATGTCGTTGGCCAGCTCGACGAACCGGAAGTTGTGCCCCAGGCTGCGCTTCACCTTCCACGACAGGTACGACGGGTCGACCGGCAGGCAGTGCCCGCCCACGCCCGGCCCCGGGGTGAAGCGCATGTAGCCGAACGGTTTGGTGGAGGCCGCGTCGATCGCCTCCCACACGTCGATGCCGAGCTGGTGCGCGAAGACCGACAGCTCGTTCACCAGGGCGATGTTCACGTGCCTGAAGGTGTTCTCCAGCAGCTTGCACAGCTCGGCGACACGCGGGGAGGACACCGCCACCGTCTGGTGGACGATGCGCTCGTAGAAGGCCCGGACCGCGCGCAGCGACGCGGGGTCGACGCCGGAGACGACCTTGGGGGTGTTCTCCAGGTGCCAGCGCCCGTTGCCCGGGTCGATGCGCTCGGGGCTGTAGCCGAGCAGGAAGTCCTCGCAGGCGCGCAGGCCGGAGCCCTCCTCCAGCAGGCCGCGCAGGTGCTCCTCGGTGGTGCCGGGGTAGGTCGTCGACTCCAGGACGACCAGCGCGCCGGGCCGCAGCAGCGGCGCGATGCGGCGCCCGGCGTCGGTGACGTGGGTGAGGTCGGGAACCCCGTCGCGCAGCGGCGTCGGCACGGTGATGACGCAGAAGTCGAAACGCTCGGCCTGGGCGTAGCACGTGCTGGCGCGGTAGCGGCCGGACGCGCGCGTGTCCTCCAGCGTCCGGTCGTCGACGTCCTCGATGTAGGACTCGGCGGCGTTGAGCCGTTTGACCCGCCATTCGTCGACGTCGATCCCCACGACGTCGAACCCGGCCTCGACCGCGCTCACGGCCAGGGGCAGGCCGACGTAGCCCTGCCCGACCACCACGAGTCTTTCGCCCATGTCATCCCCCTACCTTGCGGACGTGCCCGACTGTAGGGGGCGGGAGGCGACATCACGATCATTCGGCGCCGGGCGCGCGTGTCGCCGTTCGCCCAGGTCGGGGGGCTCAGCCGTTCGGGCCGACGCGGCCGAGCATGCCGGCGACGGCGCGCACGACGCCGCGCGGGACGTACTTGGCGACCCCGGCGATGGCTTTGTAGCGGACGTCGGGCACGCTGACCGGCAGGCCGCGCGCGAAGTCGCGCATGGCCGCGGCGGCCACGCGGTCGGCCGACAGCCACAGGAAGCCGGGGATGGCCCCGGTGTCGATGGACGCCCGCCGGTGGAACTCGGTGCGCACGAACCCCGGGCACAGAGCCATGACGTGGACGCGGCGCTCGGGGATCTGGACCGCCAGCGCCTCGCTGAAGTTCACCACCCAGGCCTTGGACGCGCTGTAGGGGCCGTAGGGGAAGTACGCGGCCACCGACGCCACGTTGACCACCCCGCCGCGTCCGCGGGCCCGGATGCCGGGCAGGGCGGCCATGGTCAGGCGCGCGACCGCCTCGCAGTGCAGCCGCAGCATGGCGACCTGGTCGGCCACCGGCATCTGCAACGCGGCGTGCCGGTGGCCGAAGCCGGCGTTGTTGACCAGCAGGTCGACGCCGGCGTGCAGGCGGTCCTCCACCGTGGCGAGTTCCTTCTCGGACGTCAGGTCGGCGGCGAGCGTCTCGACGTCCACGCCGTACCCGCGGCGCAGGGCGTCGGCCGCGGCGGCGAGGCGTCTCTCCTCACGGGCGACCAGCACGAGGGAGAAGCCGTCGGCGGCCAGCTTGCGGGCGAAGGCGGCGCCGATGCCGGCGGTCGCCCCGGTGATGAGTGCGGTGGGCATGCGGGCAGACTAGCGAGCTTCGGGCCCCGGGCCGTGGAGACTCGGCCGTGCGGCCCCGCCGCCGGGGCACAGAACGGGACCCCGTCCCTGCGCGACGCGGCTCTCGCCGCGCCAGGCTCAGAGCGTCTCGTCCCTGCTGGAGCGGTGCGGCACCCGCTCGGCGGGCACGACGCCCATGCGCCCGGCCTGGAAGTCCTCGAAGGCCTGGACGATCTCGTCACGGGTGTTCATGACGAAGGGGCCGTACCTGGCGATCGGCTCGCGGATGGGCAGGCCGCCGAGCACGAGGATCTCCCATCCGCGCGCGCCCGCCGCCGGCTGGGAGTCCGCGGCGCGCACGGTGAGCGCGTCGCCGCGGGGGCCGAAGGCGGCGAGCTGCCCCTCGCCGAGCGGGCTGGCCGACGGGCCGGCGGTGCCCTGCCCGGCCAGGACGTACACCAGCGCGTTGAAGCCGACCGGCCAGGGCAGGTCGAGGCGCGCGCCGGGGGCGACGGTGGCGTGCAGGTAGGTGATGGGCGTGTAGGTGACGCCCGGCCCCTCGTGTCCGGCGAGCGAACCGGCGATCACCCGCACCAGCGAGGCGCCGTCGTCGCTGGAGAGCAGCTTCACGTCGCCGCGGCCGATGTCCTGGTAGCGCGGGGCGACCCACTTCTGCGCGCGCGGCAGGTTCACCCAGAGCTGCACGCCGTGGAACATGCCGCCCGAGGCCACCAGCTCCGGCGGCGGCTGCTCGATGTGCTGCAGCCCGCTGCCGGCGGTCATCCACTGGGTGTCGCCGTCGGCGATGAGGCCGCCGCCGCCGGTGGTGTCGCGGTGCTGGAAGGCGCCGTCGATGATGTAGGTCACCGTCTCGAAGCCGCGGTGCGGGTGCCAGGGCGTGCCCATGGCCTCGCCGGGGGCGTACTCCACCGCGCCCATGTGGTCGAGCAGCAGGAAGGGGTCGGCCAGCGACAGGTCGACGCCCGGGAACGGCCGGCGGACGGCGAAGCCCTCGCCTTCCAGGTGCCGCTGCGCGGTGATCACGCGGGCCACCGGCCGCCAGGCCGTCGTGGCCTCGGGCAGGCGGGGAAGGCGGGGCAGGGTGAGGGTGTCAGCGGTCACGGCCGGCATGGGTGCCTCCTTATCGGCGCGGCTCACGCCGCGGGACGATGATACTCCGCACAACAGAAGTTGATACTTCAACTATTCCTGGACGGCGCCGACGCGCGAGGTCACAACTGGAGCCAACTTTCCGCCAAGATTTGGTCAAGACTTCTCAGCGCTCCGGGCGCGGCGCCTGCCGGAAAAGAGGGCACAACAACCATGTTGACCCGCAAGGCGGAGGTAAGGCCCCTGTGGATGCGTCGCGGGTGGGGCCACGGCTGATCGCGTTGGCGGCCGCGGCCGTCATCGCAGCCGGGGCGGCCGGTTGTGGCGGTGCGGAGTTCACCTATGTCATGGGCGGCGACGGGCAGAGCTACTTCAAGATCCCGGCCTCCTGGCGCAAGGTCGACCAGAAGGCGCTGGACCGCGAGCTGTTCGGCGACCTGACCTCGGCCACGGCCCAGTCGCGAAAACAGCTCTCCTGGACCGTCGGTTACGACGGCGACCGCACCCCGTCGGCCGGCCACCTGCTCGACCCCGGCGGCTCCGGCGAGCCGTTCGCCTTCGCCATGGTGTCCGAGCTGACCGAGGACCAGCGCGACGCCGCGTCCCTGGACGCCCTGCGCAACGCCGCCATGCTGCCGGTCGTCGTCGAGGACGACCTGCGTGAACGCATGGAGCAGACCCCCGGCTACCCCTTCAAGAAGTTCGAACTCCTCAGCGACGAGGTGCTCCCCCCGGAGGACGGCGTGCGGGGCGTCCACGTGGTGTACAACTTCAAGGTCCTCGGAGGCCCGGTGCAGACCTTCGACCAGACCGCCTACCTCGCCGCGGACGGCACGCGCGTGTCCGTCCTGCTCATCCGCTGCCCGGCCGCCTCCTACCGGGGCCGGGCGGAACAGATCGGCGGCATCACGCAGTCGTTCAAGGTCAAGCGGCTGCCTGGATGACCGGTGACCCGGTGAGGAGTCCCGATGACACGACACCCCGCACCTGAGCGTCCCACGGGCCTGCGCGCCCCCGACTCCGGGCCGAGCTCTCCCGGCAGGCGCACCATGCCCATGTGGGACCGCGTCAAGTTCCTGATCGGGCTCACCGTCGCGTTCCTCGTGCTGGTCTGGCATCAGATGTCGAGCTTCGAGGGCATCATGCCGTTCGGCGACGCCCTGCTCGTCACCGCCGTGGAGGGCGCCGGGCAGCTCATCCTCGTGCTGATCGGCGTGGAGGCGGTGCGCCAGCTCCACTTCGTGGTCAGCGAACGCTCCGCCGGCTACCACCGGTTCTGGACGGGCACGGTCTTCGGCGGCTTCGAACGCTGGAGCCGCCGCCGCTTCAGCGACTGGAACCGCTACCGCATCGCCAGGGTGCTGAAGTGGCTGTTCTGGATCGGGCTGCTCGCCCTCGTGCTCGGCCAGATCCTGGACGTCTCCCCGCTGCTGGCCCTCTTCCAGGCGCCCGCCCTGCTCTGGCGGGTCCTGCCGTACGGGCTCCAGCTCGCGTTCGCGTTCTTCTTCGTCATCGTCCAGTTCGTCGGACTCTTCTGGTTCATGTCCAGGGGCGGGATCGAGACCTACTACCCCGACGACATCAAGACCCGCTTCGCCGACGTGTGGGGACAGGACCACGTCGTCGAGCGGGTGAAGGAGAACATCGTCTTCCTGGAGAAGCCCGACGAGATCGAGGCCAAGGGCGGCTACGTGCCCAGCGGCCTGCTCCTGTGGGGCCCGCCGGGGACGGGCAAGACCCTGATGGCCGAGGCCGTCGCGGGCGAGACCGGCCGGCCGTACGTCTTCGTCGACCCCGGCGCGTTCGTCAACATGTTCATGGGCATCGGCATCCTGAAGGTGAAGTCGCTGTTCCGCAAGTTGCGCAAGCTCGCGCTGCGGTACGGCGGCGTCATCGTCTTCTTCGACGAGGCCGACTCCCTGGGCCGCCGAGGCGCCCTCGCCCAGCAGGGGCCGCCCGGGGGCGGCCACTCCACCGGCCACTCCGCCGCCTTCCCCACCGGGCCCGGGGCGCCCCGGGTGGGCGGCCCGTTCCACACGGGCTGCCACGGCTTCGACTACCTGTCCGGCGACACCCGGGCCGTCCTCACCCGGCAGGCACTCGGCCCGTCGCGCGCCGAGACGCCCGGCGCCGTGCGCGACCGCGTCGTCATGGGCGGCATGGGCATGGGCGGCTCCGGCGACCAGGGCACCCTCCAGGCGCTGCTCACCGAGCTGTCCGGGCTGAAGAAGCCGCGCGGCATCCTCAACCGCTACGTCCGCAGGCTGTTCGGCATGCGCCCCAAGCCGCCGCCGAAGTACCGCATCCTCGTCATGATGGCGACCAACATGCCCAACTCGCTCGACGAGGCCCTGCTGCGGCCCGGCCGCATCGACCGCATCTACAAGGTCGGCTACCCCTCCAAGGCCGGCCGGGTGCGCACCTACGAGGGGTACTTCGACAAGGTGCGCCACCAGCTCACCGCCGCCCACCTCGACAAGCTGGCCACCATCACCCCGTACGCCACCGGCGCCACGATCAAGGACCTGGTCAACGAGTCCCTCATCACCGCGATCCGCGACGGGCGCGAGGTCATCACCTGGGCGGACGTCATGACCGCCAAGCGGCTCAAGCAGCTCGGCCCGCCCGAGGACGTCGAGTACATCGAGCGCGAGCGCCACGCGGTGGCCGTGCACGAGGCGTGCCACGCCGTCGTCGCCTACCGCACGCGTCAGCACCTGGAGATCGACATCGCCACGATCGAGAAGGGCGCCGACTACCTCGGCATGGTCTCCAGCATCAAGCCCGAGGACCAGTTCACCCGCTGGCGCAGCGAGTACGAGGCCGACATCATGGTGTCGCTGGCCTCCCTGGCGGGGGAGCGCATGTTCTTCGGCCAGGACAACTCCTCGGGCGTCTCCGGCGACCTCGAGAGCGCCACCATGGTCACCGGCCTCATGGAGGCGTACTGGGGCATGGGCACCGGCCTGGCCTCGCTGCCCGCGCTCCAGCAGCTCGGCATCCGCGACGGCAAGGCGGCCCCGCGCCCGCGCGGCGTCGGCGGCACCGGCTACACCCAGGAGCCCGGGCCCGCACGCGACCACCTCACGCCCGACATGCTGGCCGAGCGCATCGAGTACAACCTGTCGCGGCTGCTGAAGAAGACCGAGGAACTGCTGCGCGAGAACCGGCGCGAGGTGCTGTGCGTCGCGCACGCCCTGGAGCGGCACAAGACGCTCAACGGCGACGACGTCATCGCGGTGATCGAAGGGACGCGGGGGCCGCTCGTCGACGGTTCCGCCTACGGCGCGGACGGGTTCCACGACCGGTTGGAGGCCTACCACGAGGTCGCCGCCGACGCCCACCGCACCCACAGTCACGTCACCGCCCCACTGCCCCGCCCGGCCGCCCAGGTCGCCGTCCCGGTCGTCGCCGGCCACGTCGTCCCCCACGGCGCGGGCCCGGTCCCGCCGCCGGAGCCCTCGGAGCCGTCGGGGTCGCCCGCGCCGGACCTTCCGGCCGCGTCCCCACCCAACGGCGGGGGGCCGGTCGCGCCTCAGCCGGGCGGCCCGGTCGCCGCGCCGGACCTGCCGGCGTCCCCGAACGGGAACGGCTCGCCCGACTTCATCCCCTGGAGCGCCGAACCCGCCACGGGAAGGGAGACGGCGCCCCTGCCGTCCGTGCCGCCCCAGGTGCCGCGGCCGGAAGCCTACGTGCCGCATCAGGGTGGCTACGAGCCCGCGCCCGGGGAGCCGGGAACCGTGCCGCCCGCGTACGGGAGGGCGGGCTCGGGGCCGCGGCGGTCGATCCGTCCCGTGTGGATCGCGCTCGCGGCCGCCGCGGCGCTGCTGGGGCTGGTGGTCGTCATGCTGGCCGCCGTCGGCGGCGGGCCCTCCGGGAGCGAGCCGGCCGGGTCCGGGCCGACCGGCGCGATCATCGCGCTGCTCGTCGTCGCCGTCCTGCTCGTGGTCGGCGGCGCCGTCGCGGTGCTGATGATCCGGGCACAGCAGGCCGCGCGTGCCAAGGCCGAGGAGTCGCGCGAGCGCGCCTTCGAACGGGCGCAGCTGTTCGCCGCCGCCATGGACCCCGAGACGGCGATGCGCCTCCTCGGCTACGACGACCGCGACCCCCGAGACGGAGGCTGACCCCCGCGGCCCCGTGACCCGGCCGTCACCCGCTCCGCCCGTCCTTCGCCGCCGTCACCGCCGCCCGTCCCGCCGAAACGAGCTCGGCGGGGTGGCGCTTGCCCATAGGGTCCAGCGCAGGGAGTGATCGACCCGCCTCCCGCGCCCGGAGGCGCGGCGACGGCGGACGGGGACGAGCGGGAGACGCGGGATGACGGTTCGACGTGCCGCCGTGCTGGCCGGCGCAACCTTGACGGTGGCCGCGTGCACCGGGGCGCCGGTGCCGGGCGCCACCGGCACGCCGACGGCGGCGCAGCGGCCGCACCTCGGCCGGGTGATCGACGACGCGCCCGCGCTGCGCCCCCTCGCGGTCGACCGCGACCCGCTGTGGAACCAGGGCGCGAGGGGCGCGCTCAAGGTCGTCGGCGGCGCCGCGCTGCGCGGCGAGTCCGCGGTCCTCGTCGGCAACGCCGGTGAGGGCAAGGCGACCCGGCTGGTCGTGGCCGACGCGGCCACCGGAAGGGTGCGCTGGTCGGTCGAGGAGTACGGCCGCCTGCGCGGCGGCGGGGGCGCGGTCTGGCGGGCGATGGCCTACGGCCACCCGCAGACGCCGCAGATCGTGGGGGACGGCGGCGACTGGGGGATCCTCGCCGACTACTACCTGACCGCCTGCCGGCATCCGGCGGGGCTCTGCCCCGCGGGCTCCGGCCCCTCCGACGAGACCGGCGTGGCGCTGCTGTCCGGCCGGGACGGCCGCGTCCGCTGGAAGCTCCCGCTCACCCCCGCCCGCACCGGCAGGGCCGCGAAGGTCGCCGGCCGGCTGACCGGGGCGCTGGCCGCGGGCGACGGCCGGATCGCCCTGGCCACCGTCGCGCCCACCATGAACACCAGGTTCGGCGACACGCGCCTGGTCGCCTTCGACGCGGTGACCGGGCGGCGGCTGTGGACCCGGCACGGCGTGCAGCCGGCGCTGATGGCGGGCGGCATCGTGCTCGGCCGCGTGGCCGACGGCCCGGGACGCTCGACGCTCGACGTGAGCAGCGGGACCGTCACCGCCCTGGACGCGGCGACGGGCCGCACCCGGTGGGACCTGTCGGACCGCCTGCCCGCCTCGCTCCCGATGCTGGCCGCCGGGCGGACGTCCCTGGTCAGAGAGGTAGAGGACGGCCGCCTGGGGCCGCCCCTGCTCCTCGAAGCCGGCACCGGCCGCGAGATCGCCCGCCTGCCCGAGTTCGTCACCGACTGCCAGACCGACGGCGAGAGCCTGATCGCCTGTGAGTTCAACGACCTGACGCAGCACCGGCTGATCACCGTCGGGCTCGGCGACCGCGAGGTCAAGGTGGCCAGGCGGGAGATACCCGACTCCACCCTCGCGGCCGTCTGGAAGGGCCACGTCTTCCTGGACGACCGCGGCGACCGCGGCTACGAGGTGGACCGCTCGGCCAACACGCTCGCCGACGACCTTCCCGGCCAGCCCATCGCGCTCTCCGATCGCTACGCGATCTTCAAGGAGCGGTACTCGGAAGCGCCCCGCTACTCCGTCCACCGCGTGAACTGACCGGCCCTGCCGCGCCCGCCGCGAGCCCGGGGGCCGGCCTGGTCGGCCGGCCTGGGCGGCCGGTCGCCCTCAGAGGCGGAACTCCAGGTCGGGGACGATCTCGGCGACGTCCATCTGCGCCTTCTGCAGCCGGCCGGAGTAGTCCCAGTTCATGGCCTGCCAGCGGGTGAACTGGTCGAGCACCCACATGCCCGACTGGCGGCTGCCGTTGCCCGACCGGCCGTTGCCCCCGAAGGGCAGGTGGGCCTCGGCGCCGGAGGTGGAGTTGTTCACGCTGACCATTCCCGCGCCGACGCCCGACCGGAAGCGGAACGCGGCCTCCGGGTCGGTGGTGTAGATCGACGACGACAACCCGTAGCCGGGTCGGTTGGCCAGCTCGATCGCCTCGTCCAGGCTGCCGAACGTCCTGACGCCCACGATGGGGCCGAACGTCTCCTCCAGGAAGAGGCGGTCGCCCGGGCGCACGCCGTCGACCACCACGGGGTGGTAGTACAGGCCGCCCGCCCCGTCGAAGCCGCCGCGCGGGTTCTCGGCGGTGATGCGGCCGGTCGGGCCGGTCACCACCGTGTGGTGCGGCTCGATCCAGCCGAGGTGCTCCTCGAAACGCTCGGCGAACCGCTGGTCGAGCATCGGGCCGTACAGCACCTCGCCCCTGGGGTCGCCGACCACGGCCTCCTGGACGGCCCGGGCGTAGCGGTCGAGGAACTCGGCGTGCACGGAGCGGTGCACCAGGACGGTGCCCAGCGACGTGCAGCGCTGCCCCGCCGTGCCGAACCCGGAGAACAGCGCGCCCTCCACGGCCAGCGCGAGGTCGGCGTCCGGCATGATCACCATCGGGTTCTTGCCGCCCAGCTCCAGGCACGGCGACTGGAGGTGGCGCCCGCACAGCTCGCCGATGCGGCGCCCCACCTCGGTCGACCCGGTGAAGCCCACCTTGTGCACGTTGCCCTCGGTCAGCGCGGCCTCCAGGCCGGCGAACGTCGTGGGGCCGTCGGCGAAGACCACGTTCAGCACGCCGTCGGGCAGCCCGGCGGCGGCGAACAGGCGGTACAGCGCGTGCGCCGAGGCCGATGCGTACTCGGCCGGCTTCCACACCACGGCGTTCCCGCACAGCAGGGCCGGGACGAGGTACCAGCTCGGCACCGCCATCGGGAAGTTGCCGGCGGTGACCACGGCGGCCACCCCCACGGGCACCCGGAAGGTGAACAGGCTCTTGTCGGGCATCTCCGACGGCACCGTCTGGCCGTACAGGCGCCGCCCCTCGCCGAGGAAGAAGTCGCAGGTGTCGACGATCTCCCTGACCTCGCCCAGCGCCTCGGCGTACGGCTTGCCGATCTCCTGGGTGACCAGGGCGGCGAGGGCCTCGGCGTTGGCCTCGACCAGCCGGCCGATGGAGGCGATCACCCGCCCCCGCACCGGCGCGGGCACCCGCGCCCACTCGCGCTGGGCCGCGGCCGCCGCACTGCACGCCCAGGCGAACGTGGCGCCGTCGGCGAGCAGGACCTTGGCGACGGTCTCGGCGGTCCTGGCCGGATCGACCGACGTGTACGTCGTGGCGCTGGCGTCCTCGGCGGGCTTGCCGCCGACGACGGAGACGATCCGCCGGGTCATCGCCGTCCTCCTCGTGTGGCTGAGCTTGCCATTCTGCCGCCTCCCCGGGTTTTACCCATCCGCGGCCCGACCGCCGCCACGGCTCCGCACTCCGATCGCCGCCTCGGCTCGGGTGCCCGACCGCCGCCGCAGCTCGTGCGCCGTCGCGGCTCCGGGGGCCGATCGCCGCCGGCTCGGAGCGGGATCAAGCGGCCCACCGGGGCGGGGCGCCCGTCGTCAGAGCGCCCTGAAGTCGGCGAAGTCGAAGCCGGGGGAGACGACGCAGCTCACCAGGACGCCCTCGCCGCCCGCCGGGTGCGCGGCCTGCCAGGTGCCGGCCGGCACCAGCGCCTGCGGCACCTGGCCGTCCTCGACGTCCGGCCCGAGCGTCACGACGCGCTCCTCGCCGGGCCGCTCGCCCGTGCCCCCGAGCAGGAGGGTCAGCGGCCCGCCCCGGTGCCAGAACCACACCTCGTCGGAGCGGACCACGTGCCAGACCGACCGCTCCCCGGGCTGGAGCAGGAAGTAGATGCCCGTGGCGCTCTGCCGCGTGCCGTCGTACCCCTGGGGGGCGAGCGGGACGGACGTGCGCCAGGTCTCGCGGAACCACCCGCCTTCGGGGTGGGGCAGCAGCCCGAGCGCCTCGGCGACCGGCGGCCGCTCGTCGAGCGCGACGAACGCCCCGGTGACGTCGCGCCGCAGGAACCTCACCCGTCCCCCGTCCACGGCGACCACGGCCTCCGGCCCCGTGAACGCCTCAGCGGCGGCCCGCAGCGCCGCGCCGTCCTCGTCGTCCGCGACGACGGAAGGCCCATCCGGATAAGCGTCCAGCCTCATCAACAACACGCGCCGATGCTACGCCACCCCCCAACCCACCCCCGCGAGCCCGGCGTTCGTCGCCCACGCGACGCCGTGACGCGTCCTGCCGAGCGCGCGCGGCAGGACGCGCCCGTCGAGCGGGGCTCGGATCAGGCGGTGGGGCTCGGGTCAGACCGAGGGGGACCGGCGGCGCTCGCCGAGCACGCAGAACTCGTCGCCCTCCGGGTCGCTCAGGACCACCCAGGACTCCTCGCCCTGCCCCACGTCGGCGGGGCGGGCGCCGAGCGCGATCAGGCGGTCGACCTCGGCGCGCTGGTCTTGGGGCCGGAAGTCGAGGTGGAGCCGGTTCTTCACCCGCTTGCCCTCGGGCACGGGCGTGAAGAGCAGGCCGGGCAGCACGGCGGGCGCGGCCCGGATCTCGTACTCCTCTGCGGCGTCGTTGACCACCACCCAGCCGAGCGCCTTGCTCCACCACTCCCCGAGCGCCACCGCGTCGTCGGCGTCGATGACGATCTGTTCCCATATGAGTGCCATGGCGGCCCCTCTACCCGTCGGGAGAAGACTGGCACCGCTCTTCCCCCGGCTTCTCCATCATGACGGCAAATCCGCCTTCTACCTGCTGTTTCTCCCCATCTCGGGCCGGTTCCCGTCCGTCGCCGAGATGACCGTCGCGTGGCCCGATCGAGGCCCCGTTTTTGTCGGACGTCGTCGATAGTGTGCGGTGCGTGATCGAACGTTGGAGTCGCGATCAGGTTCTCGCGCTCGCCCCCGACGCCTCCTCTCAGAAGGGAGCCAAGGGGGTCTGCGCCCCGGCCAAGTGGTCGGGCGTCGGCATCATGCCCGACGTCGTCTGGGGGGAGTGCGCCGGTAGCGGCGCCAAGCCGTACCGCGCGTGTGTCGACCTCGCGGCCCCCGCCTACCGGTGCTCCTGTCCCAGCCGCAAGTTCCCCTGCAAACACGCGCTCGGCCTCCTGCTGCTCTGGTCGGCCGACGGCGTTCCCTCCGCCGACGATCCACCCGCCTGGGTGGGCGAGTGGCTCGACCAACGGCGCGCCCGCGCCGCCAAGGCCGAGGCCACGTCCGCCGGCCCCCGGTCCGCCCAAGCGGGCGCGTCATCTACCGGCTCCACCCCGCCCGCCCCCGGCGCGCTCGCGCGAGAGGGCGACACCCGGTCGCCGGGCGCGGCCGTGCCCGGGGCTCCCGGCGTGCCGGGGGAGCACCCCGCCGGGCTCGACGCCGGCCTTCCGCAGGCGGGCGCGGCGGGCCCGGGCGACACGGCGGCGGCTCGGCGCGCCGTCCAGCGCGCCGAGCGTGTCACCTCCGGCCTCGCCGAGCTCGAACGCTGGCTTGCCGACCAGATCGCCCAAGGCCTCGCGGGGGCCCGGCAGAACGCGCCGGCCCAGTGGGGTGAGCTCGCGCGGCGGCTCGTCGACGCCCAGGCGCCGGGCGTCGCGGCGGCGGTCGCGCGCCTGCCCCGCGTCCTGGCCGAGGACGACTGGCCGGCCCGCCTGCTGGGCGAGTACGGCCTGATCCACCTGCTCGCCGTAGGCCACCGCCGCGCCGGCGAGCTTCCCGCCCCCCTGCGCGACACCATCCGCTCCAGGGTCGGCTTCCCCATCACCCGCGAGCAGGTGCTCGCCGGCGAGACCGTGCGCGACCACTGGCACGTCCTGGGCAAGCGCGACGACGAGCAGGACCGCCTGATGTCCCGCCGGGTCTGGCTGCGCGGGCGCGAGACCGGCCGGGTCGCCCTGGTGCTCTCCTTCGCCCCCGCCGGGCAGGCGTTGGACGCCTCCCTCGTCACCGGCACGTCCATCGACGCCGACCTCGCGTTCTACCCCGGCTCGTCCCCGCTGCGCGCCGTCGTCGCCACCAGACACGCCACCGCCCAGGCCGGCCCGCCCTCCGGCGGCGGCGTGCGGCAGGCGCTCACCGAGGTCGCCGCCGCCCTGGAAGGCGACCCCTGGCTCGACTCCTGGCCCGTGGTGCTCACCGCCGTCACCCCCGCCAGAAACAAGACCACCTGGCTCCTCACCGACACCCCACTCCCGCCCATCACCCCGGCGGCAGGTCCGGCCCGTGATGTCGCGGCGGCTCCCGCGGAGACGCCCGATGCGGTGGGTGACGTGCCCGCCGAAGGTGCGGGGGGTGAGGGGCCGGTGGTGGAGGGCCTGCCGCTGCGACCGGCGGCCGAGGAGCCCTGGCGGCTGCTCGCGGTGTCCGGCGGGCTGCCGGTGACCGTCGCGGCCGAGTGGACGCCGCGGGGGCTTCGGCCCCTGACGACCTGGGATGAGGAAGGCCGGGTGGTGGTGCTGTGATGTCCGCCGACGAATGGGAGCGGCTGGTGTCCGCGGCGCTGGTCGGCACCGACCGGCGTCCCGTGCCCGGCCTGCTGGGGCAGGCGGCGGCCCACGCGGTGGCGGCGCGGGCGGGGCAACGGCTCCACAGGGGCGAGCCGTTGGCCGCCGCGCTTCCCGAGGAGCAGCCGCTGGTGCCGCGCGCCGCCGGCGAGCGCGTGGCTCGCGTCCTCGACGGTGAGTACCCCCGGCTGCTGCCCGAGTGGCTGGAGGCCGCGGCGGGCCGCGGGTTCCGCATGCCGCCCCAGCTCGTCCCCCGGGTGCTCGACCACGGCGCCAGAGACCGCTCGCTGCGCGCCCCCATCGGCGTCCTCGCCGGAGCCCGGGGCCGCTGGCTCGCCTCCCTCAACCCCTCCTGGTCCTACCTCCAGGAGGAGGCCACCGCCCACATGCCAACCGGCGTGGCGGCGGAGGAGGAGTCCGGGAGCCGGCGGGGAGGGCCGGGGAGCGGGGAGCTCCACCTGTGGGAGTTCGGCACCCGGGGCGACCGGCTGTCCTACTTCCGGCGGCTACGCGCGGCCTATCCCGCCAAGGCGCGAGAGCTGCTGATACAGGGGTGGGAGACCGAGGCGCCCGAAGATCGCGCCGCTTTCGTGCACGCGCTGGCCGACGGGCTTTCGATGTCCGACGAGCCCTTCCTCGAAGGGGCCCTCGACGACCGCAGGCGCGAGGTCAGGAGCCAGGCCGCCGATCTTCTCACCCGGCTGCCCGAGTCGCGGCTCGGCCTGCGCATGGCCGAACGGGCGGGCCGTTGCCTGTCCCTGGCCGGCGGCAGGCTCGTGGCCGAGCCCCCGGAGTCCTGCGACGCCGCCATGGAGCGTGACGGCGTCCGGTCCCGCGCCCCGGCCGGCACCGGGCAGCGCAGCTGGTGGCTCCAGCAGGTCGTCGCGCACACCCCGCTCGGGTTCTGGACGACGCACCTCGGCCTCACCGCCAAGCAGATCGTCGCGCTGAACCTCGGCGACTGGGCGCGCGAGATCAGGCTCGGCTGGGAACGGGCGGCCGTGCTCCAGGACGATCCCACGTGGGCGCGGGCGCTGTTCGCCGTTGAGCCGCTCAGCGACCTGCTCGCCGTCCTGCCCCCGGCCGAGCGGGCCGGCAAGGCCGCCGAGCTGGTGCGCGACCAGCCGGTCGACGGCCAGCTCATCATGATGCTGGGCGGCGTCCCCGCGCCCTGGGGCGAGCCCCTGGCGCGGGCGGTGCTCGCCAAGATCCTCGACACCGTCGGCCGCCAGCCGTGGAACCTCGGCGAGCTGGTGCGCCTGGCGAGCGAGCGCGCCGACCCGGCCATGCACGAGATCGCCGCCCGGCTGTCCCCGGAGCCCCCCGTGCAGGAGGTCGCCGCCACCCTCCGGTTCCGCTTCGACATGCTCACCGAACTGGGCGTCCCGCCCGCCACCACTCCTGACCATCATCCGCACCACACCCGACGCGAGAGCGAGCCGCCGACATGACAAGGTTCACCTCCATCCCCGGTAGGCCGGTCCGCCGTCGGGCGGCGGGCGGTGACGGCTGGGTCTTCCTGCCCGGTCGCCGGCCCGGTGTCTCCTCCCGGCGAGAACGGGCGGCCTCCCGGCGCGACCGGGCGCCGTCCCCACCGTCC